>NZ_LATZ01000129.1 GCF_000981385.1 Bacillus sp. SA1-12
GTGGGCTTAAAAGTTTATATCAAAGATATGAATTTCTACGTCAAACTTAATTGAACCGCCGTATACCGAACGGTACGTACGGTGGTGTGAGAGGTCGGGGGTTAGTCACCCCCTCCTACTCGATTATAAGGGACCTCCATTTTAGTTAAAATTTTAGTTGAAAAAGGTGTTGTAAATTTCCTTCACAAGAGATGAACGACACCTTTTTTGTTATTTGTCTATTATTTATAATCAAAAAGCAAAATATAAGACACTATCTCGATAATGTAAGCGGTTACTATAAGCGGTATTTTCATAGATAATGAACACAAATACAAGAAAGGGGCTCAAGGAATGGAACGATTAAAATCATTAGTTGCTGGATTATCCATTTCAATCCTGCTCTTTGCTGGTGCATGCAGCGGCGGGTCAAGTGAAACAGGATCAAGTAGTAGTGATGGGGGGAATAAAGAGAACGTTGTGCTTGAATACTGGCACACATATAGTGATCAAGAAGAAGCCATCTTGAAAGAAAAAATTAAGCCGTTGTTTGAAGAAGAACACCCTGGAATTGAATTAAAGCTGACTCGCATGCCATATGAGGGCTTAAAACAACAAGTAATCGCCGGTGTATCAGGCGGTGAAGCACCGGATTTAATGCGAATGGATATTGTCTGGGTATCTGAATTTGCTAAAATGGGCGCCTTGCAGGATGTAAGTTCGTTTGAAGGATTTGAAGAAGTAAAAAACAGTGTGTTTGAATCAGCTATGACTACTAACTTATATGACGAAAAATATTATGGTGTACCTGTGAATACGAATACGAAAATTGCTATTTATAATAAAGAGTTATTAGAAAAAGCCGGATTTTCCGAAGCGCCAAAAACGATGGAGGAATTAAAAGAGGTTGCTAGAAAGGCTGTCGTATCAGGTGCAAAAGGCGGTATTGGAATTGGGGGCAGCTATTCTTGGGGGTTCCTGCCCTATTTTTGGAGCTTAGGCGGTACGTTAACAAATGAGAATTATACAAAATTTAATGGATATTTAAATAGTCCGGAAAGCATTGCGGCCGTTGAAGAAATTGCACAATGGCATCAGGATGGCCTTGTTGCTGCTACTATTCTTGGCGGTGAACCAGGAGCATGGGATGGCATGAAGAACAATGAGTATTTAATGATTGACGATGGTCCATGGTTTTATAGTGTTTTAGGAAATGAAAAAGGAAGTAAATTCAATCCTATTGAGAAAACACTGAGCGGGTTAATTCCGGAAGGTCCAGGTGGAAGCCGTTCAGTTATCGGTGGGGAAAATTTGGTTATGTTCGCAGGATCTGAGCATCCAGAAGAATCGTGGACATTTGCTAAGTGGATGTTAACAGAAGAACCGCAAAAATTGATGGCCGAATCTGGTTTAATTCCAACTAATATGAAAGCTGCGAATGACCCTGCTGTCTTAGAAAATCCTTATATTGCAAATTATGTGAAGCAACTGGAAACAGCAATGCCGCGGACGCCTATTCCTCAATGGTCAGAGGCTGAAAAAGTTATTAACTTGAATTTTGAAAAAGTAATAAGAGGAAAAATGAGTGCTAAAGAAGCGATGGACGATGCAGCAAAGAAGGCAGATGCCCTGCTTCAGAAGTAGTTTGATAAAAGAAGGTACTTCACCAGGTTCTTTCATAAGCCGGTGTGAGTATCTTCTTTCATGAAAAGAAATGGAAGGAGGGAGCTTTATGCTGCCTAATCATGTTAAAAACAATGTTGACCATACTATTTCGATGGCCATTCCCAAAAAGCCTTTTTCAAAACGGTTTAAAACAGGTCTTAAGCAATGGATAGAGGTACTGCCTTTCCTTTTAATAGGGTTAGCAGGAGCAGGTGTTTTTGTCATCTACCCGTTAATGAAAGGGATTGTGATGAGCTTTCAGGATTACAAAATTATGCCTGGGGCAGAGAGCCCTTTTGTCGGTTTTGAAAACTATCAAAAGGCTTTTTCAGAACCAGCGTTTCTATATGCTGTTCGAAATACATTTTTAAATACAGTTGTCACAGTTCCAATCAATTGGTTTTTAGGTCTCTTTTTTGCATGTCTGATTAACTTGCAATTTGTAAAATACAAGATTACTTTCAGGACACTGTACTATTTGCCGATTATCACGTCCTGGATTGTTGTTGCGTTTCTTTTTCGCTATTTATTCGCTGATGGTGTGAATGGCTTAATAAATTATGGACTCGTACATTTAGGAATGATAGATGAGCCGATCAGTTGGCTGCAAAACCAATGGACAGCAATGGTTGTCATCTGGTTATTTCATATTTGGAAGACGGTAGGCTGGACAGTTGTGATTTATTTAGCAGCATTGCAAGGAATACCAAAAAATTTATACGAAGCCGCTGCAATTGATGGTGCCAACGGCATTAAATCTTTTAGACACATTACGATTCCAATGTTAGGTCCAATCACTGCATTTGTGTTCATTAACTTAATAATGGGTGCATTTAACTTCTTCCCGCAGGTATATTTTATTACGAACGGAGGACCCATGGGGCAGACTGAGGTATTGCAAAGCATGATCTATAAAGAAGCGTTCAGCAATTTTAACTTTGGTTATTCTTCAGCCTTAGGAGTGATGATGGGGCTAACAATTTTCTTCATTACGTTTACCCAGCAGAAAAAACTTGGAAATCAACGTTTCATGTAGGCGTTTGGGGAGGGATGAAAATGAAAGCAAATATATTAACAAAAATAATTGTTTATTCGGTTCTTATCCTTGGAGTTGTGATTTTTATAACGCCATTTGTGTACATGGTCTTAACAACATTTATTAATGAAGCCTATTCTTTACCGCGCCCGCATGAAGTTTTTTCAGCAGTTCCTAATCTTGATAACTATGAAATTGTTTGGAATAAAAATAGTTTTTTCCGTTATTTTTTAAACAGCTTACTAGTTGCTGGGGTAGCGACGATTGGAAGTGTCTTTTTAGGAGCGATGACTGCCTATTCATTCGTACGGTTTACCTTTCCTGGAAAGGACGTTTTATTTAGAATATTCCTGTTTACAATGATGATTCCTCTTGTATTAGCCATCGTGCCTCAATTTACAGTCATTAAATCATTAGGTCTAGTGAATTCATATTGGGGTCTTTGGCTTATCTATGTCGGCGGCGGGGTTGTTGGCTCAACGTTCTTTTTACGCGGATTCTTCGAGACCGTTCCGAAAGAACTGGAAGAATCCATTTTAATGGACGGAGGCGGAAACTGGACCATCTTTAAAAGAATCTATTTACCGCTTTCGAAGCCGGCTCTAGGAACAATGGCCATCTTCTCTTTTTCCGGTACGTGGGATGAGTATTTTGTTGCCTTAACCATCATCAAGGATGAAGCGATGAGGACATTACCTATTGCATTAATGATGTTTCAAGGGAAGTATGCAAGTAACTGGGCATGGATTTTTGCTGCTTCAATCATTGCCATTTTGCCAGTCATCATTGTATATATCATCTTCCAAAGGAAATTTGTCCATGGCGGTCAATCTGAAGGAGCAATAAAAGGATAAAGCTCAAAAACTTAATCACTGCTTGCTTGATATGAAATCGGAATATATGATAAAAACAAGAATATTTGCACAAAGAGGGATTAAACAATGATAAATGAACTTTTAAAAAAACGATTTGCTGCGAAAGTGATCGTTGCGATTCTTATTGTATGTTTAATCCCAACGATATTTAGTAGTTTCTTTTTCTATCATTCTGCATCAGATATTGTAAAAGAAAATGTTAGAGAATCATCTCTTCAGATTGCCCGGCAAGCAGCTGATTCTCTTTCCTATATTTTTTCTAATGGCAGTGATATGGCAGACCTAATTTATAGTAATGAACGGATTCAAGAAATTGTAAAAAAAGATTTACAGGAAAGTCTTTCACCCGCAGAATTTGAATCCAGCCAAGAATATATTACATCTTATTTAAACTCAACTATTTATTCCAGTTCTTTTGTAAGAATTATCTATGTATTAAAGGATAACGGTACAAGCTGGGGGAGCGGCTCGTTTTCGCCGTTTAAATTATCGAAGGTAGACCTCCCTGAGCTGGATTGGGTAAAGAAATCAATTGAAAAAGATGGTGAATTAGTCTGGGAAGGACTTCAATACGACCATTTCAGCGGTGCAGGTGAAAATACGGATCTTGTTCTGCCTATAAGCCGGGTCATGAAGGATTTCGATAACCTTCATAATATTGCCTATATCCAAGTTTGTTTGGACGGGAATGCCATCTTAGAAAAAATTAATCAATTAAAGTTAGGAAAAACAGGTCATTTTTTCGTTGTAGATGAAGAGGGTACTATAATGATAGATTCTGATATACAAACGATTAATTCTCCTGTTGAAAATAAAGATTTACGTAAGCACATCTTAAATAATAAGCAAGAGTTTCAATATAAAGAAAATAAAATTAATTATTATGGTGTTAAACAGCAAATTGGGAATGGCTGGTCAATTATAGGGGTTGTACCAGTAAGCGAAATTACAGGTGAAATTTCAACGATCCAAAGGATCATCATCTTAGCTTCTGCATTGTTTGGAATTGTCGCTATATTTATTGGGGTTATACTAGCTAAAAGAGTGACTGAGCCAGTCAAAGTCCTTACAAATCAAATGAAGCTTGTTGGTAAAGGGAATTTTAATGTTCGAACGAGCGTGAATTCAACCGATGAAATCGGAATGATGAGTATTCAGTTTAATAAGATGATCAACCAGGTTGAGCATTTACTGGACAAGGTGAAAGAGGAGCAGTTTCAAAAGCAGGAAGCGGAGCTGCGAGCGATTAAACATCGGATCAACCCCCATTTTTTATTTAATACATTGAGTACAATCCGCTGGTTAGTACAATTCAAACAAACAGAGCGGGCAAATCATGCACTATCGGCTTTATCTCTTTTGTTAGAAGCAAATATGGGCAAGACAGGTACGTTTATAACGATCAAAGAAGAGCTTGAAATGATTAAAAAGTTCATGGTTATTTTACAAATTCGTTATGAGCAAACCTTTTTTTTGCATACTCAATTTGATAAAGGTTTAGAAGAATTTTTAATTCCACGAATGGTTTTACAGCCAATAGTTGAAAACGCCATTTTCCATGGAATTGTTCCTACGGGTCAAGAAGGGACAATTGCTATTTCTGGAAGGGAAATCAATAATGGTGTTGAAATCGAAATTCGGGATAATGGCATAGGGTTTGATCATGAGTTACTAAAACAGCTAAAACAATCTCCTAATGAGACAAATTCATTTGTAGGAATCGGTTTGAGGCATGTGTATGATTCGATAAAGCTCTACTTTCATCAAGACTCAAAGGTGGAACTCCAAAGCAGCAAAGAAGGTACGATTGTGAAACTAATATTGATCCTTAAAAAGTAGAGGTGAATAACATGTATAACGTCATAATTGTTGATGATGAGCCTATTATTAGATTTGGGTTAAAATCCTCTATTAATTGGGAAAGGGAGAATCTCCAGTTACTAGGTGACTTTTCAAATGGTCAGCAAGCATTACAGGCGATGGAAAATACCAATCGTGTTGATATCCTTATTACTGATATTAAAATGCCTGTTATGGATGGATTAACCTTAATGAAAAAGGCATTGAGATTAAACCCAAAGTTAAAGGTTGTGTTGGTTAGCAGCTATAATGAATTTGAGTATGTGAGGGAAGGTCTGACACATGGTGCAGTAGACTACCTCTTAAAACCAACTTTGGAACCGGAATCCTTTTTAATGACCATTCAAAAATGTGTACAAAAGATAGATGAAGAGCAAACGATTAAACAAAAATTAGATATAGTTGAACGTACGGAGCAAATTCAGGAAAGAAAAAAATTTGAACTTGAGATGAAAAGAATTCTTTTTAAAAAACAGACGGAGAATGATAACAGTATTACAGTGAGATGTCATCCTCCTTTCCTTGTCGTTTGCATGAGAATGAAACAAAGTGAATTGGTTGAAGAGAAGTATGGTTTTTTATATAAAAGTCTGATCTTTGAAGAAATCCAAGAAGGCTTTTATATGGAAGAAGATGGGGTTTGTTTTCCGATAGGGGAAAATGAGCTTTTGTTTTTTATAAAAAAAACAAGCGATCCTCTAGCTGTTACCCAACAATTAATAGCTAACATTGAAAAGCAGACAAAGATACCTTTTTCGTTTGGATATGATGTTATGACTGAATGGTCCGGCATATTTGACAGTTATAGGCGCAGTCTTTTTGCATCACAACGACACTTTTTTCATGAAAATGAACATGTTTTTTTATATCAAGCACCAGAGCAAAATTCCTTTGAGCCCATTCGAAAAGGGCAAATAACGGGGCTTTTGCCGTATGAAGAAACTAAGATTAAATCCTTTCTACAGGAACGATATCAGCTATGGGCTAGTGAAAATATGACACCTGACGCAATTAAAAGTGAAGCATGTGATATTTTAACAACACTTTTTTTATCATTAGATCATGCATTATTAATGGAGAAATGTTCTGAAATAGAGGTATGCGAGTCTCTTAATGATCTTCGGCAACATTTAATGAATAAAATCGATGAATGTCACCAGCTATTATCAGGTCAGAAAAGTAAGCCTTATTCGGAAAACGAGCTTTTGGACAAAGCGCTTCACTATATTCATGAACATTATACACAAGATTTGACTCTCCAGAATGTTGCCGATCATATCCATATAAGCAGAAATTATTTTAGTATCCTATTTAAACGATATCTTGAGCAAAATTTCATTGATTATGTCATTGATCTTAGAATCAAAAGGGCAAAGGAGCTATTACTTCACACTACATTAAAGGTGTATGAAGTGGCTGGAAAATCAGGCTTCAATGATGTGAAATATTTTAGCAAGTTATTTAAAAAAGTAACCGGCCTATCCCCTGGAGATTTTAGAATTCATCAACAGAAGTAAGCAAGCGGAAGGGAAATGCAAAATGCTCCAACTCCTAATGATTATATTATTGTTCCTATTATCCCTAATGTCAGGTTGCGGAAATCAAACAATCATTGATGATCGTCACCCTACAATGACAATTGAAGAAAAAGCACCTGTTCAGATCGAGATTTGGCATACGTATAGTGAGGAAGAAACAAGAATCTTTGAAAACGAATTGATTCCTTTATTTGAGAAAGAATATCCGGAAATCGATGTAAAGCCTGTACGTCAACCATACAATGAACAATTAAAGTCAGCGCTTATTTCAAGAGCTTCAGTAAATAGGAAACCAGATATCATAAGAATGGATATTACATGGGTCCCTAAATTTGCTGAACTTCAACTTTTATATCCTGTTAGTCAATTTGCAGATTTTAAAAAAGTGAAGGAGCGTTTTTATGAAGCTCCTCTAGCATCAAACTTATATGACCAAAAATATTACGGTCTTCCTTTAAATACAAATACTAAGGCTGCGATTTATAATAAAGAATTGCTGAAAGAGGTTGGTTTATTAACTCCGCCTAAAACGATGGATGAGTTAATTCGAGTTGTTAAGGAACACAATCTTAAGATTGGGATGACACATATTTCTTCATGGGGAAGCTTATCCTATTTTTACGGGCTCGGAGGCAAGTTAACGGATCCTTCCTATACTAAAGCCTCTGGTTTCCTTGATAGCAAGGAAAGTATTGCAGCCATCAAGAAATTGGTTGAATTATATCAAAGTTCGAATCTTCCTCCGCAAATCATTAGTGGCTACCCAGAAACATGGCAAAGCATTAGAAGCGGAAACTATTTTATGATTGATGATGGACCATGGTTTTATAGTGTGCATTCATTGGAGGAGATTGCTTTATTAAATGAACAAGCTGTTTCTGCTCCTTTTCCTAGTAATGGAGGTCCATCATCCATCTTAGGTGGTGAAAATATTGTCATTACAAAAGGTTCGAAACATCCTGAAGCAGCATGGACCTTTATTAAATGGATGACCACTGCGACCCCGCAAAAATCTTTATTGCATGCCGGTTTATTACCGACAAATAAACATGTTGAGGTATCAACAATTATTCAACAGTTCCCCTATTATAAAAGTTATATAGACAGTATTGATCAAACATTCCTGCGTCCTCCTGTAGCTGAATGGGATGAAATTGATGAAGTTTACTATCACTATATTAGGCTTATCTTTACTCAAAATATCAGTGTAGAAGAGGGATTAAAAAAAGCAGCAATAGAAATTGATCGATTGCTAAATGCTAAAAAGAATGTTAAAAACGGGGAACATAATTTATAATCGTTCAACTATTTCCTTTTTTGAATATACTCATGGATTAAAAGGGTTCTTGAAATTTTATTTATTTCAAGGACCCTTTTATTTCAAAAATAAAATCGAGATGAATGAAGAAAGATAAGTGATGTTTAGTTGAATTGATGCAGATAGCATTTATTCTAAATTAGTGTGTTATATTCCTGAATTGGTGTCTTTAGTTAAGCGTTTTCGATATTGGTATTCTCCTCTTTTGCCGATCATTTTACAATAAATAGTATAGCTAAGATGAGTTGGCTTTACTTATAAAGGAGGATTGGACTTGATTAAGAATGATGTTGTAATAATTGGGTTAATTGGACTTGGCGGAATGGCTAATGCACATCGCAGGATGATCTCAGAAGTGGATCAATTAAAATTGGGGGCTCTATGTGATGTGAATGAAGATCTATTAATGAAGATTGCGGCAGAAGAAGGGGTTAGTGAGGAAAAGTGTTTTAATGAAATGGAAGCTTTGATTGCTGATCCGGATGTTGATGCTGTGATTTCAATCGTGCCAAATCATTTGCACGCAAAGGTATTGGAGATGTGCATGCACTATCAAAAGCCGATTATGACAGAGAAGCCTTTTACTTTAAATTTTGCTGAAGCGGAAAAGTTAATGGTTTTATATGAAAAACAGCCAATTCCATGTATGGTAGGGTTTTCTTACCGTTATGTTCCATCTTTTCGCTATGCTAAAAAGCTATTAAAAGATAATGAGATTGGAACAATACGGCATATTTCTGTCCGTTATCTGCAATCCTTCGGTGCACCATCATTTGAAGTACCTTATGCATGGCGATTTAATAAAGCGCTTACAGGGACGGGTGCGCTTGGGGATTTAGGCGCTCATATGATTGATAGTGCTAGATTCCTTATTGGAGAATTCCAGTCTGTATCAGGACTGATGGAAACATTTGTGCACGAACGAATGGATCCAGTCAGCGGTGACATGATACAAGTGGAGGTGGATGACTACGCTAGTTTTCAGGCGATACTTGAAAATAAAGTGATAGGCTTTTTTTTAACAACAAGAAACGCAGTTGGGTCAGAGAACCAGCACGAAGTAACAATATATGGTGATATTGGTACAATACACGTCAATTGTGAACGTCCGGATGAGATTGACATTTGCATCAATGACGGAGCAAATCATCGCCCTGTATTCAAAACCAAAAAAGTTCCAGGAGATTATAAGAGATTGCAACTCGAAGATTTTGCTGACCTTGTAACAAACAATGTGCAGAAGGAAACGCCAACTTTCTATGATGGATATCAAAATCAAAAAGTGCTTGAGCGGATTATTCAGTCTTCGGAAATCAGAAGAACAGTCATCGTCGATGAATAGTTTAACAGAGGTTTTGTGAGAGTAAGCATAGTTGGATATTAGAAAATGAAAAGGTACCTATCAAAAGAAAGGAGAGTTAGTGTTTCTATGTTTTGATGTTTTAATAAACGTGAATAACACCTATTCCGAAAACGCTTTCTAGTGAAAATGGAGGAGGAAAGGCATGAAATCATCTAAACGTATACGAAAGCTGCTATTTGCTAGTTTAGTAGCTCTAAATCTGTCCTTGACATCAATGAGTTTAACGCAT
This sequence comes from Bacillus sp. SA1-12, assembly GCF_000981385.1. Taxonomy (GTDB): domain Bacteria; phylum Bacillota; class Bacilli; order Bacillales; family Bacillaceae; genus Metabacillus. The sequence continues at coordinate 9,864 of NZ_LATZ01000129.1, forward strand.
GTAACAAATGCACAAACAGCAGCCCCGCCAACAACTTTACAACATACTCAAGCAAGTGAAAGACAGCTCCCTGGTAAACCTATAAAAGCATTGTTAGTAGATAAGGCAAGGTATAATCCAGGTGAAAAAGTAAAAATGTCCTTTTTATTTGATACATCGAAGGAATGGCACGGAAAATTACATGTGCAAGTCTTTCATTTGAATGAAAAAGTGGCAGAAGGAACGAAAAATATTCAAGTAAAAAAGAATGTAAAAGGGTTGGAGATTGAGTGGACACCGCCTAAAGAAAATTTTCGCGGCTACCTTTTAAAGGCTTCGATTGAGGATTCTCATCAAGTTCTAACAGCAGCTATTGATGTTTCAAGCAATTGGACACGGTTTCCCCGGTATGGCTATACAACAGAATTTCCTCAAGAAACAGCCGCTGAAAGCGAAAAGAAAATGAAGCAGCTTACACAGGAATATTATTTGAATGGGTTTCAATTTTATGATTGGATGTGGCGCCATGATGTATCTGTCTATTCAAAGACAGATATCAAAGGCAATCCAATACTTGATGATAATGGGAATTTTATGACAGAAGAGATCAACAAGGATACCGCTTACAATGACTTGTTAGGCCGTAAACTATATCCATTAACAGTAAAGCAGCAAATTAAAGCGGCACAAAAATACAATGCAGCAGCAATGGCTTATCAAATGAACTATGCGGCGAGGGAAAGCTACGAAGCATTTGGTGTGAAAAGGGAATGGGGGCTTTATAAGAAAAATGCACAATTTCCAAATCCATCACAGACCGATCAGGAAGGATTTTACTTTGACTGGGTCAATCCTCCAACAAGTTTATTTTTACAAGACCCTGGAAATAAAGAGTGGCAAACCTATATTAATAAACAGTTTATAAGAAGTGTTAATGAATTTGGTTTTGATGGAATGCATTTAGATCAGTGGGGCTTTCACGACAACGATTATTTATATGATTATAAAGGCAATCAACGTCATTTTTCCCAAGACTATGATTCTCTTATTAATTCTGTTAAAGATTCTTTATCAGAAAATGATGGTCAGAAAAATTTTGTTACTTTCAATATGGTTGGAGGTAATGAAGGCTATCGGGATGTTCCAGTCGAATCAACAAAAACAGATTTTGATTATAGTGAAATTTGGCAGGATAAAGATAACTACCGAGATTTAGTAAAAGTTGTGGAAGAAACCAGGAAAACGAATGGAGAAAAAGCTGTGGTCATAGCTGGCTATATGAATTATAAGCAAGCAACGGGGAATCACTATGAAGCAGCAGATGTTAAAGGAGTTCCTAAATCAGAGCAATTTTTCTCCCGAATTCAAAAAGTACCTGGATGGGTTGGAGATTTCGGAAAGCAAGATGAAGATCAAATCATTTGGAAAATCGATGTACCGGAAGCAGGAACATATCATGTGGATCTATTATATGGACATGATAATGGCAATGGAAACCCAGAAGGGAAAGTATCACTAAATGGTCAAATAGTCGAGAGTTCCATCGGTTTTGATGAAAAAACAGGCTGGGGTAATCCAGTTGCGTTGAAAAGTCTAACTTTAGATTTAGAAAAAGGGACAAATGAAATCAAACTTCAACTAAATTCAAATAATCTTTGGCTAAACGTAGATAGCATCATTGTTAAAAAGGATTCCTTTGAAAAGGAATATGAAGCGGAAGATGCTGAGCTAATTAGCTGTAAAGTAGATAAATATGGGCATGTATATAACTTTGAAACAGATGGTGACTTTATTGAGTTTACCGTTCATGTAAAAGAAGCGGGAACTTATCCGATCAGCTTTTATTATGGTGTGGAAAGAGTGGCAGTCAATCGTCAGTTGATTGTCAATGATGAGCCTGTAAATGATTCTATTAAATTAGAGCCAACAGGAGGCTGGGAATCATACCGAAAATCTGAAGAGGTACTGGTACCGTTAAATGCTGGTAAAAACAAGGTTGTTCTAAAAGTAGAAGATGTTAACGATACAGGTGCCAAGATTGATTATATGACAGTAGGGATTGTAAAATACCATGCAGAAAAATCACAAATTGGGTGGGAACCAACACAGCAGCCTATAATGGAGAAGGGAACAAATCATGTTAGTAACTTCAAACAACAGGGAGATTATCTCACGTTTAAAATGGATTCAGAAGAAGCAAAAGAGGTACCTATTTCTATTTTCTATAAAAATAATGAGCAAGAAACCAAACGCAGCTTATTCATTAATGGAAAAAAAGCAGGAGTCGTGACATTACCGCAGACAGATGGTGATAACTGGGGTGAGGCAAAAGCTATCATTTTTCTCTACAAAGGATCAAATGAGATTCAATTCAAAATGGAAGATCCATCAACTGAACAAGGGATTGAAGTAGATAGATTGCTATTAAATCATACGACTTTTGAAGCTGAACAAGCTGAAATCGGTTGGAGTCCTGTCATAGCAAAAAACAGTGAGGTTTCCGTAGCTCCTGGATTTACGAACAACCTCGGAAATAAAGGTCAGCGAGTTATATTTAACGTAAAGAATGAAAAAGAGACAAACACGCTTCGTTTTAAATACAGAACAGCAAATAATCCAAAAGTAATCATTTATGTGGATGGGAAATTGATTCCTTCAAATAACTCCTATGTTGATGGCCAAACGATTTCTGAAAACATATTCCCTAGTACTCCAGGTGGTTGGGACGGGGCTATGGCCGAAAAGTCAATTCATGCAACTGTACCAGCAGGTGAGCATGAGGTTATCTTTGAAATAGCATCAAATGGTGAGTACATTAATTTAGACAGCTTATTTGTCGGAGATGAGGAATACCAAGTTGAAGAAGCAGCCTTTGCTCCGGCTGGTCATGGAATTTCAACAACGATAGGTCATATTTACGATTTCAAGGATGAAGGGGATTTCTTAACCTTTGAAATTCATGCACCGAAAGAAGGAAAGTATGATTTAACATGGAGATATAACAATGATGGATCTTCTAAACGTGGTGTAAATCGATCATTATATGTAAATGGAGAAAAAATAGAAAATGTTAGCTTTCCATCTAGTAATAGCTGGCAAGATCTAATGATAAAGGATGTCCCAATAAAAGAAGGTGAAAACACTCTCACGATGAAAATAGAGAATGTTGATGATGATGGTGTAAAACTTGATTATCTCCAATTTGAAGGGAAAAAGTATCATGCAGAATCTGCGAGCATACTTCCACCAATGCATATCTATAAAGATACATTAGTAAACTTTGGTCATGTTGGAGATGAAGCAACATTTGATGTTGATTTAAAAGAAGAAGGAGAAACTAGTTTTATTTTCACTTATGCGAATGCAGGAGCAGAAACAGCAAGAACAATTTATGTAGATGGAAAACCTGTCCTAGATGATAAAGGCAACCCTTACACTGTTGCATTTAAAAGTACGGGAAATATTGAGTCATACAGTGAGGATGGCTACGTGGTATTACCCCATTTAACAGCAGGAAAACATAATTTGACATTGAAACAGGAAAAAGAACAGAAGGGCTCAATTAATTTGCGTCGTATGACCGTTGGACTTTTCGACGAGCCTTCCGTTCGTTTAATGGATGCTGGTTTAGCCGCAATGGGAGCAACACATATTGAAATCGGTACAGCAGAAAAATATGAAGAAGGACCAAACATGTTGGCTCATGAATATTACCCGAATCGAAGCAAAAAAATGAGCAGATCTATTAAGGAATCGATGAAAAATTATTATAAATTCTTTGCTGCTTATGAAAATCTTTTATTTGATAGTAAAGAAACGGATTCTTTGATTAAAGTAGAAAACAAGGGACAGCCGCTTATGGTTAGCAGAGATGGGGAAAAAAATACAATCTGGACTATCGTTCGTGAAAATAAGAATAATAATGGCTTTGAAGACTACGATGTTGTCCATCTTGTTAATCTATTAAATAATGATGCCAATTGGAGAAATGCAGCAGCAAAACCGGATGTATATAAGGATTTAACAGTAAGGTACCAAATGGATAATAGTAAAAAATTACCAAACTTAAAGGTTTATACTGCAAGTCCGGATCGAAATGAAGGGCAATTAAGTGAGATTAAATACAGATGGGAAAAAGATGAATTAGTGATCACTCTTCCTAGCCTAGAATACTGGGAAATGATTGTCATTGACCGGGACGGTACTGAAAATAAAAAACTGTTGAAAATTAAATAAAAGTTGAGGAATGCATTGGAATGTTTCCATTCCTTTTTTAAAATTATAGGATAAGATTTTTCTCTTCCACAGCTCTTGCACTATGATGACCCAATGTCTACCCTTGGTTCTTAGTATCAAAACGTAAAGTAAATATTTTAAACAAGTAAAAACACCACATCGACCCATGTACCGTTCGATATGGTGTTTTTTACTATTTAAATTGAGAATATCTAAGAAACCTTAATACTTGTACGTTAGCTATGGTCATTCAATTTGTTTGTATTAGACATATGATAAAACCGTTATGCCTAAGAACTACGCCATGTTTATTCAGTATGAAAAGAATGAAAGAATAAAATTTTATATACTTAGTAGACAAGTTTGGGGAAGGGGTGTATACTACACATACAAGATAACTTAGTAGACAAGTTAACAAGGTCACAAGTTTAGTTTTTTTTTAAAGTCTTAATCGAGGTGATAGTGATGAAAAACATAAGTATTGAAGAATTGAAAGAAAAAGCGATTGAAATGAGAAAAACAGCTGTAACAATGATCCACAATGCACAATCTGGTCATCCAGGCGGTTCGCTATCTGCTGCGGATCTAATGACAGCGCTATACTTTAAAGAAATGAACATTGATCCAAATAATCCTAATTGGGAAGATCGTGACAGATTTGTCCTTTCAAAAGGTCATGTTTGCCCAATTCAATATTCTGCATTAGCTCTACTAGGATATGTTCCATATGAAACGATCTATACGTTAAGAGAATTTGGATCCCCATTCCAAGGACATCCTGATATGAAAAAATGCCCAGGTATCGATATTTCAACAGGTTCTCTGGGGCAAGGACTTTCTTGTGGTGTAGGTATGGCAATCGCAGGAAAAAGAGATAAGAAAGATTACCGGGTGTTTTCTTTACTAGGAGATGGTGAATGTCAGGAAGGCCAAATTTGGGAGGCTGCCCAAACGGCAGTTAAATATCAATTAGATAATTTAATTGTCTTTGTTGATAATAACAGACTACAAATCGATGGCTTCACAGAAGAGGTAATGCCAGTTTTGGATTTAGAGAAAAAATTTGAAGTGTTCGGCTTTGAAACAAAACGAATTGACGGTCATTCCATGGAAGAAATTGTGGAAACATTAGATGAAATCAGAAAGCTGAAAAATGGCAAGCCAAAGTGTATCGTCCTTGACACGGTAAAAGGCAAGGGAGTTTCTTATATGGAAGATGTTGCCGATTGGCACGGTATTGCACCTAATGATGAAGAGTACAAACAGGCAATTGAAGAAATAGCAGGAGGTTTAAAATAATGAGTATTATGGAGAAGACTCTCACAACAAAAAAAGCTACAAGAGAAGCCTTTGGTGATGAAATCGTAAAATTAGGTAAAGAAAATAAAGATATTTATGTCATCGATGTTGATATTGCAAAATCATGTAAGACAAGTAACTTCATTAAACAATTACCTGATCAGCATATTAATGTCGGAATTGCTGAGCAAAATGCTGCCGGATTAGCTGCTGGGCTTGCAACGACAGGTAAGATCCCGTTTGTAAGCACTTACGCTGTATTTGGTTCTCTTAGAATGGCTGAGCAAATTAGACAAGAAATTTGTTATCCAAATTTAAATGTTAAAATTGCTTGTTCTCATGGGGGACTAACACCTGCTAATGATGGAGGAAGCCACCAAGCAATTGAAGATATGGGAGTATTAAGAAGTTTCCCGAATATGACTGTCATTATGGGTGCTGATTACTATTCTACTAGAAAACTAGTAGAGCAAGCAGCAAATATATATGGACCTGTATATTTACGTTTTACCAGAGATACAGTACCAATGATTTATGACGAAACAGAAGAATTTACAATTGGTAAAGCGAAACAATTAAAAGATGGAAATGATATTGCAATTATTGCAAATGGTGATACGGTTCGACTTGCTTTAGAAGCCACAAAGGAATTAGAAAAACAGGGGATTTCTGTCAAATTACTAGATATGCATACGATTAAACCAATCGATCGGGAAGCTGTAGTAGAGTGCCTCGAATTAGGCCGAATCATCACTGTTGAAGATCATAATATTTTAAACGGATTAGGAAGCGCTGTATGTGAAGTAGCTGCTGAAGAAGGCAAAGGAAAGGTTAGAAGAATTGGTGTTCAAGATCAGTTTGGACAATCTGCTCCATATGAAAAACTATTAGAACTAAATGGAATAACTGTTGAAAATATTATTCGTACTGCAAAAGAATTGCTTTAATAGAAAATTAAAAAATAATTAACTTGAGGAGAGAATAAAAACATGTTTGAATTAAATGATAGAGTAGCAATCGTTACAGGAAGCGGTTCAAAAAAAGGTATTGGACGTACAATTGCATTAACACTTGCAAAGCAGGGTGCAGCTATTGTCGTAGCGGATTTAAATGCAGATGGAATTCAAGATACTGTTCAAGCGATCCAAGAATCCGGCGGGAAAGCATTAGGGGTAGAACTTAATGTAACAAACAAAGAATCAGTTGATGCTATGGTTGAAAAAGTTCTTGCTGAATATGGCCGTATTGACATTCTTGTTAATAATGCGGGAATTTCACAAAAAGTTACTGTAGAAGATATGACCATTGAAGATATCACAAAAGTATTTAATGTAAATATGTTTGGTTTATTCTTATGTACTCAAGCTGTATTAGACACAATGAAAAAACAAAAATTTGGGAGAATTGTAAGCCTTTCCTCTGTCTCTGCTAAAAGAGGAGGCGGGGTATTTGGTGGAGCACACTATTCCGCATCTAAAGCTGCTGTTTTAGGTTTCTCTAAAAACTTGGCTCGTGAAGTGGCAGCAGACGGAATTACAGTAAACTGTGTTGCACCAGGCCTTGTAAACACTGAAATATGGAAATCACTGCCAAAAGAAGATGCTGATAATGTGATTGCAGGAATACCAATGGGCAGACCAGGTGAAACAGAAGAAATTGCATCAACCATTGCTTTCTTGGCTTCAGAAGAAGCATCTTATATTACTGGTGAAGAAATTGATATTAACGGTGGTTCACACATGGATTAATCTAACTGTCCGTAAAGATCCCGGACGAAGGACAGGAAGTCCAAGTCAGGCAAGACATAAGGACGTGGCGTTTTATGCGTGATAAGTTTCGCTAACCATCAGTGGGGATGAAGAAACCTCCCACTGATGGAAGACTCACTTTATTGGGCAGGCATATCATATTGGTTGGTATGCCTGTTTATGTGAATAATATAGGATTTTTTTAATGATTTGGAGGATTATTATGCCATTATTATATACAGCTATCGGGGTTATCTTACTACTTATTTTAATAATGGGATTTAAATTAAATACATTTTTTTCATTAATTATTGTCTCATTTGTAGTAGCTTTGTTATTAGGGATTCCAGCAGAAGATATTGTTGCTTCAATTGAAAGCGGTATAGGGGGTACTCTTGGTCATATAGGTCTAATTTTTGGACTTGGCGCCATGCTTGGTAAATTAATAGCAGATGCCGGGGGAGCCCATCGTATTGCCATGACCTTAATAAATCAATTTGGGGAAAAGAAAATACAGTGGGCCATTGTGATTGCTTCATTTATCGTAGGTATTACCTTATTTTACGAAGTAGCATTTGTCCTGTTAATTCCAATAATATTTACAATTGCAAAAGAATTAAACATTTCGATCATCAAATTAGGTCTTCCTATGAGCGCAACTTTACTAGCCACACATTCTTTTCTTCCGCCACACCCAGGGGCAACAGCTGTTGCTTCAGAATATGGTGCGGATATTGGTATGGTTTTAATTGTTGGTATTCTTATCGCCATCCCAACAGTTATTGTAGCTGGTGTTTTGTATCCAAGGCTTGTTGAAAGATTTATGCCTGGTATATTCAGTACAGATAGAAAAATTGAATCAATAGGTGAACAGAAGCATTTTGAATTAGAGGATACACCAGGATTTGGCATTAGTATCTTTACAGCAATATTTCCAGTCATTTTAATAACCCTAGGATCTTTAGTTGATTTAATTCAAAAGACAGTGGGATTTTCAGATAATGGTTTTATTATCCTTATGCGTTTGATTGGAAACGCTTCAACATCGATAGTAATTTCATTAGTATTTGCTGTTTATACGATGGGGATCGCAAAGAAAATTCCTATAAAAACAGTTATGAATTCATGTTCGACAGCTATCAATGCATTAGGAATGTTACTCCTCATTATAGGTGGAGGCGGAGCCTTAAAACAGATTCTTATTGATGGCGGTGTAGGTGATTATATTGCTAAGCTGTTTGAAGATACTTCTATTTCACCAATTCTGCTTGCATGGACCGTTGCAGCATTGTTACGTATTGCCTTAGGATCTGGTACTGTTGCAACTTTATCAACAGCCGGGTTAGTTATTCCTATTCTTAGTCAAACACCTGATGTTAACTTAGTTCTTGTCACACTTGCTACTGGTGCAGGCAGTTGTATGGCATCACATGTTAATGATGCAGCTTTTTGGATGGTTAAAGAATATATGGGAATGAGCATGAAAGAAACTTTTGCTACATACAGTGTCATTTCAACTATTACTTCAGTAGTTGGGTTAGGATTAATTATGGTCTTAGATCTATTTATTTAATCTTACATTCATTCACTGTATGACCTCTGATTGTTTTTAAACCCACTCCTCACCTTTACAAAGTATAAGGAATAAGCAGGGCTTATTCTCCCTCTAAGTTGATCTTATATTCATCCTGTTGAATTAAACGAGTATCCAAGAAAGCTCAGCACGTAGTGGATTACTATAATTGAAGGATGTATAATTAATATATAAACTAAGTAGACAAGTTGGAGATTTTTCATGCAGTAATTTTATCTAGTGAAAAGGTAAGAAAAAAATATTGAAAGAAGTGGTTTATATTAAGTTTAATCCAGTTTCAAACAGTAAATTATATATCCAAATTTATAACCAAATTCTTTCAGAAATTGAATCAGGTGCGTTCAAAGTAGGAGATAAACTCCCGGCTGAAAGGGAACTTTGTGAACAATTTGGTGTAAGCCGTGCTCCGATCAGACAGGCTTTAAGTGCATTAGAGTTAAATGGTTATATTTATTCACGCCAAGGAGAAGGGGTTTACGTTAAAAGTAATCAATCAGCAGCTGAAAAGCAAAATTCAGCTCTCATTTTGGAAGCTGTTTCCCCAGAAGATATTGTTGAAGCAAGAATGAATATTGAGCCTCTTATTGTAAAGTTTGCAGCATTGAGAGCGACTGATGAAGACATTGAGGGACTGCAAGAGACCATAAAGAAGATGGAAGAAGAAACAAAGGCTGGTATTTATGTTCCCGAAACAGATGAAAAACTTCACAAACAGATCGCAAAAGCTTCTCAAAACGATTTATTTATTACTTTTATGTCCGCTATTAGCCAAGCTATGAAAAAACAGGAAATGTGGCAATTTATACGAGACCGAACCGTCACTCGTCCAGACTACAGAGATGTGAACTTTAAAGAACATCAAATGCTAATTAAAGCTATCGAGGATCATAATGAAATAGAAGCTGTAGAATTGATGACTGCGCATATGAACAATTTATATGATAGATATTGGAAAGCTTAGAACTTTGAAAGGTCTTGAAAAAATGAGAGGGGAACAAATACTGGTTTTTGTTTAATTTTTATCGTACAAAGGGTGTCTATTTTTAGATTAAGGTCGACTGCGTATGCTGTCGGCCTTTTTACACTTAAAGAAAGGATAAATGGCCAGCAAAGAAGAGAATTGAAGCAGCGGTCAATTTAACGTAAAAAGAATTAGGCAACTACTCATCACTCTTCACATTTCGGGCTTGCCAGTCGACTGGTTTCTTTACTGAATTTAAGGCTTAAAGAAGCCAAAAAGATTAGTGAATACATTCTGAAAAAACAGGGTCATGGACAAAAATTTTAAATGAAATAGCCTGAGAGCAAGTAAGCATTAATTCGTATATTTAATCCAATCCAAAGCAAATGGCCTTTGTCTTAGTCAATAAAATTTGCTGGCGAATCTTTTTAGTATTGGTTAATTACAAAGGCCAATTGCAGCAGGGAATCCACCAGATAGCACTGGTGGATATTTTTGAGGAGGGAAGATTATCGACTCTTTTTCAAATTTTTTAAATTTTTTTCTTATGCTGCTTATTGTGCAGCTTTTGCAGCTGCAATCGCTTTTTCATAGTCAGGATGATTTGTTCCTTCACTTACATATTCAACATACGTTACCTTTTCATTCGAATCAACTACAAATACTGCACGTGCTAATAGACGCAATTCTTTCATATGAACTCCATATGCTTCACCAAATGAAAGATTCCGATGATCGGAAAGTGTTTTTACATTTTCAAGCCCATTAGAAGCACACCATCTTTTTTGAGCAAACGGTAAATCAACACTTACAGTTAAAACTTCAACATTGCTTAATTTTGAAGCCTCTTCATTAAAACGGCGGGTTTGAGCATCACAAACTCCTGTATCAATAGATGGTATTACGGATATTAAGCGAACCTTACCAGCTGAATTTGAAAGGGTTACTTCAGTTAATTCATGATCAAGCACAGAAAAGTCAGGGGCAGTATCTCCAACCTTCACTTCATTCCCCAATAATGTAACAGGTTTGTTTAAAAAAGTAATTTCTGCCATTTAAATTCCTCCTTTTTATTATGTAACAAGTAAAATATCATTCTCTATCAAGCTGTGATGAACAATATGGATAAAAATTAAAAAGTTAATATCACTATTGACACCTAGATACATTATAAGTAATCTATGTATATAAGTCAACTTAGTATACAAGATGACAACTGAATATGATTGTCTCCAAATAAATGCAATCGTTATCACCAACAATTGATTGACTAAGAGGGCTATGAGAAGATCATCCTGCCTTTAAAATAGTGTCGTACGAACCTGACAAGTTAATTGTAAGAAATATAACATTGAAATATACCGATAAGAGGGGTTGACTATGAATAAACTTGGGATTTTAACAAGCGGAGGAGACGCTCCTGGAATGAATGCGGCTATTAGAGCTGTTGTGATAGCTGCACAACAAAAGAATGTCGAAGTCCTGGGAATTAAAGGCGGGTACCAGGGATTAATCGATGGTACTATTTGTGAGCTAACTTCAGTCGATGTTGAGAATATAGCTGATAAAGGCGGAACAATCTTAAAAACCTCTCGATGCCTGGAATTTATGCATGAAGAAGGAAGAAAAATAGCTGCAAAAGAATTAAAGCGTTTTAGGATCGATTCTTTAGTTGTTATAGGTGGCGAAGGATCATTTAAAGGAGCAGAAAAATTACATCGTTTAGGCATTCAGGTGATAGCCATTCCTGGAACAATCGATAATGATTTTACTTATACCGATTATTCAATAGGTTTTGATACGGCTTTAAATACAATTTTGGATGCAATTGATAAAATTAAAGATACAAATTTTTCGCATGATAGAACGACGATCGTCGAAGTGATGGGAAGAAATTGTGGTGATTTAGCTATTAATACTGCGCTTGCTGGTGAAGGAGAAATTATCTCAACTCCAGAAAGAAGACTGGATATTGATACGATTTGCTCAGAATTAAGTTTAAGAATAGCCAGTGGGAAGCATGATAACTTAATCATCATTACGGAGAATATGTATGATATTCAAAAACTGCAGAAGTTCATTGAGAAAAAGTTAAAGATTAGTGTAAGAACTTCTGTATTAGGTTTTATACAAAGAGGAGGACGTCCTTCAGCGTTTGACAGGGTATTAGCAAGTAAGATGGGAGTAAAAGCAGTAGTACTGTTAATGGAGGGATACTCTGGCCTTGCTGTCGGAATAAAAGAAAATAAAATAATGACAGTTGAGCTTGAAAATGTAAACAATACAATGTCAGACAAGCAAGAGAATAATAGTCTGCTAGAAACACTTTGTACTTTTTCAAAAAAAGAATCTTAAATAGGGTATCTCTATTTGTTATTAATTGGTGTTAAGGAATCTCTCTGATAGGAAAACAAAAAGGGTTTTCCGATTTTGAGAGTTCCTAATATGATTTCTACTACTAAACGATTATATTATATTTGGGGTGAAAGTAATGAAGGTAGCAATTGCATCAGATCATGGCGGTATAACGATACGAAAGGAAATCATCTCTATAATGGAAGAGATGAATATTGAGTATGTTGATTTTGGATGTGAATGCAGTACGTCTGTTGACTATCCGGATTATGCGATTCCAGTAGCTGAAAAAGTTGCAAACGGTGAAGTTGATCGTGGGATTTTAATTTGTGGAACAGGCATTGGGATGAGTATTGCTGTAAATAAGGTAATGGGAATTCGGTGCGCTCTCGTACATGATAGTTTCAGTGCGAAAGCGACAAGGGAGCATAACGATTCAAATATATTAGCAATGGGAGAGCGCGTCATAGGACCGGGATTAGCCCGGGAAATTGCAACAATATGGCTAACAACACCTTTCCAAGGTGGCAGACATGAAACTCGTATTAATAAAATAAAGGTATTTGAAGAAAAAGATTTATATATATAGTTTTGTTTTAAATAATAGTTTCTTGTGGTTTTACAGCTTTTAAAGGCGTTGTCAGTAATGACGACGCCTTTTTTGGTGCCCGGCATGGGTTATTCCGTTAGGCGGACCATAACATGAGTACGTCGCCATCAATAATACGAAAAATAATATCGTCATTATTAGTAAAGTAAAGCAGTAATAATAAAGGACAGTGAATAGTTATTTAGGGAGGAATATGCGTGCGGGTTGGTATTATTGGTGGAGGAATAGGCGGACTCACTTTGGCTCAAGCGCTTTGTATTCATAATATAGAAGTGGCAGTATTTGATCGTGATCCATTTCCTGCAAAAACAGGCGGGTATAGGCTGCATCTTAGTGAAGAAGCATTAAAATCAATTCGCAAAGGTTTGCCAAGGAAAATTGAGCAAGCACTTAGGATAAGCGGTACTGGATCGGAATCTTTTAAGCAATTTTCAATTCTTGACCATCAAGGAAAAACAAAGTTGCGTTTTCGTCAAACAGACGAAGAAGACCTTCTCATGATAGGGAGGGTACCCTTACGAAAAATATTAGCTGTTGAGCTGGAAGACATCATTCGTTGGGGTACACAGTTTACTCACTATGAAGAAATAGACTCAGGTGTATTGATCCATTTTTCGAACGCACAAAGTGAAAAAGTAGATATCTTAGTGGGAGCGGATGGGGTGCATTCTGCAGTAGCACGACAGCTATTAGGGAGCGAGACTGCAAAAAGCGCTGGAGTGACAGGGATTGCAGGGAAAACTATATTAACAAATCGATTTAGATCAACTCTCTACAAAGACTTATTTAAAGGGCCCGGATTTGCAGTTGGACCAAGAGGGATAGGAATGTTTTTAACTGTGCATGACCCTCATCAATTAGCAGATGACAATCATTTTGTAAAATCTTTAGATATAATAGAAGATCCCTATATTATCTGGTCAGTAGCTGCATTGAATGAAACATTTCGTACAGACTTAAAAGGATTCAATTCCGATCAACTAGAAAATGAAGCACTGCGATTATTAAAAAAGTGGGATCAAGGGTTTCTTGATCTCGTTAAGAGCTCTATTAAAGAAGGGACAGCATCCTTTCAGTTTTGGTTTCCAAGAAATCTATCTTCTTGGGAACATAGCAGGATAACATTAATAGGAGATGCCGTTCATCCAATGCCGCCAACCAGTGGGTTAGGTGCAAGTACCGCAATTATTGATGCAGTATATTTGGCAGAAAAGCTAGTACAAAATAATGACTCAGCCGTTGCACTGCAGGAGTATCAAAACGCAATGCTTAGGTATGCTCCTCAAGCCGTTGCAGAAGCACGACCACCATTATTTTGGCAACGTCGATTTACAAATGAAATGATGAGAAAATTTGCTATGTCAATTTTTCTTCCTGCTGTAAATAATGTTTTAAAGATTAAAGAGCGGCTGAAGAACAACTAGAACATAGCTACTCATAATCTTTTACTGTTTAATCAATCTTTTAACCTCGGGTATCTAAAAAGATATCCAACCTTTGCTGATCATTCTTATTCTATAATCTGGCGCGTTTATTTAGAAACGCGTCTTTTTCATGTTGAGGCCAAATAATAGAATAAGACTACCAAACAAAACCGGATATTTATCTTAACACCGGGGCAGGAGTGGATTTTGTACGATCGTGGCAGGAAAGTTAGTTCAAGCAGGTATTTTTGTACAATTTATTTAATGAAAGAAGGTTTTTTCTTTTGGATTCTATTGCTGGAGGCCAGCAATTTTTTGTAAGGAAAATTTTTTAACTATAGCAGAAGAAGGTATTTTATTAAAGAAATTGAATATTGTGTTAAACAAAAATTTAAACTGAATGATTAATTGAGTGTATTGAGACAGAAGAATCTAATGGGACGAAAAAATATCTGTTCCTAACATTGAATCAAAGTAAATAGAAATGTCCTTTGAATCAAGCAAAAACCTCTTTACTTTTGACATTAATTTAGTAGAAAGCGTTTGCTAAAATTGGAGGAAGAAAGATTACCAGTATTATGTAGAGCATCAAATTTGGCGGTCGAATTCATTACTAAATGAGGAGTCACCTTCATTGCGGTAAAGGGATATACTCATGGAAAGGAAAATGAATATGAAAATAATAAACTTGAAAACAAATCGTATGATGAACCCATTGGGATTTGATTTGGGAAAACCACGTTTATCCTTTATTACCTGTGAAACGCCAGCATTAAAACAGACGGCTGCGCAAATACAGGTGGCTCTTGATGAAGAATTTGTGAATAAAGTATTTGACAGCGGTAAGAGCGAGCGGATTGACAGCCTGGCCTTTGAACTGCCGATAAAACTAGAGCCTTGTACACGCTACTATTGGCGTGTCACTGTTTGGGCGGATAATGGAGATGAAGCCACTAGTGATGCCGCCTGGTTTGAGACGGCAAAGCTACAGGAGTCGTGGCAAGCTAAGTGGATTACCCCTGATTTCGATAAGGATATTCATCCGGTGCTGTGCAGGGAATTTGACATTTCTAAGGAAATTGTTTCAGCACGTGCCTATGTTTGTGGCTTAGGCTTATATGAAATAGCGATAAACGGTAAAAAGGCTGGAGATGAATATCTAACCCCACATTTTAATGCCTATAACAAGTGGCTTCAATACCAAACCTATGACATTACTGAATTAATAAGAATGGGACAAAACGCTGTTGAGGTTGCACTGGGGAATGGCTTATACAAAGGACGCTTTGGCTTTGATGGGGGAGAACATGAAATATATGGTGATAAATTTGCGCTTTTATGCGAAATTGTCATAAAACATGCGGATGGAACCATGACGGTTATAAACTCCGATGAGTCATGGAAAGCAAGAAAGAGTCATATTTTATTTAGTGGTATTTATGATGGTGAGATTTACGATGCGGCTTTACCTGATAGAAACTACTATGATGCTATGGAAATTGACCTTGGATATGACAGATTAATAGCAAGATTGAGCCTTCCAGTCCTTGTTAAAGAAGAGATTAAGCCAATTGAGTTAATCATAACTCCAGCAGGAGAGACCGTACTGGATATGGGACAGAATATGGTCGGTTGGGTTCAATTTACAGCCAGTGCTCCAAGTGGAACGGAAATCGTTTTACAATATGCTGAACTTCTCCAAGGAGGTAATTTCTATCAGGACAACCTGCGTACTGCTAAAGCCGAGTTTCGCTACATCTCTAATGGCGAAAAAGCAACCGTGAGACCGCATTTTACTTATTATGGTTTTAGATATGTTAAAGTGACTGGCTGGCATGGAGAGATGAATAAGGACGATTTTACAGGATGCGTTTTATATTCTGATATGGATCAAATGGGAAGTATTGAAACAAACAATCCATTAGTTAACCGATTATTTCTGAATGCATTATGGGGCCAAAAAGGTAATTTCCTTGATGTCCCAACTGATTGCCCACAGCGTGATGAACGTATGGGATGGACCGGCGATGCCCAGGTATTTTCAGGAACAGCATGCTTTAATATGGATACCTATGCCTTTTTCAGCAAGTACGGCTATGACTTGGCGCAGGAACAAGCTGCTTTAAATGGGATGGTTCCAATGGTAGTCCCAGCTGCAAATCTTCAAGGCGGCGGGTCGAGTGCATGGGGAGAAGCAGCAACCGTTATACCATGGAATGTGTATCTTCATTATGGAGATAAAGCCATTCTGGAACAGCAATTTGAAAGCATGAAGGGTTGGGTAGATTTTATCAAAAGAGCTGATGAGGCATCAGGGGCCAAAAGGCTTTGGACTACAGGATTCCACTTTGGTGATTGGCTGGCATTAGATGGAGATGACCCAAGTTTTCCTACAGGAGGAACAGAAATAGCATTTATATCTTCAGCTTATTACTGCTATTCCTCTATGCTGGTTTCTAAGACTGCAAAGGTACTAGGAAAGGAGGAAATAGCCAGGGATTACGAAAAATTGTCAAATGAAGTAAGGGCTGCAATCAGATCTGAGTACTTTACTTCCACAGGCCGGCTGGCATTGAACACACAAACGGCATTAGTTGTTGCATTATTTATGGATCTTGTTCCTGAAAATTATAAAACCAGAATTTCACAAGATTTACGTGAACGATTGAAAAAGGATAAGAACCATTTAAAGACTGGATTTGTCGGGACACCATATCTTTGCAGAGTTTTATCAGAAAATGGAAACAATGATTTAGCTTATACATTACTATTAAACAAGGATTATCCAAGCTGGTTATATGCAGTTACAATGGGAGCTACCACCATTTGGGAACGCTGGAATTCTGTATTACCTGACGGCAAGATTAGCGGCACCGACATGAATTCCTTAAATCACTATGCATATGGATCGATTGTTGAATGGATGTATCGAAATGTTGCAGGAATTAACCCTGTTGAAGAAAAGCCAGGGTTTAGAAAAGCAAGATTGGCTCCCCAACCGGATTATCGATTGAAGTATGTTAAGGCATCGTTGAACTCTGCTGCAGGCTTATATGAAAGTGAATGGAAATTAAATGAGGAAGAACAATTAACATTTAAGTTCGTTGTACCGTTCAACACGACAGCAGTAATTGAATTACCGGATGCAAAGCTTGAAAAAGTAATGATGAATGGACAATCTTTAGCTGCTGCAAAAATGAGTTCAACTCAGATCGAAAACCTGGTACATGTTGAGGTATCCAGTGGAACTTGGGAGTTTTCCTACACACCAGAAGTTGAATATATAAAACGCTGCAGTACACAATCAGCATTGATTGAACTACTAGGCAATGAAGGGGCAAAAAAAGTGTTGGAAAAAGCATTCCCACAAGTCACAGCATTGCCAAAGGAGATGTTGGCAAAGATCGGACATCAATCCTTAAGAGAATTATCAAATATGCCATTCCTGCGAATTGCTTCAG
Source organism: Bacillus sp. SA1-12 (assembly GCF_000981385.1). GTDB lineage: Bacteria > Bacillota > Bacilli > Bacillales > Bacillaceae > Metabacillus. The sequence continues at coordinate 27,531 of NZ_LATZ01000129.1, forward strand.
AAGTTCTGGATGAGTTAGATTTTAAGCTCAAGAAAAACAAAGTAGTTGTTACCTCTTAAAGGTAAGTTTCAAAGGCGATTCTTCAATAGAAGGTCGTCTTTTATGTTATTTTAATAGAGAGATAATGAATCTTTTCTCTTAAACAAAAAAGGTCAAACAGGTTAAACTTATATGACGATTAGGCACTATAGCTCTTTTTCTTTATTCATGTAGTTCTTTAAGTGGAATGTTATAGTGATTTTATAAATAAGCCAAATAAAACTTGGATTATTTTATGCCGTATGAAAAGATATTGGAGTACCACACTCAATATTTTTATAAAACATTCATTCTAAGTTTAATGTAGGGGATTCTTAAATGAATAGTAACGATTTGAGAGACTTTTTGCTAGTCAAAAACAATATTGAACCGCCGGATTGGAACGAAATAAAAAACACTTATCATCCAAAGCAAATAGATGTAATAAATGGTGAGCCGGTTTATGAATTTAACATGATCTTCAATCTTGATTCCAAAATAAATCCGGTTGAAGATAATGTTTTCATCTCCCTTCGTCCTCCCTACGTTTACATTCCCATGCATATTCATGAATATATCGAACTAATTTATGTATTCAAGGGAAAATGCAATGTGGTACTGATGAATAACGAAATCATCATTTCTGAGGGTGGAATCATCATGATTGATAAAAATACCCCTCATACGGTAAAAGAGACCTCTGAAACAGATATAATAGTAGAAATAAAACTAAAGCATGATTATTTATCATCTGGTTTCATTAACCGGTTTAATAATAAAAGTATTATCTCACAGTTTCTGATTGAATCTATCATCGATAGTCGGAGAGCCAATCATTTTCTTTACTTCCCTTTTGAGGAACAATCTAAAGTGGTTGGAATTATGGGAAAGATTATGTGTGAGTTTTTTGAGAAGGACGCCTTTTCAACAGAAATAATAGATGCTTATTTTTTCATATTGTTTACGGAGTTAATTCGACACATTAACAGGAATACCATATTGCCTGAACCTAAGAAAAAAGAAGATAACATTCTTGAATTCTTAAAATATATTGAAGACTATTATAAAGAATGTACACTTATGGAAATGGCGGAGAAATACAAATATCACCCAAACTATATTTCTGCTGTTCTTAAAAAGGCAACTGGAAAGTCCTTTGTAGACCTTCTGCAAATTCAAAGATTAAATAAAGCAGCTCTTTATTTAACGAACTCTGACCGTCCTATCCCTGAAATTGCAGAAGAAGTAGGGTACTCAAGTTTGTCCTTTTTTTATAAAAAATTTAAAGAGATTTTCCTTCAGACACCGAAGGAATATAGAGAGAATACAAAAAAAAGGTAGAAATATCTATCCTTTTTTAAAACCGCTGACAGGCGGTTTTATTACTTTGTAGGAAAATGCCAATTTTCTTTGAATCGAGGAACATACTTCTTTGATTTTGATATTAAAACTTATGTAATCGCTTGCTAGAATTATGGTGAGAAAGTGAACAAGAAGGATAGCAAGGGAGTGTAGTGACATGAAATTTAATTTTCCGCCTCATTTTCTTTGGGGTTCAGCAACAGCAGCATATCAAGTTGAGGGAAATAATATCAACAGTGATTTTTGGGCAGAAGAGCATGCGGAGGGTTCACCATATAAGGATAAATCAGGAGATGCGATTAATCATTATGGACTTTATCGAGAAGATATCGCCCTTATGGCTAGTTTGGGATTGAAGTCTTACCGATTTTCGATCGAATGGTCCAGAATTGAGCCTGAACCTGGCGTATTTTCATCTTCAGCCATCGAGCATTATCGGGATGTCCTTGAAACTTGTGGTAAATATGGCATCATACCAATCGTTGCCATGCATCATTTCTCTTCTCCAAAATGGTTAATGAGACTTGGCGGATGGGCAAACCCTGAGATTCCGGATCGCTTTGCAAGATATTGTGAATTCGTGTTCCGTGAATTGGGGCATTTAATCCCTTATTCCCTAACGATGAACGAAGTGAACTTGCCAGTCATGCTGCGAGAGATTTTTTCAAGTATTGGCTTTATACCACCGGTGGGTATTGAAAGAGAAGCCTGGTCAGCTCCCAAATGGAGAAAGTCAGCTGCCACATTGTGCGGAACTACAATCAATAGGTACTTCACGTTTCATATGATTTCAGATGAGGAATCGATTAACCTATTAATGGAAACTCATCGAAAGGCGCGAAAGGCGATTAAACAAATCAGCCGAATACAAAAGTAGGATTATCGATGGCTCTTTCCGATTTGCAATCAATCAGTGGCGGTGAGGAACTGGCTGAGGCGAAATGGCATAGTTATTTTGAGCAATATTTGCCTGCGATAGAGGAAGACGACTTTTTTGGACTCCAAAATTATACCCGTGAAGTTTACGGTCCGGAAGGGAAAGTGAAGCCAGCTGAAGGAGCCGAACTTACGCAAATGGGTTATGAATATTATCCTGAAGCACTTGGTCAAGTCATTCGCAGGGTTGCAAAATATTTACAGATTCCAATCATTATTACAGAGCATGGTGTAGCTACGGAAAATGACGAAAGACGCATAGAATTTATCCGAAAAGGCTTAGAAGGCGTGCAAGCTTGCTTAAAAGAAGGAATTGACGTAAGAGGCTATCTTCACTGGTCCACATTCGATAATTTCGAATGGCAATCTGGTTATTCAATGACATTCGGTCTAATCGGGGTTGATCGAGCAACTCAGGAACGTAAAGTAAAGGATAGCGCAAGTTATTTAGGTCGTATTGCTCAAGCAGGTTCTCTGATAACAAACTAAAATTCATTAATGCTCCCAGTTCTCGTGGGGGTTTTTTTATTGGAAATATTAAAATAATCATTTTTCTTTTAATCTTAAGCAATGAACTTCTATGATTTTAATAGTATAAACGGTGAAAACGCTTGCCGAAATGATTGTAACGATCGGTTGTTTACCTATAAAGGAGGAATGATTTTAAGTCGAAGGACTAAACCTAGCGAGGAAGGAAAGGAAAAGTCCGTGATCACCTGCTTTGATAAATCAATATTCAGCAATTTTATTTAAAGTAGAAACAGTAACTATTGAAAGCAATTTAACACTTATAATAGGGGGGAAGTATGCATGGAAAATAATGAGACAAAAAAGAAAAATAGTTTATATAAAGAAAAAGGAGTCAATCCAAAAAGGATTGCTTCCTTCTCTTTAACACTCAATCGGCATTTTCCAATTTTTAATCCAGCCGCGTGCCTTCATTGCTTCTGCCAATCTCCCGACACCTACTAGATAGGCTGATTCACGCATCGACACATTTTTCTCTTCTTTCATTCGATAGACACTTTCGAATGCATTTGTCATTTTTTCGTGGAGCTTTTGATTCACTTCATTTTCTGTCCAGAAATAATGCATGGAGTTTTGCACCCATTCAAAATAGGAGACAGTTACCCCGCCAGCGTTACATAAAATGTCAGGGATCACAAAGATATTCTTTTCTTCCATAATCGTATTTCCTTCGGGAGTAGTTGGACCATTCGCAGCCTCTGCGACTATTTTTGCCTTAATCATCGGAGCGGTTTTTCCTGTGATTTGGTTTTCTAATGCTGCCGGCACAAGGATATCACAGTCTATTTCAAATAGTTCATCATTGGTTAAATCTTTACTGTTTTCAAACCCTTTTACCGTTCCGTGTTCATTAACATAATCAATTAACTTCAAGATATCCAGGCCTTCTGGTTGATAGGCTCCGCCTTTTGCATCCGTAATCGCAATGACTTTTACTCCGTATTGATGCAATAATTTTGCGGTGATGGAACCCACATTACCAAAGCCTTGAATGACAGCTGATAGATTAGTAAGTTCGAGATTTAATCGATTGGCGGCTTCAAGAATGGAGATGACGACTCCGCGTCCCGTTGCCTCAATACGTCCTACTGATCCGCCAATAACCACTGGTTTCCCGGTGATAAATCCTGGGACGCTATGACCTGATAACCGGTCAAATTCATCAAGCATCCAGCCCATTATTTGCGGGTTTGTATTAACATCCGGAGCGGGAATATCTTTTTCCGGTCCGATAATCGGTTCGAGCTCCCTGATAAATCCACGGCTAAGTTCCTCTAATTCCCTTTCTGAAAGCTCCTGAGGATCAACAATCACTCCGCCTTTTCCTCCTCCGAACGGCAATCCGATAAGGGCCGATTTTAAGGACATCCACATGGATAAAGCGATGACCTCATCCTCCGTTACACCTGGATGGAAACGAATACCCCCTTTGGTTGGTCCAAGGATATCAACATGCTGTGAGCGGATGCCAGTGTAGCTTACATATTCACCATTATCCCGGCGAATCGGAATGGAAACCTTCATTAATCTTGTTGGTTTTTTTAAGATCTCATAAACACCTTTTGGAAGTTCAAGTGACTCGGTTGCCCGTTCAATTAAACGTTTAGCAATTTCATAAGGATTGGTTATTTCTTGTCCATTCTGGTCTTCCTTCGCAGGCATTTCAGATCTTATTTCAGAGATTGGATCCTTACTAGTTCCCTCATGAGGATTTTCGTTTGTTGTCTTTGGTTTTTTCTCCATTACAATATTTTTGATGGGATCTGGTTTGTTTCCCATTATCAAGCCATCCTTTCAATTAATAATTTTGCTGTCTTCGCAAAATTAGTTGATATTTAGCAAGTTGTTCGGAGAGGTTAATTGCAGTGAGAGTTATCGCTTTTCCGCGGGACTGGCGGTAAGCCTTATCAGCGTAAACGCTGCATAAGTCTCACCTGTCCCGCTGCTTCGGCAGGAGTCGCGCAATCAGCTCCAATCAACCTTAAACAGTTTTCGTTAAAACTTAGAAAAGAACCTAAAAAAATCAGTAAGATGAGTTACCATAATTTTTTTGTAATTCTTTATCGATCCGCATGTCGTTATCTGCTTCAAGTTCAATATAACGTTCTTCCTGATCATCCGATAGGTTTGATTCTTCTTCATATTTTTTCTGAGCTTCAATTGTTCGTTTTGCATAAGGCAGGGCATCTAGTCGATAAAAAGAAATAGGTTCACCAGTATCGATACAGATTCCATATGTTCCTTTTTCGATTCTCTCCAATGCCTCGTTGACATCCTCCAAAAGTTTTTGGGAAGACTCATGCAGTAGCATTTGTTTTTCTTGTTCATCTAGTTCAGTAGCGGTATCTGCAAAGTGATTGTCATAACTGGACAACTCGCCGTAAAGATCCAACGACATTTGCTGATTATTTTCGAGTTCATCGATTATGCCTTGTTTGATTGTTAATAATTTATTTTCAAAATACTTAAGATCTTCTTTTGTAAGCATTTTTCTTTTCCCTCCATTTTTTGACTTTTATGTTCATTACCCATTACATATAAAACTTAAAACGTAAAATAATAGATTGTGAGATAGGTTTGTATAAGACAAAAGTAACAGATTACTATTTTTAAAAAATTAATGGTTTATCATTCGGACAAGACGGTTATAGTTACTCTAAGTCCGAGAGGACAACACAAATTTCACAAGGAGGAAGTTAAAATGGCTAAAAACAATGATGATAAAAAAATGACAGTAGAAGAAGCAGGACGTAAAGGCGGAGAAGCTACTTCAAGAAATCATGATAGAGAGTTTTATCAAGAGATCGGAAGAAAAGGCGGAGAAGCCACTTCCGAAAATCATGATAAAGAGTTCTATCAAGAGATTGGAAGAAAAGGCGGAGAAGCTACATCCGAAAATCATGATAAAGAGTTCTATCAAGAGATTGGAAGAAAAGGCGGAGAGGCTACATCCGAAAATCACGATAAAGAATTTTTTCAAGAAATCGGTGAAAAAGGTGGAGAAGCCCGCAGCAAGCAACGGGATAACGATAATGAATAACCCTTCTGTTAAAAATGATTTTATTTTAGGGAGAGGTTGACTCATGAAAGAGTCAGCCTCTTCTCTATATGAAAAGACAATCTAAAATGAGGTGTAAGCAATGAAAACAAAAATGGATGTTTTGTTAACAAAGGAAGATATGGTAAACGAAGAAATTGTCCCTGAATGGGTACTGAAAGAGTATAAAACATTCAATGAAACGGTGACAGACCCTACCTTTCCTTGTTATTTTGGGATGAGTGCCGAGAAAAAGGGAGAACTTCGTTATTCTTATATTACACAGGATGATTGGTCACATTTGCCTGCTACTATTAATCGTTTTATCAAGCTGTTTGAATCACCAAAGCTTGTCCGTCACGGTTTGTTTCTTTTTGTGGAGCCTGAAAAAGAAGAGAAATCAATTCCCTATTATCGAAACTATTTTTGGAGAATTCTTCAATATTTACATGAAAATGATGATAAACCGTGGCCAAAGGATATTCCTTACGATCCTGATCATCATCTCTGGGCATTTTCATTTGCGAATGAGCCGTTTTTTGTGTTTGGAAATGCACCTGCATATAAACAACGGAAGACTAGAAATCTAGGGAACAGTCTTGTATTAGGGTTTCAGCCGCGCCGTATCTTTGAAGGATTAGAGGGAACCTCAAAAGGAGGGGCGATGTCCAGAGAAAAGGTTAGGGAACGTGTGGAAAAATGGGACCAGCTTCCGAAACATCCAAATATCAGCCATTATGGTGATCCTGAACATCGAGAATGGAAACAGTACTTTATTGGTGATGACGCAAAGCTGATGAAAGGAAAATGTCCGTTTCATGATCTTGTTAAATAGGTTTAAACAAAATCATAAAGCAAAGAATAGGCGGCCTTCTTTTCTGCAATGAAAGGAAGGCCGCTATTTCTTTTGGTTATAAACATTGTCTGGCTTTTTCCTGCTTTTTCGAAAATGATAAAAAATTTTTAATCAGTGTTCAAGGTGCTAGCGCTTTTGTTCATAGGAGTTTTGGTGTATAGCTTAACTTCTTTTACTAGAGTTGTCCTTTAAAGCTTTCTAACGTACTTTTCATTGTGTTGAAAGCAACAAAGGCTTAGTAGTTGCTACCGTTTATCGAGTGTTGTTTGTATATTATAACCAAATAAGTCAATTGAAAGTATTGGAAGTTCCCTATGAAAAATTAGAATATATTCACGTAAAACAGCTGAATCATTATGTAGATATGGAAATATTCTTTTCAGGAACGAAAATAGAGATCACTGAACTTCCTCCAGATGATGCAGACAATATTAAGGATGTGGTGAACAGTCAAATAGGCTTCAATCATACATCCAATAAATCAGGGAAACCAAAGACAAAGAGATTTGGGTTCCTTCGATTTTTGTTATTCATTGGTATTGCTGTTCTAACAGGTTATTTAGCTGGACCCAAATTTTATGTTGAAGAGGTATATGATGAGGTAATCGTTAATGCGGTTACGAAAGAAGAAGCGGAAGAAAAATATCAATTAGTATTTACGGATATGATATTGGAAAAGGATGATTACGGCGGTGCCATTGTTAAAGGTACGCTCACCAATCATTCAGATCTTGAATATCGTTATGTTTCGATAGATATACAATATTACAATGAGGACGGCACAATTGTCGAAAGTAAAATTGAATCGGTTTTTGACTTAAAGCCGGGACAAGCATGGGGTTTTGAATTTACGTCTTATAGCGAGTATACAGAGAAGTTCGACATTGTCGGTGTACTTGTTGAGGAAATTAAGTAATGTAAGCCTTGGTAACCATAGCGTTATCAAGGTTTTTTGAATCACTCTATTATCTTTTAATCTTCCATTTATTTTTTCTTCCTGAACTCTGCTGCATTTATTCATTTTTTCAACTCTGTTGACCAATCACAATTGGAGATGGACGGGGCTGCAATTATCAGTAGAAATGTGGGATAAAAAACACTAGATACAGTAAACATATTGTTATTAGAGTTTTTTATTTGGACATAGTCAAAAACGGATAACTTTATAATTAAAAATAAATATTAGTTACTTGACGGAAATTAATTATAAAAGTATAATTACTTACATAAAGTAACTAACTTCTGATTATCAATCGACTGTATATGAAAACTGGCCAAATTAGACCAAATTGAGCAGATATCATGTACTCGAAAAGAGAGGTAATTGCAGCTATGCTAGAGCAGAATTCCGGGATTGAAATTGGCCTCTATACCCTAGGTGATATTGGGCCGGATCCTCATACAGGCAGCACAATTAGTGCTGGGCAAAGGTTAAAGGAGATTATCGAAGCAGCAAAACTTGCTGATGAGTCTGGATTGGATATTTTCGGGGTAGGTGAGCATCATCGATTAGATTATGCCATATCAACTCCCCCAGTCGTCTTGGCCGCCATTGCCCAAAACACAAAAAGAATAAAATTGACAAGCGCAACAACTGTATTAAGCACAATTGATCCTGTTCGTCTTTTTGAAGATTTTGCAACATTAGATTTACTTTCGGATGGACGTGCGGAAATCATTGCAGGCCGTGGTGCATTTGTTGAATCCTTTCCTCTTTTTGGCTATAGCACTGATGACTACGATGCCCTGTTTTCTGAGAATATTGAGTTGTTTTTAAAGTTAAATGAAAACGAAAGAATGTCATCCTGGAATGGTCACTTCCGCTCACCATTAAAAGATGCCGAAATTGCCCCCAGACCTTTACAGAAGCAGCTGCCAATATGGGTTGGTGTCGGCGGCTCCCCGGAAAGTGCAGCCCGGGCTGGCAGGCTTGGTGTCGGAATGGCCGTTGCGATTCTTAGCGGTGATCCTGCTAGATTTAAGCCATTGGTAGATTTATACCGTCAAACGGGTATTGAAGCTGGGCATGCGTCTGAAAACCTCAAAGTTGGGGTTACAGGACATGGGTATATTGCAAAAACAACCAAGCAAGCTAAAGATGAATTCTATCCGTACTATTCAAACTACTGGTCCTACGTGAACCTTCAACGCGGGATGACAAGCCTGATGTCACGAGCAGAATTTGAACAGCTGACAGAAGCAGATACGGCTTTGTTCGTAGGCAGCCCGGAGCAGATTATTGAAAAAATTCTGCGCCAGCATGAACTGTTTGGACATCAGCGTTTTATGGCTCAGATCGATATTGGCGGAATCCCGTTTAAGAAAATAGCTGAAGGCATTGAACTACTAGCAACAGAAGTAGCTCCAATTGTTCGTAGAGAGACAAGAAAGTAAGTTGGGTTTGAAACATAGGATAGGTGGTGTAGGTATGGGTTTTTTTACTAAACTATTTGGACATTCAACCAAGGAGGAAGAAACAATGGCAAATGAAAAATTAACAATTGGAATTATTTTAGGAAGCACACGTCAAGGTCGCGTAAGTCCCCAAGTAGGAGAATGGGTCAAGAGCATTGCTGACAAGCGTGGGGATGCAAACTATGAAATCGTTGATATTGCCGATTTTAACTTGCCGTTTTTAGGAACAACCGATGGAACAGAACCAGGAATTGCAGCGTGGAACGAAAAACTTTCCAACTTGGATGGATTCGTATTCATCGTGCAAGAGTACAATCACAGCATTACAGGAGCATTAAAAAATGCCTTGGATTTTGCCCGTGATGCATGGAACAACAAAGCTGCTGGTATCGTCAGCTACGGTTCAACAGGCGGAGCACGTGCAGCCGAGCATCTACGCGGTATTTGCGGTGAATTAAAAATTGCTGATGTTCGTACACATCCAACTCTATCCTTATTTACAGACTTTGAAAATGGCTCAGAATTTAAGCCGCAAGAATTACATCTTACGAATGTCAACGCCATGCTTGAAGAAGTAGTTGCGTGGAGCGGAGCGTTAAAACCTTTAAGATAAAGAACTATGAGAGAATGAATAGACAGTTAAACGGTTTTTATTAAGATAGATTATTACACTTTGATTCTAATGAATCAGAGTGTTTTTTTTATTGTTGATCGGGGTGGTGTAAGTAGCCATATGGTCCTGAAGTGCTTACGGATCACCTACTAAAAGACGAGTTTCCATTACTAGATGAACGACTGTCTAATGTTCCTTGATAGCTCTAAAGGTAGTTTATTAGAATGACACTCGTTAGTCTGACAATTGATTGACAAGAATTTTTATCCATTATATAGTATGGTTGCAACCGGTTTCACAGGGGGATGTCAAAAAAGTGAAAAAAAATATTACGATTTATGATATTGCCAAAGAAGTAAATGTTTCTCCAACAACAGTTTCAAGAGTCTTAACGGGGAATCCAGTAGTAAAAGAAAGTACAAGACAAAAGGTTCTCGAAAAAATGAAAGAGTTAGACTTTTCACCGAATGAGGCTGCAAGACGGTTAATGAAACCACAGAAGTCTCTTATAGGATTTATTTTACCAGAGATAACCAATCCTTTCTTTTCACAAGTTTATATTGAAGTTGAAAGAAAAGCACTGGAAAAGGGGTATACGATTCTACTCCGAAACTCGATGAATAATAGTGAAATGGAATCAATTCATTTACGAGAGTTTACCGAACGAAGAGCAGCTTGCATTGTCTTCATGGGAGGAAGAATAAATAAATCCGTTCCTGATGCAAATGAAGTAAAAGAAATGCAAGAAGTTATGAATAGAGTACCAGTCATTATGGTCAATGGCAAAATGAAGGGGGTAAAATCCTTTAATATTAGAACAAATGAAGAAGAAGGAATTCGATCAATAGTGAGCCATTTGGTTTCATTAGGACATTCCAAAATAGCGTTAATAGGTGGCAAAAAAGGAATATCTTCTGCAGATACTAAACTCTTAAGTTTCAAACGAATACTGAAAGAATTTCAGTTGGAATTCCATTCAGAGTGGCAAATATTCTCTGAATTTTCAGTAGAATCCGGAAGAGAAGCAATGAAAAAATTGTTAAAGAAAGAATCACTCCCCACGGCTATCATCGGGATAAATGATTTGGTGATTTATGGTGCACTTAAAGAGTGCAGGTATCAGAAAATACCAATAGAAAGATTTTCTTTTGCAGGCTTCGATGATATTTATCCTTCAGATATTGTTTATCCTAGTTTAACAACTGTTAATCATAATTATGAAGTGTTAGTTAATGAAATAATGAAGGGCATTGATACGATAGTGGATGGAAAAACGAATAAAAAGGGCAAAATGGTCGATACAAAACTTATCATACGAGAGTCGTCGAAGGAATGTAAGGAGTAGAATGTCAATCTCTTAAACTGCTTTATTCTTTCGGCTTTTTTTATCGAAATATTTCCCTGTTGCTTTAAATACTTTGATGTAACTAGTAGCAATATTTAGAGTATAAGTGATGCAAAATTTAAGAATGAGGTGTGTACATCTTGTATATGAATGGTGAACAAATAAGAAATATTATTGACAATAGGAAGAATTCACTTTTGTTTTCTAGCCAAGAAGAACAAGACATTTGGTTTGAATCGATAAAGAAAAGGACTTCATATCAATCATTGCTTGAAGAAATTAGGTACGAGGCGGAAAGGCTTCTCAATGAGCCTTCTCAAGAATTAACGTTTTCCAATTTTACTATATTCAGAGATACGGGATCACGCCTTGAATATGAAAAGGTTTATTTTGCAAAAAGAAGACGGCTCAACACATTTGCGATTATGGCTTTGTTACAGCCAGAGCACTCAATGTACAGGGAAGAACTTCAAAATACGATTTGGTCCATATGTAATGAATACACTTGGTGTTTACCTGCTCATTTAAAAAATAGTTCTGAGATGGCGGAGGAACGTAATGAATCGTTTCTTAAAGCTTTACAGCAGCCTAACTATTCGATTGACCTATTTGCTGCTGAAACAGCGTTTACACTTAGTGAGATTTTAAAGCTGACAATGAATCTGCTTGACCCATTGCTAAAGAAACGAATTGAGGAGGAGGTGTACCGGAGGGTTTTCTTGCCATTTTATCATCAGCCTAAATTCGGATGGGAAACATCAACACATAACTGGGCTTCCGTATGTGCAGGTTCCATTGGTTCAGCTGCGTTACATTTAATCGAAGATAAAGAAATGCTTTCAGCTATTTTAGAACGTGTTTTGAGCAGTATGGACTATTATTTAAAAGGATTTAACGATGATGGTGCTTGTATGGAAGGGTATGGTTATTGGCAATATGGCTTTGGATATTATGTGTATTTTGCGGATTTACTAAAGAAAAAAACAGCTGGAGAAATAGATTTATTTCATTCAGAAAAAGTTCATCAAATCGCTCTTTTCCAGCAAAAATGCTTCCTTTATAAAAACCAAGTTGTAAACTTTTCGGATTCTGTTCAACATTCGACGATCTTTTTAGGTCTTAGCCATTATTTAAAAAAGATCTTTCCGGACGTTGAAGCCCCTGAAGCAGAACTTCGAGCTTCCTATACAGAAGATCATTGCAGCAGGTGGGCGCCAGCATGGAGAAATTTACTCTGGTTTGATGAACATGAAGATGGCGTGCCATGGCAAAATAATACGTATTATCTTAAAGAATCAGGGTGGTTTATTTCAAGAAGTGCACATGCTGTTTTTGCCTGTAAAGGCGGCCATAATGATGAACCTCACAATCATAATGATATCGGCCATTTTATCTTGCAAGCTTATGGTGAAACATTTATAAGAGACTTAGGCAGTGGATTGTATAGCGCGGCTTACTTTAGTGATGAGCGTTATACAATCTTATGTAATGGCTCACAAGGGCATTCTGTCCCAATCATCAATAATCAATTTCAAGCAGAGGGAGCATCTCATTTTGCGACTGAAAAGGATGTCTCAATAACGGATGATAAAGATATCTTCGAAATCGAAATGGCCAACGCATATGCTGTTAAATCATTACAAAAGTTACAAAGGAAATTTTCATGGAAAAAGGGTACTAAACCTGAACTGATTTTGCGAGACACGTACCTATTCTCTGAACAGCCCAATTCAATTGTTGAACGATTTATTACTCCTCTCCTTCAAATTACGGAAGATCATGAAGGCATCATTTTTAATGGGACTCAAAGAGTAAAAGTAAAATATAATCCTAATCAATTGGAGTTAACGATAAGAGAAAATGAATTTCTTAACCATTTTGGTCAAAAAGAAGATATATTAATGTTGGATTTTTCTGTAAAGGAACCAATTGAATCTGTTCAAGTAGAAATTGTCTTTCAGCTTCTCTAAAGTTGAATAACTGAACAATTCATGATTTAGAAACAGATTATGGGGGTAAAGTAGAAGTAAGACTAGCAAAGAGCTAACTATTTATTAGTTCGTTACTAGTAAAAATATGATTAATAGTGGTAAAAAAAGTGCTAAAGGCAAAAATCCCAGTATGCTACTATGATTTTATCTTGTTTAAATAAACACCTACCTAGCCGGCACTAAAAAATGAAAAGGGGATTGAGAGATGTTGACTTATAAGAGTTATTTCCTTAAAGAAAAGGACAGGTTGAAGGTTGAAGAGATTATTTTTAGTTATTTACATGATATAAATGAAGAAGAAATTCTTAGAAAGGATGATCATGAATTATTAAATATATATAGAAAATACGTGAATAAATCCTGATAGATTAATGGTACTTTGGATAGGATACAGATTCTTAGTTAAGATATCCTAGTTTTGATGAGTATAAAAAATGAGAGCGATTTCAAATTTTGTTAGATTCTTTATATAGAATTTAAATGCATATCGTGTTAGTGAATGACATCGTGTTTGAGAAAAATTGCTTCTTTATCATAGTAATTAATAGTGGCGAGAAAGCTCCAATCATTTTTTTGGGCTGCTCGCCTTTTTATATTTTTCTACATTCAACTGCTTCTAATATAGTAAAAATAATGTCAAATAGATAAAAAAAATTCATACCCAGAAGGAATTACTCAATCTAATATAGTCAATAAAACATTCATATAAATGGAGTAGATAAAATGGAGTCAACTGGTTGGACAGGAGGATTATTTCGAATCTGTGAATGGATGACAAAACTTGCTTATGTAAATTTCCTTTAAATAGAGAAGGATTTTAGTGATTTTAAGCGAACGTTTGAAGACAGTACTCTTTATTGAATGTAACTGTAAGGGCTTTATTTTATGCTAATAAGGGAGAAAAAGGTGAGAATATGGTTACTAATTTAGAATGGGTTGAAGAAGCATGGTTAAAGGTTAACGCGAAGATTGATCGAACGAGCAAAAAAATCGGTGCAAACTTTCCGCATGCAAGTGTAAATGGTACGTACCAATTAGAAGCGCCTTCTTGGTGGACAGCCGGATTTTGGCCAGGATTACTTTGGTTAGTCTATCGTGATTCAAAAGATGAGTCACTAAAAGAACTAGCAGAACACTGTGAAAAAAAATTGGATAACGTTATTACAGATTATTATAGACTTGACCATGATATGGGTTTCATGTGGACGTTAACAAGTGTTGCAAGATATAAGCTTCTAGGAGAAGAAGATTCAAAAAGACGTGCTCTATTAGTAGCCAATTTACTTATGGGGAGGTTCAATGTTTCAGGGAATTATATCCGTGCATGGAATCCATGGCATGAAGATGAAGATAATTCAGGCTGGGCAATCATTGATTGTTTAATGAATTTACCGCTCTTATTCTGGGCAACAGAGGTTACTGGTGATCCAAGATTCAGTCATGTTGCCAAGAAGCATGGAGAGACAGTTTTGGAAAACTTTATCCGCAAAGATGGCTCTGTTCATCATATTATCAGGTTTGACCCAGTGAGTGGTGAAAGGGTTGAGGCCATTGGAGGGCAAGGCTTCGCACCTGAATCCGCATGGTCGAGAGGTGCATCATGGGCAGTTTATGGATTATCGCTTCTATATAAACATACAAAAGAGGAAAAATATCTGCAGGCGGCAAAAAGTGTTTCACATTTCTTTATTGCGAATTTACCAGAAGATCATGTACCTCATTGGGACTTTAGAGTTCCAGAAGGAGTAACAAAATACCGTGATTCCTCTGCAGGAGCAATCGCAGCATGTGGATTCCTCCTTCTTTCTAAACAAGTAGACCCAACAGAAGCTGACATTTACGAAAATGCGGGTGTTAAGATACTGAAATCACTATACGAAAACTATGGTGATTGGGAAAACCCTAATCAGGATGGCTTGATTCTTAGCGGGACTAGTCACTATCCAGAAGGAAAAAACCTGGATGTACCATTAATTTATGGTGACTACTATTTTGTAGAAGGACTTTCTATTTTAAAAGGTCATAGAGAATTATTTTGGTAATGTAAGTGAAACAAAGAATGGCAAATATTCAGTGACGAAAAGGAGTGAAACGATCCAGATGATTATCTGTGATTCACCAGTTGCAATGAATCCGATCAAAACAAGAGAAGATGTAAGCGAACTATTAAAACAAATTCTCCTGGATCTCCTTATTGGGCATTAAAAACGTTTTTGCCATTAGCATTACATGAAGGCGTCCATTTTGGCAGACTGAAGAAGAACCACTTCCTGAACTTAACGATACTGTGACTCAAAAGGAACACATATGGTCATTTGCAGGGACAAGGATACGGAACAGTTATGAAAGTAGTTGGAACAATGCTCTAAATGTAAGTATGACGCATGAAAAAATGATTGTCAGTATTCCGAATGCAGAAGTAATTACTATATCTATCTAATTAGAAAGAAAGCTGAGCCTATCATAAAGCATTAACATAAGCAAAAACAGTATTAAAAGATCCACAGACCACACTAGAGAAGGTAGCAGCTGCCAAAACATCCTTACAGTCAGCAGCTGAGGGATTAACTGAAATAACAAGCGAATAAGTAGTTAGGTACGAATAAATATTTGTTAATCCCAGGAATATGCAGATGAAAAATCTGTTTATCTCCTGGGTATTTTTATGCCTATATTTCTATGAAACTAAATGTAAATAGGTAGCGGCACATTACCGATTAGGTGTACAATAAATACCATCTTATTCTTATACCTGAGGTGAATCTTGTGGACAGCAAGTCTTCAACTATCTATTTCTTTTTCATCATTTTGTATGCGGTTGCTTATATGGGGAATGCCGTATTTCAAACCTTTTTGCCTGTTTATCTAGATAGTATTGATTTAAGTAAAACCGAAATTGCTGCTTTGCTCAGTTTTGGGCCGCTTATGGCGATATTGGCACAGCCGATATGGGGGAGTATTGGGGATCGTTCTAAAACAAAGAACAGTGTTTTACAGCTATTAATGTTTGGGAGTGCTCTCTCAGTATTGTTTTTTCCTTTATCCAATCATTTCGTTTATTTGCTGGTCATCATGTGCTTAGTTACTTTTTTCCAAACGTCCGTTTACCCAATGGGTGATGCAATTACACTTGAATATTTATCGGAAACAAAATGGAATTTTGGGCCGATTCGCTTAGCGGGAACCATTGGATTTGCGCTCATGTCAGTTGGTTTTGGCCTGTATGCCCGGAATCAAATTGATTCGATCTTTATCGTATATTGTTTGATCATGCTGCTTGCCATGGTGATTAGCTTTAAATTGCCTAAAGTAAAAGGTCATCAGGCGAGCGGCAATAAAGTAAAGATCTGGGTTGTTTTTAAAAATCGTAAACTCGTCCTTCTTCTTCTCTTAAGTTTTATAGTTCAGGTTTCATTAGGTTATTATTATGCATTTTTCCCGATCTTTTATAAAGAATTGGGGGCAGATACGTCATTGCTCGGATGGTCAATGTTAGTATCAGCCTCAAGTGAAATCCCATTTCTGCTTTTTGCCGATAAGATTATTAAGCGGTTTGGAGTACCTCTTATTTTATTAAGCACTGCCTTTTTTGCAGGGGTGAGGTGGCTCTGTTTTTATTTTGTGGAAAGTCCTTATCTCGTATTGCCAATTCAATTGTTCCATGGGGCGATCTTTATCGTATTAATGGTGACAATGGCGATGTTTATTAATGAAGAGGTTCCAAGAGAGCTAAAGGCTTCCGGTCAAACGATGTATGGCTTAATCAGCTTGGGAATCGCTAGGATAACGGGAAGTATTCTTGGCGGTATGACGGCTGAGTCAGTTGGGATGAGAGAAGTGTTTCTATATAGTTCTATCTTGATGTTTCTTACGTTGATTGTTTTTGCCTTCATTTTTATGAGAGACGTCAGCTTTGCAAAAAAGAGCTCTGCTAAGACTTCGTGATTATTTTGTTATAATAGTGTTTGTATTGAATGCAGGAGGAACTAGAAATGAAGCCTAAAATCGAAGACGTAGCAAAATTAGCTGGTGTTTCGCCAACAACAGTGTCGCGCGTTTTAAATAATCGCGGTTATATAAGCAATGAAACAAGAGAAAAAGTTCAACAAGCAATGAATGAACTTAACTATTTTCCTAACGATGTGGCACGATCATTATTTAATAAAAGGTCGAACTTAATTGGAGTCATCCTACCTACAACCTCCAATCCTTTTTTTGGAGAACTAACGTTTCATATTGAGAAGATTTGCGCAGAGCAGGGTTTTAAAGTATTGCTTTGCAATAGTTTAAATCAGATCGATAAAGAAGAAAAGTACTTAGAGATGCTGCTGCGAAATCAAGTTGATGGCATTATCGTTGGGACACATAACCGGGGCATTTTGGATTATCACAAACAAAATTTAGCAGTTGTCGCTATTGATCGTTATCTTTCTGAAAACATTCCTGTTGTATGCTCGGATAATTATGAGGGAGGCAAAATGGCAACGGAATTATTGATTTCAGAAGGTTGTAAGAACATTGTTCTCATTGATGGGGTTGGGGAATTAGAAACACCGGCCAGATTAAGAAGGAAAGCATATATAGATCTTTTGCAAAGTCATAGTATGGAACCTGTCATTTATGAAATCCCAGAAGTATTTGACCGTAAGAGTCAGGAAGATGTCATACATACTTTGTTTCAGGAATGTCCGGAAGTTGATGGTGTTTTTGCAACAAACGACTTGTTTGCAGCATCTTTTATCAATGCAGCTAAAAGGCTTGGAAAGGATGTGCCGAATCAAATAAAGGTTGTTGGGTATGATGGAACAGAAACAGTACAAACCTTATTACCTGAGTTAACAACCATTCAGCAGCCAATCGGCCTAATTGCCCAAGCTGCAATTGATATTTTACTAAAGGGAATAGAAGGGGAATTCACAAAGCTTCCGGTTGAAACCCTCCTTCCTATAAGCGTAATAAAAGGATCGACAGCTTAAAAACATTGCTCTTTGGCAATGTTTTTTGTTTTAGGCTCTTTTCTAAAGTATTCTTGCTTTTAAGATAAAAAGAATGTTGAAATAAAGGCAATCGCTGATTTGCTGCTTGCCTTAAATCTTTCCTCTAACCTCTTATTTACTTCAGGCGGGACAATTGGCGATGAGATCATAACCTTGTTCTAAATAGTTAATAGTTTTAAAGAAAGACTATTTTTATTTTGTGTCAACCCGTTGACATATGAAAGCGGTTGACATACAATGTTTTTGAAAGTGCTTTCGTTATCATTTAGTATGAAGGAGAAGGTATAATGAATAAATCAAAAAGTCTTTATTGGAAATTAAGCGCCTATTTTTTCTTTTTCTTTTTCACTTGGTCTGCCAGTTATTCGCTTTTTTCGATTTGGCTGGATCAAGAGATTCATTTAAGCGGAGCAGATACAGGGATTATCTTTTCTGTAAACGCTATATTTGCTTTATGTATGCAGCCCTTATATGGATATATTTCTGACAAAATAGGTTTAAAGAAAAATATTTTATTTTTTATCAGTCTTTTGCTAGTATTTGTCGGACCATTTTATATTTATGTTTATGGTCCTTTATTGCAATATAATGTGTTTGCGGGGGCAATTGTCGGAGGACTTTATCTTGGAACTGGCTTTTTAGCTGGGATTGGTGCGATCGAGTCCTATATAGAAAAAATCGGCCGTAAGTATGGTTTTGAATATGGAAAATCAAGAATGTGGGGTTCATTGGGCTGGGCGGCAGCTACGTTTTTCGCAGGTCAATTATTTAATATCAATCCAACGATCAACTTTTGGCTTGCATCTATTTCAGCAGTTATTTTAGTTGCCATTATCTTATCCGTTAAGATTGAAATGACAAATGATGAGCTGGAGAGAGCCGATTCCGTTACATTAAAAGATGTTGGTCAGCTCTTTCTATTAAAGGACTTCTGGTTCTTGATGGTATATGTGGTAGGAGTAACCTGTATTTACAGTGTTTATGATCAACAATTTCCGATCTACTATTCTTCGCTATTCCCGAATGAAGCTATCGGAAATCAAGTATTTGGCTACTTAAACTCATTTCAAGTCTTTTTAGAGGCGGGGATGATGTTTCTTGCACCTTTTGTGGTTAATAAGCTTGGGGCAAAGAACAGCTTAATTTTGGCAGGTTTTCTAATGGCCTTCCGAATTATTGGCTCAGGTCTTGTTGGCGGACCGATCGGTATTTCATCAATGAAATTAATACACGCCTTAGAATTGCCGATTATGCTCATCGCGATTTTTAAATATTTAGCTGCTAACTTTGATACACGCTTGTCATCTGTTTTATATCTAGTCGGTTTTCAATTTGCCTCACAGGTAGGTGCGTCGATACTTTCGCCAATTGCTGGAAAAATGTACGATATGGTAGGATTTCGCCAATCTTATATTTTAATGGGACTTGTTGTATTATGCTTTACCATTCTCTCAATCTTTACTCTATTAAATTCAAATAAGAATAAAAAGTCGAAGAATAAAATCGACTTGTTACAAAAAGTTGTCTAGGAGGAAAAATATGTTAAAACAATCTGAAATTCACCAAGCAGGAGAAGCACTAAAGAAGGCAAAAGAAAAAATGAATGAGCGATATCGATTAGGTTATCATATTATGGCTCCAGCAAATTGGATTAATGATCCGAACGGTTTAATCCAATATAAAGGGGAGTACCATGTCTTTTATCAGCATCATCCTTATGATGAACATTGGGGACCGATGCACTGGGGACATGTGAAAAGCAAAGACTTGGTTCATTGGGAACATCTGCCGATTGCACTTGCCCCAACTGAAGCATATGAGAAAGATGGCTGCTTTTCCGGCAGTGCCGTAGATGATAATGGAACTCTTACGTTAATTTATACGGGAAATTTATTTGTTGATCGTGAAAAAGATATTCTTGACCAATCACAATGCATTGCAACTAGTACAGATGGGATTCATTTTACCAAGGAAGCTGCCAATCCGGTTATTGCCAAGCATCCAGAAGAAGGATCAGGGCATTTCCGTGATCCAAAAGTGTGGAAGCACGAGGACCACTGGTATATGGTTTTAGGCACGCGAAAAGAAGATACTGGAAAGGTTGTTCTGTATAAATCAAAGGATTTGCGTCAATGGGAGTACCTTGGCGTTTTGGCTGAAAGTAATGGAAATGAAGGCTACATGTGGGAGTGTCCTGACTTTTTTGAAATAAACGGAAAATATGTCCTATTATTTTCACCTCAGGGAATAAAAGCAGATGGTGAAAACTATCAAAATCTTTTCCAAACGGGTTATCTTATAGGAGATTTCAGCTATGAAACACTCGAATTTTCGTATGGTGAGTTTAAGGAATTGGATCATGGACATGATTTTTATGCCGTGCAAACCTTCCTTGATGATAAAGGTCGCCGCATCGCAATAGGATGGATGGATATGTGGGAATCAGACATGCCAACTAAGGAAGATGGATGGTGCGGTGCTTTAACATTGCCAAGGGAGCTCACATTAGCGGAAAATAACAAATTATTGATGAAACCTGTTGAAGAATTAACATTATTACGTGAAGCTGAACATCATATCTGTGAAAACAAATCTATTTCTGGAAGTTATCTAGTAGAAACAAACGCGGACCTGCTTGAATTAAAAGTAGAATTTGACTTAGCGGCTGCAACTGCTGAAGCTGTTGGTCTAAAAATTCGTGGTCTAAATGATGAAGAGACGCTTTTAATGTATCAAATCGACAATCAAAAGTTAACACTTGATTGCTCTAAGCATGGTAAAGACAAAGATGGTATTAGACGGAAAAAGATCGAATCAAGCAAGCGGCTTTCTCTAAGGGTGTTTATTGATCGATCCTCTATTGAGGTATTTGCCAATGATGGGCAAACAACAATGACAAGCCGCATTTATCCAAAGGAAGAAAGATTGGGCATTGAATTATTTGCTGTAAATGGTACTGGACAGGTAAGTGAATGTACTTATTGGAATTTGAAGGATGTATGGAAGTAAATAAGATCAAAGGGCAAGTGTTTCTCACTTGTTCTTTGCTTTGGAGGGAAAGCATTGAAAAGGGTTTTTTGTATTGGTGAAACACTAATTGATTTTATTCCTGGACAGAAGGATAAATCACTAAAAGAAGTAACGAATTTTGAGCGTGTGGCTGGTGGGGCTCCTATGAATGTTGCCATTGCCGTTGCAAAATACGGGGGACGTTCTGTCATGTTAACCAAAATTGCCAATGACTATTTTGGCGATCATATCATCGATGTTCTTAAAGAAAATGAAGTTGACACAACCTATTGTTTACGAAGCGATGAAGGTGAGACAGGGTTGGCGTTTGTATCTGTTGATCAAATTGGGGAAAGAAGCTTTAGTTTTTATCGTAAAAATGCGGCAGATTTATTGCTTTCACCAGAAGAGGTACATTCAGAATGGTTTCAGAAAGGGGACCTTCTTCACTTTTGTTCAGTAGATTTAATTGAAAGTCCCATGAAGCAAACGCATATTAAAGTGATAGAAAATGTACGGAAAAAAGGCGGAATCATAAGTTTTGATCCAAATGTACGACTGCCTTTATGGTCTGATGCGGAAAGCTGCCGTCAAACAATAAATGATTTCTTGCCACTTGCTGATATCGTAAAAGTATCTGATGAAGAATTAACCTTTATAACTGGAATTAAAGCAGAGAATAAAGCAATCGAATCTCTTTTTGTTGGGAATGTAAAAGTTGTTGTGTATACAAGAGGAAGTCAGGGTGCCGTTATTTATTTAAAGAACGGAAGAAGATATGAAGACAAGGGCTTTAAGATAACGGTTGCTGACACAACAGGTGCGGGTGATGCCTTTATCGGCGGCTTTTTGTCTGAATTATTAGCTATAGACATATCACTTGAAAATTTATGTCAAAAGATTAGTGAAAACCATGAGAGGATCCTCACTTTTGCAAACGCAAGCGGAGCACTAACTGCCTCAGTTAAGGGAGCGATTCATGCTGCTCCGGCAAAACGTCATATCGAAAATTTTATTTCTGCACGGAGAGGAACAACTGAAAGTAACACATCTTTTTGACAGGCAGTTTATTTTGAACTACTTAAACTTTAAAAAGCTTTTATTTCCATTTTGAGAATTGGAGATTTTTTGGTTTAGTTCGTACCATTAATTAGGATGGTCACAGCTGCTGACAATCAATTCCGTTTTTCTTTGGTTTTGTTCGTAAAATTTGAAGGCTTCTTGAAAAAGAAAGCAAAGGAAAAAAGTAAGGAGAGCCTTGAAGACTCTCCTTTTGTTAAAGTAAATTTTTAATAAACTTTATCTCCATTAAAGATTGAATTCTTCACCACAACATAATCGACATGGCGGATGGCATCAAGATTTTTTCCTCCTGCATAGGAAATAGAGGATTGAAGATCTTGTTCCATCTCGATTAATGTATCCTTTAAAGATCCCTTATGCTCTACATGCATTTTCTTTCCTTCGACATTTTTTCGTTCGCCTTTTTGAAATTCAGATGCTGAACCAAAGTATTCTTTATAAAGCTTTCCATCAATCTCAAAGGTTTGTCCTGGAGATTCCTCATGTCCGGCAAATAATGAACCGATCATGACCATCGATGCACCAAATCGAATTGATTTTGCGATATCACCATGTGTACGGATTCCGCCGTCAGCAATAATTGGTTTCGTTGCTGCCTTTGCACACCAGCGAAGTGCAGCTAATTGCCAACCGCCTGTACCAAATCCTGTTTTGATTTTCGTGATACAAACCTTACCTGGTCCGATCCCTACCTTTGTTGCATCTGCCCCGGCATTTTCTAATTCTCTAACTGCCTCTGGAGTTCCGACATTTCCGGCAATCACAAAGCTGCTTGGCAGATGTTTTTTTAGATGTTGAATCATCTCAATCACTGCATTTGAATGACCATGGGCAATGTCAATTGTAACGAATTCTGGAATAAGCTGTTGTTCAGCTAATTGTTCCACAAATCGATACTCTTCTTCTTTAACACCAACACTAATCGAAGCAATTAAGCCACGTGATTTCATTTCTCTAATAAAGGAAAAACGTTTTTCTGGCTCAAAACGATGCATAATATAGAAATAACCGTTTTCTGCCAAATAAACCGCAATATTATCATCAATAATGGTCTGCATATTTGCAGGAACAACTGGAAGCTTAAACGTATGTCCTCCAAATGTTACTGATGTATCACACTCTGATCGGCTATTAACCACACATTTTGCCGGAATTAATTGAATATCTTCATAATCAAATACATTTTCCAATTTATACACCCCTAAATACGAATAATGAAATTGCTTACAAGTTTTATTGTTCGTCCATCGGATAATTTACATCATTTTAGTGAGTTTGTCAAAGATTTTATATTAGATAAAAAGAACAGGTAAAAAAATTATGTAATTTTGTCTTTAATATGGTCTATTCCTTACCCAATTATTAGATTTAGCAATAATAAGCAATTTGAAGATTATTCAGTTTCTTGTTTGTGCTGTTTATAAACCCTTGGCGACATACCGAACCGTTTTCGAAACTGTATAGCAAAATGATTATAATTTTCAAAACCAACCTCTGCTGCCGCTTCGGATGCATTTCGGTCTGTGTGCTCTAGCAGAAGTGCTGCTTGATTTAGTCTCATTTGAATAAATGTTTCCATAATCGATTTTCCGGTGTTTTCCTTAAATAAATGGGAAAGTCGTGATGGAGATAGCCCAACTTCTTTGGCAAGATCATCAATAGTAAATGTTTGGTTCATTCGCTTTGATAGTATATGAAGGATTTCCTCAACCCGCGGATCTAGGGAATGATTTTGCCTTTGAGCTATAAGTAAAAGTATTTCCTTTAATGAATTTTGACATAGTTCATACCAATATTTATTTCTTTCCCGGTAATCTTGAATAAGTCGTTCAAAGGCATCTTTTATACGAGTTCGAGCATACTCATTTTCAAAGGTTAGATTGATAAGTTTATGATCTGAGAGGTATTTTGCTTCAATAAGTTCAGGTGAAAAATGAGCCCATAGAAAATGCCATTCCTTTCCCTTGCTAGTCCCATATTGATGAGAAACCCCTGGTTTTAATAATGTAATATCGCCTTTTCTGCATGTTATCCGTTCGTTCTCCGCAGTAAAGTATCCCTCTCCATCGAGCGTAAATGTAATGAGCCAATCACCCATACCATTTGGACGAACCGCTTGATAGGAATCTTTTACAAGAAAATGTCCAGCTATTAATACCCCTGGCTCTGGATAAATGACGTAATCTGTTGGGAAATCATGCTTCGGCATCATAAGCCCTCCTAAAGAAAGATTGATTGTTTACCATTCATTATAGCAGGATTGTTATAGTTTTTAGCTATATTGTTACTTCAACAATGACCCGTAAATTTATACACTATTTGTAACAACCCGATAAAGGGGAAAGGGAGATGAGATCTGATGATCGAAGGATTAAGAACCATTTCTGAAGAACATAAGCAACAGTTTGAAAAAGAAGGGTATTTAATCATGAAAGGGGTATTTTGCCGAGAGGAAATAGCAGAAATTGAGGAGACCTTTATGGAAATGAGCAAAAAGCCGATTCCTGGTTGCTTTGAACCGATCATAGATGAACAATCGGAGAATGATGATCCGCTAAAGCGCTATCCGCGAATGATGCAGCCTCATCGTGTAAATGATGTGGCCATGAAATACATGCTTCATCCAAAGGTAATGGCCATCTTAGCTGATTTATATGGTGAGGAAGCATTAGCTGCGCAAAGCATGTTTTATTTTAAACCTCCGCGTTCACGGGGCCAAGCGTTGCATCAGGATAATTTCTATTTAAAAGTTGAGCCGGGAACATGTATCGCAGCATGGACAGCCGTGGACAGGGCTGATGAAGAAAATGGCACATTGCTCGTTGTGCCAAAGACAAACAACGATGATATTTATTGTCCGGAATTAGCCGATGAAAAAGAATCCTTTACAAAGCACTTTGTTAAGGTGCCAAAGGGATTAAAAGCAGTACCTGCGATTTTGGAAGAAGGGGATGTTCTGTTTTTTAACGGAAATTTAATTCACGGCTCTTATCGGAATAAATCAAAGGACCGGTTTCGGAGGTCGTTTATTTGTCACTATGCAGGAGAATCGACAACCAAAATCGGCCATTATTACAGCCCGCTATATCGACAAAACGGCAGCAAGGTAGAGCCGGAAACGAATTCTGATTCAGGTCCATGCGGTAATGAGTTTGACGCACTTTATCCGCACTAGAAGAACATGTCCTTATTATTAGGTGAAATTGTTAGAATACAACATAAAAAAGCCGATTCTTGTTCAGGATCGGCTTTTTATGTCATAGGTGAACGGTATGTTTATAATATTCAGGAATAAAATCGTTTGTGCCTCACTGATGATGTACTTAGATTCAATAATAATATGAATCAACCGTTAGTAGAAAAGCCCTTCCATTTGAAAGTTTAATATAGTTAACTTTATGTGATAGTTGCTTTCTTAATTTTTAAATGATCTAGTTAAGTTCTACTTGGCGAACACCATATTCTGCTGCCCATTCTTTAACCTGATTAAAATCATTAGAGAAGGATAATGATAGCATTAATAGAATACGGGCATGTTGAGGATTTAAATTATCTGCTGGGATAATTCCTGTACCACTACTATAAACACTTCCACTTCCAGTACGGGTTGTACTCATAAAGGTTACTCCTTTTTCAATGGCTTTCATTCTTTCCGCACTCTGCAACGAAGAAATCCCGCCAGCTCCGGTTCCGGCTGTTACTATTCCTTTTACACCTGAATCAGCAAAGGCTTTTATAGCCTCCCCGCCAGCTCCCTGGTAAGAATAAACAATTTCTACTTTTACTAATTCTTCTTTGGGAATTTTCTTTAAGTTAAATGGAGTTCTCCATTCTTTATTATTTTTATATTCTAATGCTCGGGCAGGAGCTTCATAAATTTGAATATGATCCTGATCTATGTAACCTAATGTGCCAGTTTGAGATTCAAATGTATCAACTCTGTAACTATTCGTTTTTGTGACATCTCTAGCCGGGAGAATTGTATCATTTAACATGATAACAGTACCAAAATAAGATGTTTCTTTACTTGCAGCTAATTTAATTGCGTTAAACAGGTTTGCTTGTGCATCGCTTCCAATTACAGTCCAAGGTCTCATTGAACCTGTTACAACCACGGGTTTGGGACTTTGTACAGTCAGGTCAAGAAAGTAGGCAATCTCTTCCATTGTATCCGTACCGGTTGTAATAACAACACCGTCATGATCCTTAAGATATTCATCCACCTTTAGGGATAGGTCATAAAGATCCTGCAAAGTGTATGCTGATGAACCCTTGTTTCCGAATTGATAGGTTGATACATTTGCAAGCTTGTCTACATTTGGCAATTGGTTAACCATTTCCTCAATTGCAAGACTCCCTGACTTATAATCAATAAAACTAGTTTCATCTGTAGAAACGCCCGATATGGTACCGCCTGTACCGATTACTTTAACTTTTGGTTGTATGGTTTGTTTTGTTTTTGACTCTTTCTTTTCACCAGCTGCATATGTAACTGTGCTTAAAGGGCTAACTTCATTGAATACGGAAACTCCTCCGCCTACCATAAAACTTATTACGGTTGCGGCTAATAATGTTTGTTTAAGTTTTTTCATCGACCATTCCTCCGAATCTAGTTTGGTTTGTTCACAAAAATTATGATAGATTGATTATTTTCATTTGTCTTGATACTTGTTAGATTATTTAACGTTGATTAGTAGCGAATATTGATTATTGGCGTTTAATGGATTGGACTTGGAAGGAAAGTTTACATAATGTTAGTTTGTAGGAAACAGATTTTTCAAGAATTTTTTAACTATTGTTACTTATCTATTTCCTCTAGCATTCCGTATGAAGGAAAGTGATAGATGCCTATTTCAAAGCAATCTATTTGGTGTTTTTATAATGTTATGAACAAGATCATATAAGATTTTCTTGTTAATAATCCTAAATGGAGAAAAAATTCTGTCCCTGTTGCACTGAAAACAATGGTAAATTTTCTTACATACATATAGATATTCTTGCTTAATTGCTATTAAATGAAAAATAAGTTTTCGAAAGCTTTATTCATTACCAAAGTGAAGAATGAAGCGATGACCAGGTTTTCAAATATGAAAGTAAAAAAAGAAGGGGGGGTTGCTGGATGATAAAAAATTGGGAATGTGGCTTCTGCCATTTTTTACATCCTTACATACCTGAATTCTAAAGGGTAAAAAAATGGGTTAGGAGGGATTAATCTTGGAACAAGCGATGCGATTAGCCAACAGTTATCCGGTCTGGGTGTTTGCCACAATTGTCATAGGCATTGTTATTTTTCAAGCGATTACCTTTATAAGGCTTGCGGAAAGAACAAGAGAAAGTGTTGGAATGACTGGTAAAGAAATGAAGAGTGCCCTCAAAGTAGGTGCCATCAATGCAATTGGGCCAGCAATGTCCAGCTTGATTATTGCCATTTCTTTGATTACCTTTCTGGGTAACCCTCTAACATTTATGAGATCTGTAGTAATTGGCTCTTCTGCTACAGAGGCTGCAGGTGCAAATCTTGCAGCAACAGCTTTCGGAACAGAGCTTGGAGCAGATGGATTTAATGAACAGGCCTATACATTGATCGTCTGGACTCTATGTTTAGGCGGAATAGGCTGGCTGCTGGTTACCGTATTCTTTACAAAATCTTTAGGCAAGATGCAGGAGAAATTTTCCAACGAAAAAGGAAGCGGTCGAGGAGGCTTGATGGCCATTATCTCAAGTGCCGCTATGATAGGGGTATTTGGAAACTTTGTCAGTGCTGAATTAATGAAGGGGTTAGCGAATTCTGTTGTTGTCATCACTGCAGCATTGTCTATGTTTATCATTCTATTAATCGCCAAAAAACTGAATATGAAATGGCTGATAGAATGGTCACTTGGTTTTTCCATTCTATCAGCATTGACCGTTGGGTACTTCATTTCATTATAAACGTAGAGGAGGCAAACATCATGGAAATAAGTAAAAAAGCATTGGTATTAGAGGATTTAGCTGTAAAAAACAGTTTAGAAATAGAAGAATTTCATCAGAAATCACATTTCTGGGGCCGCATAACAATGTGGATGGTTATTATTTTAAGTGTCATGTTACCTATGTATTTATCATTTGTTTCGGGCTTCCATCCAGGCTGGCAACCTATTATTGCAGCATTTTTAGCATATGCTGCGATGGTTGGTTATGCATGGGTGATAGAACCCGTTTCTTATTATCCAACACTTGGTGTGTCCGGGACTTATCTAGCTTTCTTGACTGGAAACATCGCAAATATGTGTCTCCCTGCTGCAGCGGCTGCACAAAATGCAATCGGTGCTGAGCCCGGGACTAAAAAGGGTGAAATAACAGCAGCATTAGCCATTGCAGCCGCATCCTTGGTCAATATTGTGATAATTGCTTTCATTATTGCGAGTGGCTCTTTTTTCATCTCCATCATTCCACCTTCAATTCAAACTGCATTTCAATATATTGTTCCAGCTATTTTTGGGGGGATTTTGGCTCAATTTGCAATAAAGAAACCAATATATGGAGTCGTTGCCATTATTGCCGGAGTCGCCATTAACTTTGCCCCCATCATGCCATTTTTTAAGGGAATTATCTGTATCTCGGTTACCATTGCTGCGTGTATTTATCTGGAGAAAGGAAAGAATCCCAAAAAAGCTTGATTTGAGAATGTTAAAACAAAAGGAGCTGTTGAAAATGAATAAACATACTATTTTAGATTGGCTAAATAAAAATGATGGAATTTTTACGAGTATGGCACAAAAGATTTGGGAAAATCCACAAATTGCTTATGAAGAGGAGTATGCCTCTGAATTACAAATGCAGACCTTGAACCAAGCTGGTTTTAGAATAACGAGAAATATCGGCGGTGCTGTAACTGCCTTTGTAGCTGAATATGGTTCCGGTAAACCAATCATTGGTATTTTAGGAGAGTATGATGCATTACCGGGATTGTCACAGACAGTAAGCGCTGTTCATAATGAGGTGGTGCCAAATGGCCCAGGTCACGGCTGCGGGCACAATTTGCTTGGAACAGCTGGAGTTGAAGCAGTCATCTCGGTGAAAGAAGTGATGGAAGCCGAAGGGATAACAGGTACGATTCGTTATTATGGGTGTCCGGCAGAAGAAGTCCTCTCGGGAAAAACGTTTATGGCAAGAGAAGGGGTATTTGATGATTTAGACTGTGCGTTAACATGGCATCCGAGTTCCTCAAACTTTGTGGTAAATATGAGTATGCAATCTATGGTGTCGGTAAAATACCACTTTAAAGGAATTACGGCCCACGCAGCAGCAGCACCGCATGCAGGCCGAAGTGCACTGGATGCGGTTGAATTAATGAATGTTGGTGCTAATTATATGAGAGAACATCTGCTGGATGGCTCCCGAATTCATTATGTCATTACAAATGGAGGGCTGGCACCGAATATTGTGCCAGATCAAGCAAGTGTTTGGTATTACTTGAGGGCAGCAACCAAAGAGCAAGTGGATGATATGCATGTCCGAATAGAGAAGATAGCTAGAGGAGCTGCCTTGATGACAGAAACCGAAGTTAGTTCTGAAATATTGGCCTTCGCATATGAAACGCTTCCAAATGATGTATTGAATGGTTTAATGTATGAAAATATGAAAGTAGCTGGGGCCCCTCACTTTAATGAAAGTGAGTTAAAATTCGCCAGAGAGTTAGTAAGTACAGTTGATAAAAAGATTGTTGAAATGTCAAAGAAACAGTATGGAGGCTTAATTGAAGAGATCTTGCCAATCAGCTTTGATAATCACAAACATTTAAAGGGAGTTTCGGTTGGCGGGTCAACTGATGTGGGGGATGTAAGTTGGATTACTCCGGTCGGGCAGATCATGACGACTTGTGCACCAGTTGGTGTACAAGCGCATTCCTGGCAAGCAACTGCTTCTTATGGTTCCTCAATTGGCTTTAAAGGGATGCATTTAGCAGCTAAAACAATGGCACTTTCACTATATGATTTACTAATGAGTCCGGAACTTATCAAGCAAGCTAGACAGGAATTTTCAAAACTGACAGCAGGGAAGCCGTATGTTCCAGGGATTCCGCAAGAGGTTACACCACCTGTTGCTGCTAGTACACTCGTTTAGGAATTTAAGAGTTATGTGAAAGCAAGTGCTTGCTACCTCTTTATATAGATTTACTTGCATTTGTGGTTTAATTTATGATAGACGATCACTAGCGAAGGTTTTTATGGGGAATTTGTTCTAAATTCCAATGGGTACTCCTAACGGACAATTTCTTTTCAAGTAACGCACCATATAAAAAGGAGTGAATCCTTTGATAAAGTGGCTGCCTCAAAAGGTCGTATCATTACGACTTTTTGAGATCAGCCTTTCTTTTTTACCTGGTAATGGATTTATTCATTTCGTTTCCTTCAGAAATTGTAAAAGTTCATAATATAAAAAAGATGGAATAAAAGGAATTTTAGTGGGGGTTATTCTCCACATTCTTCGGCTAACTGGTTAAGTGTATCAATGATCTCTTGGTATATTCTTTTTCTCTCCATGTTTATATCTTCCCCTTCTCTAAAGCGAATTTCTTTTTTCGCAATCAATAATTTTTTCTTTTTACTTACATACAGAGGGATAAAGCATACATGCTCACCTGTGGCTTGGTAATAATATTTGTCTAGTAAAAGGTAGCCATCATACATCTCTTTTATTTGTGAAGAATTGTCAGTGTAATCAATGTCAGGGAAAATTACAATGCTGTCACCTTTGCATAATGCATCAACACTTAACCTGAAAGTGTGAATGATTTTTCTCGATCCGCGGTATACTGGGATGCCCTTGCCAGATCTTAAGAATGTTGTAATGGCAAAAGATAGCGGCAATGCGAACATTTTTGCTGCATATTTGTTTATACCGAATCTTTTTGTAAACGTGTAGTCAACGTACTGCCTGTAGCATGTCTCTTGATCAAGGAAGACATGGAGGATCCAGGCACGCAGAAGTTTAGGGAACCACAGCAATATAATAAATGGTCCAAATAAATTTTGATGGTGTGAAACATAAACAACTGGCCGCGTCAGTTCAAAAGGAATTTGGACATGATAGGTTGGATAGACCAACCGAATTATTCCTTGGAAAAATTGAAATACTTTTCCGTAGTTCCTACCCATCATGATGATCTCCTACTGAAGACTGTTTTGCGACGTTTTTTTGATTATTTTTAAAGACCCAATGAAGTTGAATTTCATAGCTGGCGATACCGAGGATGATATCTGCACATATTTTCGCAATGATCACTGGAATCCCAATAGCTAAATTGGCTGACGTAATGAGAAGATAGGATGCGTAGATGATACAAAAGCATAAAACATAATATTTGAGCATTGAAAGGATAAAATGATTTCCGGCCTTAAACACATACTTCCGATTCATATAAAAGTTAAAAGACGAAGAGAGCATTCGGGAAACTAATGTCGCATAAAAAACTCTTGCTTCTAATGGCAAACCTTTTAGAAGAAAGCTGGCAAGTAAAATAAAACTGCCTATATCAATGATGCCTGAAAGGATAATGGCGTATGAGTAATGTAAAAACCCAGAAATAAGCTTAATAAAAATCTTAATTGAATCTACAAACGAGTTAAAATGTGATCCGGCGTTATGATCAAGATAGATGGTTTGAATCGGAAGTTCAAAGAATGACAGACTCATTTTTTTCGAATGAATAAGCATATTAATTTCATATTCATACCGTTCTCCTTTAATATTCAAGAGAAAGGGGAGATGAGACTTAGAAATCCCTCTTAATCCAGTTTGTGTATCCCGCAGTTTATACCCATATAAGATCTGAAAGATCAAACTTGTGAACCTGTTGCCTATCAAACTGCGAAAAGGGACATCAGTGCCGGTAAAATCACGAACTCCCAGGATGAGTTCACCCTTTTTGTTTTCAAGTGCTTTTGCTACTTTGCACACATCTTCA
Source organism: Bacillus sp. SA1-12 (assembly GCF_000981385.1). Taxonomy (GTDB): domain Bacteria; phylum Bacillota; class Bacilli; order Bacillales; family Bacillaceae; genus Metabacillus. Next base: position 59,670 of record NZ_LATZ01000129.1, read on the forward strand.
AATGAATGCTGGCCATCAGCGTCAGCAGTAACCACTCCATGCAAATCCTGAAAATGATTTAAAAAATAGGAAAAAGCTGTTTTTAAAGCTCTTCCTTTTCCTTTATTTTTGTCATGTGTTAACACTGTGCAGCTTGCCATCTTCTTTAATTGAGTAAAAATATACGTTAATTCTTCCTTGCTGCCGTCATTGACAACAATGATTTGAGCAGCACCTGCTTCTAATAATGAGTGAACATATTCAACTAAGTTTTCTGTTGGATTAAGGACAGGGATTATTATTGCATATTTATCCATAATAATATCTCCTTTCAACACCTTCTCCAGTTAAACAGCTTCAAGCAAACGTTTTGATCCTTCTATTTTATAGACTTTCTTAATGGTTTTCTTATAATGATATTCCTTTTCCTTCTGTTAAATTCCAAAGGTTTAGCTTATGATTCTGGAACAAAAAATAAAAAATCTCATCGATTTCATACAAGAATTTTTTTGCAAACTTTGATGTGGCAGGGCAAATATGCGGATGATAAGATTTGTGTTTTTTCTAAAAAAAAATGAGGTTAGAGCCTTAGCGCTAAGGAGAATCCTAGACTGCTCGCTTTTGTCAACAGGTTAGGTTAACAGTGGTTAAATAAAAAATCTTTTAGAAGCGGCTTTTCTATAGGACAAACATAAAAATCGGTAGAAGGATTAATAGGATGGCAGGTGCAGCTATTAAAAGAGAGAGGAAGTCTGTCTCAAACCTTTTAGGTCAGACTTTTTAGAGACAGACTCGTATTAAATGTTACAAGACATAGATAGTAAGAAAACTTTGTAATAGAAAAGTGAGTATAATGGGAGAGGCGGTCTTAATGGTTTTGCCTCTGTTTGATTTAATGAATAGATAAAGCTTATTGACAATGAACCTTCCGCTTGTATTCCCCTGGCGACATCCCCATATTCTTTTTAAACAATCTCGTAAAATATCTTGAATCAAGGCCGAGTTCATCTGCAATTTCGTTCAATGTGATATGCTTATTACGTTCAATTAAGTCAACTGCATGCAAAATGCGGAGGTTCTGCAAATACTGGTTTAAAGTAACACCGAAATATTGGCGAAATAATCGATTTAAATGCTGATGTGAGTAGCCAGAAGCCTTTGATACCTCTGATAATGAAATAGGTTGTGTATAATGCTCCTTTAAAATCGTTGTCACATGCTCCAGAATGGCTTCACTTGGATTCGAACGATCAACTTTTGGCGTATGATAGGAAAAAAAGAGTGTTTGTTTTCTAAACTCTAATAGAAAGGAATAGAGTAATTCGGAAAGCTTCCATATCAGCTCTGGTTGATTATGTTCAGCTAATGCCCAAATATGTTCTGCTAAATTCCAAAGCAGCTCCAGCTCATTAATCGGTAAAACCTCACCGTTTTTTAATTCCATATTTTGCAGCATTGTAGGGACAGAAGCACCTCTGATTGAAATAAAACCTACGAGCCATGGTTCATCCGATATTGGAAAATATTCATGAGGGATACCTTCATAAATAATGAAAGCATGTTTCTTTGCTGCCACACGGTCATGCTGCCCCTTGATCCGGATTCTTCCGCTGCCGCTAAGTGTAATGAGCACTTGAGTTGCAGAAAAGCCCATAGGTCTGTGAAGGGCATTCTGGATGTTGGAACCCACCGTATACAGCTGCAATGGGATCAGATCTTTATTTAACTGAGTGGTTATAAAACGGATAGGTAATTCGTTCATGAGACAGCTTCCTTTCATGTTCAGATTGTCCAACCTTATGTTCAAATAAGCCCTTGATGCTTTGATAAGACTAATACTATTATAAAGTTGACAAGCTTACTATTGGGTTTAGTAGTTTGTTAGAGACAATTATATATTTTTTTAGACCCATATGAAAGCGGATACATAATGTTGCGGGTACTTTCAAGGGGGTGAGTACAGAAAGCAGCTATCTTTAGGTCACAGTAGTTATTACAAGACAAGGGGTGTTATGGGATGAAAAAAATAATCAGCTTTCTTTTAGTATCAATACTAGTTTTTACAATTACAGGCTGTAGCAGTTCCTCACAATCTAGTTCTGATAGTGATGGGAAAGTTTCGCTAACCCTATGGTACTGGAACCGTTCACTTGATGATGAGCTGCTCAAAAAGGTTGAGGAAGAATTTCCAAATGTAGACCTTAAAGCGCAAAAAATTGATGGAGCAGACTATAAAACGAAGCTGCAAACAACCCTAGCTGCAGGATCTGGAGCACCAGATATTGTTGCATTAAATGATTGGGCAAATGAATTTCTTCCTTACTCTGATCAATTTGTGAATCTACTAGACTATGGTGCAGATGAATTAAAAGACCAATATTTAGATTGGAAATGGAATTATACATTAACACCAGATAAAAAGACATTAATTGCACTGCCTATCGATACAGGCCCAACTGCTTTATTCTATCGAGCAGACTTGTTTGAAAAAGCGGGCTTGCCGACAGATCCTGCTGAAGTTTCCGCACAGCTCTCTACATGGGAGGAATATATCAAGGCCGGTGAAAAGCTGGAGGCTGCAACAGGCGTAAAAATGTTCGATAGTATTAATCGTGTGTTTACTCAATATATCAGTCAAAGTGACAGCGTTTACTTCGACGAAAAAGACAATTTTATTGGCGATGGAGGAAATGTTAAAAAAGCATGGGATATGGCCATGTCCGTTCATGAGAAAGGCTTAGCCGCAAACTTGGTAGACGGTACTGAGTGGAATGCCGGTATGAATAATGGAGAAATTGCTTCATTTATCGGTGCCGTATGGACAAAGAAAATCCTGGAAGAAGCAGCACCTGATACGTCAGGAAAATGGCGTGTTGCCCGGGCTCCTGGTGGAGATGGAAATAATGGCGGTTCGTTCATTGGCATTACTAAAGCCTCTAAACATCCAGAAGAGGCATATGAAGTAATCAAATGGCTGATGAGTCCGGAAAATCAGCTGCAGGCGTATACGACAATGGATTTATTCCCATCAACTCCTAGTGTTTTCGAGGACCCAAAAATGAGCAGCGAAGAACCGTTTTTTGGTAATCAAAACACTACGGAAATCTTTAGCCAATCTGCCGAAAATGTAAAACCGCGCTATTTTGGGCCAACTTACAGTTCGGTAAATACGTTGTTCACTGATCAGTTAACAAATGTGGCTAACCAAGATCTTGACCCTGACAAGGCTTGGGAAGATGTATTGAAACAGGTCGAAAAAGAGCTTTCACGATAATAAATAGAAAAAAGCAAAAAGTACTAGGTAAAATAGATACCCTGTTTCATCCTAGTGCTTTTTGTTATAACCAAGAAACAGGTTTTTAAGGAGGGATATTATGAATAATGTTGCAAATACGAAAAAAGTTGCAAGCGTTCAGCAAATGACGCCATCTCAAAAGGGAAGCTTGTGGCGTGAAATCTATAAAAATCGAACACTATATCTATTCATCTCCCCATTTTATTTATTATTTTTAATTTTTGGCTTATTCCCGATTTTATTTTCTTTATATTTGTCTTTTCATAAATGGGGCGGACTTGGCGAAATGGAGTTTGTCGGGTTTAAACAATTTACATATTTACTAACGGATACAGTGTTTTGGCAGTCTGTTGGAAATACGTTTGCGATTTGGTTTCTGTCAACTGTTCCGATGCTGTTCGGCGCATTAGTGATTGCCTTTTTGCTAAATACGCCATTCTTGAAATTCAAAGGGTTTTATCGAACATCGTTTTTTGTCACGAATGTAACATCCATAGTAGCAGTTACCATTATTTTCAAATCAATATTTGGCGATAATTATGGGTTGCTGAACTATGTTTTAACAACGATTGGTCTAGAGCCGTTGGAATGGCTCTCATCAGAGTTTTTAATCAAGATTGTCATAGCATCAATGGTCGTTTGGCGCTGGACTGGCTATAATGCAATCATTTATTTAGCAGGATTACAAGGAATTCCGAATTCATTATATGAGGCAGCGAAAATGGATGGAGCGAACCTCATGCAAATGTTTTTCCATATTACGATTCCGCTCTTAAGACCAATTATTCTCTTTACTGTGTTAATGACAACAATAGGGTCGATGCAGCTATTTACAGAACCGCAAGTTCTACTTGGAAATTCCGGCGGTGTCGGCGGAGCTGGATTGACGATCACGTTATATATGTATAACCAGGCATTCGGTGACAGTCAATATGGCTATGCAGCTGTTGTATCTTGGGCGCTTTTTGTCATTATTGCTCTGTTTTCATTGCTAAATTGGAAAATTGTTCAGAAAACTGGAGCGAAGTAACGATCATGAGGAGGATTTTGAATGGATGGTAAGAATGAAGCAATTAAAAAAGTCATATTACATTTCTTCTTATTGATAGGTGTATTTATTTCGATATTTCCGTTTTACTGGCTGGCGGTCATGTCAACAAATAAGACAAGCGATATTTTAAGATTTCCGCCTAAGCTTGTATTTGGTTCGGAACTGTTTACAAATATAAATAATGTTTTGCAGAATGTCGATTTCTTTAAATCCTTTTTAAACACAATCTTTGTTTCGACAACCCAAGCTCTTGCTATTTTATTCTTTTGTTCACTTGCTGGATTTACATTTGCGAAATTTCAATTTCCTGGGAAAAAGTTTCTCTTTACCTCACTTTTGATCACGATGATGATTCCTTCTCAGCTATCGTTTGTTCCCTCATACATCATGATTTCAAAGATGGGCTGGGTCGACACCTTTCAGGCGCTAATTATTCCTGGATTAGCGAATGCATTCGGGATTTTTTGGATCAAGCAATACTCAGAAGAAGCGATTCACGATAGCCTGCTTGATGCCGGCAGATTGGATGGCTGCAATAACTTTCGTTTATATTGGAACATCGCCTTGCCAATATTGAGGCCTGCGTTAGCCTTTCTTGGAATTTTCTCATTCATCAGCATGTGGAATGATTATCTATGGCCGCTAGTGGTCTTAAACGATCCAACCAAACATACGTTACAGGTTACGTTATCTCAATTAAATGGGATCTATAATACAGATTACGGAATGGTCATGGCAGGGACTTTATTAGCTACTCTTCCATTAATCATCTTATTTATGTTTGTCAGCCGACAGTTTATTTCAGGAATTGCAGCAGGTGCGATTAAAGATTAATAGCTTTCTATGGTTATCTTTGGTAAAAGGTTTATAAACAGCTTTTAAGCCAATCTTAATGGGCAGTAAAACTCCCTATTTTAAATGTTAGAGAAGCTAGGAAGAATAAAGAAAGGGAAAACTGCCCGTAATGATCGAAGGACAGGACGTGGCGATTTAAGCGTGATAAGTTTATCTAACCATCAGTAAAAAGGACTTACGGATGGAAGTTTCACTATTATATAGAATGGGAGGAGTATCATTTTGACTCTAAAGATCGGGTTTATTGGTACAGGTGGTATTGCAAAAGCACATCTAAATAATTTAATGAAAATAAAGGAAGCAGAAGTCACAGCTTTTTTTGATATTAACTTGGAAAGAGCTCAAAAAGAAGCGCTTGAATGGAAAAATGCGAAGGCTTACAAAGATGTGAATGAAATGTTAGATGATCAAAAGCTCGATGCCGTCTACATATGTGTACCGCCAATGGCCCATGGTGAAGCCGAGATTGCAGTCATCGAAAGAGGAATTCCATTCTTGGTTGAAAAGCCTCTTGGAATTGATCAACTTCCAACAGACATTCTTAAAAAGATTGAACAAAAAAAGCTCATTACCTCTGTAGGCTATCATTGGCGCTATCAAGAAGCGACGAGAAGAGCGATGGACTTATTAAATGATCGAAAGCTTGGAATGGCTCTAGGATATTGGATGGGCGGCATGCCGATGGTCCCATGGTGGCGGTTGCAAACCGGATCAGGGGGACAGTTTGTTGAACAAACAACCCATATCGTTGATTTATTACGTTATTTATGTGGTGAGATCGTTGAAGTGTTTGCAGCATATGGTCATCAAGTGATGCATGAAAAAGTAGAAGGAACGACCGTTGCAGATGTTGGAACAGTGACGATGAAATTGGCTAATGGCAGTATTGCGACGATTTCGAACACATGCATGTCACCTGTAGGGCATAAAGTCGGCTTAGATATTTACACAGATCAAGGTGTTCTCGAAATCAGCAGCGGTGGAATAAAGGATATCAGGCAAAATTCGATTAATGAGTATAAGGAGAGAATCAGCCCATATTTCGTAGAGGATGAAGTCTTTATAAATGCTATTCTTACAGGGGATTCCTCGAAGATTTTATCAGACTATCAAGATGCTCTTATAACACATGAAGTCACATTGGCCGCTAATAAATCAGCAGAAATTGGAAAGCCGATTAATTTGAAGGAGTTGTCACATATATGAAATACTCACTTTGCATAGGAGCTTATAAAGAAAAAGATGTGGTTTATCATCTTGAAAAAGTAAAGGAACATGGGTTTCATGGGCTTGAGTATTACGGCTGGTGGGATTTAGATTTAGAGCAGGTAGCAAAGGAGCAAGAACGAATCGGTGTAGGAATTATTGCTACATGTACAAAGGTTTTTAACTTAGTAGATGAAACGAAACGTGAGGAGTATCTAGCAGGTTTAAAGCAAACAATTGAGGCTTGTAAAATACTTGGGATAAAATCAATTATTACCCAAACAGGGAATGTAATTGAAAGTGTTCCACGTGAAATCCAAAGGAACGCGATGGTCGAAACATTAAAACACTGTGCTCCTCTTTGTGAGGATGCAGGCATTATTTTAGAGGTAGAACCATTAAACGGACTAGTTGACCATCAAGGACATTTTCTTCAATTTTCAGATGAAGCGGCAGCTGTTATTGATCAAGTAAATAGTCCGAATGTTAAGTTAGTATTTGATGTTTACCACCAACAGATTACAGAAGGTAATGTAATCCGCAATGCCACAAACTATATCGACCGGATCAGCCATTACCATATTGCAGATAATCCAGGCCGTAAACAGCCGGGAACAGGTGAACTGAATTATATTAACATCTTAAATGCGATTAAGGAAACAGGCTATGATGGGTTTGTCGGTCTTGAATGTGGATATACTATTGAGACAGACAAGGCTTTGGAGGAGTTTAAACAGACGATTTTACGTCATGTTGAGCCTTTAACTGTATAAGATTTGTTGGATAAGAGGCTGTCTCAAAACAAAGGTTCATCACTTTTTCATAAGCTCGTTCTCTTATGAAGTACCGCAGAAAAAGCAAACATAAAAACAAGAATAAAAGCAGGGGATTTCACACCTGAAATCGCACTGCTTTTTAGCATTTTTTGCGTAAAAAGATTCATATAGAAATAGTTTTGAATTGAATGGATGTTACGGATTTACCTCACCTGAATGGTAATTCTTTTATAGAAAAATGGTAAGGGATCATTTTGTTCATACTTCTTAATCTTTTTTTCATGAGATAGCGTAATTCCAATCTTATCAAGTCTATTTAATAGATATCAATAATTTACATAATAAAAAAATCCTTTACTAATCGAATTAGTGAAGGATTTTTTTATCTATCTAAGTAAAAAGTCAAAAATATATATACACCCAAAGTTTCGCAGTATGCATCACGATTAAAGATCAACTGACCAAAAATGCAGCAAAAAAAGATATTCCAAGCTCTAATTGTATAGTGAAATAAATATATATCATATTTTACTCGACCCTTATCGTTATTTTTGTTGTAAATGCAACGAAAATAAGTTAAATTAAATATGTGCCATTTTTATTGCATTTGCAACAAAATATATACTAAGGAGTTAATGATGAAGTAATTCTCCGTAAAATTGGAATGATAGCAAGGGCATTGGATTCTAAAAGTAATAAAGAATTTAAAGAATATGGCCTTACAAAAGGTAGTATTTGTATATTAGGAAAATATGTAAAAACCAAAAATTATTCAAGAAAAGTTAGATGAAATAATAATATTGGCGAACAAAAGCAGCTTATACTATAAAAAACTTGAAATTAATGGTTCTATTGTAAAGAAAAAAAACTATTTCCAACAGAGAAAGGGAAATTCTTTATCCTTTTATAAAAAGAGAAAAAGGTAATTCTAAGATTGATTCAATAGAGTGATTTTCCGAAAGAGAAGTAGAGACTATTTTCAATCTTCTTCAAAGAGTACGAAAAAATATAGAAGAGAATAAAAAAGGAAACAAGAGAATTTATTGATTTTCAAAAGGAGAGACATATTTAAATGACTATAAATATAAAAAAGTGTACCCTTGAAGATTCACGCAAACTTCAAGAAATTAGTTATGAAACTTTTAATGAGACATTTAAGCATCAGAATTCACCTGAAAATATTAATTCCTATTTGGAAAGGGCATTTAACATCAAGCAATTAGAAAAAGAGTTATCCAATAATTCTTCACAATTCTTTTTAGTTTATTTTAATAATGAAGTCGCTGGATATTTAAAGGTCAATACCAATGATGCTCAGTCTGAAGAAATGGGTGATGAATCACTTGAAATCGAAAGGATTTATATAAAGAATAAGTTTCAAAAACAGGGGCTTGGTAAATATCTGCTAAATAAAGCGATGGAAACTGCGATAAAAAGTAATAAAAAGAAAATCTGGCTAGGCGTATGGGAAAAAAATGAAAATGCTCTTGCTTTTTATAAGAAAATGGGGTTTGTTCAAACGGGAACCCACTCTTTTTATATGGGTGATGTTGAACAAATGGACTTCATCATGACCAAAACACTTATAAACTAAAACTAAATCGCAAAGTAAATGAAGTAACATTATTTTCATTATTCTTTTGCTTAGTCAATTCAATAAAAAAGCAGAGCTAATTCATATGCGAATTAATCTGCTATTTTTATATGGCTTATTATTGGTTCTGTATTCCAAAAGAAAACGTCTTACCCTTATTAGGCAGAATTTTTTGGGGGAAAAGTTGATAGTACTTAAGAAGATGCGTTTTCTCGAATTAAAGGAAGGGTACAGCAGCGGAAGGCTCCGCCTGATTTAATGATTTCAGTAATATCGACCTCGATCACTTGATATCCGCGCTCTCTAAGTTTTTGATTAACTTGCTTATTTATTGGCAGGCTTATTACCCGTTTCTCACCAATTGAGAGGACATTTGTGCCTAATGTTGCTTGTTCCTCTTTAGAAACTTCAATTAAATCATAACGGCTTGACAGGATTTTCTGTTTTTCAGGCTCAATTTCTCCTGGGAAAATTAAGGCCTCATTTGGAGATAAAATATTAAAGACACAATCTAAGTGTAAATAGGTATCGGTAAAAGGGACTGCGATTACTTCGAATGTAGGCAGCAGGCTTTGCAAATGTTTAATAGATGTTTCATTGGTGCGATTGCTTATGCCGATATATACGGTGTTACGATCAATGATCACGTCTCCGCCTTCGATTTTGTCTCCAATTAGATTGGTATAAGTCATTTCTTCCTTTTCCAGCAAATCTAAAAATGGTCTTTCCTCACCTTTTCGGACATCATGTGCCATTTCTGCAACAAAAACTTGATTTCCAAGGGTAAAACCAATATCACGGGTAAATACCTGTTCAGGAAATTTTTCTATAGGGGGCAGCTGCATCACTTCAATCCCGTTTTGTTGAAGGGTTTCAACAAATTGTTGATGCTGTTTTATCGCAAGCTTTGTATCAATGTTTTCTTTTACATATTGTTTTTGCGTTTCATTAATTGGTTCTCTAATTGTCATAAATTCCGGTGAACATAAAACAACTTTTTTTAAGGTATCATATTCACTAAAACAAGAGGTTTTTATGTATTTTGGTATTGTATTCATTTGTATCCTCCAAACATAAAGCGATTAGTTGTAATATGCCCTTTCTTGCTTTTAATAAAACTTCTTAATAATGATAATTGTAAAAAAAACGCCTGATTGTTTTTATTTTTTCCACTTTGGATTCTTTTTCACTTATAATAGCTTGTAAAGAAATGAACTACATTCAAATTGATCATCAAGGTTATGGAAGAAGGTTGAAGCTGTGAGTATTGGGAAAGTTTATTTAGTGGGAGCTGGTCCTGGTGACCCAAAGCTTATTACTGTGTACGGATTAGAATGTATCCAAAAGGCGGATGTTATAGTATACGACCGTCTGATTAGCAAAGATTTATTAGGGCATGCCAAAAAGGATGCAGAACTTATTTATTGTGGCAAACTGCCTGGGAAGCATGAGCTTATTCAGGAACAGATTCATGAGGTATTAGTAGAAAAGGCATTTGCGGGTAAAGAGGTAGTCCGATTAAAAGGCGGAGATCCTTTTGTGTTTGGCCGAGGTGCTGAAGAGGCAGAGGTGTTAAGAAATAACGGCATTCCATATGAAGTGGTTCCAGGGATTACCTCTGGTATTGCAGCACCTGCCTATGCAGGAATACCAGTTACACATCGGGATTTTGCTTCATCATTTGCAATAGTGACAGGACATGGCCGTGAAGATAAGAAGACTGATACGATTAATTGGGAAGCATTAGCAAAAGGAATTGATACGATCGCCTTTTATATGGGAATTAAAAATTTACCCTATATTTGCGAAAAGCTCATTGAACACGGCAAAAGTCCTGAAGCACTTGTGTCAGTTATCCAATGGGGAACAACTCCCTCACAAGTCGCAATTACTGGAACGTTAGCGACAATCGTTGAAGAAGTAAAGAAAAATCAAATTACACACCCTGCCATTGTTTTAGTGGGCCAGGTAGCTGAATTGCGAGAGAAAATTAAATGGTTTGAAGACCTTATCGATGATGAAAAGGAAGAAAAGTAGTATGGTGCTGTTAGTAGAAAAGCTCAAGCGCCTTTCTAAGCGACTATAGGAATTGGAGTACTTCCACTCTGGTTTCGGCTCCTAGCCACGCAAATCTAGCCAATCAGGAATTGCAGGTGGAAAACACTTTCTATTTCGTCTTAATCTCCTGAGGCTGTACAGTGGCCTCACCTTTTAAAGGATGAGAGATAGGGAGACTTCCAAAAGCAGGTGGTTTTCCTACTGAAGTACAGAAAAGTCCTGAAGAAAATGTAAATGCCTAAAGGACACACTTCTAACTTCTGTTAGAGAAGTGCAGAAAAGTCCCATAGAAGATTTTTAAAGGACAAACTTGGGATAAAGAAGCGCAGAAAAGTCCCATAGAAGGCTTTTAAAGGACAAACTTGGGATAAAGAAGCGCAGAAAAGTCCCGTAGAAGGCTTTTAAAGGACAAACTTGGGATAAAGAAGCGCAGAAAAGTCCCATAGAAGGCTTTTAAAGGACAAACTTGGGATAAAGAAGCGCAGAAAAGTCCCGTAGAAGGCTTCTAAAGGACAAACTCCGGTTAGAGAACCGAAGGAAAGTATGATAGAAAGCTTCTAATGGACAACTCCCATTAAGAGAAGCGTTCAGTTAGACACCAAAGCGAAGTACAAATTGTTATTCTTACATTTCAAAAAAGGTCAGCTCCCCATTTGTGGGGACTGACCTTTTTATATATTCCTTACCCTATAAACGAAATAATCATCATTAAGCCAAAAAGAATCGTTAAATGATTTAAAGAAAACACAAACATGAGCGTAGCCCATTTTTCATTCTTTAGCTTTTTGAAGCCCCAAATACCTAGCACCATCCAAGCTAGAGTAAGAATAAACATGCTAATGGCAATGATTTTGCTATAAGGCCAAAAGATAAAAGAAACTGCCAGTAATAAAACTAAGTATAGAATCGATTGGACTTTTGTCCGGTAAATGCCTTTAACTACAGGGAGCATTGGGACACCAGCTGCCTTGTATTCATTTAAGCGACGAATGGCAATTGCATAGAAGTGCGGCGGCTGCCATAAGAACATAAAGGCAAATAGGCCTAATGCAACAGGGTGTAGAATATCTGTTGAAATGACTGCCCAACCGATAAGCGGAGGCATGGCTCCGGAAAGACATCCTACTTCCGTGTTATAGATCGTTGTCCGCTTTGTGAGCATTGTGTAAGCAAACACATAAAAAGCAAAGCCTAAAAAGCCAATAAACGCGGCTATATAGGAGACAGCTAATAACAAAGCAATACCGATTGCTACAAGGAAGATGCCCAGCCAAAGTGCAAATTTCGGATTGATTGATCCATCAACAGTAGGTCGGTCTTGTGTTCTCTTCATGATTGCATCAATATCGCGGTCGTAATAATTGTTTATCGCACCGGAACCTCCGACAACGAATGCTGAACCAATTAAGGATAGAATGATGTCAGGAATCCTTTCAGCAAAGCTTATGTCGTACACATAAAGAGCGAAACAAAGTCCTGCAAACATTCCCATCAGATTGGACTTAATGATTCCAGTCTTTATGATTAATTTTAACACTTTCCATGAAAAATACTGTTTCAAAGAAAATGATTCCTTTACTACCAATTCGGGGTTTTTCACAACCATTCTCCTCTTTATATAAAGTAAAAATTTTGTACCGCTTTTATCTATAGCCATGGCACTTGGCTCCGCAAGTCCAGCTGCTCAAGGTGAAGGCAAAGCTTCTGATTTTCCCGGAACAAATGCAAGACTCCTGCGCTTTTCTTCTTCATTATGATCTAAAAGTACCGAAATTTCTTCCCAAAAATTAAAAATACACACTATTGTCATAAAGCTATTGCAATTTCGTAACAGTTTTTTGAAAGTTTTAAAAATGCGCATGCAATGGTTTATGATCTAGAGCATGAAGGGTACTTTTAATATACCAATCTTTAAATACTTTACCAATTTTGTTAACAATCTGTGAAAAATGTTAGTCTAAATTTCGAATGTTGTTCAATAAAGCGGATTCAGCTATTTCGTTTTTTTGAAAATTTGATAGTATGTGTAATTGTAAACAATTTGTTATTGTGAAGTATCCAATTAATTATGAATCTCTTACTTTTTAGAAAGGAAGGTGAACATAGATGTTCAAAAAGGTAAAACCATTATTAAGTGTTATGATGGGTTTGTTTTTCGTAACCATCTTAAGCGGCTGTAGTGAATTAGCAATTTTTGATCCGAAAGGACCGAATGCTGTAGTACTACGTGATCTTATTATGTATTCCATTTACTTTATGATCTTTATTATGATTGTCGTTTACATCTTATTTACCTTTGTTATCGTAAAATATCGTGATCGCAAGAATTTTAATCCAAAGGATCACGAGCCTAACATCCATGGCAGCACAAAGTTGGAAATTATTTGGACACTTATTCCGATTGTTATCATTATTGCACTATCAATTCCAACTGTTAAGGTTCTTTATCAATTGGAAGAACCGCCAAAAGAGACTGCTCATAAAGAGCCGATTGTTATCCATGCAACATCAGTGGATTGGAAATGGATTTTTAGTTATCCAGAGGAAGATATCGAAACAGTCAATTACGTAAATGTTCCAGAGGATCACCCAGTTCTATTTAAAATCACCTCTGCTGATTCTATGAGTTCCTTCTGGGTTCCGCAAATAGGCGGCCAGGAATATGGTATGCCTGGAATGGTGAATGACTTATATCTTCAGGCCGATGAACCTGGTGAATATGAAGGAATGAACTCAAACTTTACAGGTCAGGGAATGTCACATCAAAAGTTTAACTTTGTTGCTCTGACAGAAGAGGAATATCAAACTTGGGTAAAAGATACACAAGATAACGCACCTGAATTAACGGAAGAAACATATGAAAAATTAATGTTGCCAGAAACGGTGAATGAGTTGACTTTCTCAAATACCCATTTGGATATTGTTGATCATGGGATGGATTCTGGTGAATATGCAATGCAGGTTCGTGAAAAATATGGAGTTGTTATCAATAAACACGGTAACGAAGAATCTCACGAACAAAAAGAAGAAACTCAAGAAGAGACTGATTCTACAAGCAATGAATCAAACTCACACCATCACCACTAAGGAAGGAGGAACACCATATGTTCGATTTTATTAAGGATAATTTAATTTTAAATGATCCAATGCTTATTGCGGCAAACATTTCCATCTTGTTAACAGCCATTGGGATCGTCTTTATTTTAACCTACTTTAAAAAGTGGAAATGGCTTTGGACTGAATGGCTAACAACTGTCGACCATAAGAAAATTGGTATCATGTACATTATTGCAGCTGTTGTTATGCTTTTCCGCGGTGGTGTTGATGCATTATTAATGAGGGCGCAATTGACCGTGCCTAATAATGATTTTTTAACATCTCAGCATTATAATGAAATTTTCACAACACACGGTACAATCATGATCATATTCATGGCGATGCCGTTCGTCATAGGTTTAATGAACGTTGTTGTTCCACTGCAAATCGGAGCGAGAGACGTAGCTTATCCATATATAAATGCGTTGAGCTTCTGGTCATTTTTCTTTGGAGCGGTCTTATTTAATATTTCCTTTGTCTTTGGTGGTTCACCAGATGCAGGTTGGACGAACTATGCTCCATTAGCAATTGAAGGAAGCCCTGGACCAGGGATCAACTATTATTTATTAGGTTTACAGATTTCAGGGATTGGTACTTTATTAACAGGTATTAACTTTATTGTAACAATCATCAAAATGCGTGCACCAGGTATGACATTAATGCGTATGCCTATGTTTACTTGGACAGCATTGATTACAAACTTTATTATTGTTTTTGCTTTCCCGGTTTTAACAGTAACATTAGCTTTAATGACATTTGACCGTTTATTCGGTACACATTTCTTTACGATGGCTGACGGCGGTATGCCAATGTTATGGGCTAACTTGTTCTGGATTTGGGGACATCCTGAAGTATATATTGTTATTTTGCCAGCGTTTGGTATTTTCTCTGAAATTATCTCAACGTTTGCAAAGAAAACATTGTTTGGTTATAAATCAATGGTTATCTCGATCGTTACGATTTCTTTATTGAGTTTCTTAGTTTGGGTTCACCACTTCTTTACAATGGGAGGAAGTGCGGCCGTTAACTCAGTATTCTCAATTACGACGATGGCTATTGCCGTTCCAACAGGAATAAAAATCTTTAACTGGTTATTAACTCTTCATAAAGGACGAATCGAATTTACCGTACCAATGCTTTGGTCTGTTGGATTTATTCCTACGTTCTTAATTGGAGGAGTAACAGGTGTTATGCTTGGTATGGCAGCGGCAGATTTCCAATACCATAACAGTTATTTCCTTGTTGCTCACTTCCACTATACGTTAATTGCTGGTACAGTATTTGCTTGCTTTGCTGGTTTTGTTTTCTGGTATCCAAAAATGTTTGGTCATAAATTAAATGAACGCCTTGGAAAATGGACATTCTGGCTCTTTACAATTGGATTCAATGTCTGCTTCTTGCCGCAGTTCCTACTAGGGTTCGATGGTATGCCAAGACGTATCTACACTTACGGACCTGAAGACGGCTGGACTGGATTAAACGTAATATCTACAATTGGCGGAGTAGGTATGGGTATTGCCTTTATGCTGCTTGTATATAACGTATATTACAGCTTCCGTTATTCAAAAAGAGAAACTACAGGCGATGCATGGGGCAATGGCCGTACATTAGAATGGGCTACATCATCATCGGTTGCGCCATTCTATAACTTTGCAGTTGTTCCTGAAGTAAAGGGTCTTGATGCATTCTGGCTCATGAAGCAAGAAAAGAAAAAGGAAAAAGTGGAATTTAAGCCAATTCATATGCCTAGTAACGCAGGTACACCATTTGTCATGTCAGCATTATTCTTTGTCGCTGGTTTTGGCTTAGTCTTTAAATTATGGTGGATGGCCATTTTAGGCGGTATCGGTGTTCTAGCATGTATGGCATTCCGTTCACTTCGCTCACATAAAGAAGATGAAGGCTATTATGTTAGCGTAGAAGAAATCATACAAACGGAACAGAAAAAGGAGGCGTGATTAATGGCAGACGTTAATACTAAACTTAGTCCTGACACGCCCTTAGAATATCAGTCTAGCATTGGAAGATTGAATATATTTGGCTTTTGGATTTTCTTGGGCGCTGAAATGGCCTTGTTTGCAACAATTTTTGCAACGTTTTTTACACTCGATGGCCACACAGGCGGAGGTCCTCTGCCTAGTGAGCTTTTTGATTTAAAAAACACGATGATCATGACAATGCTATTATTAACAAGTAGTTTCACTTGTGGATTAGCGATTCATGAAATGAGAAGAAACAACGTTAAATCAATGATCGTTTGGATCGTCATTACGTTATTGTTCGGATTAGGCTTTTTATTTATGGAAATCAATGAGTTCATTCATTTAGTACATGAGGGAGCTACCCTTGGTACAAATGCATTCTGGTCTAGCTTTTATTTGTTGACTGGAACACATGGACTTCACGTAACTATAGGTACTTTTTGGATTATATTAATTGTTCTTCAAGTAATTAAAAGAGGGTTAACACCAGATACTGCTAAAAAGGTATTTATCTCCAGCTTATACTGGCACTTTTTAGACTTTGTATGGATCTTCGTCTTTACAGGTGTTTACCTATTAGGGTTGGTGGGATAATGGCAAATAAAACAAGTAATCAACAACATCATTTTCCATGGTCACATGTCATTGGTTTCCTCTTTTCGATTGCTTTAACGTTTCTCGCAGTTTGGTTGGGGCTTTATACAGACTTATCGTTAAATACAGTGATTATCATTGTTTTCTCTCTTGCATTTCTGCAAGCAGCTATTCAGTTATTTATGTTTATGCATGTAACTGAAGGAGCAACTGGCGGTTGGCAAGTCGGTAAAATGATTTCTGCGGCGTTTATCGCTTTAGTCATTGTTGTAGGTACTGTTTGGGTTATGACCTCTATGCACTAATTTGAAAAACCCGAGTAAAGATCAAAACGGTCTTTATTCGGGTTTTTATTAGTATAGAAAGATTTATTTTTTACTTGGACAATTTATTTTAATATAGAGAAATAAAGGGAATACTACTATCTATGGCTTTTAATGCCAATATGAGTGAGATAAAAAATTCAATATTGTATAAATGAAGGATCTATGATATATTTTTATATAAAGTTGCGCAAACGATTTCGCAGTGGAATTTAAAGAAGAATAAGCAGGATAGACTATAAATTTAGAAGAGTGAAAGCTAAATTTTTTTGTGAACAAGTGCAAACGTTTTCCTTTGAGTTGTTTTCAACTTGAATCGCTCTATATGTTCTATCATATAAAAAAGAATCATCTAATGGAAGCAGGAAAAAGTGTTGAAAAAAGGGAAGGAAACATATATCTCAAAAGAGTATACACTTTTAAGGAGGCAGCTATGATCGTAACAATAAAAGATGTAGCAAAAAGAGCAAATGTCGCACCTTCAACGGTATCAAGGGTTATTGCTAATAGTCCTCGTATTAGTGAACAAACAAAGAAACGTGTTCGGGAGGTAATGGAGGAATTAGGGTATTATCCAAATTTTCAAGCACGGAGCTTAGCTGCTAAAAGCACACAAGCAATTGGTGTCATTATGCCTAATTCTGCTGATCATGCCTTCCAAAATCCATTTTTCCCTGAAGTGTTGAGAGGGATCAGTAAAAATGCCCATGCCAATAAGTATGGGATCTACTTATCGACTGGCTCAACAGAGGATGAAATTTATGCTGACGTAACGTCAATGGTACAAGGTAGACGTGTTGATGGGGTTATTCTCCTTTACTCACGTATTAATGATAAGGCAATGAAGTTTTTACAGGAAACAAATTTCCCATTTTCTGTAGTTGGCAGACCTTATGAAAATGAAGAACGTATCACATATGTAGACAATGATAATATTTTTATTACAAAACAAATCACGAATTATTTAATCGAGCTTGGTCACCGATCGATTGCTTTTGTTGGTGGAAGCCTTGATTTTGTCGTAACCATCGATCGCTTAAATGGTTATAAGCAGGCACTGAATGAAGCAGGCATTCCATTTAATAAGGACTATCTTGTCCATGAGGAGTTTATTAAGGAAAACGGGAGAAAAGCGATAGAATCGCTTATGTCATTAAAAAATCCTCCAACTGCGCTTGTCACGCAAGATGATTTGATTGCGTATGAAATGATTAGTCATCTTGAGGATATGAATATTAAAGTCCCTGATGATATGTCAATTGTCAGCTTTAATAATTTAATGTTATCTGAGCATTCAAAACCTCCATTAACATCTATTGATATAAGCATTTATCAACTTGGCTTCGAAGCAACAAATTGCTTGCTTGAAAAAATAAAAATGCCGGAAACATTGCCAAAACGCATCACGATTCCGACAAAGTTTATTGAACGGAAGTCGTGCAAAGGCACATAAGCAGGGCTAATCGAGAAATAGGAAGATGAATACATTAAAGTGAGGTAACAGCATGATGAAACATTGGTGGAAAGAGGCGGTCGCTTATCAAGTTTACCCAAGGAGTTTTATGGATTCCAATGGTGACGGTATCGGCGATCTTCAAGGTATGATTTCAAAATTAGATTATATTAAGGAGCTTGGAATTGACATTATCTGGATCTGTCCAATGTACAAATCGCCAAATGATGATAATGGCTATGATATTAGTGACTATCAAGATATTCTTGATGATTTTGGAACAATGGCAGACTTTGATCAATTATTAGAGGAAGTACATAAACGGGGGATGAAGCTGATTATTGATCTCGTCATCAATCATACGAGTGATGAGCATCCATGGTTTATTGAATCTCGTTCCTCTAAAAATAGCCCTAAGCGTGATTGGTATATCTGGCGTGATGGAAAGAATGGCCAGGAACCAAATAACTGGGAAAGTATTTTTGGCGGTTCTGCATGGAAATATGATGAAAACACAAATCAATATTTTCTTCATATTTTTTCAACAAAACAGCCTGACTTAAACTGGGAAAATCCAGATGTGCGCAATTCCCTGTACGAAATGATCAATTGGTGGCTTGATAAGGGAATTGACGGCTTCCGAGTTGATGCTATAAGTCATATCAATAAAGAAGCTGGCTTAATGGATATGCCGAATGATGTAGGTTTGAAATATGTTCCTTCCTTTGATAAGCATATGAATGTAGAGGGAATTCATAATTACCTGAAGGAACTTAAAGAAGAAACATTTTCGAAATATGACATTATGACCGTTGGTGAAGCAAACGGCGTGAAGGCTGACAACCAGGCAGACCTTGATGAATGGGTAGGAGAAGAAAACGGCAAGTTCAATATGGTTTTTCAATTCGAACACTTATCTTTATGGGATGCAAGTGAAAAGAAAAAGCTGAATATTATTGATTTGAAAAAAATATTAACAAAATGGCAAAAAGGCCTTGAAAATAAAGGCTGGAATGCTTTATTTATTGAAAACCATGATCAGCCGCGAAGAGTGTCTACATGGGGGAATGATAAGGAATATTGGTATGAAAGTGCAACGGCACTTGGGGCTATGTATTTCTTTATGCAAGGTACACCATTTATTTACCAAGGTCAAGAAATCGGAATGACGAATGTCAAATTCGCGAATATAGAGCAATATAATGATGTGGCGACAAAAAATCTTTATCATTTCAATCGTGAAGAAGGCGCAGCACATGAAGACATCATGGAAGTCATTTGGGCATCAAGCCGTGATAATTCAAGAACGCCTATGCAATGGTCTTCTGAATCAAATGCTGGTTTTACGACAGGAAAGCCGTGGTTAGGTGTGAACGAAAACTACAAGGAGATCAATGTTGAAAACCAATTGGCAGATGAATCTTCTGTTCTTCACTTCTATAAAAAAATGATTCAATTAAAGAAGCATCATGAGGTATTTACTTACGGGACATATGACCTGATTCTTGATGATCATCCTCAAATCTATGCCTATACCCGTACACTGGACAAAGACAAGGTTGTTGTTTTTGCCAATCTATCTGACGCTCCTGCCGCATGGGAAGAACCATTGAACTTTGGCGTTCGGTCAGACGATTTATTGCTAGCGAATGTTACGGCAGAGGAACATGGATCTTTAAAAGAGCTTGAGCTAAAGCCGTTTGAAACCCGTGTTTATTGGGTTCATCACTAAATAATAGTTAGAAAACAAGGGTCTGACCCCTCCAACAAACAATATTAAGGATTTTTAGACCAAAATATTGTGTTCGAGGGGACTGACCCTTTTTGTTTTAGACTTCCTGTTTTTTCTAGTACATTCAGTTTATTATTTTATTGTAAAATATCCCAAAAGTTCCTTGTGGAAAAAATTAGGATTCATTACTATGAAACTAGTAACCGCTATTCCAACAAATGGCATATAAAGGGGATGTTAATCATGAAGGTTTTAAAAGAAGGCATGATTTATCAACTAACATTTTTACCGAATATTTTTCCGCTGAATTGTTTTATTGTTGAAGAAGAAACGGAGCTAACCCTAATTGATACAGGGATATCAGGCAGTTATAAAGGAATAGTAAAAACAATTGAATCGATTGGAAAGCCGCTTACAAATATCTTACTTACACATGCACATGTTGATCATATCGGTGCCTTGGACGAATTGAAACGAAACAATCCCAATGTTCCTGTATCGCTCTCAGCTCGGGAAATCCGCATATTAAACGGTGATTTATCACTTGATCAACATGAACCGCAAATTCCAATTAAAGGAGGAGTCCCCAAAACCCTGGTGACAAGAGCAGACCGCGAGCTTCATGAAGGCGATCGGATTGGTTCCTTAGAAGTGATTTCAACACCTGGCCATACACCAGGGTCCATATCATTCCTAGACACTCGCAATCAAGCCATCATTGTTGGCGATGCAATCCAAACGATAGGAGGTATGGCCGTAAGCGGACAAATCCGGCTCTTATTTCCATTTCCGGCGTTTGGAACATGGAGCAAGGAATTATCGAATGAGAGTGTGAAAAAAATATTGGAATTGAAACCGAGTCTTTTAGCTGTAGGGCATGGAGATATGCTCAAATATCCAGAAATCAGTATCCAAAAAGCAATACAACAAGCTGAAAAGAACTTGGCAAAAATGACCTAAAAAAGGGAGATAAGATCTCTGATGTCTCAGATAAAGTATATTTACTTATTCACCTGATTCTAATAATACTTCGATTCAAGCAGCCAGAAAAAATGGTTGATGCCGTCATCTAAGTATTAAATGAATCTGAAATATATTCTAATCTCTCAAACAAAAGGAAAGCTCCGGGCTCCCTGATCTTAATGATAGTTTTATATCAAAAGATATATGATAAAAATAAGGGGATAAAATGTTCATATTAAAAGCAGCTAATTCAGCTCTTCGTTTCTTTTTAGAGATTTATGCGTTAGCAGCGCTTGGGTATTTGGATTAAAAACAGGGCAAGGAATTTGGTTAAAAATAGGATTAGGGATTGGTGCATCGTTAGCTGCAGCTATCGTTTGGGAAATGTTCTGTTCACAGGCACACCATTTAAAGCAGGAGTTACTTTACAACTAGTATAAAGTGATCATAAATGGAGCTGCTGCACTTGCCTTATATGCTTCTGGAAAATCAGCAATAGCTTTTGTCTTTTATTATTATTGATATTTGTAATAAGGTTATTATGAATGTTTGTTTGCAGAAAATATTTTCATGACTACATGGCTCCAACCAAAAATGTAAATTGGTACATGTCAATCCTAGGCTGTGATAAGATAAAAAGGATTGATATGAGAGGAAGTAATCATATGAACCAACATGATTTTACCCAAGGCAGGATTTTAAAACAAATGTGGCTTTTTTCACTGCCGATTATGCTGACAAATCTTTTACAAGTTTCCTATCAATTTATCGACAGCTTATGGGTTGGAAATCTTCTAGGAGCAAATGCATTAGGGGCGGTAGCGGTATCTAGTACCGTCATTTTCACGATCCTATCGTTCATCATCGGAATAAATAACGCAACCTTAACAATCCTTTCACAGCAAAAAGGACAAGGGAATGAGTCAGGTCTTAAAAATTATATTAATGCGTTTGTTGTGATATTAACAATATTATCGATCTTGTTGGGGATTATCGGATATATTTTTTCTGAGGAAATCCTTATTTTGCTACGCACACCTGTTTCGATGATCTCTGATGCTGCCATTTATCTTAAAATCAATTTTATAGGAATCTTATTTCTATTTGGCTACAATTTCATCAGTACCGTTCTAAGAGCTTTAGGTGACAGTAAAACACCGATCCGATACGTCGCCATTGCGGTTGTGCTTAACGCTATATTGGACCCGCTTTTTCTTTATGTCTTTAAATTAGGAATCGCAGGGGCAGCCTATGCTACGATTGTTTCGCAAGGAATTGCTTTTTTATATGGAATGATTGATATCTTGAAGCGTTCCCTTATTCCATTTATTTTTCCTAAGCTGCCAAGCAGGAATGAGGTTATCACAATTTTAAAGCTCGGCATTCCATCAGGCCTGCAAATGACTGTAATTTCAGCAGGTGTAATGGCGATTATGAGTGTTGTTAACTCGTTTGGAGACGATGTTGTAGCAGGCTTTGGCGCTGCTCAGCGTCTTGATAGTATCATCATGCTTCCGGCAATGGCACTGGGAACAGCAGTAAATAGCATGGCTGGACAAAATATCGGGGCTAATAAATGGGTCCGCGTCCATCAAATTGCTAAACATGGCGTCTTGCTTAATTTAGTAATTATGATTTTGATCAGCATCTTTGTTGTGATCTTTGCAGAAATGGCCATTAAACTATTTATTAAAGAAAACGATGCTGTACACTTTGGAATGAGGTATATGCAGATTATCGGATTCTTTTACCCATTTTTAGGAATTAACTTTATTTTAAATGGGATTGTCCGAGCTGCAGGGGCCATGTTCCAAGTATTGGTATTAAATCTGATTTCATTTTGGGTTCTTCGCTACCCGTTATCCTACCTATGCTCGCTATGGTTGGGGGAAAATGGAATTGCCGTTGGCATGGGGCTAAGCTTCGTGATAAGCAGTGTCATCGCTTTTGGTTATTATAAACTTGGAAAATGGGATAAGCTACAGTTAGAGAAAGTATGAAGTCTAATTGCAATTTTTCTAAAAATTATAAGGATCCTCTTGACAGTCTGGCAAATACTCGGCATAATAATAAAAAAATCGGAGAACGTTTACGGAGGATCAGTAAGCGGGACTTTTCGTATCAGAGAGTGAAGTTTATAAGCTGGGAGACTTCATAACGCAAAAGCCGCCGAACCTACCTCCCGAGTCCTATGCAAACATAGGCGTCCCCCTCACGTTACGAGGTAAAGCGGGATGTGAATTCTCACATTCAATCAAGGTGGTACCACGGAAGCAAGCTCTTTTCGTCCTTATTTATAGGGGTGAAGAGGGCTTTTTTTAGTATCATTGACGGTTAGGAGTGTTGATGGAGGA
Organism: Bacillus sp. SA1-12; assembly: GCF_000981385.1. Classification (GTDB taxonomy): domain Bacteria; phylum Bacillota; class Bacilli; order Bacillales; family Bacillaceae; genus Metabacillus. The sequence goes on from NZ_LATZ01000129.1 coordinate 82,981, forward strand.
AAGGCTCTGAAAAGTGGAAGTGTCGCTGATAAATGAGCCATGGACGCTGAAAAAGTGGAGAAAGTCGCTGATAAAATGGGCATGAACGCTAAAAAAGTGTTGAAAGCCACTGATAAAATGGGGAAGTCGCTGAAAAGTAGGTAAAAGTCAATGATGAAGAGTGTGAATTCGCTGAAAAAGCAGGGGAACTCGCCATTAAAATTCGCCGATAAAGTGCGCCAAAACGCTAACAAAAAGAAAACTCGCGAAATACCGCATGCTACTAACTTAAATCCAGCACTTACCCATAAACCAGCAACCTATTAATCAAATTCACCAAAACCTAACAGGAGTACAAAGCAAGTGGAGGAGCATAATCATGGAAAAGAAACGGATTGTTGTCAAGATCGGTAGTAGTTCGTTAACAAATGTGAAGGGGCAGATTGATCAGGAGAAATTTTTGGATCATGTTCAAGCTGTGGCTGCTCTTCGCAAAGCAGGTCACGAGGTGCTGCTTGTATCATCAGGGGCCGTGGCAGCTGGCTTTGCGAGGCTTGGGTATCCGACAAGGCCGATTACCTTAAAGGGAAAGCAGGCAGCGGCTGCAGTTGGACAGAGTCTTCTTGTACAATCATATATTGAGCAATTTAGTCAATTTGATATCGTACCTGCACAAATTCTGCTAACACGCAATGACTTTTCGAAGCAGGAGCGTTATAAAAATGCCTATGCAACGATTTCAGAGCTTTTAGAGCGGGGGATTTTGCCGATTATTAATGAAAATGACACCGTTTCAGTGGAGGAGCTTACCTTTGGGGATAATGATATGCTGTCTGCACTTGTTAGCGGTCTAGTCCATGCCGATCAGCTGATCATTTTGACTGATATAAATGGGCTTTATGATTCAAATCCACGGACTAACCCTCTTGCGCAGAAAATCGACTACCTTCCTGAAGTAACAGATGACATGCTGAAAGCAGCGGAGGGAGCAGGATCGAAGGTAGGCACAGGTGGAATGAAGTCAAAATTAATGGCAGCTAAAACAGCCATATCGCTTGGAGTTCAAGTGTTTATTGGCTTAGGAAAAGGAAATCAAAAGCTGATTGAGATCATTAAAGGTGAGGGAAACGGGACTTATATCGGTAAGGAAGGCTTAGCCTCGATTAATAATAGCAGGCAGTGGATCGCATTTCATTCTGAGGTATCCGGTACAATCTATGTGGATCAAGGTGCTGAGGATGCCCTAGTTTATAATGGGAAAAGCCTCCTTCCTGCCGGCGTCTACGATATTAAAGGATCGTTTGAGAAATGTGATGTTGTTGAGGTAGTTGGCCCAAATGGCTTGCTGGGCAAGGGAGAGGTTCTTTTTTCCTCAGATGAGCTAAAAAACATCATGGGTAAACGAAGTGAAGAATTGAGAGAGGACAAGGTTCTTTCTTCAATAGTTGTCATCCATCGAAATAAATGGGTAAAAGCATAGGGAGGGGAATAAACCATGAGTGAGGTCGTAGAAAAGGGAATAGCAGCAAAGAAAGCTAGTTTTGTAACGGTAGATATGTCTACTGAGGAGAAAAATGAGGCACTGGCCAAAATAGCCGATCAATTATTAGTCGATCAGGCTTATATTTTAGAAGAAAACCAAAAGGATCTTGAGGCAGGAAAAGAAAATGGCTTATCAGATAGCATCCTTGATCGAATCATGCTAAATGAAAAACGAATCAAGGATATGGCAGAAGCCATTCGCTTATTAATCGAATTAAAGGATCCAGTAGGTGAGACTTTAGAGACGATTCATAAAGAAAACGGTCTTCTGATCAAAAAGAATCGTGTTCCACTTGGCGTGATCGGGATGATTTACGAGGCAAGACCTAATGTAACAGTTGACGCAGCAACACTAACATTAAAAACTGGAAATGCGGTAATTTTAAGAGGAAGCTCATCTGCGAGCTTTTCAAATAAAGCCCTTGTAAAAACAATTCATACAGCACTTGAAAAAAGCAATGTGCCAGTTAATGCTGTCCAGTTAATTGAGGATACAAGCAGGGAAACAGCAAAAGAGTTATTCCACTTAAAAGAATATTTAGATGTATTAATTCCTCGTGGCGGAAAAAACTTGATTGATACTGTTATTCGAGAGTCAACAGTCCCTGTACTTGAGACAGGCGCGGGAAACTGCCATGTGTTCATTGATGAATCTGCAGACTATAAAATGGCTGAATCGATCGTGATAAATGGAAAAACACAGCGACCATCTGTATGTAATTCAATTGAAACGATATTAATCGACGAAAAATGGTTTGAAAAATATGGAAAGGATCTCCTGGTTACGCTTCATGAGCATGGCGTAGAAATTTACGGAGATGAATCTGCAAGAAGTGTGTTTGGTCCTGCAAAACCAGCATCAGAAGAGGATTGGTACACGGAATATTTAGCCCTTTCAATCAGTGTGAAGGTTATTCAAAGTGTTGATGAGGCAATCACTCACATTAATAAATATGGAACAAATCATTCTGAGGCGATTATTACGGCTAATGAAAAACATGCTAGTAAATTCTTAAATAAAGTGGATGCAGCAGCGGTTTATCATAATGCCTCAACACGGTTTACAGATGGCTCTGAATTTGGCTATGGTGCTGAAATCGGCATCAGCACACAAAAACTTCATGCTCGGGGTCCAATGGGATTAAATGCGCTAACTTCTAGTAAATTTTATGTTTATGGAACCGGACAAATTCGTCAATAAAACGGAAAGGGGCTGTACCTCATTAGGGGTAAGCTCCTTTTGTTTTTCAAACGGTCAAATAGAAGTACTCCAAGTTTAATGGCAGATTAGGTTCTAGATGAAAGAAAGCGAGCAATTCTGCTTGGTGGGGAGATGGACAATTACACTTTTAACCACAATGCGATAAGGGGGTTACCGTGAATTTTGGCGAGAAAATACATAATGACATTCATCGGAAGACCATCGTCTTTACAAAATACATTTTGACTATTACTGCCATTTTATTCAACAACGTTTTAAGCTTGGTTACATTCGGTTGTACTCTATGTATCCAGTTTAATTTATGGTTAATTGCTGCAAGGGAGACACTGCAGGGTTAGAAAGCGTTTAGGCTCCTTCCAGCATACTTTAAATAGTGAGAACCGGCAATCCATATAGTGATGTGATAACATTCCCTATTTTAATATAAACCCGCTAAAGACCATGCCTAAATTTAACACAATATGCCAGATCATTGCCGGATAAATGCTATTAGAACGCATAACAACACCTGCAAGAAAAACTCCGCCAAAGGAAAATAAAATGGACGGAATCAGTGGGATTCCAATCGAAATATGCTGTAGGCCAAAACCAATACTTGTAAATATAAGGGCATATGTATCACCAGCAGGTTCTTTAAAATGAGATAATAGATAACCGCGCCACAATAGCTCTTCTAAACTTGCATTAATAAAGGAAAAGAAAAAGGCTAAAGCGGCTACCTCTAGGATATATGCGCCACCTTGCCTAATGATAAACGGCAAGAAAACGAGTGTATTAATCAAAATGGCTACAGGAAGAAAAGTAGATACTTTTAGTGAGTGGAATCCTCTCCAAATAAAAGGAAAAAAAATCTTATTGTTCCATTCCGGTTTGTGATGGTAACGGAATGGATGCTTATAGAAATGTGAAACAACAAGCAGACTTCCTATGACAAATAGAAGGCTAAATCGATTTAATATGATTTGAACCTCTTTATTTACACTGACAGTTTCGAGCATAAGGGCAAAATACCGATAAAAAGCAAACCCAATTAAACATGCTGAAATTGTAATAATGAGATGTTTATTTCTATTATAAAAATAAAGAACCATAAGAAACAAAAATATAATTGCTACACCATAAAAGAAAGAATAGGAAATTAGTAAAATCCCCGCTAAAAATAACATTCCTAGCAACAGATTCATGCTTTTTTCAATATGAACCATGAAAATCCTCCAAAAGGCCTTTATAGGTTACTATGCCTTCGTCATGTAAAGAACATAGGTCGATCGGTCCTCATCAATTTCAGCGGATATTTTTCTGTATTCTTGTTCGTCTAACCATAAAAAATCATTTCCTATAAGGGATAATGCCTCTTCGTGTGAATATAAATCATATGTATAGATTAGCGGCGACACACTATACTCCTTAAAGTCACGCACCTCCAGCGTAACATGGGTATAGCTTTTGGCATGTTCAATAATCGCTTCTTCCTCATCTATTTCTACATAAATCACGTAATATTCCTTTTCAAGACTTGCTGATGTCATATGATACACTTTCTTATCTTTAATAAAATAATCACATAGTCTTCGGCAAAAAATCTCTGTTGGCTCAGAAAATTCATAATGATACAGTGCAGGGTAATTTTTTTGCTCATCATTTAAACGATACTCTAATTTATAGTTTTTTTTCATATTTACCTCCAAAGTCTAGGCTATTTCTACTATACTATATGAGGGTGGAAAATGATGTAAGGACTTTGTGAATTATTAAAATTTAGTTCGTAGTTTGAAGGGATTTATTCATTTAGATCACTAGTTTGTTATTTTACAGTGGGGGGAAGACAATTGAAGAAGACAAATAAATTATTAACTGGAATCATTTCAGCGACCATGATGACGATTGCTGGTTGCAGTAATGATGAATCATTGCCGCCTGTTCCAGAGGGTACAGATTGTGATGACTGGGAATGGGAAGCTGATGAAGGGGTTTGGGAATGTGATGATGATGGTTCATCTCATTATGGCCATTACTATTATGGCGGAAAATTTTATCCTTCCAAAAGCGGGTTAACAAAAAGTTCAGCTTATAAAACCTATAAATCCAGCAGTTCCTTTAAAGGAGGAGCCTCTGGATTTGGTAAAGGTTCTAGCGGAGGTTTTGGCGGGTAATGTCACACTCCTTTTATTTAGAAGAGCATCTGAGTAAGCGACGTTATGCATATAGCAAAGTCAATCAGTTTTGGCATGATTTATATGATAGTGAATATGCGCTATATGATATCGCACTTATGGCGGAGAAGGAAGTGGCAGACATTCGCCTAGCGACGAAACGCATCGGCCACATTTTCTTTAAAACAGGCAACTTGCTGAGAAGCTCGTCTGACGAAACATTATTACAATTGGACCTTCCGCGCAGTATCCTTCCCTTTATCCGGCATCGTGCATTACCTGTTGATTCTGTCATTTCCAGAGTTGATTTAGTTCAGACAAAAAATGGGCTGAAGGTACTTGAGCTTAATAGCGATACACCTACATTTGAAAAGGAAGTTTTTTATGTAAATGGTGTCATGTGTAAAGAATTTGGTGTGGAAGATCCGAATAAAGGATTGGCAGAAAAGCTCGGAAAAGAAATGCGGAAAGCGCTGGCTGAAATGCTGCACCGCTCTGAGATTGACCATGAACCAAATATAGTGTTCACTTCACATGAAGACCATGAGGAAGACAAATTCACGACCTTGTTTTTAAAGGAAACAGTAAATGTTCCGTCTAAATATGTACCATTGCATAAATTGACAATCAAAAAGCAGGAGGGGTTGTTTGATGATGAAGGAAATAGAATTGACCTCCTATATCGGCAAACCTATCCGTTAGAGCATTTGATTGAGGATGCGGATGTAAAAACAAATGAAGAAATCGGGTTACAGCTAATTGAACTTGTCTCGTTAAACAAGCTGCATATGGTGAACCCCATATCAGCATTTCTTTTGCAATCAAAGGCTGTTCAAGCAGTTATTTGGGGAATGATGGAACGCGATAACCCTTATTTTACAGCAGAGGAAAAGCAATGGATTTCAGCTTATTTTCTACCTACATATCTTGAAGAGGACATATTCTTAAAGAGCGGCGTGAAGTATGTTAAAAAACCAAGTTTCGGTCGAGAGGGAGACACGGTATCTATTTACAAAGGGAAAGAAAAGATTCTTGAGGATGCTCAAAAAACCTATGATAAATCATTGCCTGTTTTTCAAAAGTATATAGATCTGCCCGCAAAAGAAATAAAAACAAGCGAAGGAATTAGAGAAGGAAAAGTGTTAATTGGAAGCTTTTTAATCAATGGAAAACCATCTGGCATCGGGTTAAGGGCAGGTAAGCAAATTACCGATAATAATGCCTATTTCTTGCCTGTTGGACTAAAACGATAAAGAGGGGGACATGAGAAGATGTCATTTTTAGATTTGTTTTTATCAACATTATCCTATATTGGAGTAGCTGTTGTGCTTTTGGTCATTGGGATTGCCCTATTTGAGATCACAACAAAGAATAAGGAATTTGAATTAATTAAAAACGGGAATAAGGCAGCGGTATATGCATTTGGTGGCAGGATCCTAGGCTTAGCAATCGTATTGTACTCATCCATTTCGAACTCTGTAAACATCTTAGACATGGTCGTTTGGGGAAGCATCGCCATTGTAATTCAGATCATCATTTTTTATGCAGCCGAGCTGCTGACACCTAAATTTAATATTACAAAAGCCATTGACGACGACAATCAAGCAGTAGGACTGTTTTTATTATTTTTATCTGTTTCCATCGGCTTGATCATTGCTGCATCACTTACTTATTAAGCAGCAAGAATGAAAGCGGGTGACCATCGTATAAGTCATCCGCTATTTTTGTCTTTCTCTTCACTCTTTTCCTCCACAACTAACCCTGGGTCAAAGCACTTAATCGCACTATATCCGGTTGGATCAATTGTCACAACTTCATCTGTTTCCGTTATAAAGGCAATCTCGTATATTTTACCTATTCTTAAACCATCTAATTTGTCATCCCATACAGACAAATTCGGACGAAGTAACCCTAATGTGGCACATCCTGTTTCATGTTCTAATTTTACGATCTTAAAGAAAATTGTTGCAAAACAGCTGGTTGTTCCAGCTTTCCCCCATGTGAAAAAGGGATCACCTTTTTGCGTTTGCAGGATGAAGGGGATGGTTTTATAGGCTGGAGCCTCAATTAATTTATGAGTTGATCGAAAATACTCAGCTTTATCCTGCATTTGTTTAATTTTTCTTAGCGCATGCCAAATCGACGGCAGCAGATCTACATGTTTTTTATTTACATTTTCAGCCATTTTACACTGTCCTTTTTAAAAATCAATTTACGATAGCATATAAAATTTGTTAAAGATTGGTGTTTGATTAAAGCTGGTTCCGCAAATTATGTAGCTATTACTAAGTGCTTTATTTCAGCGAGAAATGTTAGCTTTCCGTGGAAAGTGCTGTGAATTTCTTGCGCGTAACCTAAACAATTTAAAAAAAACTATTTAAAACACAATCTCTTAGAAAAGAGCCTTGATGAATTTTTAAATGCGTTTGTTTTACGGAAGCCCCATGAGTTTGTCATATATTTGTCAAGTTTTTACTATTTCGTTACAAAATTAAGAATAGAATTGGAAGCCTTTGTAAATAGTAATTAGCAAAGACTGTGTGAGATTACCACTTTCCTCTTTATGAAAGTAAGATGTTTTAGACGTTAGCAAGTGTCTTTTTAAATGATTTTTTACAGCTAAATCCACCTCAATTAACTTAGAACGAAATTTTTTAAAAATGAAGAATAGGAAGCTTTAATATGACGTCAAAAACAGAAGCAATATTTTGGAGCATTGCATTACCGGGTTTTGCCCAAATACTTAATAGAAAACTGTTAAAAGGCTTTGTCTTTATCTTTCTAGAATTCCTTATTAATGTAAACAGTAATTTTAACACAGCCATTATGGCTAGCTTTTTAGGAGAAATCGACAGAGCCGTACACATTGTTAATTATCAGTGGCTCATGTTTTATCCCTGTGTCTACATGTTTGCGATGTGGGATGCATTTAAAGATGCTGAAGGAGAAAGGTCAGCCTATTCATTTTTTCCCTTTGTTTTTGGTGCTTATTTCGTTACTGTCGGCCTGATGTATTCACCTGTTTTTAAAATAAATGGCGTCCTATTAGGACCTATCTGGCTGCCAATCCTTTCGCTTATACCAGGCTTACTAGTTGGGTACATCATTTGGATGATTATTTACTTGGTTAAGAAGAAGAAAAAATGATGGTTTTTACCTGTCTTTCTACCTGATCATGTAGACAACTTTTTTACCAACTGCCTGAAAACTTCAATTACTTTTTATTTTAGTTCCTGGTTAGAAAATGATAAAATACCTATATAGAAAAAAGCGACTTGATTTGCTCGAGCGCTTTTTTTCTTAATACCCCAATAAAACCAATGCCTTTTTCGAACTTTTTATGAAGGTTTTGGTTTTTTGTTCTTTTTTAAAGGGTAATAAAGTATAAATGATCGTAATTGAAATCAAATTGACATTTTAAAAAGGCATATTTCTGCTAAAATAAAGTGAGGCTTCCATTTTTCCTACTGATGGAAAGCGAAAATTATCACGCTCGTAGCATCTAAACGGGCAGTTTCCCACACATATCTTATTTTTTACCATTGATATTGGGGATTACTGCCCGTTTAGATGTGGAAAAGTGAGACTATCGGATCAAGAAGCTTTAGGTAGACCCAAACCATATATTTTTTCAAGTTTTTAGATAAATCTTTCATTTTTTGCAGGAGGATACCATGACATCGGAACAACAATTAATTCATAAGACTTTTTATGAGACGTTTTTGACTGATCATGACCAAAGACGGCCTTCTCAAGTGCTTGGAGAAGCATATTTTGAGGAACAAAATCATGATGAAAGCTTTGATTTGTCCTATATTCGATATGCCCAAGGAGAAATTTATTATCATGATCAGGATTATGAATCTGCCATTTTTAAGTGGGAGAATATAAAAAATGAGCTAGAGCCATGGGCCGTAATGAATATTGGTGATGCTTATTATCGGCTAGGACTGCTCTCTGCTGCAGAAGATAAATACACGTCGATCGAAACAGAAGACAAAACATTAAGCAGTGAAGTTGCGCTTAAGCTTTTTTCACTTTATCAAGAAAGAAATAAGGTGGAAAATGCTTATGACATTATTAAAAAGGCCTTACATATTAACCCTGATTATCCACAGGTTACAAGAATCGCCAGAGATTTTTATGAAGAAAAAAATGATACAGAACATGCGGTAAAGCTTGCGGTTACTGAATCCATCCGGACGGAACGGGAAGAATGGTTCCAAATTTTAATTTCGTATGTGAAAGCCGGATATACGAAACAGTTTGAACCTGACTTTTTTGCCGAGGCAATGTTAACCTTATTTGAAGCAAGCAAGAATTCCTTTGCCCAATTTATTGGAGCATTGTGGGAGAGCTATAGAAATGGAGGATCTTATTTAACATGGTTAAAAACAATCAACGATCTCTTTTTCTCAGTTGACCTTGAAGGAAATGACTATTCGTGGGGTCAAACCACAGAGTTATTTGAAGAGACATTTCTTGAGTTAACAGAGGGTTCTTATTATTTAAGAGAGCTGCACGATGTAGTTCCGAATTTATTGGCAAATTGGCTGATGCTTTCAACCCGTGCGAATGGTTTGTTCCCTTCTGCAACGGTGTTGGCTTGGAATGAAATCTTTCCTGGGACTGTACTTCCAGATGCTGTCTATAAAGCAGAAACCATTATTTTTGAAGCTGACAATGGGCAAAGCGGCATAGAAAATGCGCTGCAGCTTTACAATACGATTAGCGCATGGGCGGAATCTCATGCTGTCGGGGTAGATCATAAAATCAACTGGTGGATGAAAGAAATGATCAATCCGAAAATAAAACATCATTTTCTGTTAGCTGGAAAAGCTGGCAGCGGAAAAACGACGTTTGTGCATTCTTTATTAGGCGATCAGCCATTTAAGGGGTCTACATCTTCTATCGTGGTTCTGCATGATGATGATGAAATCTCAATGGAGCATATTTCAGCTGCCGAAAAGCTGCCTGTTCACAATCAACGTGAGTTAGTTGAACTTATGCAGAGTGATGATCCTGAGCTCTTTCTTGTGAAGCGTCCGTGTATTTTCTTACATGAGAACCAGTGTGCAATCATTGACACACCGCCTGTTAATGGAAGTGCAGAGATGAGAAATGAGCTTTTTGATTCCTTGCTTTTAGCTGACGGAATGCTCTATGTTCTTGATGGAACTTCTCCATTAACTGATAGAGAATATGATGTTTTATCGCAAATGAAAAAGTTTGCACCAAGTTTAAAAGTACACTTTTTGTTAAATAAAGTTGATTTAATAGCAAGTGATGCAGATGCTAGAGCCATTGCTGAAGAAGTTAAGGCAAAAATAGCTTCACTCTATCCTGAAGCTGACGTTTTACCATATTCGTCCTTGCATCCTTTCCATCAGCAATTAAGCCAGCTTTCAACATTTATCAATATGCATTTCCCATATGATGTAAAAGAAAAGCAAGAGAAACGGACAGCAAAAGTATTAACACTCATCCGGAGAATTTTAGCTAGTCTTTTACAAAAACGCGTTGATATGGAAAAGGGATTAGTTGATTCTATCCAGTGGAATGAAGATATTTTAGGACGTTTAAAAGGCTTTACAAATAAACTTACTGACCTTCAGCAAGAAAAAGTTGCGTCCATTTTAAAAGCGTATAAGGACTTTTTGAATGAAAGCAGAGCAGAAGCAAAGGTGAAAATTCCGAAAATGTTAAGAGAATGCAGCGAGCTGATTAAAGAAGATAGTGATCTAAAACAAATTCATCTTGTCCTCAACGAAAGCATGAATGCCAAAATTCAGGACTATTTTGAACAGCAGATGCTTCCTGCAATATGTGAAAGACTTGAAGATTGGATCATTACTTCTCATGAGGAGTTGCTTGATAGTCAATCCTATTTAGCGGAAATGAGCGAAACCTTTAATGACATCTATCAGCAAGAAAAGATGTTCTTACAATGTGAGTTTACGATTATTGACGATTGGCGCCGGGACATTAATCGCATCACTGGTAGAATGCATTATGAAAAAGAAAATATTATGCTCAAGAACAAACCGGCTCAGCTGATTTTAAAAAGCGCTGGCAAGTTATTTGGAGCTATTAATCAAAATAAAATGATGCTTGTGAACCAATACAAGAAATATGTTGAAAGTGAAACATATGAGGATGTTACAAAATCCATCGTCACAAAAATTTTCTTGCCGTTTGAGCTATTTGAAAAGGGATTAAGCCAAGACGTTTCTTCATTCTTTACTGGTCCAATTCAAGAAGTGAAAGACACCATCCAAGAGACAGAAACAACGATTCAAGAGGGCAAAGAAGGGCTAAGCGACATGAAAGCAAATCCTGAAATCTTCTACGATCCATTGAAATTATTTGAGGTTAATCTTCTTCAACAGGAATTTATGCTCCGGGCGAAAAGAGATTATAGTCATACAGGATGATAAAGAGTCTGAGTTTGTATAGAAGATCATTTCTTCTGTACAACGCTCAGTCTTTTTATACTTTAAAAAAGTATAAATTATCAGGGAGGAAGGAAATTCGGAGCAGTGACCATTTAAAGGTATTGGCGACTGCGCTTTTTGTCTTCGCCTTTCAAGCTCGCCAGTCAACAAGTATTCTTTATCGTGATTCGAACCCAAAAAGCGAATGATTCCTATATAAAGGCAAATAATAAAATGGCATGATCATCTTACAAAAAGTTTGTGGGAGGAAAAATGGACAGAAATTATGCCATTGATTTTATAAAATTTTTCGCGATATTAGCCGTAGTTGCTATTCATACTGTCCCAAAGGATAGCATCATGGGATTATTTGTTCTTGATAACCTTTCAAGATTTGCTGTTCCTTTCTTCTTTGTAACGTCAGGCTACTTATTCGGGAAAAAAATGAAGCGAGCTGAAAAAACATTTGGGTATTTTAAAAGGTATGTTTTTAAAATCTTAAAACTTTATGTCTGCTGGGTAATTTTCTATGCAATATATGATATTCTGCTGCTGGTCTTTAGCAGTCATGATTTACAGCGTGAGGTAATGGACTATGTTAAAAATTTTACATTGCTCAATGTATTGTATTATGGAAAAGGGACAAGCGGATACCAATTATGGTTTTTGACAGCCCTAATTTGGAGTATCACCATCAATTACCTATTTTTTAAGATAAAAAAAATAGATATCCTAATCTTAGTTGCTCTTGTATTGAACATAATAGGACTTTTTGGACAATCCTATTCCATCATTTATGAATTTCCGCTAAACACCCGCGATGCTTTATTTATCGGCTTATTTTATACAACATTAGGCTTTTTCTTTGCGTTAAAACTTGAACAGAATGTAAATCATTTCAGCAGAAAAACATCCCTGACATATATTTCGCTTTTCTGTATTCTCCAAGTAATCGAAGGATTTATTCTAGAAAAGCTAATTGGGGCAAAATATGGAGAATATTTTATCTCAACCATTTTTTTAACATGTTTTCTTTTTTCCTATATCTTAACGAATAAACACCTCGGGAAAGATATGTTTATAACAAAAATTGGAGCAAATGCATTGGGAATCTATGCTATTCATGTTTTTTTTATTGATTTGGTCGATAAGACGTTACTTTTTTTACACCTCAATTCCTTATCCGAGCATTTTGCCTGGAAGCTAGTTGATACAGTTATTGTGTTTAGTTTGTCTTATCTAGCTTATGGCTTTTTACAACATGTAAAAGATAGGTTAGATGTGGGGAAATCACTAAGAAGCAGCTGAGTGTAAATGAAACGTCCAAAGCAACTGCTCTGGACGCTTCATTTTCCTTATTTTGAAGCCTGTTGTTCAACAGCTAAAGATTCAGGTCTTTCACACGTACTTTCCATATGATAATGTGTTCCATTATCTGAAGCATCATGGAAACCATGCATGGCTTCTAATACATGGTAGGCCATATCTCCGTTTGCACGGAATTTGCCTCCATCAAGGATCGCCTTAGCCATATCAGCCACTCCTAATCCGCGGCTGTTTTGGGAATAGCCATAGGATAAAGGAACCTCGACAAATTCCTTTTCATCACGTTTTCTTATTTTGACTGGTCCGCCAAAAGTATTCGGGTCTGGAACGAGGAGGGTGCCTTCGCTACCGTATATTTCAATCGGCGGTAACGATGAGCCGCCAAAGGCATCAAAGCTTGTTGTAATCGTTCCAATTGCACCGGAAGCAAAATCAATGACACCAGATATATGTGTTGGAGTCGCCACATTAATTTTAGTGCCTGCTTTCGGTTGGCTGATGATGGTACGTTCAGGGTAACTAATTCTGGCAGATCCAGAGATTCTTTTAATAGGTCCTAATAATGATACTAAGGCTGTTAAATAATAAGGACCCATATCAAACATTGGACCGCCGCCAATATCATAATAGAAGGCTGGGTCTGGATGCCAATGCTCATGTCCTCGGCCAATCATAAATGCAGATGCGCCGATTGGCTCCCCAATTTCACCTTTTTCAATAAGATGAATAGCTGTTTGAATTCCAGCTCCTAAAAAGGTGTCAGGTGCACTGCCAACTAAAAGCTGACGCTTTTTAGCGGTTTCTAAAATTTGCTGACCTTCCTCGCGTGTAACAGCAAGCGGTTTTTCTGTATAAACATGCTTGCCTGCTTCAAGGGCCTGAATACAAACAGCTGCGTGTGCTTTCGGTATTGTTAAATTAATAACTAATTGAATGTCTGGATCAGAAAGAAGTTCTTCAACAGTACAAGCCTTAGGAACCCCGTATTTTTCTGCTTGGGCTTGTGCTCGCTGCAGGTCTAAGTCAGCACAGGCATTAAGCTCAAGATGATCGAACTTTTGTGCATTTTCCATATAAATGGAACTAATAACTCCGCATCCGATAATACCGACTTTTAGCTTTTTCATAGTGGAACCCTCCAATGTTTTTAATTCTTTATAATCGTTGTTATAGAAAGAAGAATAAGGGCTTGCGTTTTTAAAATAAAGGATTTGTTAAGTTTGGTGTTGATTTCCGCTACAGGCGCTCCTCCTAAGCGGGGGGACGGGGGTGCCTCCTCAGCAGCGCCTTCGGGGTATCCCAGTCCCGTTGCTCCCCCAGGATACACGCGTATCCGTTCCAATCAACAATGTGCAACAACGATCCTTAACATGGCTAAAAAAGGATAACTTTTTATATCTAGATGTTATGTTGGATCTGTACAGTCAAGCTTATGAGAAATAAAGACAAAAGCCATTTTCATTCCTGGGCATCTTATATGCTATTAATGAGCAGAGCACTTCCGTTTTTGTTATTGACTATCGCCCATTCCAGTGTAAACTCTTCCGTTTTCGATGTTGGATGCACCAGAAGCTGCCAATTCTTGAACTCGTTTCTTTCCTTCGGCAGCCCATAAGAAGCCGCGGCGCATAATGAGGGATACCTCTGGCATGGCAACGATATTTGCTTGATGGCCTAATGAATTATAGAAAACATTTCCTTTTCCCCAGTGCTTTGTCCATACGACAGGCATATCAACAGCTTTGTTTGTTGCATGCGGTCCATCGACGACAGGAAAGCGGGTTGTGGCAAGAACTTCTACAGCAGGGTCAACATGAAGGTAGTATTGTTCACTTACCACTTTAAAATCTGATAAACCTTCTAATAACGGACTAGTCGAATGCTTAATATTGACCATATATTCCACACCATCATTACCTGGATGTGCTACCCAATTTCCGCCAGTCATAAATTGCCAGTCAACATTGTTACGGAAGGAATCACACATTCCCCCATGACATCCAGCTAAGCCGACACCATTCATTACAGCTTCAGAAATATTTAATACATATTTCTTTTCAATTTCCCCCATAGTCCAATGGGGAACAATTAAATCTAGTGATTTTAGCTTCTCAGGATCTGCATAAGAATCAAGTGAATTTGAAACCTCTACTTGGAAGTTTTCCTCTTCTAGAATTCCTTTGAAAATCTCTGCAACTTCCTCTGGTTGATGGCCATCCCAGCCGCCCCAAACGATTAATGCGCTTTTCTTCATTTGAAAACACTCCTTTTTTCTAAAATTAATAAGATTTCAGGTAGCAATTTTGCAACTTTTAGATGTTTTTTTGCAACTTTTGAAAGGAATCTTGCAACTTTTTGGATTATTCTAGTATTCTCCTTTAAAAAGTTCTTTGTACTGTGGCTAAGTGCTTCGACATCCAGCTCCAGCGCCTAGCCCCTCTAGGTCATAAGGCGAATTGGAATTGAAGGCAAAAAACGCCTTCTATTCCAATTCGTCTTATGCTTGTCGGGGCTGATCAAGGCGCTTCCGCTTTTGGTTTTATACGTCTGAAATCCTGATCCATTGACGTTTTTCGATCGATAAATCAACCGCTTCCAAAACTTGCTGGCATTTTACGCCATCTTTGAAGTTAGGGACCGGCTGGCGGTTTTCGCGGAATGCTTCCATAAGCTCAACGACTTCGTGAATAAAGGTATGTTCATAACCGATTGTATGCCCTGGCGGCCACCAGTTTTCTGCAAAAGCATGAGCAGGGTCTGTAGCCAGTACGCGACGGAAGCCTTGAACATCATCTCTATCATCAGTGAAATAAACCTGAAGCTCATTCATTCGTTCGAAGTCGAAAATCACACTGCCTTTGCTGCCGTTAATTTCAAATGAATTTGTACAGCGATGACCTGCAGCATAACGGGTTGCTTCAAAGCTTCCTAAAGCACCATTCGCAAATCGAGCTAAGAACAATGTAGCATCATCAACGGTTACCTCGCCCTTTTCTGCGTTTTCATTTCCGGTAGCAGTTAAGCCAGTCATGTTTGTTGGAATTGGACGTTCTTTTATAAATGTATCGCTCATACCAATAACTTCATCGATATCACCGATTAAATAATGGGCCATATCAATGAGGTGAGCTCCTAAATCACCATGAGAACCTGAGCCTGCAACCTCTTTTTGTAGTCTCCATGCTAACGGAAAGTTTGGGTCTACCAACCAATCCTGTAAAAACCATGCGCGGAAATGATAGATATCTCCTAATTTCCCTTCATCAATCAGTTTTTTCGCTAACATGACAGCTGGAGCAAACCGATAATTGAAACCAACCATATGTTTTACCCCGGCAGCTTCAACAACTTCTAGCATTTCTCTTGAATCTTTCAATGTAAGCGCTAACGGTTTTTCGCAAAATACATGCTTTCCAGCTTGGGCAGCGGCAATCGTTATTTCTTTATGTACATCACTAGGTGCATTGATATCAATTAAATCAATATCATCTCTTTCTAAAAGGCTTTGCCAATCAGTCGTATATTCCTCCCAGCCGAATTGTGCAGCAGCTTCGGCTACTCCTATTGCATTCCGGCCGCAAATCACCTTCATCTCAGGATGAAGAGTTTTTGGGAAAAATAATGGAAGGTCACGATATGCGTGACTATGTGCCTTACCCATAAATTTATAGCCGATCATGCCAACTCTAATCTTCTCCATGGAAATCCCCTTTTCTTTGGTATTTTATATAGTGAAAGTCCAGCGCCGATGCGAAGTCATTCTTTTTCTAGCGGCGCTAGAGCGATGATGCTCGTTCGATCAATGTAACTGGCAGCCGATGATCGATCGTTTCTAAGTTTTCATTGGAAATAAGTTTAAAAACCTTTTCTGCTGCCATTTGCCCCATTTCAAATAGCGGAACTTTTACTGTGCTAAGTGGAGGGGATGTCATTTTGGCTATTTCTGAGTCATCATATCCAATTAATGCGTAATCACGGCCAGCTGTATATCCGTGTTCACTTAATCCTTGCATAAGACCAATTGCCATGCGGTCATTTGCTGCAAAGATTGCTTTATAGTCAGGCAGCAATGGTGCAATTTCAGCAGCAGCTTGAAAACCGCTTTTTCTGCTGTAGTTCCCTTCAAAAATGATTTTCTCATTGAAAACTGCTTCAGCCTGGCTGATCGCTTTAACATATCCTTGTAATCGCTCGGCACTATTTGAATATTCCATTGGGCCATTTAAAAAGATGACTTGTTCAAAGCCTTTCCTAAGCAATGAGGACACTGCTTGGAGGCTGCCGTCCTCATGGTCAGCATCAATAGAATGAAAGGAATGGCCAGAAAATGTTTGGTTCACAAGGCAGTAGGGAAGATGTAAATTATGAAGCACTTCAAGCGCTTCAACTTCACCGGGAATATTTTTAGAGCCAAGGATAATGCATCCATCGACCCTTTGAGAGCGAAACAGCTGTACATAGTCTTTTTGTTCATCAGGTGATTGAAATAAAAGCAGCAGGCCGTAGCCTAATTCCCCGAGCCTTGCACCAATACCGCTTAGCAGTTCAGAAAAGTAGTGGGTTGACATTAAGTTAACCTTTGGCAAATAAGGAACAATTACGCCAATATTATTGCTTTTTCCTCTGGCAAAGCTTTGTGCGATGGCATTTGGGTGGTAGTTCAGCTCTTTGGCTGCTTGCAGTACTTTGCGTTTTGTTTCCTCCCGCAAAGGACCGATATTATTGAAAACACGTGAAACAGTGGCTTCAGATACACCTGCTAGCTTCGCCACTTCTTTTCTGTTAGCTAAGATATTCACCTCCAGACAAATTTATGTACACGCGTACATTTTCTCTATTATTCTATGATTTGTCAATTGGTTTCTAAAAAATTCCTTAATTTTTTTTAGAATGATTGAATGATGTGCGATGAATGACTAGAATAAATCCAAAACTGTAAGAAAAGAATTACATGTCCAACCTGTTATAGGTTATGATAAAAAGAGAGAGATCTTATGTTCTTAAAGATTAAATGATGGTAAAGCTCAAGCTTGATTGGAGTGCTTGAGGTTCAAATTAACTGACAGATTAAACGAGCAAAAGATATAAAAGGGGAAGGATTTGAAGTGTTTTGTTAAAAAAAGGGAAGAACAAGAGGTATATTGCAATATTCTTGAGTTTGCTTTTATTACTGGTTTCCATGCCTGTTGTATCAAAGAAGCTTCCCGTCCGTAAATCAGGAGAATATCCAACTGTTTTTATAGCTGGGGATTCAACAGTGCAGTCATATTCTGAAAAGTGGAGTCCCAGGGCTGGCTGGGGGCAAATGCTGCCACACTTTTTTAGTCCAGAGATACATTTTAATAATTATGCAATCAGGGGGAGAAGCTCAAAGTCCTTTATTAATGAAGGCAGATTAGATAAAATTTTAAGGAAAATTAAACCAAATGATTATTTGCTTATTCAATTTGGTCATAATGATGCCAAAAAAAACCGCGATGATCTATACACATCTGTACATGACTATAAAAATTATTTAAAGCTATATGTCAATGGAGCGCGAGCCCGCGGCGCAATACCTATTTTAGTTACACCTGTAGGCAAGAGAGATTTTCACAAAGAAACGGGAAAATTTAAAAGCAGTTTTCCTGAGTATGTCAAAGGAATGAAAGAGGTCGCTGCTGAACTTGATGTCCCTCTGGTGGATTTAAATCTTTTAAGCATTGCTTACTATAACAGGATAGGTCCAAAAGGTACACTTTCTGTATTTTTACATATCGAACCAGGAGTGTATAAAGCCTATCCTGATGGAGCTAAAGATGATACTCATTTCCAGGAGTATGGGGCTAATCAAATAGCGTACTTGATGGCTCATGCATTAAAGGAGATGCACATTCCATTATCAGCATATGTAACGATCGAATGATGAAAAAGTCACCCATATTGGGGGCTTTTTTTCGTTCTTATTACACGGGGAAATAGGACATTTAGAGTGTGGAAAAGGGTACAGCAAGCCTGTTACGGTAAACTTTTTAGCCGAGGATTCTGAAACAGGAATAGCATCCACGCATTATATGGTAAATGAAGGCTCTGAGCAAACAGGAAATTCTGTCACCATTTCGAAAGATGGCAGCCATGTTATTCATTACTGGAGTCTAGATAAGGCGGGTAACCAAGAAGAAAAGAAAGCTGTCGAAATCCAACTTGATCAAACAGCACCAACGATCACGTTTTCTGCTGAGGATGACATTGAATATAGTGCTGATCAAGTAGTAAACATCTCTTGTAAAGCTTTGGATGAACTTTCAACTATAGCCTCGTCTATTTGCAAAGACCTATCAACACCAGCTTATCAGCTTGGTTTAAGTACTCATACTATGACTGCTGCTGCAACTGATCTTGCTGGAAATAATGCAAGTAAATCAATCCGTTTTATCGTAACAGTAGACTATGAAAGCTTAGTGATTTTAACAAAACAATTTTTAGCTGATAAAGAAGACAAGGCAACCTCATATATCAATAAGTTAAAAGCAGCAAAGAAATCCGAAGAAAAAGGGAATATTAAGGCAAGGGATAGTCAAATTAATGCGTATATCAAACTAGTAAGCACAAAAGGCAGCAAGGATTTTAATAAGGATCAAGCCGAAGTTTTGCTGCGTTTAGCTCAATCCCTAAAAAAATAAAAAAAGTATGATTTTTAGGTTTATGTTGCTCAGGCAGGGGGTATGTAATAGATAACAGTATCCCCCCTGATACTTACCTATATGAAAAACGAAAAACTTGAGAAGCCTCCATAGTTGTTATGGAGGTTTTTTCCTGTTTCGTTCCAATTTAATTAATAAAACTTAAGAAATTCTTCATTTTTCCCCTATCTTTATTTTAAGATCTCCTGTTTATACTAAGGTCATCTAATTCAAAATAAACTCATGTTATAATTTGGAAAGGAGGAATGTGCAGATGAATAATTATGTTGTATTAGTTGTTGATGATGATAAAGAAATCCGTGATGCGATTGAAATATATTTGAAAAATGAAGGAATGACCGTGCTAAAAGCAAAGGACGGAATTGAAGCGATCGAATATATAAATGAACATGAAATCCACTTGATTTTATTAGATATTATGATGCCTAGAATGGATGGAATTGCCGCAACGTTTAAAATTCGTGAGGACAAAAACATCCCGATCATTATTTTGAGTGCAAAAAGTGAAGATACGGACAAGATCTTAGGCCTGCAGGTCGGTGCTGATGATTATGTGACAAAGCCTTTTAATCCGTTAGAACTGATTGCCAGAGTTAAGTCGCAGCTAAGAAGATATGTAAAATTAGGACCATTTGAAGGGATAAAGAAAACAATTGATTTAAATGGACTTACCATTGACCAATCAGCAAAGGAAGTAGCCGTAAATGGCGAGCCGGTAAAGTTAACACCAATTGAATTTAAAATTGTGGAACTTTTGATGGTAAACGCCGGTCGAGTTTTTTCTATCTCTGAGATTTACGAACGGGTATGGAAGGAGCCCTGCTATAATGCAGAAAACACCGTTGCAGTACATATTCGTAAAATTCGGGAGAAAATAGAAATCGACCCTAAAAATCCGAGGTATTTAAAGGTGGTATGGGGTATTGGATATAAAATGGAAAAATAAATTGGCCATTATTGGCTGGCTGATTTTATTTACGTTTGGATTAAGCGGAGTGTTAACAGCGATCGATGATGATCGAGATTTTTTTAAACAAAACTATTTTAAGTCTTCACAATTTGAAAGTGAAATCGATCAATTATTAAATTTTATAAATGCTTTTGAAATTTCTTATCAGAAAAAGGATGAAATAAAAGAAAGCCTCACTGTTTCGCAAGAAGAAATTGAAAATCATCGGTATCAGTATGGTGACTTAACTGAGCAAATATCAAGCATTGAACAGCAATATGAAGACAGAATTAACGAGGCTTTAGATAATGACAATCAAAAGATAGCTGATGTTTATAAAAAGGAAAGAGATAAAAAAATCGACGATATCACAAAGAATTTTGAAAGTGATGAGTACATCAAAAATAAAATCATCGCCGAGAAAGAGCAAAGCCTAGATGACTATTATAAAGAACTGGAATTATTCCGAGAAGATTATAATCGCTATCTTGAAGCTTTTGACTATTACTTGAAAAATACGGCAACTGGTGAGGTCTATACCAACATGCCGATTAAAGAAGGCGAATCGGTTGATGATTATTTCAAAGTAGGACAAATGCGCTTTATTAAGCATTATCCAACAAAAAATAATCAATACCTTGAACTGTATCCAGAGTCTTTAGTAGTTGGTTACGAAGAAGTGGTTCCTTATGCAAATGAAAGCTCGAATGCTCTTTTCGAAGGATATATCGCCGTTTCAAAAAAGACGCCGAGCTCGAACTTTTTAATCATCGATTATCATGCCTATGAAAACCAGAAAATAGTATTTTGGATTTATTCGATTTTCGCATTGTTATCTCTGGGATTATGTCTTTTTATTGGCAAAAATAAAATGATGCTTCGAAAGCTTGCACCAGCTAAATGGAAGGAGCTTTATGATAAGCTTCCAATCGATGTAGCGTTCATGATTTTTGGTCTAACAGCGATTTTCACGTTTCTCGTTTTTCTAGAAAATAATTATCTATATTATAGTAACGATATACTCGAAATATTGGAGAATGTTTTCTATCAGCTGATCGCCATGACCGGATTACTTTGGCTTACAATTGTGCAATGGTTTTACTTAGTGCCAAGGGTCAAAGCGCTGTCTTCTAATCGGGAAGATTGGAATCAATCACTCACAATGAGATCAATAAATATAGTCCGATACGCTTTTTTAAATCGAAAAGTGGGTACTAAAGTATTCCTTATCTTGCTCTTTGTATTCTCCTTTGGCGCTGGGACAATCATGATTTTTGTAGAAGAGTTATTTTTACTTTTTTACATCCCGGCATTTTTTGTCATAGGAATCCCATTATTTATCTTCATTGTAAAAAGAACAGGTTATTTTAATGAAATTCTTAACCATGCACATGCATTAGCAAAGGGTGATTTTCAACCAGATTTAAAAGTGGCTGGAAAGTCCGTCTTTGCCAAGCTTGCAGAAGATATCAATACAATGAAGCGCGGAGTAAAAACATCACAAAAGGCACAAGCGAAAAGCGAACGGCTAAAAACCGAGTTGATTACAAATGTCAGTCATGATTTACGCACACCATTAACATCGATTATTACGTATTCGGAGCTCTTGAAAAATCAAAAGATAACTGAGGACGAACGCAAAGCATATATCGAAATCATCGACCGTAAATCTAAGCGCTTAAAAGTATTAATTGATGATTTGTTTGAAGCTTCTAAAATGGCAAGCGGAAATATTGAACTTGTAAAAGAAAGAATTGATCTTGTTCAGCTGCTGCAGCAAGCATTAGCTGAATCAAATGAAGCGATACAAGATTCCGGAATCCAATTTCGTTTGGCAAATCCAGAACAGCCTGTTTATGCCTATGTTGATGGGCAAAAGCTCTGGCGCGTATTTGAAAACTTAATTGGCAATATCCTTAAATACTCACTTGAACATACAAGAGCTTATGTGACAATTAAAGCGATAAATGGTGAAGCCGTCATTACCTTCAAAAATATTTCAAAATACGAGCTTAGCGATGATGTAAATGAATTATTTGAACGATTCAAACGCGGAGATAAATCACGCCATACAGAGGGTTCAGGCTTAGGGTTGGCGATTGCAAAATCGATCATTGATTTGCATGAGGGCTCTCTAGATATCGATGTGGACGGTGATCTGTTTAAAGTTACGATTGAATTAGTTTTACTGCAGGAGTAGAAAATAAAAGCTGTCTCAAAAGAAAGGATTTTGATCTCTTTGAGGCGGCTTTTGTTTTTCTTAAGAAATGATAAAATCTTATCGTGTTGATTTCCTAAGTAATCTAACCCCTCTAGGGCTAGTTAGGCATTCATGAGCTTCTTATTTGCCCTAGGCTGGTCAGGGGCTTGTGCTTTTGTCTTTACAAGAAATTAACTAAATCCATCCTATAACCTTTACATTATGAGATTAGTATTTAAATAAAGGTTATCTACTCTTAACAATCGGAGGAAAAATGAAAGAAAACATTATTTTTATTCACGGATTAACAGGAACAAAAAATGCTTTTAATAAACAAAAGGCATATTTTGATCGTAGGTTTAATACGTACTCTTATGATTTACTTGGTCATGGCGAGGACCGAGGGAAGGCTGTTGATTTTACATTAGATAACTTGGTAGCACAATTAGAGTACCTATTTGAACGGGAAGGACTCGATGAAGCGCATTTATGCGCACTTAGCTATGGCTGTTATCCTAGTACACTGTTCGCCAATAAGTGGAAAAGCAATGTAAAAAGTCTATGTTTTATCGGTGGTCATTATAATTCGTCCTCCTCTCTATTTGACGTATTTAAACATTATTGGGAGATTCGCAGTGAAGACTACCCATTATGGTTAAAGAAATATTCCCACGATATATATCCAAAAGATAGTGCAATCGATCCTTATTCAATTATTTCCCGAAAAATTTATTATAAATATGGTCTTGAACTTGATGAAAATATATTAAAAAATGCAATTTATCATCGTCTTACCCATGATTTGCGTAGTGATATACAAAATATAAGTGTTCCGATTCTTTGGGTAATGGGAGATCAAGATAAGATATACAAATCGGCATTAACTGATTTAGAAGTCTTGATTCCGCATGTCATTTATAGGGAAATTAAACATGCCGGCCATGCTGCAAATATGTTCAGACCCAGCTGCTTTATCAATATGTATGATGAGTTTTTATATTCTGCTTCTAAAGTAGAATCAACTTAGAACTAAAAAGGGAACCAAAATCTGATAAAGATGAATTGAATTATATTAAAATAGTGGATTTTTTGGAATTTTTTAGTTGTTCATTATGTAGAATAATTCAATTTTTAGATTGAATTTGATAGATTGATCTTAAATAGATATCAATTTTAGTAATTTGAGATGAAATTCTTCCCGAATAATGATATGATAGAATTATCTTACTATTTAATAGAATAGCAAAATGTTAGGGGAAGGTGACACTATGACAACTAGAATGGAGACAAATGATAGCAGTATCCCTTTACGTCGTGATGTAAAATCTCTAGGTCATATTCTTGGGGAAATTCTTGTTCATCATGGGGGAACGGAGCTACTTGATAAAGTAGAAAAATTAAGGATGATGGCAAAGTCTCTTCGAACTAGCTTTGATGAGGAAACATATAAAGAACTAAAAGAAGAAATCGTGAATTTGGACTCTCCAATGCGGAAACAAGTCATTCGCGCCTTTTCGATTTATTTCCACCTTATCAATGCCGCAGAGTCCAATCACCGCATTCGCCGCCGTCGCGAATATCAGCTCCAAGATAACCAAGTAGTACAACCAGCATCAATTGAAAGTGCACTATTATCATTAAAAGAAAATAAAATTGATGTGGATACTATACAAAATGTATTAAATACGTTATCTCTGGAATTGATTATTACTGCGCATCCGACAGAAGCAACAAAACGTTCAGTGATTGAGATTCAAAAGCGAATTGCAACCATTTTAAAAAGCTTAGATAATAAAATGCTGACGAAAAAAGAGCGTAAGAAACTAGAGGAAAGCTTGTTAAATGACGTAACCATTCTTTGGCAAACAGATGAATTGCGTCACCGCAAGCCTACCGTAATGGATGAAGTGCGTAATGGTCTTTATTATTTTGATCAAACATTTTTTGATGTGCTTCCAGAAATTCATCAGGATCTTGAAGAAGGTCTTAGCGAACAATTCCCAGGACATAAGTGGGAAGTGCCTAATTTTCTTCGCTTCGGTTCTTGGATAGGCGGAGACCGTGACGGCAACCCAAATGTGACACCAGAGGTTACGTGGGAAACATTAGAGAAGCAACGTGAATTAGCGCTGAAAAAATATCAAGAAGCGCTAATTGAAGTCATGAAACGCTTTAGTCATTCCTCAACACGTACCGAGGTAAGCGAAGAGCTCATTGCCAATGTTGAAAAGGATGAAGCAGCATACATGGGCAGCAATAAACAGTGGCCTGTAGAAAATGAGGTTTATCGCCGTAAAATTGCGGTTATTTTGACACGTCTAAAAGAAGTGGGAAAATCGGACATTGGTTATCAGTCTTCTGAGGAATTATTGGAAGATCTTTATATCATTCAGCGGAGCATCAGCAAGCATCAGCCGGCAAATCGCCAGTTGAAAATGCTAAAAAAATTAATTCGTCAAGTACAGCTATTTGGATTCCACTTAGCTACACTTGATATTCGTAACCATAGCGGAGAGCATGAAGCAGCTATCACTGAAATTTTACGTAAAGTAAAGGTAGCAGACAATTATGCAGCACTCTCTGAAGAAGAAAAAATGACGACATTGGAGACGATTCTAAAAGATCCGCGTCCTGTACTTTTATTAAATGAAGATTATTCAAAAGAAACACAAGAAATGATTAAGGTCTTTACGATGATTAAGAAGGCCCATGATACGTTCGGCAAAAAATCAATTCTTGTTTACCTGATCAGTATGACTCAATCTGCGAGTGACTTGCTTGAGGTATTGGTCCTTGCTAAAGAGGCAGGCATTTATAGACTTCATGCAGACGGTACAGTTGAAAGTCACTTAAATGTAGCACCGCTTCTTGAAACAATTGATGATTTAACAGCAGGTCCAAAAATTATGGAAAAATTGTTTAATATGGATGTTTACCGCAACCATCTAACCATACATGGCGACTCTCAAGAAATCATGCTTGGTTATTCTGACGGAAGTAAAGATGGAGGTACGTTAACAGCAAACTGGAAGCTTTATAAGGCCCAGCTTGAAATCCATGATATGGCGAAGCGCTATGGAATTGGTTTGAAATTCTTCCATGGACGCGGGGGTTCACTAGGACGCGGAGGCGGCCCATTAAACAGAAGCATTTTATCCCAGCCAGCAGAAACACTTGGTGATGGAGTGAAAATTACGGAACAGGGCGAAGTGTTATCTTCACGCTACTTGTTAGAGGATATTGCTTACCGCAGTTTAGAGCAGGCTACTTCAACATTGCTAGAGGCTTCTGTTAACCTTTCGAAGGAATCAGAGCAGCAGCATATCCGTGAAACAGTTTGGGAAAAAGCAATGGAAGAGATCTCAGCAGTTTCGCTTAAAAAGTATCAATCACTTGTGTTCGAAGATCCTGATTTCTTAACATATTTTACAGAAGCAACCCCGTTGAATGAACTTGCAGAATTAAACATTGGTTCACGTCCTATGAAGCGAAAAAATCGCAATCGCTTTGAAGACTTACGTGCGATTCCTTGGGTTTTCGCATGGACGCAAAGCCGTCAGCTTTTACCAGGATGGTATGCAGCAGGTACCGGACTAGAAAGCTTTGCCTCAAAAGGAGAGGAAAGCTTAAAACTATTACAGCGTATGTATGAAGAATGGCCGTTCTTCCGTTCAACCATTGATAATCTGCAAATGGCATTGATGAAGGCTGACATTACAACCGCTAAGGAATACACTGATCTTGTAAAAGACAAGCAAATTGCAGACCGAATCTTCGGAAACATAGTTGAAGAGTATGAAGCTACAAAAGCAGTGCTCCTTAAAATAACAGGTGATGATGAATTATTAGATCATACACCAAATATTAAAGAATCGGTTCACCGCAGAAATCCGTATGTGGATCCATTAAACTTCCTGCAAGTTGAATTGATCAAGGAGCTCCGTGAACAAGAGGAGCCAAATGAAGAGCTGTTAACTGAGGTATTATTAACAATCAGCGGAATTGCTGCTGGTTTACGTAATACAGGTTGATAAAAGGGTCTGACCCGTAAGCAAACACTAATAAAAAGGGATTTCTAGCATTTGACTTCCTATTTATTGTGTGAGTGGGGTCTGACCCTTTCTATTTTACATAGCGTGATTATTCCAGTACTATCGTAAACTATGATCCCATTATTTGCATTAGTCTGCTAAATAATGGGATAATTTTGATGATAAAAGGATTAATATATTTACATCTAGAAGAGGAGACGAAACGATTGATTGAAACACAATGTAAGGCACCGTTTAGAGCAGATCATGTAGGCAGTTTTTTAAGACCTGAGCGTTTAAAGCAGGCGAGATTGCAAAAACAAAACGGAGACATAACAGCTGAACAGCTGCGGGCAATTGAAGATGAAGAGATCATCCGCCTTGTTAAGAAGCAGAAAGAAGCAGGAATACAGGCCGTAACAGATGGTGAACTTAGACGAGCTTGGTGGCATTTTGATTTCCTTGGCGGATTACAAGGGGTAGATTTCTATGAAACTGAGCGAGGCCTGCAATTTCATGGAGTAGAGACCAGAGCACATGGTGTGAAAGTAACTGGAAAAGTTGATTTTGGCGATCATCCATTTATTAAGGATTATAAGTTCCTGCATTCGGTAGCGGGTGAACACGTCGCGAAATTTACCATTCCAAGCCCGAATATGTTGCTAGCGAGAGCTCAGGTTGATGAGCTGGTATATCCGGATCAAGAAGAGTTAATTAATGATTTAATTAATGCATATCAAAAAGCGATTCAAGCATTCTATGATGCAGGCTGCAGATACTTGCAATTGGATGACACTTCATGGGCATCTTTATTTTCTGAGGAAAACAGAGAAAAGCTTAAGAAAAATGGCCAAGATCCCAAAAAAGCAGCTGAAAACTATGCGAGGGTTATTAATGAATCGATTAAGAACAAACCAAAAGATATGGTTATAACCATGCATATTTGCAGAGGAAACTTTAAATCGACGTATACTTCAACTGGGGGATATGATCCTGTATCAGAAGTTATTTTTGGCGGCTTGCAGATAGATGGCCTTTTCTTAGAGTTTGATGATGAGCGATCAGGCGGATTTGAACCGCTGCGTCATGTAAACCGCAGCGATCTTCACATTGTGTTAGGGTTAATTACCTCAAAATTTGGAGAATTGGAGAACCAAGAATCAATTAAAGCAAGAATTGAAGAAGCAAGTAAATATGTAAGCAAAGAACAGCTTTGCTTAAGCCCGCAATGCGGATTTGCTTCTACAGAGGAAGGGAATCTATTAACGGAAGAACAGCAGTGGGCTAAGATCCGTCATGTTGTTGCGATTGCAAATGATGTTTGGAGATCTAATAGTAACTAACAAAAAGAGGATGGCTTAACAATCGTAACAGGCTCTCTTTGGGAGTGAAAAATAATAATGAATATAAAAATGGCAGACCAATTAACAATGAAATGGTCTGTCATTTTTTATTGATAAAACAAGCTTTTTATTTGTAATCGCAGTAAAAATGGAGTGAATATAGCATATAAAATGACATTGGACAATAACTATTGAGCTTGCTGATTAAGGCGCTATTCTTATAGCGATAATAAATGTTAAATACTTAAGTGTTTATTATAGGAGTGACTTGGCAATGGTATTTATCAAACCGAAGGTGAAGAACCTGAAAAAAACAATTGGCAAGTCTCTGAAAGTACGATTTCTTTAGTCAAGGCTTACTCAGAATACTGCGATTACAGTGAAGGAGAAAGTATTGATATGTTCTAAGTGAATTTGAAGAAAGATGGGAATGGGCATTAAAGAAAAGCAATAACATGCGTTTGTTAAAGGTGCTGGATAATGAAACACAGGAAGAGCTAATTAAGTGCCCTTTAACGAATATCAAAATTGGCTGTTAAATCTCCTATTCTTTCAACAGAATCATCTTAAAGTATGAAGGATTTTCCACTTCTTAACCCTAATCAGTTTGCTGATAAGTACCGCAAACAATTACTTCATCCCGCATCATTATATATATGAGGATGGTAAATTTCTCTAATTAGTTTCAGAAAAAGATATAATATAAAACAATATTTATTTATACTTAAAATAATATGAGTAAAAACAATAAAGGGGAAACGGATATGACAAATGGAAATAAAATCGGCAATGAAAAGGAATTGTTACAAGAACAACGCGAAGATTTACTCGAAACATTGAAAGTCCGTTTTGAGAAAAACATGAACCGCCATAAAAGTCTTGAATGGGATAAAGTCCAAGCAAAGCTGGAAGCTTATCCTGAAAAACTGTGGTCGCTCAATGAAATGGAAAGAACCGGCGGCGAACCAGATGTTGTTGGTCATGATAAAAAGAAGGACGAATACATTTTTTATGATTGTTCAGCGGAAAGTCCAAAAGGTCGCAGAAGTGTTTGTTACGATCGCGAAGCCCTGGAGCAAAGAAAAAAACATAAACCAGAAAATAACGCTATTGATATGGCAACTGCCATGGGCATTGAACTATTATCAGAAGAACAATATCGAGAGTTGCAGAAGCTTGGAAATTTCGATATGAAAACGTCGAGCTGGGTGCAAACATCCTCTGATATTAGAAAACTCGGCGGTGCCCTTTTTTGCGATTATCGCTTCGGGCACGTCTTCGTGTATCACAACGGTGCGGATTCTTATTATGGTGCCAGAGGGTTCCGGGGCTCGCTAAGGGTCTAAAATTTAGCAGCGCAGCTAAATTGAATTTGTGTACAGTTTTCCTGGGGAAAGACTTTCATTTTATTCTGTAACTATCGGGTTGCTTTATGTGAAGAAGACCATCGAAAAGATGGTCTATTTTTATGCTCAAAATTTCAATATTATCATTTAACTCAGCCTAATCAATAAATAAAAGAGCTGGAATTTTCTGCTCTTTTTTGTGGTTTAAATTGTTAGTATACATGTTAATTTTAATGGGATTTGACCTTAAAATATGGGGTTCCCTCCCACAAGAAAGCCCGTTACAAAAATTGAGTCATCTCTTTTTTAAAAAAACTAAGGGCTGTTTTCAAGCATCGTTGTTATTAGGGCAAGCAGTGATTTAAAATTCGTGTTTTGCTGGAAGTTCGAGGATAGAATGATGAGCATTAAGCCGTAAAAAACGGATGTTAGAAAGTAACAAAATAGCCAAATTTTAAAAAGAATGTCATGTAATCTAACATGTTGATTGCTACTGCTTTTTACCAACACTATACTTTAATTAATCCACACTACTTAAAATGGTATAAAGATTCTCTTCATTTTGATTGAGAATAAAAAAGCTGTCTAGGGTTCCGTTGATAGATGTAAAATAATCGGTCAAGACTGGTCCAAGAGAGAGCGTATAGAATTTACTTTTTGTATCTTCTATATACACGGAAGGATAAAAGCCTGGGAGATCACATCTCCTTAGGCTTTTATTTTTTTCCTCAAAAAGTATTTTCCCTATTGCGTAAAAACGATTGGACAGTTTCATTTATTTCATAATTTCTGAAAATTTAAAATTATATGAAAAGAGGTAATGGAGATGACGAAAACTACGGAATTAAAGAAATCCCTTAAGCTCTTCAGTGTTGTTTTTCTTGGTCTGGCATGGATGACGCCAATGATCTTTTTTACGGTTTATGGTGTTGCCTTTGAAGCAGCAGGAGGTATGCTAGCAGCAGCATATGTAGTGGCGTTTTTGGCCATTTTCTTTACTGCCTACAGCTATAGCCAAATGGTTAAAGCATATCCGATCTCAGGGTCAGCTTATACCTATACCAAAAAGGCGATTAATCCGCAAATGGGCTTTCTAGTTGGATGGGCGCTTTTACTTGATTATATTGTTTCGCCCATTATTGCCTGTTTAACCTTTGGACTTTTTATGAATGCTCAATTCCCAAGTATCCCGTTTTATATTTGGATTATCGTATTAAATCTTGTCCTTGCTTTCGTTAATATTATTGGAATTAAGTCCGCTGCTCGAGTTAGCGGATTATCGGTTATCCTTCAAGTGGTTTTTATTTTCTTTTTTTGTCTATTCGTTATAAAAGATATTGTCAACGGCGGGGGAGGGACTTCATTATTCTCAATACAGCCCTTTTTCTCATCTGAGTTTGAAATATCGACGATTTTCTCAGGTGCAGCTTTAATCTGTTTTTGCTTTTTAGGCTTTGATGCCGTGACAACGATGGCTGAGGAAACAGTTCAGCCAAAGAAAGTCATTCCAAAAGCGATTTTCTTAATCGTCTGCATTGCAGCCGTTCTCTATATATCCGTCTCTTATTTAACTCAAATTGCTTATCCTGACTTTGCTTTTGAAAACTCTGATACTGCTGCATTCGAACTTGTTCAAATCGTTGGTGGGAACTTGTTGAGTGCAGTATTTACAACTGTGTTGATCGTTGCCATTTTCACTCAAGGTGTTTCCTCAGTGACTAGTGTTTCTCGGTTCATCTATGCATTAGGAAAAGAATCAATTCTTCCGAAAAAAGTGTTTAGTTATGTTCATCCGAAATTTAAAACACCAGTACTAAACATCGTGTTCGTTACGATTATTTCTTTTGGTTCAATTGTCATTGATCTTGATACAGCAGTAACGTTTGTCAGTTTCGGAGCTCTTACGGCTTTTACCTTTGTCAATTTATCTGTTATTGCTCATTACTATATAAGAAATAAGCAGCGGACTTTAAAATATTCATTGCTTTATCTTGTCTTCCCATTGGTTGGTGCTGGATTTATTGGCTGGTTGTTAACCCTGTTAGAAAAGCAAACACTTTTGATTGGAACAATCTGGCTTCTTCTGGGGTTTATCTACATAGGGGTTCGATCAGCCTTAGTTAAAAAGTCTGCTTCTGGTTTAAAAGATGGAAAAGTGGCTATAGAGAATAGATGACATAAAAAACAATGTTAGAAAATGTAACATGAATGATGCAGCAGAATTGAGATTATCTTACAATGAATTTACTGAATGACTTAAAATTAAATAAAGGTTCTCATAATGTGAGGACAAAAAGCTGTCTAGGGTTCCGTTCTTTATGTTGGAGAATTCCCTCCTTCCACATACAAGAAGTCTGGTCCGAGAGAGAGCGTATAGGTAATGGACCCCTCTTACCTATATACACGGAAGGATAAAAGCCTGGGAGATTAATCCCAGGCTTTTATCCTTTTTTATTTTCTGTAAAGCAGGACGAATAACTTAATTTATTTCATTTAAGCCTCAAACTACGAAGCGGAGTCATACGAATTTCTAAGAATAGGGAGGAATCGTTTTATGAATAGCATATGGAACAAAACCATTCCAGCAGGTGGCAAATGGTCGGGAGTAATTGGAAAGAGGAAACTAATTCGATTTACAGCTTTAGGAGAAAACGCAAATCTTTCAACATTAATGTACCATGCAGCAAACTTATCGGAACGCTACAATATGCCTGATACGCTTAAAGCACAGCATACTGCTCACTTGACAAAAGGACATGTGCTAATGAGTGACAATGGAAGAGTGTTAGCAAGTATTGTTGAGGATAGCTTAGGCTGGCATGATAGCATCTCGGGTTACACAACACGCATGCAGACAGATGGAAAATATGGGGCAACGAACTATCAAAAACTACGTAATGATTGGCTAAGAAGCGGTGAAGAAAACCTCTTGGTGGAATTAGTGAGAAACGGATTAGGATCTCGAGACTTGGGCCCAGTCCTTAACTTGTTTTCTAAAGTTTACTGTGATGAAAAAGGTAATATGCACTATACGGAAAATCATTGCCGAAAAGGTGCGACCGTTACCCTTAGAACAGAAATGGACACTTTATTTATTTTCTCTAATACACCAAATCCTTTAGATCCCAATCGTGATTATCCATCCGTACCCATTACAATCGAGGTATTTGATGCGAACCCGGTAGAAAGTGATGATATTTGCTTAAATTATCGACCAGAGAACCGCCGAGCTTTTGAAAATACATGGGAGTATAACATATTACTAGGAAATGCTAATCCGGTTGCTGTTACTAAATAAAATAAACGGGGAGGAAGAAACATGGCAGTCTTAAACTATACGGAAAGTCCGCGAAAAGAAGAAGACGCAATTTATGATCAAACGATTCTTGCCGGTGAAGGGTGGATGCATGAGCTTTTACCAGGTCAGGTGTTAAGAATAGTAGATTTAGAGGGAAACCAAGCGGCGGATACGCTTTTTTACAATGCTGAAAATCCAGATGATCATTATAGTGCAGTTGCAACCATAGCTGGGCAAGGCAATATTTATTTATCAACGGGCACGATTTTACGCGCTGAATCAAATAAAGAGCTGTTAAAAATTGTGGCAGATACCTGTGGCTGCCATGATACATTAGGCGGTGCATGCTCGGCACAAAGCAACACAGTTCGTTATTCTCACGATACACTTCCCATGCATAATTGTCGTGATACATTCATGCTTCAGCTTGCAAAGTATGATGACACATATACAAAACGCGATTTGGCTCCTAACATCAACTTTTTTATGAATGTTCCTGTAACCCCTGAAGGAGGACTCCAATTTGCAGATGGTGTATCAGCTCCGGGAAGATATGTAGAAGTCCAATCAATTGTAAAAACGATCGCCTTAATCAGCAATTGTCCACAGTTGAACAATCCATGTAATGCATATAATCCAACACCGATCCGCGTGCTGATCTGGAATAACTAGTTGAAAAGACAGGAGTGATAGATATGTTTAAAAAGATACTTATTGCAAACCGCGGGGCAATTGCAGTACGAATTGAACGTACGTTAAAAAGACTTGGTATTTCTTCTGTTGCGGTTTACACAAAAGCAGACCAAGATAGTTTGCATGTTGATAATGCCGATGAAGCTGTGCTGATCGGCGAAGGGGCAGCAAAAGACAGTTATTTACATGCAGAATTAATATTACAAACAGCGCTTGAGACTGGTGCAGATGCAATTCATCCAGGCTATGGGTTTCTAAGTGAAAATGCTGATTTTGCCAGGGCATGTCTTGAAAAAGGAATCGCATTTATTGGACCTTCTCCAGAGCAAATGGAAATGTTCGGATTAAAGCATTCAGCAAGGGAAATTGCTGAAAGAGCGCGTGTTCCAATGCTATCTGGAACTAATTTAATTGATAATTTAGAAACTGCTTTAAAGCATGCTGAGAAAATCGGTTACCCTGTTATTTTAAAAAGCACGGCAGGGGGCGGCGGAATTGGGATGCGTGTATGTCAGGATGAGGCAGAGCTAAAAGCTGCGTATGATGGTGTCCGTCATCTTGCAGAAACGAATTTTAAAAATGGCGGTCTTTTTTTAGAAAAATATATAGAAAAAGCCCGTCATATCGAGGTACAGATTTTCGGAAATCAATTTGGAGAGGTTGTTTCGTTAGGGGAACGTGACTGTTCCATACAACGGCGCAATCAAAAGGTGATTGAGGAAAGTCCGGCACCAAATCTATCAAATGAAGTACGTGAAAACATGTTTGCTGCTGCAAAGCGGTTAGCAAGTGAGGTCGGATACAGAAGTGCAGGAACCGTAGAATTTTTGTATGATCCTCAAAGTTCTGAGTTTTATTTTTTAGAAGTCAATACCAGATTGCAGGTTGAACATGGTGTAACAGAAGAGGTATTAGGGGTGGATTTAGTTGAGTGGATGGTCAAGGAGGCGGCAAATGAATTAACAGATTTACAATCTCTTATTCATAAGCCAATAGGACATAGCGTCCAAGCTCGGATCTATGCGGAAGATTGTCTTCATGATTTTCGCCCTAGTGCAGGTCAGCTGGATCAAGCCATATTTTCAAGCCTTTCAAGGAATGAAACATGGGTAAGAGATGGAATCACGATTACTTCATTATATGATCCAATGCTAGCAAAGATCATTGTTCACAGTGAAACAAGAAAAGAAGCGATCGCTAAATTAGTTCAGGCCTTAAGTGAAACACGCCTATATGGCATTACAACCAATCTTCAGTATTTACAAAGCCTGCTAATGGAAGAGGATTGCCTGGAAGGTAATGTTTATACGCGGATGTTAAATGGTTTCAATCCTGTTGAAAATGCCTTGGAGGTATTAGATGGCGGTGTGCAAACAACCATACAGGATTGGCCGGGAAGAACTGGCCATTGGGATATAGGTGTTCCTCCTTGTGGTCCAATGGATCCGCTATCCTTTAGGATCGGAAACAAATTATTAGGAAATGATGATTATGCTCCAGGATTGGAACTCACTTTGCGGGGCGGTTCTTATCGGTTTCGAAATGAGATGTGGTTCTGCTTAACCGGAGCTGATATGGAGGCATTGCTGGATGGTGAGGCTGTTCCAATGTATAAACCGATTTCGGCTAGAAATGGCCAGGTACTATCGTTCGGAGAGGCGAAAGTTGGGATGCGCACATATTTGATGATCGCTGGCGGTTTTGATATGCCAAAAATTTTAGGCAGCTCATCAACATTTACACTTGGAAACTTTGGAGGCCATGGTGGCCGGGCTCTCCGCACAGGAGATGTGTTAGCTGTTGGTCATCACATCAAACAAAGTTATTATCAAGAACTTCCTGCTTTGCACCAGCCGCGAATGAATCGCTCATGGAAAATTGGTGTTATTCCCGGACCGCATTGTACAGAAGAATTTTTGCAAGAGGGTTATTTAACCCAGCTGACAGAAACGAAATGGGAGGTTCATTTTAATAGCTCTAGAACAGGCGTCCGTCTTGTTGGGCCTAAGCCGCTTTGGGCACGGGAGGACGGAGGAGAAGCAGGGCTGCATCCATCCAATATTCATGACAATGCATATGCAATTGGTACGTTAGATTTAACAGGCGATATGCCGATTCTGCTAGGTCCCGATGGTCCTAGTCTTGGGGGATTTGTTTGTCCAGTGACGACTGCATCTGCGGAATTTTGGAAAATTGGTCAGCTTCATCCTGGGGATACTGTCCAATTCCAGCTCATTACATTAGAAGAAGCTGCCCGTTTACGAAAGCTGCAGGAAAATAATCTTAAAGCGATTGGTGATAACGAGTTCAATCTTTTAAACAAGGTTGAAATCATACAAGCAAAGAAAGTTTTATCTTCAGATTATCCAGTGCTGGCATTTGAGAAACACAATCGTAATTTTCCAATCACCATTCGTTGTTGCGGCGATGAACACTTATTAGTAGAGTACGGGGAAATGGAGCTTGACTTATTACTTAGATTTCAGGCCCATGCATTAATGGATGCTATCCAAAATAGCAGCGAAATACCTGTATTAGACTTAACACCCGGTATACGCTCATTGCAAATACACATTGATGCCTCAAAAATAACAGTGAAAGAAACAGCTGAAAAGGTATTAGAAATTGATAGAAGGCTCCCGGCTCTTGAATCCATCCAAGTACCATCAAGAATTGTTCGTTTGCCGCTTTCATGGAATGATCCCTCTGTACAGCTTGCAACAGAACGATATCAGCAAAATGTCCGGTCAGATGCGCCATGGTGTCCGGATAATCTAGAATTTATTAGAAGAATAAATGGACTTGAAAGCATTAAAGATGTAAAAGATATCGTCTTTTCTGCCAATTATCTTGTACTTGGCCTAGGGGATGTCTATTTAGGTGCACCTGTTGCCACACCAATTGATCCCAGACATCGTCTTGTGACAACAAAGTATAATCCTGCGCGTACCTGGACACCTGAAAACGCTGTAGGCATCGGCGGTGCATATATGTGTGTATATGGAATGGAGGGACCGGGAGGCTATCAATTTGTTGGAAGAACCATTCAAATGTGGAACAGGCTTCGTTCTACAAAGAGTTTTGAACAGGGCAAGCCATGGTTATTACGCTTTTTTGATCAAATTCAGTTTTATCCGGTAGAAGCTGATGAATTGCTGGAGATGCGTGAGAACTTCTTACGAGGCAGATTTGAGGCGGATATAACAGAAACAACATTTGATCTTGGTGAATATTTGACATTCCATGAAGAGATTAAGGAAAGCACCAAGCAATTTAAGGTTCTCCAACAAGAGGCCTTTAAAGCAGAACGAGAAAGATGGAAGGAACTAGGGATTGCCGAGCACGTTTCTGAGGAAGAAACTGCAAGTGCTCATGATGAAGAAGTTCTTCCAGAAGGGGCAATACCTATTCACTGTACGATGCCTGGAAGTGTGTGGAAGGTTCTTGTTACACCGGGGCAAAATATGAAAAAAGGGGATGTTCTGATCATTGAGGAAAGCATGAAAATGGAATTTCCCCAAACAGCACCATGTGATGGAATCGTTGTTGAAGTGTACGTAAAACCTGGAGATGCTGTCCATGCAGGACAATTAATTGTCAGCATGTTTGAGGAAGTGAATGAAAAGGTGGGTGCTGTATAATGAATAAAATTGAATTACCCAAAAAACTAACACTAGCTTGGCTGCGTGAAAAATATCTTAAACATGAACTTACCCCAACTGAAGTAATAAACGAAATAATTAAGCGTGCCAAAAGAGATGAACGAATGAATATTTGGATAACACCGCCAAACATGGGGGATATTCAGCCAAATCTTGATCGTTTGCAATTGCTCGACATTGACTCGGCACCACTTTGGGGTATTCCTTTCGCCATTAAGGATAATATCGATTTGGCAAATGTCCCAACCACTGCGGGGTGTCCTGAATATGCCTATACACCAACAGAACATTCAACAGTTGTCGCACGATTAATCGAAGCAGGAGCCATCCCGATTGGAAAAACCAATCTTGATCAATTTGCAACAGGATTGGTAGGTACGAGAAGTCCATACGGAGAAACGCATAACTCTAAGCGGCCAGAACTCATAAGCGGCGGTTCAAGCTCCGGCTCTGCCGTTGCGGTGGCAAGAGGGCAAGCTGCATTTTCCCTTGGAACAGATACAGCAGGTTCTGGTCGAGTACCGGCAGCTTTAAATGATCTAGTCGGATTAAAGCCGAGTTTAGGAGCGTGGCCGACAAAAGGAGTTGTCCCAGCATGTGCGAGTCTTGACTGTGTCACTGTTTTTTCTCATAGCTTAGAAGATGCCAAGAAGGTTGATGCTATGGCAAGGGGAATAGATGAGCACGATCCTTGGTCACGCCAACTTCCATTTCCAGTACAGAAATTGCCTGAAAAAATCTGTTTACCAAGAGAGCCACTAGCGTTTTTTGGTCCATTTGCCAATGAGTATAAAGCTGCATGGGAACAAGCAATTAGTAACTTAAAACAATTAAATATTCCGATAGAATATATTGATGATCAATTATTTTCTGAAGCTGCATCCGTTCTTTATGATGGACCATTTGTAGCGGAACGCTGGGCTGATCTAGGAGGCTTTATTGAAGAGCATCCAGGTACTGCTTTTCCAGTAACAGAACAAGTATTGCGTTCAGGTGCCTCACCAAAATATGATGCTGCTTCCCTCTTTCATTCCATACATCGTTTACAGACATTAAAACGAAAAGCCAGCAATCTTTTAAAGAATGCCGTGCTTGTGATGCCAACAGCAGGCGGAACCTGGACTCGGGAGCAAGTAAGAGAAGATCCGATCAAAACAAACAGTGATATGGGGCGTTATACAAATCATTGCAACTTATTGGATTTATGTGCGGTTGCCATTCCTGCTGGAAAAGCTGCAGTAAATCTTCCATTTGGGATCACCTTCTTTGCTCTCTCAGAAAACGAAGGCATTATGACAGGTGCAGCTGAGGTTTTTATGGATCAAAATGAAAGTCCTGAAAAGAAAACATTTGTAGCGGTATGTGGTTTGCATATGCGAGGCTTCCCATTGGAAAAGCAAATGCTTGAGTTTGGTGCGATCTTTGTGAAGGAGGCAATCACAGCAGAAAAATATCAATTTATTAAACTCCCGACTTCCCCTGCAAAGCCTGGTCTTATCAAAAAGCAAACAGGCGGAAAAGCAATTGAATTAGAGATTTGGGAAATGCCATTTCATTCATTCGGAGAATTTGCTGCTCTTATACCAGCCCCACTTGGAATTGGTAAAGTGGAGCTTCAGGATGGTTCAGAAATACCAGGATTTATTTGTGAAGGCTATGCAGCAGATGGATCACAAGATATAACTGATTTAGGAAGCTGGAAGAAGCTAGAGGTAAAAGCTTAATAGAATCGTATGAAATTACTTTCATCTTACTTAATACCCTTGTCTTGTTAAAAACTAAGCAGGGGTATTTTTTATGAAATTTGTTCTTCTAATCAATTTCTTCTTTAAATAAGCAGGACTTTCTATTTATAAACTTGAATAAGTTTGTAACGGCCTTGCGAATAATGAGTGGTCTGAAGCTGATATTAGGAGTGGGAGAAAGTTGAAACAAACGGTCATCATTTACCGAAAAGTACCTGAGGATGTTCTAGCCTTATTAAAGGAAAAATTCGATATTAAGTATTTTAATAACTTAGAAACAGATCATGATCCTGATTTTCTGAAAGTATTACCTTCTGCACATGGATTGCTAGGTGCTAGCCTAAAAGTAAATAAGGAGTTCCTCGATCAAGCCCCCAATTTAAAAATCGTATCAAATATTTCAGTTGGCTACGATAATTTGGATTTAGAAGAATTGAAAAAAAGAGGTATCCAAGCAACGAATACACCAGGAGTATTAGTAGATACAACAGCGGATACTGTTTTTGGTCTATTGCTTGCAACAGCTAGAAGAATGCCTGAGCTTGATTTATATGTGAAAACAGGTAAGTGGAAAGGAACGAAGGACGAGGATTTGTTCGGTGTAGATGTTCATCATAAAGTTCTCGGTATTATTGGATTAGGGGACATCGGAAAAGCCATTGCCAAACGAGGCCATTTTGGCTTTGATATGGAGATTCTCTATCACAATCGCTCAAGAAATGCACAGGTGGAAAATGAGTTTAAGGCTGCATATTGTGAGCTTGACGAATTGCTGAGCAAATCGGATTATGTTTGCTTAATGACACCGCATACTCCAGAAACGGATAAGATGATCGGAGAAAGAGAATTCCGATTAATGAGAGACACAGCTATCTTTATCAATGGGTCAAGAGGTAAAAACGTTGATGAATCAGCGTTGATAAAAGCTTTGCAATCCGGACAAATTTTAGCTGCAGGTTTGGATGTTTATGAAACAGAACCGGTAAACAAAGATAACCCATTATTAAACCTTTCCAACGTCGTTACGCTGCCTCATATCGGATCAGCCACAAAAGAAACAAGGGAAAAGATGGCGAGGCTGGCAGCTGAAAATTTAGTAACCGGACTTGAGGGCGGCACTCCGCCGAATTTGATTATTTAATAGAATGTGGGACAGAATAAAAGTTCTGTCCCATATTTAATTAATCATGATTGATTATAGATCCGAAATTTTTCCTAGACTAAAGAACATAACCTGAAAAAAGGGGAATGTTTTAGTTGGAAAATCTACTAACAAATCAAATCGTTGTTTATTTAATCGCTGCATATATTTTGTCCCATGTCCCAATTATTGGACGCTATCTTACAATGATCAATACATTGATTCATGAAAATGGCCATGCTCTAGCTGCGCTGTTTCTTAATGGCAAGGTTTATTCAATTAAATTATTTATTAATACGGCAGGAGAAGCGGTTACAGGCCAACGCGGATGGTTTTCAAGTGTAGTGATTTCTTATGCTGGATATACGTTTTCTTCTCTAGCCGCTTATGGCTGTTTTATGCTTCTGAACAAGGGAAATAGTCGTTTCATTTTATATGCATTTTTAACGATTGCAATCATTAATTTACTGCTGTGGATAAGAAATCTGTATGGGGCTGTTTGGCTTATTTCATTTATTGCTCTATTCGGATGGACGTTATATAGCGGGAATGGCACCATTCAAACATTTCTTGCCTATTTTCTGTCATCAGTCCTATTAACAGAGTCTGTTTCTTCTGCCTTACAAATTTTTATGTTAAGCATAGTAAAAAGTAAGTCAGCAGGAGATGCAGCAAGTTTGGCTCATTATACGAAAATTCCTGCCTTCCTATGGGGATTTGTTTTTTTCTTTCAATCTCTCTATGTTGCGTTTATTGCCATTCGCAACCTTGTTTGATTTAATCTGCGAATCTTTTGTTTGCCTGAGGAGGAGGGCACATATGAAAACAAAATACCTTATTGATGATGAGATACTTATCCTGCAACTTCATAAAGAATACTGTATTCAAGCTGTGAGTGTAGAATTTATTCCGATGGGTGACTCAGCATACTCATACAGGGTGAATTGCTGTAATGGGGATACCTATTATTTGAAATTGTTTGATCATAAGCATGACAGACAAAGAAAAGCAGTTGAAAGGCTTCAAAACTATTTGCCATTAACTTGGACATTGTACCATAGCTGTTATCTGACTAATATTACATACCCAATTAAAAAACAAAATGGTGAGTTTATAACAACATTTAATGACTTAACATTTGTTTTGTTTCCGTTTATTGAAGGAGAAACATTGGCAGAAGCATACCCTTTCTCAAAAGAGTTGTTGAATGAAGTTGCAAAAGAAATGGCGTTAATCCATCAGGTTCCAAAGAATATCGCCATTACCTTCATAGAAAAGGAAACATTTGATATTTCCTTTGAATCTGACCTATTAAAATGTTTGTCAGTGCTTGAGGGACCTGCTACAAAAAAAAGCCAAATAATAAACAGTTTAAGAGATCAGATAGTCGTAAAAAAAGAACAAATTATATACTTACTAAAGCTTGTTCGCAAACTGCGTGTTCTTGCACTAGATGAGAACAAAGACAAGGTTTTATGTCACGGTGATCTGTGGGGAGGAAATTTAATTCTTCAAAAAAACAAGCTGTTTATCATTGATTGGGAAGCAGCAATGATTGCACCACCTGAATTTGATTTGTTTAGCTATTTAGGTGATGAATTTGAAGTATTTCTCACCTCTTATCAAAAGTATATAAACCATACTATTTCTTTAAATCTAGATTTATTAAGATTTTACTCCTATCGCCATCACCTTCGAAATCTGGCAAATTGGTTAATGAATATTCTTTATCGAAACACTGACGAAGCTCAAAATGAAAATGATCTAGAAATGATCATTTATCATTGCATGAACCGTTGGGATAATATTGAACCAAATATAATAAAGGCAGAAGAAATCATAAAAAAAGTTTCTTTAGAAGGAAAAACTAGTAAATGATCTCACAGTTGCGAATAGAATGGATAAAGACGATAAAAAATCCAACCAGTCATCATCTTGGTTGGATTTTTTGTTATACTTATATAATGATTACTAGGATAGTATTCTATAGTGGTGTCTGGATAATGGAGTAAAGCCCATCTTTTTATAAAGCTCAATTGCGGATTGATTTGTTTGGATAACCTGTAAATACATATGATGTCCACCATTTTCAGATGCCCATTTTGTAAGAACATTCACGATATGGGTGGCGAACCCTTTTCTGCGATGCTGCTTGTTGACTACAATATTGCAAATGCACGCCCAGCCATCCTCTAAGATAACTGTACCAAGACCAATTGTTTCCTCTTGTTCTGAAATACGTAAAAAGGTTTTTAAAGGTTTTATCGATGAAAAAATATGAGCATATGCTTCATGTCTCTCTGAAGTAAAGCCTTCTAATTGAATAAATTCTTCAATCCATTTATAATCTGGCTCTGATAAGCACTCGATGGTCCATGAAGGTTTATTCACAGAATGGGGTAATATATCCTCACAAGATGCCGTCATTGTAAAACATTCATCAACTTTTTCGTATCCTTTAGATTCTAATAAAACATCCAGCTCTTTTGGCGAAACTTCGCTTATGTAAAAACATGGAGTGATTGATTTCTCTCGATAAAACGTTTCAATCTTTTCCAGCCACATTGGATCCTGTGGCATTGATCCGAGGGCATGGACGCTATTTGCTCTTTTCGTCACACCAAATGTAGCTCTCATTTTCCAATTTTCAACGGTTTCTTGGGTATAACAAGGCCAAGCATTTGCTGCTAATTGCTCAATAAAATTGATTAGGCTCACATCAATCTCTGTTTTCATCTATAGCCCTCCATGATTGTTCTTTAAATGGTAAATTAGACTCATTCTTACCAGGTTAATATTATATTTATAAAGTAATATGCAAATTAATCATTTGAGGTATTTTTGTATCATTTTATAGTTTTCTTTTTCCGTGTTCAGTCCTTGAGCGGCTTTATGAAGGACATCTCATCTGCATTTTTTTGGGAATTTTATCCTTCCGCACTTTTATGAAAAGGAGGGGCTGCTTTTTTTATCGCAGCCCATATATTCCATTATTCATTTAGATGTGAATATTGATCTTTTAATTCAGCTTCTATTTCCTGCAATCTTTCTTCCAATTTTGTAATGGAATGTCCAGTTGATTCAAGCTTTTCAATATCCCCTTGAATACGAATATACTCCATTTTCAATCCTGATATTTTTTGATTGATTGTCTCTTTTTTCATTTTTTCATGATCCCCCTAAATAATGTAATCTCTATGTAACGTGTTATAGACAAAATTCCATTTCAGCTTGCAGGTGTTTGATTATACGTTTTCTGCAAAAATAGGATCTTAATTGAGCATTTCTTAGTGAATTTATTTATGCCCAATTTAGGAGAAAAGACCTTTTATGATAAACACGGTTTTAATAAACACATTATCTCAATTAATCTTTCCAGAGACAAGCACACCAACATATTTATGTGTTTCAGCGATTAAAAAGGTCTTATTTGTTTGTATTTGTTGAAGGAAATGGTGTTTTCAGCTCTTAACATAGCTATTATCTTAAAAACTAGGAAACTACATAATTCGGTTTAGTAAATTAAAAAAATAGGTAGAGAAATTTTTCAGGCAAAGATATACTAGTCATATTAGAATTTTGAAAAACTAGTTTACGGTCTTTACAGGACTAAAGCAAATGATTGAGGGAGGATGAAAGATGGATGTTGTAACACTAGGTGAATCTATGGTAGTGTTTACGCCGAACAGTGATGGATTCATGCGAAATGCTACTCAATTTACAAAAAAGATTGGCGGTGCAGAATCAAATGTCGCAATCGGGCTTGCGAGATTAGGCCATCATGTTGGCTGGATTAGCAAGCTTGGGGATGATGAATTTGGAAAAGCTATATTAGCTGCTTTAAAAGGTGAGAATGTTGATGTAAGCAAAGTGACATTTGATCAAGAGGCACCAACCGGTATTTATTTTAAAGAGCCAAGAAGACAAAATAATATGAGAGTTTATTATTATCGAAAAGGGTCAGCAGCTAGTAAGCTATCACCAAGTGATCTTGATAACGGATATCTTTCAAAAGCGAAATATCTTCATATTACAGGGATCACGCCAGCGTTAAGTCAAAGCTGCAGGGAAACAATCTTTGAAGCTATTAGACTGGCTAAAAACAATGGAAGCACCATTGTATTTGATCCAAACCTTCGTACAAAGTTATGGGACGCGGAAACAGCAAGAAAAACATTGCTTGAAATTTCTGCTGAAGCTGACATTATTTTACCTGGGGTTTCAGAGGGCGAATTTTTATTTGGTGAAAGTGACCCACTTAAACTAGGAGAGTTATTTTTAAATCATGGTGCATCAGTTGTTGTCATGAAAATGGGTGCTGAAGGTGCATATTATTTTACTGAGAAAGAGAGCGCTTTAATTCCTGGGTTCCCTGTTAAACAAGTGGTTGATCCAGTTGGAGCAGGGGATGGGTTTGCAGCAGGCTTCCTATCAGGATTGTTAGATGGTTTGGAACTTAGCAAGGCTG
Organism: Bacillus sp. SA1-12; assembly: GCF_000981385.1. GTDB lineage: Bacteria > Bacillota > Bacilli > Bacillales > Bacillaceae > Metabacillus. The sequence continues at coordinate 127,196 of NZ_LATZ01000129.1, forward strand.
TAGAGCGTGCAAATGCAGTTGGAGCTCTTGTCACAATGGTAAATGGTGATGTTGATGGATTACCTGAACGAGACGAAGTAGAGCAATTGTTATCCAAAAATGGTGAAGATGTAGTTCGATAAGGAGGAAATATTCATGAGTCATATTGAAATCATTAAAGAAACTGGTGTGGCAGCAGTTATTCGCGGCGCAACAAAAGATAATATTGTTGCAATCGCAAAGGCGTTAAAAGAAGGTGGAGTAAAAGTATTAGAAATTACGGTCGAAACGCCTGGGGCATGCGGAGCGATTGAAAAAGCATCACAGGAATTTGATGATGTGCTTGTAGGTGCAGGTACAGTGCTAGATCCTGAGACTGCTAGAACGGCAATCATGTCAGGAGCAAAATTTGTATTTTCACCAACAACAAATGTCAAAACTATTGAAATGGCGAAGAGATATGGTGTTGTTAGTATCCCTGGTGCATTAACACCTACTGAAATTTTAACGGCTTTTGAAAGCGGTGCAGATTTAATTAAGGTCTTCCCTGCAAACGTATTCGGACCTAGCTATATCAAGGATATCCACGGCCCAATGCCGCAAATACCGATTATTACAACCGGTGGCATTTCCGTTGATAATGTTGGAGATTATATTAGAGCAGGTGCTGTTGGGGTCGGTGTTGGCAGCTCACTAGTTAACACGAAAAAGGCATTAACAGATGAATATTTAAGTGAAATTACCGCAACAGCTGGGAGATTTATTCAAGCGATTAAAGAGGCTAGAGGATAATTTCTAAAGGGCGACCTATCATGATGGTAGGTTGCTTTTTTTGTATTTTTAGATTTTGATATGAGAACTAACTATCTTTTTTGCTAATTAAAATGCTTCTGTTTCATATTGGATTTAAAATAAAGCGTTTACATTTGCTGAACAAAAGGGCTAGTATTATAGTAAAATCACAAAAAAAGCTGTATAAGGGGTTGAAAGAATGAAGTTCATAATTGTAGTTGATGAACCAACGATGATCATTAGGGAGGGGTTTTATGAATTTTTGTAAGCGTTTCACTATGTTTGGTAAAAACATGAGCAGAAGACGAAAAACTGTTTTTTTAAGGTTGATGTATTCGAATATAATCATCCTTTTATTACCTATGATTTTTGGAACGCTATTGTTTAACAAAATTGAGTCAATCATGATACATAATGCAAATAAATCAAATATAGCCTTGCTTGAACAGGTTAGACAGGTAATGGATAACAGATTGAAAGAGGTTGAACAGCTTTCAATGCAAATCCATTCAAATCAAAAATTAAACAGCCTTCTTAACGAGCCTCACTCCAGCAATTATAAATATATAGAGTTAGTAAAGGAGCTTGCAAAATACCGAGTTATTAGTACCCATATTAACGATTATTATGTGTACATGTCTGAGCCAAATGTGATCCTTTCACCTACGATGAAAACAAATCCTTTCCTGTTTTTTAAACATATTCAAATATATCATAATATTCCTTTTAAAGACTTAATCAATACCAGGCTGTCCGGTCATCATTTTCAACAGTACTTCCCTTCCGAGAAAGTGAAGATGGGGTATCATGAAAAAAATATCATTTCCTTTGTTCAATCCTTACCTTTTGGGGAAAGAACCGATATTAAAGGTGCTCTAGTCATCAATATTGATGAGCAGCAAATCAGAGAGATGCTAAATCAAATGGAATGGCTAAATAGCGGATCGATCTACATATTGGACGAGCACAAGAACATTATCATGTCCACAAATGATAACAAAAATATTCTTGCTGAGCTCAAACCATTGTTTCATAACAAAGAGGGTTCCTTGACACATAAAATTAATGGCAAAGAAATGACTGCCTCCTACGCAACTTCTACAAAAAATGGCTGGACCTACGTCTCGATTGTGCCAAAAGAAATTGTATTATCTCAAGTAAATCTCGTGAAATCTTGGGCATTTGCCTTAATACTAGCAGCTTTCATCATCGGAATTATTGCTTCGTATTATTTAGCCAATCGAAACTATAGGCCAATTCAAGAGGTAGTAACTGCGATTTTAAATGGCAACAATCGTTCGAAGGGAAGTTACTCAAATGAAATAGACTTTATTAAACATACCATACTCAGTTCCATTGATGAACAAACCCAGCTTAATCGGATTGTCTCCCAGCAGGCCCCGGTCATTAGGGCTGATTTTCTTTCACGTTTGATTAGGGGACAAGTCAATATAAGCACAATAACTAACAGGGATTTAGAAATAATGGGTGTAAGATTAGTTGGAGACTATTACCGAATCCTCACAATTCAAATTGATCGTTTAAGCCAATTTATTAATGAGAATACAGAAACGGAGTGGGCCTTAACAAGGTTTATCGTTTCTAATCTCAGTGAAGATCTCCTTAAATGCAAAGGCTATACAATCGAAGTAGAACGTGATCAACTCGTCATTTTGCTTAATCATAAGGATTCATCAGAGGTAAACGAAACTTGGGTTACAGCATTTATTCATGAGCTAAAGGATATATTAGCTCAACGTTTTATGATAAGAATAACGGTGGCAGTTAGTCAAATTCACTGTAGTATGGCGGAGATCTCCGAATGCTATAGTGAGGCTGTGATGGCATTAGATTATCGGATAGTTAAAGGAACAAATTCAATCCTTTTTTACTCGGATATAAAAGATAGTAAGGGTCATGATTATCATTATCCAATGGAAACAGAGGTCCAATTATTCAATTATGCAAAAAGCGGCGACTTTGTAAATATTGAGAAAACCCTTGACCGAATTTTTCAGGCTAATGTACATTCTCAAAAATTGACTCCGGAACTAAGTAAATGCCTATCCTATGACTTATTAAGTACTTGGTTTAAGTTGCTAAGTTCAGTTAATGAAGAAGATAAAAAAAGGATCATGGACGTGAACAGCCCATTTAAATTAGTATCTGATAGCAGTACAGTGGAAGAAATTCAGCAAAATATCAAACGTTTGTATGAAGAATATTGCACATATATAAATGACTCCAAAACAAATCACAATGAACGATTATATCAGGAAATTATCGAGTTTATCGAAGAAAATTATCATGACTGCATGTTTAGCCTTAATAAGATGGCAGACCATTTTAATATGAATTCATCTTATTTATCAGCCTTCTTTAAAAAACAGGGCGGACAAAATATGTCTGATTTCATTACCCAAAAGCGGGTAGCTGAGTCAAAAAAAATGTTAGCTGATCAAACGCTTACTATTTCGGAAATCGCCAAAAAGGTCGGATATTCTAATAGCGTAGGATTAATAAGAGTTTTCAAAAAAGTAGAAGGAATACCTCCAGGAAAATATCGAGAAACACTCTAATTATTAGAAAATATAAAGGATAGATAATGAAAATAAAGAAATGATAATCCCAATTCTATATGTCTGTTAATCAATCAAAAGGATGTATTATATACGATCCTGTCTTTTTTTCTTATGCTAAAGACAAGTCAGTTGACTTAAATAAGAAATTGAAAAAGGAGGATTTACATTGGGTCAAAAGAAATTGAAAACGCTTTCTGTATTATTATCTTTATTGATGGTATTCGCTTTAGGAATTGCTGGATGCTCTAATAAACAAACAGTAAAACCAGCAGAAACAAATACTAAAGAAGGTCCAAACCCAGAGGATGTAGGTTATCCTGAGAAGCTTACATATTGGGTAGAGTTAAATCCAAATGTTTCAGTAACATCTAAAAGCTTAAATGATGTAGGGGTATATCAAGAAATCGAAAAAGCAACCGGAACAAAGGTTGAATTCAAGCATCCATCAGGTGAAGGCGATCAAGTTACCGAACAGTTTAACTTAATGATTGCTTCTGGAAATCTGCCTGATGTCATTGAGTATAGCTGGCTGACTGTTCCAAAAGGCCCTGACAATGCCATTAAAAATGGTACCATTATAAGGCTAAATGAGTTGATTGAGAAGTATGCACCAAATTTTTCAAAATATTTAGATGAACACCCGGATATTAAAAAAATGATCATGACAGATGACGGAAATATCTATAGTTTTCCATTTATACGTGGAGATGAATCTTTGAAGATATTTATGGGACCTTTATTGCGTAATGATTGGCTTAAAAAGCTTCAATTAGACATTCCCTCCACGATTAGTGAATTTGAAGAAGTATTGACTGCTATTAAGGAAGGGGATCCAAACGGTAACGGCAAGCAAGATGAAATCCCGCTTTTACTGGAGTTAGCAGATATTAAAGGTACAGGTGCATTTGCAAGTGCATGGGGGATCAGCCCTTGGTTCTACAATGATAACGGTACGGTTAAATTTGGTTCAATTCAACCTGAATTCGGTGAATTTCTTACTACGATGAACAGCTGGTATGAAAAAGGCTTGCTAGACCCTGATTTTGCTGCAATGGATTCGAAATTAAGGGATGCAAAAATGACGGGGAATCAGCTTGCAGGCCTATATTCATATACAGGCAGCGGTATTGGGAAATATACGGGGTTAATGAAAGAGAAGTATCCTGATTTCGAACTTTTTCCTGCACCGCATCCTGGTTTAAAAGAAGGCCAAAAAGCTGCAATGGGACAAAAGGACAATTCAATTCCCGGGAATGCAATGGCTGCTATTACAACTTCAGCAGAAAATCCAGAGGAAATTGTGAAATGGCTTGATTTTGCTTACTCTGAGGAAGGACATATGCTATTTAACTTCGGGATTGAAGGAGTCAGCTATGAAATGAAAGATGGATATCCAGCCTATACAGCAGAGATAACAAAGAATCCAGATGGTCTTCCATTTACTCAAGCAGCAGGAAAATATATTAGAGCTTCGTATAACGGTCCATTCGTCCAAGACAAGCGATATATTGAACAATATGCCGAGTTGCCGGAACAGAAAGAGGCGATTAAAATCTGGGATGAATCCGCAGAAAACAAGATTAATATGCCTCCAATCACAATGACAGCTGAGGAAAATGAGGAGTATGCCTCTATTATGAGTGACCTTGAAACATATTATGATGAAATGGTTATAAAATTCATTATGGGCGACACATCTATGGATAAATTCGAAGAGTTCGTCGAAACGCTTAAAGGTATGGGAATCGAAAGAGCGATTGAGCTTCAACAAAATGCTTTAGATCGATACAACAAGCGTTAGGACCAAGTTAACAAGAGTCATCTTTAAAAGAAAACCAGATTAATTGAAAGATATCAATGATGTGAATGTCGTGATAAGAAATTCGGAACACGACATTCACTGTTTAAACCACGCAATTTTAATAAATAGGGGTGATAAAATTGCCAGTTATCGGGAATGAGTCAAGCACGGTTAAGGTAAAAGAAAAAAGCAGAGTTCGAATCAAAATAACAGATTTAAATAAAAAAATAGTAAAAGATTTCAAGAGAAATAAATTAATTTACCTCATGTTGTCACCTGTTGTTTTATATTATTTAATCTTTCAATACGGGCCGATGTACGGTTTGCAAATCGCCTTTAAAGATTATTCACCAGCTCTTGGTTTTTTAGGAAGTCCCTGGACAGGTTTTGAGAATTTTCTAGAGTTTTTTAACAGCATCTATTTTTGGAGATTATTGCGCAACACCATTCTATTAAGTCTATATAGTTTGATTTTTGCCTTTCCGGCAGGTATTATTCTGGCCTTATTACTTAACGAGGTTAGGAGCAGCGTGTTTAAACGGAGTATCCAAACGATCACATATATGCCTCACTTCGTTTCCCTAGTGGTAATTGTAGGTATTTTATTTGATTTTACAGCAAGAGATGGAGTTATTAATGACATATTGGTGTTTTTATTTGGGATTGAACCTGTTGCCTATATGAGAGAAGCTAGTTGGTTCAGAACGCTGTTTATTTCATCAGATATTTGGCAGAATGTCGGCTGGAGCTCCATTATTTTTCTTGCGGCGATGTCAAATATTGACCCGACGTTATATGAGGCAGCCAAAATGGATGGAGCTAACCGCTGGAAGCAAATCCTGCACATTACAATACCGGGAATCATGCCGACCGTGATCATTTTGTTAATTTTGGCCATCGGAAAATTTATGACCGTTGGGGATGAGAAGATCCTGTTAATGTATAATCCAACAACCTATGAAACGGCAGATTCCATCGGAACTTATGTGTATCGAAAAGGGATATTAGAAAGCAATTTTAGCTTTAGTGCGGCAGTTGGTTTATTTAAGTCCATTATTGCATTTACTTTATTAGTTATAGCCAATAGCATTGCTAGAAAAGTAAGTGACACGAAACTATGGTAAAGGAGTTGATGGTTAAATGATGAAAAGGTCAATTGGAGAGCGAATCTTTGATTATGGAAATACAATATTCCTGACGATTTTGTCTATTGTTACACTTTATCCGTTAGTTTACGTCTTATTTGCCTCGTTAAGTGACCCTGCTTATGTAGCACAGTTACGTGGTATTATGCTCGCGCCAAAAGGATTTACACTAGATGCCTACAAAATGGTATTTACAAATCCTATGATCTCTACAGCCTACCTTAACACACTCTTTTATGTAATTGTGGGGACAACGGTTAATATCTTTTTAACATCACTTGGTGCTTATGCTCTTTCCCGGAAAAATGTGATGTGGAAAAACGTCATTATGTTTCTGATTGTCTTTACGATGTTTTTTGAAGGTGGAATTATTCCGTTGTATCTCCTTGTAAATGAAATAGGAATGCTTGATTCCCGTTGGGCGTTAATTTTACCAACAGCAGTTAGTGCATTCAATCTAATCATTATGCGTACAGCCTTTCAAGCGATTCCGGAAAGCTTAGAAGAATCTGCACGTATTGATGGAGCAAATGATTTTACGATTCTCTTCAAAATTGTTTTGCCATTATCAATGCCTGTTGTGGCAGTTATGTTGTTGTTCTACGGCGTATATCATTGGAATTCTTGGTTCCATGCGATGATTTTTATTCAAGATCGTGAGCTATTCCCGCTGCAGCTCATACTGCGTGAAATTTTAATTGCTAATGATACAAGTAACATGATGACAGGAGTAGGATCTGCTGATGCTATGCCAATTGGCGAGACCATTAAATATGCAACCATCATCATTGCAACGGTTCCGATTCTCCTTTTATATCCATTCTTACAGAAGTATTTTGTAAAGGGTGTCATGATTGGGGGGATAAAAGAGTAAAAGCAACCATATGTCCTAGCCTCATCATGCCAGTGAAAATGAGCAAGATTTGAGAGGAGGAAAAATATGCAGTTGAAAAGTAGAGAAATAGTCAATGATATTTTCGAAAAAGAAAGAGACTGGATTTTAACACAAGCTAATCATTCACTAAGTGAGAAGCCAGTGCATATTACCGATGCTTATAGCGATAAAAGTCCAGGGAGTATTCATGATTATTACTCAAACGGTGATTATTGGTGGCCAAATCCACATACGGAGAACGGATTGCCTTACATAAAGAGGGATGGTCAATCTTATCCAAATGTATTTCATGAACACCGGCAAATATTGCGAAGAATGAGAACAAATACGGCAAATTTGGCTGCGGGATATCTTCTTACTGAAAAAGAGGAATATGCCGAAATAGCCGTGCTTTTTCTGAAAGAATTTTTTCTGGACGAAAAAACAAGAATGAATCCACATCTTTTATACGCACAGGCGATTCCTGGTATATGCACGGGAAGAGGTATTGGAATTATCGATACGTTGCATTTGATCGATATTCCGATGGCTATTCGAGCAATTAAACCATCACTTGCACTTACGCCGGATATCTTGGAAGGGCTAAAGCGATGGTTCTCAGAATATTTAGAGTGGATGAGTACACATCCATATGGAAAAGAAGAAATGAATGCTAAAAACAATCACAGTGTATGCTGGTACGTGCAGGCAGCAGCCTTCGCTAAATTTACTGAAGATTCAGATATGATAAATTACTGCATTCAGCAATATAAATCCGTACTTATCCCGCAACAGATGGCTGAAGATGGGAGTTTTCCTTTGGAACTGGCTCGTACAAAGCCTTATAGCTATTCTATATTTGTGTTGGACAATTTGGTGACACTTTGCCATATTTTATCCTCTGATAAAGATAACTTATGGGACTTTCAATTAGAGGATGGAAGATCGATACGTAAAGGAATAGAATTTCTCTTTCCTTTTTTAAAGGATAAATCAACATGGAAGTTTGACCAAGATATTGAACACTTTGAGGGATGGCCGGCAAGAGTATCTTTCCTGTTGTTTGCAGGAATCGCTACTGGAGAATCGGAATATATCAAACTTTGGAAATCTCTCGACCGAGATCCTACCGATCAAGAGGTTAGAAGAAATATAGCCATACGTCAGCAGGTATTGTGGCTTTAAAAGCAGCACAAGAAAAAATAGTGGTTCTAGAATCCTTCCTCTATGGCGAATGGACTAATGAGAAGCTTTATTCAATTGTCTGAGAGTAATAAATCATTATTAAAATGAAGGAGAGATAAAATGGAAAATAAGTTTGCTGCTCAATTATTTACTTTAAGAGAAGAATTAAAGAAGGGAATTAAGCCAGTATTTAAAAAGTTAAGCGAGATGGGATGGGCGGGTATACAAATCTCAGCTTTGCCTTCTGGGTATGATCCATATGAGGTTTCAGAAGCATTGCAAGAAAACAACCTTGGTACCGCTGGCATGCATGTATCTTTAGAAAGATTGGAACAGGATCTTGAAAATGTATTAGCTGAAGCAAAGCTATTCAATACGAAGGATCTTGTGTGCCCATTTATTTCTCAGGAAATCCGCACAATTGAAGGCTACAAATATGTAAAGGAAAGGTTAAATGACATCGCAAGAAGAGCCGAAGGGTTTAGAATCAGCTATCATAATCATGCATTTGAATTTGAAACGGAAATTGAGGGGAAATCGGCACTTGAATATTTGTTAGACCCTGATTCTGAGAATCAAATTTTAGCAGAAATTGATGTTTTCTGGGTAAAAAAAGGTGGTCAGGACCCGCTGTCATTCATTCAAAAATATGCCCAGCGGATGCCAATCATCCACCTAAAAGATATGACAAAGGATGACCATGAAACATTTGCAGAAGTTGGCACAGGCAAAATTGATTTTCTCCCAATTTTAAAATGGTGTGAAAGCTCAGGTGTCCAATGGTATGCAGTTGAACAAGATAAATGCCCTGGAAATCCGATGGATAGTCTGCAAAAAAGCTTAGACAACCTTAAAGAAATGTCTAATCAGCTTCAAACAAGCACGAAATAAAGGGGATGATAGGATGGAAAACATCAAAATTGGCATTATTGGAATTGGAAATATGGGAAGTGCACACGCTGTATATTTGAACAATGGAGAAGTTCCTGGTGCAAACTTAGCTGCAGTCTGCGATCTAAATCATGAGAGGTTACAATGGGCGAAAACAACATTGGGAGAGGATATTCAAGTATTCGATGACCCAGATCAATTTTTGGCTCAAAGCGAAATAGATGCTGTAATTATTGCAACTCCTCACTATGATCATCCGACATTAGCAATTAAGTCGTTTAAAAAAGGATTACATGTTTTGTGTGAAAAGCCTGCGGGTGTGTACACAAAAACCGTACGCCAAATGAACTTAGCAGCGAAAAAGTCTGATAAGGTATTTGGGATTATGTATAACCAAAGGACAAACCCCGTCTATCAAAAATTAAGAGAACTTGTTCAGACAGGGGAATTAGGAGAAATCAAACGGACAAATTGGATTATTACAAATTGGTACCGTTCGCAAAGTTATTATGATTCTGGCGGTTGGAGGGCAACCTGGGCTGGAGAAGGTGGCGGTGTTCTCTTAAATCAAGATCCGCACCAGCTTGATTTGTGGCAATGGACATGTGGAATGATGCCAAAACGAGTACGTGCCTTCTGTGGATTCGGTAAATTTCATGATATTGAAGTAGAGGATGATGTAACTGCATATGTCGAATATGAAAATGGTGCAACTGGAGTTTTCATTACCTCTACAGGGGATGCCCCGGGAACGAATCGTTATGAAATTTCAGCAGATCGGGGAAAAGTAGTTGTTGAAGATGGAAAATTAACGTTTTGGAGATTAAAACAATCGGAAAGACAATTTAACAAGGAATATAAAGGCGGCTTTGGCCAACCAGAATGCTGGAAAATTGATATCCCTATAAAAGGGGCGTCAACTGAACATAAAGGAATCACCATCGATTGGGTCAATGCTATTAAGAACGGCACAAAACTTTTAGCACCAGGTGAAGAAGGGATAAAAGGGTTAGAAATATCAAATGCTATGCATCTATCTGCTTGGACAGATAATTGGGTGGAGCTCCCTATTAATGAAGACCTATATTATACGAAACTCCAAGAGAAAATAAAAGAATCTGCCCATTCGAAGAAGCAAATTGAAAATATTACGCTTAACGTCCATGGTACCCATTAATTAAAAGGGTGATGCTCTTAATTTCACTTAAGGATAGATTAATAGCTGAAAAAAGCAGGGAGTGGGAAAAATAAAGACTAGCAATCTAATTTGGTATAAGCAACCTGCAAAAAAGTGGGAGGAAGCACTACCGATCGGTAACGGCCGATTAGGAGGAATGGTCTTTGGCGGGGTCCACCAAGATAAAATTCAGTTAAATGAGGACTCTGTCTGGTATGGAGGGCCGAAGAAGGCCAATAATGTCAATTCCAGAAAATATTTGCCGCAAATTCGCCAATTATTATTCGAAGGTAAACAAAGAGAGGCTGAACATCTTGCGAGAATGACTATGCTCTCACAGCCAAGATACTTAAACCCGTATCAGCCTCTGGGGGAAATGTATTTATGGTTCCTCGAAGAGAAAGGTTGTGTTCAAGGGTACCAAATGAGCTTGGACTTGGAAACGGCAATTGCAAGCGTTAGCTATAACTTAAACGGAGCAAGCTTTTACCGTGAATATTTCAGCAGTGCTGTTGATCAAGTATTGGTTGTTCGGTTGGAGAGTGAAAAGCCAAATGGTTTGACATTTGGCGTCCATTTCATGCGCCGTCCGTTTGACGGAGGCAGCAGGGCAATTTCCTCCGATACAATCATGATGTGTGGGGACTGTGGGCGTGATGGCGTAGAATTTCGAACTGTAGTAAAAGCAGTAAATGAGGGCGGGAGTGTCAATACACTTGGAGATTTCATATCCATCGAGAATGCCAGCGCCGTAACCTTATTCCTTTCTGCAGCAACGACGTATCGATATGAAGTTCCCGAACAAGTTTGCATGCAGCGGATCGAGACCGCTGCATGCAAATCTTACTCAGAATTAAAAGATGCACACATTGCTGAATATCAGGAAAAATTTCACCGTGTTTCCTTGCGGCTCTCGGAAACGGAAATTGAAGAAGAGTGTAATCTGCTCCCAACTGATCAGCGGTTAAAGCGTCATCAGAAAGGAAAGGAAGATTTGGGTTTGGTCTCCTTATTTTTCCAATACGGAAGGTACCTTCTCATCTCTTGCTCAAGACCGGAAAGTCTGGCGGCAAATTTACAAGGAATTTGGAATGATAAATATACTCCACCATGGGAGTCTAAATATACAATCAATATCAATATACAGATGAACTATTGGCCTGCTGAAGTATGCAATCTGTTAGAGTGTCATGAACCGTTGTTTGATCTGATCGAACGAATGAGGGAAAGAGGCAGGATAACAGCCAAGGAGGTTTATGGGTGTAAAGGGTTTGTCGCTCATCACAATACAAATATCTGGGGAGAAACACATATTGAAGGGATTCCTCTAAGTGCCTCAATATGGCCGATGGGGGCGGCATGGCTGTCTTTGCATCTATGGGAACACTACCGATTCGGAATGGACGAAGTCTTTCTTAGGGATCGAGCCTTTCCAGTAATGAAGGAAGCGGCGGAATTTTTCCTTGATTATCTTGTAGAAGATAAGAATGGATTGTTATTGACTGGACCGTCCATCTCTCCAGAAAACACATTTATCCGTATTGATGGTATATCGGGTAATCTTTGTATGGGTCCGGCAATGGACAGCCAAATCCTGCATTTTTTGTTTACAGCTGTCCTTGAAGCCGGTAGAAGGTTAAAGATTGATCAGGAGTTTTGTTCAAAGATCGAGGAAATTAAAGAGCGATTGCCTAAGATAAATATTGGAAAGTTTGGACAGATTTTGGAGTGGGTTGAGGATTATGATGAAAAAGATCCCGGACATCGCCATATTTCTCATTTGTTTGCATTGCATCCCGGGGAAATGATCCATCCGGTTCATACACCAGAATTAGCCAAGGCAGCTAAGAGAACTTTGAAGAGAAGGCTTATCAATGGAGGAGGCCATACCGGTTGGAGCAGAGCCTGGATGATTAATTTCTGGGCCCGGTTAAGAGAGGGAGATGTTGCCTATGAGAACATTAGATTGCTATTAACCAGCTCCGTTTATACAAACTTGTTTGATGCCCATCCGCCATTCCAAATTGACGGTAATTTTGGAGCAACCGCTGGAATTGCAGAAATGCTTTTGCAGTCACATGCTGGAGAAATTGTTTTACTTCCTGCACTTCCTCAGGCTTGGAAAGAAGGGGAAATCCTAGGACTGCGGGCACGAGGAGGTTATGAATTTGATATTTTTTGGAAAGAAGGAGCATTGCATTCGGCAAAAATGAGAGTTTATAAAAGTGGTACCTGTCGGATACGTACTGATATTCCTTTTTCTATTATGTGTGAAAACGAGTTTGTATCAGGGAGTTGGCAGAATTCAACTCTTGAATTTTATACAGTTAAAGGAAAGGTATATAACCTATACGTGGTTTCCAATCAATGAAGAAAGTGTCGCTGTGATAATAAGAATCTAAAAGACTATAAAAGATGAAGCCAATTTAACGTTTAGAATTTATAACATAGGGGGAGCTTTATGAATAGTGGAGAACAATGGTCAAATGATACTTGGGAGAGAATTTATCATAAGGTAAAAGAAAGTAGCAGACGTATAGGAACAAGCTTTCCTCATGCATCTGTTGATGGAGTATATGATTCGATGCGTTCCTCATGGTGGACAGCTGGTTTTTGGCCGGGGATATTATGGCAGATTGTAGCAGACAATGGAGATACAGAGCTTCAGAGGATTGCTGAAGAATGTGAATTAAGGCTTGATGAATCTCTTTATGACCTGTCTGTACATCATGATTCTGGTTTTATATGGGGCTTGTCAGCTGTCGCAAACTATCAAATCACGGGAAGCAATGAATCACGGCATAGGGGATTTATGGCTGCTAGTCAGCTTGCCAGCCGCTTCAATCTTAAAGGAAGATATATTCGTGCATGGCATGATGATAAGCAGAACGGCAACCGTTCAGGATGGTCAATCATTGATACAATGATGAATCTATCCCTTTTGTATTGGGCATCGGAAACAACGAATGATCCTCGCTTTAAACATATAGCAATGGCACATGCCGATACAGTGCTTACGCATTTCCTGCGTCCAGATGGATCTAGTTATCATATACTATGTTTTGACCCGGAAACAGGGGAAAGAATTGGTGCTCGCAGTGGACAGGGTTATTCTGAAGATTCGGCATGGTCAAGAGGAAGTGCATGGACCATTTATGGTCTAGTAAACTCATATTTGCATACAAGAGAAAAACGGTATTTAAATGGGGCAAAACAAGCAGCGCATTTTTTCATAGCCAATCTCCCTGAAGACTTTGTACCTTATTGGGATTTTCGAGCACCTCTTAATGAAAATGCGCCAAGAGACAGTTCTGCAGGAGCATGTGCTGCCTGTGGCTTAATTGAACTTTCAAAGGTGGTCTCTGAAACAGAAGCTAATTTGTATCGTAATGCGGCAGAACGTATTTTGCATTCATTAGATGTTCATTATGGTGCGTGGGATTCAAATGAAGAGGGACTCATTACAAAAGGAACATCAAACTTCCCGGGGGGTACTCACATTAATACCCCTCTGATCTACGGCGATTACTATTTTGTAGAAGGGATTTCAAAATTAAGGGGAAGTTCAGTACACTTTTGGTAAAAGTAATGTTTGAATTTTAGTTATCTTTAATAAGCAGTCTCTTTTTACTAGTCTGTTTACCGAAAAAACTGCATTATTTTGGAAATTTGTCCGATTAATTATCTGTTCGTTCATTTCCCGAAAAATAAACGTTTGTTTTTGTTCGAAATTGTTCTATAATAAAAACTAAATAGTTTTTTTACGGGGGATTACCAATGCTTTCAGTGGAACGGCATGAACGAATAATCGAACAATTAGATAAAAGTAAAATTGTTAAGGTTTCGGAACTTAGCAAGTTATTAGAAGTGACAGAAAAAACGGTTAGAGGAGATCTGGAGCTTTTGGAGCAAAGAGGTCTCTTAAAGAGAATTCATGGAGGAGCAGTCATTGTTGAAGAAGAAGGAAGAATGCTCCCAATTGCTGAGAGGCAATCTCGTCATAGTGAGGTAAAGCTTGCGATTGCGAAAGAGGCAGTTAAGCTAATTAAGCCTAATGAGACGATTCTAATGGATGGCGGAAGCACGACACTTGCAGTTGCTGAATTACTTGGGGATTTCCCAATAACGGTTATTACAAATGATTTAAAAATAGCCAATGTTTTATTGGATAAAAATAATGTTCAGTTGATTGTCTTGGGCGGCACAAGGATTAATTATTCATCCTCTTTAATCGGGGCTCAAGCAACAGAGATGCTGGAAAGAATCAGGGTAAACAGATTGTTCTTTGGTACAACAGGTGTTTCTCTGGAACATGGCTTGACTGTCATAAACAGCATCCATGCTGATTGGAAGAAGCAAATCATAAAATGTGCGGACCATGTAACATTGCTTGCAGATTCGACAAAATTTGAAAAGGTAGCACTTATTCAATTTGCTTCTTTGGAAGAAGTGAATGAAATTGTAACGGATTCAAGATTGGATGATAAAGTAAAGGAAATGCTTGGAACCCAAAATATTACATTACAGATGGCTGAAATTTAATAAAAAACCAAAAAAAGATGACAAACGAACAATTAACCGTTGTCATCTTTTTTATTTGTGTTATAATCAAACCACAACGAACGAAATTGAACAATTACGCACTTATTTAGAGGAGGCTAGGAAATGGAATCTCTTTTTTCATTACAAGGCAAAGTAGCCTTAATAACTGGCGCCAGCCGCGGATTGGGCCAAGGAATGGCGGTCGGACTTGCTGAAGCAGGGGCAGCTGTTATTGGTGCCGGGATGAGTGATATGTCGGGAACTCGTAAAAAAATCGAAGAAATTGGCGGCACATTCTACGAAGTTAAAATTGATCTTTCACAAGATCAGGCCGCAGAAAAATTAGTCTCTGAAGCTTTATCTTTTACAAACAAGATTGATATTTTAGTAAACAATGCAGGAATCATACGGCGAGCAGAAGCAGAGAACTTCACGGATGATGATTGGTTCGAAGTGATTAAGGTGAATCAGCATGCTGTTTTCCAATTATGCAGAGAAGTTGGAAGACATATGCTGGAAAATCGTTCAGGCAGAATCATCAATGTTGCTTCCATGCTTTCCTTCCAAGGCGGGTTACGAGTACCAGCATACACAGCAAGCAAACATGCTGTTGCCGGCTTAACAAAATCACTTGCAAATGAATGGTCAAGCAGAGGTGTTAACGTAAACGCGATTGCGCCAGGGTATATGGAAACTGACAATACAGCACAGCTTCGCGCGAATACTGAACGAAATGAATACATTACATCAAGAATTCCGCAAGGACGTTGGGGCACCCCAGACGATTTAAAAGGTGCAGTAGTCTTCTTAGCCTCTGATGCTTCCAGCTATGTGAATGGTCATATTTTATGTGTTGATGGAGGATGGATGAGCTCTTAACGAAAGCGCAAGCGTCTTGATCAGCTCTTATAAGCATAGGGCGGAACATAATTGAATAGGTTCCTTGCCGAGGCTATTCTTTCAAATCTTGGTGTCAAAGCTCAAATGAATGCTTTTAAAATTTTTAATTTCGAAAGGGGAAATAAATAATGGAAATTAGACATGCTACAAATCCGGCAGATTTTAAATCGTATACAACAGAAAGATTAAGAAGTGACTTTTTAATCGATTCACTTTTCGTACAAGGGGAAATTAACCTGGTTTATTCACACTACGATCGTGTGGTAACGGGGGGTGCAATCCCAACTTCGCAAGCGCTTAAGCTTGAAGATCAAGAAACATTAAAAACTGATTATTTCTTAGAAAGACGCGAGGTAGGCATCATTAATATTGGGGCAGAAGGAACCGTATTAGTAGATGGTCAGGCATATACATTAAATAAAAGAGATTGTCTTTATGTTGGACTAGGCAATAAAGAAGTTTTATTTGAAAGCAGCAATGCATCTGATCCAGCTAAATTTTATATCGTTTCAACACCGGCTCATAAACAATATCCTACAAAAAAAGCGCCGATCGAAGATGCTGAGCCAAATCATTTAGGCTCTGACAGTGAGTCAAATAAACGTACTATTTACAAGTACATCCATGCTGATGGCATTCAGAGCTGTCAATTAATGATGGGTATGACTCTTTTAGAACCAAACAACATGTGGAACACAATGCCGGCACATCTTCATGACCGCCGTATGGAAGTTTACCTCTATTTCGATATGGATCAAGATTCCCGCGTATTCCACTTTATGGGTGAGCCAAAAGAAACAAGACACCTTGTTGTGAAAAATGAACAAGCTGTTCTTTCTCCGCCATGGTCAATCCATTCTGGTGTGGGCACAAGCAACTACACATTCATCTGGGCAATGGCTGGGGAAAATTATACGTTCACAGATATGGATGCTGTTAAGATGGATGAATTAAAATAATAAACTTTAATAGATAGTGCTGCTTATTCTGGGAAGTAAAGGGTAAGGGCACTATTTTTTTATGGAAGCGATGCAACACTTTTTATAGATTTGTCCACTTGTTAAATAGATTCTTAAATGTGACTTCTGCAGAAACAATGTAACATATGAGAACCTGCAGATGGCTATGCGCTGAGAAGGATTTAGGAAAAATTTAAAAGCGAGCAACTGTTTGTTAAGCAGCAAGCAAGTTTAATAGAATATTAATGTAAGAAAAGTCATTATTTAGATATAATACAATGAAAATTAATGCTATAATAGACGAAAGAATATTCAGAAAGCGGGATGTATTGTAATGACGGATCTTATGGGTGGACTAAATCGAATATTTGAATGGGTTATGCGATTGTCCGTGATAAATTTACTATGGATAGGATTTAATCTGCCAATCTGTTATTTGGCTCTTTCTTTACTTTATGCAAGTAACTCATCCGTTTTATTTATGCTATTAGCAACCATCGTCGTCTTGGCTCCTTTTTTCTTTTTTCCAGCAACAACAGCAATGTTTGGGGTTGTGAGAAAGTGGGTGATGGGTGAGCATGATGTCCCATTATTTAAATCGTATTGGGCATATTATAAGGAAAACTATGTAAGAAGTATGTCTGGAGGTCTTATTTTCTCTCTCATTTGGGTTATCTGGGGAGTTGACTTCTATTTCTTCTCTAAAGTTAATGTTATTTTAAGCTCTATCTTTTTAGTAGGATTTTTCTTTTTGTTTTTGTTTGCGCTTACTTTTTTTGCAAATACGGTTCACGCAGATTTGAAGTTTTTTCAGAATCTTAAAAATTCATTTTTCTTAACCTTACTTTATCCTTTTAATAATATATTGGTGGTTGTGCTTAACGGAATCATCATATATGTCAGCTTAACAATGTTTACCTTCCTTATACCGTTTTTTATGGGTTCACTAATAGCCTTTGTCTCCTTCGCAGGTTATTATCAAAAGGTTTCGAAAATCCAAGGATCCAAAAAGGAAGCGATTGAATAATTGAAAACTTGCAGCAGAAACTTGGTTAGTCATAGAGACGGCCAAGTTTTTTGTTAAAGAAAGTTTACCTTTTTATGCTAAGTTTTCTGTCTTATACATTTCATTTTATTTGCCTTAGGTTGAGTGATGTGCGTCCGCTGCTTATAGTTAAATAAAAGGAAGAAAAGACGTATACATTGAACTAAAAAGCTAAAGAATACTTATTCAAAAAATCAAAAGACGCTCAGATAATTTTAAAAGAAAACTAGATAATCTGAGACCATGAATATACTAATGGTTTTCACTATAATAATATTAGATTCATTGGAGGTTTGAATGAATTGAGTGAAATGGTGACAGCTAGTTATCGAAATAAGTGGAATGGTCCGTTCCATTATCATTCACATCAGGATTATGAAATCTATTTTTTCCATGCAGGGGATTGCAGATATTTAATTCACAATCAAATTTATGATCTAGAGCCCGGGGATATTTTGGTCATGGATGGCCTGACCTTACATAAACCAAATGTTAGTCCCACGAGTGAATATGTGCGAAGTGTGATTCAATTTTCCCCTCATTGGATCAAAGGTGTTTTGATAGAAATGGGCGGAATGTATTTACTTGAAACCTTTCAAACATTACACAATTGTTTAATAAGAACAAATGAAAATGAAGAATCAAAAGAACTTGAGAAAGTGTTTTGCCGCCTTGCTGAGTTACATCGAACGGCTGAATTCCCAGATATCCAAGCGGAGACAGAAATGAAGGTATTGCTGCTGCAGGCTTTAATTAGTGTTCATAAGCTTGGAAGGATGAATTCAATTGAAATCCCTCATGAAAAAGAAGATAAAGCCGTGCATGCTGAAAACATTGCAGATTATATCCAAAATCATTTTATGAACAAATTGACTTTGCAGAGTATCGCAGACAATCTGAATGTAAGCAGATCTTATGTTGCTCAAGTGTTTAAGACAATGACAGGCTATACGGTTATGGAATATGTAATGGAATGCCGTCTAACACAGGCAAAATACTTACTCGAAATGGAACCGCTTAAACCATTAAAGGATGTTTCTTTTGAATCCGGATTTGAAAGCGCTACACATTTTAGTCGATACTTTCGAGAAAAAACAGGGGTAACGGCAAAAGAATACCGCCAAATCCGTCTAAAAAATAGATAAAGGAAGTGTTTAAAGTGGAGCAAAAATTTGCAGCACAACTTTTTACATTGCGAGAGGAATTAAAGGAAGGTATCCGCCCGCTATTTAAGACGCTTAAAGATATGGGCTGGGCAGGTGTGCAAATTTCCGCTTTGCCTCAAGGTTATGATCAAAACGAAGTGGCACAGGCGTTAACAGAAAATAACTTACATGCAGTTGGAATGCATATATCTCTAGACCGTTTAAAAAATGACCTAAATGGTGTATTAAAAGAAGCAGAATTATATGGAACAAAAGATATTATTCTTCCATCGGTTCCAGCTGATTTGAAAACTCCAGAAGGGTACAAAGAAATAAAAAGGATCCTGAACCAGATTGCAAACGAAGCACCTGAATATCGAATTTCCTATCATAACCACGCATTTGAATTTGATACCCAAATAGATGGACAGGATGCCCTCCGTTATTTGCTAGATCCATCAGATGATAATAGGATTCTAGCAGAAATAGATGTATATTGGCTGAAAAAGGCCGGCCGAGATCCGCTTGAATATATAGCTCCTTATGCAAACCGGATGCCGATCATCCACTTAAAGGATATGACAAATGATCAGCGGCAAACCTTTGCAGAAGTAGGAACAGGTGTTATAGATTTTATTCCTATTTTACAATGGGGTGAAGCAAATGGTATTGAATGGTATGCAGTTGAACAGGATGTTTGTGAACACCCGCCATTAGAATGCCTAGAAACAAGTCTGCGAAACTTAAAGAAATTTGCAGATCAAGTAAAGGAAAAAGAGAATTCTAGACTGTAGGGTTTCTTATGAGAGCAAATAAATTTAGATGATGAGGTGAGGCAGATGAATTTAATTAAAGTTGGCGTTATTGGTATTGGAAATATGGGCAGATCGCATGTAAAGCTTTTAAGTAAAGGAAAAATAAACGGAGCTATTCTAACGGCAATATGTGACCCATTTCAAGATCAACTCGAATCATTAGTAAGCGATTCACAAAGCGATGTGCAGATTTTTCGAGATGAAGATGCCTTTTTAAATGAATCTGGAATTGATGCAATCCTGATTTCTACTCCGCATTATGATCATCCGAAGCTTGCTATGAAGGCATTTTCAAAGGGTATGCATGTTCTTATTGAAAAACCGGCAGGTGTCTATACGAAAAATGTCGCTGAAATGAATAAAGCTGCTGAAGAAAGCGGCAAAGTCTTTTCCATAATGTATAACCAACGGACAAATCCGATTTATCAAAAATTGCGCGAGCTGATTCAAGCTGGTGAACTCGGTGAGATTAAACGTACGAATTGGATCATTACCGATTGGTATCGCTCGCAAAGTTATTATGATTCAAGTGAATGGCGGGCAACCTGGCAAGGTGAAGGCGGGGGTGTTTTATTAAATCAGGCCCCACACCAATTAGACCTATGGCAGTGGACTACAGGGCTTATGCCAAAGAAAGTTCATTCTTTTTGTAACTATGGAAAATACCATGATATAGAGGTTGAGGACGATATCACAGCATATGTAGAATATGAAAACGGGGCGACAGGAGTATTCATTACCTCTACTGGTGAGGCACCTGGAACAAACCGTTTTGAAATTGCTGGTGACCGCGGGAAGATGGTTGTGGAAAACAATAAGCTTACCTTTTACCGCCTAACTCAATCTGAACGGGAATTTAACGCAACATATAAAGGTGGTTTTGGAAATCCTGAATGCTGGACGATCGATATTCCTATTAATGGAAAAAGCGCAGGACATCAAGGGATTATTCAAAATTGGATTGATTCAATTACAAATGGTACACCACTGCTGGCTCCTGGTGAAGAGGGTATCAAGGGAGTTCAAATCTCTAATGCAATTTATTTATCCTCTTGGCTTAACCAGCCGGTAGAATTACCGGTTGATCCAGATCTTTATTATGAAATGCTGCAAGAAAAAATTAAGAATTCATCTTTTCAAAAAAAGAACGTAGAAAAAGTGAATTTAGATGTGTCAGGAACGCATTAAGGAGAGGAGATTAAACAATGACGAAGGATGGAATGAACTATGCACCAAAAGGGAAACCAAATCCTGTAGTTGAAAAAGGAGAGTTTCAATTTGCTGCAGCTGCTCTTGACCATGGGCATATTTTTGGCATGTGCAACGGGTTAATTGAAGCAGGGGCAACATTGAAATGGGTGTATGACCCCGACCCTCAAAAAGTAGCTGGGTTTGTCAAGGCTTTTCCTGATGTCATGCCAGCAGAGTCATTAGAGCAAATATTATCCGATGATTCAATCAGGCTTGTCGCTGCTGCAGCGATTCCTTCAAAACGGAGTGAGCTTGGTAATCAGGTGATGCGAGCGGGAAAAGATTATTTTACAGATAAAACTCCTTTTACAACTCTTGAACAGCTTGAAGAAACAAAAAGAGTAGCAGAGCAAACTGGCCAAAAGTACATGGTTTATTATAGTGAGCGACTCCATGTGGAAGGAGCTGTTTATGCTGGTGAATTAATCGAGAAGGGAGCAATCGGCCGTGTGATTCAAGTTACCGGCTTTGGACCTCATCGTCTTAATGCTCCAAGCCGCCCGGACTGGTTTTTTAAGAAAGAGCAATACGGCGGAATTTTATGTGATATTGGCAGCCATCAAATTGAGCAATTTTTATTCTATGCCGGCTGTAAGGATGCAAAAGTTTTGCATAGTAAAATTGGAAACTATCATAATCCAGAATACCCTGAGTTAGATGATTTTGGAGATGCCACCTTGGTTGGAGATAATGGCGCAACAAATTACTTCCGCGTAGATTGGTTTACACCTGATGGATTAAGTACATGGGGTGACGGAAGAACTTTTATTATTGGAACAGAAGGTACCATTGAAATCCGTAAATACGTGGATCTTGCCAGAGACAAAAAGGGAAATCATGTCTATTTAGTGAATAAAGACGGAGAGCAGCATTTCACTGTTTCCGGCCAGGTTGGGTATCCGTTCTTTGGCCAGTTAATCCTGGATTGCATAAATCGAACAGAAAATGCAATGACTCAGGCTCATGCCTTTAAAGCAGCAGAATTATGCTTGAGGGCGCAAGAGCAAGCAGTATTTATCACAGAGCAACAAGTACAGGTAAAATAAGTGAAAAAGGAAACAACCCTTAGCATATAAACTCGCATAAGGGTTGTTTCCTTTTCGCATTCATTTCATAAAAATTTGTCAGAGTGTTACTGCCTTTTTCCGATATTCCTTCGGTGTCATCCCCGTATGCTTCTTAAATGTCCGATAAAAATAAGGCATACTTTGAAAGCCGCATTGTTCTGCAAGTATATTCACCTTATCCTTTGTATTCCAAAGCAATTCCTTCACCTTGATGATCCGTTTTGTCGTGATATAGTCGGTTACACTGATTCCTATTAACTGCTTAAATACACGGCTAAAGTGTGAAGGTGAAACTGCAGCATATTTTGCTAAAAAATCTAACTCTAGTTTCGTATCGAGATGTTGATCGATGTATTGGAGTGCAGCTCGAACCCACTCTGGTTCAAATTGTGGGTTCTTTTCAGTCTCCCTGTCGATTAAACAATTTCGATTTAAGTATACCAAAATAATATGAAGCCAATGAATGATCAGTTCTTGGCTATCATGGTTTGCTTGACTAACTTCATCCTTCATTTTGTCTATGTAAGCTTCGATCTCTTTTAAAACATTATGATCTAATGTGAATTTATATGATTTATGTTTCTTACATAGATCTGCCAGCATCAAATAGGTAAAAGAATGTTCAAGCAATGGAGTATGGATTAATAACGGACTGAAAAAAATGGCTGTTGAGGTAATAGGGTTTTCTTTGTCAGGAAATGCACGATGAATCGTATTACCCGGAATGATAAAGATGTTTCCAGCTTGCATCTCATGAAACGACTGATCGATAAAAAAAATCCCTTTCCCGCTGTAAACATAGACAATTTCATGCCAATCATGCAAATGGTCGGGAAGTTCATTCTGAGGATTTTTCGTATCCTTATAGACGATAGAAAAAGGAAAATGAGATTGATCATTAAATTGCTTACGCAAAGGTTTCATTTAATAGGGTCCTTTTTAGTTTGATTATACATGACTAATAACATGAAAAGGTATAAAAATATCAGAATAAGTCATTTTTATATCAAAACAGTTGTGATAAATTTTAGTGAAAATAGGATCAATTTATATGGAAACCATCTCAAAATGGAACTGATGGTTTTTATCATGCAAAAACTTTAAAACTATCAATGTAGTTATTCTTTCAAATCTGCATAGATATCATATGATTTTCAACAGGTGATATTCCTGTATTAAACCACCCCATGATACTACTTCTTTTACAGAAAAAACGATTCTTCCAATCAGAATATATAGTTTAAAAGGGAAATGCTCCAATTTTATAGAAAATACTATTAGGAGTGGGTTTATTTAGCAAAGAATAGAGGTTTTATGAAGAACATTAAATGAAATGAAAGCGCTATCTTAAATGCTGACTTTAATGGATTGGAGGGAATCACTACATGCTAAAGAAGAAATTAACAAAAACATTCAGGAAGTTCTTGCTTTCATATGTTATCATTCTTTTATTTCCACTTATTACTGGATTTGTATCTTACCAAGTGTCAATCAATGTTGCAAAGTCAAGTTCCATCGAATCAAGCATGTTGATTTTGAAAAAGAGTAAGGAGATTTTAGAAAATCGGATGATGGAAGTGGAGAGATTTACCAGGCAGCTTCAATCAGTAGAAGATTTTAATGAGCATTTAAGTGCAACAGCAGAATCTGGCCCAATTGATTTATATAGTTTGCGAGAAACGTCACGTTATATTTCATCCTATGCTCATACGAACGATTTTTTAACGGACTCCTATATTTATTTGAAAAATTATAATGTTATTTTATCTAATGGTTCCGTCTTTTTCAGAGTCGATCATTTCTATGAACTTTATCATTACAATGACCTTTCCTTCGATCAATGGAAAAAAACAATTTTGGAAGGGAATCATCAGGGGAAGATTATACCCGTTCGTTCCTATACGAGTAATAAAAAGGATCTTTCTGTTATCACCTATGTACAGTCACTGCCTATAAATAGCTTTAATAAACCATTAGGTACATCTGTTATTACGATAGATCACCGAAAAATTGGCTCTCTGTTAGAAGGATTATCAAAACAATATGGAGGCTGGGCCTTTATTGCGGACAATGAGGGGAATCCACTAACAATGGTAGGAATTGATGAATCTCAAACGAAGAAGATCGTCGAAAAGTTAAAAAAGCAAGCAGGCTCAACAAATCAGTATCTAGAAAATGGAACAATGTTAATATCAGCAGAATCAGATTTTAACGGCTGGCAGTATGTTGCCGGAATACCTAAGCAAGGTTTAATGGAAAAAGCAGAAATTATTAAACATATGACATGGATGGTCACAGGGAGCACATTATTAATCGGTATGTTGCTTTGTTTGTTTTTAGCATATCGGAACAGCACCCCAATCCATAAATTGATGGATGTAGTAAGAGAGCATATTGGTTCAGATGTTTCAAAGCATAAAAACGAATATGATTTTATACATGGAAATATATCCAATCTTATATCAAATAATAAATCGCTTAAAAGTGAATTAACGAGTCAGAAGCAAATCGTAAAGGATTCGTTTATAAAGAGTTTATTAAATGGAGAATTTCCTACCCAACAAGGAATAAAGGATCGTACAGAACAATTAGAAGTATACTTTCAAGGTGATGTTGGATATGTCGGTATCCTGAAAATAAATGGTTATGGCCATATGGAAAATAAAGAGATTCATGATGAGTTGGGTGCTGCACGTCTTATTATTAAACGGACCCTTACAGAATTAGAACCGACAATCGTTTTGACTGATTTACATTCGGATAAGGTAATTGTTATTTTTTCATTTAATAGAGAAAAAGAGAAGGATGCAGCAAATGAAATAAAACGCATCATTCATACTCTTTCTTTATCGATGGAGAGGGCTTATCGCATTTCGATATCAGCTGTTATTGGCAGATCCTTTAGGAATTATCTTGACATTAGCCGTTCCTATCATGAAGCAAAAGAGGCTTTGGATTATACCTTCACATTGATGGATGGAAGCAAAATGTTATGGTACAAAGATATGGAAAAGGAAAATTCGATCTTCTATTATCCTATTGATCTGGAACTTCGGCTTGTGAATGCAATTAAAACCGGAGAGTCACATGAAGTAAATCAAATATTGGAACAAGTTTTCCGGGAAAATTTTTGCGAAAGGGATTTATCGCCTAAGATTGCAGAACAGCTTCTTGAAGAGATTAAATCTACACTAATTAAAACGTTTGACTCAAATATGTATCAGGGTTCTGATCAATCAAAGGATTTGATAAAAAAAGTTTTACAAGTTCAACTGAAGCAGGAAATTAAACAAGTATGGAAAGATTTTGAGAATTTAACTGAAGAATTTTGCAACCTAGTTAATAAAAAGAAAAGAGAAACGAATGATCATGCAATAAAATTAATTATGAAGTTTTTGGAAGATAACTATAGCGATCCAGACCTATCTTTGTATCGGATTTCTGAAAAAATAGGTCTTCCTGAAAAGTTTGTTTCACAGCTTTTTAAAGAGCAATTAGGAGAATTTGTTTCAGATTATATTGAAAAAATCCGGATAAATAAAGCTTCAGAGCTATTAGTAACGACCGATCAGACAATTGAGGAAATTTCGATTCATGTCGGCTATAATTCTGCTCATTCATTTCGCAGGGCTTTTAAAAGGGTTTTACATGTTACTCCAAAAGTCTATAGGCAAACAATCAGTTATAACGATGGAACAATAAATAGTAAAAGTAAGAAGCAAGCAAGTTCATAAATTTCATTTTAAAACAAATAGAGTTTATTCTATTTGTTTTTTTGTGTATTTTCCATTTTATCAGGAAAATTAACATGAAAATTTAATTGTACCTTCTAAAATCAATTGTACCTTTTAAACATTTTTCCTCATTTTCTTTGTCAGCCTCCCAAAGACGAATCCTCTTTATTCTCATAACGATTGTCCTTAGTATGTTATTCATTTATTTCTTAATTGTCCCTGACAAAATCAATTGTACCTATGAAGGAGCAGTAATTCATGTTACATTCAAACCAGTTTAGCAGCCGAAATGATGACAGCGTTTACAAAAATGAGGATAGGAGTGATTAAGTTGAAAGTCGAGATATCAAATAGGGCTTTACCAGCTTCAAGTACCCAAAAAGTAAAGCCAACCATCTTGGGCGAGGCAAAAAAATCCTTTAGAAGACACTGGCAATTTTATCTTCTGGTCATCCCGCCGGTTTTATATTTCATTATTTTTAAGTATATACCGATGGTCAATTCCGTTATTGCCTTTAAAGATTATAGTGTTGTTAAAGGAATCTGGGGAAGCGAGTGGGTTGGATTAAAACATTTTGAGCTCTTTTTTCATAATCCGCAGTTTTGGGTGCTTATAAAGAATACATTCTTCCTAAGTTTGTATGCTTTAGCCGTTGGTTTCCCTATACCAATTCTATTGGCACTTTGTTTAAATGAAATTCGTAATGGCATATTTAAAAAGACAGTCCAGATGGTGACGTATGCGCCCTATTTTATTTCAACTGTTATCATCGTTTCAATGTTAACATTAATGTTTTCTCCAAGACTAGGAATCGTTAATCAACTTTTGAGTCATTTTGAACTTGAATCAATTAACTTTCTTGGTATGCCGGAAATGTTTAGGGACATTTATGTATGGTCAGATGTGTGGCAGCATGCAGGGTATTCTGCAATTATTTATTTGGCAGCGCTATCAGGAGTTGATCCGTCTCATTATGAAGCAGCAAAGGTTGACGGGGCCACAAGGCTTCAAAAAATTATTTATATCGACATACCGAGTATCATGCCTGTTGCAACGATTATCCTCATTTTAAGTGTAGGCAACATAATGGCGCTTGGTTTTGAAAAAGTCTTTTTATTGCAGAATCCGCTTAATCTTTCTACATCTGAAGTAATAGCCACATATGTTTACAAAATAGGCTTGTTGAATGCGAACTTTAGTTTTGCCACTGCCGTTGGCTTATTTAATTCAATCATAAATCTAGTTTTACTGGTAACTGTAAATGCACTTGCAAAGAAAATTTCTAAAAACGGCTTATGGTAATAAGGGGGGAATGAAACAATGATTGGACGAAAAAACAAAATAAAAGAATCATTTACTGATCGATTTTTTCTTACTTGCGTTTACCTTTTTTTATCTCTCGTTTTAGTGGTTGTTCTTTATCCGCTTATCTATATTGTCAGTGCATCAATAAGCAGTCCTGGGGCAGTCTCATCGGGAAAAGTATGGCTATGGCCAGTCGACCTGTCCTTTAAAGGCTATGAAATTATTTTTAGTAATTCACAGATCATTACAGGATATACAAATTCACTCATTTATACTCTTTTCGGCACCTTGATTAGTGTGACGTTAACGGTGTTAATTGCCTATCCTCTATCTAGAAAAACATTTTTTGGACGAAATTTTTTAATGTTTTTTATCGTATTTACGATGTTGTTTTATGGAGGTTTGATCCCAACTTACTTAGTTGTGAAGTCTTTAGGGATGGTAGATACGAGATGGGCTCTGTTAATTCCTAATGCGATTGCCGTTTGGCAGGTTATTATCGCACGTACCTTCTTTCAAACCTCTATACCAGATGAATTAGTCGAGGCGAGTGAAATGGATGGCTGCAGTGATTTGCGTTTTCTTTGGTCTGTTGTGCTTCCATTGGCCAAGCCTATTATAGCAGTTCTTGTTTTAATGTATGCAGTAGGACAGTGGAACGCTTATTTTGACGCCTTAATTTACTTAAAGAACCCGGACCTGCATCCGCTTCAATTGGTCCTTAGAAATATTATTATTTTGAATACAAGCACCGCCGGAATGGAAGCATCGGAAATGATGGAAAGACAGCAACTGGCTGATCTAATGAAATATGCCTTAATCGTTGTGGCAAGTTTACCTGTTATGCTGATTTATCCATTTGTACAGCGCCACTTTGTAAAAGGGATGATGATTGGTTCGGTTAAAGGATAAGAAGGAAATATTTCGCTGATTTTGAAGGGAGTGATGCAGGTGTAAATACACTGAAATCTATCTTTATCTATTTCCTAGATTGATAATGTTCTCATTTTAACGAAAAGGGGAAGGTTACGATGAAAAAGACAATCATGCTGTTTTTATCACTTTTACTTACTTTAAGTCTTGCTTTAGCAGGGTGCAGCAACAATGAAAAAACGGACGTGTCACAAGAGGGAAGTGGAGATGGTCCAGTCAAAATAAAGGTCTTTGCTCCGCAGAATGCTGAAACGGACCTAGAAACGAATTCATTCAGCAAACTTGCAGAAGAGAAGTTTAATATAGATCTCCAATGGCAAACAACGACGTTTGATGCTACTTCCGCAAGTGAAGTTAGAAATATTGCCCTTGCCAGTGGAGATTACCCGGATCTCTTTCTCCTTATTCCATGGGTCGATCAGTTTACTCAAACAGACTTACTGCGCTATGGAAAACAGGGGGTTGTTCTTCCATTAAATGATTTGATTGATAAGCATGCTCCAAATATCAAGAAAGTGTTAGAGAATCATCCGTATTATAAGGCAATGGCAACCGCGCCGGACGGGAATATTTACGGATTGCCGCAATTAAATGAGTGCTTCCATTGCTCGTATGGAAATAAACTTTGGATCAATACAGACTGGCTTGAAAAATTGAAGTTAGAAATGCCAACAACACCAGAAGAATTAAAAAATGTTTTAACAGCTTTTAAAACTCAAGACCCAAACGGAAACGGTAAACAAGATGAAGTTCCGTTGAGCGGTTCTCCTGGCTTAGTTGAATCTTCTGTTATTCCTTATTTAATGAATGGTTTCATTTATGATGATTCAAGATCACGCTTGCTTTTGGAAAATGGAAACGTTGATCTTGCTGCGAATAAAGAGGAATGGAAGGAAGGTCTTTCTTATATTAAATCGTTATATGAGGAGGGGCTAATCGATAAAGGTGCCTTTTCACAAAATACGGAGGCCCTCCAAAAAACAGGAAATAATGCAGATGCGCAAATTTTAGGAGCAGCTACCTCCATGCATCCGGGAGTATTTGTTTCTGAGGCTGAGTATCAAAAAGACTATGATGCTGCTGGACCGCTTAAAGGGACAAATACTGGTTATGCGACATACAATTTTCCAAGCAGTCCTGGCGGAGCATTTGTGTTAACAAATAATGCAAGTGAAGAAGCACAGATTGCTGCTATTAAGCTAGTTGACTATATGTTTACTCAAGAAGGTCAGATTCGCAGTCACTTTGGTGAAGAAGGTGTAAGCTGGAGAAAGCCTCAAGAAGGAGATGTAGCCATTGAGGAAAAAGCAGAAGCTATTTTAGCGCAAATTCCTTCTAAAGAAGGCGAAGAACCGCGTAACGATAGTTGGGGAGCAATGGCGCAATATTATCAACCAAGAGAATTCAGGGATGGATGGATCCAAGCCACTGATATTTATTCACCTGAAGGATATGAACGCAGATTACAGGAAGCAACACATTTATATGAAGGAAAAGAGCCTTCTGAGGTTTTCCCGCATTGGGCAATCTGGATTGACCCTGCAGTTGCAGATGAAGCCGCGATGATTCGGACGAATATTGAGGACTATATTGAGCAAAATTCACTGCAATTTATTACAGGCTCAAAGGATTTAGACAAGGAATGGGAATCGTATGTTCAAGGGTTTGAACAATTAAACCTTAAACGTTATCTAGAGATTATGCAGGAAGCTTATGATAACTCTGATTTATAAAAGGAGCTTTGTTAGGGTTTGATAAGCAATAAAAGAAAAGCCGATGGAGGTATTCTTCATCGGTTCCTTCCTTATTTAGAAACAAGGAGATGAAAAATGCTGCAAAAATTGTTGGAATCCTATAATGTGAAATGGTGCAAAGAAAGCATAGACTCATCTGAATCAATGCCTGTTGGAGGAGGAGATATTGGTCTAAATGTATGGGTTGAGAACCATGAGCTTCTCTTCTATATCTCACGAAGCGGAACAATCGATGAAAACGGACAAATGTTAAAGGCAGGACGCTGCAGAATTAGAATGAACCCAAATCCATTTAAGCAAACTTCTGAATTTATTCAAGAATTAAACCTTTCTCAAGGGATTATCCATATTGCTGCAAAAGATGAGCAAAATAGATTTGTGAAAATAAAGATTTGGGTAGAAATCAATCAACCGGTTATCCATGTTGAGCTTGAATCTGAAGTTGAACGAACAGTTGAAGCCATTTTTGAAACTTGGAGAACGGGCCCTCGTCTTATCATTAATCGAGATCCATGTTCTACATTAATTGATTATCCAGGAGAAGTTTTTACATATCCGGATAAAGTAGAATTTAAGGAGGGTGGAGTCTTATTTTACCACCAGAATGACCCAAACAAGCTCATGTTTGATAAAGAGGTTCAATTGCAAAGCTTAGATGAATATCGAGATGAAATCTATCATCCAACAAAAAAACTGGTATTTGGAGGCTTTCTCTCATGCAGTGAAATGTCTCAAAATGAAATCATAAAAGGATCCTATCAGGGGATTCCTTATCAAGGGTGGTCATTGAGGAGCAACTCACCACTAAAAAAATGTACAATTGATGGATATTTCCATACCTCATATGCTCCTAATATTGAGGTATGGAAAAGTGAATTGCAAAAAGCGATTGAACAAAACAACAACCGGAATAAAACTTGGGCTTTTCATCAAAAATGGTGGAGGGAATTTTGGGACAGAAGCTATATATTCATAAAGCCAAATGAAAAAATTCCTGAAGACCCCGTTTGGAAAATAGGAAGAAACTACCAATTATTCAGATTCATGCTAGCTTGCAATGCAAATGGTAAAGAACCAACAAAGTTTAACGGAGGGCTTTTTACATTTGTTCCTGTTCGTTAAGGAAAACTATAATTCTGAGACACCAGATTTTAGGAGGTGGGGAGGCAGTACATTTACAGCACAAAATCAACGGTTAGTGTATTGACTAATGTTGAAATCAGGTGACTTTGACATGATGAAGCCGCAATTTGAATTTTACTTAAACGCGCTTAAGACGGCAGAATTGCGAACGAGAGTTTATTGGGGACATGAGGGATGTTCGTTTACAGAACAGTTAAATCATACAGGACTGCCAACCAGCAGGGAATATGGCTGGAATCGGTTAAGGACTTGATCCAGGGGTTGAAGATAATGATTACGTTAAGTATGAATATGTCCACCAGTTAGATTTTGCCCTCATGATTCTCCAAAACTATCAATATTGTGGTGAGGACATTACTTGTTACATGCCTTTTATTGAAAGTGCAATTCGATTTTTTGATGAGCATTATCAATATCGGCTTAATCAGCAGACTGGCAATAGGCTAGATGAAAATGGGCATCTGGTTATTTACCCATCAACAGCAGTTGAAACCTTTAAAAATGCAAAAAACCCGACAGATGTTATTGCGGGCTTAATTGCGGTCCTTCAGCAAATGCTTGATCTTCCAGAGGAGTTGGCTAGTGCAGCCAAAAAGAGAGAATGGCTTGGAATTCTAAATCGTGTACCCCCGCTTTCATTTGAAAAAATAGATGGTAAGCGAACCATTGCTCCTGCCGAATCATGGTCACATGTCCAAAATGTTGAGATTCCGCAGCTTTACCCTCTTTTTCCTTTCAGGTTATATGGATTTGGGCGCCCTGATTTGCAAACAGCCATTAACACATGGCGAATTAGTGTCTACCATGACCAGCATAAGGGGCATGTTAGCTGGCACCAAGGTAATATCTTTACGGCTCTGCTTGGTTTAACGGAGGAAGCGGCTGATTTCGCAATTAAAAAATTGTCTGATGGCCCACACCGTTTTCCCGCTTTTTGGGGACCTGGACATGATTGGACACCTGATCATAATTGGGGAGGAACAGGCATGATTGGACTTCAAGAAATGCTCATGCAGACCAATGGAAAGGCTATTTATCTATTTCCGGCATGGCCTGACAATTGGGATGTTGAGTTTAAACTGCATGCTCCTTTTAAAACAACTGTTAAAGGAAGTTATCAAAATGGAAAGGTAAAAATCGAGGAGGTTTACCCAAAAGAAAGAATAAGAGATATTATTAATATGAAAGCGTAAGTGCTTTATAATGAGGGTGTTGATGATGCAAAAACGATCAATGAATGGGTTAAAAGAGCTGAAGGGGGATGTTAAAAATGGAATTAACCTATCAAACAAGTGCAAAAACATGGAATGAGGCGCTTCCTATCGGAAATGGCCGGCTGGGAGCAATGATTTTTGGCGGGGTAGATTTGGAAAGATTGCAACTGAATGAGGATACATTGTGGTCAGGAAGTCCAAAAGAATGGAACAATCCAGAGGCCAAACAGTATTTACCTGAAATAAGAAAATTAATAGTTGATGGAAAATACGAAGAGGCAGATCAGCTTGCAAAGAAAACGATGGGCCCGTATACACAATCGTATTTGCCATTAGGTGATTTGCTTATAACATTTGATCACAATGGCAGAATAAATGATTATAAGCGAAGTCTTGATCTAAAGGATGGCATCGCTCGTGTTCAATATATGATTGAAGATGTTACATACACACGAGAAATGTTTTCATCTTTTGAAGATCAAGTGATTGTGATTTACCTTAAAACAGATAAACAGGGGAAGCTCAACTTTACGGCTAAATTAACAAGCTTGCTTCATTCCAACACAGAAAATACAAATGAAGAACTCATTCTCAAAGGAGTTTGCCCGGATAATGTAGATCCGAATTATTACCAAGAAAATGATCAGCCAATTATTTACGCGCAAGATGAAAAGGGGAACTCTATCACATTCGAAGGGCGGTTAGCTGTTAAATTAGAGGATGGTGTATTCAATCTTAATGATGAAGAGCTTCAGGTAAAGGGAGCAACAACAGCTACCTTGTTTTTTACAGCTGCGACAAGCTTCAATGGGTATGAAAAATCACCGCGTAAAGAAGGAAAAGATCCTTCCATTGCTGTTATAGAGTACTTAAAAAATGCAAAACAACATACGTTTGAAACACTTCGAGAAAATCATATAAAGGACTACTCTTCACTTTTCAATCGCGTAGAACTTGATTTGGGTCCATCTTTGGTAAAGGGAGAGATATCGACAGACAAATGGATTGAACACTATGGAGCCAGGGATCCTAAATTAGTTGAGCTGCTTTTTCATTATGGCAGATATTTAATGATCACAAGCTCTCGCCCTGGAACTCAGCCAGCTAATTTACAAGGCATATGGAATGATATGCTTCAACCGCCTTGGAGCAGTAACTATACACTAAATATTAATGCACAAATGAATTATTGGCCCGTTGAAACCTGTAACTTAGCAGAATGCCATGAACCACTCCTTACTTTTATAGAGGAGCTATCCCTTAACGGGGAAAGAACAGCCGAGATAAATTATGGTTGCCGAGGCTGGACTGCCCATCATAACTCAGATATTTGGCGTCAATCTGCTCAAGTAGGCGGTTACGGTCATGGTGATCCGGTTTGGACATTCTGGCCGATGGCAGGAGCATGGCTATCACAGCATTTATGGGAGCACTTTAACTTTAGCCGTGATAAGCAATTCTTACGTGAAAAGGCATACCCAATTATGAAAAAAGCAGCGCTATTTTGTATCGATTGGTTAATAGAGGATGAAGCTGGATACTTAGTGACAGCGCCTTCAACGTCCCCTGAACATAAATTTGTAACCGAAAATGGAAAACTGGCAGCGATTAGTATGGCTGCTACAATGGATCTAACGCTAATATGGGATTTGTTCACAAACTGCATCGATGCAACAAAAGAGTTAAATAGTGATATAGAATTCAGAAAAGAATTAGAAGAAAAAAGATCAAAGCTTTTCCCGCTTCAGATCGGACAATATAGTCAGCTTCAAGAATGGTTTAAAGATTGGGAGGATCAAGAAATAAACCATCGTCATGTCTCACACCTTTTTGGTGTATACCCGGGCAAACAGTTTACTGATCATGAAACACCTGAATTATTTGAGGCAGCCAAGCAGTCTCTTTTAAGAAGAGGGGATGAGGGAACGGGCTGGAGCCTTGCTTGGAAGATAGCATTATGGGCTAGATTTAAAGATGGAAATCGTGCACTAGATTTGATATCAAATTTACTTCAGCTTGTCACTGAAGATAATAAGACAAATTATCACAAAGGCGGTGTTTATCCCAACCTCTTTGACGCCCATCCGCCATTCCAAATTGATGGAAACTTTGGTTTTGTAGCAGGACTTGCTGAATTACTTCTTCAATCACATACAGACGGAATACAATTCTTGCCGGCACTGCCTGATGCATGGGCAGATGGATTTGTCAGGGGACTAAGAGCGCGCGGCGGATTCGAGGTAGATCTAGAGTGGGAGAATAGACAATTGAAAGAAGTCCAGATCCGTTCTTTAAAAGGTGAAAGGTGTATTGTTAGCATAGAAAATGCAGTTGAAGTGAAAGCTGGGGGAAGCGCGGTCGATACTGAAAAAATAGGAAATGGCTTGATCGCTTTTTCAACTAATCCAGGACAATCATATACCATTCGACCAATAAAAGCAGCAGCTGTATAGGGAAATTGAAATCGGTGATAGGGAAAGCAGGCTATGTGTATTCGCATAATAGCCTGCTTTTTTTATAAATGGTTGGAAGTTTCTGAAGTAATAATCATGAAAAGGTATAAAAACAGCAGAATCAGTTATTTTTATATCTTTATAGACATGATAAAATTTTTGAAAGGGTTTACAAAAAGAGAAAGAGTATTTGTAGCATTTTTATCTAGGAGGAGAAACATATGAAAGCAATTGTTTGCCAAAAACCGGACGACTTACAAATCATTGAAACAGAAAAGCCCATATTGAAAAACGGAGAGGCATCGGTCAATATAAAGCGGATTGGGATATGCGGCACAGATATACATGCT
Source organism: Bacillus sp. SA1-12 (assembly GCF_000981385.1). Taxonomy (GTDB): domain Bacteria; phylum Bacillota; class Bacilli; order Bacillales; family Bacillaceae; genus Metabacillus. Next base: position 162,233 of record NZ_LATZ01000129.1, read on the forward strand.
TATAAAGGTAACCAGCCCTTTTTTACCTATCCAAGAATTTTAGGTCATGAATTATCGGGAATAATTGAAAAAGTCGAAGAGAATGGTAAGGGATTTCAAAGTGGGGATCATGTTGCTATTATCCCATATATGCATTGCGGGAAATGTATTGCCTGCAAAACAGGAAAAACGAATTGCTGTACAGAAATGCAGGTCATTGGGGTACATAAGGATGGGGGCATGGTTGAAACATTAACAGTACCAGTGACCCATTTAATTAAGACCGATAGAATTTCACTTGATGAAGCAGCCATGCTAGAGCCTATGTCGATCGGTGCCCATGCTGTTCGCCGTTCATCCTTAAAGGAAGGCGACAAGGTTTTAGTGATTGGAGCCGGACCGATTGGTCTTGGAGTAATGGCATTCGCAAAATATCGCGGCGCTCATGTCATCGCAATGGATATTAATGAAGAAAGACTTGCGTTCTGTCGGAGCTGGGCTAATGTAGATGAAACAGTCAATGCAAAAAATGATCCTATCAAGCAGTTATCAGAAATGACGGATGGAGATTTACCAAGTATTGTTTTTGATGCTACAGGGAATATACAATCCATGAATCAAGCTTTTCAATATACAGCACATGGAGGCACTTTAGTATTTGTCGGATTGGTAAAGGGCGACATTACCTTCCACGATCCGGATTTTCATAAAAAAGAGCTGACGCTATTGGCGAGCAGAAATGCGACAAAAGAGGATTTTACCAATGTTATTGGTGCGGTAAAGGATAAGAAAATTCAATTAGAAGACTTGATTACACATCGCTGCTCCTTTAATGAGATGACTGTACAGTTTGAAGAATGGCTTTTACCACAGTCAAACGTAATTAAAGCGATTATTGAAATATAATAAAGTTGGCTAATTGTAACAGTGAAAAGGTCGATAGAAGGATTCTCAAGTCCGAAACTAGGTAATAGAAACAGGGAAAGGGTTGATAGAAGGCTTCTCAAGACCAAAACTAGGTAATTGAATCAATAAAAAGGTCGATAGAAGGCTTCTCAGGTCCAAAACCAGGTAATAGAACCAGTGAAAAGGTCGAAAGAAGGCTTCTCAATTCCAATACCAGGTAATTGAATCAATAAAAAGGTCGATAGAAGGCTTCTCAGGTCCAAAACCAGCTAATAGAACCAGTGAAAAGGTCGATAAAAGGCTTCTCAGGTCCAAAACCAAGTAATAGAAAAAGTGAAACGGTCGAGAGAAAGCTCTTTTCAAAACCGGAAACTGCTTTAAAAGAATCATAGTAAGCCTTAAGAATAAATCTTGGATGTAAGGGGGAAGTCTATTTTGAAAATTGATGCTCATCATCATTTTTGGGTTTATAACGAAAAGGAATATGGCTGGATTAATGAGAACATGTCCAAGTTGAAACATGATTTTTTGCCTGAAGATCTTATGGTGCTTTTAGAAGCAATTCATTTTGACGGCACCGTTGCTGTTCAAGCAAGACAAAGCTTAGAGGAAACAAGATGGCTTTTGGAGTTAGCTGAGAATCACGATTTTATCAAAGGTGTCGTTGGCTGGGTTGATTTATGCGCACCGGATATAACCGAACAATTAAAACAATTCGCGGACAATCCTTATTTTAAAGGAGTTCGCCATATCATACATGATGAAGCAGATGATCAATTTATGCTAAGAGAGGATTTTCAAAGAGGTATTGGTAAGTTAAGTGAATTTGGTCTTACATATGATCTCTTACTCTTTCCAAAGTATCTCCCTAATGCCCTAAGGCTTGTCGAAGCATTCCCGAATCAACCCTTTGTATTAGATCATATCGGTAAACCGGATATAAAGAATAAAGAAATGTCTCCATGGCAAGAAGATATTGCCAAGCTAGCAGGCTGCCAAAACGTCTTTGTAAAAGTATCAGGGATGGTGACAGAGGCAGATTGGATGAATTGCCGAAAAGAAGATTTTAAGCCATATTTGGATATTGTATTTAAAGCATTTGGACCTGAAAGAATCATGATCGGATCAGATTGGCCGGTCTGCACAGTCAGTAAAGGCTATGAATCTGTCATGGAGATTGTCATTGATTATGTAAAACAATTTGCACCCGATTCAGAACATCTCATTTTAGGAGAGAACTGTGCCAAATTTTATTCGATTAAAGAATAAAAGAAATCATGTTGTTTAGCCAAGAAGCAGGTATTTCCCGGATAGATGTAAAATAATTAACGTAGAAAAGAAATACATCATTTAGAGGAGAAGAAAAAATGAAAACGACGAAAATTTTGCTGATTGGTGATAGCATTACAGATTGCGGAAGACGAGAAGACCATGAGGGATTGGGAAATGGATATGTCAGACTCATCCACGATTATCTGCTCACAACCTACCCTGCTGCTAACTTCCAAATTGTCAATACAGGAATAGGCGGAAACAGAGTTACTGACTTAGCTGCAAGATGGCAGACAGATGTCATTGCCCACCAACCTGATTATGTTTCCATTTCAATTGGAATAAACGATGTCTGGAGACAGCTTGACCGTCCTGAAATAGAGCAAGTACTTCCTGAAAAGTTCAACAACGTGTACAAAGAACTATTAACAAAGGTAAAAGAAGAAACAAATGCACAAATCCTGTTAATGGAACCAACCATTATTGATGAGGATCTTAACTCAACAGGAAATAAACTGTTAAGGGATTATGTTGAAATTGTCCATCAACTCGCTAAACAATTTGGGTCGACAATTATTCCAACCCATCAAGCTTTTCTCGAGTATTTACAATCTGGAAATACATCTAAACTTACGACAGACGGTGTTCATATGAATTCCGCTGGAAATATGCTGATGGCAACGACTTGGCTCCGAGCTGTTGAGCATCTCTTAAAATAATAAACTTGAATCCTTGCTTGAAAGGCGTCAAACTCTCAATTGAGTTTGGCGCCTTTCGCCATTTTATCTCATTTTTAACGGACAGTAATACCCTCTGAAGATAGTATCGCTTAATTCTTCTGCAGCAATTTATCAGTAAACAGGATACACCATTCTTGAAAATCGGCAAGTAAAATTCTGTTGGTTTTTGTCAATAGAAAAATTTGGAATGATGAAAACATTTCTTAAGTATGTTCCGTCTAATCATGTGTAGTGACAACTTAGGGGGGAACAGTAATGGTTAAAAAATGTTTTTTGGTTTTTCTAATGGCAGTTTTAATGTTTTTCAGTATTGGAAACATATCAACCAGCTCTGCAGCAGGAAACAAATTTATTATTATTAATAAGGCAACCAATCAGCTTGCATATTACGAAAATAATCAACTGAAAAAAGTGTTTAAGGTAGGAACTGGAAGGAGCCAATCGTTAACACCAGAGGGGAAATTTAAGATTGTGAACAAAATTAAGAACAGACCTTATTACAAAGGGGGGATTCCAGGCGGTGACCCACGAAATCCGCTTGGAAACAGATGGCTTGGAATAAATGCCAGGGGAACATGGGGAACTACCTATGCGATTCACGGCAATAATAATCCTAATTCAATTGGCGGCTATGTGAGCAGCGGCTGTGTCCGTATGTATGATAACGAGGTGGAATGGCTGTATAATCAAGTACCGGTGGGTACACCTGTTATGATCGTCACTTCAGGTAAATCCTTTGATTCAATTGCAGTTTCTTATGGATATAAAGTTTCTAAAGGCTCAGTTCCAGCTACATCAAATGGAGCCACTCTTAAAAAAGGGGATAGAGGGCCTGCAGTTGCAGAACTGCAACGTAAGCTAACGGCATTAGGTTATAACACCAAAGGGGTCGATGGGGTATTTGGTTCAAATACAGACAAGGCTGTCCGCCAATTCCAAAAAGCAAGACATCTAGTAGCAGATGGCATAGTCGGTCCTGCAACAAGAAAAGCACTTGGAGGCACAACAGTAACTAAACCAACACCACCTTCATCATCATCTGGTTCAGCCTTATATAATAGCGGTACTCTGAAAAGAGGAAGCAAAGGTGCTGCTGTAAAAGAACTGCAACGTATTCTTACCGCCAAAGGGTTTAATACAAATGGCATGGATGGAGTATTTGGATCAAATACAGAACGGGCAGTGCGTCAATTCCAACAGTCCCGTGGTCTAACAGCGGATGGCATAGTTGGACCTAGTACTAAAAAAGCATTAAGAAATTAACGTAAGGTAATTTTCACTTAAAGGCTGCCCGGGAAACCCGGCAGTCTTTATTTTTTTATACGGAGCTTATTAGGACTTGTTTTGCTATTCCACAGAGCGGGAATGAAAAAATAATTGAGGTGTCTAAAGTTATTGAAAAGGAAATGGATGAGCGGAGGAGGATAAAAATGGAGGAACTGTCAATCAATGATACGTTAAACGGAAGCGTACCTGATTTTTCTTTTACAACTTTATTGATCATAGACGTCTTCAATGATATGAATTTCGAAGGCGGAAGAGAATTGGCAAAAAACGCATTACCAATGGCAAAGAGATTGCGAGTGTTGAAGGAAAAATTTAAGAGGAAAGGGATTCCGGTTATTTATATCAATGACAATTATGGCAAATGGACCTCTGAACGGGCACAAATTGTGAAGGCATCATTACGTAAGGAAAGTACAGGAAGGGAGGTTGCAGAGTTACTTATACCAGATAAAGACGATTATTTCATCATAAAGCCAAAGCATTCCGGTTTTTTTTCCACAACATTGGAGACACTGCTTGCCTCTTTAAAGGCACAGAGGTTAATTCTTACGGGGCTGCAAACTGATATTTGTGTTCTTTTTACAGCAAATGATGCCTATATGAGAAACTATCAAATTTGTATTCCTGAAGACTGTGCTGCTTCTGAAAAAATAGATGATCATACTTATGCTTTAGAAAAAATGAAAAGACTATTGAAAGCAGATACCACACCATCAACGAAATTAGACTTGGAGAATTTGATCCAGCCCTCTCCATCTGATCAGCATCTGCAAAGATATTAATTTAGTTTAGTAAGATTTGATAATTTTAAAAGATTTTAGAAAAATAGGTTTTAACTTGGAACAAGACGGTTATATTTTCTATATGTTCGAGAGGACAAGCATTTTAAAAAGAATTAATCAAGGAGGAATTAATAATGGCAAAAGATAATGATCGAAAAATGACGTTGGAAGAAGCAGGTCGTAAAGGCGGAGAAGCCACTTCAAGAAATCATGATAAGGAATTTTATCAAGAGATTGGCAGAAAAGGTGGAGAAGCCACTTCAAAAAATCATGATAAAGAATTCTATCAAGAAATAGGACAAAAGGGCGGAGAAGCCACAGCTGAAAATCATGATAAGGAATTCTATCAAGAAATAGGACAAAAGGGTGGGGAAGCCACTTCCGAAAATCATGATAAGGAATTTTATCAAGAGATTGGCAGAAAAGGTGGAGAAGCCACTTCAAAAAATCATGATAAAGAATTCTATCAAGAAATAGGACAAAAGGGCGGAGAAGCCACAGCTGAAAATCATGATAAGGAATTCTATCAAGAAATAGGACAAAAGGGTGGGGAAGCCACTTCCGAAAATCATGATAAGGAATTTTATCAAGAGATTGGCAGAAAAGGTGGAGAAGCCACTTCAAAAAATCATGATAAAGAATTCTATCAAGAAATAGGACAAAAGGGCGGAGAAGCCACAGCTGAAAATCATGATAAGGAATTCTATCAAGAAATAGGACAAAAGGGTGGGGAAGCCACTTCCGAAAATCATGATAAGGAATTTTATCAAGAGATTGGCAGAAAAGGTGGAGAAGCCACTTCAAAAAATCATGATAAAGAATTCTATCAAGAAATAGGACAAAAGGGCGGAGAAGCCACAGCTGAAAATCATGATAAGGAATTCTATCAAGAAATAGGACAAAAGGGTGGGGAAGCCACTTCCGAAAATCATGATAAGGAATTTTATCAAGAGATTGGCAGAAAAGGTGGAGAAGCCACTTCAAAAAATCATGATAAAGAATTCTATCAAGAAATAGGACAAAAGGGCGGAGAAGCCACAGCTGAAAATCATGATAAGGAATTCTATCAAGAAATAGGACAAAAGGGTGGGGAAGCCACTTCCGAAAATCATGATAAAGAGTTTTACCAAGAAATTGGTGAAAAGGGCGGAGAATCACGCGCGAAACAACGTGATAACGATTAATTTCTAAAATAAAACCTTTTTAGAAAATAGTTAAAAAGTTTTTTATAATACAGTACTAAAAAAGACATAGAAAACCTTTTCCGTTAAAAGCTATTGCGGCTGTCTCATTTTCCCCCTTTCTATAAACCTCAATATACAGGACTACTCATAAAGCCCTCTATATTTTGTGTTTTTTGGGAAACTAAAGACAGCCGCATTATGTTTTACATGCTAATCTTCTTCCGATACTCCGATGGGGTCATCGATGTCAGCTTCTTAAATGTCCGAAAAAAATGCGGCATACTCGTAAATCCACATTGTTCAGCAACTGTAGATATTTTTTCATTATAACTGCTTAGAAGATCTTTCGCTAATAGAATTCGTTTCATCGCTATGTAATCGGTTATATTAATACCGATAAGCTGTTTAAATACTCGGCTAAAATGAGCCGCTGAAACGGAAAACCGTGTTGAGAGTGAATGTAAATCTAAATTTGAGTTTAAATGTTGATCAATATAGATTAATGCTTGCTTAAACCACTCGGGACCGAAAGTGGAGGTTTGGTTAGTAACTCCTGTTTTCCAGGTAAGGCAATGTCGATTTAAGTGAAGCAACATGACATGCAGCCATAAAAGAATAGCATTCACTTGGTCTGGGCTTTCTGTCTCCACCTCATTCACAAGCGTATCAATATATTCATTTAATTGAAGGAGATGGTTTGTTTCTAAGGAGTACTTATAATTCTTCCCTTTCTTTGATTCCTCAAAAATCTTCAAATATAAAAAGCTATTTCCAAAAATAGAATGATTAAGCAGGGCAGGGCTAAAGAAAATAGCAGTTGACGTGAGGGAATGCCCTTTATCTGGTATGGCACGGTGGATCGTATTACTTGGAATTATGATAAGATCCGCTTTCTGTAAATCATAAAACGTTTGATCAATGAAAAATGTCCCTTTTCCTTCATGTATCATCACAATTTCTAACCATTCATGTGTATGTTCAGGCAACTCGTGTTGAAGCCCTTTCGTTTGTTTATAAACGATATGGAAAGGTAAAGAATTTTCAGAATAAAATTGTTTACGAATTGGCATCATTATTAACGAACACCTCACTCATACTTTTCTTACTATTATATATCAGTATTTGATACAAAAAAGTCAGTTTCGGCAATTTTTATACAAGAAGTCAGGTTAAAGATGAAAAATGAAATGCATGAGGATGTTAGTGAAGTTTTCACTTTATGGGTTTCTATGAAAAGAGGATGAATGCCTAATTGTTAAACGAATAGTTTCCTTGATACATTTGGATAATTTAATTACTGTTCAAAACCCTGATATTGTTGTTCCTATTTTAAAAGAATAAGAGTGTTCATGATAGAAATGAATTTATATAAGAAAGTTCCAAAAAGATGGTTTTCAATTAAACCGCTAACATATGGTTTAATTGAAAACCTTTTTTGGAATGGATAAAAGCTTTAAATAGGGGACGAAATAGTTTTAATAACCTCCCTGCTTTTCATTTATCTGCTTTGAGCGATTTGTTCTTTTTTGTACCGTTACGTTTCATTCTTTGGAACCAGAGCTATGGGTCTTATTGGAGAGGCTGTTCCATCTTTAATCTTTAATGGAAGTGCAATGAAAAAGCTTTCAACTGGTAATTTATCTAGATTTGTTAAATTTTCAATGATTAAAATCCCGTTACCTAAAAACCCATAATGAGCAGAAAAAGCACCTTTGCCTCCATCACCTGGATCAATACTTAAACAATCTGTTCCAATTGCTTTTATTTGTTTTTCAACTAAGTATGAAACAGCATCTTCTGCGAGTCCAGGCCAGCCTTTTACAAACTCATCTCCTTTTGGACCTATTGCCCATTTTTGGCCCCATTGAAAATGAATGATAAAAATGTCATCTTTTTTTATCATCATGTTTTCCGATTCCCATTGGATAATCTGACTTTTTGTTACGAATTGATTTGTTGCTTCAAAAGGACCAAATGTTGCTTTTATAGCTCGTCCTAGTAAAGGCTGGATCTCATCAATGCCCTTTCGTATTGAATTTCCTTCATCAAGAATAAAATGAGATGTACTATCGATATGAGTACCGGTATGGTCACTCATAATCAGCATATTTAAATCAGCAATTTTATCTACTTCATTCCATGGTGCTGTGTAAAATTTTGGATGTGTAGGATATGCAGGAATCCCGTTTTCTAAGGTGTAGCTTAAATCAATCGTCTGATAGTTTTCGAACAATGATAGTAATGGCTCAATGAGTTTTGTCTGCGCTTTCATATTTTCCTCCTTTGTTTTAGAAAATATCATTCTATTTATTATGTATTTTTCATTGACTGTCACAATTCCTCTATAAGTAATATTTTGTAGTTAAAAAATTTTAAACATGCTGAAGAAATTTAAGCCCAAAACTATTTCTAAACAGGGGATTGCCTTATTTTTTTCTAAAGTATTAACATATCAAAATATGATACAAAGAAGTCAATTCAGGCAATTTTTATAACAATTTATAGGTGATAGACTGATAAATAGCAAGGAACTTTCGATTGAAAGGAAGAATATTAAATGGAAGAAAAATCATTTGATGAAGGTATCTCATGCATTGTGATGGATCGAAATGATAGCGTTGTCACATTGCTTCGTTCTGTTGAAAAGGGTGAGCAATTAACCGTTCAAATTGAGGAACGTACTTGTACGTTAACAGCTAAACAGGATGTAGCTTTCGGTCATAAACTAGCTCTAAAAAGAATCGAAATTGGAGAAACAATTCTAAAATATGGAGAGTCAATCGGTGTTGCCACGGCAGTAATTGAAGAGGGTGAGCATGTTCATGTGCATAACCTAATAGGTGTTCGCGGCCGTGGGGATCAACCAATTCGTGAAAAAGGAGAGGTGAAATTATGACCAAGATCAAAGGATATCTCAGGCCTGATGGAAGAGTAGGGATCCGCAATCATTTGCTGCTAATGCCGACAGTTATTTGTGCTAATCAAGTTGTAAATCGCATCCAACAGCAGGTACAAGGATCAGTGGCCATTCCTCATCAGCATGGCTGCAGCCAGGTAGGTGAGGATAAAGAGAGGACACATAAGGTTCTTGTCGGGATGGGGAAAAACCCGAATGTTGGTGCCGTTTTAATTGTAAGCTTGGGTTGTGAGGTTATGAATGCAGAGCAGATCCGAGATGAAATTGCTGAGACTGGAAAGCCGGTAATATGGATCGATATTCAAGACGAGGGTGGCTCGGTAAATTCGATAAGAAAAGGAATCGAATTGGCAAAAGAGCTTTCAGAAAAAATAGCAACCATTCCACATGAAGATATTTCTCTTTCAGAGCTTATTGTCGGTGTGAAATGCGGCGGATCTGATGCAACATCAGGTTTATGCAGCAATCCTGCCTTAGGAAGGACATCCGATCTTATTATTGAAAAAGGCGGAAGCATCGTCATGGGGGAAACGACTGAAATTATCGGTGCGGAACATATATTAGCTGAAAAAGCGGTGAACGAAGAAGTAAAGAATAAACTGTATGATTCAATAGCTAAATTTGAAGCAGAAATTGAACGTATGGGTGTTGATATGAGAGGTGGAAATCCTAGTCCGGGAAATATTGAAGGAGGATTATCCAGTATTGAGGAGAAATCATTAGGGTGTATAAGTAAAGCAGGTACAGCTCCATTACAAGGAGTGGTTGACTTTGCTAGTGAAATACCTGGAAGTGGCTTCTATTTTATGGACTCGCCAGGAAATGATATTGAATGTGTCACTGGAATGGCAGCAGCAGGCATTCAGCTCGTATGCTTTACAACCGGAAGAGGGACACCGACTGGAAATCCGATTGTTCCAGTTATTAAGATTTCCGGCAACGAAGTCATGGCAAAGCGAATGGCAGACAATATTGATGTTGATACAAGTCCTGTTTTAAAAGGGAAAGAGTCACTTCAACAAGCGGGAAAACGGATATATGACGAAATTGTAAGTGTAGCATCAGGGCAATTAACAAAAGCGGAGATTTTAGGTCATCAGGAATTCAGTATCAGCAGAATTGGCATTAGTTTGTAGGAGAGGAGCGGAATATTAATGAAGCGCTTACTTGGAAAGGTTGCTCTTGTAACAGGCGGCAACCGTGGGATTGGTGAGGCGATTGTTTTAAGATTGGCTGAAGAGGGAGCTAATGTTGCCATCAATTATTATACTGATGATTTAAGAGAACAAGCGATAGAGGTTCTTAATATGGCAGAAAAGCTCGGCAGGAAAGCAATAGTAATAAAAGCCGACGTTGGCAATAAACAAGATGTAGAAACAATGTTCACAACAATTGAGGAACAGCTTGGAGAAGTCGAAATCTTGGTTAATAATGCTGGAATTGCCCCTTTTGAACCGTTTATGCAAGTAACAGAAGAGACATGGGACCGAACATTTAATACAAATGTAAAAGGAATATTTCTCACATCTCAAGTAGCAGCCAAACGGATGATTCCTAACCGAAAAGGAAAAATCATTAACATTTTATCTACTGCCAGCCTAATGGTCACAAGTCCAGTTATTCCGCATTATCAAGCATCAAAAGCAGCTGGACATATGTTAACAAAAGGTATGGCAATCGAGCTTGGGCGATACAATATCAATGTGAATGCAGTTGGACCAAGTACGATTGATACAGATATGTGTACCGATTTTCTTGCTGATCCGGAAATTCGCCGCCAAGAAATTGAAGCAAACCCGATGAAAAGGTTGGGTACAGCGAAGCAAATCGGAGATGCAGTGGTGTTTTTAGCCTCGGACGAAGCGAAACAAATCAATGGGCATTTATTAATGGTAGACGGCGGATTAACAGTGAAAGCGGCACAGCCAGATGACCATATGGAGCATTAAATTATTATAGGAGGGGATGAAAGAATATGAGATTGAAAGATAAAGTGATCTTAATTACTGGTGCAGGCTCCGGGATTGGAAAATGTACAGCGTTACTTTTTGCAAAAGAAGGGGCATCCCTTATTGTTAATGATTTAAATGCTGAAAGCGGCGAAGAAACCGCAGCGGAAATTCGCGAAGCAAATGGCGAGGCCTTTTTCATTCAGGCGGATGTTACAGACGCAAGCTCTGTTAAGGCAATGGTCGAAGAAGCAATAAGCAAATATGGACGTATTGATGTACTGTTTAATAATGCTGGTATTAGCGGAATCGGAAAGCTCCATGAAGTAGATTTAGATGCTTGGAACAAAACAATGAATGTAAACATCAATGGTGTGATGCTGCCAAGCAAATTTGTTCTCCCGCATATGATGGAACAAAAGAAAGGTTCCATTATTAATATGTCTTCTTGTATTGCCGAAATGGGACTAGCTGACCGTGCATCCTATTCAACCACTAAAGGAGCGATTTTAGCCTTAACGAAGTCAATGCAGGTAGATTATGCCGCTTACAATATTCGAGTAAATGCCCTTTTGCCAGGTACTATATTAACTCCTTTTGTAGAGAATTATTTGAAGCAATCCTATGAAAACCCTGATGAAGCGATTGAAAAGATCAAAACTCGTCAACTAAGCGGTGATTTAGGAAGGCCTGAGGATGTAGCATATGCCGCGCTTTTTTTAGCATCAGATGAATCAAGGTTTATGATGGGATCTCCTCTTTATATAGATGGAGGTGTTGTATATGGAAAGAATGCTTGATCCATCAAATTTATCTTGTAAAATGTTTTGATAACTGTCTCGGTATTTATAGTGTGAGGTATGATTGAAAGTAATTGTTAGCTGCTTAATTTTAATAATAAATGAGAAAAAATCAGGAGGATATTTTATGAAACTAGTAACGTTTATTAAAGATGAAAAACAAGCGTTAGGTGTAAAAGTGGAAAAGGGAATCATAGACGTTGAAGCTGCATTAAATGAAAATCCAAATAATCAAATTCAAACAAATGTGATGGAGATTATAGCAGGCGGACAGGAAGCTATTTCTAAACTAGAAGATTATATTTCTACTCTGCCAGTTTCAAATGAGGCTCCTTTTTTAAAAAATGAAGACGATATTCAATGGGGACCATGTGTCACACAACCGAATAAAATCATTTGTGTCGGATTAAACTATCGCAAGCATGCCGATGAAACAAATGCTCCGTATCCAGAAGTTCCGATTTTATTTAATAAATTTAATAATACGTTAACAGGCCACAAAAGGGAAATAGCGGTTCCAAAAGTAACAGAACAATTAGATTACGAAGTAGAGCTTGGCGTCGTTATTGGAAAAAAAGCAAAATATGTAAGCAAAGAAGCTGCATTGGAACATGTATTTGGCTATTGTACTGTAAATGACTTATCAGCAAGGGATTTACAATTAAGAACCCCTCAATGGCTGCTAGGAAAGACATGTGATGATTTCAGCCCAATGGGACCTTATCTCGTAACAGCGGATGAAGTTGGAAATCCGAACAATCTTCAATTAAAAACGTATGTAAATGGAGAAGTCCGCCAAGATTCAAATACGTCAGATATGATTTTTTATGTCGATGAAATTGTCAGTTACATATCACAGCATATGACCCTTACACCAGGGGATGTAATCCTAACAGGTACCCCGGAAGGAGTAGTTTTAGGTTACCCTGTTGAAAAGCAGGTATATATACAGCCAGGAGATGAAATCACAGTTGAAATTGAAAAATTAGGCACATTAACTAATACATTTGTTGAGGAAAAATAATCGATAGTAGGTTGATAATATGTTAAAAGGGATTCCGCCACTTTTATCTCCAGACTTATTAAAGGTGCTTTGTGAAATGGGACATGGCGATGAAATTGTCTTAGCAGACAGCAATTTTCCGGCAGCAAGCCATGCGCAAAGATTAATTCGAGCTGACGGTCATTCAATACCTGATTTGTTAGAGGCGATTCTAACGTTATTTCCTCTTGATACGTATGTGGAACATCCAATCACACTAATGGCAGCAGTTCCAGGGGATGATGTTAAACCAGTCATTTGGGAGCAGTATCAACAGATCGCTAATGAAAAAGAAAGTAAGTCTATCTCTATTGAATGGATTGACCGCTTTTCTTTTTATGACCGGACAAAGAAAACGTATGCGGTTGTGGCAACAGGTGAAAGAGCACTTTATGCAAATATTATCTTAAAAAAGGGTGTAATTGGATAAGGGGCCAAATTCCTTAAGCAGGAGGGGCATCTCAAAAGAGTTTGACTACTCTTTAGTATTGAGATCGCCCCTTATTGGTTTTTATCATTCATTAGTAGGAACTAAAGCAATTTAACTGATATATTCTAGAAAAAAGCATATATATTTGAGAAGATATCACTGATTGAACCGTAAAATCAATTAGACATGCTTTTCACCTTTGATGAATAACAACCCTTTTTTTTAAAGAATGATAATTTATAAGAGGGACTGATGTTAATGAAACATAATCAAGTTGAAATAAAGACAGTAATTCGCGGATACCTAGATAGAATTGGTTATGACGGTCAAGTAGATTCCAGCTTAGCAGCACTTTCAAGTTTGCAGGAATGCCATGTTCAAACCGTACCGTATGAGAATTTTGATATTTTAGAAAAAAAACCATTGTCATTAGAAATTCAAGATTTATATGAGAAAATTGTTATTCGCAGACGAGGGGGATATTGCTTTGAATTAAATGCTTTGTTTGGCTGGTTATTAAAAGAGCTAGGCTACCAAGTAATTGATTGCTTTGCACGATTTTGGCGTGATGAACCAAATCCCCCGCCAATGCGGAGACATCATATATTACTTGTTGAGGCAGAAGGAGAAAAGTATCTATGTGATGTTGGTGTCGGTGGTGTTGCTCCGAGAAGACCAATCAAAATGATTGAGAATTTGGTACAGGGACAAGGTAATGAGTTTTATAAACTAGAGCGTGATTCCACTTATGGCTGGATTCTTTGTGAACAAAGGCAGGGAAAATGGAATTGGCTCTATTCTTTTTCAGAAGAACCACAGCTGGCTATGGACTTTATTACAACCTCATATTGGTGTGAGAATGCTCCTGAATCTATATTTACCCAAGCTGCGATGGCTGCAATTCGAACAAACGAGGGAAGGAATACGATAGCAGGAAATGAATTTCGCATTTTTACAGAAGATGGTGTTCGTACATTCACCCCGAATACGGAGGAAGAATATGCAGAAGCGTTACGTGATTATTTTGGAATCGTCTTAAATAATGTGGAAAAGATTAATTAACATATTGAAGAATAAAATAACATATAGGAAAACACCAGAAGGAGACATGAGAGCTGGTGTTTTCTTTTTAAATATAAAGTATCTAACAAAAAGAAGGCAGATTTAATGTTGCCTTCTTTTTTTATTTTTATCCTTTATTTGTTATTTAACGTCACTAAAGTCTTTTGGTGTTCCATTTTTAGCACCGTTAACTCCCTATTATGAGTCATCAAAAGATTCAATCTTCAGGCGAATTTTTAGGAAAGAAACATTCAGACCGGGTTTTATGTTTCCTAAATTAAAGAAGAGAAAGTTTTAAGGAGGGAAAAGTGTCTAAACATTATGTAGATGGGATTGGGGTAAAGGAATATCTTTCCATAATGCTCATTCTTATAGGTGTAAAAATGGCGGATACCACTCCAGCTTTATTGATGGAAGAGGTAAAATCTGCAACATGGATGGTACCAATTTTTTCAGGAATCTTTTTTTATCCGTTTTTTTCTTGGCATCAATTGTTGTAACGAAACGTGTTACTAAAAATTCGATTGAAATGACAAAACAAGTCTTTGGTAAGAAAATTGGCTCTTTTATTTCTTTGCTTCTTTTTTTTCTTGTCTTTTTGATATTATGTCTAGATTTACGTGAATATTCAGATACGATAGCGATTATTTACTTACCAGATACACCTTTGTTTGTGATTGCTTTACTATTTATTATCACTTGTTACTACAATTCCATAAGAGGATTGAAATCATTAGGATCCGCTTTTTATATATGCACTCCATATATTAAATTGTCAATTTTCCTTCTAGCCATTTTAATAATAAAAGAGTCTGCATGGTCAAATGCACTCCCTATCTTTGGCGGCGGTGGAAAAGAAATCGTCAAACAGAGTCTTAACAAGGCGTCAATATTTGGGGATTTGTTTCTTTTACTTCTTATCTATCCTAGCATTATGGATAAAAAGAATTTTACAAAGGTAACATTATATGGAACCATTTTTCTAATGGTTGAAATGTCATTTTTTATATTAAGTTACATCATCCTATTTGGTTATCCCTTTTTAGAGAGGGTTACGTTCGCCTTTCATGAAGTATCAAAGTATGTAAAAATAGGCAGCTTTTCCAGCCATATTGAAACGTACTTTTTCTTTTTTTGGTTATTGGCAGTTGCTCTAAGATTATCTTTTTATCTTTATGGTTCAGCAGTTATATATAAAACAACGTTTAATATGAAAAGTTATAAACCAATCTTAGCCCCTTTATCTTTATTAGCATTAATCCTCTCGATGGTGCCTGAAAACCCAGTATATAATTCGTTTATTCTGAGAGAACTTTTTTATAATACGGCAACATATGGTCTAATGCTATATAGTGTTGTTTTGTGGCTTACTGATAAAGTGAAGGGACGGGCTAATTGATGAAAGTGAAAATGATTCTTTTTTTTAGTCTTTTCCTTTTACCGCTTACTGGGTGTTGGGATCAAAAGGAACTGGAACAGATATCGTATGTGGTAGCTATAGGGTTAGATAAGGCTCAAGGTAATAAGGTCGAAGTAATGTATCAAATAGCTAATCCAGAGGTAGGTACATCTTTGACAGGGACGCCTCCTCCAAATGAAAAACCATATGAAAATATATCGATTATTGCCAATGACTTCTTAACTGCTAGAAATACAGTTAATGCATTTTTATAAGCAGAAAATTAAGCTTCTCTCAGACACATGTGTTACTTGTTTCAGAAGAGCTTGCTAGGAGTGAAGACTTTATTAAGATGATCTATACAGGCATCCGGGAGCGTGAGCTGAGAAAGGCTGTTAACATGATTGTAACAAAAGAAAAGGCTGCAGAGTTTATTAAGAATAACCAGCCTTTACTTGAGACAAGACCGCATAAATTTTACCAGCTTATGCTGAATAGGGCCAGAGAAACAGGATTTGTTCCACCTTCTGATTTACTCCACTACTTTCAAACAACTGAAAGAGATGCGGATCTCTTTCTTGCAATTTATGCTACTACAGAAGGTCACGATGTTGAAACAAGAAATAGATTTGAAGATGAATATAAGGCTGGAGAGATTCCCATTGTTGGAGACAATCTAACTCAATTTATCGGATCAGCTATATTTAAAGAAGGGAAAATGGTGGGGACACTTAACGGCGAAGAAACAAGGGCTGCGTTAATTTTGGATCCTACAATTAATGTAGAGGATATGCTAGCTACCTATGAGGATCCTTTAGAACCAAAATATCGGATTGCATCTAAAGTGACCAATGGTCAAGGTCTAAAAGTGAAGATGAATCTTGATAATTCAAATTCAAGGTTGTTAGGTTGAAATAAGGAGTTAGGGAAATAAAGCGGTAAATGAAAAAAGGACGATCTCTAGTGAGGGATCAGTCCCTTTTTATTTTTAGCATTAGCTTTGTCAACCAGTACGATATTACTATTATTCCCATATCAAGAACGAAAAGATAGAACTTATTCATTCCTTTGCTGAAATTTACTAAGCCCACATATTCTTCTAAAGAGGCGAAGCCAAATGCAAATATCACGCTAATCAATATACTATACAAATAAAAATTTTTGTTGTTATTTGTACAGTATTGGTAGATGAGTAAGAAACCGACCGGGAGTACAGAAGCATTCATGTTTAATGCAAATGGCAATACGGGAGTTAAAAAATATGTGTGATTAAAGAAATGGTATTTTTCAAGGGCAAGATCAAGATAAGTCCAAAGTATATGTACGGTATATCCAAAGAAAAATACCTCAAAAATTCTTCTCCGATCCACTGTAAAATATAGCAGAACCAAAGGGATAATCAATAAAGCGATGACCACCCAGAATTGCCAAGTTCCCATATGGGAATAATCATTCCAGTAAGAAGCCAACAACGAATTTAATTCATGATTCTTTTCAGCTATTGACTTCCAATATTGTTTATAATCCAACAGAAGTACCTCCTGAGCTCAAATCTATCCTTGCCCTTAGGGTGCGCACCTCTTGAATTTTTATCCGAATTATTAGTCTCTATGTTTTGGTCACTACATATAAAAAGAAAATGGCTATACCAAATAAAAACGAAAAAAAGAGGAGAATGTTATGAAAAGATAAGAAAGTTGCAACTAATGGTCCTATACTTGCTCCAGTTAATAGCAGGAAGGAATAGAGTGAGATGGCGGCAGACCGCTGATCTGCAGCAGCTTCTGCAATAAAAGTAATAAGTGTTGGAATAAAAACAGCAATGGCTGATACAAATACAAGAGAAAAGGCTGTAATCAACATCAGTTGTTGCGGTATAAGCATAAGTAAGAAGGAACACATCATAATAAATAAACAGGTAAATAGCATCGTTTTTGTCTGATACCTTTTCATCCATTTTCCGCAAAGCAGGGAGAGCGGCGTACCAGCCAGAGCTATACATTTGCTGTAAAATAATGCATCAGTTTCTTCAGCATACCGTAGAGAAAGGCCGTCATAAAAAGCAACAAAGGACATTAAGGTAAAGAATGTAACAGCAAGCCCTGCTAGTATTGCTGGTTTTAATAGAGTGGGTGAGAATAATAGTCTGGAATGTCGCTTCATTCGAGTACGTGGCGCTGAAGGAAGGAAAAGGAGTGAAAATAGTGCTAAAAACATGTATAGCAAGCTGAAAAAATAAAAAACGCTTTTCCAATCAAAGCGCTCAATAAGATAAGAGCTAATTAGCTGGCCAATGATTCCGGCCATTAAAAATCCCATATTTATAATCGCTATAACAAGAGTCCTCCTTTTTTGTTCAAATAGATCAAAGCAATAGGCATAGGCAATAGGAGCAAAACTGCCCAAGATAAAACCTTGAGCGCTTCTAAATAGATAAAAGCTTGCTAATGAATAGGAAAATGATATGGAAAGAGTTAAAAGACAAGAAGCAGCCATTCCGAAGACTAACACCTTTTTTTTCGAGACCAGTTCAGAAAGAGGTCCAAAGCTTAATAGCCCGAAACTATAAGCAAGAGTAAATAAGGTACTAGAGTAAACAACCTCCCTATATGTAATCGATAATGCATGGGCAACATCCGAGTAGATCGGAATGAACAAATAAATATTACTTGCTGCACTAATAGCCCCAATCAACATAAAAAGCTCGATTGTCCGTTTAACCATTAGTTAACACCTCCAAAAATGATCCATAAGCTTTTTAGGAAGTATCTGGTGTGTAAGTTTTAACCATATATATTCGTATCTATGCCTTAATAGAAGGTTTTCAAGGTTGTAAACAACTTTCTCATTTAAGGACATTCACCTGCCTTTTCCTTATTTCATACGCTAATTAGGAGGAGGAAGTCTAAAATGGAACTTTTAGAGAAAGATGGAATCAAAGCTAACTACACTACTATAAAAAATTGGCAATATGATGCCTTTATGAAATTTTCGGCCATGATATTAAATGATAAGAAACTTTTTCCTTGTATACCGGCATCAATAGGCTTTCGCTTAAATCAATTTAGGTATGCATTCTTAAATGATCCAAGAGAAAATGAAACGGTTTACCAATTCGCAGATGCCCTCAGAACATTCGGGGAAGAATCTAAGGCATTTGGTGCCTACACATCACTCATTACCATTTTTCAAACACCTTTGGATTTAGCTGAAGATTATTCAGTTGACGAATATAGGGTTTTATTCTGGTCTATTTTAAAGAATGTTACTAAATTAGATAGGAAAGAATGGCCAAGCCATATTCCAGGAGAACCTGAGAATCATATTTGGGAATATTGCTTTGATGGCGAGCAATATTTTATTTATTGCGCTACTCCTGCTCATAAAAGAAGAAAGAGCCGCTCCTTCCCTTATTTTATTTTTGCGGTCACTCCCCGTTGGGTTCTAGAAGAATTTCATTCTACATCAACATCGGAAAAAGTGACGAAGAAAATTCGTGAAAGACTCCTTGCATATGATTCGGTCAAAATCCATCCTGATTTAAATTTATATGGTAACCCAACTAATTTTGAATGGAAACAGTATTTTCTTAGTGATGATCACTCCTCACCATCTCGATGTCCTTTTTCATTTCTCCATAAAAAGAATGATCATAAACACAGCGGACTTTAAAGTGGTCCGCTTCACTTTTATCATTCATATAAAATGAACCATGTGATCTCTTTTAAGTTCTATGATAAGGGACATTCCCTCTCAAAAGAGGATATAATCTAAGGGGAGGGTGATATGTGTGGGCCAAAACATAATTGACCGGACAATCACTACTCATTTTTAGTGAGGGAATAAAAAGGAGGCAATGAAACGTGAAAATCGAAACGGAGCCTACTATTTATTGGTCATTGCTAAATCATAAACATTGGAATATTTATCTTGCAGCAACAGAGAAAGGATTGTGCTACGTAGGCTCGCAGAATATGCCGATTGATGAATTAACCGGATGGATAGAAAAGCGATTCCCGGGATGTCCACTCTTAGAGAATCAAGAAAAACTTAAGCCCTATATAAAGGAGCTTATTGAATACTTTGAAGGGAGACGAACGAGCTTTACGATTCCTTTTGATTATCATGGAACAGAATTTCAAATAGCTGTGTGGAATGCTCTTTGTGACATTCCTTTTGGCGAAACCAGAGACTATTCAGGGATTGCGCATGCAATTAATAAACCAGCAGCGGTTCGTGCAGTGGGAGCGGCAATTGGAGCGAATCCAGTGCTCATTACAATTCCCTGCCATCGTGTTATTGGAAAAAATGGCAAGCTGACTGGCTATCGCGGCGGTATCGAAATGAAGACAAAGCTATTAGAGCTTGAAAGACAATAATGAATCACGTACTTTTTTATACATATCAAAAAAAGGCTCTTAATAATTGAACAAACTCCTTGCTGGATAAACAAATTCATTAAATCCGAAAACAGGTTGCTCGTTTGCTAGTTCGTATTTGCATTTATGAAAGGCTTATTAGTGTATTTTTTGAGGAACAGCTAGCAAAGGTTTGAGGCGTAAAAGGAACTGAAAAGGGTGAAAAAAATGAGCAGTAAAACAAATGCAATGAGAATTCTAGATGGGAAAAAATTAAGTTACGATATTTTATCCTATGATGTACAAGATGGGCTAATAAATGGAACGGCTGTTGCTGAAAAAATAAACAAATCAATGGAAAAAGTATTTAAAACTTTAGTGGCACATCGTGAAAATAACCTCTATATCTTTGTTATTCCTGTAGCTGAGGAGCTTGATTTAAAAAAAGCGGCCAAAGCCGCAGGTGAAAAAAAGCTGGAAATGCTCCCAGTAAAGGATCTTCAAAAATGGACGGGATATATTCGCGGCGGTTGTTCCCCTATAGGGATGAAAAAAAACTATCCAACGTTTATTGATTATAGTGCCAGCCAATTAGATAAGATAATTGTTAGTGCAGGGAAAATAGGGATGCAAATCGAAATTGAACCCCTGCTTCTAGCAGATTGTGTTTATGCAAAGTTTTTAGAATTAACTAAATAAGCTAAAAAAGTCGATTCTCCTATTAATATAGGAATCGACTTTTATTAGTTGCTCAGCAATAAAATAATATGCCATTAACTACGGCTAAGCGTGCAAGTTCCAACTCAAGCTTCTAGCCCTTGTATGGTCAAGACAAATTGGAATTGAAGGGGATAAACGCTTCATATCCAATTCGTTTTATTTGCCTTAGG
The DNA here is from genome assembly GCF_000981385.1 of Bacillus sp. SA1-12. GTDB lineage: Bacteria > Bacillota > Bacilli > Bacillales > Bacillaceae > Metabacillus. Next base: position 183,230 of record NZ_LATZ01000129.1, read on the forward strand.
CTGTTGAAGGCACTTGTGCTTTTGTTCTTTTGACAACCCTTTCATTTCATGGTAGGGAAATGAGATCAGCATGAATCAGATTCAAGCCGTCTCATAAACTCTTCTGCAGCACTGTATCCTTGCTGTTTTAGAAGCCAGTTATTTGCAGCAGCTTCGATTAACCCGGCCACATCACGCCCTGGCTGGAGCTGAATCTCAATATGAGGAATTTGCACACCCATATACTCTGTAAATTTTGGTTCATGTTCCAATTCATTATTAAGCGAATTTTTTTGCCATTTTGTCAATTCAATATCAAGTGCGATCCTCGTTTCATCCTGAAAAGCTTTTCTTCCATATAAACGGACTACATTCAACAGACCGATACTGCGCAGGGCAAGAAATTCCTTCGTTTTCCCATCATGGGTACCAAGAATGGTTCGCGGACTGAGCTTTTTCAACACGACAATATCATCTGCAATCAGTCTATGTCCCCGTCCGATTAATGTATGAGCCGTTTCGCTTTTCCCTACTCCAGATTTTCCTCGAAGTAAAATTCCAATTCCATATACATTAACACAAACCCCATGAATCGCGATTTCTGGTGCCAATGTTTTGACCATAAAAGCGTCAAGCCTCGTAATAAATTCAGAAGTCGCTTGAGGTTCGTTTGTACATAACAACGGAATGCCCTCTTCTTTACAATATTGAGTCAAATACGTTAGTCCTTCTCGTCCGGCAGTAACGATAAAACATGGAGGATGGTATTTGACAATATTGCCAATTCGCAGTTGTCGTTCTTCAATGCTTAACTTATGTAAATACGTAATTTCTTTTCGCCCAAGTATTTGAACACGTTCAGTTGGAAAAAAGTCAAAGTGACCCACAAATTCCAAACCGGGACGATGTGAACGTGACTGAGTAATCGGCTGTTGGAGTTTATCTTCTCCAGCCAATACTACTAATGAAAACGTTTTAGCCAATTTTTCAACTGTTAGTAATTTCACCTTTATGGAACTCTCCTTCGTTAATAACTTTCTACTTCTTATTGAAACATGTAAAAAGGAGGATTTTACTTCGCCAAGATAGAAATCTTCTTAAACTCCGGAAACTCTGATAGTATAATCGTACTTTATCATCTGTATGATTACTAGTAAATATCTTCCTAAAAATTAAAATAAATCAAATTTGTCCCATCTTAATGCTCATTTAAACTTCCGCTTCAAGAATAGCTTATATATAGCAGAGCATAACTACCCTTAAAGTTCTGACGGAGGATTGTTGACCAAGTCAGGCTAAACATGTTGGCGCGGTGATTCATGCATGATTGGTCGCGATTTATCATAATAAGACTATAAAACTATGTTTTTTATGATTGCATATTTTGCAAACGATATAGGAGGCAATATAATGGAAGCAGCTGTAGAAAGAATATTTTCAAATGACATGATAGAAATGGCCGGAAAATTTTTCGGAATCAATTCTGTTCGGTTTTTAAAACTTGGGGAAGCAGAGAATTATGTATTTGAGGTTTATCGGGATGAGACTCCTTACATTTTAAGAATGACTCACCAATCACATCGGCAAAAAGAACAAGTATTTGCAGAGTTGAAGTGGATTGAATTCTTACAAAATAATGGAGTGACCATTCCTAAAGTGATTCCTTCTCGTAATAATAATTTAGTTGAAATCGTAAAGGGGCTTGATGGATCAAACTTTTATTGTTGTTTGTTTGAAAAAGCTCCAGGTGTTCAAATAAAAATAAAGGATGAACAAGTAAACGAAGAGTTCTTTTATGAATGGGGAAAAACGATTGGTCTGTTGCATAATAAAACAAAAAGCTATAAGCCAAACCCGGAATTTAAAAGGCTTAATTGGTATGAAGAAGAATTATTAGATGTAAAACAGTATCATTTTGATTCTCCTGACCAAGTTGCTCACCAACAGAAATTCATTTTAAGGCAACTTGAAGCCCTTCCTGTTCATCATGATAATTTTGGATTAATCCATTCTGATATTCATCATGGAAATTTTCATTATCATGAAGGAAAGATATTCGTTTTTGATTTTGATGATTGTTCATATCACTGGTTTGCTAGTGATTTAGCCATACCTTTGTATTATTTGATTTGGAACTTTGAGCGAGAAGGTGAAAAAGATCTAAACGAATTCGCTGCCATCTTTATGAAGGCTTTTCTAAAGGGTTACGAGACAGAAAATCAACTTACTTTCCATGATTATGAAACAATCCCTTTATTTTTAAAGTTAAGGGATCTCACTTTATATAGCTTCTTTTATAAAAAATTCGATTTAAAAAGTGCTGATGAAAAATTAATCAAAATCGTGACAAAGATCGAACAGAGACTAATTGATAATCAAGCTATTATTGATTTGGACTTTAAGAGACTTCTGAAGGAAATGAGATAGAGTTAAAGGAAAGAGAATAAGGCTGGCATAAACCTTATAATGGTTTTTGCCAGCTTTTATTATGGTTTTTCTTTATTTTAGCTTCCATTCATCCTCAGCTATCTTTAGGTAATCGAGATCGTGATGAAGTTCAGTTGCAGGAACTTTTGATTTAGGAATTTGTCCTTTTGCTATTGGATTGGCTACATATTCGAAATGGCCAGTACCGTCTGGGGCGCTTCCAGTTGCCCAAAGACCTTCACTGGATGCTTCGCCTTCTGATAAATCCCAGAATTTATACGCTTCTTCCTGTGCTTCTTTTTCAGCCTCAGGTGGAAATGAGGCAGGGACAACAACACCGTTTTTATTTTCAAGTTCCTCAATAGCTGCCATCCACTGATATTGATGGTACCGATCCCGTGCCAGCATTTTACGGAACGTTGCTCGTACACCTTCATCATTGGTCATATGGTATAACCTTGCTACTTGAAGGCGGCCTTGGGATTCCGCATGAAGATTTGAACGCATATCGGCTAATAAATTTCCGCTTGCTACGATATACGAGCCATTCCATGGGACACCAGTTGAGCTGGTAGGCAATCCGCCTAGTCCGCTGACTAGCAGGTGCTGGGGATTTATTCCGCCCATAATAGAAGCGGTTACCGGATCCTTTGCTGCTTCTGCTTGGTCCTCAGGTGAAGCACCATCTAGCAATTGAGAGATAAGGGAACAAAGCATTTCCACATGACCAATTTCTTCTGTACCAATATCCATAAGCATGTCCTTATATTTTTCTTCTCCGCGGCAGTTAAACCCTTGGAAAAGATACTGCATCATAACAGTCATTTCCCCAAACTGTCCGCCTAAAACTTCTTGTACTTGACGAGCAAGCATGGGGTCTGGACGCTCAACCTTTACTTCAAACTGCAATTCTTTTTGATGTCGAAACAAACGAATCTCCTCCTATGAATTTGAATTAATAGCCATTTCTGCCTCGATCTCCTATTCCCCGCCTAGATTACGATAAAACTAATATAAGGAATTTAAGGAGAAATACCTAATAGAAAATAATGAAAAAAAGGGAAATTAGTTCGGTGTATTAGATATCCATTTTGCCATTTTTTTATATTTTTAGGAAAACTAAAGGAATTAATGAGTAGTAAGCAGAAGGGATTAGAGTAATCGTAACTAAGAAAGGTGGAAATGATTTTGCAGAACTTTGAATATGACATTATTGAGTTGCCGGCTTATCGGGGAATCGGATTAAAATGGAGTGGATCATATACAGAAATTGGATCTTTAAAAAAACTTATTACCAGTATGAGTACGAGAGTTGGAGAATTAGATCATGCTATCCATCCAGAGGTTCAATTAGGTCTATCATATCATTTAAGACCTGATGGCTTTGTGCATTATTCGGTCTATGAAGTTAGTGAAGCCCAACAACTTCCCGATGGCATGGCGGAAATTTATATACCGAAAATGACGTATCTGATGACACATCACAAAAGAGATCAAAATATCGGTCAAACCTACGAAAAAATAGAGCAATGGATGAAAAGAAGTGACTATGAATCTTTTGTTGAAGCAGATGTAAAATATTATGATAATTTACCGATCAAACATGAAAGATATCCGAAAGACCGTGATTCTACGAAACCGCATTTTGATATCTATATTCCTATTATTAAGAGAAGATCATTTTCTTGAAAATATAGATATAAGTATGCGGCGATATCTAGCTAAATGAAATAATGATGCTAGAGTACGTACTGCCAAGAATCCAGCTGTTCAGGGCTAGATGGTAAACAGCTTCTTCTATTCCTGAGCAACTGCATTGCACTTGGCAAGTAGGGAGTTGATTTATTTTTTAAAGCTGCGGCTTACTCCAATGTTTTATGATGATAAAGTTTCCGATATTCCGTCGGTGTTAAACCTTCTTGTTCCAGGAAGCGTTTATTAAAATAGCTGATACTCGGATAGCCCGCCTTCAATGCAATATCTTTAATTGTCATTTCTTTGTTGTCCAACAGCCATTGCTTGCTCATCTGAAGCCGGCATAATGTAATAAACGCCATTGGTGTCATTTGCGTAGCACGTTTAAATAAACGACAGAAATAATAAGTGCTTACACCAGCTTGCTCTGCCCAATAATCTAATTCGAATGGCTCACAAGCCTTTCTTTGCATTAAGGGGAGAAGGGGCTGAATTCGATCATCAAGTTCTTGTCTGCGATCAGAAGTTTTTGGTACCGCATTTGTAATGAATTCCATCAAAAAGGTATAGGTTAAAGTGGACAAACGAGATAGGTGCAGAAAGCTATTCTCCTCCGCTTCAATGAGAAGCTGCTCGTGTGCTTCCTCAACAGGTTTAATATGCTTAACATTCCAAAGTGAATAACGATGAAAACCTCTTTCTGATAGAAATTGATTAAGGATACTTCCATAAAAATGAACCCAGCGAATATTCCATGGATCATCTTTGCTGCTATAATACCGCTGTTCTTGCATTGGAAAGTATAAAAATGCGTCCCCGCGTTTTAATAGATATTGTTTACCATCTGCTTCCACAAAACCTGTTCCAGATAGGACAAAATGGATACTAAAGTTATTTAATGTCCCTACCTTACGATCGACATCATGCTCAGGTGCATCATAATACCAGCCGATAGATTCAGGAAGAATCATATATTCATGGTCATTTAAAGTAGGCAATAAATATTGTCGGTTCAAAATTATCACTCTTTCGTAGCAAAATAGTTTCATATGCATAGCAATAAGATTCTATTTTTATTTTAATCTTAGTCTTATATAATGACAATATAGTATTAACTAAGGCATAAAGGAGAGGAACGGAATGAAGAAGATTCGTTGGGGGATCATGGGTTCAGCAAGTATTGCAAAGCGGGCCGTTATCCCTGGAATTCAACAATCTGAAACAGGGGAAGTTTATGCGATTGCAAGTCGCGGACTAGAAAAAGCAAAACAAACAGCAGAAGAATTGAATATACCAAACGCCTATGGAAGTTATGAAGAGTTACTTGCCGATCCAAATATTGATGGCGTTTACATTCCACTGCCAAACCACTTACATAAAGAATGGACAATACGTGCTGCTGAGGCTGGAAAGCATGTATTATGTGAAAAACCATTAGCGATTGATGCCAGTGAAGCTGCCGAAATGGTTGAAGCATGTGAAAAAGCTGGTGTTGTTTTTGCGGAAGCTTTTATGTACCGCTACCACCCTCGCTATATGATGATACAAGAAATTATTCAATCAGGAGAAATAGGAGAGCTTCGGGGCATCCATGGAACATTTACCTTTAACAATGCAAAAGACAAAGGGAATGTTCGTTATAAGCAAGAATGGGGCGGTGGTTCACTATATGATGTGGGGGTTTACCCAATTAGTGCTGCACGGATGCTGCTTGGCCAGGAACCGCAAGCTGCTACTGTGCACGCCTTATTTTCTGAAGACCATGATCATGTAGATATGATGGCATCCGGCATCCTTGAATTTGAAAAAGGTGTTGCTCTTACATTTGATTGCGGAATGTGGGCAGCCTTTAGAAATACTCTTGAGATTCTTGGCACAGAAGGCCGTATTGAGGTTCCTTCAGCATTTGTTGTGCAACAAGATCAATCAGATAATTTTTATGTCTTTTCGAAAGACGGACGCAGAGAGGTAGAAGTTCCTCGTTTGAATCAATATTCTTTACAGGCAGATGCACTAGGAAAAAGTATTTTAAGTGGAGAGCCTCTTCCTTTTCCAGCAACAGATGCCATTTCGAATATGAAGGTTCTTGATGCATGTTTAACATCGGCAAAAGAACGCCGTCGTGTTGAAATCTAATAATCTAGGAGGAATGTATGATGAAAACAATTAAGATTCCAGGATTAGACAAACCGGTAACCACTCTTATTCAAGGCTCCGACTATTTTAGACCAAGCGTTTATGAAAGGGTATGCAGTGTATTAGATCGCTATTTTGCTATAGGCGGTAATACAATTGATACTGCTCACATCTATTGTGGCGGCGAAAGTGAAGTGGCAATTGGTCAATGGATGAAAGATCGTAATAATCGTGAAGATGTCGTGATTCTTACAAAAGGGGCACATCATGATCAAAACGGTCCACGTGTTAATCCAGAGGCTATTTCTAGTGATCTATTTAAGAGCTTAGAGCGTCTTGGAACTGATTATATTGATTTATATGCTTTACATCGTGATGATCCTTCTGTACCAGTCAGCATTATTATTGATGCATTAAACGAACACATCAAAGCTGGACGCATCAAAGCAATTGGAGGATCAAACTGGACAGTCCAGCGCTTACAAGAAGCAAATGAATATGCAGCAGAAAATGGGCTTGTTGGCTTTACCTTCAGCAGCCCAAATCTTAGCTTAGCAAAAGCAAAAGAACCTTTTTGGGCGGGCTGTGTTTCTGCTGATGCTTCGGATTGTGCATGGCATAAAGAGCATCAGCTTCCGATTCTATCGTGGTCTTCCCAAGCAAGAGGCTTCTTTACAGGCCGCTTTACACCAGAAGATCGAAGCAACGAGGATCTTGTACGTGTATTTTACAGTGATGACAACTGGGAACGCCTCCGCCGTGCAGAGCAATTAGCGAAAGAGAAAGGTGTCACTACGATTCAAATAGCTCTTGCATATGTATTAAATCAACCGTTTCCTACTTGCGCGCTTATTGGAGCTCAAAATGAAGAAGAATTACAATCATGTCTTGAAGGCTCAAACATTGTGTTGACAGAAGATGAAATCAACTGGTTGGAGCATGTTGAAAAAAGTGTAAGCTAGGAATATAGGAGTTAAACCATTTCCTATAAACATTTAGATCGATATCTTTAAAAATCAGGTGCTAAACCAAAGGGCAACGGCCTTCTTGGAGCAGCACCTGATTTTTTATAGATTGATGCAAATCAGGCAAAAACACCTTAGTATTGTACAAATGTACATGAATTTTCTCTATGTTTATCCAATTTCTCCTCTTTTATAATAATTATGAAGCTTCAATAATGATAAAGGGAGGCAATAAGGGGATGGCTGTAGCAAACAATCCGCTTTTATTAACAGACGAGCAAATGAGAAAGTTTATAACTGATGGTTTTCTCGTTTTGAAAACAGATTTTTCCAATGAATTCCATGAAAGATTAAATGATCAGCTATTGAAAGTTTACGAGGAAGAGGGGAATCCAGGAAATAACTTATTACCGAGAGTAACGGAGCTGCAAAGAGTATTTGAACATCCGGTTATTACTGGAGCACTGACCAGTGTCCTCGGACCTGATTATATGCTGCATGCCCATCGACACGGTCATTATAATGCTTCTTCAGTGCCAGGAGATTGGCATAAAGACAGTTATTGGGGCTATAATCGCATGCGGAATCATCATCCATGGTGGGCAATGGTTATGTATTTTCCACAGGATACACCAGCGGAATTGGGTCCTACTGGAATCCTGCCTGGTACCCAAAATTACGACTCCCGCGTCTTTGAGTCAGATGAATTGGATCAAGAGGTATTAGCATGCGGAGAAGCAGGTACATTTGCTTTGATTCACTATGATATATGGCATCGTGCCACTCCAAACACACTTGGAAACCCGCGATTTATGCTTAAGTTTGAGTTTATGCGAACAAAAGCGCCAACCAAGCCGAGCTGGAATAATGTAGAAAACGCATGGCGGCTTCCTGAAACTGCAAGCACGTTATTTGCGCAGCATAACGTAATGTGGGAAGAAACCTGGAACTGGTTATCGGGGAAACTTGGCAGCATGGCATCGACGGAAAGTTGTTCGTCAAATATGATAGAAAATAAGTTAAGTTCACTAGAGGATGAATATGAACCAGTGGCATTGAATGCTGCTTATGAACTTGCATGCTGCGGAAAAGATGGTGTCGAAAACTTACTATCAGCCCTGCAGCATGAAAATAGTAATGTATCGCGGCTTGCTGCATACGGGTTATCCATTGCAGGGAAAGAGGCAATCCCAGGTTTAATTCAAGCTTTGGATCATAGCAGAACATCTACAGTGGTCCGTGCCATTTTTGCTCTTAGTGAACATAGACATTTGGCAGCTGAAGCAGTTCCTGCTTTAAATCGATTACTAGAAAATGCCTCAGTAATCGTCCGAAGATCGATTGCAGAAGCACTTGGAATGATTGGGAGTCCTGCTGAGGAAGCGGTCGACGGATTAATCCGTTGTTTACAAGATGAGGATGCGCAAGTTCGCTTTATGGCAGGGCTTTCGTTATCTAGAATCGGTGCATCAGCAGATCCTGCCGTTCCTCAATTGGAAATCGCTTTAGAGGATGAAAACCGATATGTACGTGCTCATGCAGCAGAAGCTCTTCGTTATATTGGAACAGAGAAAGCAAACAAAGCGTTGATTACATTTTTATTAAATTCTAGATGGTGCCCGACTACAACACCAGCAAGTACATTTTATCCGTAAATCTGCTAATCTCCTTTTGATTTATCCTTAACAGGCAGTAAAACCCTCAAAGCTAGGTGAAGATTTTACTGCCTGTAAAGATCAAGTAAGGGTTTGTTGTCCATGTCAGGTGATACGTAAGGATGTAAAGGTATAAGTGTAATAAGTATCACTTTATCCGTGATTTTGCTGATAATTCACGAAATGAAGTTGGAGAAAGTCCTGTAAGTTCTTTAAACGCTCTAGAAAAATAGGAAAGTTCCATACCTACTGAATCGGATATTGACGAGACAGTTTGTTCACTAACGGCAAGTAACTCCTTTGCTTTTTCAATTTTTCGGCGGTTTATGTATTGAATCGGCGAAGATCCAGTAAAATTTTTAAAGACGGTAATAAAATAATTTGGATGAAAATTCGCTATTTGTGCTAGAGCTTCAACAGACAAGTTTTCATCCAAATGTTCTTCGATATAAGTTAAAATGGTATCCATTTTATCAAAAGAAGGCGATGCATTTAATTTAAAATGAATGGCTGGGCTTTTTTCAATGAATACAGCAATGATTTCAAGCAGGATTGAATGAACACGAAAGGTACTAGAAAGGCTATCGCTATGCATGTGCGTAATAAGCTGCTTGAACTTTTCTTCTAGTTCAGATTCATCTGGTCGAATAAAGACTGGGGTCTTCATTAGCTGAAATAAATGAAAATCACCGATTTTAGCTGTGAAATGGCACCAATATTTTCCGAACGTATTGGCGTTTATCGTTCCGTATGATTGAACTGAGCCTGAAGGCAATAAATAAAGCTCACCAGCTTTAGGGTAAAACGTCTCATTATTTACTTTGACGAAACCTTCACCTTCCATAATATAATAAAGCTTATTAAAATCAGTTGTATAATTTTCATCACGCCAAGTTTCAGGGACTTTGGTATAGGCGGCAATGGATACATCCAATTGTACATTTGCAAGATTTTTCCCCAAAAAAGTTTCTGCCTGATTCTTCATCTGATTCTACCACTCTCTTTCTATTATTCTTACATAAATAGAAAAAAACCGAATAAGGGACTCTTTTATGCCCGATATTCGGATCAATGCATTAGAAGGTATGTTAAAATAGGAATTCAAAGCGAACGCTTAGAATGAAAAACAAAATTTTCTGAATTTAAAGAATGTTCAGTAAGCGTTTTCATAGATGACGCCTTTAAATTTTATTTTAAGGTGTGAAGTGTCACCTTTCATAAAATCCTTTTTCATATCTTTAATTCGCTTAACAGCATCTGTCATGCCGGCAGCATTGATTTTATGTTCTCTTGTTTCAGTACCTGTATCTATTAAAAAAACAAACTGTTTCATCGTTGTATTCTCCTTAGATGTATGATTGAATAATTTTATTATATTATAAAACAAAATCTATTATTTTGTAAGCGTTTTAACTAGATTTTTTTGAACAATTTGTGAAGCGGTTTCAAATGAAGGATTAGAATCATGATTTGTTAGGTGTCAGCAGGAAAATTAATAATGAATAGTTAAAAGGCAAATAAATAAAACACCTTGATTTTCTAAAAAAGGAGTAAGGAGGTCGCTTGTTATTGTCCATTTAGTAGTATTGCTGGTCAGATATATGAAGGTTTAGGAACCAGAAATTCATGTACTTTTATAAGCATCGCTTAGTCATCTAGTTTCAGCACATAGCCCTAAAAGACTCCAGACAATTTAGAATTGAAGGAAATGAACGCCTTCTATTCTAAATTGTCTTATCGCCCGAGGCTGGAGCGCTTGGACTTATGTTCTATCTGACCTTATTTAAGTAATCTAATAAATTCTCGCATGAACCCAGGCAAATCAGGCCATGCATGGCCAGAAACAAGATTTTTATGAATGTGTAAATGTTCTTCAATATATGTAGCTCCACATGCCGTTACATCGGGTTTACAAGCAATATATGCTGTATACTCTCTGCCTTTCATAAGGTCTGGTACAATAGATAGCACTTGTGCGGCATGGCAAATTGCACCGACAGGCTTATTTTCCTCAAAAAAGTGACGGACAATATTCGGCAATGATTCATCCAAGCGAATATATTCAGGTGCTCGACCACCAGGAATGATTAATCCATCATAATCAGACGGATTCACATTGGCAAACGATATTTGAGAATCGATGCCATATGCCGGCTTTTCAACATATGTTTCCATGCCTTCAATAAAATCATGACTGACAGTTTGTAGTTTTTTTACAGAAGGTGAAGCGATCGTTACATCAAATTCCTCTTCCAGACACCGGTAATATGGATAGTAAATTTCAAGCGCCTCAACAGCATCTCCAGTCACAATCAGTACTTTCTTACTCATGAACAAAACCTCCCATGAAACTTTTTTTTGTGTGTAACACCCGTCATGTTACCTTTTCATTTAATCAATTCGACAATTGTATATGATTTCCTTTTTAATTAAGTGATGTTTGATTTATCACATCTAAATTGGAACGAATTAGCGCACTTGGTCCGTAAAAACAGATCCGATTTCATTCATTACTCTAGCTCGAAAATGAAAATATTTTCAGTCTGAAAGGGGGAACAATGAAAATGGTTGAAAACGATTCCAATCCTGTTGAATCCTTGAAAATACGAATATATGATATGGATAAGATTTAAAGCAATAAGCTTCGATCAAGATCAAGGAGGTTAACAGCTATGAAAAAAGCTTTCGAAAAAGCTCAGCAATTTGGAAAATCGTTTATGCTTCCAATTGCCGTTTTACCTGCTGCAGGTTTGTTATTGGGGATCGGCGGTGCACTTTCAAACCCGAATACGGTTTCAGTTTATCCCTTTTTGGATATTAGCTGGATGCAGGCGATATTTACCATCATGAGTGCAGCTGGTTCGATTGTATTTGCCAACTTGCCAATTATATTTGCGGTAGGTGTTGCGATTGGTCTAGCCCGTTCGGATAAAGCAACGGCTGGATTAGCAGCAGTAATCGGCTACTTTGTTATGAATAGTACTATTAATGCCTTGCTTTCTTTAACCGGAGATCTAGTAAAAGATAATTTAGCTGGAGCCGGTCAGGGGATGGCTGTTGGGATACAGACATTAGAAACAGGTGTATTTGGAGGTATTATAATAGGTATTGTCTCAGCTGCTTTGCACAATAAATACAATAAAATTCAGCTGCCGCAAGTGTTAGGGTTTTTTGGCGGTTCCCGATTTATACCCATTATCGTATCGTTTGCTTCGATTTTCGTGGGGGCACTTCTTTTTGTGATTTGGCCTTATTTCCAATTACTTATTCAGCAGTTAGGCTCGATTGTAACAAGTACTGGCGAAATCGGAACCCTTTTCTATGGATTTATTTTACGTATGCTTGGACCGCTGGGCTTACACCATATTTTCTATTTGCCATTCTGGCAAACAGCCCTTGGCGGTACGCTTGAGATCGGAGGAAAATTAATCAGCGGTACACAAAATATCTTTTTTGCCCAATTGGGGGACCCTTCGACTGAACAATATTACGAAGGGGTATCGAGATTTATGTCCGGCCGTTTTATCACAATGATGTTTGGTTTACCCGGTGCAGCATTGGCCATTTATCATTGCTCTAAAAAGAAAAATAGGAAAGTAGTTGCAGGAATTCTGCTGTCAGCTGCGTTAACTTCTTTCTTAACAGGAATTACAGAACCGCTTGAATTTAGTTTCTTGTTTGTAGCACCACTTCTTTATGTTGTACATGCAATCTTCGATGGATTTGCTTTTATGATGGCAGATATTTTCAATATCACTGTTGGACAAACATTCTCAGGCGGATTTATTGATTTTATCTTATTTGGAATTCTTCAAGGTGCTGATAAAACGAATTGGCCATATGTCTTATTGGTAGGTATTCCATGGTTCTTATTATATTACTTTACATTTAAGTTTTTAATTAGAAAAAAGAATTTTAAAGTCATTGGACGTGAAGATGAGGAAGAGGTTACTGAACAGGTTTCAGCAACAGAACGAGCTAAAACGATTGTAGAAGGTTTAGGCGGAATGAATAATATTGAAATTGTCGATTGTTGTGCGACGCGCCTCAGAGTAACCGTTAAGGATGAATTATTGGTGAAGGACAATATGATCAAACAAACCGGTTCAAAAGGGATTGTGAAAAAAGGAACAGGTGTACAAATTATTTATGGACCTCAAGTCACCATCGTGAAAAACGAAGTTGAAGAGTATTTAGGTTTGTAATAAATCATAAGGACGTGTTATTAATGCATCAAGTGTTAGAACAGATTAAGAATGGCTTAGTGGTTTCCTGCCAAGCGTTAGAAGATGAACCGCTTCATAGTTCGTTCATTATGGGAAGAATGGCATTAGCTGCAAAAGAAGGCGGGGCAGTTGGAATTCGCGCTAATTCCGTTTCGGACATTGTGGAAATAAAAAAACAAGTAGATCTTCCAGTGATTGGCATTATAAAACAAGTGTACGGACATCATCCTGTATTTATTACCCCAACGATGAAAGAGATTGATGCCTTAGCAAATTCGGGAGCAGAAATTATCGCAACTGATGCCACGAGCCGAATTCGGCCGAATGGCAGTGATTTGGTGACTTTTTATCAAGGCATAAGAGAAAAGTATCCACACATTTTGCTGATGGCTGACGTCTCTTCGGTTGAAGAAGCGATCTTTGCCGATAAGTTAGGATTTGATATAGTGGGACCAACATTATACGGATATACAGAAGAAACGAAAGGCTTAAAAATTGATGATCATAATTATTCGGTTATTAAACAAATTGTCCGACATGTGAAAAACGCAAAGGTGATCGCAGAGGGTAATGTTTCAACTCCAGAAATTGCTCGTTACGTGCTTGATATAAATGTGCATGCTGTTGTCGTGGGCAGCGCTATTACAAGACCACAGATTATCACGAAAAAATTTGTGGATGCTATGAAATAAAGTTTTTATCAATAGTGACAGTCCCCATTCGATTATATAGGAATTTTAAATCCTGTATAGTATGTCTTAGGGGATTGTCCTTTTTTTATGAATGCATTCATCCTTTTTAATAGTTTTCAACCATATAACTAAAAATATAGGTTATCATCTTGTATACTATATGGATATTAACTTGTAGAGGAGAAAGTATATGGAATATCTCGGTGAAAACCTTCTTCATGGTATCGCGTGTACGATGGAAAAGTTCACAAGTTCTGAGGCTGAATTAGCAAAATATATTATCAAAAATCCTGATGAGGTCAGTTTATTATCGATTAGTCAAATAGCGAAAAAGATTCATATATCTCCTGCCACGATTACCCGGTTTTGTCAAAAGATTTCCTTTTCAGGTTTTAATGAATTTAAGCATGAATTAAAACGATATCTAGATTTAAGAAACAAACCATCCGCAGCGAGCGGCATCAAGGAGATTGATTACTTTTCTAAACTCTATCAAAATCACTTGGAAATTATCGAAACGACTTTTCGGAAAATGACCTATGATGATATTCAGCATGCTGTTACACTTTTAAAAACCGCAAAAAAAGTTCATGTTTATGGGATAGGTAACTCTGGAATCGCAGCCCAAGAGTTTAAATGGAAGTTTTTTCGAGTTGGAGTCCAAGTTGAGGCGATTACAGATCCCCATCAAGCTGTGATGGATGCAGCATTAAGCACAGAAAACAGTCTTGTCATCGGCATTTCTGTTTCCGGAAAAACTAAAGAAGTTATGGATGCGATTAAAATTGCCAAGAAGCAGGGTGCGACAATTATGGCAATCACGAGTGATAAAACATCTGAACTCTCTCAGTTAGCCAATTTAACCCTTATTGTTATGAGCAAGAGTAATATGCATATGGGTCAGAACATCTCTCCAACTTTACCCCTGTTTTTGCTTTTTGACTTAATATACACCGAACTTGTTGCAAAGGATTATATGAACCGGATTAAGATTCGGGATATGACATTAAAAGCTTTAGAGGATATCTAAGAATTGGCGCTTTGTCGGAATGATTTTAAATCTTATTTCATTCGCTGCAGCATAGGTTTTGACGGCATTTAGTCACAAATAGAATAAAAACTGCCCAAATAGAGGAAATTAATAATATTTCTTTATGAAGGGAATTTGTTATGAATCCAATGGCAGATGAAATTCAAGCAGTGTTAAAGGCAAATGATGATTTTATTTATAAGCGGGATTACCTGGCTGATACTGCTGTTATTCTCTTAGGATTTAAGACACTAGTTGATTTTACAAAAACGATGACAATCCTCCAAAAGCAATCAGAAAGTTTCTTTTTACAAGGCAAAACTTCAGAGGATTTATGGTGTTTGCTTGGTGAGTTTATCGACGGAGATGTTAAGAGTGCGATTTCAGCTATTTACGAAGGTAAGTTAATTATTGTGATTGAAAATATCGATCGGTATCTGATCATGGAACCTGTTTCCAAAATGATTAGTCGCTCGATTGATCTCCCTTCCAATGAAAATGTGATTCAAGGTCCGCTAAATTCATTCACAGAGGATATAAATGTAAATATTGGCATTATTCGCAAGCAAGTCAATTCAGACACTCTCTCTGTGCTTACATATTCAACTGGGCAAATTCAAAAAAAGAAACTCTCCTTACTTTATATCGATGGCCAAGCTGATCATGGGCTTGTTGATAATATTAAGCGTCATATTAAGAAAAATATAATAATGGATGTTAGTGATTTACAAGGGCTCTCGAAAATGATGGAGTTTCCTTCATGGGATGCTGTATCCAAATTTAATCCAACTGAGCTCCCATCCCATGCAAGTCGACTGTTAAAAAAAGGAAGAGTGATCCTTTTTGTTGATCAAATGCCCTTTGCACTTATATTACCTGGAATGCTTTGGGATATGTTTGCTATGGAAAATGATCGAAACTTTCCTTTAACAATTATGATTGCCATTAGGGCAGTTAGGGTTATCGGCGTTTTAGTGACATTGGTCTTCCCAGGTTTGTATGTGGCACTGGTTGCTGTTAATCCTGAAATACTGCAGATCAAGCTTGCATTATCAGTTGCCCAGAGCCGTGAAGGTGTTCCATACCCAGCAATAGTTGAGATGATGATTATGCTTATCATTCTTGAATTGATTCTAGAAGCGAGCGTGAGGCTTCCAAAAACCATTGGGCCAACAATTACAATGGTCGGCGGGATTATTCTTGGTCAAGCAGCTGTAGAAGCGAAATTAGTCAGTAATCTGCTAATTATTATCCTTGCAGCTACTACTATCGCCAATTCAACAATTGTAGGGTTTCAAAATTCAATTTCAATCAGGTTATTTAAGTATGCAATTGTAATATTATCGGCCATTTTTGGTGTTTTAGGCCTTGTTACAGGTCTTGTATTCGTCAGTGCTTACTTAGCAAGCCTTAACACATATGGGAAATCATATCTTGATGTTACGAATAAAAGGAATGAAACCAATAATGGATAAAAGCTATCATGTCATGCTGATCTATATCCTCAGCCATTTGGGCCTTATTTTCTTTATGTATCCTAGTAATGTGGTAGATAGTACATCCCAGGGTCACTGGCTGCCGATTGTGTTAGGGATTATTGTCCATTTTATCTTTCTATCTATTTATATAAAAGGGCTGAGCTTTTTTCCGAAAAAAGATATCATTACTATTTATTCAAGTATTGGCAAATGGGCTTCGGCTCTATTTGTTGTACCTGTGTTGCTTTATTTCATTATGATTATCTTTATTACAGCTAGAGCTTATTCTGAAATTATTACGATTGTCTTCTTATCAAATACACCTTTATGGGCAATCTTGCTGCTGTTGCTGTCAATCTCAACATACTTGTCAGTAAATGGGGTTGAAGTCATTTTTAGGACAGGCTTGCTCCTCGCAATTCTTTTTTTGCCAATTATTATTGTGATCTTCTTTACTTCTTTTCAAAATGTCGATTGGCGTTATACCATACCTTTTGATTCTAATTTTCAATTTTTAAAAAAACGCACTTATTATGAAAGCTTCTTTGCCTTTACTGGAGGTTTTCTATTTCTCGGTTTCGTTCAGCCCTATTTTTCATATAAAAGAGGAAGCGTTTTAGTCGCTGCAATAATTCTTATTCCCTTTTTTGTTTTTTCAGTCTATATTCCTGTTCTTACCTTTGGGCAAGCCACAGCATCAACGATGTTCCTCCCGTACGTTGTAGTCGTAGATGCAATAGATATTAATTGGCTGATGTTTGACAGGGTTACTATGTTTTTCCTATTAAGTTTAATTGCATTTATTATGATTTTTCTTTCACTCATAATGTGGACAGCTAGTCGCATTATAAACAATTACCTGCCGTCAATTAAACCTGTTTACTTGGCGATCTTCCTTTCTATTTGCATCTTTTTTTCTAGTGTTATGATTACGAGCTGGAAAGATGTTGAACAATTATTTTGGTGGAATACTTTTTTAAGGTTTTACGTTCTTATCGCTGTGCCCGTTTCGATCTATTTCTTTGGACGTCGATTAAAGAGGAAGGATAAACATGAAACGATTTAAAATGATTTGCCTGATATGTATGATCATCACTTTATGTGGCTGCTGGGATAATAGAGATATCAATCATAGGGTGCTTCCTGTTGTCCTTGGTATAACAATGGTTGAAGAACAGTACAAAGTTTTTCTTAAAATACCAGATCCTAACGGAGAAGCTGGCAAAATTAAAATTGTCTCAGCAATAGGAGAAACGATTACAAAGGCAGTCGATACAATCAGTAAAAATATGGAGAGCAGTGTGGATTTACTTCATGTAAAAGTGATTTTAATTGAGAGAGAAACAGCAGAGAAGGGGGTAAAAGACATCATCTCGGCTTTTATGAGATCACGGGAAGTTTCCCAAAAAGCGTTAGTAGCAATTTGTAATGAAGATATGAATGAATTCTTCTCGAACATACAAAAGTCCTCTGGGACCGAAGGAACCACCATGATTGACTTTTTTGAAAGAAATGCCGGATGGAATCCGCAAATCGCCCTTACAAGAGTGTGGGAGGTTTACCGAAGTATTCATTCCTTTACACGTGATGTTGCGATACCAATAATTAAGACAGGAATTACAACCAACATTGAACAAGTTGGATCAGCCATAATAAAAAATGGAAAAATGGTTGAACAAATTACCGCAGATGAAACGTTATTATTTAATGCATTTGACGGGGAGAGCACCCACGGACAAATTGAAGTACTTAATCATGCAAGTGTCATGATTATTGGTAATACGATGCACCATAAAAGCCAACTGACTGATAAAAAGCCCTATATGAAAAGTTTGGTGAATTTGAAGGTAGTGGTACTGGAAACAAGAGGAGATCCAACCGCGAGAATGATTGAAGAAGAACTGAATACACTCCTTGCCGATCGATTTAAGGGGATGTTGTCAACGATGCAAAAAAGTGAGGCGGATATTTTAGGATTAGGGCAATTTTTCCGGAACAAAATCAGCCGAAAAGAGTTAAAAAACTGGCGATCAGAATATTACCCAAATTTGAAAATGGATATAAAATTTGAAATTGATATTCAAAATGAAGGCTATTTAAAAACAACTTAGAAATAAAAGGGATTTGGATTATCACCATATGAAAGAAAAAGCTTAATAATTAACCGTTATTAGATCCCGAAATAACAAATTCTGTAGTTGCTCCTTTTTCAGATAAATTAATGACCTTTTACGCAGGTACAATGTTCGACTTCGCAGGAAATGGAGGATTTCGTTTCTAAAGGTAACCAAGATAAAAAATGGCTTAAAAGGAGTCATCTATGGAAGTTTGATGAACTCCTAGTTACCTAGTTATGTGTATACTTCCGACTCTTTTGCTTCCATGGATACATTAACCTTCACTCTAATGCGGACGGCATCGTCCCCCTCATCTTCTTCATAATAATATGGTTTTTCGACTTTTTTTATAAGGGAAATCTGTATAAAAGGCATCTTAAAATCCTCACATCTTGTTACTTTTATCCTGTTTTTGGAGGAAGTTGTAAAATATTGTTAGAATAGGTCTTTGCTAACTTGGTATAAAATCCCAATCTCATTAAACTGTAATAGATAGTCTTGAAAACGTAATAAGGGGGGGAAGTTAGGTATTTACTAATTACTAAATTTATTGATTGATTAGGAGGTTAATATGAATAGGAAAAGAACAGTTCGACGGTTGTTGCTAATGTTGGTTATTTTTGTGTTTTTTATTGGGAGCCAGCCTAACTTAGCTTTTGCAACTCATGGGGTGCAGAACGTATTTAATAAAACCGACTTTGAAAACTTCGGCATATCAAGTAAGTTCAAGTTGGGAAATATTTTAAATAGTTGGTTCGGTAATGAGGAAGAGTACATATCTTCTGCATATGAAGCATCATATACTCAATCTCGTATGATTCCTGGTAACGAAAATCCATATAAGGTTCAAGTGAAGATTACGAACATTACGAATGACATTTGGAAAGCGGAGGACTTCGTGCTTTCTTATCATTGGACACTTCCCGATGGAGAGGATGTAACCAAAGATGGAAATCGCTTAGAAACATCATTACCAGAAGATATTGCTCCTGGAAAATCGATTACCGTTACAGCTGAAGTAAAAACACCTATTCAAAGCTCACAGGGGAATCATCCTGATGAATATATCCTAAAATGGGATTTTTATCATCAAAAGAACAAGGAATGGCTTTCAGAAAACGGTGGGCCAAAAACCGGTGACTATCCTGTGGTTATTGAAGATCCTGCGTCAAATGGTATTGGATTAGAAAAGTTCTATCAGTATCTCGGTAAAAATACCGGTGCTGGTTCAACAGCAATGGTGAATTTGCATAATGGAAACATGGTTTTTAGCTATGATCCATTTAATAATCCAGGGCTGGGGCTATCGACATTTATACGATTTACGTACAATAGCTTAGATACCTCTGACTCTCCTCTTGGTCATGGATGGACAATTTCTGCTTCTAACATTATGAAGCTTGGTAGTCCGCTTGAATTTATTGGTAATGGAAATAAACCTCCGCGTGAAGTTACCTTAACTGACGGAGACGGTACAAGACATGTTTTTTACGTTAAAGATCCAAAGGCAGATAAGCCTGAGTACGTAGAACCTGCTGGAGTTAATCTGTATTTGGAAATGATTCAAACTGATAAGAAAGAACGTCAATGGATCTTTACCCGCTCTGATCGGACCCAATTTATTTTTGATGAAGATGGGTACCAGGTTGCAACACGTGATAAGAATGGAAACGAAATGCAGTTTGTGTATGAAGAGCGCCACTCTAACAAGAAACCTACCAAATTTTTAACCGCGCTAATTGATCCTTCTAAACGAGAAACATTAAAAATTGATTATTACACCAAGGATGAAACAAAAAACCCAAAAATCTTAGATAAAATCAAAACGATTAAGGATATTTCAGGACGGACATTAGAATTTACCTACAACGATAAAAGCGAGGATGTACGTAACGGCACTCTTGCTCAAATCACTGATGGGGCTGGAACAAAGGACGCAAAAATTTTCCAGTTTGACTATGACTCTAAATCCATCCATACGAAAATGGTGTCTGCTGTCGATCCACGCGGCAATAAAACAGAGTTTCATTATATTGAAAATGGCAAGGATAACGGAAAAATTGAACAAATGGTCGACAGATTAAAGGGAGTAACCCGTTTTGAATATGAAGACACAGATAATCCGCCTAACAATGATTCAGAAGTAATCACAACAGTTACCGATGCACTTACACATAAAACAACCTATCGAATGAACGGGTATGGAAATCCAACAGAGATTACAAATGCCAAAAATTTAACAACCCGCATGCACTGGGATGACGATCATAATGTAGATCGCCTTGAGGAACCAAATGGAGCTGTAACTAGCTGGTCATATGAAGACAATGGACTGTTAGTGTCAAAAATAGATGCTGTTAATAACGCTATTAAAGATCCTTCTAAAAGAAAATCGCAAAAATTGGAATATCAATATTCCAAAGGTGGCCATGTCGCTGACCTCGTGAAAAAAACAAGTCCTGAAGGCCGTGTCCATACGTTTACCTATGACAGCACGGGCAATTTGTTATCTGTCACGGATCCAAAAGGAAATGCAACTGAAGAGCAAGGAGATTACACGACTACTTACACCTATTATGGAAAGACAGGGCTGCTGAATACGGTCACTGATGCTAACGGCGGCGTTACCACTTATGGAGATTCTGATGCACAGAACTATGGGTATGATCAAAATGGCTATCCAACGATGATTACCGATGCGCTTAAACAAGAAACCCGCTATCAATATGGGAAGCGTGGCGAAGTACTCTCCATCACAGATGCCAAAGGGAAGAAAAGTGAATATACGTACGATGTTTTCAACCGCCCACTCACAAGTAAAGTTCCTAAGGATCAAGAAAAGGGAGAATACATCGTCACACCTGCTCCAGTTTATGACCAAAATGATAATGTAATCAGTCAAATAGCACCAAATGGAGCGAAATCAGACTATGCTTACGATGCAGTCGATCAGATGGTTGCTGCAAATGAGCCGAAAGATTCCGATTCATCACCTGTTCGAAAAACAACTTACGAATTCGATCTCATAGGCAACCTTGTCAAACAAACAGAGCCAAAAGGGAATTTATCCACTGACGATCCAACTGATTTTACAACAACTTATATTTATGACGAACTGGATCAGTTGATCAGTACTACGAACAGTAAAAATCACAAAATTACCTATGAATATGACAAGGTAGGAAACACCGTAAAAATAACCGAACCAATAGGAAATGAAACAGAAGAAAAAGATGATTATACATCCCAAGCTAAATTCGATCTCAATCATCGTGTTATAGAAGAAATTGATTCAAAAGGAAGCAGTATCAAATATGTATATGATCATGACAGCAACCGAACTCAAGTTGTCAATAAAGAGGGCCGAACCCTAACGACTGTTTATGATGAACGCGGTTTGGTAGAAGAAATGAGGATTCCTCACGAAGAAGGAAAAACAGCCGTCATGCGTTATGAGTACGATGAAGTTGGGAATCGGACGAAAGTAATCGCTCCAAGAGGAATGGAAACAGCAGATACGGACGATTTCACACAAAAAATTGTTTACGATGCTTTAAACAGAGAAAAAGAAATCATCTATCCAATTGATCCATCCAGTGATAACCCGCGTGATCGTGAAACACATAAGCTGATCAAGTATTATGACGAAGTGGGAAATTTAATGAAGGTAAGTGCGCCTTCTTCAGAGGGTCAAAAAGTTCGAAATGACAATACGTATACCTATTTTGATAACGGATGGGTGAAAAGTTCGAGTGATCCTTGGGATATCCAAACCAGCTTTGAATACAATGAGAATGGATTGCAGACGAAACGGACTCTTACCAGTGCAGGAGGTTCGAGCAGTCGTACAATGAGCTGGTCATATTATCCGGACGGGAAATTAAAGTCTAAATCAGATGACGGATTCCCAGTAGGCGAAAAAGTTGCTCTTGTCGATAATAGTGACAAGCAAAACATAGAGTCAACGAATAATTGGGAAACAGCTGACGCAGAAAAAGGCTATCACGGATATAACTATTTTTATAGCCAAAAAGGTAACGGACAGGATCAATTTAGCTGGAAGCTGCATATTCCCGAATCAGGTGAGTATACGGTTTATATTAAATATCCTGCCAGGACTGACTCAGCAAGTGATGCTCCTTTTACGATTGAACACGAAAAAGGAACAGAAGAAAAAACGATTAATCAGAAGGAAAATGCCGGAGAATGGGTTTCAATTGGTAAATATACCTTTGATGAAAAGAAAACTGGGAAACTTACTCTTACCGACAAAGCAAATGGCACAGTCATAGCAGATGCCGTTAAGTTAGTTCGAGACAAAGGAAATACGAAAGACGAAGAATCCAAACAATTAGATTACTACTATGATGCCAATGCTAATCTAATTAAAATGACCGATTCAAGCTCAGGATCAAAAACGGACACTTATGAAATGATCTATACGGAACTAAATGAGGTCCTGAAAGTCGAGGAATTAAAAGACGGAAAGAGTCTGCATACGACGACATATTCCTATGATGTCAATGGGAATGCAATTAAAAGACAGCATGATCAAGATATATCAGAGTATGTTTTTAATGAATTAAATCAGGTTGAAAAAGTAACCAATAAGGAAAATGGCAATGAACCAAAGGTCACTACTTATGAGTATACAAAGAACGGATTAAAGCAGCAGGAGAAAAAAGGCAATGGCAACGTTGTTACCTATTCTTACTACTGGGATAATTTACTAAAACAACAGACAGAGAAAAAGCCTGACGGCACGATTGTAAATCAACATTCGCTTGAATACAATGCTGACGGTCATAAAGTGAAAGATACCCTTCAAATGCTTGACGCTGACAATAAATCGGTCAATAGTGTGCTTTCTTATAGGTACAATCCGATGGGACAAATTGTTGAATACACGAAGACCGGTGATAATGCAAAAACCGAAACCTATGTGCATGATGCGAACGGCAATGTGATTGAAGAAACGATTGACGGCAAAAAAACGAATTTCAATTATGACCGCAACCGTCTCCAAACAATGGAAACAGGCGGTGTCACGGTAAATTACAACTATGATCCGACAGGCCGGTTAGATACAGTAACAGCCAATGATAAACAGCTTGAAAAATATAAATATGATGGATTTGACCGAGTATCCGAGCATCAACAGTTGAACGAACAGGGAAATACAGAGGTTACAAGCTATACGTATGATCCGTTAGATCGGACAGTGAGCCAAACGGTTAATGCAGAGAAAGAAGACGCAAAAACAACTAATTTCAACTATCTTGGTCTCTCAGATAATGTGCTGAATGAGGAAATTGCCGGAGAGATTACGAAATCCTATCAGTACTCCCCATGGGGCGAACGTTTGTCGATGGTCAAATATACCGACAATGAACAGCATGAGGATTCATACTATGGCTACAATCCTCATACAGATGTTGAAACATTGACAGATGAGAATGGGAGCACCCGGGCCACTTATGGATATACCGCTTACGGGCAAAATGATGAAAAGGCATTTACAGGCGTTGATAAGCCTGAACCTAACAATCCCGATCAAGAGCCTTATAACAATTACAGGTATAATTCAAAACGCTGGGATCCTGCAACCAAGCAATATGATATGGGCTTCAGGAATTACGATCCAGGCTTAAACCGTTTCTTGAGCCGAGATATGTACAACGGGGCATTATCAGATATGAGCCTCACAACGGATCCATATACAAACAACCCATATGCCTTTGCAGGGGGAAATCCGATCACAAACGTGGAATATGACGGCCATTTCGCCTTCGTTGTTGTGTTAATTCCAATTACTGCTGAAGCGGTAGGCTGGGCAGTTGCTGGAACCGTTGCGGTTGTTGGTACAGCAGCAGTTGTGGATCAGGCTTCAAAATCCGATGTTTTTGAAGGGGAAGAAGAAACAACTCAGACCCAGACTAAAGCCGAAACAGCTACTAAAGATATCGCAGCTGAGGTAAAGGCACATGTCAGAACGAAAGCAAAGGAACGCGGTGAGGAAAATCAATGTACGAAAGCATTAAAGAATCCAAACGTATCAGGTCAGGTTCCGTATGGCTGCACCGATTTAAGCTTGATGGTTATTAATCAACGGGCAGAAGATGCAAAAAATGCACCGAATAACAGAAGGAAGAATGCTATTCTCAATGGTGCATTTACCTATGCAGCAGTCGAATATGTAGATAAGAACGGTCAGGTTCAACGAAAAACCTTCCGCAATGTTTCGCATAATGAAATTAGGTCAAACCCTGAAAAATATCAAGGTGTACCGGGCCAAGGAGTGCATGCTGAGGGAATGATGGATCATTGGCTTCAAGATAATGGCATCACACCTGATCGAGTAAGAAGAATCTATGTTGAACAACAACCATGCAGCACTTCTTTTAAATGCGATGAAAGGGTAAGCAAATATAGTTCAAAAGGTACAAAAGTCACCTATAGCTTCTATACAGAAGCTGATAAAAAAGCCGTTGTAAAGGCTCTCTTCTCTGTAATCAGAGGATTATTCGGTCTATAAAGGGAGACTTTCATGAGTGGGGGTTTTCCCGAAGGGATATAATGCCAGTTAAGATTGTGATAATGTGTTATGTGGCCGGTATCTATGATCGATACCGGCTTCATATTATAATAGAGATAGGGAGGGGAAAAACTTGAATAAATTATGGAAAAATGCACTCCAACATAGGGAGTTTTGGATCGATTATTTTTTTCTCGAAACCGATCCGGAAGTCTGGGAAAATGAATTCGTGATAGACGATGAACCTTTCGCTTATGAATACGAAAATCCAATTCGGTTCCCAATAACGAAGGACTCCGGTCTTATATTGGAGATGGGTGATTATTTGCCGAGCACTTCATTGAAAATTTATGATTCTTCGGCTCCGAACGGGATTGAAATTGGAAAATTCGATGATTCACATCCACATGCTGCTGTGCTGCGTTATGAGGAAGTTGAAGCACTAGGCGAATTTCTTGCTCAGCAAGTGCCTGAATATCCAACCGCACCTTACATATTGCTTAGCAACTTTATGGCCATTACGGCTGCTGATGATTTAGAAAGAATCCATCAAAAAACAAAAGCAGCCTGGCGGTCATTGGCGCTATTTCCCGATGATTTCATTCAAGAGGAGGTCATCGATCGAATTGGATATCCTATAAAAGGTATTCAATTTACCCTTGATCCTGAATTTGGATGGTACTGTGAAGGAGAAGCCTCTTTTTTAAGTTTACGAACCCCTGATAATAAGAGATTTCCTTTCAAACAGTATAAGGAACTATTAAAACATTTAGGTGCATAATAGGACTTAGTCAGTAAAGTAAGTATGTGAAGTTAATATTAATTAAAATCCAGTTCATCTTGAATCTGGATTTTTTCTAGTGATATGAAAAAAATTCTTACTAAGTAAAATAAGAACCACGCAAAAAAAAAGGAAGCTTAATATGAACCATCTAAAAAAGGCAAAGAGCAGATGACCACAATATTACTAGAATAATATAAATCCTTGAAAGCTTGGAGATACTCCCCTTTTTTGCTTCGTCATAATGATGGGCACCTTTTCCCCTAATAAAATGGTACCTGCTAAGACCAATAAACCAATAATAATGACTAATAGAATGGACAGTTTTATAAGGGCTTCTCTCATTTAAAAGAAGTGTTTACTTAATTGCTTATATTATAATAGCAGTTCAGTTTATTATATATTTCTAACTTAAGAGGGTGGAGATCCAATAAACTCTGAAGTGAATTTGAAAAAAGTATAACGTAGGAGCAACAAAAGTATCATATGGCAAGATTTGATAGGCTATGATAAATTTATAAAAAAACAAATACTGAAAATAGAGAGACTAAGATAAATAAGACAATACGGTTGCTTATCATTTGTAGGAGTTTCTCTAGGAGGGGCAAATGTTTTTTTCACTAAGAAATCGTCTGTTTATTATCTTTACGTTATTACTAACCATCCCGTTCTTGCTTATGTCTATCATTATTCCAACTTGGTTTACATCGGTCATTGAAGACCAAACAAAAGACTCAACAGTTGAAATGATGGATCAGTATTCACTATTCATAGATTCCATTACCACCCAAGCACAAGATCTTGGAAAACAAGTCCTCGTCAATCAAGCAACTCAACAGTGGTTAAAGACTGAAAAAGAAAGGGAAAATGTATCAAGTGCACAGCGGTTATTAATAAAGAACCAATTGAAAATGCAGCTCTCGTCGATGATGGTTAATAATTCAAATGGAATGTCGATTTCTGTATTTTTAAATGATGGCACAGGTACTTGGGGGAATATACCGTCATTAAATGACATGACATGGTACAAAGATTTTTTAGCTAATGATCAAAGATGGGTGAAAACACATAAGGATGCTTTTCAGCTTCATCAAGAAATGCGTGGAAAGAACATGAATAGTTATCTGATCCCTTTGTTTGATATGAATATGTTAAAGTTATCTGGAATTATTAAAGTTAGTTTTCCCTCAGATTTACTTGAAACAGCCTTAAGTAAAATCAAGCTGGGAGAAAGCGGTCGAGTCTATCTATTAGATCGACAAGGAATAAATGTCTTATCGGGGCAAGTACAAACACCAAAGGATGTCATTAATAAAAGCTTTAAGAAAATAACCACCGGCAGGCAGGACAAGGGCTTAATAGAAACAGGTTACAATGGTGAGGATTACCTTGTATTCTATCAAAAATTAAAAATTGGAGATTGGATTCTTATTAGCGAAATCACCAAGTCTGAGTTATTTGGCAAAATCAATCAGTTGCAAAAGAATTTGTTCATCATAAGTGCCTTAATTTTTTTATTAACGATCATTACGTCATATTTGCTTTCTGCTAATATTGTCAGTCCTTTAGGGAGACTTACAAAAGCAATGAGGTTTGTTGAAAGAGGAGACTTTGCCGCAGCAAAAAAAGTCATGCCTCCAATTAAATCATATAATCATGAAGTCGGTTATGTGATAAAGGTTTTTAATCGGACAATTGAACAACTCAATCATTTAATCGCAACAGAATATGAAGCAAATATTCGCAGAAAAGATGCTGAATATAAAGCGTTATTACTACAGATTAATCCTCACTTTTTGAACAATACTCTTGAAATTATTGGAGGGCTAGCCGTCCAAGGGAAAAAGAAAGAAGTGATGAATGTAAGCATCTATTTGGGCAGGATGATGAGATACTCTTTAAACACTGAAACAGACGTAGTCAAATTAGGTGAAGAAATCACCTATATCAGAAGTTTCATAGAGATATTAAAGATAAGGTATGAAGGTGCTCTCACATACCTAATTGAGGAAGATGCAGCTACAAAAAGGATACCGATTATTAAATTTATTATCCAGCCGCTTGTAGAAAATGCTGTTAAATATAGTTTTATAGAAAAAACAAAAGCAGAAATCAAAGTCAAAACCGAATTGAAAGAAGATCTCCTTACTATTCTAGTAGAAGATAAGGGGGCAGGAATGTCTGATGAGGTGTTCGGTGACATCTTAAAAATCGATAAAAAGAATGAAACGACACCTGTATTAGAAAGCAGAGGCCACAGCATAGGGCTTAAAAATGTCATCAGCCGATTACATTTATATTACGGGGATCTTTTTACTTTTAATATTCAATCTGAAGTGGGGAAAGGTACGAGCATTACATTGTGTATAAAAGTTGCAGAGGGGGATATACATGATGAAGGTTATCATCACTGATGATGAAATTCAAATTCGTAAAGGGCTGAGAATGAAGGTTGATTGGGAGGAGGAAGGCTTCAATATTGTTGGTGAAGCTGCAAATGGACACGAAACACTTGAGTTATTAAAGAAAATGGATGTTGATGTTGTTATAACAGATGTCAGAATGCCAATCATGGATGGGATTGAATTTGTTAAGAGATGTCATATTGAACATCCAAAAGTGAAAGTGATCGTGTTATCTGGTTATTCTGATTTTGAATATGTCAGAACATCCCTTGTACAAGGAGTAAAAGATTATTTATTAAAGCCGGTGGCTCCTGATGAACTAGTTGATGCTTTAAAAAGAATACAGTCTGAAATAGAGGAAGAAAAGAAAAAACAACTTGAAACGGAAAGAATGAACAGATTGGTTCACAATCAGTTAGAAGAAATGAAACAGCAATATTTGCTTCATTTAGTCAAAGAAGAATGGACTGAGATCACGATGGCAATGGAGAGATTACAACAGCTTCAGTTAGCGGAATTTGCTAATGTACATGCACGTGTTCAGTTTTTTACAGTTGAAATTAGAGCTTCTGATTCCAACCCAGAATTAATTAAAGAATTATGGCTGCCATTTACGATGTTGTGCAAGGAAATCGCTCAGAGTTATAAAGGAACGTATACTTTTTATGATGCGAACTATGCCAATATGCTCCATTTTATCTACCTGATTGATTCTAAACATCAAAATCAAACAGTCAGCATTATTCATGCCATTCAAAGAAATGTGAAGAAATATTTAAACGTGGAGACGGTTGCTGGAATTGGCAAAATTGTGAAGGGGATTACAGAGTTTAAAACCGGCTATATTTCTGCATTGCTTTCTTGGAGCCAAAGTCAGCCCGGCACATATTCTCAAGTGATTGATGGGACAATTACGAAAGAAATTGTTGAGTTTTCTTCTACAGTTGAGAAAAAATTGGTGAATTCAATTGAAAGTGTCAATTATGATGAATTTAAGAAGAATATAGAGTCGATTTTAGGTGAGACCAATAACCATTCCATGATGTCTTTCTCATTTGTTGCCAACAGAATTTTATTTTTATTAGGTTCTCTTGCAACAAAATATGATCTTGATACGAACGAAATGAATAACTTGATTTGGAGCTGCCAACAACGAATTTGGGAGCTTAATGTTCATAAAAAAGTTATCGAGCAACTGATTGAATTAGCAAGATTGATTATTGAGAAAGTAAAAGAAGCCCGTTATTCTTCAAATGGGGCGGTTATCGTCGAAAATGTCCGCCGTTATTTGGACAAGCACTATGCAAGTGAAATATCCTTAACTACATTAGCTGAAAAATTCCATATCAATAGTGCTTATTTATCGGAAATCTTTAAACTGCATATCGGGAAAAATTTTAGTGATTATCTTGTTGAAATGCGAATGATGAATGCCAGGGATTTTTTGAAGGACGAACAGCTGAAAATTATAGATGTGGCATACCTGGCAGGGTTTTCAAATTCCGGTTATTTTAGTACTGTTTTTAAGAAGCATTTTGGTCAAACACCAGCTGAATTCCGTAAGTCTCTACAGCTAAATC
Source organism: Bacillus sp. SA1-12 (assembly GCF_000981385.1). GTDB lineage: Bacteria > Bacillota > Bacilli > Bacillales > Bacillaceae > Metabacillus. The sequence continues at coordinate 212,931 of NZ_LATZ01000129.1, forward strand.
AAAGCGTAAGGTAAGGGGCCGCATGAAAAAAAGAACCGCTATTATTATTTTTATTGTTTTTATATGTGTTATTGGAGGATATACTTTTTCTTTTTTCCAAACGTACTCGAGTAATCAAGTAGAACAAGATGTAAGTCTTAATGGTGACCGTGATAAAATACAGCTTACCTTTTGGCGAAATTATGGGACAAAATCAGAAAATGATGCGTATAAAGAGCTTATTGCTGCTTTTGAAGGAGCTCACCCTTCAATTGATATCCAAATGGTTTCCATTCCGTATGGTGATTATGAACTGAGATTGAGAACAGAAATAGCCGCCGGAAACCCTCCGGATATCATGTCAATAGACAGCCCGAACCTAGCTTTATATGCCCATTCAGGATCACTATTATCGATTGACCGCTATATGAAGACAGAAGGAAATATTGAGGATATTCCATCTTCTACGCTGGAGGGCTTAAAATATAAAAATGAAATTTTCCTTTCTCCAGTAGTAGAGTCGGGAGTGGCGTTATTTTATAATATGCACTTATTTAAGGAGGGGGGCGTGCCTTTTCCTTCAAACGACCCACATTCACCGATGACGTGGAGTGAAGTGTTGTTAATTGCGAAAAAACTCAATAATCCTGCTAAGGGTATTTATGGGATCGATCCTGCACAAGGTTTTAGCGATGGCGAGTCACCAGCTTATTTTAAAATTCCGCTTTTATGGCAGTTTGGTGCAGATGTTTTAAGTCCAGAGGCGGACAATTCTGATGGATATTTAAATTCACCAAATGCGTTAGAAGCACTCCAATTTTATCAAGATCTCTATCATAAGCATAAAGTAGCTGTTGTAGAATTGCCGCCAGATCCTTTTGTCTCAGGTCATCTAGCTATGACAGTATTAGGCTCTTGGACACTAGTTGATTTTGAAAAGAACTTTCCTGAATTTAAGCTGGGTGAAGATTATGGAGTAGCCCCGCTGCCAAAGGCGAAAAACCAAGTTGCACCAAACGGCGGATGGGCATTGGGCATCTCATCAAAGTCGAAATATCCGAAAGAAGCGTGGGAATTTATTAAGTATGTGACAAGCTACGAAGGATCAAAAAGGTATGTAGAAATAACAGGTGATCTCCCTGCGAGATATTCAGTAGCCCAAGAATTTCCTGAACTTACAACCTATCCGAAAAATATTTTTGTCCAACAAGCCCAAACCTACTCAAAGAATAGGCCGGTTACACCAGCTTACCCTGTGGTAAGTGATGCGATCAAAAAATTGTTTGAAGATGTAGGGATTGGCGGAAAGGATGTAAAAGCCTCTGCAGATGAGGCTGTTGAAAAAATTAATAAGAGCTTACATGATATTAAATAGATTTCCTCTAGTTTTTTTACTGGAGGATTTTTTATTGTTTAGTTACGGAAATATAATTTTCTTCACTCTGAAAAAACTTTGCGTTTTGGCGCAGTTTTGAGTTTTAGAAATTTTATTTATAGAGTTGAAGGACGTTAGTCTTCATTCCAACTTTAGTTTACCTCCCACCTGAGGTATGAAGACAAAACTCCAAGCCTTTCAAGTATGAATTGCCTCTTATACGAGCAATAAAAGGTTAACCCAAGATTTTCGAAGAAGATTTGCTTTCATACGTGTGTTGAAAAACAAACCTTATTCTGGCGAAAGTGATCTGTCTATTTTTCATAGAAAAAAAGAATATCTACTTGGTTCTTCTTCTGATATTGGTTTTGCTAAGATAAAATGAACGAACTTCCCATCCTATCTAAACTGATTTTATCTTTCAGTTCAAACATCCAAAAAAATTGAAGATCCCCACCCGAAAATATTGAAATATTCCTTTTTAATTGTTTGATATAGTTGAAACCACAAAGAGAACATAATGTTGGTGAAAACAAATGAACAAAAAGTGAAAAATTGAAATCGCTTTCTGCATGGTTTCTCTGAAAGATACCAACCAGTTCATTTTTTTCACAAAGGGGGTAACAGTTTTGCAAGAAGTAGCGAAGGTAAAGGCTGATAACAATGTGCCAGTCAAAACCGTTAAGAACACAAAAGTCAAAAGCAAGATCGAGTATATGAAAAAGAATTATTTTCTATACTTGCTTATTGCACCTGCAGTTATTCTAACGATCATTTTTAAGTATGTTCCGATGTATGGAGCGATTATTGCGTTTAAGGATTTTAGTACGATTAAAGGCATTCTAGGCAGTGAATGGGTTGGTCTTAAACATTTTACTGAGTTTCTGACATCGCCAAATTTTGAAGTGATTTTTATGAGTACGCTAAAGCTAAGTTTATATGGGTTACTGTTGGGCTTTCCAATTCCTATAATATTAGCTTTAATGCTTAATCAAATCCGCCGAAACGCAGTTAAGAAAAATATTCAGCTTATCTTATATGCACCAAACTTTATTTCGGTCGTGGTCATCGTAGGGATGTTGTTCATTTTCTTATCGCCGACAGGACCGATTAATAATCTCATTACCTTTATCACAGGAAAACCGGTGATGTTTATGTCTGAGCCGGAATACTTCAGGTCAATCTATATTCTATCTGGAATTTGGCAAGCGGCCGGCTGGTCATCCATTGTTTATGTTGCTGCACTAGCTAATGTGGATCCAGAACTTCATAATGCAGCAACAATTGATGGTGCTAATATTTTGCAAAGAATCATTCATATTGATCTGCCGACACTTAAGCCATTAATGGCGATAATCTTTATACTTGGTGCTGGCGGAATCATGGCAATCGGTTTTGAAAAAGCCTATTTAATGCAAACGGCCATGAATTTACCGGCATCTGAAATTCTGCCAACTTATGTTTATAAAGTAGGGCTGCAAGCAGGTGATTACGCCTACTCAACTGCTGTTGGGTTATTTAACTCAGTTATCAACGTGATTCTGCTGGTTGTTGTGAATTTTGTTGTCAAAAAATTAAATGAAGGTGAAGGTCTCTATTAAAAGAAAAGAGTTTTTGAATTGATAAAACATACACGCATGGATCGCATCATTTTATCATTAAATAGTGTTTTCTTATGCCTAGCTGTATTAGTTATTTTGGTTCCTTTGGTTTATGTTGTGATTGCCTCTTTCATGGATCCAACCGTGCTATTAAATAAAGGTATTTCCTTTCAAGTATCTGATTGGAGTCTTGAGGGTTATAAGCGGATTTTATCTGATGATGCCATGATTAAAGGGTTTATAAATGCAATGATCTATTCAGTAGGTTTTTCGGTAATAACGGTTGTGGTCTCTGTTTTTGCGGCTTTTCCGTTATCAGTAAACGGTTTTGTTGGGAAAAATTTCTTTATGACGCTATTTTTGATAACGATGTTCTTTAGCGGCGGTTTAATTCCAACCTATTTGGTTGTAAAAGATTTAGGAATGCTAAATACAATATGGGCCATCTTGCTCCCCGGAGCAGTGAATGTTTGGAATATTATCTTGGCTAGGACTTATTTTAAAGGAATACCTACAGAACTGCATGAAGCAGCAAAGGTTGATGGGGCCTCCGATTTACTCATTTTCTTTAAAATAGTGTTACCGCTGTCAAAACCAATCATCTTTGTATTAGCACTATATGCCTTTGTTGGTCAGTGGAACTCCTATTTTGATGCCATGATCTATCTTGAAGACCCTAAACTGCATCCATTGCAGCTTGTTTTACGATCAATTTTAATTCAAAACCAAGCAGAACCTGGAATGATTAGTGATCAATTAGCGATGGCTGAACTAGCCAAGGTTTCAGAAATGATCAAATACTCAGCTATTGTGATTTCAAGTCTTCCTTTAATTGTGATGTATCCATTTTTCCAAAAATACTTTGAAAAAGGTGTTATGGTTGGTTCGTTAAAATAATGGACCAATTTATAAATAATTATGAAAACACTTACAAAATAATAGGGGGAAAATATTATGAAACATGTAAGAAAAATGGTGTGTTCTACTGCTATTGCATTTTTATTACTATCTGGATGCAGCAGTAAAAGCACATCTTCCTCAGAGGATTATGAGCTTTCTAAGGTTTCTTTTCCATTAAAGGAAGAGGTGACATTAAAGTTTATCACCCAAAGCTCACCATTAGCTCCAAAGGATCCAAATGAAAAATTAATTTACAAGCGATTGGAAGAAAAAACAGGCGTCAATATTGAATGGAAGAACTATACAAACGATGTTTTTGTTGAGAAAAGGAACTTGGCGGTTGCGAGCGGTGATCTCCCTGATGCAATCATGGACGCGGGTTATAGTGACTATGATTTACTAAAACTAGCAAAAGACGGAGCAATTATTCCGGTCGAGGATTTAATAGACAATTATATGCCAAACCTTCAGAAAGTGTTAGAGGCTGCACCTGAGTACCGAGCAATGATGACAGCACCAGACGGACATATTTATTCATTTCCATGGATTGAGGAGTTAGGAACAGGAAAGGAGAATATCCACTCTATTGATGATTTTCCTTGGATAAACGTGGAATGGTTAAATAAATTAGGCTTAAAAATGCCAAAAACTACAGAGGAGTTAAAACAAGTATTACTTGCGTTTAAAACCAAGGACCCTAATGGAAACGGAAAAGCTGATGAAATCCCAATGTCCTTTGTCATTAATCATGGCGGTGAGGATCCTGCCTTCTTATTTGGATCCTTTGGATTAGGTGATAATTGGGATCACACGGTTGTAAGCAATGAAGGGAAAGTATTATTTACCGCAGCTGATGAGGGCTACAAAGAAGCAATTGCTTATTTTGCTGATTTATATAAATTAGGTTTAATTGATATCGAGGCATTTGAGCATGATTGGAACACATATCTTGCTAAAGGAAAAGATGAGCGATATGGCATGTACTTCACATGGGATAAAGCAAATATTACAGGCATGAATGATAAATATCAGTTAATGTCGCCATTAGCGGGTCCTGACGGTCATATTAATGCAACAAGAACGAACGGTATGGGCTTTGACAGAGGCAGAATGGTCATAACAAGTGCAAATAAAAACTTGGAATTAACAGCAAAATGGATTGATCAATTATATGACCCGCAACAATCGGTTCAAAACAACTGGGGAACATATGGGGATGAAAAGCAGCAAAATATTTTTGAGTTTGATAAAGAAAAAAATATGTTAAAGCATTTGCCGTTAGAAGGCACTGCCCCTGTTGAATTAAGACAAAAAACGAGCATCAATGGACCATTAGCTATTTTAGATGAATACTATGGCACAGTTACTACGAAGCCAGATGATGCTGCATGGAGACTAGACTTAATGAAGGAAGTCATGGTCCCTCATATGAAAGCAGAAAATACGTATCCAAAAGTATTTTTCTCACTGGAAGAATTAGACAAGCTGGCAACAATTGAAACCGATTTGTTTGCTTATGTGAATAGAAAAAGAGCTGAATGGATGACTAACGGCAAAGTTGAAGAAGAATGGGATGCCTATATAAAAGAATTAAACCGACTAGGCTTACAGGAATGGTTGGAAATTAAACAGACAGGATATGATCGAAATCAGCAAAATCAGTAGATGATTTCAAAAAGGCTGTATGAATTTTTTGAAGCTACAGCCTTTTTTAGATGAATAGTTTAATAAAAAGGAGAAGAATAATGATGCAAAAATTAAAAGAACAATATCGTCCGCAATTTCATTTTTCACCAGATGAAAAATGGATGAACGATCCAAATGGCATGGTGTTTTTTAACGATGAATACCATTTGTTTTATCAGTACAACCCTTTTGATACCATTTGGGGACCAATGCACTGGGGACATGCGGTTAGTAAAGATCTTATTCACTGGGAACAACTGCCGGTTGCGTTGTACCCGGATGAACACGGAACCATTTTTTCTGGCAGTGCTGTAGTTGATTGGCAGAATACATCAGGATTTTTCGATGATGATCAGCCGGGTATGGTCGCAATATACACCAGTAATGATAGTTATCCTGATTCTAATCGGCCGCGTCAACGGCAAAGCTTAGCGTACAGCAAAGACAATGGGAGAACGTGGGTAAAATATGAGAATAATCCAGTTCTTTCAGACCAAACGAAAACCGATTTTCGCGACCCTAAGGTGTTTTGGCATGATTCTACAAAAAAATGGATCATGATCCTAGCTACTGGTCAATCGGTTACGATTTACACTTCTCCTAATTTAATAGAATGGGAGTTTGCAAGTGAATTTGGAAGCAATGCTGGTTCCCATGCTGGGTTTTGGGAATGCCCGGACCTCTTTCCTTTACAGGTAGAGAATGAAGAGAATAAAACCAAATGGGTCATGCTGGTCAGTATTGGAGATACAGGAACTAGCAAAGAAGGTTCAAGAACACAATATTTTATTGGTGAATTTGATGGAGTAACGTTTTTCAACGATCATGATGATGAAACGGTTCTATGGTTAGATTACGGCATGGATAACTATGCGGGTGTTAGTTGGTCAGATATCCCATGTACAGACGGCAGAAGAATTTATATTGGATGGATGAGCAATTGGCGATATGCAAACCATGTACCAACTAAAGATTGGCGTGGTGTGATGACACTTCCGCGAGAGGTAACTTTAATTTCGCGTAACGAAGGAATTAGCTTGTTTCAAAGGCCGGTATCAGAAGTTCGGTTAATGAGAAGAGATCGCATTGTGCATCATAACTTGATCGTTGAATCTGACAAGCTGGTATCATTTGAAATGACGAGTCCATTGATGGAGATCAATCTTGAGCTTGAACAACTGAATACTGAGAAATTCGACCTGATCATTCAGTATTCTGACCTAGAACATATGAAGATTCAGTATGATGTTTTAGACGAAAGATTAATAGTTGACCGCTCGAATTCAGGTGAACATCATTTTTCATCATCCTTTCCCGTTCTTCAAGAAGCACCTCTAAAGAGTAAAAATCATCGAATAAAATTACAGTTATTCATTGATACTTCATCAATTGAAATCTTTGCTAATGAGGGGGAGGCAGCAGTGACAAGCTTATTGTTCCCTAGTGAAGGGTGTAAAAAACTGCTTTTACATCCATATGACGGCAATATAAAGGTGAGTACTTTAGAGTTAACTGATCTTGATCCAATATGGGGTTAATCGAAAAAGAGTTTCTAAACGTACTGAATTGAAAGGGAGTAAGAGTTGAAATGAGTTTATCGATCATTTACATTGGCCTTTAAGCGATTACGACTATTCCTTCTTTTGATCGCACTACTCTAATCAGATCAGTAATCATTGAGTGAACCTAATGAGACAAGTTATAGAAAATAAAGAGGGATTGAGGGAAACTCTACCTTCAATCCTTTAACAAACCCGCTTTCTGAAAGCGCTTTAAAAATGGAGACGTGATGAAATGAATAATAAGAAAATAAAAGGGATGACACTTATTATGCTGGTTATATTTGCTTTGTCAACATTGTCGATAGACCTCTTTCATCGAGCAGAGGCATCTGAACAGTCTACAGCTTTATTCGGTTATTTACCTCTTACAGGTTCTTGGAAGAAAAAGTCAAGCGGAGAACTAGTGGGTGCTACTGATAAAAAACAGCCTGCTATTAACTTATCGACAACTGAGATTGGAAATCATTTTGTCTATGAAGCACAAGTAAAAATTGATTCTTCTACACCTAGCGCAATTGCCTCGATCGTCTTTCATGCGAATCAATCCGGCAAAGAAGGCTATAGGCTGAGCTTTAATCCAAAAAAGAACAAAATAAATATGGTTGCAATGAAAAACGGCTCAAGTCTGGTTGATTCAATCGATAAAGAAATGGATGCTGGTAAAAGCTATAAAGTTAAAATAATCGGAGACGGAGCGGTATATAAGATATTTTTCAATGAAAAACTGATTTTCAATGTGAAGGATAAAAGTTACTCAAAAGGATATACAGGCTTTCTTGTTGAAAATGGGTCTGCCTTTTTTCATCAAGTGTCTGTAAACGAAACAGTAACAAATTTGAACGGGTGGCAAATGCAAGAAGACAAATGGAAACATTCTTCACGAGGCCTTGTTGCAGATGCTAACTCAGCAGATGACCTTTATGCAGTAACAAAAACATCTGCAGCCGACTTCAAATATGAAGCGGATGTAATGGTAAGCGATGCAAACGCAGCTGGAACCTTGATTCTCAGGTCAAATAAAACGGGTTCACAGGCTTACGGCTTGCAAATAGATGCAAATGATGATCGCATTCGTTTGTATGACACAAATAATAAGAAAAAGCTTGCTGAAAGAGAAGTGTCAATTGAAACCGATCAAGTTTATCATGTTCAAATAAAAGCCGAAGGTGCTTCATTAAAAGTATATTGGCAGAATCGTACGGAACCGATCTTGAATATTCAGGATGATACCTATACAAAAGGGTATTTAGGGCTGCATGCAGACAATGGGACTGTCGTCTTTCAAAATATTGTCGTAAGTGACTTAAAGACAAACTTAGATGGGTGGAATTCATACAACGGAGAATGGACAGCTCATCTTGATGGAATTAAGGGTGTTAGCAATGGGGCAGATCATACGTACCGTGTTGCTGAAAGCACGGAAGCTGATTTCGTTTTAGAAGGAGACGTAAAAGTAGATGCCAATACACCATATGGCACAGCAGGGCTTGTTTTTCGTGCAAATTCGGATGCAACGAAAGGATACATGATCACTATTGATTCTAATTTAAACAGAGTTCGTTTAGTGGATCTTTATGGGGATCGCACAATTGGAGTGGCAAATCGTGAGGTTGAGGTTGGGAAAACGTATCATTTTGAAATTCAAGCACATGGTGAAACGTTAAAGATTTATCTGGATGGATATGCACAACCTGTTATACATGTTAAAGATGCTGCATATACGAGCGGAAAGTTTGGATTAAATGTTTTTAATGGAACAGCTTATTTTCAAAACGTGTATGCAACAAATTATGATGACTATTATTCAGAACTTTACCGGCCGCAGTATCATTTTACCCAGGCAAGAGGTGCTGCGAGTGACCCGAACGGTTTGGTTTATTATGAAGGAGAATATCATCTCTTTCATCAAGATGGGGGAAAATGGGCTCATGCAGTTAGTACAGATCTTGTACATTGGAAGAGATTACCGATCGCCATTCCTTGGAATGAGATGGGACATGCCTGGTCAGGATCGGCAGTTGTTGATAAGAACAATGTTTCAGGCTTGTTTGATGAAGCTGGCTCTGGTTTAATTGCTTTTTATACATCCTTTAATCCTGAAAAGCATAATGGCGATCAAAAGATTGCTGTAGCTTATAGCCGTGATAAGGGACGGACATGGGAATTTTATGACGAAAATCCGATCATCCCAAATATTGGTGAATTTTATGGAGGCGGAGGCTGGGATTTCCGGGATCCAAAGGTTGTTTGGGATGAAGATCATAACCAATGGGTGATGGTTGTTTCTGGAGGGGATCATATTCGATTTTTTACTTCAAAAGATTTATTGAATTGGACAATGATTGAATCATTTGGCTATGGTGATTATGTCAGAGGCGGAGTTTGGGAATGTCCTGATTTCTTCCAGCTGCCTGTTGATGGAGATGAAAATAGAAAAAAATGGGTGTTGTCTATAAGTACAGGGGCAAATCCAAAAACGAACGGATCAGATTCTGAGTATTTTGTAGGAACATTTGATGGAAATCGTTTTGTAAGCGATTACCCAGCTGGTACTGTATTAAAAAATGAATTCGGAAAAGAAATGTATGCAGCCATGTCATTTTCTGATATTCCAGAATCGGATGGACGCCGTATTTCATTAGGTTGGATGAGTAATTGGGATTATCCGTTCAGTTTTCCTACAGCCCCTTGGCAAGGGCAGATGTCTATTCCGCGTGAATTAACTTTAGAGACGGTTCCAGGTGAAGGAGTACGATTGTTTCAAAAGCCGATCAAGGAATTAGAACAGCTAAGAGGACTGGCTTATTCCTGGAGCAACCAGATTGTAAAACCGCATGAAATGAACTTGCTGTCAGGAGTTAAGGGAACAGCATTTGAAATGATCGCAGAATTTGAGCTCCCTGAGGAAAATGGAGCAGCCGAATTTGGCTTCCAGCTTAGAGAATCCAATGAGCAAAAAACAGTTGTTGGATATAATGTAACAAATTCAAAGATGTTTTTTGACCGTTCAAAATCAGGTGTAATCGACTTTTCTGAAAAATTTTCTACATTTCATGAAACAACTGTTAAGCCGCAAAATAATCGAATTAAGATGAGATTGTTTGTGGATGAATCATCTATCGAGGCATTTGGCAATAATGGTCAAGCTGTTTTTTCCAATGTGGTTTTTCCAGATGGTGCGAGTAATGGAATGAGCTTTTTTACGAAAGGAGGAAATGTAAAAATTGTTTCATTAACTATCTATCCTATAGCAGGGGTTTGGAAGGATGAGTCACAAGAAGGGGAATTACCAAACAAAATTGTTATGGATCATCAAAAGCTTGAACTAGGGATTGGTGAAACACATACGATATCTGCAACAACTCTCTCTCGTACATCTAAGAATCAAAAAATGAAATGGCAATCAAGTAATCCTGAAATTGCCGAAGTGAAACAAATAGATGAACGTCATGCTAAAGTAAAGATGCTAGGACAGGGAAGGGCATTTATTACGGCTAAAACAACTGATGGAAAATTAATTGGATCTACAGTCGTGAATAGTCGGATTTCATATGGTATTGTGGCTGCTAACAGCAATAAAGCACTTACTGTTAATGGAACGACAAATGGAACAAAAGTAAAATTGTTTTCTATCGATGGCTCCGTGAATCAACAATGGAATTTTCAAGGTGTTGGATCTGGAAATTATAAAGTTCTCTCACCGAAAAGCAGAAAGGTGTTGGACGCTTCAGGGGTATCAAATGGAGATGATGTTCAAATATGGGAGTATTTTGGGTATGGAAACCAACATTGGCGAATTACCGATCATTGGGATGGCACCGTCTCATTTAACGTGTTAAACAGCGGCAAAGCATTAGAAGTCCCAGGTGGTAACCTGGAAAATGAAACGGTTGTTGAGATTCATGATTGGAAACAGGTGGAGTCACAAAAGTGGAAGTTGGTTGAGTTGTCAGGGCAGCAAAGGAAATAAATCTATAGGAATATGAAATATATACAATTAATTACCCTTAATTCAAATGAATTTGACAAGAGAGGGAGCAAAGGGAAGATCCTAGGGTTTTAAATTGTAATCCATCCCTTTTGACTCAATATAAAGTTTTTAAAGAATTAGCAGAAGACAACAAGTCAGACTGACCAAATTTATCTGTATTTAAAATTAATAAATGTATGAATTCTTCAATGAAGCCTATTGCCTCTCAAGGAGAGAAATTAGGCTTTTTTTTGCATATAGCATTATTATTTCCTCAAAAATGATATAACTTATTTTTGTATAAACTCCACAAATCGAGAAACTCCAATTCGATGAAATCGTTGTGGTTTTTTCACAAGCCATAAGCTTCGATTCATATGTATTCCTGCTATTCTCATTTCCTTCAAATAGCCTAATTCTAATTCTCTTACTACTGTTAGCCTAGGGAGAATACTAATCCCAAGACCTGATTCAACCGCGCTTTTTATGGCTTGGGTACTGCTAATTTCCATATAGCTTTCAATTTTATCTAGTACTCCATGTTCTTTTAACGTGCTTTCAACAATCAAACGAGTACCAGAAAGGGACTCGCGCCAAATCATCCGTTCATTTGCTAGTTCATCAATCTTTATTTCAGACCGTTCACTCCAAGGGTGGTCAGAAGGATAAACGAGGACTAATTCGTCATCAGCGAATTTCTCCACAATAAAATCCTCATCCTCAACCAGTCCTTCAACTAATGCGATATCGATGACATCATTTGTTAAATCTTCCAGCACACTTGGTGTATTTTTAATGGTAAGCGAAACTTTTATATCAGGTGTCTGCTTTTTAAAGCGGCCGAGCAGACTAGGTAATAAAAATTCCCCAATTGTTAAGGATGCTCCTACACGGAGGCTAGAATGATACTCACCTGTCGCATGCTGAATCACTTCTTTAGAACGGTTAAAGTCATTAATTATCGCTTTTGCAAAAGGGTAAAGAATTCTCCCAGTTTCCGTAACAATTAATTTTCCTTCCGTCCGGTCGAATAGCAGGGTTCCATAATAATTCTCCAATTGGCGAATTTGTCTTGTTACCGCAGGTTGAGACACAAAGCTTAGTCTTGCTGCCTGGCTTATGCTTCCCTCATCAACGACTAAACAAAACATTTTTAGATTTTCGATATTCAAACAAATTCCTCCCTGCTCATTGAAAGTCCGATAATTCGTATATATACAATATTACCATAAGGATTCAAAAGAAGTACGAGGTATAACGATCTGTTATAACCTATGCACTTCTTGCAATTTACCTTATGTTTTAGCCATGATATCGTAGTAGATAAGAACATTAACTGTTTTATGAAAATAAGAAGTTTACACTTTTCACTAGATATATAGAAGAAAAGAGTTGATATTGATGAGGGAAGAATGGAAAATAATCGTTCACCTTTTTTGGACCTTTTTTAAAATTTCACCTATTACGTTTGGTGGAGGCTATGCCATGCTTCCGATTATTGAAAAAGAAGTGGTTCATAAAAGGAATTGGGCTAAAAGTGAAGATCTGACAGATGTTTTCGCCATTGCTGGGACTGTACCTGGTGCTATTGCTGTAAATGCTGCAACCTTTGTTGGACATCGTATTGCCGGATTAAGAGGCGCAATTGCGGCAGCATTAGGAACATTGACTCCTACTTTTATCATCGTGTTATTTCTTAGTAGCATGCTGGCAAGCTTCCAGGAAAACCCTCATGTTGAGGCCGCTTTTTACGGAATCCGTTCAGCAACTGTTGCTTTAATTGTCTATGCTGGGATCAAAATGTCACGTACATCGTTAATAGATAAGACAACATCCCTACTTGCCGGCAGTATGTTTATTGCCATGCTGTTTTTTCATTGGCATCCGGTTTTTATTATCTTAATAGGTGCTATATTAGGAATTCTGATCATTAAAGTGAAAGAAAAACTAGGGGTTTTTGTGAAATTAGAAAAAAGTGATTATGAACAGAATGAGGAAAAAGAAATGACGGATCTGTTGTATGAAATCAAGCAAAAAGTTGGTTTGTAGGAGGTGTAAATATGCTGCTAGAGTTATTTATTTTATTTTTTATCATTGGAACCGTGTCATTTGGCGGAGGCTACGCGATGATCCCGGTTATTGAAAGAGAAGTGACAAGCAGGGGCTGGTTAACCTTGACTGATTTTACCGATGCAGTGGCATTAGCTGGAATGACACCAGGATCGATAGCTTCCAATAGTGCCACCATCATAGGGTTTAAGGTTGCCGGTTTGCCCGGGGCGATTATATCGACTATTGCTATTAGTTTACCATCCTTGTTGCTTATTTTAATCATTGCTATGTTTTTATATAAAATCCATAAAAACAAGCTTGTTAAATCAGTATTTTATGGACTGCGTCCTATTGTGACAAGTTTAATCCTCTATGCAGCTATAAAAATAGCTATCTCGAATGGTGTTATATCCTCTTCTATATCCTGGGACATGCTAAGCATGCTAATGATCTTTGGGGTATCTCTGACTGCTCTCCTATATTTTCGGATTCACCCGGTTTTAGTAATTGTGGGTGCAGGAATTTTTGGGACGTTTATTTATTAAAGATATAGAAAAATATCTACCATTTCCAAGGGAGAATTTAATTACAATAAACTAGGGGTAAAAGATAACGGACCCCTCCTTTAATCAACTATTCTTGAACTTCGATTTGATGTCCATATTTTGCAAACTCTTTGGGAGACAAAGTTGTTAATTTTTTTATGTTCGAATAAAAGGATTATAGTATCGAAGTTTATATTAATAAGATCGGTGTTGTACCTTTGTTTAGTAATTTCCTGGACTAAGGTATAATTTGTTTATGATAGATTAATATTGATGTTTGAATTACTTTACTATTAAAGAAATTTGAAATAGCTAGGAGCCGGATCAAAAAATCCTAATGTTCATCATTTAAAATAATATGGAGGGTTGTAACAGTGTTAGAACAAATGCCAAAATCTTGCTGTAGCGTAAGCAGAAACAATATAGATGATCAACTAAAATTAAATACCCCTCAAAGGGAAAAAGATCCAATCGATTTATCTGATTTTGTTCACATAAAAGGCGGAGATTTTCTAATGGGAACTGAAACGAAAGAAGGGTTTCCAAGCGATGGGGAGGGTCCGGTTCGTAGGGTAAGGGTAAATGACTTTTCTATTTCTCCATATACAGTAACAAATAAAGATTTTCAAGCCTTTGTGGAAGCTACAGGGTATATTACAGAAGCGGAACAATTTGGATGGTCTTTTGTTTTCCATTTACTGGCTTCGAAAGAAGTGAAAGCAAAAATAAAACAGGTTCCACAGGGACTTCCTTGGTGGCTGCCAGTTGAGGGGGCATATTGGAAAAAGCCTCAAGGATTTGATTCCACGATCACTGATCGATTAAACTATCCTGTTGTGCATGTATCTTGGAATGATGCAAATGCTTATTGTAAGTGGTCTGGGACAAGGCTGCCAACAGAAGCGGAGTGGGAGTATGCGGCACGCGGGGGATTAGAACAAAAAATATACCCTTGGGGAGATGAGCTAGAACCAGACGGAGAGCATCGCTGTAATATTTGGCAAGGAACGTTTCCTGCCACCAACAATGCTAGTGACGGGTATGTTGGTACAGCCCCAGTAGACACCTTTGAACCTAATGGATATGGGTTATATAATATGTCGGGGAATGTGTGGGAGTGGTGCAGTGATTGGTTTTCGCCAAAGTATCATAGGCAAACGACCAAAGATAATCCTAGATATACGAAACCAACAGGGAGCCGATCTATGCGTGGAGGTTCATTTCTTTGTCATCTTTCTTATTGTAACCGTTACCGTGTAGCAGCAAGAAGTTCCAATACACCTGATAGTTCTACAAGCAACTGCGGATTCCGAGTTTTAGCAGATGTTAGATAATTCTAGATATTAAAATTAGAGATAATAAAGCATTAGTCCCTTAAGTTCATGGGAGTAATGCTTTTTATCATTTAACCCACCTATTCGGATACTAACATAATTAGATGTCTGGTCTCTTTAATTGAAGATCAGCCCATTATTTTCATTTAATTTTACGAGATAGACCTTGTCTGTACTTCAGCCTGCTTTTGCTTTGGGGTTGCAAACTTCAAATTTCCGGCGACTATTCCTCCTAAAATGAGAGAAACACCAATCCATTGTGACAAGCTTACATGTTCAGCCAGAATGAGTGAAGACATTGTAACGGCAACCGGAAGTTCAGATGCTGTTAAGATTGTGCCGAGTCCGGGACCAATTTTTGGCATGCCGATTGAAAATAACAGCGGCGGCAGAGCAACACCAAAAAAGCCAAGCAATAATCCGTACGGTGCTATTCCCGTTAAGACGGGTAAATTAAATAAAAATGTTGGTGGAAACACTAGGAAAACAACAATTAACCCACCGGTCGAAAGAAACGCACTTTTCATAACAGGAGGAGTGCCTTTTCCAACAGAGCTGCTTAAAAAAATGAATGTTGTAAATGTTAAGGCAGAGAGCAATGCCCATATCGTACCATCCCATGAAACAACAACTCCCCCAACTGAAGCAATGCCTGTAGCTAGAACTGAGCCGATTAAGAGAATAACAATTGAAACCAATTTATCTTTTGCTGGTTTTTTCTTAAAAAAGATAAATTCAAACAAGGTTCCAATCCAAACAAATTGAAATAAAAAGATAATTGCGAGTGAAGCATTAAGTGTTTGTAGAGCTTGATAATAAAACACACCAGTCAAACCAAATGGTATCCCAGATGCTAAAAGTTTAAAAGCTTGAGATAATGTCAATTTCTTCTTTTTCGTCAAGAAGACCATGATCCAAAGGATGAGCGATCCAAAAAAGTATTGTCCTCCGGTTACTTCAGTAACTTCAAAACCTGCCGAATAGGCAAGTTTAACAAAAGTTGATAATATCCCGTAACAACAGCCTCCTAAAAATACGACTAATGCATAATGCCAATTTTTCATAACTACATCCCTTCCTTTATTTCAAGAGCTTTAGCAGCGCAATAGTAGCTATGGGGTAGATAAGAAGTTCAGCTTTAGAAAAACCTCCACAGCCTTGCTATTACCATGCGCTATAAAAATGAACGTTTAAATTTACATAAAAAAAAGCCACACAACTGCCAAAAGGCAGTTGTGTGGCGAAAATAGAGATTATCTCTAGAAAAATCCACGTCCTAAAAAGGTTTTATTATTCAAGTTACATTACGAGTTTAAAATCAACTCTGAAACTTGTCAAGGTATTTCATTATATTGAACACTAGCTAATCCAGTTTCCATGCAATAGTGAAGATGATTGCATCTTTCCATTTCTATTTTTAATTTTACAGAATGGCTAACATGCTACAGAGGACCTTTACCAACATTTCCTCCTTGTTACATAAGAGATTATTTATCTCTTAAATGCAAAAGGATCTATTCAGACTTGTAAAGTATGACTAGGTAATGGCCTTCCCACTTTCTCTTGTATGAATTTAGCTGCATCTAATAGATTTTCCTGATTAATCCCTGTCCTAATGCCCATTCCATCCAGCATATACAACAAATCATCGGTTGCTAAATTTCCAGATGCACCAGGAGCATATGGACAACCACCGAGCCCTCCAAGTGACCCGTCAAAACTAGTGATCCCCATTTCCAAGGAAACCAGAACATTTGCCATTGCCAAACCGCGGGTGTCATGAAAGTGCATGGCTAATCGTTCAGAAGGAAAGCGTTTAAGAAGAATTTCTAACATTTTCTGCACCTGCAATGGATTTGCCACACCGATTGTATCACCCAGCGATAATTCTCTAATGCCCATTTCAAATAGAGTCTCTGCTATTCGGATTACTTTTTCGACAGTGACAGATCCTTCGTATGGACAGCCAAAAACAGTTGAAACATATCCGCGAACTGTTTTTCTTACAGCTAGAGTTTCTCTTGCGACTTCTTCTATAATAGGAAATGTTTCCTTAATTGATTTGTTAATATTCTTCTTATTATGTGTTTCACTTGAGGACATAAAAACAGCGATCTCATCGATATTAGCATCTAATGCACGCTGCAATCCTTTCACATTGGGGACCAGTGCTGCATAGGTAACGCCTGATACACGCTCTATATGTTTTGCTACCTCATATGCATCAGCTAATGCAGGAATCCACTTCGGGTTTACAAAGGAAGTTACTTCAATATAAGGTAAGCCGCATTGAGATAATTGATTAATCCAAGCAATTTTATCCTCTGTAGAGATAAAGGTCTTTTCATTTTGCAATCCATCCCTGGGTCCAACTTCATTTACGGTAACTTTTTCTGGGAAATTCAACATAAAGTTGCTAATGGAAACGGTCATTTCTTTATATCGCCCCCTTGTTAAGCGAACAACTTAAATGGCTGGAAGAAATGAAAACTCGATGCTCTGCAGCACCATAAATCTTTACTAGAAATAGAATATTATTTTGTTATAGAAGATATGCCTTATTTTGTATATTAACATCTCTTTATGTCCTATTATTCCTCACCCACTCCCAGCATCTGCAGTAACTTTCTCAAAGCAAATGAATGATACGCACCTTTTTTTGTTATAATACCTAATTTCCAATAAAGCGGTTCAGATAAGGGAATAATGCAAACGTTCGGATTATTTTGCTTATTATATATTGATTTTGGAAGCAAAGTGATTCCCAGTCTGGCAGCGATGAGTTCGATAATTAAGTCCCACTGAGAGCTTTGATAGGCAATAGTGGGATGAAAGCCTGCATTTAAACATGCTTGTTTAATGTAATCGTGGAGGGTAAATTCTTCTGAAAATATAATAAAATGTTCTTTTTCTAATTTACTCAACGATACTGACGTTTGTCCAGCAATTGGGTGGTCTTTATGAACATATGCAACAAATTCATCGGTGAAAAATGGATAACAATGAAAGGAAGCTTCGTTTGTTGGAAGGACAATGATGCCGAGATCGATTTGTCCGTTATCAACGAGTCCGCCAATTCGTTTGGCACCGAGCTCGACAAGTTCTAGTGATACATTTGGATATTTTTCATAAAACCTTAGCGCGATGTCAGGAAAAAACAAGGTACCGATCAGAGGCGGAATCCCCATCCTTATCTCACCTGCTGCAATATCCATCAGTTCGTCTAGTAATATCTTTATCTCTGACAAAGAGGAGAGTGCTTTTTGCCCTTGCTGGTAAACAATTTTTCCTGCATCTGTTAACCGAAGGTGCCTGGTTGAACGGTCGAATAACTCAACATGCAGTTCTTCCTCTAACTTTTTAACCGCCTTACTAAAAGAAGGCTGTGACAAATAGGAATGTGCAGCAGCTTTTGTAAAGCTTTGATGATTAGTCACTTCGATAAAGGCTTTAAGGTCTCGTAATTCCATTTATTGAACCCCCTATATTTATTCCAATTATTCATGCAATCTATTCTTTTTATGTATTTTACTTATAAACACACTGAATGTAAACTCTTACATAAGGAATGTTCAAAGTAGTGGTATCTTTGTCCAGTAAATATTGGGAGGAGAAATGAATGAAAAATAGCAAAGTCATAACTTCATTTTCGGAAGCGGTTTCAGATATTCATAATGGCTCGACCTTAATTGTCGGAGGCTTTGGATTGTGCGGGATTCCAGAGAAATTGATTCAAGCTTTACGTGATCAAGGAACTAAGGATTTAACCGTCGTAAGTAACAACTGTGGAGTGGATAATTGGGGGTTAGGTCTATTACTTGCTAATAAGCAAATCAAAAAAATGGTCTCATCATATGTAGGGGAAAACAAAATTTTTGAAAAGCAATTTTTAAGCGGGGAATTGGAAGTGGAGTTAACACCGCAAGGGACTCTAGCAGAAAGAATACGAGCCGGCGGTGCAGGTATTCCTGGCTTTTATACGGCTACAGGGATTGGGACGCAAATTGCTGACGGAAAAGAAATAAAGGAATTTGACGGAAAATCCTATCTGCTTGAGCGCGGTATCGTTGGAGATTTTGCCCTTGTAAAAGCATGGAAGGCGGATACGCTCGGTAATCTTGTGTACCGAAAAACATCCCGTAATTTTAACCCATTAGCAGCAATGGCAGGCAAAATTACCATCGCTGAGGTTGAAGAAATCGTAGAACCAGGTGAACTGGATCCAGAAGAAATCCATACACCAAGTATTTATGTTCAGAGATTGCTAGTTGGTACAAATTATCAAAAAAGAATTGAGAGATTGACAGTGCAAGAAGCATAACAAAGGGAGGAGTGAAGAAAATGAGCGATAAAAGAATGACGATAGTAAAAAGAGCGGTTCAGGAAATAAAAGATGGGATGAATGTCAATCTTGGTATTGGAATGCCTACATTGGTGGCAAATGAAATACCCGCAAACTTCAGTGTGTTATTGCAGTCAGAAAACGGTCTGCTTGGTATTGGACCATATCCGTTTGCTGGTGCGGAGGATCCGGATTTAATCAATGCTGGAAAAGAAACGATTACAACAGTTCCAGGAGCAGCTTATTTTGATAGTGCGGAGTCGTTTGCAATGATTCGTGGCGGTCATATTGATCTAGCTATCCTTGGCGGAATGGAGGTCTCTGAAACTGGAGATCTTGCCAATTGGATGATTCCCGGAAAAATGGTAAAAGGAATGGGAGGGGCAATGGACCTTGTCAATGGCGCCAAAAGAGTGGTCGTCATTATGGAGCATGTGAACAAACACGGAGAAAGTAAAATTAAGAAGAAATGTTCCTTGCCGCTGACTGGACAGCATGTAGTACACACACTAATCACAGACCTAGGTGTCTTCGATTTTACACAAGAAGGCATGGTGCTAACGGAAACACTTGGCGGTGTAACGGTTGAGGAAATAAAGGAAAAAACGGAAGCAGCCTTTACCGTGGCACCAGAACTAATGGGGGTTAAATAAGATGGCAAAAACGGTCATTTTAGATGGAGCACGGACTCCGGTCGGTAAATTTGGAGGAGCACTTTCGTCCTTAAAGGCAACAGAGCTTGGAGCTTTTGCGATGAAGGAAGCCTTGAAACGAGCAAACGTTGCTCCTGAAAGTATCGATGAGGTCATCTTTGGGAATGTTCTGCAGGCAGGGCAGGGTCAGATTCCTTCTCGTCAGGCTGCCCGAGAAGCAGGTATTCCTTGGAATGTGAAGACAGAAACAATTAATAAAGTATGTGCTTCAGGACTTCGCAGTGTGACGCTTGCAGATCAAATGATCCGCTTGGGGGACGAAGAGGTGATCCTCGCAGGGGGGATGGAATCAATGTCCAACACTCCTTATGCAGCCTTTAATATGCGTTTTGGGGCTAGAATGGGAGATGCACAGATGGTTGACTTGATGATTCACGATGGATTATCCTGCAGCTTCACAGGTGTGCATATGGGGACGTATGGCAACCTGACAGCTGAGAAATTTGAACTGTCACGTGAGGAGCAGGATAGCTGGGCTGTGCGCAGCCATGAACGTGCGTTGGAAGCGATAAAAAGCGGTACAATGCGTGAAGAGATTGTGGCTGTTAAAATTCCTCAGCGTAAAGGAGATCCTATCATTGTTGATACTGATGAAGCCCCGCGTGAGCATACAACAAAAGAAGTGCTGGCAAAACTGAAACCAGCGTTCGGAAAAGACGGCACAATTACAGCTGGAAATGCACCTGGAGTTAACGATGGAGCAGCGGCACTTGTTTTGATGAATGAGGACCGTGCGATAAAGGAAGGAAAACAAGTTTTAGCCAGCATCATTGCTCACGCTGAGGTAGCAGTTGAAGCAGAACATTTTCCGCAAACACCTGGATTAGTAATAAACGAATTGTTAAAGAAGACAGGAAAATCAGTCGAGGACATTGATCTATATGAAATTAATGAAGCTTTCGCAGCAGTAGCGCTGGCCAGCATAAAAATTGCCGGAATTGATCCTGAAAAAGTGAATGTAAACGGGGGTGCAGTTGCTTTTGGACATCCTATTGGAGCGAGCGGTGCACGTATTATTTTAACACTGGCCTATGAATTAAGACGACGCGGAGGCGGTGTGGGAATAGCAGCTATATGCTCGGGCAGCGGGCAGGGTGATGCAGTGATGATTGAGGTGTAAGATGATCTGTTTTTTGAATTTAAATATCAGAAAAAAGATGTGGTGCCAATTCTATCGATTTGGCACCATTACTTATTTCATGAACCTCGTTAAGATGATCATTGTGCACGTTTATTCAATTATGTATCCATTTATACTCTGGCTTATTATTTATGATATTACAGGGAAAGGAAAAGTGCCGCTTCGAAATGTTCAATCAAATAGAATGATTGAGTTAATCGCATAATTAGGAGATAATTGGAATGAAAGGGCTTTAGAAAGAAAATCGAAATGTGGTGGTAAAGAAATGACTAAATTAGATAGTAATATTGCCAAAGAAATAGCCTCCGCCTATTTACAGGAGTCAATAAACTCAATAGATCCTATTGTAGGAAAGGGATCTGTTAATCAACTTTTTATTGTACGGTCAAACAATAATGAAATTGTTGTTAGATTGAATCATGATCGAAGGGCAATGATAGAATATGAAAAGGAATCATGGTGTATAGATCAAGCAATTCAATCAGGTATTCCAAGTCCAGATGTGCTGGCGGTTGGACAATATGGTGAGACTCCATATATGATTCTCTCTTTAGTAGAGGGTGAACATGGTGAAAACTCACAAATTGAAAATAAATATATATGGAGAAAAATAGGGCAATATACAAAAGCCTTTCATTCAATAAAAGTCAGTGGCTTTGGAGAAATATTGGCAGACAGAGATAGCGGTGCGTTTGAAGCGCCATTACATGAAAACTTTGATGGAACATGGTTAGGGTATATAAAATACAATATTAATAGCCTAACTGCAGAGGATGAGCTGATTAAATTAGGTATTTTGACAATCCACCAATCTGAAACAATAAAAAAACGGTTTGAAAGGCTGCTAGAACAACCATTTCAGTTTGGTTTGACTCATGGCGATCTTTCTTTAAAGAATACGATTGTTAATAAAGATGGTTTGGTGAGTTTACTAGATTGGGGCAGTGCAGCAGTTAATATTGTTCCTCATTGGGATCTTATTCTTTGCTTGCAATGTCTGATTGATGGGAAGTTAAATGCAGCTGAATTTCAAGCATTCCTAGAGGGCTATGGGATCACCAGATCGCAATTTCTTTCAATGGAAAAAGATTTACATACACTCATCTTATTAAACGCATTTGATAAACTTCGCTGGGCAATTGACTGTAATCCTCTATGTATTCCTGATTTTGTAAAGCGAGCAAAAATTGTTGTAGGCTTATTTTTGGACTAGTTAACTAATAACCCAACAACCAAAAAGTATGATCGTTCCTCTTGATTTATACAGGGAATTGGCATGCCTGGCTTGGGATATTTTAGTATAAGAAGAAAAAGTTTATAAAGCGACATGATTTAAAAGTGATATTTAGATCATTCGAAAATCCCAATTTCTTTGGATGAATCTTTAGAAATTGGGATTTTTTTAACTTAGTAAATTCTATTAATGCAGCTGTACCTACATATATAATTTATTTTTTTAGTTTCGCAATTCGTTTTTTGAACGGAATGTAAATGTCAATTTCTTTGTTCTCTCTTCCATGGCATCTTTCGTCATACAGCTCGAATTCTACTGATCCACTATGTTCATAGCCTGATTGCGGAAACCACTCTGTAAAAATATAATTCCATGTTGACTGAATAGAAGCGGTAAACGATTCTTCATTTGATTTTGGTGTAGTAAATACCGCGAACTCCAGCTCTGGGAAACTTTTATACACCATTCCTTCAGGAGCTTGGGTATCCTTCTCTACTTCCATTCCTATGATATAAACGAATTCGCCAGTTTCAGGTTTAAAATCAGTGCAAATGCCTAGCTCCACACATTTGTGTATGGGATTTGGAATGTTTGAGCCCAATTCATTTTGCAAGTACTGCTGCCAAAATGCCGGAATGTCGATATTGTTTTGACCATTCACATTCTTCGTTTTTAGTTCGTATCCAATGATGTGAAAAGCTGGTTTAGTGATTAATTTTGGTTCCATCCTATATCCTCCTGATAAGGGTAATATATTCAGGCAGGCTTTACCACGTAAGGGTCCAGATATTCGTTTGGCGTTTCGGTATTGCCTCCTTGAAACGCCATAAAACTTTTTGAACGCCCGATTGAAAGATTCCTGGTATTGAAAACCAGCCTCAATTGCTATTGTAATTACCTTTTCATCTGTATAAAATAAACGTTCCGCCGCATAAGTGAGCCTTCTTTTTCTGACATAATCCATCACAGACTCTCCTACAATTGCTTGGAATACACGATGATAATGAAAAGGAGAAAAACAAGCAACCTCTGCTAATTTCACTAAAGTAATTTGTTCCTGCAAGTTCTCCTCAATATAATCAAGCGTTTGTTGTATACTGGCCGCATAATACATTCCCTTTCACCTACCCTACATTTACTATAACAGCAAACGTATATTCGTTCTTAACAATTTTTGCTACAAGTATTTTTTTATTTTATAAGAGAGTCATTATTTATGCTGCATGAGTAAAAAAGGGTTAATTACAGCTTCAAGGTATACGGAAAAGGAATGCTATATTTAATTGATATTGTTTTACTGTACAATTAAATTAATTTAATACAGGTTTATTGTAACAAATATCGTATTTTTACTGTTTTTCCACTTCATTAACAATCTAAATGCATTAAAAGAATTTTTTAATATTTACAGTTATACAGAATAAGGTAAAAATGGAGGCTCTTAATCTTTCAATACTCAGATTTTGGGTTGTTTTTTGATATTTTACTTAAGTGTATTTAAATTGTCATTCATTTAATAAAGAAAATTATTGTTGACAAAACAGGAATGTAAACGTATTCTTTTAACTAAAGTTACAGAATATTTGTATTAAAACATATTTTTGGTGTATTTAAACATCTAGGTTTACACAATTTGTTTCTTAATTAGAAAAATTACCTCACAGATAAAAACAGATAACGGTACTACTAGATTTAAAGAATTAAATTCAAAAAAATTTAGGAGGGATAGGAATGGCGGTAAACAATCCTAATATTATATTGATTCTCGCAGATGATTTGGGATTTTCAGATTTAGGTTGTTTTGGTGGTGAGATCAATACACCAAATTTGGACCACCTTGCTACTGACGGGCTACGTTTAACCCAAGTTTATAACTCAGCTCGTTGTTGTCCAAGCCGGGCTTCGTTGTTAAGCGGATTATATCCGCATCAAGCTGGTGTAGGAGAGATGACAGAGGATCGTGAAACTCCAGGATATCGCGGCTATTTGAAAGATCAGTGCGTTACTTTGGCTGAAGTGTTAAGAGAAGGCGATTATCACACGTATTTATCTGGTAAATGGCATGTTGGTAAAATTGGACCCATTGAAAGAGGATTTGATGATTTTTACGGTATTTTAGGAGGCTTTACAAGTTTCTGGGATAAAAAAGAATACATACGTTTGCCCGAAGGCCGACCAGAACGCAGTTATAAAGAAGGTGAATTTTACGCGACAGATGCCATAACAGACCATGCATTAGATTTCCTTGAGGAATCCCGTAAGGATGAACATCCATATTTCCTTTACCTCTCATATAATGCACCCCATTTTCCATTACAGGCTCCGAAAGAGGAGATTGCTAAATATGAAAAGGTATACGAGAAAGGCTGGGATAAAATTAGGGAAGAGCGCTTAGAACGAATGAAAGAGCTGCAAATTGTGCCTGAAAGTACGTTATTAACACCGAGATCAGAATATTGGAATAGGGATAGGGATATTTATGGAACAAATCCGCCATGGGATTCCATTGATCCAGATCGTCAAAAAGATTTAGTTAAAAGAATGGCTATTTATGCTGCGATGATCGATCGTATGGATCAGAACATCGGGAGAGTAATTGAAAATTTACGTGTGAATGGGGAATTAGACAATACATTAATCTTATTTTGCTCTGATAATGGAGCATGTGCTGAATGGGATCCATGGGGATTTGATGACTGGATTACAACGTCTAATTTTTTACATCGTAAGGAGGATCTAGAGAAAATGGGCGGCCCTGATACTTATCATAGTTACGGTTCAGGATGGGCGAATGCGTGTAGTACACCTCTTCGTTTATATAAACACTATGGTCATGAGGGAGGAATAAGTACGCCTTTCATCGCTCATTGGCCAGATAAGGTGAAGCGTAAGGGAGAAATCGATCATCGTCCAGGACATTTTATCGACTTTATGGCTACTTTTGTTGATATTTCTGGTATCTCTTATCCTAAAACATATAAGGGCCAAAACATTCTTCCGATGGAAGGAGAAAGTTTAATGCCGATCTTAGCAGGAGAGAATACTCCGCAAAGAATTCTTTGTTTTGAGCATGAGCAACATTGCGGTATCCGTCAGGGAGAATGGAAACTATCAAAAGTAAGAGAAAAAGATTGGGAACTTTATAATATTAAAAATGATCGAACAGAAATGCATAACTTGAAGGATGAATATCCAGTACTGGCAGATGAAATGAAAAAAACATGGGAAGAATGGGCTGAAAGGACAAATGTTTATCCTCGTAAGTTAACAAAAATACCCAGATAATACTGCATGTTTTAAAATGCACTAGAAAGAAGCTGTCTCAAAACCAAAAGGAACCAGACCTTTTTGAGGCAGCTTCTTTTATTGATTAAAAAAGCTAATTCCTCTCCGAATTTAACTGATTACTAATAGCCTTCTGACCTGAAACCTTCCTAAATTGCCTTAAATAAATAAGAAAGACGAAAATGATAAGCAAGGCCTATACATCATAAATATTACTGAAATTTAAGCCTTCTTGATTTTGTAAAAAAGGATTTAAATGAAGGGAAGAATCTTTTATTTCTAATGCTTTGCTAATGAATGTGGTGGCCGCGGCACCTGCAATAAAGTTAGTCATCATAAATACGCCAATTTCTACTCCGGATTGATCTTTTGGTAATGTGCGGGAAACCGTATAGGCTAAAGAGATTTGGATAAACGTCTGCCCCGTGCAGGCAAATACCAAGACAATTATGATAACAAAAGGAGTTAATCCTGCCATCAGTGATAAAAGCGTGTAACCAATTAAAAAGCTACTTAAGGCTGTATAGGTTAAAACATTGTTTCCTTTCCTACTTGCTAATCTGCCAGCCTTCATCCCTAAGGCGGCTGCTAATAAAGCGCTAGGAAACATGATGAAGCCGCTAATAATTGTTGATAGACCATTGACATTTTGCAGGAGAAGCGGTGTTAAGTATGGAATACCAAAGCTTATCCCTGAGCTCAAGCCTGAAACAAGAATGCCAATTGTGTATTTTTTATTTTGAAACAGCCGGAAGGCTTTAATAGAAATTCTTTTGTAATCGTTGGAATGGCCATATTAAACATAGTTGAATTCATGACCGAAATTACTAAAGCGAAAGCAAGGACCATGATTAGCTAATCGCGATGATTTTGTTCGGTGCTTATCATTGTTTGCTGCATGTATGTTCTCCTTTTATTTTACATCATTTTTCTCCAATTAAACGAAACTTGAGCAAGAGAGATCTCTTACTCATGCCTTTTACTTGGAGTGGTTGCTGACTACCTTCAAATCCAATCTATCAATTTTTTCTAGTACTCTATCAAATCTTAAAGGTTGGGGTTCATTAGGGAATATATAATGGTTATATGGATCACCCAATGTTCGGAAAAATGGCTCAAATAAGCCGGATGCCAACAGTCCTACCATTTTCGTGTAATGTGAATCCAAACGGTATGAATGAATCGTATTGGCAGGTACATGCAGAAAATCTCCAGGATTTAGTTGGATTTCTTCTCCATTTGCCCACATTGTCATTTGTCCCTCGAGGCAAAAGAAGGTTTCTGTATGATGTTCATGGTAATGTTCTACAATCGGTTCACCCTTAGGACCTTCAGAAGAAACAATAATAAATTGTCCATCAGTATTTGTTTGTGCGGCAACAATTCTATGTAATTGGTCACCGGTTAGGAGACGATCACCTTCTCCAGATTCAAGCACATATGGAATGACTTGATCGGGTCGTACAGTATTCGTTACAAGTACAGCAGGTTTAGATAAATGGTCTTCATTGATAAATTTTACATCAGCCTTGGCAGCAGCTTCAGTGAAACGTTCTGAAGAAAGGCTGCTGCTCCCGTGCGGCGGATATTCCACCTTATCGTAAGGGTTTCCGATAATAGAATAAAGCTTTGCTGTTTCACCTTTTGCCGTGTAAGAAACAAACCGGGTTCTATGGCTCTTCATGCGATAACTGTGTATTGTTCCTGCTGGAATATGTGCATAATCGCCTGATGTAAGAAGATGATGCTCGTTGTTTAGTGTTAGTTCAAGTCGCCCCTCAAGGACAATTATTCCCTCGTGAGTTTCGTGATGTAGATGGGGAGAAAAAGCATCGTCTTTTCCACCTGAAATGAGTACCATTTCAAAGATATTTCCTGTGCTATTTGCATCAGCCATTACAGTGGCAACCTGTCTCCCTAAAAGATAGCGATTCCCTTCACCACTTCTAAGTAAGTAGGGAGTTTTTTCTTGTGGAAGCATATTTGTAAGAATACTAGTCATAACAATACTCCTTTCACGCAATAAAAATAGACCAGTCTATATAATTTTAGATGAAAGGGTTGAAAGATGTCTACCCTTTTTTCAATAAGATTTGTGGAATGGTTTCAGATATGGTGAGGAGGGGTGTTTTATCCTTATTTGTGATCGAAAGCATAATTCCTCCTTCAATCATTGCATTTATCAACATTCCCAGTTTAAACGCTGCTTCGTCTTTAAACCCATTTTCGATTAACTTATTAGCAATAATGGTTTCCCATTTTTTAAAGGACTGCACACATATTTCACGCAAAGGCTCACTTAATAAGGAAGTCTCGCTGGCTAACAATCCGACAGGAATTCCTTCAATTTTCTCTGGATGATCAAATTGGTTGGCTGTTTCAAGAATGAATAATTGGATTGCTTTTACCGGATCAGAAACTGAATCCATGGATCTTTTCAGCTTTGATTCAATGTATTGGCTCGTATATTTAACAGCTTCAATTGCAAGCTCTTCTTTGCCGTTAGGAAAATAATGATAGAGGGATCCCTTAGGAGAACCGCTTTCCTTAATTATTTGATTTAATCCTGTTGCATGGTATCCCTGCAACTGAAAAAGTCTTGATGCTGTTTGAAGAATCTTTTCACGTGAGTCAACTTTACTTGCCATAAAGGCTCCTCCTTTGATTTTAGAAAGACCGACTTATATAACTATAGAAAACAAATGATTTCATGTCAAAAATAAATGGGGAGTTATCATGAAAAGGCATAATTCGTCTGGTTTCTAATAATGATATTATTCATTCAATCCCTAATTGACATCAGCGATTATTCCTAAAAAGGGTCATTTATTTATGATTAACTCAATATAGAAATAAAGAAGTTTGAAGAATTTCATCAAAAGTTAAAGATTAACCGAACAAAAACATAGAAAATTTTGGTAAAATTAGGTGACTCTTCAAAGTTATTTGAGGTGATAAATGCAATTTTTGAAATCTAGTAATTATGAAGAGAGATAATAGTTAGTTTAGAAAGGGAAGTTGATGATTGTAATCAATAAAAAGGAGAGAGACGCATGGAAAAAATGGCATTCGATTTGTATTCATCAGAGTACCAAAATGATCCTTATCCAATATTGGCATATTATAGAAAGCATGATCCTGTGCATCCCTTTATCATTACCCTGGGAGAATATCAGCGACAAGCGTGGTTGATTACTCGTTATCAAGATGTCCTCACTTTTTTAAAAGACAAAAAAGTGACAAAAGATGTTATCAATGTAGTAAGCTCTGATGTAGAACAAACTCAAGATCAACAGCAAGAATTGGATTTTATTGTTAATAACATGTTATTTAAAGATCCGCCTGACCATTCTCGTCTAAGAACTTTGGTTCATAAAGTATTTACTCCTAAAATGATAGCAGGACTCAAAGATAGGATCGAACAAATCTCTAATGAACTGATAAATGAAATGAAAACGAAAAAAGATGTTGACCTATTGGAGGATTATGCAGTTCCCCTTCCTGTAACCGTTATTTCTGAAATGATGGGTATTGCAAAAGAAGATCGTCATCAATTCCGGGAATGGTCAAATGCCATTACAAACGTTTCAAATGGGGATAATGCTTCAAACTATCAAGAATCTATTAAAGAATTTATTCAATATCTTGAAAAAATAATTGAGAAAAGAAAAAAGAATCCGAGTGATGACATTATTAGCGGGTTAGTTATAGCTGAAGTGAATGGCGATATGCTTTCCCATAAAGAACTGTTATCTATGTTATTTTTATTGATCGTTGCTGGGCATGAAACAACCGTGAATTTAATAGGAAATGGAATGCTGGCACTTTTGCAGCAACGTGATCAATTAGAAAAATTAAAAGACCATCCAGAGTATATGAAAACAGCTATAGAAGAGTTTCTCCGCTTTACCAATCCAATTGAATTTGCCACATCTCGTTATGCAGTTGAAGATTTTACGTTTAGAAATCAGGAAATTAAGAAAGGGGATTTTTTATTTCTAGGTTTAGCTGCTGCGAACCGTGACCTCGATCAGTTTATAAATCCTGACAAGCTTGATATCACAAGACATCCCAATAAACATCTAGCCTTTGGAAATGGGATCCATTTCTGTTTAGGTGCACCTCTTGCCCGTTTAGAAGGTCAGGTTGCTTTTCAACATCTTATACAAAACTTTCCTGACATGACACTTCGTTCCGATATGGAATTAAAATGGAGACATTCTGAACTTTTTAGAGGATTGGAGTCATTTCCAATTATTTTGTAACTGTATAGAACTTTTTAGGCGCTTTTCCAGAATAGGTAAAGCGTCTTTATTTATGGCTGTTTTTCTCAAAATTTGTTGTTATTTGTGGAGTATTACACTGTTTTTTATTATAAAACATCTGAATTTTGAATTTAATCTTCTGAAAAACTCCAATAAAATATAGAAATGCATTCATATAAAAATACCGGGCTTAGGTCCAGGAATTACTGCATGCGTTTCCACACCTGTAAACCGACGAAAATTAATGTTTATAAATGTAGTAGAAAAAATCATAATTCTATCAAAGCTGATAAATAGGAGGAAGAACATGCAGGATGTTTCACATGTAGTAGTTGACCGTCAATGTATCATTTCTGTACCTGAAAACATTACAAAACCAGTACAACATGTGTTGGATATGATTATCAGAGATCATAAAAAAGTATTTGGTTATCAGCCAGAACTGAGAACAAAAACTGTAAAAGAGGCAACGATTACTATTCAATATGCAAACAATAAGAATGAATGTCCTGATAGGCCAGAAGCCTTCGGTTTCCGGTTTACCGATAACAATGGAAAATGGTCATTAACCATAAATGGATATGATGATTTAGGGATTATCTATGGTTTGCTGTACTATAGCCAACAATTTTTAGGAGTTGATCCTTTTTGGTTTTGGGCAGATTTAGAAGTGAAACAGAAGACTGAAGTTCACATTCCTGCAATTCCATTTGACTCAGTTGAGCAAAAGGTGAAATACCGCGGCTGGTTTGTCAATGATGAGGTGTGTTTAATAGGCTGGAAGGAAGAGTATCCGCCAACAAAAGAAATATGGTATCCGGTATTTGAAGCCTTATTAAGATGCGGCGGGAATATGGTAATTCCTGGAACAGATCTCCCGAGATATGGGATTCATGCAGACTTAGCGTCAGAAATGGGGTTATGGTTAACCCATCACCATGCAGAACCACTAGGGGCAGAAATGTTTTTGCGCGCATTTGCAGGGAAAAAGCCTAGCTATAAAGAACATCCTGATCTATTTGAAGCTCTATGGGAGGAAGCCATTCAGAAACAAAAAAATGAGAAAATTGTCTGGGTCCTATCTTTTCGTGGACAAGGAGATGCCCCATTTTGGCTGTATGATCCGGAATTTGATACCCCTGAAAAAAGAGG
Source organism: Bacillus sp. SA1-12 (assembly GCF_000981385.1). Taxonomy (GTDB): domain Bacteria; phylum Bacillota; class Bacilli; order Bacillales; family Bacillaceae; genus Metabacillus. The sequence continues at coordinate 244,067 of NZ_LATZ01000129.1, forward strand.
TGCTCTGATATCTAATGTTGTTCATAAGCAATATGAAATGGTCTGTGATGCTGTTGACCGCCCTGTCTGTTGCATAGCTCTTTATGGTGAAATTGCTGAATTATATAAAGAAGGACATATACAAGTCCCGGATGACATAATCAAAGTTTGGGCAGATAATGGATACGGCAAGATGGTTTCACGGAGACAAGGAAATGAAAACTACCGAATCCCTGCTTTGCCAACGGCTGATGATACCGGAGAACATGGAATGTATTATCATATCACATTTCATGATCTCCAAGCTTCTAATCATTTTACAATGTTTCCATCACCTCTGGAGCTGATAAAAGAAGAAGTTGAAAAATCATTTGATGCGGGTGTATCCTCCTATCTTTTGCTGAATAGCGGAAATATCCGTCCCCATCTCTATCCATTAGATCTTGTAAGCAAATTATGGAGTCACGGAACGATCGATGTAGAAGAGCATTTACAAGACTTTATAAGTCGTCTGTATTCAGGTCATGACAAAGAATTAATTACCCTGTACAAAAGCTTTTTCACAAAAACAATTAAGTATGGCCAAAATGCCGATGACAAAGCAGGTGAGGAGTTTTACCACCATCCTGCTAAAAAAATAATTGGCCATTGGCTCCAAGGTAAAAAGGAGCTTCCGTTGCAAAAGCTATTTTGGGCAACAGGTGACATCTCTTTTACCGAACAAGTTAAATGGTTTAAAGAAAAATGTGAAGATGGTTTAATAGGCTGGGAAGATTTATTGAAAGAATGCGAGAACATTTCTTCTCAACTTTCAAAAATTGATCAGCTGAGGTTCTTTGATCAGTTTATCTTACAGGTGGAATTACATGTTTCTGGATGTAAAGGATTTATTTCTTTATGTAATGCATATTTATCTTTTACTAAAAAGAATCACCCACTGGCATTTGTTCAGGCATCTCAGTCCATCTGGTATTACAGGGAAGGTCAGAAAGCGTTAAAACAAGCTGAACATGGAAAATGGAAAAATTTCTATCGAGCAGATTGGTTAACAAATATAGAAAGCACCATTTATTCATTAGAGGCTTTAAGGAAATTTCTAAGAATGCAAGGAGATAGTCCTGATTTCTTTATATGGTATAAAGAATATTTGATGCCGGAAACAGAAAAACATATTTATTTGGAAAATACGCATCGAAATCCTTTGTCAGATGATGAATTAGCAAAAAGGTTAGCGGAAAAATTTTTATAATTAAGGTCTTGGATAACGTTGAAGTGATGTAATAAAAAAGGATCTTCTGGTATTTCAATTTAAATCATAATGCTTAGTAATCATATTGATAAAAACAGACAGAAAGTTTTCTTTTTCTGTCTGTTATCAATTAAAAAGAGTACGATTGTCCATCATCCGGCACTAATACTTGAGAAGATATTCCTTTTTCATTAATAAAGCTTTTTAATTCTTCTCTTGATAATGTCCAATGATTGACAGCTTCCATATGAACGGAAATAATAATTGCGATAGGGGCAGCCTTATATACTTCATAGATATCTTCTTTTCCCATGACGAGAGAACCGCCTTCTAGGAATTGATTATCTCCGCCATTTACAACGATGATTTCAGTTTTGTGTGTTTCGATCACTTCTTGGACAGCTTCATACCAAACTGTATCACCTGCTACGTATAAAGTTTTTTCAGTTGGATGCTTAAAGACAACGCCACACACTTCACCAGCTAGTTTTACTATTTCTCCTCTTCCGTGCTCGCCTTTTGTTTTTATTAACTTGACTTCTTCAAATACTGTCTCTTCCTGTAGAACTTCAACATCATGAAAACCATCGTTTCTAACCACTTTTGCATCTTCTTCATTTTGTACAAACATTTTTAGATCCTTCGGCAATGCCTCTTTGGCAGCATTATCATAATGGTCCAAATGTAAATGAGTGACAATGACAGCATCTACATGATTTATAATATTGTCAACGGATGTCGGTAAGCTCGCTAAAGGATTTTTTTGATCTTGTCTTAATGAGTTCGGAAAAGGTGGATAAGTTCCTTTATCTGCTAAAAATGGATCTATCAAAAACTTTTTGCCCGCATAATTGACAACGAGTGTAGCATTTCGAATTTGTTGTATTTTCATCATTATTACTCCTTTTCTTTGATTTACACATAGTTTATACTATGACCGAATAACATTTACATAGATAAAATCAAGTCTTTTGGGGGTTTTACTTGAGAAATGAAAGGAGTTGAATAAATGTTAGATCATACGGATTTACGGATCCTGGATGAACTCACCAAGAACAGTCGGATTACGATGAAAGAATTGGGAGAGAAAGTCCATTTAACAGGACAAGCAGCCTCGGCAAGAGTGGCAAAATTAGAGGATAGCGGCATAATTGAGGCATATACGATTAAAGTGAATCAAGCAAAAATGGGTTATTCTATTCATGCAATTGTCACAATCTTTACAAAAAGCACTCATCATCAACCATATCTCTCATTTATTACAACACAAGTAAATTACATCATCAATAACTATAAAATCAGTGGAGAAGGTTGTTATCTTCTAGAATGCAAATTCCCATCTAATGAACGATTAGATCAATTTTTGGTAGACTTAAACGAGCACGCAAATTATAAGTTATCGATTGTTATTAATAAGTAGCACATCTATAAATGAATGGATTTCCGATATGAAAAGGGAGCAATTCTTGACTGAGAATTGCTCCTTTTGGTTATGGTACATTTACTTTAACTCGGGTGAACTAAACATCATAGCCGGGGTCTCCTTTTTATGTTCAATACTTCGATAAACAAGAGCAATCAGCATCGATGGAATGGTACAAATAATCATTCCAAGAAAGGCGTATTTAGGCTCAATTTCGTATAAATAACCTCCAAAAATCGTAAACGCAGCGGTGCTCCAGCTAAGTGCCAGCGCTGAATAAATCCCTTGTGCCTTCGGGATCTGCTCAGGAGGAATATGTTTAATTAGGTATTTCATAAAGGCGTAATGTCCCATTGCGAATGAGCACGCATGCAAAGTTTGTGCGATACAAAAAACAATGACATTTGGAAAGGAAAATACTAAAATCCAACGTACTGTTGAACCAAGTGCCGCAAGTGTCAGTAAGGACCCGACTGAAAATTTATGAAAGCTCTTATCTGCAATCAAGAAGAAGATGATTTCTGCGATGACTGCAATGTTAATAATCGTGCCGATTAGGTATTTCGGTGCATGGATTTCCTGTAAAAAGATATAGCCATAATTATAATAAGAGGCGTGTGCCGATTGAAGTAAAATCACTATAACAAGCACCAAACCAAAGTGTTTTATCCGAAATAATTCCAGCATGCCGCCTTTTTTTGTTCGGCCTATTTGGGGTTTATTGGATAAAATAGCTGGTGCACGCATAAAACCAAGAAACATGAATACCGATATCCCCAGTAACAGTGCCCATAAAATTACTTCATCTCCCAATGCCCCTGTAAAAAAGGTTAAGATCATTCCGGCAACGACAAATCCTATCGATCCCCACGAACGGCTTTTCCCGTAATGTTTTAACTGTTTACTTTGAACAAGGAAGCCTGCCGCACTATCTAAAGCAGGCATTAATGTAGGGTAAAAAAAATGTAAAAGCAACGTTACCACAACTAAACTAGCAAAGGAATTTGCTGGAATATAAAACAAAATCGCAATGAGTGTCCCGACTGCCATTCCATTTAATAAGGTTTTACTGCTAAATTTTCCAGATAAATAAGGAAACGCAATGAAAGTTGAAAAACCTCTTGCAATCAAACCTAAGCTCATAATTAAACTAACTTGTGATACCGAAATCCCTTTTGTATGAATCATCCATCCAGACCAATAAGGCAGGAAAATTCCCCATGTCATATAAAAACTAAAAAACTGTTTACTCATCCAGCGTTGCGTGTTCATTATGTATCCCTCCAATGTTTGCATGATATCATGGAGTCAAATACAATAATATGAGATATCTCATATTATTGAGGTGGGTTATGAAAATTTATAAAAACGATAAAAGGCAACACTATTTGGATAAGTACTCTATTGCACATTTATTTTCTTTTCCAATTGAGGAGAATATTCAAGTTCATGAATACAAACGTGACGAATGGATTATTAAAGAAGGTATGCGCCCGGATTTTTTATTTTATGTCATAGAAGGAAAAGCGAAAATTTATGTAACACATCAAAATGGGAAAGTTTCCTTACTTAATTTTATCAATGCGAATGATTTTATTGGAGAAATGGAATTATTGAATGAGGTGTACTATACAAAAGGTATTCAAAGTTCAACTAAGACGGTTTGCTTTGCGCTGCCCTTTCACCACTACCGCACCCAAATGCTGGAAGATGTAACATTTCTGCGTGAACTAACCAAATTCTTAAGCATAAAAGCAACACAAATGGCTGCAAAGTATTCCCAAAGTCTCGCCTTCCCCCTTGAAAACCGGCTTGCGGATTTTATCTTGCAAACCGCTGATGAAGAAGTCTATAAGGAGAAACACGTAACGGTCTGTGATTTTTTAGGTGTTTCATATCGGCACTTATTACACGTTCTTGCACATTTTTGTGAACTAGGGTATCTGAAAAAGGACGGACGCCGCTATCGAATTCAGCAGCACAACCGCCTATATGAACTTGCTGAGAAGATGAGGAATAAATAGTTATTTTTTTTATTTTGAAGTATTTCATTCAGTAAAAAGTTGCTTTTCTGTTAAAAATGAAACAACTCATTTAACCTCGCTCTTAATTCAGAACGGGGTTTTACATTGCTAATTGTACCTTCTTTATTTGCTCATATCTTAAGTAGCTGCTAGGAGATAGATTTACCAGAAAATGTTTATAATAAAAAGTCCAGTTTTCTCGAAATTGTTTGAATATACGTACAATTTATACTATTATTAGGTAATAAACAAACACTTACGTATAAGAAGATAAAACAAAGAGAAAACCATTGATCTATATGTAAACGGATTTTTTATTGTTATCATTTAGATATAGGTGATTGTCCCTCCTTGTAACGATTACGAAACATATACGTACAAGGGTATATTAAAGCAATAGTTCTATGAAAATATTTACGACTAAACTCTTTTTATTTAGTTATATTAATAAACCCTATTGGTACAGTAAGAGGTGTGCTTATGACAACGAAATATGACATTGTAAAGAAAGAAATTAAATCTAGAATACTTGACGGGACTTTTCAACCATTTCAAAAAATACCCTCTGAAAGTGAATTAATGAAGCAGTTCGGTGTTAGTCGTCATACCGTTCGTGCCGCTATTGGTGAACTTGTCAATAAAGGGTGGCTTTATCGAGAGCAAGGCGCAGGTACATTTTGTGCGGACCGATCGAGTGATGAAAGGTTAAAAAGTGGGGTAAATCAAAGGAATATTGCTATTATTACGACTTTTATTTCAGATTATATTTTCCCTTCCATTATTAGCGGTGCTGAAGCATATTTGAGTAAACAAGGTTACAATGTTAGTTTATTTAGTACAAATAATGAACATGAGAATGAGAAAAGGGTCCTAGAAAAAATATTAACCGAACCCTTTGAGGGCGTAATTGTCGAACCTACCAAAAGTGCGATATCTAACCCAAATATCAATTATTATCTAAATATTGAGCGTTTAAATATACCTTATATTATGGTAAATGCTTATTACGATGAATTAGAGCCTCTGAGTATAACGATGAATGATGAAAAAGGCGGTTTTATCCAAACTGAGCACCTTATTAAATTGGGACATACAAATATAGCAGGATTCTTTAAAACCGATGATCTTCAAGGTGTAAAAAGGATGAAGGGGTTTATCAAAGCACATCGCAACAATGGACTTTCTATTAACCCTAATTTTATTGTGACCTACAATTCAAGTGAAAAAATTACTAAGCCTCTTGAGGAACTTACAAAGCTCTTATCCTTAGACCGCGGTGTACAGCCAACAGCTATTGTTTGTTATAATGACGAACTAGCGATTAGTCTGCTAGATGTTCTGCGAGAGAAAAATATCCGTGTTCCAGAAGACCTATCTCTTATTGGCTTTGATGATTCTATTATGGGAATACTTACAGAGGTAAAACTAACAACTATCAGTCATCCAAAAAGCAAAATGGGTGAGAAAGCAGCAAATATGATTGTAGATTTATTGAAAGAGAAAAATGGTCAGTCATCAAAAATGGTTGAACAAGTCAACTCAGTTGTATTTGAGCCAAGTCTTGTAATACGTAACTCAACAAAAGAATTGGATATTACTAAATTGGTAAACCAATAATAGTTTAGGTAAAAACCTTACTTAAAATGGTAATAGATGATATTGAAAAAAGAAGGGTCCAATTATTTTTGAATTTTAAAAAAATTAAAAAAACTATTGAAACTGATAAAACACTCTCATATAATAGGCAATAGAAATATATACGTACGAGTTTTTGAGATAAAGATATCTAAATACGTTCGTACAAATAATCAGGCCAGTTGGTATGCTTATCCTTTACTTTTTGATTTGAAATGTAAGCGTTGACAACTGTATTTTTAGGAATAACATTTTATGTTATTCCTAAAGACTAAAATAAATTAAGGAGGTGTATCTATTATCAAGTATTTTGTAAGATGCTAATCGAACAAATTGATATGAAATGAAAAGCATGTAGTTCTAAAATATTCAACTGCACATTACCTCAACTCTTAACAACTAAGTTTAGACTTCTCATAACAAGCTGCTTTGCTAAACGATCATTGGAAAAGTTGCGATCTTCAATTATCAATATTTATTGCAATAATGAATTTCATCGATTTAATTTATAAATTCGATCTATCAAACTGTCATATTTCATAGCCAATGTTAAAAGAATTTAGCGTTATATACGTATTTTCTGGGGAGGTTTTTTTATGTTACCTGAGTCAAGGATAAAATCCCAAGAACTTGCAGCACCGGTTAAAAGTCAGAATAAATTACTTAGTTTCTTAAATTCAAAAAAAGTTGTACCCTATATTTTTGTTTCTCCCTTCATTCTTTCATTTTTAATTTTTTCTTTATTTCCGTCAATCCAAGCTATTATTATGAGTTTCCAAAAGGTACTGCCGGGTCAAGTTACTTTTATTGGGTTAAACAATTACTCGAGAGTATTTAACCCGACTTTTTATAAAGCGCTTTCAAATACAACAACTTATGTTATTTTAACAGTGCTTATCTTGACCATTTTCCCAATTGTTTTAGCTGTTTTATTAGATTCTAAATTAGTAAAATTAAAAACACTTTTCCGAGCCTCATTATTTTTACCTGCATTAGCGTCCACAATTGTTTCTGGTATGGTTTTTAGGTTAATGTTTGGTGAAACTGATACTGCAGCAGCTAACCAAATTCTGAACTTTTTAGGATTTGATTCAATTGATTGGAGGTATCAAGCATGGTCTGCAATGTTTTTAATGGTTTTACTTTGTTCTTGGAAATGGATGGGGGTAAATATTCTCTATTTCTTGGCAGGACTTCAAAACATCCCAAAGGAATTGTATGAAGCTGCAGATATAGATGGAGCAACAACGTTTAATAAATTCTATCATGTCACTCTTCCGTTTCTAAAGCCAGTTACGATATTCGTAGTCACTATTTCAGTGATCCATGGATTTAGAATGTTTGAAGAAAGTTTTGTTTTTTGGGAAGCTGGATCGCCAGGAAATATTGGTTTGAGTGTTGTCGGTTACTTATATCAACAAGGTATTCAACAAAATGATATGGGATTTGGTGCAGCAATTGGAGTTATCTTGATGCTGATCATCTTTGTTGTTAGCTTTATCCAATTAATTCTTACTGGAGCATTTAAAAAGGAGGGACAATAAATGAAAAAGAACAATTCAAAAGTATTAATTTGGGCCACAAATATTGGATTTGTTATTATTTCCTTTATTGCTCTATTCCCTATTTTAAATCTATTAATTTCATCCTTTAGACCTTCATCTGAATTAATGAGGAACGGAATTAGTCTATTCTTTGATCCTAGTACCATGAGTCTTGATAACTACTTGTATATCTTTACACAAGGAGGAAATTATTGGAGCTGGTTTACAAATAGTTTGGTGATTTCTGCAATAACGATTGTACTATCGTTATTCTTCTCTTCAATGGTAGGTTATGCATTGGCACTCTATGATTTTAAGGGAAAAAACCTTATTTTTGGATTCGTGCTTTTTATTTTGATGGTTCCATTCGAAATTCTGATGCTGCCATTATTTCAATTAATGATCAATTTTAACTTGATCAATACTTATACAGCTGTTATCCTTCCAGCAGTCGTTGCGCCTGTAGCCGTATTCTTTTTTAGACAATACGCACTTGGTTTGCCAAAAGAATTGATGGATGCGGCTAGAATCGATGGTGCAAATGAATATGGTATTTTCTTTAAAATTATGTTGCCGCTTATGGCTCCTTCCATGGCAGCGATGGCGATTCTTCAAGGGTTAGGAAGCTGGAACAACTTCTTATGGCCATTAATTGTCTTAAGATCGAATGATATGTTTACATTACCGATTGGTCTGGCAACTTTATTAACTCCTTATGGTAATAACTACGATATTTTAATCGCAGGTTCAGTTATGACAATTTTACCGATTATCATCTTGTTTATCTTTTTCCAGCGTTACTTTGTTGCAGGGTTAACGGTTGGCGGAGTAAAAGGATAATTTTATTTTTTGCTTAAAAAGAGGTGGTAAGTAATATGAACGGAAACCGGATTGTGACAAAGCTAGATTACTTACTCCATTGGGTGGTACGTCTTGTCATATTGAATGTACTATGGTTTTTATTTTCAATCCTTGGCTTATTTGTAGCCGGAATTTTCCCTGCTACGGCTGCAGTTCTTGGGATTGTAAGAAAGTGGCTAATGGGTGATAAAGTAAAAATTTGGAGCTCGTTCAAAGACATTTATCGTCAAGAATTTAAGGCTGCAAACTTAATGGGCTGGATCTTATCACTAATGGGAATCATTCTTTTCTTAAACTATCGAGTGATTGTTAATAACCATAGCGAAATTGTCTTTATTGTACCATTTGCGTTTTATTTTATTATCTTTTTCTATACGATTCTTGTCATATGGTCTTTTCCTTTGCTCGTACACTATAAGGCCACCTGCTTCAAGCATTTTAAAAATGCAATCATTATTGGCTTAACTAAGATTCAATATACGATCGTATCAGGTGCAATAGTATCTTGTCTTGTATATGTGTCACTTAGTTATCCAGGTGTAATCCCATTTTTTACAATAAGTGCAATCGGAATGGGCTGTATGTGGCTGCCGCTACAAATTTTTACCCAGCTTGACGAGAGACAACAGTCAGATCCTAAAACAGAGAGACCTATGCCATTATCAACTAAAGGAAATGAATCATTTAAACGTTTAAGTTACAAAAAAATGTAAACGCAAAACTTACCCTTTAATTCTAGTCCTCTTAAAGGAGGTGAAGTATTTGCTGTATTAAATAAGGTATGAACACTGCAATTTTAAAAATAAATTAGGGGGAAAAAACATGAAAAAGAAAAGTTTGTTAGCTTTACTTTTAAGTTTAATGACTGCCCTGATGGTGGCGTGCTCGGGCGGCGGCGGAGAATCAGCTGGCGGAGAAGCAACTGAATCTGAGGTAACTGGCGGGGACATCGAGGATGCCACTGAATTAAAATTTTGGACATTTGTTGAATTGCACATGGAATTCTTTAAAGATGCAGCAAATCGATGGAATGAAGCAAATCCTGATCGGCCAATCAAGCTAGTTGCTGAAACATTTCCTTATGATCAAATGCACAACAATTTATTATTAGCCCTGCAATCTGGTGAAGGTGCGCCTGATATTGCCGATATAGAGGTCGGCCGTTTCCCTAACTATCTGCAAGGTGAACCGCAATTACTGCCAATGAATGAATACGTAGAACCTGAAAAGGCTAATTTCATTGAATCACGTCTTAATCTTTATGCTAAAGATGGGAACTACTATGGGATGCCAACACACGTTGGAGCAACTGTCATGTTCTACAATAAAGAAATAATGGATGCTGCAGGCGTTGATATTGAAACGATTAAGACATGGGATGACTATGTTGAAGCAGGTAAAAAGGTAGTTGACAACACGGATGCTGTTATGACGACTGTTCAAACAGGAGATATGATTAATTTTCAGTCGATGATTGCACAGCAAGGCTCAGATTTTATTGATGAAGAGGGAAATATCACGCTTGATAATGAAACGAATATAAAAACTCTGCAATTTTTAAGTGATATGGTTGACAAGCATAAGATTGCTGAACTTACTCCAGGCGGAGAAGTGCATGCTGAAGAGTTTTATGCATATATGAATGAAGGAAAGGCTGCTTCCATTTCTATGCCGTTATGGTATATGGGCCGTTTCACGGATTACATGCCAGATCTAAAGGGTAAAATGGTTATCCGTCCTATGCCAGCTTGGGAAGAAGGCGGAAATCGTTCCGTTGGTATGGGTGGAACAGGTACAGTCGTTACGAACCAAACAAAGCATGCTGAAATTGCAAAAGAGTTCTTAGCCTTCGCCAAGCTTTCGAAGGAAGCCAATATTCAGTTATGGAAGGTTTTAGGTTTTGATCCGCCACGCTGGGATGTTTGGGAAGATCCTGCTGTTCGTGAAGATAACAAGTTTTATCAATATTTTGGTAATGATATCTTTGATACATTACTGGAAATTAAAGATGAAATTCCAAATATCAATGTTACTGAATCTTATCCTGATGTAATAACCGAATTAAATACAAACACATTTAACAATGTTCTGAGACAGAAATCACAATCTGCCGAAGATGCTTTAAAACAAGCGCAAGAAACGGTTAAGGCGAATACTGGTAAATAAGAAAAGAGAGTGAAAAGGATGGAAGCTTTTTTACTCAAAAAGCCTTCATCCTTATTCAAGATTGATTATTCTATTTTGATAGATAGAGGGGAGAAACAAATGAATAAAAAGGCAAAAATGATTGTAGAGAAAGATTTTAAAGTCTCTGAGATTGATAAGCGGATTTATGGATCGTTTGTCGAACATTTAGGCCGTGCCGTGTACGGCGGTGTCTATGAACCTGGACATCCTCAGGCTGATGAAAATGGCTTTCGCCAAGATGTTATTGAGATGGTAAAGGAGCTTCAAGTACCGCTTATCCGTTATCCTGGCGGAAATTTTGTATCAGGATATAACTGGGAAGACGGAGTAGGACCAGTGGATCAGCGTCCGCGACGTTTAGAGCTTGCATGGCGTACAACTGAAACAAATGAAATCGGAACGAACGAGTTTATGAAGTGGGCACAGCTCGTTAATTCAGAAGTAAATATGGCTGTTAATTTAGGAACTCGCGGAATTGATGCAGCTAGAAATCTAGTAGAGTATTGCAATCATCCTGGCGGTTCATATTATAGTGATCTACGTATCTCCCACGGTGTCAAAGATCCATATAAAATTAAAACTTGGTGCCTAGGAAATGAAATGGACGGACCGTGGCAAATTGGCCATAAGACTGCCGCTGAATATGGAAGAATTGCACAAGAGGCAGCAAAAGTCATGAAGTGGGTTGATCCTACCATTGAGTTAGTTGCATGTGGAAGCTCAAACCGTAACATGCCAACGTTTGCCGATTGGGAAGCAACGGTTTTAGATCATACATATGATCATGTTGAATTTATCTCTTTACATCAATACTATGGAAACAAAGATAATGATATTTCTAACTATTTAGCATTATCACTTGAAATGGATGATTTTATAAAATCTGTTATCTCGATTGCTGACTATATTAAGGCGAAAAAGCGAGGCAAAAAGAATATTAATCTTTCTTTTGATGAATGGAATGTTTGGTACCATAGCAGAGAACAGGATAAGTTAATTGAACCATGGAGTATTGCACCTCCTCAATTAGAAGATATTTATAACTTCGAGGATGCATTATTAGTCGGTTGTATGCTAATTACATTATTAAAGCATGCGGATCGTGTGAAAATTGCTTGCCTTGCTCAACTAGTAAACGTTATTGCACCAATCATGACTGAGGATAATGGAACGGCATGGAAGCAAACCATTTTCTACCCATTTATGCATACATCTGTTTATGGCAGAGGGGCAGCGCTTAATCCGATTATTTCAAGTCCAAAATATGATAGTAAAGACTTTACAGATGTTCCATTACTAGAGTCAACAGCAGTGTATAATGAGGAAAACGAGCAGTTAACCATTTTCGCAGTAAACCGTGACTTGCAAGATGGCTTACATCTAGAGTGCGATATTCGTAATTTTGAAGGTTATAAGGTCATTGAGCATATTGTTCTTGAGAATGATGATCTTAAACAAACCAATTCTGCTCAAGGTACACCTGTGGCTCCTCATTCAAATGGAAATGCTGTTCTTGAAAATGGAGCAGTAACTGCAGTATTGCCTAAACTTTCTTGGAATGTCATTCGCCTTGCTAAACAATCATAATTAGTAAAGATGTTGGAAATAAGGCTTCTCCGATGGAGGAGTCTTATTTCTTTAACTATTATTTAATAGAACTTAATCCTGCATATTAGAGACTACATATTTTTTTATATATAATTATGATTTACCAACCTCAACTAAACATTTTCCTGATGGAGCCAATACCGTGTGGAGATACCAAGTGTAGAGGGACTAAAAGCATTAGATGCGACTCTTGTGGTTCACACAGATGCAGTCAATGGAGTTGTTTCCCTTGCCTTTTCAAGTAATGCTGACCATGATTATCGGAAAGATGTGCTCGAACCCAGTAAAAACATGAAAATCGTAATGAAAAAATGGATTCTACTATTTTTAGTGGGATCCTTTTTGTGCATAAAAGCGGGATATCGAAAAATTGATACATTGATTTTCATAGATTAACAAGTAAGTTTGTAGCTAAATTAGCAAGTTCTTAGATAAATTCGTCATTTATGAAGATAGACCATAAGGTCCGAGGATTATTGTGTATAGATCTTGAGACAAGTCCGATAGAAAGCTAATAAAGGACAGAATCGAGTAAGAGAACAGAAGAAAAGTCCGATAGGAAGCCTTTATAGGAAAAAACGAGTATATAGAAGATAAGAAAAGTCCTATAGATAATAGAATAAACTCGATTAGTTTAACCCACCTCGAACTGTGGAACAAGTCTTATATAGACCATCTAAAAGGGGGAATAAAAATCTTATATTCTAGCGATTTAAAGCGTTTACAAAACAAATTGTGTTTTATACACAAAGACAAGGCCAAATCTTTGTATTTCCGTTACATTGTTACAGTTTGTTCACAATTGTAAAATGATGATGAAGTATAAAAGTTGAAGATTTTTATTAGCTTGATCCTATTGGGGGTGTTTTCAGTGCAGGTACTTACTAGAGATTTTTTCTTATACCTATCCAAAAATAAAGCGTTAAATAAAGCAGCCCAAAATTGGGGAGGAAATATTGCTGCAGGTAAGATAGTGGGTGGTCTTGACTTTCCTAGCTCCATAAAATTTATCAAAGAATTAAATGAAGAAGGACTTTCGGTTACCGTTGACCATTTAGGTGAGTTTGTTACAAATGAAGCTATTGCAAGAGAACGTACAGAGGAATGCATACAAACAATTGAAACAATTGCAGCGCAAGGCTTAGATTCTCAGGTCTCATTAAAAATGACATCCTTAGGCTTAGACATTGATGAAAAGCTTGTCTTTGAAAATATGACAAAAATCTTGGAAACAGCTGAAAAGTACAAAATAATGGTGACGATCGATATGGAAGATGAACAACGCTGCCAAAAAACACTTGATATTTTCAAAGATTTTAAACAGCGCTACAACTATGTTAGTACGGTTTTACAAGCTTATTTGTATCGGACAGAAAAAGACCTACAGGATTTAAATCAATATCATCCATTTTTACGTCTAGTAAAAGGGGCCTATAAGGAATCAGCAAAAGTAGCATTTCCTGAAAAGGCAGATGTTGATGAAAATTATAAAAAGCTTATAAAAATGAATTTATTAAATGGAAACTATACAGCCATTGCAACACATGATGATGCAATGATTGAGTATACGAAAAAATTGACGAAGGATTACGGTATCTCAACCTCTCAATTTGAGTTTCAAATGCTATATGGGATGAGAACAGCAACACAAAAGGAACTAGTTAAGGAAGGTTATAAAATGCGAGTCTATGTCCCATATGGAAATGACTGGTATGGCTATTTTATGAGAAGGCTTGCAGAACGTCCAGCAAATATAGCGTTTGCTCTAAAGGGAATGACAAAAAAATAACCAAATGAGAAGGAGTCGATTATGATGACAACAGCTTACAAACACGAACCATTTACAGACTTTAGTATTGAGGAACATCGCATATCCTTTGAAAAAGCACTGGCTAATGTGAACGAATTAATGGGTAGAGATTATCCCCTTGTCATAAATGGTGAGAGAATTTCAACAGAGAATAAAATTATTTCGTATAACCCTGCTAAAAAAGAAGAGGTTGTCGGAACAGTTTCCAAAGCAACAAAGGAGCATGCTGAGATGGCGATCCAAGCAGCAGAAAAAGCTTTTGAGGAATGGCGTTATTGGAATCCAGAAGAGAGAGCGAACATCTTATTTAGAGCAGCAGCCATCGTTCGCCGTAAAAAACATGATTTTTCTGCACTGTTAGTGAAAGAAGCAGGTAAGCCTTGGAATGAGGCAGACGCTGATACAGCTGAAGCGATTGACTTTATGGAATACTATGGCCGCCAAATGATCGAATTAGCAAAAGGGAAACCGGTTAATAGCCGTGAAGGAGAAATCAATAAATACATTTACACGCCTACTGGTGTCACGGTTGTCATCCCGCCTTGGAATTTCTTATTTGCAATTATGGCTGGCACAACAGTTGCCCCGATTGTGACAGGAAATACTGTTGTTTTAAAACCAGCTAGTGCAACACCAGTAATCGCTGCTTTATTTGTAGAAGTGCTTGAAGAAGCAGGATTGCCTAAGGGGGTTGTAAACTTTGTTCCAGGAAGTGGTGCTGAAGTTGGAGACTATTTGGTTGATCATCCAAAAACAAGCATCATTACCTTCACAGGCTCACGTGAAGTTGGAACACGCATATTTGAACGTGCTGCAAAGGTTCAGCCAGGCCAAATGCATTTAAAACAAGTAATTGCTGAAATGGGCGGAAAAGATACAGTCGTTGTCGATAAAGACTGTGATTTAGAGCTTGCTGCACAAGCTATTTTTACTTCGGCGTTTGGTTTTGCCGGACAAAAATGCTCTGCAGGATCTCGAGCTGTTGTACATGAAGATGTGTATGATCAAGTTTTACAACGTGTTGTAGAAATTACAGAGCAAAAAATTACTGGCAATCCAGAAAAGGTTGAAACCTATATGGGGCCGGTTATTGATCAAGGCTCATTTAATAAAATTATGGATTATATCCAGATTGGGAAAGAAGAAGGCCGTTTAATGAGCGGGGGAAACGGTGATGATTCAAAAGGCTACTTTATTGAGCCGACAATCTTTGCCGATCTTGATCCAAATGCACGAATTATGCAGGAGGAAATCTTTGGGCCGGTGCTAGCTTTTGCCAAGGCAAAAGATTTTGATGAGGCTCTTAAAATTGCCAATAATACAGAATATGGGTTAACAGGCGCGGTGATTACCAAAAACAGAAAGCATATAGAACGTGCTAAACAGGAATTCCACGTAGGAAACTTATATTTTAACCGAAACTGCACAGGAGCAATTGTTGGCTATCACCCATTCGGCGGTTTCAAAATGTCTGGTACAGATTCAAAGGCTGGAGGTCCGGATTATTTAGCACTCCATATGCAAGCAAAAACAATAAGCGAAATGCTGTAACCATTTTTTATAGAAAGCAGATCAATATCTGCTTTCTATTATTCTACTTTTATAGTATATTTATAAAATATTTTATATAAAAATAGAAAAAAAAGCAGTGGATGGGGGAATAAAATGGTTAATTTACAGCTGATATTATCGATTTGTGTTTATATGGTTGGGATGCTGTTAATCGGTTATTATGCTTATAAACGTACATCAAATCTATCAGATTATATGCTAGGTGGACGAAATCTCGGTCCGGCAGTCACAGCATTAAGTGCGGGTGCATCTGATATGAGCGGCTGGCTCATGATGGGCTTGCCTGGTGCAATGTATGCCACAGGTTTATCTGCTTCATGGATTGTTATCGGTCTAACATTGGGGGCTTGGGCTAACTGGCTTTATGTAGCACCACGTTTGCGAACTTTTACGGAAATGGCGAATGACTCCATTACGATTCCAGCTTATTTAGAGAACCGCTTTAATGATACAACGAAGATCCTTCGCTTGTTTTCAGGTATCATCATTATTATCTTTTTTACCTTTTATGTTTCATCTGGAATAGTATCCGGAGGGGTGCTTTTTAATAGTATTTTAAATCTTGATTACCATACTGGATTGTGGATTATCGGCGGGGTAACGATAGCCTATACTTTATTTGGAGGATTTTTGGCTGTTAGCTGGACTGATTTTGTTCAAGGGATCATTATGATTGTTGCCTTAATATTAGTACCTATTGTTACATTGTTTCACATTGGCGGTCCAACAGAGGCGGTATCTGAAATTCGCTCAATTGATCTCGATCTGCTCGATATCTTTAAAGGAACTAGCTTACTTGGCATCATTTCCTTGTTTGCATGGGGTCTGGGCTATTTTGGACAACCACATATTATTGTCCGCTTTATGGCGATTACGTCAGTAAAAGAAATCAAGAGGGCCCGTCGGATTGGGATGAATTGGATGGTTTTTTCGACGATTGGTGCCATGTTAACAGGTTTTCTGGGGATTGCGTATTATTCGAAAGAAGGTATGAAAATCAATGACCCTGAAACGATTTTTATTGAATTAGGAAATATCTTGTTCCATCCAATCATTACAGGTTTTTTAATTTCTGCGATATTGGCAGCGGTTATGAGCACGATTTCTTCACAGTTGCTTGTTACTTCAAGTTCATTGACAGAAGATATCTATAAAACCTTTTTCCGCAGGTCAGCGTCAGACAAAGAGCTTGTTTTCATGGGGCGATTATCTGTATTAGTTGTTTCAATTTTAGCTTTATGCCTAGCTTGGACTCAAAACAACACGATTCTAGGGTTAGTTAGCTATGCTTGGGCTGGCTTTGGAGCATCATTTGGTCCAGTCATTCTTTTAAGCTTATATTGGAGAAGAATGACAAAATGGGGTGCGCTTGCAGGAATGGCTACAGGAGCGATCACCGTTATTGTCTGGTCAAAATTAGGGTTGTCGGATTTCTTGTATGAAATGGTGCCCGCGTTTTCAGCAAGTCTTTTAGCTGTGTATATCGTTAGTTTATTAACTGCTAAACCTTCTGCACACGTTAGTGAGAGGTTTAATGAGTTTACAAAATCTATGTAATGATTATAGTTACAACGAATGTTGATAAAAGGTAGATGTTAAAGGAGAATCCCCTGATCTCAGGGGATTTCAGCTTGTAGACAAAGTCTGATTTTCAGGCAGGTCTACAAGCTTTTTTTGTCGAATAAAGAGTAAAGTTGGTTTGAGGGGTGCAAATATATGTTATCGAAACAATCAATGGAAGGTCGTTATCAAATATCGATGATTGCACTTGATGAAGTAGTTCCTGCTAATCATCTTGTTCGAAAGCTTGAAGCCGCTATTGATTTTAGTTTTATTTATGACTTAGTTGAAGATTTGTATTGTTTGGATAATGGTCGTCCAAGTATCGATCCAGTTGTGTTAATAAAGATGGTCTTTATTCAATATGTATTCGGAATTAAATCAATGAGAAAAACAATAGATGAAATTGATACAAGCGTTGCGTATCGCTGGTTTTTAGGCTTTGACTTCAATAAAAAGATTCCCCACTTTTCTACCTTCGGTATTTTCTACCATATTCTTAATGAAGCGATAGAAAAAGGGTTTGTTGATCCTTCTGTTGTTTTTATAGACTCTACACATGTTAAAGCAAATGCAAACAAGAGGAAGTTTATAAAAGAAGCTGTCAAAGCAGAAACAAAAAGCTATCAAACTCAACTAGAAGAAGAGATAAACGAAGATCGAATTGTACATGGAAAAAAGCCTTTAACCCCTCAAACAAAGGCGGAGATAAAAGAAATTAAAGTAAGCACAACAGATCCTGAAAGTGGGCTATTATGTTAAGAATGAACGAGAGAAACAATTTGCCTATTCCTTTCACACAGTTTGTGACAATAAGGGATTTATACTTGCCAATCAAGTGACAGGTGGAAATGTACACGATAGTCAGGTAATAAATTCTCTTGTAGATGAATTGATTGAAAAAGTAGGTAAGCCTAATGCTCTTGCTGGAGACGCAGGATATAAAACTCCACCCGTTGCGAAATATTTAATGGACAAAGAAATTAGACCTGTTATGCCTTACACAAGACCCCACACTAAAGATGAATTCATGAAAAAATATGAATATGTCTACGATGAATATTATGATTGTTATATTTGTCCGAAGGATCAAATACTTCCTTACCGCACAACGACCAGGGATGGTTACAGACAATACGCATCAAATCCAGCCATTTGTAAGGATTGCACACTCCTTGATTCCTGTACACAAAGTAAGAACAAGAGGAAAATGATTCACCGACATATTTGGGAAGATAACATTGATGAAGTTAATCATTTACGGCATACAGAAATGAATAAAAGCATATACGCTA
>NZ_LATZ01000130.1 GCF_000981385.1 Bacillus sp. SA1-12
TTGCCGCTCACTTCCTTCAGATTCCATGTCACCATAGACACCCTTGTGTTAGGCTAACTGTTACTTCTGTCTTCACAGTTCGGGACTTTCACCCTATAGATTACACCCATGCTGGGCGCACTTAGAAAAGTAGTGAGGTGATAAACACTTCACTACTTTTTATTATCTATTCTTTATAGGGTCTTGCTTTCTCTTATTCTCTTATTTACATCGTCCATCTTAAGCCCGCCAATTTTGTAACGTACTCTTATTTCCTTTTTACAGCCAATGGTCTGGAGTTCGTAAAGATGCTGGCAGTTTCGTATGAATGTTTCCTTTTGCTGAGTTAACCTGTGCTTGTGTAAGGAAGATGCTCCCCGTAAGATTTGCACCGCTTACGTCTGCATCCCTGAGATCTGCCCCGATCAAGTCAGTCGTTCTCATGTCAGCCTTTCGAAGATCAGCCGCGATAAGCAAAGCTCCCCTTAGGTTCGCACCTCTTAGGTCAGCTCCTCGCAAATTTGCCCCAATTAGGTCACTTCCCCTTTTTAGCTTTGGTGTTTTTCTATTTTTTGCATGCGAAGCCTTTGCACGGACCAGTTCACTTGTCCGGATTAGAAGTTCGTTTACGTTTGCCCGATGTGCCGGGACATCAAGGTCTATGATTGATTTTGGACTTAAAGTAGTGAGTTTTTCTGTTTCTTCTAAAGCAGCCTGCAGCTGTGTGCGAATCGGCTGGGTTTCTTGTAAGCCTGCTGCTTCGTGTAAGTAATAAAGCATTTCGTGAAGCTGCTGCATAATGGGAAATACTTCAAACATTTCCTTAGCCATTTCAGTGCTTTGACGCCAATCGTTTCCACCATAGGTAATTTGAGAAACCTTTTGTCCAGCACCAAAGCATTCATAAACAGCACAGCCGCGAAAGCCTTTGTTTCTGAGATCTTTATGAATACCGCAGCGATAATTCGCTTGCAAATTTGAGCATGGAGTACCTCCATCCTTATCACGTGGAAAATCAGCCGATTTAGCATATGGCAAAGCTACACAGCACAAACCAAAGCAATTTTCACAGTCTGCACTTAATTGTTTTAACAAACCTTTACACTTCCTTTTATTATCAAGCTTGGTCTTTTTTCTATCTTCATATTTCTAATCCTTCTAGAAAACTTTCCTGCAATTGCCATTTTCTATTTTATAGGAAACGAACTTATTAGTGTAGATTATTTTATGTTCATATAATGAGGAAAAAGTTCTATAAGAAGATTCGTCCACTTTCCATTATAGGTAGGTTTCTTCTCCTATGTCATTTACCAATATATGGTGTTATAATGGTGATGATTTTGAAACGAGAAAACGAGAGGGGAAATAATAATGGATCAGCTTTTATTGAGGCAATTTGAAAGGTCAAGAGAATACTTAATTAAGGTTTTAGAGTCCGTTTCAACTGAACATATTGATGTACAGCCAGATGGTTTTAATAACACGATCCATTGGCATACAGGTCATGTGTTGACCGTTACTGAACAAACGATGTTTGCTTTCCCTCAACGATCAACCAATCTCCCTGTGAATTATGTGGAACTATTCGGAAATGGAACAAAACCTGCTGACTGGAAAGGGGAAATCCCTCCAATGGAGCAGCTCATTGTACAATTAAGGGATCAAATAACACGTATCAAGGAAATCCCTGCAAAACAGCTGGATCTCGTTTTCGAAAAACCGATCATTGGTTGTCAAACATATGGAGAGCTTGCAGGTTTTACCGTCATACATGAAGCCACACATATTGGGCAAATCCAAGCGATGAAGCGCGTGATTGAATTAGAAAGTGTTAAAAACTGAGTTTAGTAGAATAGGATATTGGAAAGGGGCAAACTCAAAAGTCAGCCCCTTTTTCCTTATTTATCCTTACGCTGCTCTGTTATCAACTGGTATTTCTTTAAGATCTCCATTGTAATGGTTTTAGCATCAGCGCTTTTGCCAGCAATATTTGTTGCAAAGCTATACGCTTGATTGTCTGTTTTGATAAAACCGACAAACCAGCCAATCCCTGACCCTTGTCCCGTTTTCCCGTAAAGGGTAAAGTCGTCGCCTTCCTTTTGGATCATCATTCGTTTAACTGTTTTCATGACTCCCTGATCAAAAGGAAGTTCCTCTTTATAAAGAGCTTCCAAAAACTCTGCTTGTTCGATTGGGGAAATTTTAAGAGAATTGCTTAACCAAAACTGATCAATTCCTCCACTGATATCTTGATTTCCATAAGAAATGTTTCGAACCCACTCCTGCATGCGACTTTCTCCTATGTCACGGGCCATTGCCTGATAGTACCAGACGACAGAGTTTCTTAAGGCAGATCCAAGAGTATGATCCTGATTCCAGATCTCAATTTCGCGCTCAACGCCATCCCAGTATTTAATATCATATTCATCCTTCACAGCCCCTACCTGTAACCCAATGAGTGAATTAGGCACTTTAAACGTTGATTGCGGGGCAAATCTTTGCTTCGCTCGTTCGTGATTGTAAATAAAGGTTTTGCCCTTGTTGATATCACGTAGGACGAATGTTCCTTCATCATTATCAAAAAATTCCTCAACGTCGAGCTTCTTACTATTCAAGTTGTTTTTCGCAGCATTTGCTTCATTTGACGGTTGTACACATGTCAAGAGAACAGCTGTACAAATAAGCATGCAAAAAACTGCTAGATCTTTACGTTTTTTCATCGTTTCATCACCTTATCTATTATTATCTATGTTAAATATTACAAACGTAATATTTCTAAATAAAATATTACACATGTAAGTTTTTATCGTCAAGGCTTTTTTCTTCGACCTATTTGTTTATTTTTAAATAGAATTTGACCAATACCTTTTAACTAAAATCTTCTAAATACAATTTGTAAAAACATCCTAATCTATCTTGAAAAAAGCCGATTTCCTTACTTTTTAAGGAAATCGGCTTTTTAGTAGTTCTTGCTAGCTTCTGCTCACTTTTACACATACTACTTACTTAGAGTTTATCTTTGTTTTGAAGAAATCCCCACCCTTTTGTTTTTCATTATCTGTCCCGATTTCTATTTTTTTGTCCAGCTGTTTTAATTTGGGGATATGCTTTGAACAATGAATATAAGCTTCGTCTACTTCGATCATCACCCAGCGTTCTGCTCTATTTCCTTCTTTTTCTTTTAAATCATCCATGACCGTTTCTGATAATTTTAATTGGGATAATTGCCCGTTTTCTATAATTGAAGCTCGTCCATTTATATGCAATCCAATTGAGTGCTCAAAAAAATCGATAAACATTAATCCGATATGAGGGTTTTCAAGAATGTTTCCTAAACTTGCCATTACTCCATTTCCCTTATATTCCGGATATAATAACGTTTTATGATCTAGTACCCTTACAAATCCTGCCGGTCCTGCCCTAAAAGAGGAATCACAGTTCCCGCTTGAATCAGCTGTTGCGATATACATCATCCCTTGTTCGGCTATGAAAGCTGTCATCCTATCATTTACGTAATGAAGCATTTGGTTTTCATAAAAAGAGGATGCTTTCTTCGTTGTTCCATGTTGTTCTTGCAATATGCGTTCTCCTCTTGACATTGCCTCTCAACCCTTTCAATTCCTATAATTACATTTATCTAATAATAAAATACCATTTTATTTTTACAGTTCTTCGTATAAACAAAAGCAGGAATTTCTTCTTCCTGCCTCATTCATATTACTAACTTCTTCTAAGAAGGACAACCTTATCTTTTAGGTTTAGTGTGACTTTCCTTCGCATTTTTGAAATATTGACAAATAAAGAGCCCTCTCCCAATAAAAATAAAAGCCTCTTTTCTTGTTCAAGTAATAAGGAACATAGTATGATAGGAACCCGCCTTTTCTATCCATTTTGAGATGATTTTAAATTAAATTTATTCCGAATAAATGCGATCAAAACTAATACTATTGGAATGATCATTTGTAACGGTATATGTAGATAAGGATGAATAAATTTTATACCCACATCCCGGGCTTCACTATAGTTGTCTGCATATAAGAATGATAAAGGAATAATAATCGTACCGATTGCAAGAATTATGGAACGTTGATTCTTTAGGTTAAATAATTGTGTAATACCAACAGAAACACCATACATCCATCCTCCAACTTTAAAAAACACCCCTGCTACCATCATTAAAATAACCAGTGCATCAAACCGCTCAAGGAAATCGGCTATTGAAACCATACGTGTAGCACGCATTAGAGGATAAGGGGTCTGACTGTAAATTTCTGGACCTAACACTGATATGTTGATGATGGTATTGGTCACTAACAAAACCCCTCCTATCAAAATGATAGCAAGTCCTGCCTTTCTTGCATGCTTCTTTTTGTATAAAAGGGGTAAAAACATGGTAATAATGACTGTTTCACCGAATGGAAAGGTAATTTCATATGGGAAAACGGTTTTTACTACCGGATTTACGCCATTTCCTAATATCGGGGCAAGGTTATTGATGGTAAAGCCGGGAACAGTAAATAAAAGGATCCAAATCACGATAAGGGAAAAAATATAAATAGGAAAGACCGCCTCTCCCATACGAGCAAAAGCTTCCACGCCTCCGCTGAGACAATAAATCATTAACACCATAAAACTTACGGTGATAACCGGCATAGGAGTATCAGTTAAAATAGTTGAATAAATTAAATCACTGAAATCTCGGCAGGCTGTTGAGGCAAGAAACGTAAAATAACAGAGATAATATAAAATGATCGGATAGCCAAGATACTTCCCTATGATTTTTGGGATCATTTGGATTAATGTGTCACCAGGATAATAATCGGATAATTTGACATAGATCAACATCAATATCATTCCAAATACCATACCTATTAATATGGTTAACCAGGCGTCCTGTTTTGCAGAACCTCCCCCTCCGAAAATTAACTTATTTCCAACTTCAAATCCAATAATGACATAGAAAAGTTGAAGGGCGCTTATTTTTTGCTGATCCATTTTGATCTCCTAATATGAAATAGTCTTGGTTATTATTTCCCATTTAGTAAACGTTATGTAAATTAGCTATTTCCCCAACTTTGATACAATTAATTTATACGTTTCTTCACCTTAGATTTCGAATCTTGTCTAGCTGTTGTTTTATTTTTTCACCATCATTAAAAACTACACTATTTCAACTAATTCAAATTAACAACAAAAGACCAAAGAGAGTCAGTGACTATTCACGAAACTATTTCACCAATTGATTGGAACTCCATTAAAGCAAGCTTTCATACCAATTCATTAAGTTTCTAGAGGATATTTGGCCATAAAAAACTGCACCTCCAATTGTTAGGTATGTCTAACAATTAGGGTGCAGTTCATTTTGATCAGCTCTTTTTGTTATCTATTTACTATTTGGAGAATACTTCTTGAATAAATCAACAGCTTTTTCAGGAACATAGAATTTGCCGTTGCTTTCTACGACAACGCTTCCTAGCTCATAATCTTTTCCGTTAATACGGATGATATTTTTATTTACAAACAATTTTGCTTCTGTTTTATTGCGTTTTACGACAAGCACTGGATTTGCTGCATCGGTTTTGTCGATTGTGACTTCTGCTCCAATTTTCTTGAAGGCAGAACCGGCTTCTGTAAATAATTCATTCGTTAAATCCTTTAAATCGAAGCCCATTGCTTCAGACATTGTCTTCGCAATGTCAGTATTTTGGACTAGCCCGAACGGCCTTTGCGGACCGTAAGAGTATAAGAATACATCTTCACCTGTATGGCCGCCTGTTGTAAAGCCGATGTTTGCACGATTGGCTAATAAATCAACCAAGATTGGGCCTACATCCGCTTTCTTCTGAGCAGTATGTAACTTTTCTTTTTCATCAGCTGTTAAGTTGTCTAAGCCGTAAAGTGCCGCTACCTCTTCTAAATTAGATAAATCATCCTTTAGTTTGTTTGTAGCACCTTCAAGAGTCATTTTTGCTTCTTTCAAAGGATCAATGTAAGCTGATACCGGTGTTGTATCATAGCCTTTTGTTGTATTGCTGTTACCGATGGAAATACCGCTGTTACCATGGTCAGTTAACGCAATAACCATCGTGTTTCCATCTTTCTTAGCAAACTCTAAAGCTTCTGCCACTGCGGCATCAAACGCTAATACATCACTAATAATCCCGATTGCGTCGTTTGAATGTGCCGCCCAATCTGGCTTACTTCCCTCGACAAATAAGAAGAATCCGTCCTTATCTTTTGAAAGAGTGTTAATTGCTTTATCTGTCATCTGAGCAAGCGTCGGCTGTTCAGGATTGGTTGCTTCTCGATCCATGTCATATGCAAGAGCAGCATTGGCGAAAGAACCCCAGATTTTATCAGATTTAGAATTTAATAGAGCATCCTTTGTTTCAACAAAATCATACCCTTTCTCTTGGATAACTTTCACCAAATCTTCGTTGTCTTTACGAGTTCCGTTACTTGACGTTGGCAAAAGTGATGCCTTTCCTCCACCTAAGACAACCTCCATATTTTGATAAACTTGTTGTTCACCAAGAACGTCAAAATTATTACGGTTAGAGTGGTGAGCAGAGAAACCAGCAGGTGTAGCATGCTGAATTTCCGATGTAGCGATAATTCCTGTCGCACGTCCTGAACGTTCCGCACCTTCTAAGACATTAGCAACCGGACGAAACTTGTCTTCTTCTTTAATTGGATCTTCCCCAGGTGAATTCACAACGGAAGGTAATACACCAACGTATCCTGAATTGGATTTATTTCCTGTTGCTAAAGCTGTTCCTGCCGGCGCAGAATCAGTAATCGCTGATTCCGCTGAATAAGTGCGAACTCCCCCAGATACAATCTGATCCATGGCAAGAGGTGAACCTTTATACCAGCGGGCTAATGTAGTAGCTGTTGAGCTTGTACCATCCATGACCATCATGATCACATTAACAGGTTCCTTTCCTGTTCTTTTTGGTTCGGCTTTTGCCTCTTCGCTGTTCATCATGCTTCCTATACTTAAGGAACCAAGTGCTAACGTTCCCGCTAACGTTACTCCTATCATCTTTTTACGAAAATTATTCATTATTTCCCCTCCATACTTTTTTCGACATCGTTAAATCTACCATTACTATGTAAAGGGGATTTTGTCTTTTTGTAAATTTCTATTAATTTTGTGTAAAAAACAAAAATTTAATACTTTTTATTCGTTTAGTAAATAAAGGAAATAGATTGCTGTAGCAGTACCTAACCAACCCTTAGGCTCAAACCAGCAAACCACCTTATAACAATATTTTACTGTTTTAAATTGTCTATGAGAATGTTCTGTTACATGAGCAGCAAAGGCAGAAGTCTGAGCCACAGTTACTTCTGTCCCATTAAAAGGCTTGTAATCAATAATTTTAAAAAAAGATGATGGATAATGCCTAATAAAATTCAATAAAAAAACTCTAGTAGCCTATAAATGTATGCTACTAGAGTATCTTTTTTATGTTTTGTATTGTAAATCTCAAATATTCCCCTAGGAATTTTTCATGATAATACTATCCAATGTTATAGCAACACTGCGACATTCATTCACGATCCCCTCCAAAGATTCATACACTTCCTTGCATTGCATGATCTTGATTGGGTCCCTTGTAGTGGCAAATAATTGTTTTATGGCCATTCGCAAAAGATTATTCGTATTTGCTTCCAGCTCTTTGATTCTTATTGAATACGGTGTAATCGCCGATAGTTTTCGGCGTGATAGCAACTCGACTGCATGAGATATTTCAATGACCGCGTCATAGATTTTTTGGCTGAATTTTTTCATTTGCTCAGTCGGTTTTGTTATGGAGTACATGTCTAATAATCCCGCACAATGGTTCATTTCATCTAATACATTGTCTAAGCAAACAACAAGCTGTAAGATATCTTCTCGATCAATGACGGTAATATACGTGTGATTTAATTCTTTCATCATTGTTTCAACATAACCGTCCCCGACTTTTTCATATTGTTTAATGCTCTTTACGAATTGTTGAAGTTCAGCATGATTTGTTAGTTCTTGCTCTAAAAAAAACTGTGCTGCCTCTTGAAGATTCTCCGTCATCTGTACTAAAAGTACCGATAACTTATCCTTTTTTCCCCTAAAAAAAAACATGTTTCTTTCCCCCATCAAAGACTAATAAAGTTAGACTCCTATCATTATAAGTATTTTATCCCCAAAAATGAGAAGAGAGGTTTATCTTCCTTACGGACAATTAATTCTCCCCCTTATCTTCCTAGCTTCGCGTGTTAAGACTGGAATATAAAATTGCACTTATCGAATTATAAAGAAAATTATCGATCTATGATAGTTTTTGTCGAAAAGTTAACAAAAACTTAATATATAAATATACCTCTTATTATGAAGGTTACGCAACTAAAATGTAAATCATGTATTAAGTGAGATTTACATCAGATAGGGTTTGCATAAAACACCATTTTTTAACCCCCATCCCATGTATCGCCTGACTTTGACAACAAGCCCCCATCCAATTTTTACGGCCAGTTATTCCCCAACTAATCTTTTTGGCATCTGTTGATACTTGAAGTGTGGATTTTACTACCAGTAAGACAAAAAGGATCTGACAAATGTCAGACCCTAATCTATTTTTATTCTTCGTCCACTGCCGCTTTTTTGCGGCGCAGTTTGCTTAAAAGTTCATATACAATTGGGACAATCACAAGGGTTAACAGAGTCGAACTTGTCAAACCGCCAATAACGGTTACTCCAAGTCCCTTCGAAATAATCCCGCTGCCTTCTAAACCTAAAGCCAATGGGATTAATGCACCAATTGTCGCAATGGCTGTCATGAGAATTGGGCGAAGACG
The DNA here is from genome assembly GCF_000981385.1 of Bacillus sp. SA1-12. Taxonomy (GTDB): domain Bacteria; phylum Bacillota; class Bacilli; order Bacillales; family Bacillaceae; genus Metabacillus. Next base: position 8,818 of record NZ_LATZ01000130.1, read on the forward strand.
AGTAACCCCAGCCTCGAGTAATGCTTCACGAGTACTTAATCCTTCTTTTTCCTTGTGAATGACTCGGTCAATTAAAACGATCGCATTCGTGACAACAATTCCTATGAGCATTAACGCTCCCATCATGGCATTGACACTAACAGTCTCTCCGGCAATGTACAAGCCGACAAGTGCACCAATGACTGTGAATGGCAGTGAGAACAGAATCGCAAACGGTGCTAAACCGCCGCCAAAGGTAACGACCAGAATGAAGTAGACAATTGCAATGGCCGCAAGCATGGCAAGTCCTAGCTGTGTAAATGATTCTTGAATATCCTCTGTTACGCCACCCATATTAATGTCGATGGATGAAGGAACATCCAGGTCATCAATTTCTTTTTGAATATCTGCTGAGACGCTGGCTACATCATTTGTTTTAATTTCTCCAGATACCTGAACATAGATTTTGCCATCACGTCTTGATACGGTATTAGAAGTTTCACCCTCTTTTATCTCAACAACATCACCAATTTTCACTTCTGTTCCAAGCGGTGATTGAATGGTTTTCTCGGTCAGGTCATCAACATTCTCAACTGTTTCTTCCTCAACCTGCAGATAAACAGTTAATTCCTCGCCGTCCTTTTCAATCTTTGTTAAAATTGGACGCTCTCTCGTTTGGCTTAACTCCATGCCAATTTGTCCTGCTGTTAAACCAAGTTTGCTGAGTTTTTCTTGATCTGCAACAAATGTGTATTCCTCATAGGTTTCTGACATGCTTGATTCAACCTTATCCAAGGAATCATGGTCCTTCATGATCGTTTGGATCTCTCCAACAACTGGCTCAATCTCTTCCATGCTGTTACCATAGACAAACATCGTTAATTCGTTGCTGGCTCCTGACATAGCGAAGTTTTGTGACGTCCACTCTCCGCCGCCTTCAGTAGCAGCTTGGATGTCTTTTACAACCTCTTCCTTTTCCTTGCTAAAGTTCTCAGCATCTTCTTCATATTCTACAAAGAAAATGGCACTGTTCGTATCTCCAGGGTTCATTGGGTTTTCACTGCCTAATGAGTATTGAACAGTTTTTACATCTGGTCTTTCCAAAAAGATGTCTTCAGCTATTTCAGCATTTTTCTGGGCTTGTTCCCTTGTTTCTCCTGGCTCTGGGGAATATGTCACCATCATCATTTTTTCTTCTTCAGATGGCATAAAGCTTACGCCAATGACAGGTACCAAGAAAAAACTTCCGACAAGCATAAGAATCGCTAGAGCTGATGTAATGATTTTATGGTTTAACGTCCAATTTAAAAGACGACGATAAGCTCCTGTAAATCGACCTGGCTTATGTTCATTATGCTTTGCTTTTTTGCCTTCACCATATAGATTTTTCTTAAATAAACTGTGGGCCATCATTGGAACAATGGTAATCGCGACCAGCAATGATGCTAATAGGGAGAAGACCATTGTTAAAGCAAATGGCATAAATAATTCACCAATCATTCCTTTTACTAATGCCAGCGGAAGGAATACTGCAATCGTTACAATTGTTGACGACATAATTGGGATGAACATTTCCTTCGTTGCCTCACGGACAAGTGCTTTTCCTTTAAGCGGCTCACCTTTAAGTGACATTCTTCGATAGATGTTTTCAATGACAACAATTGAGTCATCCACCACGCGGCCAATTGCAACTGTCATCGCACCAAGCGTCATCATGTTCAACGTAATATCCATTTGATTTAAAAGAATAATCGCTATTAACAACGATAAAGGAATCGAGATGACAGAAATCAACGTTGATTTAATATCTCTTAAGAATAAGAGAATAATCACGACAGCAAATAAGGCTCCGAACATAGCCTTGCTTAACATTGTTTGGACAGACTCTTCAATAGGTGTCGCTTGGTCTAACGTATAAATAACCTCGAGACCTTCGATATCATCTTCAAACTCAGATAATACTTCTTTTACTTCATTGGCAACATCAACGGTATTCGCATCTGTTCCTTTGACAATTTGAATACCAATTGCTTCTTTCGCATTTGTTCGTGAAATCGATTCAGCCTTGCCTACTAATTTAATGTCGGCAATTTCCGAAAGCTTAACAGTAGGAAGCTCCATCGCTTGTGCCGCCTGAGAAGCTTGCGCCGCTCCTTGAGATGCTTGTGCAGCTGCTTGAGCATTCTGATCAAACTGACCAGTCATACCTGCAGCTTGATTCCCTTGCATTGCTCCCTGTCCGGCACCTTGAGCGGAAGGAGTCACCGGAATTTCGATATTTTTCAAATCATCAATGCTCATTATATTTCCGTCAACAACAACAGATTTTTCTGTATCATCTAACGTGTATAAGCCAAGTGGAAGCTTCACATCTGCCCCTTTGATTATATTTTGCACTGTTTCCTCGTCCAGCCCATATTCCTGCATTTTATCATCATTGAATGTAAACTGAACTTCCTCTACTTGCTGACCGGCAATCTCAACGGAAGATACGCCATCTGCGCCCTTTAATTTTGGCAGTATTTCTTCCTCAACAACAGTTGTCAGTTCTGCAAGAGACTGATTTTCATTGGCAATGCTGAGGGCCAGAATCGGAAAGGCATTGATGCTAAGCTTTGCCACATCCGGCTCATTTACCCCTTCAGGCAATTCAATTTCTTCTAAACTGTCTTTTAGCTCATCCTCTGCTTCATCCATATTCTTTTCGAAATTATATTCAATTTGGATGGAGGAGGCATTTTGCATCGAATTCGAGCTGACAACATTTACACCATTAAGATTTTGAACAATCTGTTCAATCGGCTCTGTCACGCTATCTGCAACCTCTTGAGGTGTTGCTCCTGGATAAACGGTTGTTACCGTAATAATCGGAGTATTAATATTAGGTATTGTTTCTAGTTTCATATTTAACCCCGAATACAGGCCGGCTGCGGTTATAATAATAGTTAGAAGCCATACAGCAAACTTGTTTCTCAAGACAAAATTAATTATGCTATTCATATTATCCCCCAAACGTATAAATCGAATTTGACTAATCGGTCATAACAATTAATAATATATATGACCGACTGGTCACAGTCAATGATTACGGAACTATTCAGCTTTTAATTTTTTATAAATGTGAACAAATGGTCATATTATTTTATCCCATTTTGCCGGGCAGTATTTGAGAACAGTAGAAGATAAGTGTGGAATTAACTGCTCATATAGTCCCTGCGAAGGACCGGATGTCTAAATCAGGTGATACATAAGGATGTGGCGGTTTAAGCGTGATAAGTTTCGCCCATTAATCGGGAAGAAATACCCCCACAAATGGGAGTTACATTTTAGTATAACCATTAACATGGCTATCAATCTAAGGAGAATAAGATGAAAGACAAAGAAAAGAAGATTATAGAAGCAGGTATGAGTCTTTTTGCTAAAAAGGGTTATTCCGCTACAACCATTCAAGAAATTGTTGATGCTTGCGGAATTTCAAAAGGTTCATTCTATTTATATTTTAAATCAAAAGAGGCTCTCTTATTGGCAGCCTTTAAATATCAATTTCAATCAATTCAATCAAAGCTAGATTCATTGACACTTAAAAATTTAACACCGCGTGAGACCTTTATTGCCCAATTGGAGGCACAGCTGGAGGAAATTCTAAAACACAAAGAATTTATTATTATGCAAATACGTGAACAAACCATCCCGATCAATTCGGAAATCGAACATTTCATCAGGAAAGTTAGTGCTGAAATTAGCGGCTTTTATCATGAATCACTCTCAAAAATATACGGAGAGCCAATCAACCCATATATTTATGATTTAAATATGATTCTGCAAGGCATTGTTCATTCGTATTTAAAGCTGATCATTTTCGATAAGGCTTCCTTTGATTTGCAGAGGCTGTCAAACTTTATCTTGAAGAGAATGGACGATATGGCTGCAGGCTTTATCCGCTCGAATGAAGAGCCTATTTTAACTTCTGATTATGTGGAACAGTTATCCGAGCTTTATCCTGAACCAACTAAAGAGGATGTACTTAGAAAAATAAAGCATGCAAAAGAGCAAGTAGAAAATGAAGATATTACCATCACGTTAGAAGTACTAGAGGGTGAAATAGAGAGAGAAAAACCACGGACTCCAGTTATCCAGGGTATGTTAGGAAATCTAAAAAATGAACCTGACTTAGAACACGTGAAAACATTGATTGAGAAGTTCTTTGATTTGACGAATGATTAAAAACCAAAGTTGGACCCCCTGCAACAATATCAATTGACAGAACAATTAACTCGTTTCAGGGGGTCTGACTGTTTTGTTGTACCTAGCCTCTTTTTAATGGTTAAGGATGTGAAACAATAAGTTCGAGATTTCCTGAAACCATGAGGTCTGTTGCACGTGCAGTGATGATGAAGTGATCACCTTTTTTTATTGCAAGTGTCTCCTGATCAGCTTTTACTTCACCTTTTCCATTAATGACACTGCATAATAAAAACGGTGCATGGCGCTTAACATGATAGTCGTCTGATATATCCCATTTATAAACAGAAAAGTACTTGTCCTCTATATATGTTGTGGCCTGTGCAGAGCCATGATCATATGTATGAACATTCGATTTTTGGGTGGTATCTGGCACTGTTACGACATCGATTGCTTTTTTTAAATGAAGCTCCCTTTTTTCACCATTTTGATCAATACGATCATAGTCATAGACACGATAGGTTGTATCTGAGCTTTGTTGGGTTTCAAGCACCAAAGTTTCTTCACATAATGCATGAATGGTTCCGCTTGGCACGTAGAAGAAGTCACCTGGTTTTATCTTTACCCTCCTAAGCAGTTCTTCCCAGCCGCCGGAATGAATCATTTGCACAAGTTTTGCTCTTGAACGGGCATGGTGCCCGATGACCAGCTCAGCATCTTGCTTACAATCAATAATATACCAGCACTCAGTCTTTCCTAATTCTCCATTTTCATGTTCCTTCGCATAGTCATCATCAGGGTGTACCTGAACACTTAAATCCTTTTTGGCATCAAGAATTTTCGTTAATAACGGAAAACGGTCTCCTTCATATTGATCAAAGAGCTCACGATGATGATTCCAAAGCCAGCTTAGCTCCTTTCCCGCAAATGGACCGTTCTCGACGATGCTACCCCCATTTGGATGAGCGCTTATTGCCCAGCACTCACCTGTTTGGTCACTAGGAATCTCATAGCCAAATGAATCTCTTAATGCGGTCCCGCCCCAAATTCTTTCTTTAAAAACAGGTTTTAGCTTGAGCAGCCTGCCCATACGGACTCCTCCTTTTTATAGTATTCTCATGCTTGTGTCATCCAATTTGAACCGTTCTATTAATCTATTATGTAAAAATAGCTTATTTAAACCGCTTTCATTATATCACAAAACAATTATTAATAAATGGCTTTGTGGAGGCAACTACGTTTTGATGATCAGAAATCATTTTGGTTAATGCCAGCTACTTTATCATCTTAATAAGAAGTCTGCATGCGCAAATGTTGCCTTATTGTAGGGAGGAGTGTGGGTTTTGTCCTTTTGATGCCTTCTATCGGACTTTTCGTCGGGTCTCTTATCTGGGTTTGTCCTATTGATGCCCTCTATCGGACTTTTCTTTGGAGCACTTACTGAGTTTTGTCCTTTTAATGCCTTCTATCGGACTTTTCTCCAGAAATTTTACAAAGTTTTATCTTTTTAAAGCCTTCTATTGGGCTAGGCACTGAAACTAATATTTATTCTTCAAAAGAGGAGCAACATGATATATCTGATATTACAAAAACCGGACAAATTTGCCCGGTTGTATTTTATAATATCGGCGAAAGCAACCTTGAAATTGACTCTTTAAATCGAATCAGTTTTGAACGCTGATCATAGGCTTCTAATGTCAGTTCGCGGGATAAGGAAATATCGTCATGAAACAGATCATGAAGCTTTTTCGCAATGTCAGGATCATAAAGAAAAGCATTCACTTCAAAATTTAATTTAAAGCTCCTTACATCGATATTCGCTGTGCCGACAGATGAGATTTCATGATCCACAATGATCGTTTTCGCATGGATGAATCCATTATCATAAATAAATACGCGCGCACCTGAGCTAAGCATTTCTCCGACATAGGACAGCGTGGCCCAATAAACAAACGGGTGATCCGGTTTATTCGGAATCATCAGCTTGACCTCAACGCCAGATAAGCAGGCTATCTTCAAGGCATCCAGTAAGCTGGCATCAGGAATAAAATACGGTGTTTGGATGCAAATTGTTTTTTTCGCGGTTGAAATCATTTTGATATAGCCGTGTTTTATTTGCTCCCATTCTGAATCAGGGCCGCTTGTGACAATTTGTATGCTGCTATCTCCCTTTCGCACCGTTTCTGGAAAATGCTCTTGCAGGTAAGGAATCTTTCGTTTATGTGCAGCCTGATTCCAATCTAAAATAAACCGTGTTTGCACAGCATATACGGCAGGACCTTGTATTCTTAAATGCGTGTCACGCCAATAGCCAAACTTCGGATCAAGACCTAAATATTCATCACCGACATTAAAACCGCCTACATAGCCAATCTGGCCGTCAATGATGACAAGCTTTCGATGATTGCGATAGTTAAGCCGTAAATTAATCCATCTCAGTTTTGATGGGAAAAATACTTCAACCTCTCCCCCTGCCGCTCTTAGCTCTGAAAAAAAGGAGCGCCGCAATCCTCTTGACCCTAAATCATCATATAAAATTTTCACCTTCACACCCTGCTGCGCCTTTTTCGTTAAGGCCTGTAAAAGCTGCTTGCCAAGCTGATCCTTTTTAAAAATGTAATATTGCAGATGGATATGATCTTTTGCCTGTTCAATATCCTCCAATAGCTTCGTAAACTTCTTATTGCCATCGGTAAAGACATCAACAAGGTTTTCTTTCGTTAACACCGCATCATTATTTATCAAATGCATATAGATAAGCTGCTTGTAATCTCGCTCTGTTTCATTGCGAAACTCAAATGTATCATTGCGAATTTGCTCCAGCTGATTGCTTAACAACCGTTCAATACCAAGCTTTTTCCGGTCCTCCCATTGGAACATGTGGTATCGGCTTAAATTTTGTCCAAATATGAGATATAGTACAAAGCCCAGCAACGGGATAAAAAAGAGCACGAGCAGCCATGCCCAGGATGAGGAAGCATCTCTTCGTTCACGAAAAATCATAACAACAGCAAAGACGATGTTTAGAATAATAATAATTCCTAATAAAATTGAGATAATATGCATGTCTATACCTCATTTGCGTCTGAATTTAGTGGAAAGCTTAAAGGAACCGCCCATGTTCAAAATTGTTCATAAAAATGATCTCAAGTATATCCCACTCTGCACTCAATAGGAGTATACTTAAAAAGTGAGACTGCCATTAGTGGGGTTTTACTCATCTCCACTGATGGTCAGCGAAACTTATCACGCTTAAACCGCCACATCCTTATGTATCGCCTGACTTGGACATCCTGTCCTTCGTCAGATCTTACGGGCAGTTATCCTCCGCTTATCACCTTTGAGTCTTTGAATCTTGATGCAGAGATTTACTGCACGTTAAGATGGGAAGAATATTCAAGTAGGTTCCACCTATTAGTATAACGTGAAATAATCTTTAAGGTAACTAGACTGCCATTAAATGTTAATGTAAATCCAACAAAACTTTCCGTATTAAATTTTTTTGAATACACTGTGAGAACAATCTTTAGTATGATAAAATATCTCTTAATGAATTTTCAAAACATTTAATTTTCCATAGAGGTGAAAACAAGGAATGAATGAGTTAGCACAAGCATTAAATAATGCAATTAAAGAAGATAACGAGTACGTCTATGATATGCTGTCCCAGCTTGGGAAAGAATTATTTTATCCAAAGGGAATTTTGAGCCAATCTGCGGAAGCAGGTAAAAAAGCTCACCGCTTTAATGCAACAATCGGAATCGCAACGGAAAACAATCAGCCGATGCACTTTAAACACATTCAAGACATGTTCGGTGACAAAGTAGCGCCAAAAGATCTTTTTCCTTACGCTGCTCCGCAAGGAAAAGAGGACCTCAGAAGCGCTTGGAAGAAAAAAATTCTCGCTGACAATCCAAGCTTAAATGAAGAAGTAATGGGAACACCAATCGTCACAAATGCTCTTACACATGGTTTAAGTATTGCTGCTGACTTATTCGTTGATGAAGGAACACCTGTTATCGTACCGGATAAATATTGGGGGAACTATAATATTACGTTCAAAGTTCGCCGAGGCGGAACAATGAATACGTTCCCTCTATTTAATGATGCTGAAGGATTTAATGTGGCCGGCTTAAAAGAAGCGATTCAAGCGCAAAAGGAAGCTGGGAAAGTTGTAGTGTTATTAAACTTCCCGAACAACCCAACTGGCTATACACCTCTTGAATCAGAAGCACAGGAAATTGCAGCTGTTCTTAAAGAAGCGGCAGAAGACGGTTTAAATATTATCACATTGATTGATGATGCGTATTTCGGATTATTTTATGAGGATTCAATGAAGGAATCGATCTTTAGCTTATTAGCAGATGCACATCCGCGTATCCTTGCAGTTAAAGTAGATGGAGCGACAAAGGAAAACTACGTATGGGGCTTCCGTGTCGGCTTTATCACTTATGCCAGCAAAAGCGCTGCTATTTTAAACGCTTTGGAGCAAAAAACAAAAGGAATCATTCGCGGAACGATTTCAAGCGGTTCACACCCTTCACAAACAATTATTCTGCAATCATTGTTATCCAATGATTTCCAGAGCGAAAAACAACAGAAGTTTGAGCTAATGAAAAGCAGAGCTGATAAAACAAAAGAGGTTCTTGCGAAAGAGGATTATAAAAAATACTGGACTTATTATCCATTCAACTCAGGCTACTTTATGTGCCTAAAGCTTCACAATATCGATGCTGAAGAGCTTCGTGTCCACCTTTTAGACAAATACGGTGTTGGAACAATTTCGATCAACTCTACAGACCTTCGGATCGCCTTCTCTTGTGTAGAGGAATCTGATATTGAGGAATTATTTGATCTAATTGCAAAAGGTGCAGCAGACCTTCAGTAAATAAAATGCCCGCCAATATGATAATGGCGGGCTTTATTTATACCTTCAATCCTTAATTATGTTTTAACAAAATAAGGTAATGAACTGCTTCATCTGATTAAGCATCCCAAACAAGTCTGCCATCTTCTGTAATAAGTTCACCTACTGAAGGAAGGATCATGCTTGCTAATGGTTCAAGCTGCTCCCTTTTACTGGCTCCTGTTAATACACCGATTCCTAGACCAGCAGCTGCGTTTTTAGCAAAGGTTAAATCTACGATTGTATCTCCAACAATCACCACTTCCTCTGGCTTCAATTGACATTGTCTGCAAAATTCCTCTGCCATTAGAGGATTTGGTTTTTTTTCATAGCGGTCCGATGATCCAATAAACCCAAAGTACTGTTCAACTTGAAGCTTCTTTAAGCAGATTTTTGTTGATTCATAATCATCTGCAGTTGCAACCCCTAGCACAAACCCTCGATTAGTTAACTCCAGCAGTAATGACTTTAAGTCTGCAGCCGGTTGAATGTTTTCAGCATGAAGCTTTGTTAAAGCTAACAATCTTTCCGTAATCCACTCATATAGTGGCTTAGAAGAACGGAAGACTAAACCATGTTTTTGGAGAATACCTTCAAATGCGTCGTTGATGTCACGGGTTGTACCAGATGCTAAAATCCCATCAGCAGAAATGAACTCCTCTGCGACCCCGATTGATTTTAATAAGTCGGTTTTCAAATAGCCGTTCTTATCCGCAGTAACTTTAACTAATAACTGATCAACTAGGTCAAATGCGACTGGGACCCATATCGAATGAAAATCAATAAGAGTTCCATCTTTATCAAATAAGATGCCTTTAATTTTATTCATCTTTAATATCACCAGCCTTTCTATGCAGCTCTGCCTACGTTCGAGTGACTAGTTATCCAACCTTCGAATCTTCTTTTCCAGCAAGCTTTACGTTTGGTAAGTGCATATATACACTCTTAATCTATAATAAACTTTACCTATGCTTTGCTGCCAACAGTAAATGTTGCCGAAGCAACAGCATCATATCCACTGCCGTAGAAATAAACGAGTTTATAGGTTGAGCCTTCTTTGTATCTGTCAGGATAGATATTATCTTTCGGATTATACGTTACTTTAAAGGTTCCATTCTCTACTTTTGTATACATCCACCAGATTGAAGCCGGACCTCCCGGCTCTTCATTTACTTCATATAATCCGATCCAGTCACTTTGAGGAACTCTGGCATTTTCTAACGTGACTTCTACTGTATCCGCTGTTCCATTTAATGTATCTTTTGATAAGGTAATGGCTACTTCTTTCACTTCACCTTGCAGTGTTTTACCTGTTGCTTTTAAAGCATTCTTACTTCCATTTCCATAGGCATCAAGCGCTTGTACTTCAAGCTCATATCTTGTATTAGGTTTTAATCCATCAAGATTTAGCACTAACGGATTTGGAACAAAATCTTTATAGAATTCTGAAAAGGCAAGGAATTCCTTCTCTGCTTTTCCAGTCCCCAAGTTTCTGGCTACTATTTTATAATCGTGGACAAGAAGATTGTCTTTCGCTTGGCTAAAAGCGATCGTTAATCCAGTTAAAGTTGGTTGGACGATCGTCAGCTTTGCATCTTTTTCAAAGATAGGAGCCGTTTTGTCTGCTCTTTTTTCAGTGTAAAGGAACTTATCCTTATTGGCAGGGGAACTAATGACAAATGGCTCACCTGTCCAGTCATTGTTATGAATATCACGACGTTTAATGACGACTTTGTTATAATATACCTCTACAATAAGAGCTTGATTAAGAAAATCAGCCCCCTCAGGCACTTCCCCTTGAATTCTTCCAGCATCAAGCCATATATAAGAGCCTGTAGAAGTACCTACAGTCGTAAAATCTTTTTGATGGATAATTCTTGGATCGTCCAATGGATAATGTGTGTGACCAGAAAACGTGATCGCCTGCGGATACTCCTTTAACGTGTTATAAAAAAGATCTCTATTTCCGGAGAAGCCCCACTCACTTCCATAAATCGTATCTTTAATTGGCTGGTGATGGAAAACAAATATCGGTTTTTTAGGATCATCCGCTTTTGCTTGCTTTAATTTTTCACCCAGCCAGTTAATTTGCTTAACAGAAAAAGTCCCCTCTGTATTTCCATCCTCAGTTCCGAGAATAATAAAATGATAGCCTTTAATCACTTTATGAAAATAAATCGATTCCATCCCTGTTTTCTTAAAGAAAAGCTTTTGCGCATCAGCTACGGATAATCCATTCCAGTAATCATGGTTTCCAATGGCCATTAAAGAAACGGCCTGTGATTGTTTTCCGGCATTATAGATGGACATAAAGCGATCGTATTCTTCTGTAAATCCATTATCGGTTAAATCTCCGACCACAACAAAGGCATCTTGCTTAGGTGCAACGTCATTCAACTGCTGAAGCGTATTACTAAACTTCTGTATATCCTTTGTACCAGTCTTTTTAATATGTACATCACTTATGACAGGAAACACAAGAATAGGCTTACTGCGATGACCATTCTTCTCTTTATCATCAGCAGCAAAAGCGGTTAAATTGCTCATTGGATTAACCAACGCCATCCCTAAAGAAAGCCCTGCAACCTTTGTCGTTCCCTCTAAAAACTTTCTTCTGGTGAATTTCTTTTCTTTTGATTCGATTTGTTCATCTTGAAATTCAAATTCATTAGCCATTTTTTAATCCCCTATCTATCAATAATTTTTCCTATGATAAATTACTAAATCTAATCCTATACAATCCTTAAAGAGCAACACCCGCCTAATTAGTTCATCGGTTAATTAAGTACATATTATCGAATGAATGTGCATTTATTGTGAAATATATGTAAATTAATTCTAAATAAACATTAAAATTCAATTAAATACAACCATTTCAACATTTACATATAAAAAAATAGCCTCCCGTCATTGGCAGGAGGCTTATCATTCTGCTTTTTTTACTTATTTATGATTTGGATCCCATTATTTAAATACTTATCTCGGATTTTCTCACTTAAATTTGAATCCGTTATGATGGAATCAACTTGGTCAATGTTACATACTTTCATTAGCGAAACAACATCGAACTTGCTGCTGTCTGCCACAACAATTGCTTTCTGAGCCTGTTTTAACATTTGACTTTTTAATTGGATCTCACCTATTCCATAATCAGTTAGTCCTTGTGCCAAAGAAACTCCGCTCATGCTCATAAAAAACGTATCAATAAAAAATTGAGAAATGAATTTTTCAGCCATCTCTCCTACTAGACAAAGCTCTTGGTTTCTTAAAACTCCTCCAGGAAGAATGATTGTATAATTCGGCATCTCTGCCAACTCATTCGCAATGGGTAATGAATTCGTTAATATGGTCAATCGTTCGAACTTTTTTTTGAAAGCTTTAGCAATTTCTGTGTTCGTTGTACTAACATCCATTGCAATCGATTGGCCTTCTGAAACAAACCTTGTCGCGATCTCCGCAATCTCCTTCTTTTCTGCAGTATGTTTCGTTTCACGCGTTGTGAAGGTCAGTTCAACACTGTTTACCTCATCTAAGACGGCACCGCCGTGAACCCGTTTTAAATATCCTTCTTTTTCAAGATACTCTAAGTCTCTTCTTACTGTTTCAAATGAAACTCCAAAACGTTTTATTAAGGCCGAAACTTTCACTGACCCATTTTCATTCAGGAGATCTATGATATCATTATACCGTTGCTGTGCAAACATAGCCCCACTCCTATCACCTTATAACAATAAAATACAACTAAATGAAGTAATTTACAACAAAATACAAATTACTATTTTTATTTCATTCACATAAGATATGAAGAGCAGAGCCAGCATCTTGCCATATTAAAAAGATTTTAGAGATTCCTTCATTAAGAAAAGCGCAAGCGCCTTGCTCTGCCTAGGGCAAATAAGACGCTCTGCAATAAAAGATGTTTTTTATCTTACCTTCCTTACTTTTATCCTCAATGCACAATGTTTAATGATTCTGGTATATTTCTATTCTAATCTCTGGCGTCATTTCATCTGGATTTAAAGATTGAAAATAACCCAATATTGAGATCATAAGGGGTCCAATATCATGTGATATAAATGAGATCGCCTGATTTCACTCATTTTCAGTCAAGCACCTTTCTGCTTTTGCCATTTTTACTTAAGTCAAATGGTTATTTATCAAGTTGTTCATAAAGTTCTTCCCACTGCCTCTCAAGTTCCTCCTTTTCTTTATATAGTTGTTGTAAATGCTCCAATTCTTGAATCTCCCCTAAGCTTCTCTCCAATTCTGAAATCTTTTGTTCTACCCTTTCTAAATCCTTTTCCGCGAATTCATACTTGACGTTCTGTTCTTCTATCGTCTTCTTCATAGCAGGTAATTTATTTTTATCTTTTTCTACTGTTACTTGTTTTGCCTTGCTTTTTTTTAAAACCATTTTATCCTTAGCCCAATTGTAGTTCCCTTCAAAACAATGAACTTCTTTTGAATCAATCCAATAAATCTTTTCAAATAACTTATTTAGGAAATAACGATCGTGAGAGACGGCTAAAATCGTTCCGTTATATTCTTCAAGTGCTTCTTCTAAAACTTCTTGAGACTCAATATCCAAATGGTTAGTTGGCTCATCTAATATAAGGAAATTAATGTCTTGATACATAAGTTGGGCTAAACGAAGCCTTATTCTTTCTCCCCCACTAAGCTGAGAAACTTTTCGGAAAACCATATGGCCATAAAATAAAAACCTAGCCAAGATATGTCTTGCTTCTCCCTCTGTCACCCTTACCTCATTGCGAAATGCCTCAATGATTGTTTCATGATCAATATCAGAAAAAATGTTTTGAGATAAGTACCCAATCTTTACGTTACTACCTATCCTAACTTCTCCTTCATCAGCTTGCAGGTGCCCAAGAATCAGTTTGATTAAGGTTGATTTTCCTGTTCCATTCTCTCCGACAATAGCAACTCGTTCTTGATAGGTCACATGGATTTGGACTTGTTCAAATAATGACTTTTCTCCAAAACGTTTTGATATTCCATTAAGCATAATAACGTCATTTCCACTTCGATCAGAAGAATCCATCTCAAGATTCATTTTCTTTCGATTTATTTTGGGACGATTCAGTTTTTCCATTCTTTCTAATGCTCTTTCCATATTTCTCGCTCGTTTATGCAGACCTTCATTAGGTGGATTGGCTCTGTTTGCCCACTCTCTTAGCCGTTTGATCGCTTCCTTCATTTTCTTTATTTTCTTTTGCTGCTCTTCATATGCTTGGAATTCTCTTAGAAGCCGTTCCTCTTTTTCTTTCACAAAGCCAGAAAAGTTTGTATGATAGCATTCAATTTCTCCATCCTCTAAATTCAATATTTTATTCACAACCTCATCAAGAAAATAACGATCATGCGAAATGACGACAACCGTTCCACTATAATCTTTCAAAAAGCTGCCAAGCCATTCCACCGCCATCAAATCTAAATGATTGGTCGGTTCATCCAATAATAATAAGTCTGGTTTTTTGAGAAGAATAAGGGCCAAGCCAACCTTCGTTTTTTCTCCGCCACTTAATTTGGCAAATAACTTATTAAGCAGATCATGAATGTTTAGGCCGTTAACGATTTTTTCGATATTTGCCTCAATTTCATATCCCCCTTTTAATGTAAATTGGTCTTGGAGATTCCCATAATCATCGATTAATTTTTGTAGTTTCTCTCCGTTTGTTTCCTTCCCCATTTCAACCTCAAGTTTCTTCATTTTTTCTTCTATTTGGAAAAGCTCTGAAAAAGCTGTTTTCAAAACATCCTTAGTCGTTGATTCTCCAGGAAAGTTTGGAATTTGCTCAAGATAGCCAATTTCAATTCCTTTTTTCCAATGTATTTGGCCCGAATCAGTTTTTTCTTCACCAGCCAGCAAACGAAAAAACGTTGTTTTTCCACCCCCATTTCTCCCAACTAAACCAACCCGATCCTTTTCGTGAATTTCAACTGATATATTTTCAAAGATGGGAGTACCACCATACATTTTTCCTACTTGATTTACACTGCATGCGATCATATTCATTATCCTCCTCGAATAAAAAAGTACTCAAAAAAACCATGAGAAGACATAACCTCCCATGGCTTAATGAATTAGGACTTTTTATGGCATAAAAATAAGAGAGCATGAAAAAGCTCTCTTTTTACCTGTCCTGATATAATGTGGGTTAAGAGATGTTTTCACCGTTTTAGATGCTATTCAATTGCTTAAAAAGGACACACGTATCCCGTTAACAACTGAAGCAGCAAATTTTGCACGGTTAAGATATAAAAATTCAGTCCAGAAACCGTGCACTAAAACAGCTTGATTTAACATCCTTCCCCACCTCCGTTCATGATTATTCTCTTCCATTTTATTCCCTTTACTTTCATTTTTCAAGGGGGTTCCGACTACCATTTTAAGAAAATAATACAATTGTTAAGATTTGTGATCCAGTTTCACGGATAAATGGCAAAACGGTCTCCTTCACTATATCTATTTTTTGTATAAATATCCAAATTAACTTCCATCTGACTCTTTTATTAAATAAAACACCATTTTTCTCCTCTCATAAAAACAAAAAACACCCCGAAGGATGTTTTCATTAAGGTTTATATTAAGAAAGGTAGAGGTTCTAGTAGAATCCTAAGAGTCCTGATATGTTATTTGAAAATCACAACACTAACCTTTTTCTTATAACTTTTCCCCATTTGTCGCAATTACATTTTTATACCAGAAGAAGGACTTTTTCTTTTTGCGTTCCAATGTCCCGCTCCCATCATCATGTTTGTCCACATAAATGTACCCATAGCGTTTAGAGAACTCTCCGGATGAAGCACTGACAAGGTCAATACAGCCCCAGCTTGTATAGCCCATTAAGTTCACACCATCTTTGATGGCTTCACCCATGGCTTTAATATGTTCACGAAGGAAATCAATGCGATAATCATCATTGATCGAGCCGTCCTCTTCTACTTTGTCGTAGGCTCCTAAGCCATTTTCAACAACAAATAGCGGTACTCTGTAACGGTCATATAATTGGTTTAAGCTGATCCGTAATCCCATTGGGTCGATCTCCCAGCCCCAATCACTTGCCTTAAGGAATGGATTCTTTACGCCCCCGATGAGATTTCCTTGAGATTTTTCCAGATCTGTTTTCTCTTTTTTCTCAGTTCTGGACATATAATAGCTAAAGCCAATATAGTCAACCGTTCCCTCTTTTATTAATTCCAAGTCTCCTTCATGGATGTCTAATTCAATTTGGTGCTCTTCAAAATAACGGTTTATGAACGCTGGATATTCTCCTCTTACTTGAACATCTGCACAGAAATAATTAAATAGGCGTTCCTTTTGAAGTGCATACATGACATTTTCCGGATTGGAATCATACGCATACACTGGTGCATATAGAATCATACAGCCAATTTTCGCGTCGGGAATGATTTCATGACAAGCTTTTACCGCAATCGCGCTTGCTACAAATTGATGATGGTATGCCTGGAAGGTTGGCTGAAACTTGTCTTCCTCCTTTTGGATCGCGAACCCTAATCCCTGGATCGGCATCACAAACCCGCTATTGATTTCATTAAAGGTCATCCAATATTTCACTTTATTTTTATATCGATTGAAGATGGCCTTTATATAACGCTCAAAGAAAGTAACCACTTCGTGGCTTCTCCAGCCGCCGTACTCTTTTACGAGATTTAATGGCATTTCATAGTGAGAGATCGTGACGACCGGCTCGATTCCATTTTTGAGTAATTCATCAAACACACGGTCATAAAATGCCAAGCCTTCTTCATTTGCTTCAAGCTCAGTACCATTCGGGAAAATTCTAGTCCAAGCAATCGACATACGGAAAACCTTGAATCCCATTTCTGCAAATAGAGCAATATCTTCTTTATAGCGATGATAGAAATCAATCGCTTCATGGTTCGGGTAGCTGAATTTTTCACGGTCAATTTCAAAATTGAAGCCAGGAGTTTGTAAGACGTCAAGTCTTTCTTTTCCCCCTGGAAGAACATCTGCAATATTTAATCCTTTATTCCCTTCATGAAAGCCGCCTTCTATTTGATTGGCAGCTGTAGCTCCTCCCCATAAAAAACCTTTCGGGAACTGAAATGGTTTCATTCGATTACCTCCCAATATCTTTATCCAATAATGATTAGCATTTGTATGTTTTGTAAATATATAACATTCTTCTTCAAAGAGTCTGTTTTCACAAACTTTGTTGCTAATTACCAAGCAGTGCGAAGTGGTTGATTACAGCGAGTGATGCTCGCTTTCCTCAGGGCGGGTGGCGGGCATCCTCGGCGTATACGCTGTGGAGTCTCACACTTCAGATCCAAACAACCTCAAAGAACCTTTTTAATAACAACAATTCTCTTAGAAGAAAGCCTTCAAAAAAGACTATATTAGACATCTTACCGATCAGAAAAGAGATCGTAAATAATTGTGGGCTATCTAGTTTTTATTAACAAAGGTAGTTATTTGTTACACAGATGTAACACAGTGTGACTTGGCAAGGAGTTGTGATAAAATGATGTTTACAAAGTGAAATGATAGAAGGAGATGCTATATACATGTTTTCTAATGACATTATTGCCTCTTTCAATGAATTAGAAATGTCTTTATATAACTACATCAGTCAAAATAGCGAGAAAGTTGCTTATATGCGTATTCGTGAGCTGGCTGATGAAACCCATGTATCAACGGCAACAATTTTACGTTTCTGTCGCAAACTAAATTGTGAAGGGTTTTCTGAATTCAAAGTGAAGCTGAAAATGCATCTGGAAAACGGTAAAAAGACGAGGATCAAAAGCACACAGCATTCGTTAGTAGAATTTTTTGAGCGGACCCTAAAGGGTGATATTGAAGCAAAAATCAAGAAGGCTGCAAGTCTAGTGACCAATGCCGATAATGTGATTTTTATTGGAATTGGAAGCTCAGGTATTCTGGCCGAATATGGTGCGAGATATTTCTCAAGCTTAGGCAAATTTTCAATGTATATTAAAGACCCTCACTTTCCAATTCACTCCAAGCTCATGTTTAATAGTGTTACCATTGCCTTATCTGTTTCAGGGGAAAATTCGTTTACCGTTACCCATCTTCATCAGCTTAAACAAGAAGGAAGCAAAATCATAAGTATCACAAACAATAAGTTGTCAACCATTGCCAAGATCTCAGACCTTAATATTCCTTATTATGTAACAGAGGAATTTTATGAAGAGGCGAATATTACCACTCAAGTACCTGTTGTTTATATTCTGGAAGCTATGGCGCGTGAGATCTATCAGCTTAATCAAACGGTTTAAACAAACGTTTATTTAATAAGAAAATCCACCCCTATAATGCGGGTGGATCCTGCTTTTTACGATTGTTCAGCTACCTTTACAACTAACGGATGATCTGGTGCTAAGTCTGCAATCTTGCTAAAGGCTGCGGCAGCTCCTTTTTCTTCAACCATTTCTTTAAGTGTCAGTGATTCCTGGTCTTCCTCCGAAACAAATGCAAGAGCAGCTGCGATCACGGTCACTAAATGCTCAGGTACTTGATTAAATTGCTTCATGTATTCAAGCGCAGGTGCCACTAAGCGATCTTTTGCGCCTAGCTTGCGAAGCGGAGCCCGTCCGACACGTTTGACGTCATCAACGATATATGGATTGGAAAAACGGCCGATAATTTTTTCAATATATTTTTGATGCTCTGCTTCATCAAAACCATATTTCGCAATCAGGACCTTACCTGTTTCTTCAAGTGTCCCTAACACTTTTTGCTTGATGGTTTCATCACTGATCGCTTCTGCAATTGTTTCATATCCTGCTGCATTTCCGAGATAGGCTGTTGATGCATGACCAGTATTGACAGTAAATAGTTTTCGCTCAATATACGCCTGAAGATTGTCAACAAATAGGGCTTCTTTAATCTCAGGCTTAGTCCCTTTGAGTTCTGTTGAATCAATGACCCACTCATGGAATGGCTCAACTAAAACGTCCAGAAGTCTTTCATTCTGCTGATTTGGTACGATTCGATCTACCGCTGAATTTGGAAAGCCTACATGCTCCTGTACCCATGCTGTTTCCTCTTCATTTAACGCTTCAAGAACATGCTTTTTCAGCTCGCTGCTTCCGCCAACCATGTTTTCACAAGCAATGATATTTACAGGCTGACTAGCTGCTTGCATTCGTTTTTTAAGCCCTTCCGCAATAAGCGGGGCAATAAATTTTAAAATATTCGGTCCTACCGCTGTCGTCACAAGGTCCGCTGTTGAAATAGCTTCAATCACAGCCTTTGGGTTATGCTGGCTGTTCATTCCTGAGACCCCTCTAACATGAAACTCTTGCTTTTGTTCATTGGCTAGAATAACGTGATATGCTTTCTCTTTATTGATTTCATTAATCAGGGCTTCATTGACATCAACAAAAGCTACGTCATAGCCAGATCGATGCAGCAAAAGGCCAATGAAGCCTCTGCCGATATTACCGGCTCCGAAATGCGTTGCTTTCACCTTAGTTCACCTCGCTAAGGAGCTGAAGAATTTCCTCTTTTGACCCAGCTTGGACCAATTTCTCAACATTTTCTTCTTCTGAGCACACAATCGCGATTTTAGAAAGGATCTCTAAATGCTCGTCGCCTTTTCCTGCAATACCGATTAAGATTTTCACAATATTGCCGCCGCCAAAATCAACACCTTCTGGAACTTGAATAACAGAAAGACCTGATTCAATGACCGCTGTTTTTGCATCTTCTGTGCCATGCGGAATGGCAATGAAATTGCCCATGTAAGTTGATGACAATTCTTCTCTTTGAAACATCGCATCAATATATTCTTCCTTCACATAACCGCGGTCAACAAGAATTTGACCAGTTGCTTTAATTGCTTCTATTTTGTTTGCTAGTTTTTGATTTAATAAAATATTTGCTTCATTTAAGATACTCATTGGTTTATACACTCCTTAATTGTTGAACAAAGTTTTTAAAATACTGTTGACTAATTGCTTGAATCAAACTATTTTTAGACGCAGTTTCAAACATTTCAATACTGGCTTGTGATTCAATAATACTTGCACTAATAAAGCTCATCAGTTCGAGCTGCTCAGGCGGCGCCTGCTCTGGTGCTAACAGTAATAAAATCCGGCTGACAGTGATCATTTCATTATCCATTGCTTTTAACGTCATAGGTGTTTGCAAATCAATGGTATGAAAACTTGGCTGAGTAATCACCGCACTTCTTGTATGAAACAGAGCGAGCTTTGTACCAGGTATAGCTAATCCGCCGATCTGCTCGCGATACAGCAACGCCTTAACAAGCTCAGCACGATCAGTGATAAGCCCCTTGCTTAATAACTTATCGGAAACAACGTGCAGGATTCCCTCTGTCGTTGCAGGTTCATCAATCTGCAAAGCTTCCATTTTTTCTAATAAATCAACTAAAAGCGTTGAATGGCTAGTAAATGTCTTATATTGCTCAAAGCTGATTTCTATTTCAGTATTTTGATCAGGACGATCATCTTGCTCAGTGCTTGCCAAGATCAGTCCCTTTTTCTGAATTGAATCCTTTATCATTTCCATTTCATTTGCGGTTAAAATGGGGCTCACCAGCAAATATTCCGCTGATATGTCCTCGATCGGGATCGTCGAAAGAATCATATCATAGTCGTTTACATCCATATCCTTAAGCTCAAAGGCTGATACATTTTTAAGCTCGGCAATGTCCGGAAATTGGTTCTTAATCTGAGTTGCAAGCATCTTCGAGGTCCCGATTCCGCTCGAGCAAATAATTAGCGCTTTTAATTTCGTTCTTACCTGCCGCTCATTAATCGCGGCTCCGAAATGCAGAACAAGATAACCGATTTCTTCCTCAGGTACATGGTTAAACGGAAACACAGAAGCTGCGGCTTGGGAAACGATCTCAAATAGCTCTGAATAATCCCTTTTAATTTCAGCAAGGAGAGGGTTTGTAATGTTCATCCCTTGCTTCAATCGATAAACTGCAGGCTGGAGATGGGCTAATAAGCCTTGAAACAAGGATGAATTCTGCGATAAGCTCATTCCCGAGCGTTGTTCAACCTGCTCGATTAATCGTCTGACCAAATAGGCAATTTCGACATTTTCATCCTCGATATCCACTTTTCCTTCGAAACGCAGCTTAGCTCCCCGCAAATGCATCGTGATATAGCCGATCTCTTCTTCTGGTATCGGGATTTGAAAGGTTTCTTCAAGCATTTTCGCGATTTCTTGGGCAAAATGATATTCCCTTGAAGCCCTAAGCTGTGTTAAATAGTCTGTTTTTATCGTGATGTTCTCGCCCCGTTGGATCCGTTCCATTGCTAATGCAAGATGGACGACCAACCCGACATATGAGCTATCTGCTAAAGGATAGGGAAGCCGGGAATTCATTTGGCTAATAAGATTCTCAATAATCAAGAGCTTATCTTTTTGCACAAGGCCTAATAGCCGCTCTGAGATCGAATCAATTTTATTGGACGATTTCCTCTCGATGCTTTCCTTGACCATCTTTAAAAAGTCAGGCACATCAAACCGATCGGAAATCAGACTGCGAATCGCTTTGCGCTTTGCTTCTTCAGAGCCTATTAATTCAATTCCATAGCCTCTTCTTCTAATAAGCGTTAAGCCATATTCTTGAACAAACGGCTCCATTCTATCTAAATCATGACTGATGGTTGCCGTTGTCACACCTAAATCACTTGCCAAGGTTTGCAGCTTTATTGGCTCATGCTGATCTAATAGCGTACAAAGAGCAATCATCATGCGCTCATCAGGTGTATATTCTTTATAATCCAGCTTTTGAATGGCTATTCTCAGCTCATGTAAATCCTTCTCACTGCCAACGATTTTTATGCCAATGCCGGCTCGCTTTACAAGCGCTAGCTGAAAATCGTCTAGCAGGGGCTCGATATTTTTTAAATCGCGATGAATCGTACGTTCACTGACATCAATATGATCAGCGAGTTCTTTAATTGTCACTTCCTGGTTTGCCTCGTCCATTAAAAATTGCAGGATCAAGCGTTCCCTGGCCGTAACCATCATAGGAATCAACTCGTTTCAAGTGAGTTATTGACATACTTTAATTATAAGGGTCTGGTAATCTCTGTTTCAAAAGAATAAAAACGCGTTTTTTTCAAAGTAGTTCCTGACATTTTTTAATTAGGTTGTTTTCGTAAAACTTTGTTGCTTTTTACCGAGTAGTTCGGCAGGGTGATTTCAGCGAGAGATGCTCGCTTTCCTTTCCGCGGGGCGGGCGATGAGCCTCCTCGACGTAAAAACCTGTGGGGTCTCACCTGTCCAGCTGCTCCCTACAGGACTCTCGCATTTCCGCTCCAATCAACCTTAATCGTTTACGTCAAAATACCTATATAAAAACAACAACTCTTAGAAAAGAACCTTTAATGAATAGAATAAAAAGGGGAATGCATGAAAGCAGCATCCCCCTTTTCTCTTTATTTTAGCTTATTTACAAGCTCATCATATTTTGGACTGTTAAGGAAATTATCTACAGAAACATGATGGGCATTTGGCAGCTTCGCTTTTGCACGATCCGTTAAGTCTTTATGCGTAATAACGATATCAGCATCATTCGGGATGTTGTTAATAGAAGTATTTGTTACCTCGACATCCTTTATGTCTGCCTTTTTCACTTTATTTCTAAGAACGGAAGCACCCATGGCACTTGAGCCCATTCCTGCGTCACATGCGAAGATGACCTTGTTAACATTTTTAAAATCAAATTCTTCTGCAGCAGCAGTTGGTTCTGCAGTCTCAGTTGGAGCTTGAGCTGTTAACGTATTGCTTACGGAGCTTTTCTTACCTTTTAATGATTCCATTTTTTCAGTTGCAACATTGATATCCTCTTCGTTTTGCTTGCTGGATTTAAGGATTAGCGATGCGATTGCAAATGATACAGCCGCAGCGACTAGTACACCTAGAATCACACCTGTATAATTACCTCTTGGTGTCATTGCAAGTAATGCAATAATACTGCCTGGTGATGGACTTGCAACTAAACCTGCATTGAAAACAGTGAACGTAAATACGCCGCTTATTCCTCCGGCAATCGCCGCAATGATTAACATTGGCTTCATTAAAATATATGGGAAATAAATTTCATGAATACCGCCTAAGAAATGGATCACCACTGCTCCAGGAGCTGTTTGCTTTGCTGATCCTCTACCAAAGAACATATACGCTAATAAGATACCAAGACCAGGTCCTGGATTAGATTCTAATAAGAATAAAACTGACTTACCGGCATTTGTTGCTTGCTCAATGCCAATCGGGCTTAAAATCCCGTGGTTGATCGCATTGTTCAAGAATAAAACCTTTGCCGGTTCGATGAAAATACTAGCAAGCGGCAGTAAGCCTGCATCAAAAATCGCCTGAACAGCACCTGCTAATACTCTGTTTAACCCCTCTACTACAGGGCCTATTCCTAGCAGTGCTGCTATTGTTAACAGCGCACCTAAAATACCAGCTGAAAAGTTGTTTACAAGCATTTCAAAGCCTGATCTAACTTTATCTTTTAATAAACCATCAAGCTTTTTGATTAAATATCCGCCCAGAGGCCCCATAATCATGGCACCTAAGAACATCGGGATTTCCGCTCCAACGATAACACCCATTGTCGCTGTTGCCCCAACGACTCCACCGCGAACATCATAGATCATTTTTCCGCCTGTATAACCAATTAATAATGGCAATAAGTACTTAATCATTGGATCGACCAATGTGGCTAATTGTTCATTAGGCATCCAGCCTGTTGGAATGAATAATGCTGTAATAATCCCCCATGCAATAAACGCACCTATATTCGGCATAATCATGCCGCTTAAATAACTTCCAAAGCGTTGTATCTTCACGCGGAAGTCAGATTTATTTTGAGTTTGTTCCATTTGAGTCACCCCTTTTTCTATCTTGACTTAATGATAAAACGGTTTCAGCCAAGAAACAATTTAAAGAAAACACGATTTTGTCGAATGTAATGTTGACATGATTAATTTTGGAAAGAAGTAGGGGTTTTATACGATCGATGATATGCTCGTGGAGAGAAGAAATGCCGGGACTTTCAAAGGTTATTTTGCAGCTCCGGATACTTTTTTTGCAACTTTGCGAGGGAATCTTGCAACTTTGAATACTTTTTTGCAACTTTGCGAGGTCATTGTGCAGCTCCAAATACTTTTTTTGCAACTTTCCGAGATCCTTTTGCAACTCCCGATACTTTTTTGCAACTCCCGATACTTTTTTGCAACTTTCCGAGATAATCTTGCAACTTTGAATACTTTTTTTGCAACTTTTCGAGATAATCTTGCAACTTCCGATACTTTTTTGCATCCGACAAATTTCGCTACTCTTTTTCTCCAGCAAGGCACAAAAAAAGAGCTAAAGCCTATTAGCTTTAACTCGTTTGTTTAATGTTCAACTTTCACTCGTTTAATAAAGAATGCACAGACTAATGCGAGAACGGCAGCGATCAATGCAAAAATAAAGCCGTCCTGAATTCCTGCAGTAAGGGAAGGAGCGATATTACTTGGATTTGTTGGATCTTGAACAGTTGCTAAATAATCCTTCTGTCCTGCAGACATAATGCTTACGGCAATTGCAGTTCCAATCGCACCTGCTACCTGCTGAAGAGTATTCATAATCGCCGTACCATCAGGATAATACTGTTTTGGTAATTCATTCAACCCATTTGTTTGAGCTGGCATCATCACCATCGCGATTCCGATCATTAAGAAGATATGAAGCAGCACGATAACAGCGATCGTTGATGTTGTTGTAACATTTGATAAAAACCATAAAACTGCCGCTGTCATGATTAACCCTGGAATGACAAGCCATTTCGGACCGTATTGATCGAACAATCTTCCCATAACAGGTGACAATAAACCATTGATGACTCCACCTGGCAGAAGAGTAAGACCGGCTACAAACGCAGTCAGCATCATGCCACCTTGTAAATACAATGGCAAAAGAAGCATTGATGACAAAATGACCATCATACAGATAAAAATAAGTATGACACCAAGGGTGAACATTGGATAGCGGAAAGCGCGCAAATTAATCATCGGCTGCTCCATCTTTAATTGACGCCAGCAAAATAGAATCAATGCAACAATGCCGGCAATTAAAAAGCTGATGACTTTCGGACTGCTCCAGCCTTCTGTCCCTTCTCCAGCACTGCTAAAACCAAAGACAACACCGCCAAAGCCGATTGTTGACAGCACAACAGATAACACATCAATTTTCGGCTTTGTTACTTCAGATACGTTCTCCATATAAAGGATACCTGCAAGTAAACCAATTCCTAAAAACGGCAGAGACAACCAAAAAATCCAGTGCCAAGATAAATTTTCAAGCACTAATCCGGAAAACGTCGGACCAACAGCCGGCGCAAACATGATAACAAGCCCGATCATTCCCATCGCTCCTCCGCGCTTTTCTGGAGGAATGATAAGCAAAATCGTGTTAAACATTAACGGCAAAAGCAAGGCCGTACCCATCGCTTGAAAAACACGTGCTACCATTAATACCTCAAAGCTAGGAGCCACCGCGGCAATAAAAGTGCCGATAATCGATAGAACCAAAGAGGTGATAAACAGCTGCCTCGTCGTAAACCATTGCAGCAAAAGTCCTGAAACTGGAACCAAGATACCTAATGTTAATAAATAACCAGTTGTTAACCATTGAACGGTGGCTGCAGTCGTATTAAACACTTCAATCAGCTGAGTCAACGCAATGTTTAAGGCCGTTTCACTAAATAAACCAATAAACCCGCTGATTAAAAATGCAGCCAAAATCGGAATCACCTTATACTCTTTATCCGCACTTTTAGGTGCAGATACTGTTGCACTTGCATTCACACACATTCTCCTCTCGTTATTTTACAAAAACCCCTCTATCTGTAAAAAAATGTTTTTTATACTGACCGGTCAATTATATTTGTGATAGCGCTTCACTGTCAATTTATAAGTACCCTTAAACTAAAAGTTCTATTAATGGTATATAACTCTTATGGACAAGGGATACTCGGCAACCTTCTGCAGCGGAATTCAACAAGGAAGCATCACATTAATAATAGCGTTAAGAAAAGCTTACTTAGTGCTACGTCGAATTCTCTTTTTTGCCAATTTATACTTTTTTAAAGTAAAAAAACGCTTGGGGTTTTTTCAAAGAAACCTCAAGCGTTCTACCCTTTTCATGTTATTGAAATAAAGCGCCCGTTCGCAAATGATGTCATCTCACTTACAATTCTGCGGTTGATATACAATTTGAACTGTTACGAATTTACACCCTCTGCTTGGCTGGCCTGTCTTTCGTGTATTTTTTTCATTGCAAATCTGGCAATCGGCTGAGCAATCAATAGCTCAATCCAAAAAGCCACACCAAAATTTCTAAACCAACTGTGAAAGAAGTGCTGAAAAGGCTCTAGACTTATTTGCTTCGTACCGATCCATGTGCCTATAATTGTTAAAAGCATAGATAAAACCGTAACATTCAATAAAGTATTTAATAAAACTCTGGCATTAAATCCATCTGTTTGTCCTGCAAACTTAGGCATTACTTTACCGACTAGCGGTCCCGCGACGACTTTCACTAACAAAACAACGATTATCCACATAAACGGAATAATCTTCAGCGTTTCTAAATAATTTTCTATACTGAAGCCGCGTTCCATCCCCATAATGATCTGGGGGATTGTATTTACTGAAATGATTGAAATAATCAATAGAAAGATCAAGCCTTCTTTTGAATTTTGAGGCAGTCTGGCTTCCTTGTGCATGTTGTCTTACCTCCGAAATGAAAATTTCAGATGGTAGACGTATCATGCGACATATATTTTTGGTATGTAAAACAAATACCAATATCTCTACACACTGATTTAATTATTATAGCAACTTTTCATAAAAATTTCTAAAGCATTTTTTAAATGTTTCTTTTCTTTTAGTTCATTTTTGCATAAAATGAACTTTATCTCGCGCATCTGAAAAGGTCTATTAATAAAAAAACAGACCATTTCCTTTGGTCTGCTTTTTTATATACCATTTTCTATATTTAACCACAAAAATGAATCCCTCTTACTCAACACCTCTTACTCGGTAAAGCGTAAAATCATCTAAACTTCCCCATGCACCAGCAGAAGCTTTTATGCTTGCCCCAATTGTAACTGTACCATCTATGACTAAGATCTCGCTGATTTCAGGATTGCTCCAATTTACCCAGCCATTAACAGAAGTGTCCATTTTATATTCTTTATCACTAGTAGAAGCATAGATAAACATGTCATCGTCCCCTGCATCCCCGCCTTGAAGAAACATGGCTAGCTTATAGTATCCAGGCTCTAAGCCAGTAATCGTCTGTTCTACTTGAAAATCGACAGCATCAGCTGAGTAAAAATGAAGCGAATAGTTCCCTGATTTGGCATCTGAAGCCTTTAGCTGAAAACTAGTATGATTGTAAGTGCCATTTTTATAGGTAACTTCCCACATGCTTCGGTCAGTGGACTCAAAGCTAGGATTGACCACATAGTTTCTTGGGCTTATTTGAAGTTTTGCGTTTACAGTTATTCCGCCTTCAACTACTCCTTCAATGACATAACTGCCAGCCCCATTGCTGATTGCTTGTTGCAGTGCATCGTTATCCCATGTAACCGCAGCGGTTCCTTCACTTCCATTATTGTAGATAACAGTTACGGTTTCTGGTAAAGAAATGTCCTCTCCAACAATACTGCTTATAGACAGATCTTTGACATCATCAACTTTTATTGGAGCAACTGCACCAGTATCAACATACTTAAAAACGTTCAAGGAAGACAAGGGCTTTCCATTAAAATCAAATAGCGCTTGATTGTCCACAGCACTTCCTCCATACCAATGCCCAGCGTCCTCAGGATCATATTCAGCGGCAAAACTAGTTGCCCATCCTGAGCCATCCTTTTCCCATTTCTTCATGTTCTGCTTCATTTTATTCGGCGGTCCTACCGGGATCCAGGCCGGTTCCCAATAGAATACACCAATCCCTGCCTCACCTACATTCACAACCGCTTCGATGACATCCCTGACAGCAGTTGCTTGTCCTTGAACAGTAATTGGGTAATTCAGCGTCTGGCCTGTTTCTTTTGGTGCAGTGTTGCCATGTCCATCTCCATCTTCCTCCGTATACGTATAAGAGGTTTCTGCAACCATCACTTTTTTACCATAAGTATCTGCGACATTCTTTAAAACGGACGTTAAATTTTCTAGTGTCCCATGCCAAAAAGGATAGTAAGAGCTTGCAAACACATCATAATCTACTTGATTTTCATCCAATGTTTTAGCAATCGTATCATATCTTCCTGCTTTCTCAGGGTTTGTAAAATGTAAAGCAACAAGAATATTTTGATCTACCTCTCTGATCGCTTTGCTGCCGGCTTTAAACAATTCACTCATTTTTGCCCAATCGGTTTCACCCACGAATCCACCTGTTGTTTCATTCCCAACCTGTACCATGCCAATGTCGATTCCCTCATCCAGCATCATTTGCAGGCTTTCATGTGTATATGTATAGAGTGCTACCTTTTTGTCTTCAAAGCTTAAACTTTTCCAAGCCTTTGGCGCCTGTTGTTTAGCCGGATCAGCCCAAAAGTCAGAATAATGGAAGTCCACGAGAAGCTTCATGCCATTTTTAGTCGCTCTTTTTCCGATCTCAATGGCTTTTTCTACATCGTTATTACCCCCGCCGTAACCTCGGCCTTTGGTATCATAGGGATCATTCCACACACGTACACGAATATAATTGACCCCTGCATCCCTCAATGTTTTAAAAATGTCCTGCTTTTTCCCTGATTCATTAGAAAATTTCACACCGCTTTCTTCTAATGCTAGAATGCTTGACACATCTACACCTTTAATAAATTCTTCGCTAATCCCATCCACTTTTTCAACAAAAATATCCGCCTCTACTGGTTCAGGCACTTTAGCACCACCTTCTTGATTCGCTGCAAATCCTATTTTGCCAGTTACACTAAATGTACTAATGATCACAATCAATGCCAATAAGATGGACGTTCCCCTTTTTCTCATAATCTCCTCACCTTTCCTCGTAATCTTTGAATCCCCTAAAAAACAGTAAGCGTTCTCAAATTTTATAAAGAAGACATCCATTCTGCTAACTAGAATGGATGCTCTCTCTATTCACTAACTAGTCATTTTGTTTCTCCACAATTCGAACTTCATATTGATCAAGGGTAACCTCGCCTTTCAATTGCTCCCCGGTCACCAAGTCTGTTACCACCGCTTCAAAGACAACCGGCTGTTTTTCTTCTGTAAAATTCATCACAAAAAGATAGTCCTTTTCCGCATCGCGTCTAACCTGAACAGATACACCTTGACAGTGCCTTACCGGTATATTTGCTTGTAACGATAACTCATTAATTAATTCATGGTAGAAATGCCGATGGAAGGAATCATCCAATCTCGCTCCAATATAATAGGTTTTACCTTGCTGATATGAATGGCTTGTAACAGCCGGTGTGTTGGCATAAAAATCTTCTTGATAGATGCCTTCTACCGTTGCAGAACCCACATCAATCACTGTCGCATAATCCCTCAATTGGTAGGTCTCGTTTTGATAGCGAACATAGTTTTTATCGTTTGGATACAAAGTATCAGTTTCAACTGGCTTCATGCCAAACATCTCTTGCAGATCCGTATGCCATCCGCTGGTATACGTTATATCATGCTCATTCACGATTCCGCTAATATACGTCATAACCAATGTGCCGCCGTTTGCGGCAAATGATTTTAAGCGGGCAATTGTTTCTTCACTTACTAAATAAAGCATTGGAACGATCAATAACTTGTACGCTGAAAAATCCTGCTCCTTCGTAATAACATCCACTGGAATATCCTGTTCCCAGAAGGTGCGGTAATGCTGCTGCAAGGTTTGCGGATAACGCTTCGTTTTCATTCCAAATCCTTGTGCATCATTGATCGCCCAATTGCTTTCCCAATCATAAAGGATCGCTACATCTGATGGACGATTTGTGCCAACTACGTCAGACAGCTTTTCTAATGTTTCTCCAACCTTAGCGACTTCTTTAAACACACGGTTTTCCGAGCTGTCATCATGATCGACAACCGCACCATGGAATTTCTCTGAAGATCCGCGTGATTTTCTCCATTGGAAGTAAAGGACACTGTCTGATCCATGGGCAATCATTTGCATCGATGACAGCAGGTGCATTCCTGGGCGCTTTGCTTTATTAACATCATGCCAGTTCACGCCGCTTGGTGTTGATTCCATTAATAAAAACGGCTGCTGCTTCAGGCTTCGGTACAAATCATTAATAAAGCCTACCTTCATCGCTAAGTCAGCGGTGCTTTCCCAATCATTGTGCCACGCTGGATACGCATCCCAGCTAATGACATCCAAATGCTTCGCAAATTTGCTGTAATCGAGTGATTGAAATGGTATTAAATCGAAAGTATCTGCCATGAAATTCGTTGTAATCGGGATATCTGGTGTTAATTCCCGCAAAGGAACAATTTCATTTTCATAGAAAGAAATCGTTTGATCTGTGACAAAGCGGCGCCAATCCAGATTTAAGCCATGCACGCCGCTTTCCCCGATCAGTGAAGGAGATTCGACCTGCGACCATTTACTGTACGTATGGCTCCAAAAAGGAGTCCACCAGGCTTCATTTAATGCATTTAAATCGTGATGATATTTTACTTTCAGCCAATCTCTGAACGCATCCTGACACTGTTCACAATGACATTCACCGCTATATTCGTTTGAAATATGCCACATGATTAAAGCCGGATGGTTTCCGTATCGTTCCGCTAACAAGCGGTTAATCTTCTGAGTTTTTTCACGATAAACCTTTGAGGTAAAGCAATGGTTATGTCTTCCGCCATGCAGCTGCTTTACCCTATTTTGATTGACACGCAAAACTTCTGGATACTGCTCCGATAACCAGGCAGGACGGGCCCCGCTTGGAGTCGCTAAGATAATGCGGCCATCATTTTTATAAATGTTGTCGAAGATTTCATCCAGCCATTCAAACGTATAAACTCCTTCCTCAGGCTCAAGCGCACTCCAAGCAAAGATGCCAACGGAAAACGCATTGGTGTGGGAAAGCTTCATCAATTTAAGATCATCTGCTAAAATATCAGGTCTGTCTAACCATTGATCAGGATTATAGTCTCCTCCGTGCAGCATAAATTTCGCTTTCGTAAGATAAGACTTTTCATGTTTTGACATAATACTCTCCTTCTATCCTCATGTTATCGATCAACTTTTTTAACCCTTCGTTCCACCTGCCGTTAATCCGGAAACAAAGTTCTTTTGTAACAAAATAAAGATAATGGCAATCGGAATACTGATTAAAATCGCACCAGCTGCAAAGGTCGTGTAGCTTGCTCCCATAACCTCATTTACCAGATTGTATAATCCGATTGGCAATGTATAAGATTCCGGTGTTCGCAAGATTGTTGATGACAACACAAAATCTCCAAGCGGGCCGGTAAAGCCATTCATGGCAACAACGGCGATCATCGGCTTTGATAACGGCATAATAATTTGCCAAAAGATCCGGTTATTGCTTGCACCGTCGATCTTGGCACTTTCGTCTAGTGCAATCGGGATCGAATCCATATAGCCTTTCATCAAATAGGTATTCATTGGAATTTGTCCGCCGATGTACAGCAGGATTAACAGCCAATGACTATTCATAAGCCCCAAAATCTGCGCTAAAACAAAGAGGGCGATTAACGCTGAAAATTGCGGAATCATTTGCAGCAATAAAAATAGGGTTAGCGCATTTTTTCTTCCTTTAAAGCGAAAACGAGAAAAGGCATATGCGGTAAAGGAAACGCTCAAAATTGTGCCAAGCATGGTGAATAAACTGATTTTTAAGGAGTTTACATACCACTGGCCATATTGCAGACTTTCCTTTCCGGCAAATAACTCTTTATAGTGATCCAATGTTGGATTTTCCGGAATAATCGATGTACTGATTAAACTGTTACCAGGATTAAAGCTTGCTCCAACCGTCCAAAGTAAGGGGTAAATGATGATTACCGTCATGAATAGCAATAATAAATACGAGAAAGAAAGCCGAATAAATTTCGCTCTCTTCATATCTGTCAGCATCGCTTAAGCCCCCTCTTTAAAAGAATTTGTCCGTCTGAACTGCCATAATGCGATCGCAATGACAAAGACAGATAACAAAATAGTTAGTGCTGCTGCTAAAGAATATTGACTTGATTGCATCGTCAATTTATAAATCCACGAAACTAAAATGTCGGTACCGCCAGCTGTCGATCCAGGTACAGCAGGACCACCGCCGTTGAATAGATAAATAATATTGAAGTTATTAAAGTTAAATGTAAACTGAGTAATGATGATCGGTGCCATCGCAATTAAAATCATCGGCATCGTAATATGCTTAAATTTTGCAAAAAACGAGGCGCCATCAATTGTCGCCGCTTCATAGAGATCCTCAGGAATCGATTGCAGAACCCCTGTGGTCACAAGGAAGATATATGGGAATCCCAACCATCCCTGCATAAGGATGAGCGCTAATTTCGTCCAGCCTGCATCTGTCATCCACGGTATCGGATCAATCCCAAATGCAGCTAAGATATCATTGTTAATTGCACCAAAGCTATCATTAAATAGCCCGGCAAAAATTAAAATTGTAACAAACCCCGGTACTGCCCAAGGCAACACGAGGATGGTCCGAAAGAACTTTTTAAACCGAATCTCTTTTTGATTAACCACAACAGCCAATAAAATACCTAGGGCGACTTGAAGCGAGGAAGCAACAAGTGTCCAAATTACCGTCCACCCTAATACATCAAAAAAGGTAGAACGCCAAATATCAACTGTGAAAATTTGCAAAAATGTATCGAAACCAACCCAGTCTGTTAAATTTGCAGGCGGAGAATGGTATAAATCATAGTTGGTAAAAGCTAAGGCAAAACTGAATAAGATTGGAAAAATAACAGCAAAAACTAGAATAAATAATGATGGACCACTTACAACATATGGATAGCCCTGAGAAATCAAATTATGGTACTGCTCCTTAAGAGAGCTTATCTCTTTCTTATCGTCCCGCATTTCCCCAGTTTTATAGGCATCCTTTAAATTCAAATAATAAACAGCAAGGCCAAAGCATGTCACAATGACTGCAATAATCCCCTCTGCCAATAAAAAAATGGAATTATCCCGCGGTACTTCTGTTCCAAGTGTAAAGAGTCCCCAAAAGCCCATATTTAAGAGATCTCCAAACACGATAAAAAACGCAGCACCAAGAATGATAAACATCAATCCCTTTACCCATTGCTTATTGTAAAATTGGCCGAGCCCTGGAATGATGGATAAAAGTAAGGCTATTTTACGATGTTGCATCTTTTTCACCTCTTTTTCGATACGATTCTTTAGCCCTTATAATAATGGTGTCAAGCCTACTAGAGCTGACACCACATTTCTTAAAGATGATTGCTTTTTAAAAATAAAGTTCTGTTAAACGGTCTTGATTTCCGCTTCAGGCGTTCGCTTTTTAGCAGTGGTCCGGGAGCCTCTCCTCAGCGCCATGCACTTTTGGGGCCTCCCCTGTACTGTTGCTCCTGTAGGAGTCTCGCACCTATCCGCTCCAATCAACAAAGTGCAGATTCCTATCAATCTACTAACCTTAAAGTTTTCGAAAACAGGGCTTATTTACCGCCGTGCTTAGCTTCTATTTGACCTTTAATGGTCTCTACCGCCTGATCTAGAGCTTGCTTCGGTTCGGCTTTTCCTGTTGCAATGGTTTGTAATGCTGCATCAGTTGGCAGCCATACTTCATTCATCTCAGGAATATTTGGCGTTAACACTGAGAACTGGGATTGCTCTGCAACCGCTTTTGCTGCTTCACTTTCCGTAACAACCGGATCATTTGCTAAAGCTTGGACAGCTGGAACCTCTTGTGTAATTTCATATCTCTTTTTCGAGTTTTCTTCGTTCGCTAAGAAAGCAACTAATTCCTCTGCTAAATCAGCATTTTTTGAATAAGAACTGACATTGTAGCTTTTTACACCAATGAATGAACTCATGTTTTTACCATTTGAAAGCTCAGGTAATTTTGTTACTCCGTAATTCACTCCTGCTTTTTTGAATGGTTCGATGTTCCACGGACCTGAAATGACAGCAGCAGCTTTTCCTTCTGTAAAGAGTGATTCTAATACGTTAATCCCTTGCTCCCCAACGATACCTGCCGGGAATAATCCTTCTTTATAGAACTTTTGAATAGATGCTGCGCCTTCAATCGCACCTTCATTATTTAATCCGATATCTGACGGATTATAGCTGCCATTCTCTTCTTGTGCAAAAATGTAGCCGCCATAACCGCTCATAACACTTTGCGCATAATAGATTTGATCAAATAACGCTAACAAACCGTAATTCTCACCTTTTGTTAATTCCTTAGAAAGCTCATACCACTCATCTAACGTTTTTGGTAATTGGTCTTCAGAAATAATGTCTTTATTATAGTAAAGCATGGTTGTTTCTACTGCTTTTGGCAATCCGTAAACTTTGTTATCAACTTTTTGCGATTGCATCGCAGCTTCTGTATAAAGACCTTGAATATCTTCGCTGACATTTAGTTCTTTAATTAACCCTTCTGTAACAGCGGTTCCAATTTGGTCACCAGGCATTGTCAACACATCAGGACCCGTACCAGCAGGGCCATCAAGACGCAAGTCTTCAATTTGTTTCGCATAAGGCTTCTCTACAACCTTTACAGTTACATCATGCTCTTCTTCAAATTTTGAAATCGCCTCTTCAATACCGGCAGATTTCTCTATATCTTCCCAAACGATTAATTCTTTCGTTTTCGTTGCTTCATTGACAGCCGAACCTTGTCCGCTGTCTTCCTGAGGTCCGCAGCCAACTAAAGCTAAACTTAATGCAAAACCACTTACTACTCCGAATAATTTTTTATAGCTCTTCATGGAAATACATCCTTTCAAATAAAATAACTGCAAGCGTTTTACTAAAAATAATATAGCACTCTGAAGAAAAGTTGTAAACAATTATTTTACCAATACAAGTAAAACTTTTTACGAAAAAGATAAAACCCAAGGAAAATAAGGGGGCAAAACGAGGATTTGCCATACTCAGTTAGCTGAAAACGCAAAAAAAATAACTCAGTTAAGCCCAAGTTATTTTTCTCTCACTATTTTAATTTGTACTCTTTCTAATAACCAATTCTGATCCGAGGTATAAAGTTTTCACGATTTTACGTTTTTTTACTACGCGTTCCAGCAATAACTCAATCGCATTTTTACAGATTTCATGCAGATCAATATGGAAGGTTGTTAAAGGCGGTGATACATATTTCGCAACACTAATATTATTGATGCTGATAATACTTACTCGATTCGGAATTGCAATGCCATTTTCATTCAATGCCTGAAGGCAGCCCACGGCGATCGGGTCAGCTGCTATAAAGAATGCAGTCGGTAACTCTTCACCTAAGTCTTTAATCGCCCTTTGCATCAGATGATAGCCATTCTCCACAGAAAACCCTCTATGAATAAAAAGATAATCTTCGTTTAAAAGACCCTTTTCCATCATATATTGACGGAAGGTTTGTTCCCGAATATCCATTTCATCTTCATCAGTGTTAGGGTTATGATAGGTTCCCCCAATCAACCCTATGTCACGATGTCCTTTTTCAATTAAAAAGTCAATTGTTTTTTTGGTGATTTGCGCCAGATTAGGCCTTACAGAATCAAAATGATCCGGGTCCGGCGTGTAATCAATAAAGACCCCATTGGCTGTTATTCCCCTTAGATAGGCTAATTCATTATCTGAAAACGAACCTACTGCAATAAATCCTTCTATGTTATCAGGAATTCTTGAAATACCTTCCGTAATTTTATAGGTTGTTAGCTCAACATTAAATTCTCCTGCCAGCTTTTCAATCTCTAAGCGCATCGTTTTAAAATAAACATCCTCTAATTCTTCCTTATCTGTCAGCCAGTATAAAAAAGCAATATTTTTCACTAAATGCCTGATCATCTTTTTTCTGTAATTTAGTCTATCAGCTACCTCATAAATTTTGTCCCTTGTCTCATCTGGTACAGAAAGGCTAAGATCATTATTTAAAACACGAGATACTGTAGAAATGGAAAACCCTGATGCCTCTGCAACATCTTTAATGGTCGCCATTCTCCCCACCTCCATCATTTATATCCTTTACTTTTCAACGAATATGCACAAGTAAAATATTTTACTAATATTTTTACCTAAATTTCCATAAATGTCAAGGGGAGAAAGGATTTTTCTGTAAATGAGAACAAAAGACTGCTTCCTTCACTTCGGCACTGGATGCTGAATCCTTACCACTAGTCGTTGTTCCGCCAGACGTTGAAAAGAATTTAATGTCACTTTCCATAAAGCATCCGCTACACGTTTCTGGTTATTTTAAAAGCTATTATTAATATGATCAACACGGTTACACTAAAACAGCTCATCAAGAGCGACACCTTAATTGTTGCTAGTTTCACACCATTTTTAATGATCAGGTAAAACTTAGCGATCAACCTTTATTCATCCAATTCTTTATAATGTTTTCTTGTACTAATGAAATGTGAGGCTAAATAGATAAAAATGTAGATTGGGAACGAATAAATCGATTTCCAATGATTAGGCTCGTATAAGTCGAGCCATTTAAAAATTGGCTCTCCAATAAAAGCTGCCCCAGATCCAAAGATAATTGCTTTAATGATTGGACTTCTATGCGGCTTGAATTGAATAAAAAACATCACTGTAACAGGAAGAACTGTTAGGTCCCAAGGTCCAAAGGCAGGAATGGTTGGAATCATTAATGCATAAGCATCTTCCATTTGCCTATGTACTTCTTCATTTTTCTTCAACTTATATTCACCACTTAGGTTCAAGGTCTTTTGAGTATTTAACGATTCTGCCCTGTATGTTGGAAAAATAGCTTTCTTAGCTTTCCTTATAAAGGAAGGCCAGGTTTTGCAACTTTATTTCACTTTACAAATCGGTATGTGAAAATAAAAAATTAGGAAGATCGCACACGAAAAACAACAGAGGATCCATGCTAATAATGGCTTTTATGATGAAGAATGATACCTATAAAAATAAAAAACCATACAATGAATGACCACCAAAAATCCCATCCATTGTGATAAGACAACAGATTTAATAATAAAAATAAACAAACAAGTCCAAAGGAAAATATAGCAGAATTGTTTAAACAAATGGGACGTATATGGATATTGCGAGAGAAAAACGACTACAATTAGGGGTATGTTCGTAAACGCGATAAAAAAGTCAGCTATCGTATGATTTGGTACTAAAAAAGCTTTACGGAAATACTAATGTGTGTTCATATGTAATGATCGTGATAAAGAAGTCTACACTAATCGCGAAAATGACTGTGGGATAGTCATTTTTCCAGTTTTTCCAAGCAGAAATAAGTAGAATGACCGTAAACAACAAGGAAAACAAATCGATAGCTTTTGTGGCATGATGTTCCTCCAAGAGAATCTTTTAACAAGATGTATTAAAAATTATGCCCCATTTTTAATAATAGCTATCATAAATTCCTAATACCTTCCTTCTTTAACTAGAAACACAACTCCTTGTGAACTCTGAAGATCTCCTTTTTACTTTTTCTCTCTATTACGTTTCATACAGTATTTCATCGGTAAGAGCTGAAGTTAAAAAATTTTGTTTCAAAGGTAAAAAATGTTAAACTATTGCTATCTTAATTATGGAGGATTAGTAATGGTGAATGTCTCAGATCTACGTAAACCTGGTTATGAAATATCCCCTCAATTTTTAAATCGATGGTCTCCGAGGTCTTTCTTGGAAAAGGATGTACCCGAGGATGTTCTTTTCAGTGTTTTCGAGGCCGCACGTTGGGCTCCATCCGCTTCGAACCAGCAACCATGGAATTTTATTATCGCCCGTACGAAAGAAGATCGTGAAAAATTTTATTCCTTTATCATGCAAGGAAACCTTGTTTGGTGTAAAAAAGCTCCTGTATTAGCTGTCATTATCTCAAAAACAACAACTGAGCGGGGATTTAACGCTTGGCATGCTTTTGATGCAGGTACAGCTTGGGGATATCTTGCTTTAGAAGCCAGCCGCAAAGGTTTAATCACCCACGCTATGGGAGGATTTGAAAAAGAGAGAGCACGTGAAGCTTTAAACGTACCTGATGGTTACGAACTTCATGCTGTTATCGCCATTGGCTATCAAGGTGAAAAGGATGTTCTGCCAGAGAATCTTCAGGAGCGTGAACAGCCAAGCACTCGCCGTCCATTGAACGAATCGCTTTTTGAAGGTAGTTTTAGGGAAGGTTCTTAACTAGTTATATTAGAAATTAAATCGTAAAAACACACCTTTGGTATTTCTTGGTGTGTTTTTACGCCTTTTAAGTACACTGCAAAATTAAATGAGTTCATTACATTAATAGTAAATACTTACAAGATAAAGACGACTGGTAATGTAATGCTCCAAGATCGGCTACTAACACAACCATTAATGATCGGTTATCTGTTGATTTTGCTTTACTTGATCCACTTTCTTTATTAAGCCAACGAAGCCTCTAATTGTAAACAAAGTAAAATTTACACTTCCAAACGTATGGAGCGGTGACCATTTTTTCCATTTAAATAATCTTGAATTTTCCTCTAAATACCATTGAGCAAAACTCATGGGAACACTAAAAATTAAGCTTTTTAAAAGGATTTTATCCAGACGATCGTTATAGGATATTTTCACCCAGATGACACTTAAAAGCGGAAAGAATAATACATCATAAATAATATTTGTTTTAAAGATTGTTGGAAAAGGGCGAACTGGATAGGAAACTCTTTTGGTTCCTACAACGTAAGCATCGACAAGAGTTGCCAGAACTCCTTTTGAGAAAAAAATGAGCAAATTTTCCCTCATTTTTGGACCTCTAAATAAAAATGGCAAAGAAATGAAACAAAGTACATTAAGCAAATTTAATAATTTTTTCTCCATAAAGGTACCAGCCTTTCAAACAGTAAAAATTTGATACCTTTAAAATTTCCTATTCTAAAAAGTTTTATCCTTCACTTTTCAAAACGCTTCTTGGATGCACTATATTGAATATCACATAAGCCCTATTCTTACTAAAAAATTCAACTATTAATGAATCGATAATAAATGACGATACCACTTTGCCGCTGCTTCAACTTCCTCAACTGTCAATTGATGACCTTTATTTTCCCAAAGAAGTTCCACATTGGCATTTGCATGTTCTAATAACGATTGCAATTCAGATGATTCCTGCGGTGAACAGATCGGATCATTTGTCCCAGCGGCAATAAATACAGACTTTCCTGACAAATCCGGAAGCTCAATGCCCCTTATTGGTACCATTGGATGGTGAAGAATGGCTCCCTTTAATGCTTCTTGGTAATGAAAAAATAAACTCGCAGCAATATTGGCACCGTTAGAATAACCAATAGCTATAATATTACCTCTGTCAAACTCATACTTTTCTGCTGCTACATCAAGAAACTCATTTAACTCCTTTGTCCGGAAAATAAGGTCTTCTTCATCAAACACTCCTTCTGCTAATCTGCGGAAGAATCGAGGCATCCCATTTTCCAATACATTCCCGCGAACGCTAAGAACGGAAGCCTCATCATCAATTCTTCCCGCAAGAGGTAAAAGATCTAATTCATTTCCCCCAGTACCATGCAGCAATAATAACGTTGGTTTTGTTTCATCTTTCCCCTTATTAAACAAATGCTTCATCATTTATCTCCCTCCAGAATGCGAGCTTCAACACTAGGTAAGGTTTCCTCTAATTCTTCTCGCTTTGATTCCAGCCAAGCTGGTAGCATTAGTTTCTTTCCAAGCTCGGAGACTGGCTCATCAACGGAAAAGCCTGGCGGATTGGTCGCTATTTCGAAAAGGATCCCCCCTTGTTCATGGAAATACACCGCTTTGAAATAATTTCGATCACGTATTTCAGTTGGATAAAATTCCTTGTTCTGAAGAAGTGCCCTCCATCTATTAAGTTCTTCTTCATCCTTTGCCCTCCATGCGATATGGTGAACTGTTCCTGCACCCATTAGACCTCGAACCGAAGGAGTAAGCTTAATATCAATGATATTTCCAACATTCCCTTCAGATCTAAACCTTAGAAAGCCCTCTTGATCACCAATGCAATCAAGTCCCAAGATATTTTCCAGCACATCTGCCGTCTTATTAGGTTGTGCTGATATTAAGGTAGCTCCCGCAAAACCTTTAATGGCATGCTCTGCTTGAATCCCCCCAAATGACCAAAGATTGATTGGTCCTTCATTTCGTTCTATAAGTTCAAGCTGGAGCCCATCAGGATCAGGAAATTGTATATTTTGTTCACCAAAGCGTTCAGAAGAGCGAAATTCAATGCCGAATGTTTGTAAACGTTGTTTCCAGAAATCAATTGAACCTGCTGGAATCATAAAGCTAATAACACCGACCTGACCGGTTCCAATTCTGCCCTTTAACTGC
Source organism: Bacillus sp. SA1-12 (assembly GCF_000981385.1). GTDB lineage: Bacteria > Bacillota > Bacilli > Bacillales > Bacillaceae > Metabacillus. The sequence goes on from NZ_LATZ01000130.1 coordinate 49,428, forward strand.
TTAGCCCATGGAAAAAATGTGATTACAGTCCCTGGTTCGCCAGTTTCATTGCCAAAATAGAGATGATACACTTCAGGACGATCAAAATTGATCGTCTTTTTGACAAGTCTTAACCCAAGAATACCGGCATAAAAGTCAATATTTCTTTGGGCATCGTTCACCATCGCTGTTATATGATGAATACCTGTTGTTTTTTGCAACCCTATCTTCTCCATTCTTTTCATTATTTCGAATCACGACATTACTTAGGACGATCTATGGAAAACATCTCTCCTATTTTCGCATAATTTGTACCAGCTAATCGGCTCACAGCAGCTAAGCCTCTTGGATCAATTCTTCCATTTTCATAAATAGTCTCTTCAATATGGAACTGAACGACTTTTCCGATGATAAGGTCACAGCCAGTTGTATCCGAATCTCCCAATTCTAAAGATTGTTCCAGGATGCATTCCATACGGATTTTTGCCTCTTTTACTCCCGGGACTGAAATTTTCTCACTTTCAACTGGAGTGAATGCTGCTAATTCGATTTCACTTTGCTCAGGAGGCAGACTTGCAGCTGTTTGATTTACTTTTTCAACATTTTGTTCATCAACGATATGAATGACAAACTCTTTTGAATCAATGATGTTTCTCGCTGTGTCCTTTTGTCTTCCCGCTGACCTTTGAATCGATACCGAAATCATCGGCGGGTTTGATGAGACAATATTAAAGTAGCTGAATGGCGCTCCATTTAAAACGCCATTCTTTGAACGTGTAGTAACAAAAGCAATCGGTCTGGGGATGATGCTGCCTATTAGAAACTTATAATTTTCTCTTTCAGTATTTTTAGCAGGATCTATTGATAGCAAAGAAATCATTCCTTTACGAAAAAATTATTGCAATTCTCTTACCTCAAAAGGTAATAAACTTTTTTCAATTTGCCCTCTAAACTGTTCATACTGCTCAGGCAACATTAATTTTCCACCCATCGTAGCTTCGGATTCATCATGGGCAAAACCTGGAGGATCTGTTGCAATTTCAAAGAGAATTTCTCCATGTTCTCTGAAGTAAATGGCATTAAAATAGTTTCGATCTTGTACAGGAGTTACTCCATACCCATTCTCTGCTACATATTCTTGCCATTCTAATTGGTCTTGATCATCCATAGCCCGCCATGCAATGTGGTGTACAGTTCCTACTCCCATCGTCCCGCGTCCAATTGGAGTTAATTTTAGATCAATAATATTTCCAATATCCGCTAAAGAACGGTAACGGGTGAAGTCCCCTTCCTTGCCGACAAATTCTAATCCCATAATGTTTTCCAACAGTTCAGCAGTTTTTTCAGGCTGTGCCGATAATAAAGTAGCACCGCCAAAGCCTTTAATTGCTACCTCAGGTGTTATTCTTCCAAAGGTCCATGTATTTCCTTCTCCCTCTTCCCTTTCAACAATTTCCAAGTGAAGCCCATGAGTGTCATCAAATTCCAAGTACTCCTCGCCGAAGCGCTCCATGACAGTAAAAGGAATGTTGAACGATTCCAGCCTATTTTTCCAGAACTCCATGGCTCCTTTAGGAACAACATATGAAGTGACGCCTACTTGACCGTCTCCTATCGTACCTTGACGAGCCCCTGCCCAAGGAAAAAATGTAATGATTGTTCCAGGTTTTCCTCCTTTATCACCAAAATAAAGATGGTATGTGCCTGGGTCATCAAAATTAACCGTTTGTTTCACTAAACGCAGACCTAAAATACCTGCATAGAAATCAACATTCTCTTGAGGATGACCGACAATGGCTGTTATATGGTGAATACCCATCGTTTTTTTGTTCATGATATCCGCTCCTTTTATCTTTCATTAGATTCTTTATAAGGTACAATTCGCTTACCGGCTTAGAATACCCTCTTTGTTTTCAACTATCGCTTGAGAAATAAATTGTCGCTTTTGCTAGTTCATTGAAAATATCTCGGTTTCGAGATATATTAAAATAAAAATGCATCTACACTGTATTGACCAGCGCCTATTAAAGCTATTCCAATTGCAATCGTAAGCAAGGTTAGGTTATATTCGTATCCATTTGCTGTTGCCCATAATCCGTTTTGACCATGCACTTTCACAATTGCCATCACCATAGTTCCCGCAATCATAATACCTGCAAGCGGGGTTAAGAGTCCTAGAGCGAATAAAATTCCGCCAATTAGTTCTGCTAATCCTGCGAAAAGAGCCATCGTTACGCCTGGCTTCATGCCAATTGATTCAAACCAGCCGCCAGTTCCTTTTAAGCCATAACCTCCAAACCAGCCAAATAACTTCTGAGCACCGTGACCAATGAATAATACACCTATTACCAATCTAATTATTAATAATCCAATATCAATCATTTTCATTCCTCCTAATTTGTTTTATCTCGAATTCGAGATATATAATTATAAAAAATAATACCATATTGCTTTTAAACTACATTTCATTCTCATTTAGCATTTTATTTATGACGAAAAATTCGTTTGGGACATTTCGTTCCAGTTGGGTCTTGCTTATTAGCCATCTCCTAAATATTACGAATTAAAACATCTTGAATACAAGATAATAATAATCTAATTATTTCTTATTGTCAACAACATTTTTCAAAAAACTTTAATAAAGGTATTTCATTCATCACAAGCAGGAAAAAGTACTTAATCTGCTAAGATTAAGTACTTACCTATTCGACCCCGTCTTTATAATTTTTCTCCCAATTTTTATCACCGATATGTTCTATGTCTTCTGTCGTCTTTTCTAATTCTGTAAGAATGACTTGTTTTACTTCATTTATGGTTTCAAAGAATGTTCTTTCTTCTGCTGGATTTGGTTTAATTTTTGCAGTGGAACTTACCCCCATCAGCCTTCTGTGTTCCTCAATTAGCTTATCAAATGCCTCAAATATATGCCGAGTTAACACGGCAATATCTTTGTGCCCTTCTGGAAGATTGTCTTTTAGGTTTTCAATTCGGTTATACATTTTTCAAATCCCCTTTTTTTAGATATGACTTAGTTTCGCCTATTCATTTTAATCCATTCGGCTTACCTGCATTTTTATTAGAATGATTCATTAGCATTTCATTCCCTAAAAAGTCATATTCAAAAGCGTTGCTGTTAAATGAAATAGGTAAACATACTGGAGGTAGTTAATGCAATTTCAAAGAGAATATTAAAAAACATTTAATAAACGAATCGGTTAGATAAACTTCTCCAGTCCAACGAAGGCGCGATTAGGTTCTTTAAAAGCAATAATCCCCGCTTCGTTGGAATCTTGAAGCGGGAATTACTTTCTTAATGATTGAGTTAAAAAGATAACGCTAAAGAGGTTGGCACGATAAAGGTATATCTTAAACTGCTTCCGTCTCCCATTTCTTCTCGTCCTGGACAAATAAAATTCCAAGTTCATGGTGTTCGCCATCATATAGCGCCCGTTGAACAAAGCGGATTTCTCCGTTAAGGTCAATGACTTCAAGTTTACAGAACGCACCATTTTTTTGCAGGGATTGATAAAATTCTTCAACCGTTTTTACACTTTCGCCATTTACCTTCATCACCATTTCGCCGACCAGGAGATTCATTTTTTCAGCCGGTGATTGAGGAAGGATCCCAAGAATCATCAGGCCTTTATCTCGTTTTGAAAAGAAGAAAGCGGCGGAATCGTCATTGATCCGCTGACGAATGGTAATAAATTCACGCCCGGCGATCGCTATGATTAAGGCAAGAAAGGCAGCAACTGTAAACCAAATGCTGACCATCGAAACGACAAGTGTCATAACGCCCAGCAAAATGACGCGTTTTCCAGTAACTTTAATGCTTTCCTGCGGAAGCGAACCTTGTACACGCTGATGAAAGCCGATGAAAAATGGAACAAACATGAACAGGAAAGTTTCTCCATTTATCGTTAAGACAGGCCACCATGGCAATGATGAGGTAAGCGTGCCGCCTGGTACAAGAAACAGCAATGGCAGCATCCATGTGCGATTTGCTTCATGGGTACCAATTGGCAACCCCCTTGTACTTGTTTTTATAAATGGTGATGTATGTTTATGTGCCGTACGCTGAATTAAGATGCCTTCTGCGATGATCATAAGACCTGCTAATAGACTAAGTGACGCATAATTTGTTTCGTTTATTCCTACAAAAAAAGCCTCAATCGTGTCAGCTTGTCCACTTGAGATGATGACCACGCCCATAAGGGTGATGCCAATCGAATATGCAGGCGAAAGCCACCGCATTCGACATGTTAACCCCAGAACAGCTGTAACAATTGTTAACAAAACAATGGTGCCAAAGGGCAAGCTCAAGCCTATCCCAAATAGAGCGACAGATGCTATGGCTCCAACGATTAAACCCTTTGTGTAAGTGAATTTCATCTCATCATAGATGTCATGAACACGAATATGAAAAGACTTCCTTTCACGTTTTATCCGAATAGAACCGTAAGCTAATGTTAAGAGGAAGAACAAATAAAAGAGTGGATGAATAAAGAAGCGTCCAACAGCCCAAAGCAACTCAAGCAACCAATTATCAATCAAAACAGAACCCCACCTTACTGTTTCTACGCATATCTATAGGTTACTCATATTTTACCATCTCAATGAGCAATTGAGTATGCTTATTTTAAGTTGTTCCATAGACTCATATTTGATAGTGAAAAATCACTTAATGAGCTGTCAACTTCTATCTGTAATAGATCCTCGATCATTTGCATCGATTTTTTTATATCTGTTAAACTAAGCGAAAGCCGTTTATGATTATTAATTAAATAGGAAAAGTACTCTTGAACACATGCTTTATCAATCTGGTCAATTTCTTTAATGGACGTATAATTTGCTAAATACATACAAAATAATCGAATCCACTTGTTGAAGCTCGCATAGGATTGAGCCTCCGTATGTTTTTCGCTCAACTCTGATAACAAACCTTGATATACCTGTTCCTTCTGGTAACTGGACTTTTTCATCCTTATCCCCCCGTTCTTCTCCTTTTATAAGTACATCTTTTTCTATTTTACTGCCATTATACTTGGGCCTCTTACTACCTATCATCATTGCATCTAGTGCATCAGCATCATAACTCTTACGCTTATATTATTTCGAAATCAAATGTTTTTTTACGTCCTTACACAAAAACAAAGTTAATGGGGACAGTCCCCTGCCGCTTTTATGCAGCGGGGGACTGTCCCCAACTTTCATTCATTGAATAATGCCTTTATGCCCATTTTTAATTGGAGGTCATTTTTTTCATTTTCTTTGTATTCTTTAATCTTTTGATTCAGTGTATTTGCAGTCTGCTGATCAATTTTTCCGCTGATCGCCAGTTCATTTTCTTCTTGGAATTCTTTTACCGCAGCTGCTGTTTCCTTGCTGTAATAGCCATCTTCTCTGCCTGGTTCAAAGCCAAGTCCCTTTAGAATGATCTGGGCAGTTTTCACTTGTCCGTTATTCATGTCAGGCTCTAAGCTTTCCTTCACCTGAACCGGGCTTGCCTGAAAGACCTCTGGCTGCTCTACCTTTATAGTCGGCTTAACACCCTTTTTATGAATCCAATTTCCATCAGGTGTTAACCATTTATAAAGCGTTAGTTTGATATTGCTGCCGTCACCCATTGGCACCGCCTGCTGAACAGTTCCTTTGCCAAATGAGGTCACACCGACGAGATCATAGCCGGAAGCCTCTTTTAATGCTCCGGCAAGGATTTCCGAAGCAGATGCACTGCCTTTATCAATTAACACGGTGACTGGATACTCCTTTTTCTTTGATAAGGTCGAAAAGTAACGCTTTTTATCACCGCTGCGCTCTTCAATTTGAATATATGGATGATCCTTTGTCACAAATTGCTTGAGGATTTCCTCAACACTTTGCAGATACCCCCCGGGATTTCCGCGGACATCTAAAACCAGACCTTCCATATCATCCTTTTCAAGCTTAGCCAAGGTCTTTTCAAAATCCTTTGCAGTGTTCTCGGAGAACGAGGTAATTTGAATATACCCTACCTTTTTCCCTTCATACTCCTTCATGGAGCCAAAAACTGTTTCAAGCGGAATTTCATCACGAACCACAGTAAAGGTTAGCTTTTCACGAGAATTCGGCCGAATAACTTCTATCGCGACCTTTGTTCCCTTTTTGCCGCGGATCTTTAACACCGTTTGATGCAGATCAAGTCCTTCAACACTTTCTCCGTTTATACTGACAATCTGATCATTCGGCTGCAGACCTGCTTTTTCAGCAGGAGAACCTTTAAACGGAGCAACAATGGTGACACGGTCGTTTTTCATTCCAACCTCTGCACCAATCCCTTCAAAAGAGGAATCAAGGGATTGGGAGAATTGCTGTGCCGTTTCTTTGTCCATATACACAGAATATGGATCATCTAACGTGGAGAGCATCCCCTGGATCGCACCTTCTAACAGCTCTTTCTCATCGACCTCTTCGACATACTTTGTAGAAATCAGCTCAAGCGCCTGCTTAAACTTATCAAACCCCTCAATTTCTGAAGCATCATCCTCTACACGCAAGATATCCCCCATTGCCGGGACTGCTTCAGCTTGTTGTGGAGGAGCCTCATGACCCATTTCTATGTACTCCATACCTACATACATTCCACCTGCGCCAACTACTAATGCTAGTACGACTAACAATGCGGTTAATTTCTGATTCATCATGTACCTCCTCTTTCCAGCGTAGCCAGGTTTATGCAAAACAGCTTTAGATTAAACTTTTTTTAGTATATGCGGAGCTTGTACAAATCATGTAAAGAATTAAGTCCGGAAGCTTCTTGGTCTGCCGCAGGAAAATAAGACGCACAGAACTTTTTCTTTGATTTATGAGTGGCTAGGCGCTGGAGCTAGAGACACATACAATGGAAAAAGAGTATTTCTCCCTTCTAAATAAAAAGCAAAACGCCTTTCTAAGCTTAAAACGGTCAAGGGAAGTGCGGAAAGAGTACTTATGACTTGAGGGCTATGCCCTGGAGATAGACACCTATACTAAATAAAAGATCCATTCACTTCCTTTTAATAAAAGCAGAAGCTCCTTGGTTTAGCATAATTGCACAAAAGGAAATAAACCCCTGAAAACAAAAGTTTTCAGGGGTTTATTTATGGGTATTGTTATGGTAAATAATTTATAGGATTCACAGAATTCGCAGATCCATTCCATCCACCTTTATGAATTTCAAAATGTAAATGCGGACCTGTCGAACGGCCGGTAGTCCCCAAAGTTCCTATTTGCTCGCCTTTTGATACAGATTGACCAGAACTTACAAGACGTGAATTCATATGTGCATAGACTGTTGTAAACACTTGTCCATTAATTTTATGAGAAATGTACACGACATTTCCATAACTGCTTGAATAATTTGAACGAATGACTGTTCCGCTTGCTGCTGCAACAATCGGAGTACCAGTACTATTGGCAATATCTATACCTGCATGCAGCTTTGTTTGTCCTGTAACAGGGTGGACCCGTGTACCATATCCTGATGTATAAGTACCTGCTGCAGGCCACATGAAGCCGCCGCTTGTAACAGCTGGTGTTTCTGATGAAGCAGAGCTATCAGAACTTGAAGAGCTAGATGAGCTTGAAGCACTTGCAGCCGCTTCAGCAGCTTTTCTTTTTGCAGCTTCTGCTGCTTCTGCTGCCGCTCTTGCTGCTGCCTCTTTTTGTCGTTTTTCTTCTAGTTCAATAGCCTTTTTCTGTTCAGCTAAAAATGCTTGTTCGTCCTCCAGCTCATGCATTTCGTGAACGGCATCATTATGCTCGCCCTCTACTTCCTTCATGAGCTCCTGCTTTTGTTTTACTTGTACACTTAACTGCTGCTTGAGCACTTCTAATTCAGATAAAGAGTCCTCCAGCTTTTTAAGCTCGCTTTTTAGATCTGCCTCTGCTTGCTCTAGCAGTTTTTTATCTTCCTCATGGGCTCTCATAATCTCTTGGTCTGCCTCAACAATTGTTGTAACGGCACTTACACGACTCACTAAGTCACCAAAATCCTGAGCACCTAGAAGCACATCTAAATAGCTGACCATGCCGCCGGTCTCCTGCAAGGAACGGGCACGTTCTTCTAGTAATTTCATTCTCTCTTCAATTCTAGCTTTTACTTCTTCAATTTCTGCCTTTAACTCTTCAATGTTTTTCTTTGTTTCTTCAATGCTGGCTTCTTTTTCGCTAATTTTATTGTTGGTATCAGTAACCTTAAAGTCCAAATTCTTGATTTCTTCATCAAGCTTTGCTTTTTCCGCCTCTAAATTAGCAATTTCACTTTCCTTTTTCTCAATACTTGACGAAACGTTTGATTGCTTCTGTTGGATATCCTGCTTTTTCTGCTCTAAAGATTCAGCAGAGGCAAGATTGTTATACGGCAGCAGTAATCCGCTTGTCCCAATGATGGCGGCCAAGCTAAACGATACTAGTCTTCTTTTCATCATGTCTCCTCCCACAGTTATGTAAGCATTTTTCTTTCACATACGGAGCCTGATCCAGACTCTGTTTTATACATTAAAAAAGCTAGTAAACTAGCAATCAAAAGACTGCTAGTTTACACTTTTAGGAATTTACGGACAGACATTAAGCTTCCCCATACACCGATCAATGCACCGATCAAAAGGAGGATCGCTGACACTTGGAAAACAAATGGATTGAATGGCAAGAACTCCACAAATGAACCTTGAAGCTTTGGCAATGCCCATTTATATAGTGATTGGTAAACGGAGATAATGAGAACAATCGGAATCACCGCTCCAAGCACTCCCAGGAATAATCCTTCAAGGAAGAACGGCCAGCGGATAAACCCGTTGGTAGCTCCTACCAGCTTCATAATCTCAATTTCGCGTCGACGTGCAAAAATTGTGATTTTAATTGTATTGGAAATGAGGAACATCGCTGTAAAAACGAGTCCAATAATGAGACCAATACCAATGTTTCTTGAAATAGAGATGACTTCAAAAAGCTTCTCTACTTCTTCTTGTCCATATTTTACCTTTGAGGCATTTTCAAGCTTGGCAATTTTATCTGCAACGGCTTTTGTATCCTGCGGATCCGCTGCCTTTACAATAAATACATCGTTTAATGGATTGTTCTGTTCAAAGAGCTCAAAGGATTCGCCTTCTTCTCCTAAACTTTCTATTAAATTATCAAGCTCTTGTTCCTTAGACGAGAAAGTAATCGAATCAATCTCTTCTATCTTTTGAATCTCGCTCTTAAGCTTTGCTTGTGCATCTTCATTTGCCGTTACATCGATAAGAACACGAATTTCAACATCGTTTTCAATATTATCCGCTACATTATTTAAGTTCATCATGATGACTAAAAATGTACCAACTAAAATCAAAGTCACGGTTACTGCACTAACTGATGCAAACGTCATCCACGTATTTCTAGCTAAACTTTTTAAGCTTTCACGAAAATGACGACCAAGAGTATTAATCATATATACCGTACTCCCCTCTTGCTTCGTCACGTGCAATCTTTCCATCCTCGATTGCGATGACACGCTTTTTCAGCGTGTTGACGATTTCCTTATTATGTGTCGCCATAACGATCGTTGTTCCGCGATTGTTAATCTCCTCAAAGAGGTGCATAATCTCCCAAGATGTATCGGGATCAAGGTTACCTGTCGGCTCATCCGCAATCATAACCGAAGGATTGTTTACAATCGAACGCGCAATTGAAACACGCTGCTGTTCCCCGCCTGAAAGCTCATCAGGGAAGAAACGTGCTTTATGTTTGAGCTGAACTAAATCTAGTACGTCTAGTACTCTCTTTTTTATATTTTTTGGATTTTCGCCAATTACTTCTAAAGCGAATGCCACATTTTCAAAGACTGTAAGCTTCGTCAGCAATTTAAAATCCTGGAATACGACGCCAATGTTACGTCTTAGCATAGGCACCTTAGATTCCTTTAAAGTGGATAAGTCTACACCGTTAATAATGATTTTACCGCTTGAAGGTTTTTCCTCACGGTACATCATTTTAATAAAGGTAGATTTACCGGCGCCACTAGGTCCAACGACGTAGACAAACTCGCCTTGGTTTATTTTTATATCAATCCCATTTATGGCTAATACACCATTTGGATATGTTTTGTATACTTCGGACATTTCAATCATAAAAACCCACCTAATAGTTGTGTTTTTTGGAAATTTGTCATTCGTTGTCGTATATTGTCGACTAAATAGACAGAAAAATACCTTTTCTTCTAAATTACAAAACTCATTATAACATCAAATTTCGGCAAAAGGTGACTAAATTTATATTACAATTTTATTTCAGTAATATTAACAGAAGGGGAAACCTTGATTTAATAAGGGGTTTGCTACTCATCATGGCATAAAGTGACAAAATTGTATACAATTTTTGAAAGCGCTACACTTCATTAAAAATTTTAGAACTTTCTGACTAAAATTGCAAGGGGAAATTACGACAAATGTCACAGCAGAAAGCGGAAGAAACTTGCTATTGGGCAAATAAGATGAAGATGTACTTATCGATTCTGAATGGCAGCATTTTTTTTATTGGCTGTAATACCGGTCTTCCTGTCGTTCTGACTGCACTTGACGTCCATTGCTTTGAAGCTGGGCACTAATAAATAAATGAAAATAACAAACGAGGTCATCTCAGTACCTCTTGAGACAGCCTCGTTTTCATTGCGTTCATTATTTTTTCTCAGAAAGCCATGATGCAACAACATCAGCATCTGATTCATTTAAAATTCCTTTTGGCATGCTTCCACGACCGTTAATAATAATATTTTTAATTTCGTCTTTATCGTACTTTGCCCCAACCTCTGTTAAATTCGGGCCTGCTCCGCCTTCAAGATTTTCTCCATGGCAGCTGATGCAGTTTTGCTGAACGATTTGTTCTGCATCACCGGCAACCGTTTCACCTTCCGCACCTTGGTTTGTATCTGCTGCATCATCTTGCGGCTCTTCTGCACCGCCGCAGGCTCCAAGAATCACTGATGTTCCAAGCAATAATGCCAGTAGCTTTCCTTTCACGATGAACATCCTCCTTTAAATCGATTATGTAGGCCAATTTCTAAATTCAAGGATATTATAACCTATCTACGCCCGTTTGAAACCTTCCCCGAGAACCTCTGATGTATCTGTTACAGTAACAAATGCATGCGGGTCAATGCCTCTAACAAGTTGTTTCAACTTTGTGAATTCTGTTTGATCAACCACACACATTAATACCGGCCTTTCATTGTTTGTAAAGCCGCCATGTGCCGTTAATCTCGTTACACCTCGATCGATTTCCTGAAGAATTGCCTCTTGGATCTCTTGCTGTTTATTCGTAATGATCATCGTCATCTTCGAACGTCCTAAGCCTATTTGAACAATATCAATCGTTTTGCTCGTTACATACAAGCCGATTAGCGCATAAAGGCCGCGCTCCACATCAAAAACAAACGCTGCCGCAAGCACAATTAATCCGTCAATTAAGGCAACGCATGTCCCAAGTGAAAGTCCTGTATACTTATGAATAATTTGCGCTGCCAGATCTGTTCCGCCTGTTGACGCCTTTCCTCTAAACACAATGCCGAGTCCAAGCCCGATTGCAATCCCGCCAAACAACGAGCCAAGTAACGGATCCGTTGTCGCAGGCTCCCAATTTCTCGTTAAGTACACAACAAACGGAACAAATATCGTGCCAATTAATGTTTTGATCCCAAATTGCTTTCCTAAAAAAATCACTCCGGCAATAAATAGAGGAATATTAAACGCCCACTGAACATAGGCCGGTTCAAAACCAAAGAGTGCATCAAAAATCGTGCTGATCCCGCTCACACCCCCTGAAGCAATACGATTCGGCAGCAAAAATAAATTAAAGCCAATAGCCACAAACGAAGAACCGATCAAGATATATATGTATTCAACCAGGTTTCCCTGTTTAGGATGATAAGATTGTTTTTTCTTTCTGCCCATCTATGTGTACCTCCTATTTTGCTATTTATATGGTTTCGCAAGATGCCAAAGATGAGTATAGCATTCGTTATTTCATCTGTGAATAACAGCCAAATAACGTGGTAATGAGGTAAAGTACGTTGTTTTGCTTCCTTTTTGGATAGTGTTTGCATGTTGGATGAAAAAGTTGCAAGGGGGTTTATCTTATATGCCTAAAGTGGATTAGGGTCAGTGGGACAGTCATCCCTACTACGGAGGAGGATATGTCTTTGAAGACGTCTTTGAAAGACAATAATTGGCGACAAGATTCAAATTTTACTTCATGGCACTCTTCAAAGACTTTAAGCTCATGATTCTCAGCTTTTTTGTCTTCATGGCACTTTTCAAAGACATTTGGCTAGCGATTCTTAACCTTTTTGTCCTTCATAGCTCTTTTCAAAGACATTTGGCTTGTGATTCTTAACCTTTTTGTACTTCATGGTGCTTTTCAAAGACATTTGGCGCATGTTTTCTCAACCTTTTTGTCCTTCATAGCCCTTCTATCGGACTTTTTCTGAGGAATCTCCTGCTGATTTGTCCTCTATAGTCCCTTTTTAAGGATCTCGCTTTATATTTGATTTATTCTCTTCACTCCTCCATATTATTCTCCCCTCAATAAGCACAAAAAAACAACCCAATCAGGGTTGTTTTTTGAGATTATGATAATTTTGAGCGTAAGAAGGCATCGATGAATGGATCTAATTCGCCATCCATGACGGCATGAACGTTGCCGATTTCTGTGTTTGTGCGGTGATCCTTTACCATAGAATATGGGTGGAATACGTAAGAACGGATTTGGCTTCCCCAGCCAATGTCCTTTTGTTCGCCGCGGATTTCAGCAAGCTCGGCTTCTTGTTCTTCAATTCGTTTTTGGTATAGCTTTGCTTGTAGCATTTTCATTGCGCGTTCACGGTTTTTAATTTGGGAGCGCTCTGTTTGACACGTTACCACGATATTTGTTGGGATGTGGGTAATCCGTACCGCCGAGTCAGTTGTATTAATATGCTGACCGCCGGCTCCGCTTGCACGGTACGTATCAATTTTTAAATCCTCTGTACGAATTTCAATATCGATTTCTTCGTTAAATTCCGGCATAACCTCACATGATACAAAGGATGTATGACGGCGGCCAGATGAATCGAACGGTGAAATCCGGACGAGACGGTGAACGCCTTTTTCTGCTTTTAAATAACCGTAGGCATTATGGCCTTTTATAAGTAAGGTAACACTTTTGATACCTGCTTCATCACCTGGCAGGTAATCAAGCGTTTCAACCTTGAAGCCTTTTTTCTCTGCCCAGCGTGTGTACATACGAAGCAGCATGGAACCCCAATCTTGAGATTCTGTACCGCCTGCACCTGGATGCAGCTCCAAAATGGCATTATTTTTATCATATGGTTCACTTAATAAAAGCTGAAGCTCAAAGTCATTTAACAGACCGACCAGATCCTTTAATTCAGAAACAAGCTCTTCCTGCAGGTCATCATCTTGCTCCTCTTTAACCAGGTCATAGGTTAATTGCAGGTTCTCATACGTTTCATTTAAGTTATGAAACTGATCAACCATCTCTTTCAATGCATTCGTTTCATTAATAACAGCTTGGGCTGCATTTTGGTTATCCCAGAAATCAGGGGCAGTCATTTGCCCTTCAAGCTGCTGAATGCGTGCTTCCTTAATATCGAGGTCAAAGAGACCCCCTAAAGTCCGCTAAACGTTTAGCTGTTTTTTCAAGCTCTTGTCGAATTTCTACTAATTCCATTTACGTCACCTCAAAAAATAAGTTATGTTGGTTAGCCAGATTCCGTTCATTTAGAAGTCTGGCTCTATTCGCAAACAAGAGAGAGGCGGTGGTCACCTCTCTCATTTTTCATATCTATTTGCTTTTCATTACGGTTTATTGGCCGCAGCAGTTTTTATATTTTTTGCCGCTGCCGCAGATGCATGGCTCATTTCGGCCGATCTCTACAACCTTGCGGGCCGGCTTTTTCTTAGGCGCTTCATCGCCTTCTTTTGGATGGACGGCTGTTTGGCCTTTTGCCACCTCTTCACGCTCAAGGTTATTGCGGATTTGCGCCTTCATGATATATTTCGCTACATCTTCCTCAATGGCAGAAATCATGCTTTCAAACATCGCAAAGCCTTCCATTTGATATTCACGCAACGGATCATTTTGTCCGTATGCACGTAGATGAATGCCTTGGCGAAGCTGATCCATCGCATCGATGTGATCCATCCATTTTGAATCAACCGCACGAAGAAGAATAACTTTTTCAAACTCGCGCATTTGCTCTTGGCCAAAGTCTTCTTCTTTTTGATCATAATAGTCTTTGGCTTTTTTGGTGATCATCTCGATGATTTCTTCAGGGTCTTGGCCGCGAAGGTCATTTAACTCAAGATCGCCTTCTTGAAGAATATTAGCATTCATATAATCTATAAGACCTTCTAAGTTCCAGGCTTCCTCATCCTCTTCCCGCGGCGTATAAGAAGCTACGGTACGCTCAATTGTTGAAACGAGCATTTTTTCCACAATATCGCGTAGATTTTCAGAATCAAGAACCTCAAATCGCTGCTTATAAATGACTTCACGCTGCTGACGTAAGACATCGTCATATTGGAGAAGCTGTTTACGAGCATCGAAGTTGTTACCCTCAACACGTTTTTGGGCAGATTCAACAGCACGTGAGACGATTTTACTTTGAATTGGCTGGGTATCATCCATACCAAGACGATCCATCATATTCATCATATTTTCTGAACCAAAGCGGCGCATCAACTCATCTTCCATAGAAAGATAGAATTGCGTCACACCAGGATCTCCTTGACGTCCAGAACGTCCGCGGAGCTGGTTGTCAATCCGGCGTGATTCATGACGCTCTGTTCCGATTACAGCAAGACCGCCTTTTTCACGCACACCATCGCCAAGCTTAATATCCGTACCACGGCCTGCCATATTGGTCGCAATGGTTACCGCTCCAAGCTGACCTGCATTTTCGATGATCTCCGCTTCCTTCTCATGGTTTTTCGCATTCAAAACATGATGCGGTACACCTTTTTTCTTAAGAAGCTGGGAAATTAATTCAGACGTTTCAACAGCAACCGTACCAACTAAAACCGGCTGGCCAAGGTCATAACGCTGCTTAACATCCTCAACAACCGCACGGAATTTCCCTTCCATAGAACGGTAAACTAAATCAGGTCGGTCATCACGAGTTACCGGCTTGTTCGTCGGAATTGCAACAACCTGCATGTTGTAAATATTACGGAACTCTTCTTCCTCTGTTTTCGCAGTACCGGTCATACCGGCAAGCTTTTTATACATCCGGAAGTAGTTTTGGAACGTAATCGTCGCAAGTGTCATACTCTCGTTTTGGATTTCAAGACCCTCTTTTGCTTCAATTGCTTGGTGGAGGCCATCACTGTAGCGGCGTCCCTTCATCAAACGGCCGGTAAAGGAGTCAACGATGACAACCTGCTCTTCTTCCACAACATAGTCCACATCTCGCTGCATGACGAAGTGGGCTTTTAATGCTTGGTTGATATGATGATTTAACGCAACATGTGAAATATCAAATAGATTATCAATACCAAATGCCTTTTCAGCCTTTGTAATTCCGTCCTCTGTCAGTTGAACGGCCTTTGTTTTCACATCGTACGTATAGTCCTCTTCTTGCTTTAATTGACGAACAAATCCATTTGCTTGAAGATAAAGCTTTGTGGATTTTGCAGCTTGTCCTGATATAATAAGCGGTGTTCTCGCTTCATCGACTAAGATCGAGTCAACCTCATCAATGATGGCAAAGTTGAGCGGACGCTGTACCATTTGTTCACGGTAAAGCACCATATTGTCACGCAGGTAGTCGAAGCCAAGCTCATTATTTGTTGAGTAGGTGACATCTGCGGCATATGCTTCACGTTTTTCATCTTTGTTTAAAGAGTTTAAGTTTAGACCAACTGTAAGGCCGAGAAATTCAAAAATTTGTCCCATTTCATGGGCGTCACGGCCTGCTAGGTATTCGTTGACCGTGACAACGTGCACACCTTCGCCGGAAAGCGCGTTTAAATAAACAGGCATAGTGGAAGTTAATGTTTTCCCTTCCCCTGTTTTCATCTCTGATATATTTCCTTCATGAAGGGAAATACCCCCCATAAGCTGAACCTTGTAAGGATATAAACCTAACACGCGCTTCGCTGCCTCACGTACAACAGCAAAAGCCTCTATTAATAGATCATCAAGCTTTTCGCCTTTCGCTAAACGACCTTTAAATTCTTCTGTTTTTGCTCTAAGCTCTTCATCTGATAAGCTGCCAATCTTGCCGCTTAAGGCATCAATCTGATCGGCCATCTTTTCATAACGATTTAACGCTCGTTTGTTAAAATCAAACACCTTATTTAAAATTCCAAGCATTCATAACGCTCCTCTGTGTGTAGAGTGAATAATTAATTACCTACGTTGATTAAAAAGACTCCTCTTTATTTTAGCACTATTTGTGGGGAGGTACAACAACGGCAAGTGTATATGGGTATGTTGGGGACTGTCCCTCTTTTGTTCGACCTTTGAGATGATTGCTGTTTAACTTCCATTGATCGGACTTGCGTGGGGACTGTCCCGCAAAAAAGACTTCACTTCTTCTAATGTCGGCATACCTGCTTGTGCGCCGAGCTTAGTTACGGAGAGAGCAGCTGCGGCATTGGCATATTGACAGGCTTCTTTGAGGGGTGCGCCTTTGCTTATAAAAACAGCTAATGCTCCGTTGAAGCAGTCGCCGGCACCTGTTGAGTCAACTGCACTCACTTTATATCCATGGATTTGCTCCTCCACCCCATGATAGAGCTGGACGCCTTTTGAACCCTTTGTGACAATGCATTTTTGCTTGAGTTCTTTTACCTCTTTATCCGATAAATCTTTTGCTGATAAAAGCAGCTCTTCTTCATGTTCATTAGGCGTTATGTAGTCTGCTTGTAAGACAAGGCTCTTCGGCAGTTGTTGAATCGGCGCTGGATTTAAAATCACGGGTACATGATGTTTTTTCGCTATTGTAACAGCCTCCATGACTGATGATAATGGTATTTCAAGCTGGAGGAGGATGATATCACTTTGGGCAATCAGATCTTCAAACCGGCTAACGAACTCAGGCGTAACTTCAGAGTTTGCACCAGAAACAACGATAATGCTGTTATCCCCTTCTGATAATGTGATGGAAGCAATACCTGTTGAGGTGTCAGGGATCGTTTGGATATGTTCAATATTGATTCCTTGGT
The DNA here is from genome assembly GCF_000981385.1 of Bacillus sp. SA1-12. GTDB lineage: Bacteria > Bacillota > Bacilli > Bacillales > Bacillaceae > Metabacillus. Next base: position 66,629 of record NZ_LATZ01000130.1, read on the forward strand.
TTGATAGATGTTGCTTTAATTCTTTTCCAAAGGAGTCCTCCCCAACACATCCAAGCATGGTCACCTCAGCGCCTAGTCTTGCTGCGGCTACTGCTTGGTTTGCGCCTTTTCCACCCGGAATGGTGAAGAAGGCTTCTCCCAGCACGGTCTCCCCGACCTTAGGAATCGTATCTGTTCTTGTAACTAGATCCATATTGATGCTGCCGATAACAGTAATCTTTGGTTTTTCCATCTTTTCTCCTTTCTAAACGAAGAACAGCGCCCATTAGGCGCTGTTACTTTTTAAACATAAGGCTCAATTAAGCCGTATTTCCCGTCTTTTCGTTTATATACGACATTTGTTTTATTTGTTTTTGAATCTGTATAGACGAAGAAGTTATGTCCAAGCATGTCCATTTGAAGAATTGCTTCCTCACTGTCCATCGGCTTTAAGTTAAAACGCTTTGTCCGGACAACCTCTTGCGGCTCTTCCAAGTCTAATACAGCTGCACTTTCTTCTTCTGATTGGCTATTGCTGAACACAAACTTTGGAGCACCCTGCTCACGAAGCTTGCGGTTAACTTTCGTTTTATGCTTACGGATTTGACGTTCTAATTTATTTACAACAAGATCAATCGCTGCGTACATATCCTCATTGTGCTCCTCTGCACGTAGCACAAGATCTGTCATAGGAATCGTTACCTCTATTTTAGACTCTTGGTCATTATAATATTTCAGATTGACATTCACATTTGCGTCAACTGAATCTTCAAAGTATTTCTCAAGCTTACCAATTTTCTTTTCTGCATACTCTCGTAATGCTGGAGTTATTTCAATGTTTTCCCCTCTGACGTTATATCTCATGATTGAACTCCTCCTTTATGATAAAGCTATGTATACTTAATTCTATATTCCCTTGCGTGTCTCCTGCTTAAACGTAAAATTTTCATAAATTTTTTGTGAAAATTGTTGAGAATTGTTTTATTTTTGTAAATACAGGATTAAGTGTAATAATATATGCGCTTACATAGAGAGATATGAAAAAACCCGCTGGGAATCAGCGGGTTTTTTCATGAGTAATATATGGCTGCAGCTTGGCTTGAACCATTTCCTTCCAAGCTAAAAAGGCAGGAAACAGTTGGTTTTTTACAAATTCATAATGTTGTTCAATCGTTGTAAAGATAGCTGGTTCCCCTTCTAACGTTAAAATCACCTGATCGAACTTCCGGATTTCCCCGACCATTCCGGTTTCTTCTTCTAAAAAAGCACATAATGTCAGATGCGAGGAGTCGATATGATAAAAGGCGGATAAAATATCTTTGAATAGATTTTCACCTTCTGTTAACTCCAAATTAGAAAAGCTTTCAATCACATATTCAAAGCCTTCTTCAATTGTATTTAACAGATGGTAATAAAAGTGAAGCATTTCATATTGATCGTTTGTTAAGGATACCATGGTTTTCACCTATTTTCGCTTATCATAAAACATGCCATCTGATGTGGAGATATTTTGATATGGATTGACATATTGCTGTTTAGATGATTTCGCTCTTTTTAATTGCATCATGTCCAGTTGAATTTGCTGTTTAAGCTCGGCAAATTTCGTATGAATCACATCACTCCAGGCTACGATTTGATCGAAATCTCGCTTATCGTTTGCTGTAAAAGGAGGTTGAACCCCTTTCAGGAGCTCCTCACGATGATCGAGCATGGATGTAATGCGTAGAATCACTTCCTCTCTCTTCTTTTACGACTGGCTGAGAGATGAGTTCAAAAAGCTTTTCGGTTATGCCGTAAACCTTTTTTAAGGAGCTCACTTCGCCTGCCCGCCTTGAGTATGCTGCTGTGCACGAGTTAGTTGAATAACTTGCTTCCACGTATCGCGGAATTCCACAACAAGCCCTTCAACCTCTTGGAGGATGGACAGATCATTCTTCACATTCGCTTCTGTTAAACGGTAATTGATGTAATCATACATCACCTGCATATTTTTAGAGATTTCAAGATCCATATTTAACGTGACCATCAGTTCTGTAATAATTTTTTGTGCTTTTTGAATGTTTATGTTTTTCACTTCAATTTGTTTATGTTCAATCGCTTGACCAGCAATCTTAATAAACTTCAAACAGCCATTATAAAGCATCAAAGTGACTTCACCAGGTGATGCGGTTATAACGGCATTTTGCTGATAAGCTGCATATGGATTATTCATTGCCATAATTGACACTCCCTTTCCTACATTGAGAATTGCTGCATGAGATAGGACATTTGTGAGTTTGATTGCTGAATCGCCTTTTCCATTGCGGTGAATTGACGCCAATAGCGGTCTTCGATTTGGGTAAGACGGTCTTCGAAACGGTCGATTTGGTCTTCGATTCTATTTAATTTTCTACCAAATGAAAAGGTGTTATTTGTTGAGTTAGAATTCCCAGCCTTTGTCTTAATGTTATCCATGGTATTTTGTCAGGCTATCGTAAAGGCGATTTAGAATGCCCTGCTCATTGCTTGATGATCCATTGCTCGTAAATAATTTTTCAACTGCTTCAGGATTTGATTCTATCGCTTTTCTGACCTCATCCTCATTAATGACAAGCTTACCTCCTTCAAGGTAATCCGATGTTGTTGTTATCCCGATACTCGATAGTTGTTTATAATTTGAATCGATTTCAGCACCACTCACAGGTGAAAAAAAATCTGTACGTATTTTTGAAAGAAGACTAGAAAGCATTGGAGCCGCTTTTCGCCATCTCTTCCCATTTCTCCTGTTGCTTTTCAGATAGCTCTTCGCGTTCCGTATCTGTTAATGGAAGATAACCCTTATATTTTTCTTCATTTACCTTTGATTGAATTTTTTCGATTAATTCATTATAGGAATTAATAAATCTTGTAATATTCTCAACGACTTTAATTTGTATCATTTGCAATGTTAATTGAGATAATAGGTTCAGTATCAAGTAACTTGTCTTTTAAGGTAAAGGTTACTCCATTCATTTCAAATGTGTTTGATGTCCGTTCCGTATTCAAGCCATTTACTGTAAAAACAGCGTTTGCTCCTCCTGTTTCTACTCCACTTCCAAAACGAAGGACATTGTTAAGGAAACCAGCTGTGGTGATCATTTCGTTTCCACTTTCATTAAAATTCCCTGTTTCTTTTCGGGTTAATGTTACTTGGTCTGTAAAAGAGTCATAATAAGTTGATAAACCGACAGTTGAAGAATTAATCTTACTTAAAACAGAATTAAGAGATTCCGAGCCTTGGATAAGGATACGCTCAGTAACCTGTCCGTTTGATGTATATTAGCCGATATCAAAGCCAAAATACATTTGTTCATATGCTACTTTTACTTCAGTATCCTTTGTCAGCAGGTTAGCAAAGGTAATTTTCCCGCTTTCATCTATATGTTGCAAAAACTGAGTTATCAGCAGCTAAAAGTTCATTTTTATTAACACCATTATTTCGATATTCGACACCATTAATAGTAACGACAATCTCATCTTGTAAAGATACCGGGCTTTTGGTTAATTGTATTTCTTTAAAATATGCAGTTGGCTTGAACGATTCAATTCTTTTGGTTGCCGCAAAATCAACTTTAATCGAACTGCCTTGTTTTACATCCTCAGCAAACGTCAGATTGCCATCCTTATCAACCAAAACCTCACCTGTTTGAAGAGTTGCTGCAGGATCCGTGATTATTTTATAGGATTTTCCATCGAATTTAACAGAAGTATGGATAGCAATTTCTTGAAGCTCCACTCCTGCTGATAGCGTAAGCTCGAACGTCTTGCCAGCTGCTTCTGAGGTAATTGTTTGGCTTTCGACACTGCCTGAAGTCCAACCAAAGTTTGCATTGGCAAAATTGTCTTTCATACTGTAAAGACTAGCAGCAGCATCAATTTTTGAACCAGCCTTGAAAATTTCCCCAGCATTCACTTTTGTTGCAGCTGTTGCTAATTGATCAATTTTTGTTATTGTAAAGGACGAAAGATCAGCTGCACTATTTGCAACAGCGGTTACCTTACTTTCGTTAGATGAAGTAACGGTACGCACTCGAAAGGTTGATAATAATTTCATATCAAAGGTTTGGTTACGAAAATTTAACAGAAGGGTATTCATTTCTCTGAAAGCATCACGGTGCCATTCAATCGTTTGTTTATTCTGATTTAATTTATCTAGTGGGATTCGCTCTGCCTTCATTAAATCACTGACAATCGTGTCAATGTCCATGCCACTGGCTAAACCGCCGATTCGAATTGCCATATTTGCAAGCACCTCCTATATTTTTTTATCTACAAATAATCCGATAAAGCAAGACTTCCATCAGAGGGGGTTTTACTGCCCGTTAAGATTGGGATAAACTCTGTCATTGCTGCATAGACATCCAGGAGCTTTTTTAAGGAATCTCGCGAACCACCTCTTTAGTCTGATCATCTACAACATGGCATAGTATTCATTTAATTTTTCATGTAACACGAATTGAGTATGGGTCCGTGAAGAATCGATAAAATCGTTTAAGCTTTTAACAGCCTTTTTCAATTCTTCTTTAGACGGCTGATTTGATGCTTGTTGATTTTCAAATAAACGTTTGTTTAAGATCTCTATTGAGCCATTTTTATTGGTATTGTCAGTACGGTGAAGTGTGGACTGCTGTAAAGAGAGGTTTTCAACAGTTATAGGTAACACTCCTAATGGTTTGTTGTCTACTATTTTTATCGGTTTTTGTTTTGGATTGTTTAGGTTTGGAGGGAACTATTTTGCAGGGATTTGAGGTAAATATAAATGGATATATTGAATTTTTTGATACTATTCTTCTCTGTGAAAAATGTTGAAGTTAAACAAAATCCTTGGCGTTATTAAAGAATAAGTAACTGGTATCCTAGTATGAGGGGCCAAGGTACCTGTCTCCATGTCCTTTTCTTGGGACTCTTCTTCTCACAACTTTCGAATCTCTTCTTCTGATAGCTCTGTCAACCTCGCTATCATTTCAATTGGGAATCCCTCTTTCAGCATCCTTATTGCAACTTTTCTCTGAGCTTTTTCTAGTCCCTCTTCTCTTCCTTCTTCCCTTTCTAATTTGATTAACTCACCGAAAGTTGGCGGCAAATTTTTTCTATCTAAATACATCATTTCTATCTCCTCCTTTGAGAGAATGATTTCACTTTTTACCTTTTCAGTTAATTCTTTAGGAATTTGCAGTAAGTAGTCAATGAAGTAGATTGATGCAGATAAATACACGCGTTGTTCTTTTGTGGAATATTCATTCTTTTGCAATACTAACAGGATTAATTTTCGTTTAAAGCGATAACGTTTCTCGGCATCATTTTTGGCCTCATTAGCATATTTGCCTGCTAACACAGCGTTGGCGAATGGGTTGCTTGAATGTAGAAGTTCATTTTCTTATCTTGAAATTTGTAAATATTATATTTGTACGTTAATTCAGTTCCTTGATACGAACGGTGATACTGATTAGCTCGAAAGCTTTTGGAGGTATCCGTTAATAGAGCAATAGCGACAATATCCTGATCATACCGATCAAAAATCCTGTAATAATACCGAAGCATTCTTTTTGAAAAGTCAGGTTCTCTGTCTCCCTGCACCTCAATATGAATCAGTACCCACTTTTCCTCTCCACTCTTTAAATACACCTTAACTATTTGATCCGTTACTTGTCTGCCCATTTTTTCTTGAATGATTTCCTGAAAGAGCTCCTGTTGCAAAAATTCAGGTTCCTTCAAAAAATCAATTTCCTTATACAAATCTGCTGCAAAATATAACACAAACTCTTCAAACAATTCATAGATCAGCTTCTTCCAAAGACCATCAAAATCCATCACGCTATAATCATGGGCTTCTCGAGAACACAATTTATCATCATTAGTTTATCACACTCCTTAATAATATTATACTTCAAATAGTCTAAAACAAGAACACACGTTCCTTTATTTAAAAATGCTATTCTAAAAAGGATATGTATCTATTAAAATCATTACGCTAAATAATGGCAGAATTAAAATATTTCCTTGGATGCATATTCTTTCGTTTAGGCTTCCATTGTAAAATTTTTGTGAACGACTATGAAAGCTTCGAATTAATACATTATGAAGCATCAAATCTAACCCTGCCTCCTAATGAAAAGAGACTCTAGTAAAACTAGAGCCTCTTTCAAAAAATATAAAATTAACGAAGAAGTTGTAAAACTCCTTGTGGTTGTTGGTTCGCTTGCTTAGCGACTGTATCTTTCGACTACAGAATAGACTATATCTTCACCCTTACTCTCATATGGGGCCGGGCACTTCGAACAGCGCGTGCTGCCCTACGAGATTCATAAGTCATAGCTTCTGCCTTAGACCGTGTTCTCTAGTCGTTGGACCTTCTCCAGGGAGCATGGAGGATTATCATTCCGGCTCTCACACTCCGGTTGATTTCTTCACGTTTGGAAATGAAGGGTTAAACGATGCAAAAGGGTCAGACTCTCTTATGCAAGTGTCAGGGGTCGGTGCGGCCGCCGCATTTTTTTCTGCATTTCGTTGATATGGATTCATCCCCATTGAGCCTAGATGATTGATTTTCAAGAAGATCCCTCGCTTTCGTTCGTTTTTATCTATATCGGATCGATTTTCACTTTATTTAGTTATAAGTTAATTTTTAGTTCTTTGGGAGTAGTAAGTGTAGGTAGGACTTTTCGGCTTATTGTGTTCACTGATCTTTTCTTCCTGCTCCATTTGCTGAAGCTGTTTGGTAAGATCCTTTTTACAGCCTTCACACATGCGTTCCTCTTTAATCGTTTTTCCGCATTTCTCACATGGATAGCCAAGATGAGGAATGTTTGCAAGATGAATTTTCCCGGTACGAATAAATTTTAGCACTAATTCCTCCGCAACACCCGTTCCTTCTACCACCTCATGAAGAATCGCCTTGCGATTGTCACGCTTGCGCAAAAATCGATAAACCGTTTCATATGCTTTTTCTTCTTCCTGAAGTCAAGCATCACAAACAGCTCGAAATGATGTTTGGACAAACAAGGCATTGCATTTTGGGCAGTTCGCTAATTCTCCCATTGTCATTCACCTATCGATTTAGATCTAGTATTTATATCGGCAGGAACTTTCACTTTTTTAGCTTCTAATTAATGTTAATGAAAAAACAGTTTTTGCCCCGTTATCAACAAGAAGTTTGGCAGCATTTCTTAGGGTGCTGCCCGTTGTGTATATGTCATCGACTAGGAGAATTTGCTTATCTTCTATTTTACTAGAGCTTGCATAAGAAAACACATTTTCAGCTGCAAGTCGTTCCATTCGTGATTTTTTGGATTGCTTTTCATGATGGGTACGCCAGAGGAGCTCTTGTTGCGAGCGGCAGGAGATCAGCGAGGAGCTTCGCCTGATTAAAGCCGCGTTCATATAGACGTTCCTTGCTTAAGGGGATTGGGACAGCAAAATCAATTTGGAGAAAGGAGATTTCTTTTTTATAACAGGAAGCCATGTCTTTTTGAAAAACTTCCGCTAACACTGCATCACCGCGAAATTTAAAAGTTGACAGAATCTCCTTCATCGCATCATTGTATTCAAACAATGAAATATTTCTTTGGAGGATGTTATTCCACTGAGGATCATCCTCCCACTTTTTGCAATCATTGCAAAGCGTTTCAGTTTCTTGCTGCCTGCTGCAGGCTGGACAGGTGGTGCCTGATATTCTTATTAATGATTGATAACATTCATCACATACCTTCTGTTCTGGTAACAAAAGCAGGCTTGTCCAGGACGCCTTAACAGATATTTCTTGGCTACAGATAAGACAAATGATTGGAATCATTCCTTTTTTGCTGTTTTTGGCAAAGGGGTCTGTCTGAAACAATTTTTGCACATTCGGCTAGCTTCACTAAAAGTGAGGTCATTTCCTGTTTATCAACAAACTCTGCTTTGATAAACATAATTTTTTCTTCCTTTGTCACGTAACGCGGCTCGGTTTTGTTTAAGGTAAGGGCTAAGATATCATCCAGGCATTCATTACACGTGCATGTTAGCTGTAAGCGATTTTGATATTCATCCAATAAATCCTTCATAATCCTTTCCATTGCATTAACGATCATACTATCGCTCTCCTTGCAAATGAGAAGTTTACATTGATTATGACATATAAAGAATGGATTTGAAAGATATTTGCTATTTTTTGGTAAGAAGGTCACTCCTTCTTGCAGCCTCATTCATTTTCTGAATATGCCTTTTGGCATCGAGCATCGCTTGTGTCTTACCAAAATGGAAAAGAATAATCTCTCCAGTTGGATAGGAAGCACTTCTTCCGACCCGTCCTGAGATTTGCACAAGGGCACTTTCTGTAAAAATTTCATCCTCGCTACCGAGTACAGCTACATCGCTATTAGGAATGGTGACCCCCCGTTCTAATATAGTAGAAGTGACAATAATCGGGATGTCTCCGTTACGAAAACTTCTGACCTTTTCTTTTCGCTCCGGATCCTCTGCATGTACCCCGATAATGCGCTCATCAAATTTCTTACATAACTGAACAACCTGATCAATGATTGAGATGGAAGGAACAAAAAGAAACGCTTGTTTCCGGCTTTGTAGCTGGGCGGTCATCCACTTTATAATGACAGTTGGCAAAGTATCTTTTTTTAATTTTTTCCTCCAATCCCCACACCATTTATATGCCGGGACTGGCAGCGGATGCCCATGATAGCGTGCAGGAATTCTTACTGCCATACGCTTATTTTGCTCAACCTCTCGTTTCCAGCGTTTCGATGGTGTCGCTGTTAAGTAGATCAGCGAGCTTACAGGTTTTCGCGATTTTTCAACAGCATATTGCAAGGCTTTATCAGCTGAATAGGGAAACGCATCAACCTCATCAACGATGATGGCGTCAAACGCTTCTTTAAAGCGTAATAATTGATGGGTTATTGAAAGATATAAGGATGCGGACTTGTTTCTTTCTTCACTGCCGCCATAGAGGGCTGTGATGTCAGCGGTTGGAAATACTTTTTTTAAACGTGGAGCTAATTCGAGAACAACATCTGTTCGAGGGGTGGCGATGCAGATTTTCTTACCGATTGCCAGACCATATTCAATGCCGCTAAACAATACCTCTGTTTTCCCGGCGCCGCACACTGCCCAAACGAGGAGCTCTTGGTGATGACGTATGGCATCCGCGACCTGCCGTGATGCCTTTGCCTGCCCTTTTGACAGCACGCCATCCCCTCTAGCGAAGCGGCGGCACTCCCTGCAGGAGGAGGGCCAGCCCAACGATATAATGGAGTGCACTCGCTTACTCGCCCCATCATGATACAATTCCTGCAATAGTGGCACCGTTCTTCTCCACAGCGCGCACAGGAAAAATAGGCAAAATACGCAGGATGGTTGTTACCGCAACGATTGCAGTAGAATCGGTCTTTTTTGCGGTACACACCATAGTTTAATTGAATAAACCCCTTTTGATAATGGCTGTGGAGCTGCTCTGTTGTGAATAGAAGCTCCGAATAAAGCAACTCCCTACCAAAAAGGTATTGCTGAAGCTGGATTGAATAATCAAAATTATGTTGTAGTGGATGCTGTGGAAGAGGATTCAAGCGCCCGATCGGCAATCCTTCCTGGCAGGATAGAACTGGTATCAAGCTATGATGTTGGAGTAAAAATCTCATAGGTCACCTCAATCAGATTTTGAGATTTTTCGATAGCGTTTTTCAACACTAATGGCTGTGCGGGATAGCTGTGTTGCGATATGGCAAAATTTCATGCCATTGTTGCGTAGTTCCAGAAGCCTTCTGTCCTCAAGAGTTGTCCAATGGCGATATGTACGTTTTCTGACGTCCTTACCGGATTGAGATTGATTAGTAGTAACACTCAAAGCGATCAAACCTTCCTATACGTAATTCCATGAGTATTATGTAGGATTAAATAGGACATGTCCATAATTTCACTTAAATAAAAGAGGAAAGAACTAGACCTTTCGTACTTTCCCCACCTACAACCAGAATTCTCATCGGTTAGAAGTAAGGCTTATTTCCTATACCATCCCAAACCGATTGCACCCTCACCTAGATGTGTGCCAATAACCGGACCAAAATAGCTGATCAAGCATTCAACATGCGGATATTTTCCTTCTAGTTCCTGCTTCATTTTTTCTGCTTCCTCAGGACGATTACCATGGATTAAGACAGCTCGCATCGGAACCTCTTGCTTCGCATCCTCGTGAAAAAGCTCAAAAACCCGGTTTAACGCCTTTTTACGTGTACGGATTTTTTCATATGGCACGATTACTTTGTTTTCAAAATGAAGAATCGGTTTCACTTGAAGCAAGCTTCCAATCAACGCCTGCGCACTGCTTAACCGCCCGCCGCGCTGCAGATTCGTTAAATCATCCACCATAAAGTAGGCACGCATCGACTGCTTCATTTCCTCTAATCGGGCTAGAATATCATCAGGCGTTTTTCCTGCCTCTGCCATGTTCGCAGCTTCGAGCGCGTAAAAGCCCTGGACCATGCAGCTCACCTCTGAATCAAATGGGTACACATTAAAGTCCTCAACCATCTCTCCCGCAGTTACAGCCCCATTAAAAGTACCGCTAATGCCGCTTGAAAGGTGAATCGAGATCACAGCATCATACTCTTTCGCTAATCTTTCAAATAAGGCAACAAACTCTCCGACCGGTGGCTGCGAGGTCGTAGGAAGCGTCTGCATCTCTTTTACCTTAGCAAAAAATTCTTCTGCTGTAATTTCGACCTCTTCCTGATACGTATCCGTTCCAAAAATAACACTTAACGGAATCATATGTATATTAAGCTTCTCACGCATTTCTTTTGGTATATATGCGGTACTATCTGTTAAAATAGCCGTTCTCATCTTTTAGTTCCTTCCCTAATACGAAAATCATCGTTTTTCTTTTCATTTTAACGGATACTGTCCGGAATTTCACTAGTTACTGATTTGTTCATGATCTTTGAATGGTTTTATTTTTTCTATGCAGTGATAGTTTGTAATGGATGATAAAAGTTAAGTCAGGATTTGGACCGCCTTCTCAAATGACCGAACCACTCCGCCCAAATAAAAAAGCCAGGCCCCATAAAGAGCCTGACCCGAATATTACTTCACTTCTACCCAGCCGTTTTTAATTGCAACGACTACTGCTTGTGTACGGTCATTTACATTCATTTTTTGCAGAATATTACTTACATGGTTCTTAACTGTTTTTTCACTGATAAATAAAGCTTCACCGATTCCGCGATTGCTTTTTCCGTCCGCCAGCATTTGCAGCACTTCACATTCACGACGAGTGAGAATATGTAATGGACGTCGGATTTCTGGTTGTAAGCTTTGAGTTGGGGCAGCTTGTCCTGTTGTAGTTGCAAGACGTCTGAATTCATTGACTAGGTTATGGGTTACTTTTGGATGTAAGTAAGAACCGCCGTCTGCTACAACTTTTACTGCTTCAATTAATGTGTCTGCATCCATCTCTTTTAATAAGTAGCCTCTTGCACCAGTTTTCAAAGCGTGTGTTACATAGTTTTCATCATCATGTATTGATAAAATAATGACCTTTGTATCAGCATTCGCTTCGATTAATTGCTTTGTTGCTTCGACACCATTGACTTTTGGCATGTTAATATCCATGATGACAACATCAGGCTTGTGCGATTCAACAATCGCTAATGCCTCTTCACCGTCATCACCTTCTGCGATTACCTCAAAGCTTGGTTCGAAATCTAAAATGCGTTTTACACCTTCACGAAATAACTGATGATCATCAATAATTACAATTTTCGTCTTCATGCTTACGCCTCCCCACTTTTTTATTCTAGTCTATTAGCCATCTATACCGTCAATAAGCCTTTAGAACGTATTTATCATTATTTCCCATCTTTTACACAACTTGATAAGGAACCCGGATCATGATAAAAGTCCCTAGGCCAATTTTTGAATCAATTGTCATTTTTCCCTCGAGAAGATCGACTCTTTCCTTCATCCCGATCAACCCGAACGATTTTTTGTCTTTTTTCCCCTTAAATTGATCAAGACTAAATCCTTTACCATTATCCTTAATCACCATGGTAAAGGTTTCCTCTGCAGCTTCTACTTTTACGGAAATTTCCGTTGCCTCTGCATGCTTCAGGGCATTTGTTACTGCCTCTTGGGCCAGCCTGAAAAGTGCAACCTCAAACCTTGGAGACAGCCGCTTTGCCTCAAGGCAGCCTAAGCTTTCGAAATGAATCTTTGTTTTCCCATTATTATATTCTTCGATTGTATTCATGTATTTTCTGAGGGTTGGGATAAGTCCTAAGTCATCCAGCGCCATTGGCCTTAGGTCATAAATAATCCTGCGCACCTCATATAAGGCATTGCGAACATTTTGCCTGAGGTTGCGGATTTCTTTAAATCCCTCATCAGCACCGCGTTCCCGGTAAATACGTTCGATCAGCTCTGAGCGCATCATCACATTGGCCAGCATTTGCGCCGGGCCGTCATGGATCTCCCTGGACACCCGTTTCCGCTCCTCTTCTTGAGCTTCGATAATTCTTAGGCCAAAATCCTGTTTTTGCTGTGCATCCTCTAATAGTATGCCCACTTGACGGATATCACGATTTAAATAATTTAAAACAACTGTAATTTGACTGACAAGCGAGTGGGAACGCTCAATAATTTCCTGTAAGCCGAGCAAACGCCGTTCTAAATCATCACGGCGGTCGCGCAGCTGTTTTTCATGCTGCTGCATCATCGTAAGCTGAACTTGAAGTTTGTGGGCTTTTTCATAGGCTTCCCGAATTTGATCTTCTGAAAACTGTTTAAAATTCTTGCTTACTTCTGAGAGCCGGTTACGAGCTGACCGTGCATGGACCTCAAGCTGATCTCCCTCTTCAATCACTTTGCTCACTTGGCTTTTAATATCCTTTAGTTCAACAACTAATGACTCATATTGCTGGCGCGATTGTTCGCCAATTTGAAAAATTTCATCCTTGCTTCCATCAACTGTTTGGATCATTTTATCCAACACTTCATCAAGTACTTTGCTATCTATTTTGTTGGAGTTCACAATCTACCCTCCGATTTTTTACTAAAAAGTTCTTGTTAATACTTTCCTGTTTATTTACGTTACAGAGCTGTTCGTAACCAGGGTTTCCCTTTACGTTTTTGCGACTGCTTAAGTCTTTTCTGTCCCATTATTTCCGCAGGAATCCTTGCGCAGTCTATCATTCACATTGTAACAAAATCCACCTTTAGTTTTAACAAAGCCTATATGAAACATAACGATCTTTACACAATATTACAAAATTCAACTGATCTCTTTTTCATTTGTCACATTAATAACGATTGAAGTAAAAAAAATGTCGTTTTATAATAAAAGAATGCGCTATTTAATTTTCGCTTGCTTGTCAGGAGGTGTACAAGCATGCTTTCACATTATTATACCGTAAAAGGCTATGGAGAGCATGAAATTATTATTCAGAAATCACGTTTTATTTGCTATACAGAGAGAGTGGCCAATGAAGCAGAGGCTCAACAATTTATTCAGCAAATAAAAAAGAAGCATCATGATGCAAATCATAATTGCTCTGCCTATTTGATTGGTGAACACGATCAAATTCAAAAAGCAAATGACGATGGTGAACCAAGCGGAACAGCAGGGGTCCCAATGCTCGAGGTATTAAAAAAGAAACATCTTAAGGACACCGCAGTCGTCGTAACCCGTTATTTTGGCGGGATTAAGCTTGGAACCGGCGGTTTAATACGCGCATACGGAAAATCAGTTTCCGAAGGATTACGTGAGATTGGGATTGTTGAACGAAAGCTTATGCGCGTCATTCACACAAAGATTGATTATACATGGTTAGGAAAAGTGGAAAATGAATTGCGTTCTTCCACATTTTTAATAAAGGATATACATTATTTAAATGATGTTGAAGTGGAAACCTATGTAGAAGAAGAGAAAAAGGATTCCTTTATTGACTGGATGACCGAGCTGACGAATGGGAAAAGTAAGATTTCTGAAGGCGAGGTTACGTATTTAGAACAGACTGTTCAAATTTAGATTGAGGAGAAATTTATTTTATGAATAGAAAACAGATGAAGAAAGCAAAAAAGAAAAAGAATCGATTTTTAAGAAGACTGTTGTTTTTTGCTCTCCTGATATTAATTTGTGTGGGAGGGTATTTAGGATATGTGTTTTATCAAACATTTGAAGCGGCAAATGAATCCTACGACGACCTTGGGCGTGAAAAATCCAAATTACGTGAACAAGCTGTCAGCATCTCGAATGACCCGGTATCTATTCTGCTTTTAGGGGTAGAAAACTATTCAAGCGGCGGAAATGGCGGACGATCAGATACTTTAATGGTTGCTACCTTTAATCCTGAGGATCAAACGATGAAGCTTTTAAGTATTCCTCGTGATACACGAGTAGATATCCCTGATGAGGGAAGGGATAAAATCAACCATTCTTACTCGAAGGGCGGTAAAGAGCTGACCATTGAAACGGTTGAGGACTTTTTGGACATCCCAATCGATTATTATGCCACTGTAAACTTTGATGGCTTTAAAAATATAGTCGATATTGTCGGCGGTGTTACTGTAAATGTTCCGTTTGATTTCGAGCAAAACAGTGATGATCCAAAAGCTGAAAAACTCGAGTTTACAGAAGGGCCGATGGAGTTAGACGGACGACACGCCCTTGCCTATGCAAGGATGCGTTACCAAGATCCAATGGGCGATATCGGCCGTAATGAGCGTCAGCAAGAGGTGGTAAAAGCGGTTATTGATGAAATTGCTTCAGCTGGAACCCTTTTTAAAGTAGATCAGATAACAGATGAAGTTGGTAAAAATGTCGAAACAAATATGAAGGTATCTGAACTTCTTGGTTTTTATCAAAAATACTCTGGCTTTAACACAAACAAAATTGAAACCATCAAGCTTGATGGTGCAGGGGAAGATATTGACGGCATTTCCTATTGGATCCCTGAAGATGAAAGTGTAGAAGAAGTCCAAACAGAATTACAAAACCATTTGGAAATCCAGCTTTCTAGCAATACGAGTGAGGATGAAAATGAGTTTGATTCAGCAGCATCGTCTGAAGATGAAAGCAATTAATACAAAAAACAGGGGCGCCTATCTAAGGCGTCCCTGTTTTTGTATGATAAGATTTAATTGTTTTTTTGCGGTTTTTTTACTGCTGTTAATCGTTTAAAGAAATTAATTAACGGCTTGCGATTCTTCCCAATTAAACCAACTATTTCTGCAATAAATTGTATGGCTATCAAGAGAATGACCATAATAAGCAATGATATCCAAAGTGTTGCATTTGAGAAAATGATCGCTGAAAAGCCAAAGCATGCACTAAAGAAATAAATAACTAATACTGCCGATCGATGACTGAAACCGAGATTTACCAGACAATAATGCAAATGCAATTTATCAGGAGCAGAGATGCTTTTCTTATTCAGCACCCGCCTAATAATCGCAAAGATGGTATCAAAAATAGGTACAGCTAAAACGATAATCGGAATAATAAAGCTGAATAACGTGATGTTTTTAAATAAGCCCAGCATCGAAATGATTGAGATGCAGTATCCTAAAAATAATGCCCCTGTATCTCCCATGAAGATCTTCGCCGGATAAAAATTATGGATAAGAAATCCTAATGTGCTTCCGATTAAGATAAAGCAAAGTGCGACAACTAAAAATTGATAATCAGTAAAAGCCATAATCAGGATGCTCGTCATTGCGATTGTCGAAACACCTGCAGCTAACCCATCGAGACCATCTATTAAATTAATCGCATTTGTGACTGCCACAATCCATAGCACAGTCACCGGGAAGCTTATATATTCATTCAGCTCAACCATTCCAAAAAATGGAATCGTGAATTTCTCGATTAAGAGACCTGATGATGCCACAACAATGGCAGCAATTAACTGCCCTGCAAATTTATATTTTGCTTGTAAAGTGAATTTATCGTCTAATATTCCGACAACTAAAATAATCAATGCCCCAAGAATAATCTCTTTCATATAGATGGATTGTGGTTGCAAATAAAGAAAACCAGCAACTACTCCGCAAAAAATTGCAAGCCCACCAAGTCGCGGCATAATATCTTTATGAATTTTACGAGCATTTGGTTGATCAGTTGCGCCGATTTTTATTGCCAGCCTTTTAACTAATGGTGTAACAAGTACAGCCACAGCAAATGCAAGGATAAAGGCTATAATGTAGTCAATATAAGAATGCATATCATATCCACCCACTTGTGTGAGAAATTTACATCTCCTCAATCATAGCAAAAATTTATAAACTTTCAATTGTTATTTTTTTAATGTTTTATTACATTTCTTAAGTATTAGCATTAACAGGCAGGTTGAAACCTATTTCATAGACCTAAAAATTGAAACATTTACTATTTTTTCAAGATATCATTGTAAAATGTCAGCAATTTCTTTTCCTCAGAGTTCCAATTATACGTCTCACTAAAAGCTATTCTGCCGTTATCTCCCATTTTTTTTGTAACATTTTTATCCTCTAATAGAGTGTTGATCGCCCTTGCGATAGACTGAGGCTCTTCAGGATCAACCAAAAGCCCGCTATTAGCAGATTCGACCACTTTCCTATAATGCGGAAAATCTGACGCGATCACAGCCACACCAGCAGCCATGTACTCGAAAAGCTTGTTAGGCAAGCAGACCAAATGATTGGGAACTGGCAAGTAAGGGATGATCCCGACCGAAGCGCTTGATAGATATTGCTCAATTTGCTCATAAGGTACTTTGCCTTTGAATTCTATTTTATCTTCTAACCCTTCAGCTTTGACTTTATCATGAATAAACTGTTCATAGGAATGTGATTCAAAACTGCCAACGAACAGAAGCTTTGCTTCCGGGTTGCTTGCAGAAACTTTTGAGAAGCCATCTATTAACTCAGTTATCCCTCTAATAGGTGTTATTCCTCCTAAATATAAAAGATAATCATCTTTTTTAGGTTTTTTTTCATCAGTAACGAACATTTCTTGTAAAGGATAGTTTTCAATCTTGCATGATTTGTAAGAAAGATAACGTTCACCCACCTCATCAGTTGTATAAATAACACCGCTTAAAAATGGTATACATAGTTTTTCAATCAGTTCATATGCAACGCGGATCGGTTTTTTAAGCCATGGCTTCAAATATTTTTTGCTCATGATTGCATTAGGATAATGCTCATGCACATCGAAAATAACTGGTTTTTTAGTAAAGAGTCTTAAAAGAACTCCAACTGGCAATAGCTCCGGATCATGAAAGTGATACAAGTCGGCCTCTGTTTTTCTGGCAAGCTTTAAGACAGAAAATGATCGAAAGAATCGTTTCCATTCCTTTTTTGGCTTCTCAATTGGAATGAGCTCGATCGTATCGTTTTCATTTATTTTTTCCGGCCTAGGCGCAACTAGTGTAACATGATAGCCAGCCCTGGCTAATGATTTACATTGTTTATGGTAAATACGTCCATCGTACGCATGATGAACAGTCGTCAATACACAGATTTTTTTCATTTAATCAGTTCCTTTTAGTAATCAAAGTTGTAACTTTTCCATTTATACTTTACACTATTATATTGACAATTTCTAATTTTTTATCGGAAGGAATTTATATGAAAATCGTCTATATTACACAGCATTTCCCGCCGGAAATTGGCGCAGCACAAGGCCGGGCTTATGATATGAGTAAAAATCTATCGATCTTGGGCCATGATTTACTCGTGCTAACGTCTTTTCCAAACTCTAGTTCGACTAATAAGCTTTTTAAAAAAGAAACAATAAATGACCTAAAGGTCTATCGTTCCTTTAGAATCAAAGATACGAAAACAAGCTCAATAAGACGCCTTGCAAATTATCTATCATTTATGATTTCAAGTACCTTTAGCGGATTGCTGGCGAAAAAACCGGATATTATTTATGCTACCTCCCCGCAGCTTTTTCAGGGAGTAACCGGCTACCTCTTAAGTCGCATCCATCGCGCTAAATTTGTTTTTGAGGTACGTGATTTATGGGTAGACTTTGCCGAGTTGCTCGGACAATTCAATAACAAAAAACTGCTTAATCTTGCAAGAAAGCTTGAAACTTTTCTATACAAAAAGGCAGATTTAATTGTAGTCGTCACAAATGGATATAAATCACGGCTAATTGAGCAGGGAATACCTGAACAGAAAATCATTGTGATACCAAATGGTGTTGACCCCTCTTCCATAAAGCCGTATAAAAAAGATCCTGCCATTAAAAAGGAATATGGCATAGAGGATAAATTTCTCGTCCTTTATACCGGCAATATCGGGGCTGCTCAAGGTCTTCAAACCGTTATAGCTGCAGCCGAACAGCTAAAGGATGATCCATCTGTGTTTTTCTTATTTATCGGTGAAGGGGTAGAAAAAGCAGCTCTAAAGCAACAGGCTGAAGTGTCTCAATTAAAGAATATTCTTTTTCTCGATAGCAAAAAAAAGGATGAACTCACTGCATTCTATCATGCTGCAGACATCGGCATTGTCAGCTTAAAAAAGCATCCTTTATTTGAGATTACAATCCCTTCAAAAGTGTTTGATTATATGGCTGTTTCACTTCCTGTCTTAATAGGTGTAGATGGTGAAGCAAGGGAAATCGTTGAAAAAAATCAGGCTGGGTTCTATTTCGAACCGGAAAATACAGCCGACTTTCTGCGGGTATTAATATATGCACAAAGCCAGCAGGATAAGCTTCAACAAATTAGACCTGAACTTCCGAATAAACTGCTTATGTCCTTTAACCGAAAGACAATGGCAGAGGAGCTATCTGAAGCCCTAAACAATTTGACGGATGCAACGAAGCAGAAGTTACATAAAAAGACGACCAAATCTCATGAATAAATGGTCGTCTTTTTTACTATATATTGAACATAACATCCTTCATGCCTTAGCTCGCGCGCCTGGCCCCGAAATCGCAGACAAAGGACGTCTTTCTATTCCTGACCGTCTTATTTTTGCCTTAGGCTGTCAAGGCGCGTGCGCTTTTGTTTAAGAATGAAAAGGTTCCGGTTTATCCATACGTTTGCCAAAGTGATGAAGAATCGCTTCTACAATTCGTCTAGAGGCTTGGCCATCACCATATGGATTGGATGCTTTTGACATACTTTCATATGTTTCATTGTTGTTTAACAGCTCATATGCCAGGTTATAAATGGTTTCCTCATCTGTACCTGCTAATTTTAATGTGCCTGCTTCAATTCCTTCCGGACGCTCTGTTGTATCCCTTAGAACAAGAACTGGAACACCAAGAGACGGAGCCTCTTCTTGCACGCCGCCGGAATCAGTCAAGATAATGTGGGCTCTTGAAGCAAAGTTATGGAAATCATAAACACCTAATGGTTCAATCAAATGGATTCTTGGGTCATTTCCTAAGATTTCATCTGCTACCTCACGCACAGCTGGATTCAAGTGTACAGGGTAGACAACTTGAACATCATCATGTTCATTAATAAGGCGTTTAATCGCACGGAACATATTTCTCATTGGATCTCCCAAGTTCTCCCTGCGATGAGCAGTTAATAAGATCATTCTGTCAGAACCGATCTTATCAAGAATTTCATGAGAGTATGTATCTTTAACTGTTGTTTTTAGTGCATCAATCGCTGTATTTCCTGTCACATAGATCGATTCACCTTTTTTATTTTCTGTCAGCAAGTTTTGTTCTGCTGCATTTGTTGGAGAAAAGTGAAGGTCTGCTATAACCCCTGTAATTTGGCGATTGATCTCCTCCGGAAATGGAGAATATTTATTCCAAGTACGTAAGCCAGCTTCAACATGGCCCACTGCGATTTGATTGTAAAAGGCAGCCAAGCTCGCGACAAAAGTTGTTGTCGTGTCTCCATGGACAAGAACGAGATCAGGTTTTACCGTCTTCATGACATCATCTAAGCCTTCTAACGCCTTCACTGTAACTCCTGTCAGTGTTTGACGGTCCTTCATAATGTTCAAATCATGATCAGGTGTTACGTCGAATAATTCTAGTACTTGATCAAGCATTTGGCGATGCTGTGCGGTTACAGTTACAATTGAATCAATTTCGTCTGGATACTTTTCAAGCTCTAACACAAGCGGTGCCATTTTAATGGCTTCTGGCCTTGTTCCAAAAATTGTCATCACTTTTATTTTGCGATCCATATTAATGTCTCCTTTAATACGTTCTCTAAACTAAATTAGCATATTCTACATCATTCTACAAATTTCACTTTTGTTACAAAAAAGGTGGTGCCATTATTGAACACCACAACCATACATGTATATGCCTATATGTTTTTGTATAACTCCACTAATTTTTTGCTTTCATCTTCCCACGTTAACACCTTTTGTGCTTCCAAACAGTTTTGTTTATATAAAGAATAATGGTTTACAACCTCTTTAATTCCATTAACAATGCCTTCGGTTGTTTCTTCTGCTAAAACACCTGTTTTATACTGATCAACGACGACAGCTTTCCCTGGGTGATTTGAAGAAACACAAGGAATGCCTGCTTGGATATATTCAAACATCTTATTTGGTGTCGAGTAATAATTATTTTTAGAAATCTTTTCATACATAACAAGTCCTATATGTGCTTGCTGTGTATAGTAGATTAATTCTTCTGATGGTACTTGGTCATGGAAAAAAACCTTATCCGTAAGGTCCAGAGTGTGAGCTAGTTCGATCAGTTGATCTTTTAGGATACCTGAACCTATTAACACCAGCTTATAGTGATCAGGCAGCTGTTTCATCGAACGAATAATCAGCTCTAAGCCGCGATATGGAGAAAAGCCTCCCTGATAGATTAAAATACGATCATCTGCTTGAAAAGGAAATGTCCACGACTCAGGCACTTTCGAGGGTACGAGCTGATTTTGATGAACAATCGGGATGTTTTGAATAAGAATACATGGTTTTTCCCCATTACGCTCAAATAAATAATCTCTTAAATAAGCATTCACTGTTACAAAATAATCGATCCTCCGAAACAGCTTCTTTTCCATACGATAGCCAACAAATCGATCCAGCTGATTCCGACCGGCCATTTCATTAAAGATTTCATGAGAATCATAGATCAGCTTTGCCGAAAAGTCTTTGGCAAGCATGGTGCCCTGCCATAGTGTGTTTAAATCATGGCAATGGATAACATCAATATCCATCTTCTGCACAGATTGCTTTACCTTTTTATAAAACTCATAATAGGCCAGATAATCCTTTACAATCTTTATAACAGGCCTCCGCGCTGCCCAAACCAGCATGCTTTTAAAGCCAGATTTTCTCTGGCTTTTTCCTTTATGCTGTGAGATTTGTGCCTTCATGTTTTTCACTGTGATTTGGATATGTACAAGCTTAATGTTTTCATGTAAAAAAGGAGCAGGCTCATTGTATTCCTTCACACAAGCGAGATAGATGACATGGCCTGCCTCAGCTAATGCAAGAGCCTCTCTTTTGACCCTTGCATCATAATGAATATCTTTATACAAAAGCATTAAGATATTCATTTTGCAACACTGCTCTTCATAAATTGATCATACTCAGTTACAATCGGTCCTGTCTCTCCGACCGCTTTTTGTTCACCTAAGTGAATCCATACAACCCGATCACAAATTGATCTTACAAGATTTGATGAATGGGTGACGAGAATCACTGTACGGTCTTGTTTGATTTTCTCCATAATAGCTTGTCTGCATTTTTGTTGGAAAGCGGTGTCCCCTACTCCTAATACTTCATCAATAAGGAGGATTTCCGGGTCTAATGAAATCGCTGTGGCAAAAGCTAATCTTGATTTCATCCCTGCCGAATAGGTTCTAACCGGCTTATAAATAAAATCGCCAAGCTCAGAGAATTCAATGATTTCATCAATCTTTTCATCGATCGTTTTCTTGTTATGACCAAGAAGCAGCCCGTTCAGGTAAATATTTTCAATTCCTGGCAATTCAGGCTGAAACCCGGCACCTAATGATAGTAAAACAGGATGCTCTTCTTCATGGATAAGAAATTCGCCTTTATCAGGTGAGATCAACCCGCTTAACAGTTTAAGCAGAGTACTCTTTCCGGATCCATTTCGCCCAATGATTCCAAGAACTTCGCCTTTTTTAACCTCAAAGTTCAAACCCTTTAATGCCCAAAAACGATCATCTTTTTTATGAAGATTTATTAACTTTTTTAAAGGTTTTTCCGTAAACTCCGGATACGAAACCCAAAGATCTTTTACTTCAATTATATTTTGAGTCAATTAAATCACCTTGGCATATTCTTTTTCATTTTTATTTAACAAGCGTAATCCCAAATATAAAATAAACACGGAAACAATTGTTAAGATAAATAACGGTAAAAACTCTGGCGGTCTTCCGTAAATCAGCACATCACGATAAGATTCTAAAAAGGTCGTAAACGGATTTAAATATAGGACCGGCACCAGGCTTTTTGGTACATCACTCATTTCAAATAACACGGGTGATAAGTATAAAAGCACCCTGGAAATATACTGCATCATATTTTTAATATCCCTTAAAAATACCCCCAGATGCGCAAGGAATATCATGACTCCCAACAAACAGAAGGCATTTACAATAAAAATCAACGGGAAGTAAAGGACATTCCATGTGTAATCAATTCCATAAATCGCAAGGAAAATAAACAACACGACCACACTAATTAAATATTTAATACAGTTCACTAATAGACGGACAATGAGGAAAATGATCTTGGGGACATAAACCTGCTGCAAGATATTTCCCTTTGATGATATCGCATTTGTTCCTTCAACAAGACAAGCCGTTACAAATTTTAATGGAATTAATCCAGTAAAAATAATGATCGGATAATCCGGACTGCCTTTTTTAAGTATGACAACAACTAATAAGTAAAAAACCGCCATATAGAAAATTGGGTCTAATATCCACCATAAAAAACCAAAATAGGTTCTTGAAGTATTAGCTTTAAAGTCAGAAGTAGTCAAGTGATAGATTAAATCCTTGTTGGCTTTAATGGCTTTGATTGTATCAATAAACATACACGTTCTCCTAACCTACAAAATGTTGCATCCTTATAATAATAAACTTAGTTCAGACTGCTTTCAAGTTTTTACTTAATGAATCCTTATCCTATCCAACAATAGATTTATTCTGTTCACAATATGTTTAAACTTCCCTATTTAATTGGCTTTCAAGAGCCCAAAAAGAGAAAGACGACCATAAAATATTATGGTCGCAAAGGATCATTTCATGTTATCTATCTTACTAAATCAAATATATTGATAAAGATTACCAAAGTTAATGTAATCAACGTCTTCAGGATAATTTTTCACAATATTCTTCGTATCAAAAATTTGTTTTTTGGCCATACCGCTTAAATCATCTTTTTCAATTGATTTAAATTCATTATGGTCAGTTAGAACCAACACTAAGCTTGAATCTTTTACCGCTGCTTTCATGTCTTGTTCTACCCAGTCTTTTTTAACATGAGGATCATATGCAATCACATTTGCTCCGGCTGCCTTTAAGTGGCCGTAAATATCCATTGCCGGGCTCTCGCGGACATCGTCAACATTTCCTTTATACGTAAGACCAAAGACCGTGATTTTTTTCCCTTCAAAGCCATTGAGGATTTTCGCTGCATGCTCCACAACAAATGAAGGCATTGATACGTTAATATCTCTCGCCTGATAGATTAGTTTTGCTTGTTCAGGTGCTTCCGCCACAATAAAATATGGATCAACAGCTAAACAGTGTCCGCCAACTCCAGGACCTGGATGATGCAGGTTTACACGCGGATGCTTATTGGCCATTTCAATAACATCTAATGCGTTAATTTCAAGCTTTGTACAAATTTTAACCAGTTCATTTGCTAATGAAATGTTAACATCGCGATACGTGTTTTCCATCAGCTTTGACATTTCCGCTGTTTTTGCATCCGTTAAAATCAATTCACCTTGCACAAATGTACGGTAGACATCTGCGCCAGCTTTTTTACAAGCTTCGGTTACACCGCCAATAATACGGTTATTATAAATCAATTCATGCATGATTTGACCAGGAAGCACGCGCTCTGGGCAGTGTACAAGGAATAAGTCTTCCCCAATTGTGAAACCGGCTTTTTCTAATAGCGGTTTTACATGGTCATCTGTTGTACGAGGCGCAATTGTTGATTCAACAATCACTGTATTATTCTTTTCAAGATAAGGAATAATATTTTCTACTGCACTTAATACATATTTTAAATCAACTGATTTATATTGATCATCTTTATTTGGGGTTGGTACTGCGATAATAAAAACGTCTGCTTTTTCAGGTGTTGTTGAAGCCTTAAATTTTCCGGATTCCATCACATTTTCCAGAGCTTCCTGTAAGCCAGGCTCTTCAATATGAATTTTACCTTGGTTTAATGAGTCAATAACATCTTGCTGAATATCAACACCTAGCACGTCAACTCCATGCTTAGCAAACATAATCGAAGTCGGAAGGCCAATATAACCAAGACCAATTGTGACTAACTTCATATTTCATTTCCTCCAGTATATACCAATATGTTAAATTTCAATTCTCTTACCACATTACAACTTACTTTCTAGCATGTCAATTATCTGCACCATTTAGAAAAGCGCAAGGCGCTAAGCCTAAAACCAGACCCTTGAGGCAGTCAAAAACGCGACGGCATTATCTCTTGACGGCACTTGCACATCCTGTGCTTCGCCGATGGCGTCTGAGCTGGAAACAAGTACCACGTTAAAATTGTATACTTTCTTATACTGCATAACAGGCACAAACTGAGCATGTGCCTATGCCATGATTTCATTTAATTCAGACTGAACCATCTTATTCTTCCCGCACTGATTACGTACACGGCTTGCAGAATTTGCTGATTTTTCCAGAAAGGTTTCCGGATTGTGATACAAATCCTCTATCGCATCTGCCAAACCGAGGTAATCTTCCTTTGGAGCTAAATAGCCGCATGTATCATCGATAAATTCCGGAATGGCGTATACACTGCTTGTTACTGGAACTAGTCCGCTTGACATTGCCTCCCCTAAGGATACTCCTTGAGAATCCATTCTGGAAGGACACAAAAAGATTCCATGCTTTTTATGTTGTTCAGCTATTTCCTCTTGAGATAAAAAATAATTATGAAGATGTACGTTTGGAATATTGCGAATCGGTGCTACGACTTCATCGAATAATGGACCTTGGCCGTATATATTAAATTCGAGTTCATTAAAAAACGGCCTATCCTTTAATGCTAGTATTGCTTTAACCGTCAAATCATTTGCATATGTTCGTGAAGCAAACGGCCGAATCGTCAATATTTTTTTTCTTTGTTCTTCAGACTTCTCTACATAATTAAATAATTCATCATCGATCATATTGTGGATAATACTATAATTCTTCACAATACTATTTGTGTCTTTTTCAGCAACATTTTCTTTATACCAATTAGAAACAAAAATGAATTTTATTTGATCATCCTTTGTATTATAGATGTCATGCATAAAATCTAATTGTTCCTGATTTCTTTCTGCATACGCCAAGCTTTCACGCAGACCTTTTGTGTCATTGTAAAAATTAAACCAGCGTCGATACCATTTTGTTGTTTCAAAGCCGTGTACCCATACGATTTTAGGGGTATTTCGCGCTTTTGATTTACGAACAGATCTATACATTCTTTCATTAATGAAATGGAATAATAGTTTTTTATAAGGCTTGCTATCCAATAAACCTGTCAGGACATCTTCTCCGCCTATAAACACCGGTATTCCTTCAAATTCATAATGAGCCACACTGGTAGGTGACGTATTAAGTCTATAGATTGCAACGTTAATGCCTTGTTCTTTATAGCCTAAAACCCGTTTATGAATAAACATGTTTTGATAATACGTATTTTTTTCCGGATAAACATTGGTGATGATTAGATGGTCAACCTCTGGATAACGAGAATATAGTTCTTTTTTGCTTTCCTCATTCGTCATATTAAAAGCCGATACAGTAAATTCGGATAGCTTCGCTTCTCCAGCTCCTGTTAACCGAATCCCTAAAGAATAGCTGACAACAGATTCAGGGAAACTAAGGTTCATCTCGCATCCTAATGGATTATATTGAACATAGATTTTTTGTTTTTTCTGGTCATAACCGACGATCACTTGTTGGATTTGTAAGCCATTATCGATTACACCATCAATTTTGGCCACGTATGTGAATGCTGAATTCAACTTTGTGTTCACAGCTTTATTATGATCATAATAAATAATAAGTGGCCGTGCATCCTTGTTTACCTGTTGAACCTTAATGGTTAAATCATCCGCATTCTCTATTGAAACCTTGTATGTTGAATCTGTATATTTTGGCCACTTATCTACATAATGGTTCACTTCAACTGGTTCACTTTTCAACATACGTTCCCCTCCTGTCATAACGATAACGATACAAAACATGTGATTTCATAAACTTACCTTTTTCTCTTTCTAAGTTCCCAATATTTCATTTGCAATTTTCCCAATTTCGAATTTTGCAATTTGGATAATCGTTTTTGCAGATCATTAATTGTTTGTTCTTGCTGTCTTATTTTTTCCTGTAATGAAGCTGATACTTTCCCATCATCGACCACAGCTTTATCCTTTGCTTCAATTTCATTTAGAATGGCAGATATAATTTGTTTAAATTCCGTTTCCATTTCTTTTTTATCTTCAATAAGACGATCAACAAGCTTATTCACTCTTTCATATTCTTCTTTATCCACACTAACTTTTTGATCAATTGTTGTTTCCATTTAAATCTGCTCCTTTCAAAATACCTTACAGTATAGAGAAAACGATTATTCCTTCTCTTTCCACAGTAAATGGATTAGCCGGGAAATTTTTTCAACACCATCTTTTCAAAAACCTTTGCAGCTTCTTTCGCATCATTAAGAGGAGACAGATATGTGATATTCTCACTTTGACTTAGGATGCTTCCTTCTTCATAAACTCCCCAAATATCTGTTCCGCTTCCTTTATAATCACTTAGTTTTGAAGGCAAATATGGATTAATTGGTTTATTGTCTTTTGTCGTTGAATCATTAACAACTAAGCAATCAAATTTCGTACATAAATTTAAAAATGGGTAGAAATCAACAAACCCATTTACGATAATTGAGTCTTCCAGCGGATCATTTTTTAGTTGATCTTCCAGTTCTCCCGGTTTTGAGGTAAAGACATGAATAAGAACTCGATCCTTAACCTCACCTGTTGCTTCTTTTAATCCATCAAATAAATCATTGAGATTTCTTTTACTGTAGAAATTTCCAAAATACGCGACATTTACATGCTCATCAGATAACAATGGGTACTCAAACTCTTCCATATGATAATACTTTTCTGGAAGTGTCGGGTGTGGCTCAATAATCGCTTTTTGTTGAATAAGCGGTTTAACTTCTTCAATTGGAAACATGTCCATCATATATTGAAATTGATTCTTATTTGTAAAAATCAATTCGTCAGCAAAAATATAAGGCAAATATTCACACCAGAGGAACAGACTATTATCGTTTGGAGATGGGTATCCTGCCTTTTTTACAGCTGCTTCAAGTTTTTTCACATAAGCCGGTTCTGTGATATCGACAACTCGTTTCTTCGCTTCAATATCATAAATTAATGGATCTGAAAACTCTGCAATCCATTTCGATTGAGGGTATTTCATTTTATACTCATAAGCTAAAAAGTGAGAGGCTGCCCACATAGCACGGCTGAAGACCTGCTTATGCACGCCATTTTTTTCAACTAATTCTTCTGCGCCTTCCATACCCAAATCGACAAATTTTCTGATATGCGCCCAATGAGAAAAACTGGAAGGTGAATTGATCGGCAAGCGAACGTTAATTAAGTCATCAACCATTTGGTTTAAAGACACATTTTTGTTTCGCACTTTATCCATCATATTATAAATAACATCCGATACTTTTCCTGATTCCCTCATGCGCTTTGCCATAACATTTCCTGCTGTGTCATTATATGGCGGAAAACAATAAGATACAACTAATTGTTCTACCCTATCATGGTTTAATAAATTATACGGAAAATAAATGAATTTTTTGTTTGTTATAGCATTTATAATTTGGTCATATTCATCTTTATGTTCTTCGTAATAGCTTTGAATAAAGGAACTTTGAGCATTTATTTTACGCTGTATAAATTTTCGTTTTATAGGCGATATATAATCTAGTGACAGTAATTCATTCAGCTTTGCAATACATTCCAGCCGTTGATTTACGTTAAAATCAAACGTCATGGCTTGTCTTGAGATAGAATTTTCTCTTAAGGTTCGGTAGTATACAACTTTTTTGGTCACAGGAGCCACTACATACTGCAGATCATTTTTTACAGCTAGCTCTGTGAAAAAGACGACATCTTCGCCGCTATGAAGACTTTCGTCATATTTGTATTTTTGTACATACAAAGTTGGGATGAGCTTGCAGGCATTAAGTGTCAACACCGTGTAAAGCTTATCATATGGACTATGTTTGCTAATAACGGATTTTAAGATTTGCCTATTAATTGGATTAGAGGCCTGGATTTTCCCATCTTCCTCAACATTAAAAATTTGTGAGATAACGACTGTGTTTTGGTCTGCTAAGTAATACATTTCCTCCAAGAAGTTACTTGAAACGTAGTCATCATCATCAATAAACGTACAAAATTGGCGGCTCGCCATCATAATTCCCTTATTTCGTGCAATCGACGCACCGGCTTCTTCGAGAATAACCACCTTAATATTTTCCAATTTCCGTTCAGCAATAAATTGATTAATTAATTCCTCTGTACGGTCTTTTTCTCCATTTATAATGACAATCACTTCAAATAATGATGCATCTAAAGTCTGATTTGCTAACGATTCCAAACATTTTATAATAACATTTTCCCCTTTATAAGTTGGCAAAATGATACTGATCCCTTTTTCATATAGAGGATTTTCTTTCTTTCGAACACCCTCTTCTATCGATTCGTATCCCAATTTTTGAGCACGAATTTGTCTTACCTTTTCTAAACGCTTAACTATTTCTTGTTTCAGCATTATTTTTTACCTCTTCCAGCAATTTTTTTCTTTAGCTCCCAGTATTTTATTTGAATCCGTCCAAAACGGGATCTTCTTAACACCTTATAACGATGTTCGAGTAAATTGATTTGTTTACTCATATCTTCAATTTTATTTGACTTTATTAGAGCATCCTTTAATGCATCTTCTTCTTTATTTAATAATTCAACTGTTTCAATCTGCAGTTGACGTACGAGCTCTTCCTTTTCCTGGCGATCTTCTAGTAAGGATTCATGTACTATTTTTAATTTTTCAAGCTCTTCTTTGTCCTTCAATAATTCCTGATGCTCATTTTTATACTTATTTAGTTCCTTCATGTAGTTTTCAATGCGATCCAGATACTCTCTTTCCACATCATAGAACGCTTTTTCTAGATTTTGAACGTCTTGAGCCGTATATAATGGCGCACCTTCCTCTGATGTAGCCTTGCATATAACCCCGGTCCACTTCCCAAGATATGTAAAAGACTCAATAGAAAAATGTCCTTTTAATTGCTCCGCTAACAAAGAATAAAAATAGGTTCTTTTATGATCAATAAAGTCATTAATACCAAACGGTACCGTCACAATTAATTTCCCGCCAGGCTTAATATGCTTACTAACCTTTTCTAAAAACGAATCAGGATCGCTTATATGCTCAATAACCTCTGTTAGGAGAACCGTATCATAATCAGAATCGATTTCATGATCAGTCATAAAATTGCTAACCCGGAAGGTAACAGACTGTTGAACCGATGGATGTTCTTTTTTAAGTTCTTCTTTTGCATATTCGATTGCATCGCTCGAAATATCGATTCCATCAACCTTTTTGCCTTCACGTCCCAATAAAATTGCGTTGATTCCCTGAGAACATCCGATATCTAAAATCTTGTTTCCTTCGACATGAGTAACAATCCAATTGATTCTTTCCCTCGTTTTTTTACTAAAATCAGCCCCTAAAACTCCATAGTAAGCTTCATTTACACGATCTATAATAAGATTTCCCAAGATAACTCCTCCAATTTATTGTACAAAAATCTTTATGTATAGACTTTGCAATAATTTATATTTGAATTCCCCTTTTAGACTCCATTTATTATATCGAAAATTGTCTAACTTCAACAACCATAAAAAAGTTGTACTTTTATAGAAAAAAGCTAGCATCGTTCAAAACGACAGCTAGCTTGATGATCAATCCTACTTATTGCTCTTCCATTTATAAAAATCATGTATTCCTTGTGCAATGGCCGCAGCCGCTTCATCCTGCCCTTCAGCTGTTTTAAAAATAGCTGCATCCTCTGGATTTGAGATAAAGCCCATTTCAATCAATACAGACCTGGTATAGTTTTTATCAATCACATAAAAATCATTTTGTTTTGCGCCACGATCATCAGTATCAAGAGCTTCAAGCAGCCTTGACTGGATAAAGGAAGCCAATTTGTCACTGTCAGATTTCTCTGCAGGAGTTAACGATTCGACGCCATCAGTAGAGTAAATCTCTGTACCATCTACATCAGGATTGGAAAAGGAGTTCATATGTAAACTAACAAAAACCCCCGGACTAAAGCTGTAGGCAAATTCTGTTCTCTCATTGAGAGCTAAATAAACATCTTCTGTTCGTGTCATATGAACTTCGTAACCCATTTCTTCAAGCTTTCCCGTTACTTTTTTCCCAACGGCAAGGTTCACATCAGATTCTCTCAGCCCGTTCCCTATTGCCCCGGGGTCCTCACCGCCGTGACCAGGGTCGATGACAATCGTTTTATTTAAAGGTGTTTCCTTTGCCGTGCGTTCCAATGTTAAGTAACGGCTGAAAACATAACCTGATTTCCCGTTGTACCTTACGTTTACCCAATCCTCAAATAATTCATTTCGATTAAGGACAGCAACCTCTCTTGCCCTGTGGGATTGTTAAGATACTTTTCGCATTCGTGCTTTTTTGTGAGCGTAATACTAAGCTTTCCCTTGCATAATAATAAGGCTTGTTAACAATATCCGCTGCTTTAATATACCCCGGCTCACCCTTAAAGTCAGAGACAATGGCCCAGCCATTGTTTATGCCGCCGATTTGAATTTTAACAGGTTCATTTTTACTAAGCGTACCTAAACGACTGGAATTTGTCGTATTTGCTGAGTAAATATTCGTTGATTTATTTGCATAATAGATAAAAAAGCCTGGTTTTTCCTTCGTTATATAACTGTAAGGGGCATACCCTTTAATCCCATTGTATTCAATTCGGCTCCAGCCATTGAAGACACTGCCCTTTTTCACTTTTACAACAGCTTCATCCAGTACATTTACTTTTGGTGTCGTTGTTTTTCTTTCATTTATATAAGGTGAAAGTTTTTGTTGCGTAATAGGTAAAATAGATAGGTGCTCTAGGGGTAAGCTGATCATATTCAACATAGTATTTCTTACCTTTAAATCTGATTTCTACCCAATCATTCAAAACCGTTCCCTTTGCAACTTGAACAATGGCATCTTCCGCAATCGATCCATATCTTTTAGTGCGAAGATCGCGGCTTTCATAGAAGCTAACCGGTTGTCTTGCATAGTACTGGAAATAGACGGGCTGAGCTGGTTTTCGATTTACGATATTGCTGGAATCAACATACGCCTTTTTTCCATTTAACTTCATTTCCGCCCAGCCATTCACAATACTGCCTTTCTTCACTAAAAAAGCTGTTTGGAAAGACACCCTTCCTGCTGATGGATAATGTGTGCCGCGGCCCGTGTTGGCCACAAAATCATTTTTTGCATAGTAGGTAAAATAGGTCTCAGACGCTTCCGCCTTATGTGCTGAATCAAGGCTTGGCCAAGCAATCACCAGCAGCATAACCGCTAAAAACCAAGTGAACATTTGTTTATTCATTTGCTGCCTCCATGTTGTTTAATTCCCAAAACATAATAGGGATGGTTGGCACACCAACCTTTAGTAAATCGAAAGGACCATTATGTAAATCTATTAATCTCATTTTTTATTATCGGCTTACTAGGGGGAAAGTTTAGGATAAAAAGAAAATTTCTTTTTAAAAAATTGACCTATTCTAAGTTATTGTTGTTTTAAACAGATTCATTTGACGAAGAATGGTTTCGTTTTGATTAGAACTGGTTACCTCCTGCTTAGAGCAGCGGGACAAGTGAGACTTATACAGGCGTATACCTCGAGGAAACTAACCGCTCTCCCCGCGGAAACGAGCCTCCTCTCACAACAATTAACTTTGATTTGCGAAAACAGCCAAACAAAAAAGAGGAAGACTCAAAAAAGATAATTTGAGTCTTCCTCCTTCTATCTCTGCTCTACAACATAGATTAACCACTAACATGATTTGTCTGCTGCAGAATGGCTTTTCGTCCAATGGAAACGTAAAGTATTTCATTGCTTTCCATTTCTGAAAGTGAATAACAATTTCTTCCGTCAAATACTCTTGGACTTTTCATCAGCTTTTTATAGTTTTCAACAGGATATTCGATCATCTCTTGCCATTCAGTGCCAATAAAGGTTAGATCGGCTCCAAGTATCGCCTCATCAATTGATGTGCAATAAATGACACGATCACCCAGAACTTTTTTTGCATTTTCAAGGGCAATTGGATCATAGACAGTCACAATAGAGCCTTTTTTTACCAATTCCTTTGCCAGCACTAGTGATGCTGATTCTCTAACATCATCTGTATTCGGTTTAAAGGCCAGACCTAATAAGGCCGCTTTCTTTCCATATAAATCACCAACGATATCCTCCGCTTTTTTCAGCAATAAAAGGGGCTGATGATTGTTCACCTTTATAACAGATTCCAGGAGCGCAAAATCATGCTTAACATTTCCCGCAAGCTGCACTAAAGCTTTTGTGTCCTTTGGAAAGCACGACCCGCCATAGCCTAATCCGGCTTGAAGGAATTTATCCCCGATTCTGCTATCAAGGCCGATTCCTTTTGCGACATCCTCAATATTTGCGCCAAGCTTTTCGCAAATATTCGCTATTTCATTAATAAAACTGATTTTCGTTGCGAGGAATGCATTAGATGCATACTTAATCATTTCCGAGCTTTTAATATCCGTTCTTACAATGGGAATGTTAAAGGGTTTATACATCTCTTCAATGACATCACCGGCATGCTGGCTGGCAGATCCAATCACAATCCGGTCTCCTTTAAACGTATCCTGAATAGCAGAACCTTCCCTCAAGAACTCAGGATTGGAAACCACTTCTACCAGGAGATGGGGCAATTTATCTTGATAAAGTAACCTTTTCACACGATGATTTGTCCCAACTGGAACCGTGCTTTTAATGGTTACAATCACATGATCTGTTATATTCTCACCTATATCCCTTACTACATCTTCTATATAGAATAAATTTGCTGAACCATCTCTATTTTCAGGCGTGCCAACGGCAATAATAATGACTTCTCTTTCAGCATATGCCTCTTTTGGCGAGGTTGTAAAATACAGACTCCCGTTTCTTACATTTTTTTCAAGCAGATCCTCAAGACCCGGTTCATAGATTGGAGATTTGCCCTTTTTCAACAGCTGTATTTTTTCTTCATTTATATCAATACCTATCACGTCATGCCCAATTTCAGCTAAACATACTCCCGTTACCAACCCGACATAACCAGTACCCGCAACCGTTACTTTCAAGGGATTTGCCTCCTTGTATTTTAGCGATTCAAATATTCCTCTTGATTCAGAATTTTACTTAAATAGTCAAGCAAGTCATTTTTCAATTCATCTCTTTCCAGCGCAAAGTCGATGGTAGCTTTGATGAAACCAAACTTATCTCCAACATCATATCTGTTGCCATTAAAATGATAGGCTAGGATGCTTTGTCTCTTTAATAATGCCTTCAATGCATCTGTTAATTGAATTTCACCGCCTGCACCTGGGGCTTGATGCTCCAATATATCTAAAATTTCCGGAGTTAAGATATACCTTCCCATGATGGCGCTATTTGATGGTGCTTTATCAAGACTAGGTTTTTCGATCAAATCTTCGATGCGATATATTCTTTCTTGCAAAGAATCCTCATCATAGCTGACGATTCCGTATTTGGATACATCTGCTTGATCAACCTTTTGTACTCCTACAACCGCTTGCTCAAATTGGTGAAAAACATTGATCAGCTGCTTTAAGCAAGGGTCTGATCCGTTCGTTTGAACAATGTCATCTCCAAGCATAACAGCGAAAGGCTCATTGCCTATGAATCGTCTCGCACAAAAGATAGCATGTCCAAGACCTTTTGGCTCTTTTTGGCGTATATAATGGATATTAGCAAGTTCTGATATCCGCTGAACTTCCTCGAGGATATCCCATTTTTCTTTGCTGGCTAATGTTTCTTCAAGTTCATATGATTTATCAAAATGATCTTCAATTGCCCGCTTGCCGCGACCACTTACGATTAAGATGTCTTCAATACCCGAAGCTACAGCTTCCTCGATAATATATTGAATGGTCGGCTTATCAACAATTGGAAGCATCTCCTTGGGCTGTGCTTTCGTAGCAGGTAAAAATCTCGTCCCAAGCCCTGCAGCAGGAATAATGGCTTTTTTAATTTGCATAGATACTCCTCCTTGAATGTTGGTTTCGTTTTTATGCCCCTTGCCATGTAAAGGGCTATTTCATCGTTCATATAATGAGCAGGAGTACAAACTCTTTCTCTCCTTACCTACATATATTCATTTTATTGTATTTTATCAATAGAAAAGTTAAGGATACGTTAATTTTCTATAAAGAATGATAAGGCGCTAAGCATTTCTTTTTACCCGAGCCGATGCCGCTTGGAACTAGACACCAAAACGTAGTAATTGTATGAGTCCGTCCTTCCTTACCCTCGAACAAAAGTGCATGTGCCTTAAATTGAAAATAGTCAGATTCTAGAGGGACAAGATGCCGGCAGTCAAAAGCTTAACGTTAATCGACATGACTG
Organism: Bacillus sp. SA1-12; assembly: GCF_000981385.1. Lineage (GTDB taxonomy): Bacteria > Bacillota > Bacilli > Bacillales > Bacillaceae > Metabacillus. The sequence continues at coordinate 101,564 of NZ_LATZ01000130.1, forward strand.
CTCTTGCACACCCTGCTTCGGAACTGGTGTATTAGCGCTTTACTATAGTTTAAATCATTTGATCCTTTCAAAGACATCAAAAAATACATTTTCTATAAATCAAAAAAACATGAGGCTAAATCAAAGGATCAGACCCTTTTGAAACAGCCTCATGTTGCGAGTTTAATGTATTAAGCTTTGAAAAGAAGGGATTAGCGATTCCGATATGGCGACATTCCCGCCTAGCAGATAAAAATGCTCTAATCCATTAATATTTCCAGAGACAATGGATGGGATGCTATCATTTTCAACTAGTAATAAAGGTGCATTATACTTTGCAGCTAAAACAGAGCCTGTAAGAGCGTCTGCAAAGTTACGGCCATTCGTAAAGAAAATCTTACTTTGGTCTAGGGATAAGCCGTTTAAAATCTCAACAGCTGTACCAAAGCGATTTTTACCGCTTAGCCTTTGTGAATTGTCTAATTGATTCTCAATCACTGGACTAATCACACTTGTACCGCCTACGATGATCGTTTCATCAACAGTTGAAAGAACTTGGCTCACACGGGCCGAAAGTTTCTCTGTATCTGTTAACAAAATTGGATAGCCGTGTCGAGCAGCATACGGTGCAGCCGCTAATGCATCAGGATAATCCCTTCCATAGGCAAGAATCGCTTTTTCAAAATTGCCGCCAAGCTCTTGGGCAATTTTAACTGACGTTTCAAAACGATTGCTGCCGGAGATCCTTTTGACAGGCAGATTTAGTTCTGTCTTGATGGCATCCTCAACATCCTTGGTAATCGCAACTTCGCCGCCTAGTATAATGATGTTATTTGCTTGGAGACGTTTGATTTCTTCCTTTGTTGCAGTGGTTAACCTATTATTATGCGTTAAAAGAATCGGTGCATCATATTTATAAGCCAACGGGCCGCCTGCAAGAGCATCAGGGAACATATCTCCTCTTGCTAAAATAACCGTGTCCGCATGATCCCAACCGGTCTTAGAGATTTGCACGGCTGTTTTATAGCGGTCAGCTCCAGAAATCCGCGAACCTATACGATTAATATATTTAGAAGCAACAAAGCCTTGTTGTCTGCCGATTTTTACAGGGACCCAAGCAAATCGATTTGCACGGTCGCTTACTTCATCATAAGCAAGTTGGCCTTGTACATTCATGATTGTATTCTTACTAATATTACGTACAACCGGACTTAAAATATCCCCGTTGCCAGTTGTAGGTTTTTCTCGTAATTTTGTATCGAGCGTTGCTTCAATATAATCATTTGTTTGGAGATGGAATTCTTTAGAGACTGTTAATGAATCTGTTAGATTGTATTGCTTTGTTTGAAATTTGATATTCTCACTAGAACCGCAAGTATATTGAAAGTCTTGCGCTTTAAATGGCAGCTGGTCAACCTTTGTTGATAACTCATAATCTTGCTCTAAGTTTGCATAGACACGCTCTTGGTATGCATTTGTATTTCTTGTAATCTCTGAATTTGTGCATTTTTGAAGAGGACTATTTACCGGCTTCGTTCCATTGTAAGCCATGATCGCAAAATACCAGCTTTCAAGCTTCTCTGGGGAATGGTTATTGATTTTTGGTAAATCTGTCCTGGAATAAAAGTTTTCCGCTAACCGTTTCATTCCTTCTTGAATGTTACCAATCGCATTATATTTTATTTTCTCCTCAAGAGCGGGATCATAGGTAGTCAATTGCATAATGCCTATTCCGCCGTCAGTAGTTTCGATTGGCTCACCATCACTCTTGAATTGCTTCCACTCTCCATTTTCCTCAGTCGCTACTGCCTTAGCGATTTCAGGCGGCACTCCATATTGTTCAGAAATGGTTGTAAGTAAACAATTCACCTGCTGGAATGTGGGATTTTTCCCTTTTACAGGTGTGTAACCACAAAGACTTTCGGAAGCTGACGCTGTCTTTCCTTGAAAACTGATGACCGATAATAATGTGACGATCACGACAAATAATTTAAAGTTCAACATGTACCCCCCTAGATTAATAGATTCCTACTCCTACTATAGCAAAATTTAACAAGAGGAATAAATAGTTTGCTTGAAAATATTGGCGAATTATGTTATTTTTTTCACCTGTCAAAATACCTACAACAAAAGAATTTATTGCCATTTTAACTTTTAACTCAATTCCTCTTTTGTTTTAAGCATAAAAAAAGACGATGAATGTATCACCGTCTACTTAGCAATAAAGTATTCCTTTAAATAGTCCGCCCAGATTTTATTTCCGTTTTCATTGGCTTTATTATCTTCCGTTAAATATTCTTCCATCTTAACGTCCTCTAAATCCGGCCAATTCTCCCAATGATTTAAATAGATGATTTTGTTCTCTGCTGAGTAGTCCTGCAGTTGAGCTACTTCTTTTGGATAATACGTTGCAGAGTATAATGGATTAGGAGGCTGGATCATCAAGGTCATATTCTGATTTGCCGCTTTCCAAGAGGCAATCATGGTTTGTATATTTTCTAACGTATTACTAATTCCTACAACACCGTTGTCCTTCAACATTGAAGGTTCAAACAAGAGAATATCAGGCTGCAGCTCGTTTACTTGCTCAAATGAATCATCGTTAACAAGATCTCGCGTCGTTTTGTCACCTGTCGAAAGAACCGTTACCGCAAATACATCTTCCCCGTATGCAGCTTGAAGCTCCTTGCTAAATGACTCTGACCATGCTCCTTTTTCACTGGATGTACCGTAGATAACAAGTTTTACCGGTTTTCCGGTATTTGCCGCCTCTGCGATTTTCTTTTGCAAATGCTCTGGTAAATTTTTAGAATATAAATATGTATCATTACCTGTGTTAGACTCTTCTTCAGTTAATACAGCTGCACTGTTACTTTTTTCTTTCTCACCATGTGCAGATATTTTATTTTTCCAATGGATATTGCCAAAAATAATCGCCGCCCCACAAACAATCAGTGTGACGATGACAAGAAGCTTTTTCACATTGATATCCCCCAATTATCGACATTTTTCTATCTAAAATTATACATAAAAACTGCTAATCTACAAACTATTTCTAAGAAAAATCAGCCGACTGGCGAAGCACAATGAGAAATTGCTCTTATCCTTTATTCTTAAAATTGGCCACTACGTAGAATATTTTCTTAACGGCAAAAAGAAAATGGTTTCCATTTAATGATAGGAAATCGTTTGTAAGTATTGGATCAAATTGACCTCTTCTTTATGCTTTTGCGAGCCTGTTTCTTGGCTGAGCCGTGCCAAACATTCATCGATTGTCATACACTTGCCGCTTTTTACAAGCTGAGACATCCTCTTTATCGCAGTAGGTGTTACATAGTTCTGAGGGATGGATGACGCCGCAAGCTCCTGTAAAATTTCAAAGCGTTGCTGGTCAAGTTCATAAATTGAATTAGCCGTCTGAGATTGATGCCAAAGCTCTGAACGATTGGCCTGACCTTCTTGAAGCTTAACGGCAAAAATGATGTAAATGCTAATAGCAAGAATTGATTGGCCAAGGGCAATATACGGAATAAAGGCTTTGGCATTCTCGAAAAATAAACTGATTGCATAGGTGACAGCAATTATAATAAAGGTAATGCCTGCTGCATTAAGAAAATGACGAATGAACGATATTGTTGGCACCTGCTGCTTATTCATAGACTGGTAGTCTTGATAGCTTTTCATCAATTTAGTCAGCTGATTGTCTATTTGCTGTAAATGCATGGTTAACTCATAACCTACCATTTGGAAAACTCCTTACAAACCTATTTTTTCTTTTATTATTATTTCGGTTTAATGAAAGAGAATGTTAAGGGAAGTAAGAAATTCTGATCGATAATTTTTTGGCAAGAAGTGAAACCTTTTTTATGGGCTAATCGTCTAATAAGCGAGTCTTAGCATGCTTATATCTCCAGAGCGGTATGTCTCTCGCATGACTTGTCTATAAACCTCTGTCAGAGCTTTATAGACAAGCGATCACCACCCTCCCATCTTAGCTTTAAAGGGAAGTTAAGATAGGATAATTGGAAACAATTTTTTACAAAAAAAGATTGTGATAATAGGAAGAGAGAACTATAATCTTTATAGCAGGGCGATTTACATTAAATTGAAAAAGGATGAAATAGATATGAGGGAAACAAAAAAGAAGACGAAAAAGAAAAAGTTTCTATTTATTGCTCTTAGCATTATCGGTTTGCTTATCCTCGGTACTGGCGGATATGCATTTTATCTATATAAATCTGCTGCAGACACAGTCGCAAGCATTCATGAAGATCTAAACCGCGAAAAATCTGAAAAGCGTACGGAAGAAGTACAATTCACTGAGAAAGATCCCATTTCAATTTTATTAATGGGTGTTGATGAACGTAAAGGCGATCGCGGCCGCTCAGACTCTTTAATCTTAATGACAGTCAATCCAAATACAAACTCAACGCAAATGGTCAGCATTCCGCGTGACACTAGAACGGAAATTGTAGGCAAAGGAACACAGGATAAAATCAACCATGCTTACGCATTTGGCGGCACAGAAATGGCGATTAATACGGTTGAGAATTTCCTCGATATTCCAGTTGATTACTTTGTGAAAATCAACATGGAAAGCTTTAAAGATACAGTTGATGCTGTTGGCGGTGTTGAAGTAAATAATACACTTGATTTTACGTATGAGGGATATCATTTCCAAAAAGGCAAGATTTCATTAGACGGTAAAAAGGCATTGGCTTACTCAAGAATGCGTTATGACGATCCACGCGGTGACTTCGGCCGTCAGGATCGCCAGCGTCAGGTAATTGAAGCAGTTATCAAAAAGGGTGCAAATGTTTCATCCATTACAAAATTCGGTGACATGTTCGGCGTTGTCCGTGACAATGTCACAACAAACCTGACATTTGACCAAATGTGGGATATCCAAGCGAACTATAAAGCAGCAAGCCAAAACCTTGAGCAATTCCAAGTTAATGGCTCAGGTGATAAAATCGATGGAATTTATTATTACATCGTTCCAGAAGAAGAACGCACGGCTCTATCTAATCAGTTGAAAGAGCATCTGGAAATTTCCACAAATACGGCTAGTGCAGAGTAAGCTAAAAAGGTTCGTAACTTGTTCGGCTTAAAATCTTAAAATAAAAATAATTACGTATTAACAGCCCAATTAGCTTGCTATTGGGCTGTTTTTTTATCGTTTTTGTGTCTTATGGTTATGGTGGAGTTTATTTATGAAATTCGTTGAGTGGAATGGTCTTTACTGGGGATTTTAACGAGGAATATTTCCATGGATTAGACGGGGGATGTCCTGTAGATGGGGCTATTGGACATTTCCCTTCTTCTCTTCAGGCGTATTGCCCTTTTCATCCTTCCTATTGGACACATTCCTCTCCTTCCTTCCAGGCAATATTGTCCTTTTCATGCTTCCTACTGGACACTTCCCTCCCTCTTTCAGGGCGTATTGTCCTTTTCATGCTTCCTATTGGACACTTCCCTCCCTCTTTCCATTCGTATTGTCCTTTTCATGCTTCCTATTGGACATTCCTCTCCTTCTCTGCAGGCGTACTGCCCTTTACAAGCTTCCTACTGAACATTTCTCCCCTTATCTCCATTCGTATTGTCCTTTTCATGCTTCCTATTCGACATTTCATCCTGTTCTACCGAGGATATGTCCTTCATTAAGGTTTTCATAATTTTTTCAAAGATCCTATCCAAAATTCACAGTTAATCTATTCAAAGCCGAATCAGTTCTCGTTTACGCTGAATGTCCAGGATTTCGTAAAAATCGGCTGCATTTTTAAATAAGAAAGAAATAATCTATAGGATTAGGGACATATACTAAAGGGAAAGGCTATGATATAGTTATTCAGAATAAAACGAGCAGAACGTCATATCCTTAAGGGATGATTGATTTAGGGAGGGATTAAGGTGGAATTTTCTTTTGGCTTTATTGTCTCGATTGCCATTGCGATCTACTTAGCCATTGATGCACCGAAGCATAACAAAAATCCATGGCTCTGGGGAATTTTGGGGTTCATCTTTGGACCAATTGTTCTCGGTATTTATTTAATTCGTACAGGCCGCAAAGTTGCTGGATGGATTATCTTTGTCATCTCCGTTTTACTTATCATACTATTTATTATTTTATTTGGAATAGGTATGTTCTTTTTATTTAATAGCATGTAAGACAGACTATAGAACAAAAAATCCTGCACTTCTTATAAGCGAAGTGCAGGATTTTTTGTGTTGGGAACTTTCCCCATTCTCCTTTATTCAAATTGCCAGGCAATCTTCCATTCTTCCTTGTCTTTAACAACAAACACATTCTGAATAACCTTAAACTTCCCAAACTTACTTTTAAACGTTTGCTGTACCTCCACCCGGCAGACAGTGGAGAAGCCTTTGCCGCCCTTCTCCATTTTCCAGCCTTTAACCTCTTCTTCCTCACCAAGTTCAAACGCAAAGGTGGATACACCGTAATGGCTCATATAAATATGTGAACGCTCTGTCACATATGCATTTTTTGGGAAGCGTTCCTGCATAACTGGATGAAACAGCTCCCACGCGCTGCCAAAATCACCTTCCTGCTCGAACTGATAAAAAGCATGAACGGCATCAGTTGGATCTTCCCCGCCGAGCCCAAATAACATCCTAATCATGACGATGATAAACAACAAAATCGCGATCCCTATCATAACCATCGAAAACTTATTAAAAGATCGTCTCCTCATGTCTCACCTCGCTGCCTGTCTACTATTATGTATGTATGGATGTGGACGAATATTCATTTTGGTATGGACAATGCGAATGGGAATGTCCCGAAAATTGTAAAATATTCCTCGTATGTCGATAATATTCAATTGTGGAGACTGTCCGCCAATTGGTATAATAAAGGTTCAATGTTCAAAATCGTTTATGAGGTGAGTGAGAATTTAGTGGGAGAGGGTATTAAGTTTATTGTTGAGGTTGTGAATACTATTCACGATCTGTTGATTCTCATTATAAATGATGTTCTTGGGCTGCAAATGACAGATAAAGACATGCATTTTTGGATCATGGGGGCTATCGGGATTGCGGCATTTGCTTGTGTGTATGTGATAACAAAGTGGTTGTCACAGCTTCCGTTTGGGATCCATTTGATCGCCTTTTTCTATACATTAACCTTTATGTTTGTCCTTGTATTTGCCATCGAAATTCAGCAGGCGATCACAAATCGCGGCAATATGGAGTTTATTGATGCAGTTATCGGCCTCTGGGGTTTTATCGCGATATTTTTCGTGTATGTTTTAATAGCTGCGATGTTTTACTTAATTAAATTCATCTTTAGAAAAATAACGAAAAAAGATGATGTGGATATATAGAAAAGCGGAAGTGCCTTGCTCAGACTAGGGCAAATATGACGCTAATGAATAGAAGGTGTACTTTACCTTCCATTCATTAGGGGCTAGGCGCTGGAGCTTGACACCGAAATTTCATTAAAATAAAAAAGAAGTAACGCCTTCCAACCAAAGCGCGTTACTTCTTTTTGCATCCTTTAAAGTGCCGTCATAATCCGCTTCTTCTCAACAAAATAAGCCCATTCCTTGAAGCCGATTTCCTTCAGCCGTTTTTTCACCAGGTCAAATTCATCGCCAATCCGTTCAGGTTTATGAGAATCTGAGCCAAAGGTGACCTTTACATTATAAAAGAGCGCCCGTTCTAACATGTCGTCTGATGGGTACCAGCCTCCGCAATCCTTTGTTTTTCCGGATGTATTGATTTCAATGGCAATGTCCTCTTCACCAATCACTTTTAGTGTTTCTTCCACGGATCCTGTTTCGATGTCTGAAAATGCCGGGTAAAAACCTTTCATTGCATCAATATGGCCGAGAATTTGAAAAGCGCCGCTTCTTGCTGATTGCTGAATTAGATCATAATACTCTTCCTTCACTCTTACTTGTTCTTGAGTGGTCAGTCCTTCCCAGCGTCCTTTTTTAAAAATATTCAGATCCTGTACATAGTGCACAGAGCCAATGATGTAATCAAACGGATGGAGAAGGTATTGGTCACGGTAGATCGAAATATAATCCGGGTAAAAGTCGCTTTCCATTCCCAATAAAACATGGATTTTATCTTTGTATTTTTCCTTTAAACGCAGGACTTCTTCAATATACGGAACAAATTCACTTTTCGCCATGGCGATCGTTGGATACAGTTGGTCTTCTTCACTGTAAAAATAAGGTGAATGATCTGATATCCCAATATAATCGAGTCCGTATTCAATAGCTTGCTTGACATAGTCTTCAATAGTACCGACGGCATGTCCACAGAGTTCATTATGTGTGTGAAGATCAAATTTGACCATATGTAAGCCTCCTACTAAAATTAACCAATTTATCTACCTTCATCATAGCTTAGAATTTTGTTTTTTTCCATAAAGAAAACTTGCCGACTGAAGAACCTGATTGGTGTAAAGTGATGAGTAGTAACACTTTTACTTTATACGTAAATTTTGCCGCTGCTTCTTAAAGTGAAAAAAGAGCCCCCACTATTTTACGCGCGGGGGCTTCATTTATACCTCTATTTGATTAATCATCATCACCGTCGTCATCATTATCGTCATCGTGATCATCCATTTCAAGCTCTGTTACTTTTTTTGTTTCAGCATCAATGGTGATTTCCGCTTTGCCATCCTTCGTCTTTAACTCCAAATCATATTCATATCTTTCATCATCTTCATCTAATGAGATTTCCACAACCTCACCAGTCACTTGCTTTTTCGCAATCTCAATGGCTTCTTCTTCAGTTATAATGGATTGATTTGCTGGAGCTGCTTGCAGGTTTCGATCGTCATCATCATCGTCATCCCAGTTTTCATCAACTTTTAGAATTTCTGCTGTATATGCATCAACATCAATATCATAATCCTTTTGGTCCTTATCAATATCTACCTCATAATAGGTTTTCGAAAAATTCTTTTCTAATTCAATACTTTCGACTGTTCCTTCTACCTTTGACAATGCAACTTCCTTCGCTTTTTCAATGCCGATCAGTTCCTTTGCTTGTGAAGCTTTTTGACTGTCCTCTTTCGCATATCCATGATTAATTGCAAGTGTACCGCCTAATACAACGGCTGCTGCCAATGTCATTGTCACGATTTTTTTCATTTCTTTTTTCCTCCTATGTTTTCTGTTTTCTTCTTACAATCTCTACTATAAACAGCAAAAATGAAAGGAGGAGAAAAGAAAGATTAAAATTTGATGAGAAACGGCTAAATTTATTCTCAGGTTTTATTCCGATTCATCTTCTTCATCTTCATCTTCATCTTCATCTTCATCTTCTTCATGTTCTTCCCATAACACGTTTTTTACTTCCCGAGTATAAGCATCAACTTGGACGACCGCATCCTCGCCATTTTCTTTTTCAATCTCAACAAGATAATATGGCGATTGATCAGGTGGTTCCTCAAATTCCACTTCATCAACTGTTCCATTCTGTTCTTGCAAAGCAAGTTTGATCGCTTCCTCTTTAGTTAAAAGAGGGGGTGGTTCTGTTGCAGTGCCAATAATCTCACCGGAATAAGAATCGATTTTGAATGTTGTTGATTTATTATTTTGACTAACAACCGCTTTATAATAGGATGCTTCGTTTTCCTGTACCAGGTCGATTGATTTTACTTCACCTTTTGCAGCAAGGATCGCTTTTACTTCATTTATTGTTAATGGCTTTTTCTCAGGTTGGCTGGGAGGCTGCTCAGCCTTTGCTTCTCTATTTACAGAAATCACCTCACCGCTTTTCGCATCAATCCGAATAAGATAGGTTCCAGTTTCAAGATTCATCGTGATCCGGTATTCACCGTCTGATTTTGTTGTCTGAATAATTTCACCTGGGTAAACTTCCTTTGCAGCTTCATTTGCTTCAGCTTCCGTTAATGTTTGAGCAGATAATGACGGCACCCACCATTGCAAGCTGATGACGAGAATAAAGGCCAAAGCGAGCACACTTCCAATGAGCCAAATCCATTTTTTCTTGTTCACTTGTCACACCACCACTCTAATCCAATTTTCGTCAAATGCTTGAAAAAACCTAAAAGTTGCAAGATTCTTTTCCAAAGTTGCAAAAATATCAGCAAAAGTTGCAAAAATAACATGGAAAGTTGCAAGATTCCGTTTCAACGTTGCATTAAGTTCTATAAAATTGCTGTTTATTCTACTGATTATATCGATGCAAGATGAGAATTTACTGAGAAATCGCATTAAGATAGCGGTAAAAATAATGTTGCCGTTGTTCCTCTTCCTTCAAGACTGTCCATTTCGAGCCTGATATTTATTGCCTTCGCTATTTCATTTGCTACCGAAAGTCCTAGGCCAGAGCCGCCTTGCTTGCGGCTTCTTGCTTTATCCACACGATAAAAACGGTCAAATACCTTTGGCAGATCCTGCTTTGGGATGCCAATTCCTCTGTCCTCGATACGAATATAGGCGTCCTTCTCACTCGTTCGTCCAATATAAACAGCAATCTCATCATCACTATACTTTCGTGCATTATCTAAAAAAATGAACAATAACTGCTTTAATTTTTGTTGATCTGTCGTGACATTGATTTGTTCTTTCCCATGGATATCGATCTGGCGCTGATAGGCATTTTGGAACACTTTTGCTGACTCTGACACCAGGTCATTTAGGTTAAGGTTTTCAAGCTTGATGTTCCATTGTGCTTGATGCTTAGCCAACAGCAGCAATTGCTCAGTCATGTCCCTCATTCTGACCGCTTCCGAATGAATTGCTTCGATTGATTCATCAAATAAATCCGGCTGCTTCTTGCCTCTTCTTTTTAATAGGTCAGCATAGCTTTCAATAATGGTGAGCGGTGTTTTTAATTCGTGTGATGCATTTGATACGAATTGCTCCTGCTTTTCAAAGTTTGCCTCAAGTAAATCAATCATGTGGTTAAAGGTATTACCCATTTCAACCAGCTCATCCTTTGATTTTCCTTTTAGGTTCAGACGTTTAAATTGCCCGCTATTTTGAATATCCTTCATCGTATCAATCATCGAACGGATTGGACGGGTGATAAGATTACTTAAAAGACTTGTTGAAACAAGCACAGGGATCATGGCAATGAACGTGACTGCCAGGAGGACAACGCGAAGGATCGCCAGCATCTCTTCTGTTCTTTCAATACTTCTTGTAAATTGCAAATTGACGATGCTGCCATTCTTCCAGATGATCGGATTTGATGTGAATACATATTGTTTCTTTTGAAACGTGATCAAGTCGCTTTTTTCACCAGGATAAAAGGTTGCTTTTCGCCCTCTTAAATCTTGTTCTGTCTGGGATGTGACCGTTGTGGGCTTATCCTGTTCAAACACAATTTGCAGCATTCCATCAACAGGTACATAGGCACGAAGCAGGTTTCCAGGATCGGCAATATTCGTTACGTCCCGGCTGACATTTTTAGCCACCATCGCTGCCTCTGATTTTGAACGTTCGATCTCATTTGAGATCATCATCTTACTGAAAACAAGGTAAATTGAGACATTCATGACGATTAACAAACAACTAAATAAGACAGCTGTATATAAATTGATTTTATTTCGCAGTCTCATTTTGCATCCTTTAAGACGTAGCCAACGCCTCTTACCGTATGGATGAGCGGCGTCTCATAGTTATAATCAAGTTTTTTTCGAACATAGCGAACATACACATCCACAATATTTGTATCGCCAAAGTAATCATAACCCCAAACCGCCTCTAAGATCTGGTCCCGATTCAATACTTGCCGCTTATTTTTCAATAAATAAAGCAGCAAATCATATTCCTTTGGTGTGAGCTCAATTTCATCCTCGCCCCTCATGACTTCCCGTGTCTTTTCATTCAATCTTAAGTCGCCTGCCGTTAACCATTCCTCTTCATCTGGTTCTGCCGCAGGGGCAGCGGCACGCATTCTTAACACCGCACGGATCCTCGCAAGCAATTCCTCGATTTGAAACGGCTTTGTTATATAATCATTCGCCCCAAGGTCAAGCCCTGACACCTTGTCCTCAACAGAGCCCTTTGCAGTTAACAGGATAACAGGGGTGTAGGAATCCTTCGCCCGGATTCTGCGCAGCAGCTCAATCCCGCTTAGCCCTGGCAGCATCACATCCAGCAAAATCAAATCCCATTTCCCCGAGCGATACGCTTCAAGCGCCTCAATCCCATCAGACGCCTTCCCGACCTGGTAGCCTTCATATTCTAGCTCTAATTCGAGTAAACGTTGAATTTTTTCTTCGTCCTCTACAATTAATATTGATTCGTTGTTCATGGCGGATCCCTCCCTATATGTACCGAAACCTTACCTATTCTCCTTTCATGATAGCTAATTATGCCAGCAATTTCCACGAATTGTGTGAAGTGATGGCATGATCATCCTTCGAAAATATAAAACACCGTTCTAATTCGAACGGTGTAAAAAAGTGGTTAACATTTTGTTATGTACGATACCTTTTTTAGATTCCACTACTCAAATACTTCTGATAGATTTAATAATTTCTTATTTAATCTAGGAATATACATCACTAAGAAGCCCGATCGTCCAATAGTATATATGATAAAGGCAAGCCACAGGCCATGATTATGCCAGATCGGGGTGATAGTGATTTGGATAATGATATAGATCATCATTGCGTAAATCATAGAGTTTCTTACTGGTGCAATTTCAGTTGCTCCTGTAAAGACACCGTAAATAACAAGGCCTAAACAAGCAGCAAACGGGTAGATGATGAGCCATCCTCCATACGTGGTTGCCAGTTCGATTACACTTGGTAAATTTGTAAATAGCCCTATGATTTGTTCTTGAAAGAATCCGTATACACAAGCGAGGATAAAAGCCGTTATCACCGACCATAGTGTTGATAAAGTAAGTGTCTTTTTATATAATTTTTCATCATTTGCTCCTACCGCTTTGCCGACAAGAATACTAGAGGCGTTGGCAAACCCATCAAAGAAATAAGCCATTATGTAATGAATTTGAAACAGCACAGCGTTTGCAGCTAAAAATTCCGTACCAAACGAAGCACCTTTTGCGGTAAACATATTAATTACGACTAATAAACAAATCGTTCGGATAAACAAATCCTTGTTCACATTAACCATCTTTTTCATAGACTGTGTATCTATCAAGGTTTGAATCGACGGCATTTTCCATGCAAACGGTGATGCCTTTATAACAATAAGCAATCCTAATAAAAAGGCTGTTATTTCCGCCATCAAAGTGGCGCTAGCGACCCCTTTTACAGCAAAAGAAAAAACGTGGACAAAAAGGATGGCCAATATCATATTCAACACATTCGTAAACACTTGCAAAAATAATGATTCTTTAATCTTACCCATCCCCATTAACCAGCCAAGAATCACGTAGTTCATCAATGTGAAGGGAGCTCCCCAAATCCGAATTCGGAAATATTCAACAGCAAACTTACTCACATCTGAATCAGGCGCTATCAATGTAAGGGCGGCATATTCAATCGGCCATTGTAAAAAAATAAAACAAATCCCAACAATAACGGCTAATAAAAATGGCCGAGATAAAGCAAGTACTCCTAAAGCTGAATCACTTGCTCCATTCGCTTGGGCGGCAAACGCAGATGTACTGACCCGCAAAAACCCGAATAGCCAGTATAATGTATTAAAAATAAGGGATCCAACGGCAACACCGCCGATATAAGCTGGATCAGGCAATTGCCCGACAACAGCGGTATCTACAGCTCCTAATAATGGCTGTGTCATCGTTGAGATCGTCAGAGGGATTGCTAAAGCAAGATATGCACGATGATTCATCCAACTTACCTCCTTCCAAAACAAAAGCCTCGATTATATGAATGAAATCGAGGCATTCCGTTTCAATTAACTATGTCTAACCCTTGGTCGAATCGAACGAAAACGCGGGTGCTCGGCAAGGATCGAACCGCGCATTTCTTTTACGACAGGATGTTCTGACGTGAAAAACTCCTCTTTTGATTCGAACAGCTCGACTAATTCTCCTTTTTCCAGGACACCAACAGTATCGCTAATCGTATAGGCTGCTTTAATATCATGGGTTATAAAGAAATAAGATAGCCCGAAGTCTTCTTTTAGCTCCTTTAGTAAGTCTAAAATAAGCGCTTGGTTCACCATATCAAGACTGCTGACAGATTCGTCTAGAACAATGAGCTTTGGTTTGAGGGAGATCGCTCTTGCAATATTAATCCTCTGCAATTGCCCGCCGCTGAATTGGTGCGGGTATTTTTTTAAGTCCTCTTCACCAAGTCCGACCCTTTCTAATAATTCTACAATGGTTCGCTTTCGTTCCACAATTGTAAGCTTTTCAAAGTTTTCTAACGGCTCTGCAATAATGCGTTCTGCTGTCATGCGGGGATTGACGGATGAGTATGAATCCTGAAAAACAGCTTGAATATCGCGGCGGATTTTTTGCCGAGTCTGTTTATCAGCCGTATAAAGATCATGACCTTGAAACAGGATTTGTCCATTTTGCGGTCGTTCCAAACCTAGAATCACTTTTCCTAATGTACTTTTACCAGCCCCGCTCGTACCAAGCATTCCTAAGCATGTACCCTCCTCAATCGCAAGCGAAATATCGGAAAGTACTTGTTTTGGATGACCCTTCCAGTTTAAAAACGATCGAGTTCCGTAGCTATGAGTGACTTCTTTTACTTGTAATAAACTCATATGTTCACCCCTAATTCAAGCAAAATGGATAAGCGATTCGTCAAAATGTATTTGTGAGCGTGCATTTAGCAGTTTCTTCGTATACTCATGCTGCGGCTCATCAAATAGTTGAAACACATCCGCTTTTTCTACGATTCTGCCATTCTTCATAACGGCTACTTCATCTGCCATTTCTGAAATGACGCCGAGATCATGGGAGATTAAAAGAATAGCAGAGCCATATTCAGAACGAATTTTATCTAAATGGTACAGCACTTTCTTTTGATTATTGACGTCAAGTGCGGTAGTTGGTTCATCCGCAATAATTACCGCGGGATGTAAACAAGCGGCAATGGCAATCATCACCCGTTGCAGCATACCGCCGCTCAATTGAAAAGGATATGATTTTAATAGGTTTGCAGGATTCGGTAAGTTCACATGCTGCATCGCTTCAATGGCAAGCTCTGTTGCTTGTTTTTTATTCCATTCCGTATGAGAACGAATAGTTTCAATAAATTGATGGCCGATCGTAAAAACAGGTGTAAAAGCATTCATCGGGTTTTGCATAATAAAGGCGATATCCTTGCCGCGGATCTTCCACATTTCTTTTTCGGCTAAACCGTTCAATTCACGGCCTTGTAGTGTTATACTCCCCTCAATCGTTGTCGTTTTTCGATCAAGAAGCTGAAAAATCGACATACTTGTCACGGTTTTACCGCAGCCGCTTTCCCCAACAAGACCAAGGACTTGTCCACGTTTTAGTTCAAAATTCATCTCTTGAACAAGGGGTTTCACACCATCTTTTGTTTTGACTTGTACATGTAAATCTTTCACTTGTAATACATTCGACTGATCTGCACCCAATGTTCTCATCCCTTTTTAAAATCTCGTTTGACATTGTACCGTTCTGATAACGCTTCGCCTAGTAAATTGAATGTAACAATAACGATCATAATGATTAAACCTGGATAAAGCATTAATTCCGGATTTGTCCGAATATATGATTTCCCTTCGTGAATCATTGCTCCCCATTCAGGTGTAGGGGGTTGCACTCCTAATCCCAGAAACGACATCGCGGATATATCCATAATCGCCCAGCCCATTTCTAATGTTCCCATAACGACAAGAGGCGGGAGCACATTTGGAACAATATGATTTTTAATAATCTTCCATTGCGAAGAGCCGCTTATTTTCGCAGCTGCAATAAAGTTTTGTTCCTTCAAACTAAGGACCATTCCTCGGAACATTCTTGCATAGTAGACCCATTGCACAAGCATCAACGCGATGATCACTTGCGTAAGTCCAGGTCCGAATATACCAACAAGTCCAAGAATTAGGATAAGACTTGGGAAAGCCATGACACCATCGCAAAACCGCATGATAACTTGATCAACAAGGCCGCCCTTATATCCTGAAAAGGTCCCAACAAGCAATCCAATGAGGATGGATGTAATAAAGATGAGCATCGCGAATCCTAATGACAGGCGGGCCCCATATAAAATCCGCGAAAAATTGCATCTTCCTAAATGATCTGTTCCTAATGGATAAGCCCAAGATGGCGGCTGAAGTTTATAGGCTAAGTTGACCGCAATTGGATCATTTGGTGCAATCCATGGCGCAAAGATCGCAATGATCACAAGAATACTTAATATAATCGTACATATCGGAATGACTTTTTGATTTCTGAATATCTTAGGTATGCTTATGATCATTGCTGGTGCCCTTCTTTCCTGGAAATACGCGGGTCAATATACATTTGAATTAAATCAACAAGTAAGTTACTCAAAATAAATAAGGTGGCAGCAATCAGCACGTAGCATTGTATAACCGGTATATCACGATTAAAAATAGCTTCAATAAAATAACGGCCAAACCCCGGCCAAGAAAAAACAGCTTCGACGATGATGGTTCCTGTCAGCAATTTTCCAAGATTCATTCCAAGTCCAGTAATCATTGGGGAAATGGCAATCCTTAAGACATGCTTGGCCATAATCGTTGTTTCGCTAACTCCTCTTGTCCTTGCAAATAGCACATATGGCTGTTGCAAGTTTTCAAGCACACTCGCACGCAGCAATCTTGTATAGATGGCAATTAACGGCAGAGCCAGCGTTACAGAAGGCAGAACAAGATGCTGCCATGTCCCAATTCCTTCAACGGGAAAAAGGTCAAGTTTCACAGAAAAGAAGAAAATGAAGAGATAACCGAGCCAAAATGAGGGAATCGATGCCCCTACAAATGAGAGAATCCTGCTAAAATGGTCGATTATGCTATTTTTCTTTACGCCGGCTAGAAAGCCTAGCGGGATACTTACTAATACAGCTATAACGATACTTCCTAAAGCAAGCTGAATGGTAGCCGGTAATCGGGTTATAACCTCATCTAAAACTGGCTTATTCGAAACATAAGATATGCCAAAATCAAGTTGGCATATCTTCATAATTGAGCTTACATATTGATTGAGGAATGGTTGATCTAAACCAAACTCCTGTCTTTTTTGCTCCAAAATTTCATCGGTCGGTTGAATATGGGCGGCTGCTAAGTAGGCCTCAGCCGGGTCTACCGGTGAAAGGTGAATCATTCCAGTTGTAAGCAATGTAGCTAAAAGGAAAACCGGAATAATCGATATCATTCGTTTAAAAATATAGGTGCCCATGAAAGCCTCCTGCTACTTACTGCTTCATGCTAATTCCCGTGAATGGATGTTCATCACGATTAGCAGGGAAAGTAAAATTAGTAACATCCTTTTGATAAATCGCTGTTTTCTTAATATAAGAGATTGGTATAATCGCTCCTTGGTCTTGGATTGATGTTAAAATAGACGAGTAAAGCTGTTGGCGTTTTTTCTCATCTGTTGTTTTCGGAACCTCTGCGATTTGTTTGAGCAATTCATCTTTGTTCGGATATGCTGAAATCGCCTCATTAAATCCAAATCCTTCTGATAAAACAACGTTCAAGAATGTATGAGGATCATAAGGTGCTCCGTAGTTACTAAAGAAATTAATATCAAATTTATTATCTTTAAAGCGCTGAATATACTCGGTTAATTCTACGCCAACAATGTTTAATTTCACACCAATGGTACTCCACTCAGCCTGAAGCGTTTCTGCCATTGTTTTTTGAATCGTTTCTGCTGAATTATACATAAGCTCAACTTCAAGAGGCTGTCCATCTTTTTCACGAACCGTTTTTCCTTCTGGAAGTGTCCAGCCAGCTTCATCTAATAACGATTTTGCTTTTTCTACATCATAATCAATGACTTTAGCATTAATGTCTTTCGTGTAAGGTAAGTTATTCGGTAAAATATAATCTGCTTTTTCTTCATAACCAGATGTAACCCCTTCAACTAGTGCTTCTTTATTAAAACCATAATGTAACGCCTGACGTACTCGTTCATCAGCAAGCTGTTCTTTCGTTGAATTGAGGACTAGCTGTCTTGTTGCAACTGGTTCTGAAATGCTCGTTTCATAATCTCCAGTAGATTCCAATTGTTTGAAAGCATCTAAACTGATAACACCTTCACCGTAAATAAGATCTAGCTCACCTTTTTCAAAAGCAAGTACTCTTGTTTCCGGATCAGGAATGACTTTTACTTGGATTTTTTCTTCTTTTGGCAGCTCGCCCCAATAATTTTCATTGCGTTTGAAAATAGCATATTCATCTGCTTTATACTCTTCCAAAACCCATGGACCTGTACCGATCGGTTCAACGACACCTTTTGAGGTATCACCATCTTCAGGGAATCCAGCTTCACCTAAGAAACGTACTGGTCGAACAACAGCTAACTCCTGAATCGTTGGATAATATGGTTCAGTTAATGTCAGTTTAAATGTATGTTCGTCAATAACCTCTGTTGATGCTATTTTCGGAATGAAACCTAACCAGCTATGCAAATCAACATTAGTCAAAATCGTATCAAAGTTCTTTTTCACAATGTCTGCATTAAATTCTGAACCATCGGAAAATTTCACATCTTGACGAAGATGAAATGTATATTCTTTGCCATCCTCAGAAATGTCCCATGACTCTGCTAGATGTGGTTTTAGCTCGCCACCCTCTTGGTAGGTTACTAATGGCTCATATACCATCGACTGCGAAAATAATTGTGAAGGATTATAAACATGAGGATTCAATTCGCCTATATCTCTCGGCCAAGAGATCGTTAGCATATTATCATGATCGTCCTTTGACGCTGAATCACCATTGCTATCATTTGTACAACCTAGTAATACCGTTGATAAAAATATAAAAAATATTGCTGTTATTAGAGTATTTCGTCTATTTAACCTATTAAACAACATGCTTCCTCCTAATTAACATTGATAATCATTTTCAATATTAAATAGGAACCATAATCTTGTCAATCCAATCTTGGAAACTTTCTTTCTTGACAAAATACGATATGATTCTATTATTCCAAATCACTAAATCGTGATACCGCTTTTATAAAGGTGATAAAATGTCTTTTGATATATATCTATAAATCCCTCCAAAATAAAAAATGTCATGCAAACCAATGGATTCATTTCCACGGGATTGCATAACACAATAACTAACTTACCGGCAATTCAACAACAAAGGTTGTTCCTTCTTCTTCCGTACTATTCACATGAATCTGACCGCCATGCAACTTAACAATGGTAGCCGCTATGGATAGGCCTAATCCTGTTCCCTCAACTATTCGTGAGCGTGAAGTATCCACCCGATAAAAACGATCAAAAATTCTTTCTTTCTCTTCCTCAGTCAATCCTATTCCAGTATCCTCAAAGGCTACCAATACCGAATTCCCCTTTTCTTCAATCGATATTTCAATACTGCCATCAGGTTTATTGTATTTAATGGCATTCGATAACAGGTTATCCCAAACGGTATTCAGCAAAGACGGATCACCAATGATTTCGATATCCGGTAATGAATAACCAAGCATAATCTCTTTTTCACCTATTGCCCATTGATAGTTTCGCACTAGTTCCTTTACTTGCTTTCCAAGATTAAATGGTTTTTTTTTCATTATATCCTCATTACGATCTAACGAAGCAAGCAGCAATAATTGTTTCGTTAATGTAGAGAGCCTTCTGATTTCACCGTTGATGATGGACACATAATGCCCTCTTTCTTCAGAACTTACTGATTCTTTTTCCAATAGGTTTGTATACCCTTTTATATTAGATAGGGGTGATTGGATATCATGTGAAATGTTCGAGATGAACTCTTTCCTCATCTCATCCATTTGTTCTAACTTTTTGGCCATCTGTAAAAAACTAAGGGAAAGCTCCCCTAACTCATCACGACGGGCCGTATCCAGTTCGACGTCGAAATGACCATTGGAGAGTGATTTTGTCGCTCTTGTAAGTTTTGAGATCGGCTTGACTAAATACTTTGTACTAAAAATGACCATCACAATACTCAATAGTATCGTTAAAGCAAGCAGCCATGCAAATAGAAAATGCATCTCATTAAAAAGCAGTTTAATATTCGGCCTAAGGAAGAGAGCATAGTTTTTCCCATTATGGGTTAACGGTACACCAATGGTATTCTTTAATTCATTTGCAAAGAAGCCTGTTACAAAAGTTCCCTGTGGAAAATGGAGAATCCCATGATAAATATGACCGTCCAATACGTATTCTTTAGTAGAATCAGGTAGCGTATTGTCCCTAAACGAGGCCCCAAAATAAGATTCCTTTCCAGTTCTCTCAACCAGGTACATTTGATACCCAACTGCGGAAAGGTTGTCTAAGTACTCTTCCAGGTTAAGATTGGAATGTTCGTTAGCAAACTCCGAAATATCTAAAGCAATTCTTGTATTTTTTTCATCGTTATATGGCTTTAATTTCTTTTGATAATACGTATTTGATAGTAAAAAAGCAAAGATACTACTTAAAATCATGATTCCAACCGTAATGACAATAAATTTCACATAAAAAGTTTTCATCTGCGTTGGACCTCCAATAGATATCCAACCCCTCGCACTGTCTTTATTTGAAAATCATCCGTTACTTTTGAAAAACGTTCCCTTAATCTTTTTATATGAACATCTACTGTTCGTTCATCCCCTTCATAATCCAACCCCCATATCTGTTCAATTAGATGTTCTCTAGTAAACACTTGCTTAGGATTAGAAACTAGATAGGATAAAAGTTCAAATTCCTTTAAGGGTAACAGCAAGGTTCGGTTCCCGATCTGTACTTCATAGCTCTTTTTGTTTATCGTGATGCTTCCGATGTGTATGATGGAATCATCTACATGATGATCATATCGCCGTAACAACGCTTTAATACGAAAGCTTAATTCCTTTGGTTCAAATGGCTTGACCAAATAATCATCCGTTCCGGCCAGAAATCCTTGCTCTTTATCTTCAATTTGGTTTTTAGCTGTTAAAAGAATGACTGGAATATCATACTGTTCTCGAATTTCCTTCGTTAACACATAACCATCCATAAACGGCATCATCACATCCACTATCGCTAAATCACAAACTTCCTTATGAAGAATTCCTAAAGCTTCAACACCGTCTTTTGCTTGCAGCACCTTATAACCTTGTTCGGATAAGTAAATATCAACAAGATTTACTATATGGCGATCGTCATCGACAATTAATATTGATTTCATACATATTTTCTCCTAGGGAATGACTAGATTGAATTCTTTTTTAGTATAACCATAAGGAAAACTTCAGTTCTTACTACACGTTTTCTTTTTCGATATACCTTTATATTTTTTAGTCTTCATTCTCCATTATCCAAAATTCGTCCATCGTTCATTTTAATAATATGATCTGCATAAGACAGCATTTCCTCGTCATGGGTAACCATTAGAGTAGTTATTTGAAGAGTTTTCGTTAAATCTCTAATTAATGACATTACATCTTTAGACCTTTTTGAATCCAAACTTGCCGTTGGTTCATCTGCAAAGAGAACCTTTGGTCTATGGATAATGGCCCGAGCAATAGCTACCCGCTGCTTTTCTCCGCCGGATAATGAAGATGGATAAGCATTTTTCCAGTGATCCATTTCAACTAACTTGAGGATTTTGTCAATTTCCTCTTTTTGTTCATGCTTCTTAAAGGGGAATTCTGATACCTCCAGCATAAGCATCAATTGCTCTTCGACTGTGAGAAAAGGAACCAAATGGGCAAATTGAAAGACAAAGCCAAATTTTCTTGCCCGTATTTTTCGCACTTGTTCGGAATTTAGAGCAGTCATATTTTCCCCCTCGAAAATGACTTTCCCATCTGATGCAGGTTGCAGCCCTGCCGCAATTGTTAACAGTGTACTTTTCCCAGAACCAGAAGCACCTACTAATGCAGTTAACTCACCTTCTTTAAGAGAAAGATTGATTCCTTTTAAGATTTCTTCCTTCACTTCGCCACTGGTAAACGTTTTTCTTACTTCATCTATTATAAATAATGTCATCTTACACCTCTCCTTGTTGTATGGCCTGCAATGGTTCTACTTTTTTAATTTGTATTCCAGAAAGCGTAGCGCCAAAAAATCCTACAAGTAAGAAAACGATCGAAAGCTGTACTGTTAGTTCTAGAGATAAACTAAACGGCATTCCTTTAGGTGCTATCATATTAAAAAATTGACTGACCGCAACAGATAGACCAAGTGCGATAAGTGAAATAAATAACATTTGTGTCCACATCATTTTGAATAAGGTCGTTGTTTTTACACCGATTGCTTTTAGAATTCCGTATAAGCCAATTTTTTGTACGTTCATCATGTAGAAAAAGATAGCAAACAACATTCCGCTAATCACTACTAAAAACCAAACAATCATATTAAGAGATTTCTGTTCTGCGTTATAACTCGGAATGGTATTGAGAAACTGATCTTTCGAAAATGATTGTAAGTCAGTCATTTTTCCTGTTGAATTATCACTTGGTACGAAAATAAGCTGCATTTCTTTGACACGATAAATTTCTTTGTAGTCCTCTAAACTAATATAAGCGACAGGGGCATGACTGAATTTTTTTTGATCCACAAAACCTGTTACGACAAACTTGCCGTTGAATTGATCGTTCGTTAAGGTATCTCCTATTTTTATTCCCTCATCTTCCAATGAACGGTCTAATACAATTTCTCCACTTTCAACTTGTTCAAACAGTTTGGAATCGCTCGATGTAACAAATGCGACACTTCGCTGTATCTCATCAAGATCATTCAAAAATCCCATTTGAATGGAGAATGCAACAGCATCTTTTTGTTTCTCTAACATTTGCTCTTGTATCCTACTATCTATTTTTGAGAGATTATAGGTTTCGTCTGAATCCTCCTCCATATAAAATTGTCCATCTGGCAAATCCTTGATTAATGCCGCATTGTCCTGTGATAATCCATTTGCCAATCCAGATATAATAAACGTTAATAAACTAACGAGAAAAATGATTGAACCTAAAATCAAAAATCTTACTTTATTTTTCTTTATTTCTTTCAAAGCTATGTTCATCTTTCATTCCCCCAATCTCATTTTGACATTCTTAGTTTACAATCGGAACATGAACAGAAGATGAACAGTAAATGACATATAACGTGATTTTGAACATATTTTGGGTAAACATATTAAGTGGTTTATTTTAAAAAGGGGGATTATAAAGGGGGAAAAATGACAAAAATGATGCTAGAAACGTCTCACTTATGGAGGGGAAATTGTGAATACAAGACAGCTAGTAATCTTTACTATTATCTTCATTGTCATTTGCTCACTTGGCAGTACTTATGCATTCAATAACGACACAGAACCCACCAAGACCCACTCACCACAAAGAATAATTGAGCGCCAATTAAGCACTCCATAAATTAGGAATGTGGACAGTCTCCCAATTAAGGGGGACTGTCCACATTTTATGTATCCTTCAATTAATGAAAACTCCATCTTTGTCAATTAATAGTTTCCGTTACCGTCATTTTCAGTCGAAGGATGTATTTTCCGGGAAATATACGTCTGCTTTTGACTATTTTGATAACTCGATTACTTCATCATTCATCAAATATTTTGGACGTTTACCTTGTAAGGCATCTGCGGCATTTTGGGTGGCCTTTTGTCTTAGTTCGACCTCAGATTGTTCAGAGTACCAGGCGATATGCGGATTCAAAATAACGTTATCCATTTTTAGCAGCGGATTTGCTGGGTTAATTGGTTCTTGTTCAATAACATCTAAAGCGGCACCAGCAATTTTTCCTTCTTCAAGAGCACGAATTAACGCTTGTTCATCAATGACACGACCTCTTGATGTGTTGATAATAAATGCTTCCGGCTTCGCAAGGGAAAACTGTTCATCACTGATCATCGCTTCCGTTGCCTTTGTAAGAGGAGCATGAACGGAAATAAAATCAGAAAGCTGCATTAGTTCATTTAAACCTACTAATCTAGCATCATATTTATCTGCAGTCTCATCAGAAATATACGGATCGTAAATCAATAGCTCCAACCCAAAGGCTCTCGCTTTCACAGCTAAGTTTTGCGGGATTTTTCCAAACCCTACAAGTCCAAGCACTCGTCCTCTGAGACGATAGATCGGCATTCCCAGCTTGTAATCCCACACATCTTGTTTGACCGCATTGTTCAATTGAACGATTTTTCGTGCTGAAGCAAGCAGTAGGCTAAAGGCATGATCTGCCACTTCATCAACACAGTAATCACTTACATTTGTAACCATAATACCTCTTTCTGTTGCAGCCTCTACATCAATCGTGTTAACTCCTACCCCGTACCTTGAAATAATTTTCAAATTCGGCAAGCTTTCAATAACCTTTCGTGTAATTGGTGCATATTGATTAATCAGCCCATCTGCATCCTTACACGCGGCAATCACCTCGTCTTCTGTATCGCATTGCGCTATGATCAATTCCACATTTGCTTTTTCTAGGATCTCTTTTTCAATCTGTAAGTTTTTATATTCATAATCTGTTACTGCTACTTTATATTTTTCCATTATGCTCCCTCCCATTGGCACTTATCTTCTTATATGGTATTGATTCTATTTTCATGGGAATTTCCCTGCAAAAACCTTTATTAGATAAATCCTCCGTAAAATTAAAAGTGTGATCAAATCCTGATAAGCATCATGATTACCAATTGGGAGGGTGTGGGGGGTTTCTCATTTTTTTGGATTCTATGAGACTTTTCTTTGATTCTTTTTCTTGGTTTTGTCATTGAGAGGACTTCTATGGGACTTTTCTTCGATTTTCTCATTGAGTTTTGTCCTTGAGAAGCCTTCTATGGGACTTTTCTTCCCTTCTTTTTCTGGCTTTTGTCCTTGAGAAGTCTTCTATGAGACTTTTCCTCGCTTCTTTTTCTGGCTTTTGTCCTTGAGAAGTCTTCTATGGGACTTTTCCTCGCTTCTTTTTCTGGCTTTTGTCCTTGAGAAGCCTTCTATGGGACTTTTCTTTGATTCTCTTTCTTGTTTTTGTCCTTGAGAGGTCTTCTATGGGACTTTTCTTCGCTTTTCTCATTGAGTTTTGTCCTTGAGAGGCCTTCTATGGGACTTTTCTTCGCTTTTCTCATTGAGTTTTGTCCTTGAGAAGCCTTCTATGGGACTTTTCTTCGCTTCTTTTTCTGACTTTTGTCCTTGAGAGGCCTTCTATGGGACTTTTCTTTGGTTCTTTTTCTGGGTTTTGTCCTTGAGAGGCCTTCTATGGGACTTTTCTTCGCTTCTTTTTCTGACTTTTGTCCTTGAGAGGTCTTCTATGAGACTTTTCTTCGCTTTTCTCTTTGAGTTTTGTCCTTGAGAGGCCTTCTATGGGACTTTTCTTTGATTCTCTTTCTTGTTTTTGTCCTTGAGAGAACTTCTATGGGACTTTTCTTCCCTTCTTTTTCTGGCTTTTGTCCTTGAGAGGACTTCTATGAAACTCTTCTTCACTTCTCTTTCTCGGTTTTGTCCTTTAAAAACCTCCTATGAAACTCTTCTTCACTTCTCTTTCTCGGCTTTGTCCTTTAAAAACCTCCTATTAGACTCTTCTTCACTTCTCTTTCTCGGCTTTGTCCTTTAAAAACCTCTATTAGACTCTTCTTTACTTCTCTTTCTGTAGTTTTTCCTTTAATAGACTACTTCAGGAATTCATTTTCCAAAAAGTTCACCAGTCGTCTGGGCTGTGGAGCTCATGTTATTCTCCTACGTATAATTTCTGGTATGCTAAAAAAGACCGCCTTTTTTAAAAAGGCGGTCTTCCCTATATTCTCATTCCTATAAAAATTACATAGCTGTGTAGCCGCCGTCTACAGAAAATACACTTCCTGTAACAAATGAAGAAGCTTCAGAAGCTAAGTACAACGCAATTCCTCCTAGTTCATCAGGAGTTCCCGGCCTCCCCATAGGTGTTAGGCTCATCCATGTTTTAACCATGTCTCCATTTTCCTCAAAAAATGGTTTTGTAAGTTCTGTTTTCATATAACCCGGGGCTATTGTATTTACTCGTATATGATATTTCGCCCATTCCATTGCCAGGCTTTTCGTAAGCATGATCACACCGGCTTTTGACGTATTATATGAACTTTGGCCTTGCGGTGTATTGGCAATGATTCCTGACATGGAAGATATGTTAATGATGGAGCCTTTCTGTTGTTTAATCATGATGTTCCCAACCGCTTTTGATACTAAAAAGACACCATTTACATTAACGTTCATAACTCTCTTCCAATCCTCAAAAGCCATATCTTCAGCTTTTTCTAAGCAAGTGATTCCTGCATTATTAATGACCGCGTCTATTTTCCCGAAATGGTTCATCACTTCGCTCACCATGGTATTTACTTGAGTCTCATTTGTTACATCCACACCGATCGTAATTGCTTCTATTCCTTCCTTTCTTTTTATTTCATCAGCTGTTTTCTGTGCTTCCTCAAGGTTTAAATCGGCTATGACAATATTTGAACCAGCTTGAGCTAATGCTTCAGCCATGGCTTTACCTAATCCCATAGCCCCTCCTGTCACGATCGATACATTGTTTTTAAGGCTAAATTTATCTAAAACGTTCATTTAATTCCCTCACTTACATTTGGTATCGCTTTCATTTTGCGAATATTAAATCTTATTTTGCTAGTTGAATAGGTTGACTGTCTTCATTCGATCCATTAGCTGGTTGATTTACTTTCATAAAGAAAGTGATGATAAAGCCAACAATATACAATACAGTAAATGCCCATACCACGCCTTCAACACCTGCCAATGGCATTATGGCAGTAGCAAGAGCCGGACCAACAAAATTACTTAAGCCTGCTGATAAATTATGCATGGATACTGCTGCACCTTTATGGTTTGGTTCAAGTGTCGGAAAAATAGCAGACATTGGAACGAAGGCCGCTATGGCAATTCCAAAAACGATCGCAACAAATAATCCAACTGTTAGATTTGGACCAACAGACATCGGCAAATAATAGAATAAGAGTGTGGCAATTGCCATACCGATACAGCCAAACCATCTCACTTGTCTAACCCAGCCAATGCGGTCTCCAAGAAGACCCCACATTAAGTTTGTAAAGATTGTCGTCGCATAAATAGCTCCCCAAATACGCAGCCATTCTGACATCGTATAGCCAATTTGATCGGTAAACACGATCGGTAAAATAACGACAAAGCCATATAAAGAAATTTGGTTTATGATCCGAACAACGGATGCCATTGTAATTTGCGGGTTTTCAAAGGCAAGGGTAATGCCCCTTAAAATCTCACGGAACTTGTTCTCATTGCTATTTTTATCATTTTTATAGTTTTCAAAATTATCTTTGATTAAAAACATAACCATTAGTCCGCCAATTGCAATGAAAGCAATGGCCATCCATAATGTCCCCATAAATCCAATCATCGGTATCGAAAAGCTTGGAAGATAGGAGCCAAAAACGCCCATTCCTACAGAATACATGCACCAAAACCATCCCATTGCGGAAGCTAGTCTCTGTTTTGGAGCCGCATAGGCGATCCAAACGACGAATCCATAGATAAACATTGGGTAAGCAATTCCTCGAATTCCATACATGGTGATCATCATTGCATAACTTTTTTGTTCAAGACCCAATGTGATAAAACCGATATGGAAAATGATCCACAGCACAAAGCCCCATATCATGATACGGCGTGGCCCGATAATTTCTGCCGTCACACCTGAAAGCCAAGCTGCGATCGCCACGGTTAGCCCATAAACGGTAAATACCAATGATGCTTGCTGAGTAGAAAACCCTAAATCTACGATATACTTTGATAAAAAGGCTTGTTCAATGCCATCTCCTGTCATAAAGAAGGCAATTGCCACATACCCCCAAATTAGAGCAATTGGCAAACCAAAGATTTGCTTTGATTGAGAAGATGATACGCTCTTAAACATATTTTTTCCTCCTAGAGGTTATCATTATATTTTTAATAGATAGATTTTTATTTGATTAATCGATATAATTTAGTTGAAGTTTATTCCTTAAAGGAAGAAAATGGGGTTCAAGTCGTTGTTCTCTAAAAAACATTCGCAACGTGTTTTCTTCCTTCATTTTGGCAGGTCGCATTGCCAAATTGATCATGAACACGACTTTTATGAACCCTATTAATCTTTTAAGGGATTAAAATAACTTTTAACGATTCGTCTCCTTTTTTCACCATTTCAAATCCCTTTTTATACTCCTCAAGAGGCAGCTGGTGTGTAACGACACCCTTTGTTGATAATTCATCTGAAGCTATTCCTTTAATCACATGCGGGTAGCAATATGGCCCTAAATGAGCACCTAAAATATCAAGTTCTTTTCGATCCCCTATGATGCTCCAATCAACCGTTACCGGACTAGAGAACACACTAAATTCCACAAATCGTCCAAGCTTGCGAATAGCATGCAATCCTTGTATGACGCTTGCAGGTGCACCGCTTGCTTCTATATAAACATCACATCCATAACCATCGGTCAGTTTTTTAATTTCTTCCACAACATTTACCTTTGATGGGTTGAGGACGATATCTGCACCAAACTCCTTAGCAAGCTCTAATCGGTCATCACGCATATCAATCGCAACCAATGTTCCTGGTCCTCTTAATTTTGCTGCAGTCACCATTCCTAATCCCAAGGTTCCCGCACCGGATATCACAACGAAGTCACCGATTTGAATATTTCCCCGATTGACAGCATGCATTGAACAAGCATAGGGTTCTATTAAAATCGCTTTTTCTAAAGGCAAATCATGCGGTACTTTATGATTAATGGCATTCACAGGAAATTTCATGTATTGAGCCATACCCCCGTTTACATTATATTGAAAACCATAGATATCATGTTTTTCACACATCCAATACTGTCCATGCTTACAGAAACGGCATTCTGTACAAGGTACAATTTGTTCAGAAATAAGGCGGTCACCAATCGCATATTCTGTTACACCTTCACCCGTCTCTACAACAATTCCAACAAACTCATGGCCAGGAATGACAGGAGTTTTAACATATTGAGGTTGACCATCGCCTCCCCAGAACATTGGGGCACCATCCCATGCTTTTACGTCACCAGCACATATACCGCAGGCTTCTACCTTAATAAGGACCTCCCCTTTTTCTGGGGATGGAGTTTCGATCATTTCAAGCTTATATTCCCCTGGCCCATAACATACAACCGCTTTCATTTCCGCTGGTATATGATCCCTAGTTGTTTTCTCCTTTTCAGATACGTTTGACATACCTATTCTCCTTTCCTGAATAAAAAGTTTCCTTTGTTTTTATATAATTAAAGGCACAGCTCCGTTCTCCTGTTATAACAGATTCCCTTCACCGGGCCTATTAATTAAGCTAATCACTTATTAAAATGGGGTATTAAATCCATTTAAATAGTTAGATAGATTGTTTTCCTCAATAAACTCGTTTAACTCGTCTAAAGTTGGGATGCCTACTTGTGCACCAAATTTCGTAACCTTTAGCGCACTTACCACACTTGCAAATCTTGTGGCAAGAAATAGATCCTTCCCTTCAGAAAGCGCACAAGCCAAGGCACCAGCGAACGCACCGCCAACAACAGGATCCACTGCTTTAACTGGAATAGCTGCTATATGTTCCGCTCTCTCCGGCGTATAAACTAAAGCGCCTCGCTGCCCCATTTTGATGATTGATCGTGAAATGCCAAGAGATTCAAAATAGCGTCCAGCTTGGATCGCATCATCAATGCCAACCACGTCAATTCCAGTCATATATTTGGTTTCCTGCTCATTCGGAATGATAATATCTGTTGCTTCCAATACTTTCATGGTTATGTTCTTTGCAGGCTTAGGGTCGAGAATAACTAAGACCCCGTTGCGTTTAGC
Source organism: Bacillus sp. SA1-12 (assembly GCF_000981385.1). Classification (GTDB taxonomy): domain Bacteria; phylum Bacillota; class Bacilli; order Bacillales; family Bacillaceae; genus Metabacillus. The sequence continues at coordinate 131,447 of NZ_LATZ01000130.1, forward strand.
CTTTTGCATCGCATGAACAATCGTTTCTTCCGCTACTTCCATTTGCGCCAAAAGAATTCGACATTCTTCAAATTCATTTACAGAAGCGTCTATGTCCTCTGGGGTAAGATAATAGTTAGCTCCGCTAATCCCCACCATCGTATTGATCGCTAAAGAATCAATCATAATAATGGTCGTTCCTGTCGAAGTTTGCATTGTTCGTTTGATGTTCGATACATCCACATGATTCTTCTTTAATTCAGCAATCAGCTTATCACCAAATGGATCCTGGCCAATGCAGCCGACAAGCATCCCATCTTTACCAAGTTTGGCTATGGTTGTTGCAGCATTTGCTCCTCTGCCACCAGGTAAAACGTCCATCTTTTCTCCAAAGACAGTCTCTCCCCGATCAGGAGCATTTGGCGTCATAATGACCATATCTGTATTCAAACTACCAATTACACATATTTTCATTGCTATTCCTTTCATTACTAATTTTTGTAAGCGAATTCATTGTTGTCTCAAACTAGATGAATCTCACATCTTTTCTATCACTGTAGGACTTTGTGCTTGATGACTTTATCATATCAACTTTTTTTGGTGTTTCAAGCAAAATGCCATAAAAAAAACAAAACAAAACCAATTAATGAAATGGCTTTGTTTTATTTTTTGATTTTTGTCATATGTTGTTTTTTACAAACTATTAAACATCATTTATTTAGCAATTTGGACATGAATGCCTTTATTTTTTAATGCGGTTAGATTATGAATAGCAACACCTTGATCCATGATGATCTTATTAATCTTATCAATTCCTATAAAGCTTTTTAGTGATTTCTGCCCAAATTTCTCATTGTCAGCTAACAAAATACTCTCCTCCGAAATGGTCGTAAATTTGTATTTAACTTGTGCCTCCATTTCATTGTTTTCATATACTCCATATTCAAGATGGAAGCCGCTGCATGAAAAAAAGAACATATCAACGTTATAGACCTCTATCGACTTCTCTGTCATCGTTCCAATAAATGAGGACATCTCTTTATTTAAATACCCTCCTACTGTAATGACCTTCACTTTATTATCATTCCTATTTAAAAATTCCAACGTTACCGGGATCGAGTTTGTAATAACGGTAATATCTATATCTACTAGTTTTTTAGCTAATTCGTACGAAATATCACTGCTATCAAGTGCAATAATAGCCCCTGATGTAACTAGTTTTGCTGCTTCTTGAGCAATAGCCTGTTTCGATTCTTGGTTGGAGTGATCCTGTTTAAATAAAAGTGTTGTTTCTTTATTTTCCTGCTGATTTAAATAAGCACCACCATGTATCCTTTGTACCAGCCCATCCTTCTCCATTTGTTCTAAATCTCGCCGAATCGTTTCCGCAGTTACTTTAAAACGCTTACTAAGATTTGTTACACGAACCGTACCAGCTTGAACAATTAAGGAATAAATCTCTTTTTGTCTCTCTATCGCAATCTTGTTGTCTCTCATTACCGTTCCTCCTTTCTATTGTTAATAACATGATTATTCATCAATAATTAAGTCTTTTTCTTTCTTTATTTAGTTTTTGTGTTTGTTAAATGTGATTTTAATGTATTATCACAGAAACAACAACATATTATTCACTTTTATGTATAAAATACCAATTAATAGACGTGTTTTTATTTTGTTTTTTATTTCGTTTTTTTCAGATTTATTGTTAGACTCTTGAATAAATCATCCTGCTAAAACCCCAGATTTTTTGTTCCATTATAAAAACCCTCTCTTAGAACAAAAGAGGGTTTAAAAAAATTCAATTGCTTATAATGCCTTGGTCATAAACATACTATTTGGGTCCTCTTTGTAATCCGCGAACGGAGTACAATAAGTAAATCCAAAGCTTTCATACAGCCTTCTTGCCGGTTCAAAGGCAGCCATCGAACCTGTTTCTAGGCTTAGCCGCTGATAGCCCCGCTGCTTCGCCTCTGCCACAATATGTTCGAGAATCTTTCTAGCAACCCCTTTTCTAAGATGTGCTGAAGACGTTCGCATCGATTTTATCTCCCCATGTATGTCATCAAGCTCCTTAAGCGCCCCGCAGCCAACTACTTCATCTTGCTCCCATGCACTCCAGAATGTCACGTCTGGGTGCTTTAAGCCATCAAGATTAAGGGCATGAATACTTTCTGGCGGTGAATGGAGAGCCATCCCTTGAAGATGCTCCCCGATTAAAGCTGCAACTTTTGCTCCAGATAGATCATCTAATTTTATTTCCACATACATCACCCCATCATTATTTTGATACTTCCATTATATCTTGCATGGGCAACTTTATGGATTTTTTTCTATCTTTTGGTATGCATTTGAATCGGTATTAAAATTGCTTTGCCGATTTCATTCGTGGTTTCGCTGATATCTCCAATGGTTACGGCCGATAAATTTGGTTTTTCGCCGATATCCGCCTTGGTTCCGTTGATATACCTGATTTTTCGTCGATATCCCCAAGGTTCCGCCGATATATCTGATTTTTCGCCGATATCTTCCATGGTTACGCCGATATATTCGGTTTTTCGCCGATATCCGCACGATTCCGCCGATATATCCGATTTTTCACCGATATCGCCTTGGTTCCGCCAATATATCCGGTATCTCGTCGATATTCTGCTACCCACGGACATCCCTCATTCCGCAATATATCTACCCTTTTCCGCGATATGCTTCTACGTCCCACCGTTCCCTATCCCAATCTAGCCGATATATAAAACCCCATAAAAAAAGAGAGTACCTCCATACTCTCTAATGTCCCTTATTCACAGCCTGGCCAGCTTTTTCTTTAAATCTGTTTCCATGGAAGCTAAATCCTGCTCGGCTTGCAGGCGTTTTGCCCTGCCCTCGGCTTGAATGCGGAGCGTCTCTTCAAGCGTGGAGACTAGGTGATCTTGTACTTTTTTCAGCGTATCGACATCGACAAGACCTCGTTCGTTTTCTTTTGCTGTTTCGAGTGTATTGATTTTTAGCATTTCTGCATTTTTTAATAAAAGGTCATTTGTTGTTTTTGAGACGAGCTTTTGAGCTTCAACCGCGTTCTTTTGGCGAAGCAGGGTGAGCGCGATGGCCACTTGGTTTTTCCAAAGCGGGATGGCTGTTGTGATGGACGACTGGATTTTTTCGACTAATGCCTGATTCGCGCTTTGGATCAGGCGGATTTGCGGTGCACTTTGCATCGTGATCTGCCTACTTAGCACAAGGTCATGTGTCCGTTTTTCCAGGCGGTCGGCAAATTGCATTAAATCATTTACCTCTTGGAAGGCCATTTGATCTTGCGTCAATTCTGCCTTTTTCTTTAATTCAGGAATGGTTTTTGTCTCCAATTCCTCAAGCTTCAATTCCCCTGCTGCAATATATACGTTTAACGCATGAAAGTATTCTTTGTTCTTATCATAGAGCTGTTCAAGGACATTGATATCCTTGAGCAGGTCATTTTTCGAGTGCTCAAGCTTGACGCTGATACGGTCGATTTGTGCGCCGGTTTTTTGGTATTTTGACAGCACTTCCTGAACGGAGTTTGAGATTTTCCCGAACATTCGGGAGAGCATATTGCGTTTAACCGGTTTTAAGTCATCGGGACTTACCTGTTCAAGCTTTTTCATTAGGTCACTGATAATGACGCCAATCTCGCCGCTATCCTTTTTTTGTACATGGTCAAGCATTGTATGGGAAAAATTCATCAGCTTTGTTTGCGCTTGTGTTCCATATAAGGAGATCGCTTGCTGGTTTTTCGGATCAATTTGCTCAGCAAGCTGGATTGCCTTTTGACGATTTTCCTCAGGTAAAACATCAATCAGTCTGCCCGGTTTTGCTGATGCAGATTGGTCATGATTCACAATCTCAGTGTCGCCAAATGGATTGGCAAGCAACTCATCAAGTTCATTTTGGTTACTCATATGACAATACCCTCCAACGGTCATTTTTTATTCGTTTTATCGATTGTAAGCTTTGCAACGTCTAATTCAAAATGTAAATGATCAAGATCTGTAGCCAGCACATCATATAAATCCTTTTCCAGTGTTTCCGCAAGCTCTTCAATCGTCCTGCGCGTCTCACTTAAGGAAATATTCAGCTCCGCATTTTTCTTCGGCTGTGCTGCTAGAAATGCATATTTTTCGCTTATTTCTACCATTGAATCTAAGTGTGAGTAAAAAAATGGCTCTACTAGATAAAATCGCTTTGGTTCATTTTTTGTTATGGAGTATATTTTGTTAACGACACGAATGATCTCGATATTTTGTTTAATTGAACCAATGGTTCTCACTTGTAAGAGCGATTTACGAAGCCGGCTGATTTTTTTGCTCGCTTCCTCTAAATTCTTTTTAATATAGAGGTATTCCTTCCTCGTAAGCTGATTCTGCTTTAAAAAACGCCGGGATGTGATTCCTTTCATTGTCAGGTAAACAAGCCCGCCCCCGCCCAGCGCATACCCGCTTGAATAAAGAAAGGGCTGATCTAAAGGAAAAAAACTAACAAGCCAAATTGTACCTGAAGAAAAAGCAGCTGTTGATGAACGAAATAAAAAATGAAAGAATTGTTTCATTCGAATCGACTCCTATTATTTTAACTACTATATTAGTACGTATAGTGCGGGAAGAAAGTTTCATTTCGGTCAGGAAAAAACAATCACTTGAATAGTTGGGTAACTTCAACTAAAATCACATATGGCATAAAAAAAAATGATAGGTGATCAATTTGACAGTAAAACGTAATGATCCGTGTCCTTGCGGCAGCGGAAAAAAATATAAGAAATGCTGCTTAAATCAAGCAAACGTCGTTCAAATCCAAGAAGTAAAGGAAGAACGTTTTCTCCAAAGCAAGCACCTGCTTGTGTTAAAGTTAAGAGATTTTATGACAAAAAAAGTATCTGCAACTCAATATTACCAGCTGCAAGCCGAATTTAACAAACGTACGCTTCATGCCATTAAGGGATCGTATGAAACCGGCTTTTTTGAATTTTGGCTGTTTTTCTTCCATCGTTTTGAAAACGGACTCCGCGGCATCGAATGGTTTAACCAAGAGTCACGCCTGACAGAAGAAGAAACACAAATGGCGAAAACATGGGAAGAGCTAACACCTAAATTCGTCCAAGCTGTTAATAAAGACGAGGAGATCATTGTCTTTGAAGATTTGGATACGAAAGAGCAATACCGCGTACCTATATTAAAGGACACGGATCCTGCATTTATTCCTTGGTATGGCACATTTGCCCTGCTTGAACCGTTTAATGATTCCTTCTATTTTAATGGTGTGCGTATCTTTGAAGATCCTAATAGCCTTAGCAGAGCCATGAAAAAGGTTGAAGAGTTAATGGATTCAACAAAGCAAAGCCGTGAGCAGGTCTTGAATGATTACTTCCCGGAAATTCTAGCATCCCTTGTCACGGATCAGGAAGCTGATCGTCAAGAAACGAGAGACATTCATGATTATTTACTGCACTACAAAGTGGAAAATGATGCAGCTGTAACTAGCTTTTTACAAAGCTATGAACAATTTATCATTGATACATGGGAAGAAAAGAAAAAGCTATGCAGCTGGATTGACAGCTGGTATTCCTATACAGATACAGAAGTTTCAGGTCCGGTTCTTATCGCTGAGATCTACGGAAAGATCTTTTTAGAAAATGGCGATTTACAGTTTACAAGCTTGGATTCTGCCCGTGTAGAGGAATTCAAACAGATGATTAAAAGCTTGCTTGACCTGAAAGCTTTGACATTTATCGAAGAAAAAACAAAGACCTTCTCCATTCCTGTCCAAGCGGAAATCAGAGATATGGTCTTGTCTTTAGAGCCTGACACACCACCATACTTTGGCCTTTACGCACAGCATGACATTCGTTTAGAATTCGATAAACCTATCCGACAATTTAACGGATTATCGATTAAAGAATTAATGGATGAAGGAAGAGTCGAAGAGGCGGAGCTTTGGCTGAAGCAAATGGAATACAATACGTATCAAGGAGTTAAACAACAATATAAAGAAGCGACCGCTACGGCTGACTATAATTCAATTCGCAGAGAACTAGGCCTCCCGCTCTCTCCGTTTGTAACAGGCGGTGAAGCACGAAAATCACAGATTGAAAAGCTGGATGCTGCTAATCGCGATGAAGGAACAAAAGCTGTTAATAAAGAGGACATTCCTTACTATGAACAGCTAGGTTTCACACCTGATTCGATTAATAATTTCTATGCTGAGGATTTCATTACCTTCTTTAGGGAAAAAACAGAAGGAAAATCTGAAAATACGATTCGAAAATACCGAAGCAGCTTAGAAGACTTACGACTCATTCTTGAGCAATCAAACATGACAAGCTGGGATAACTGTGACCAAGCTTTTTGGAAACGCGTTTTCACAAAGGATTTCACTGGTTTATATGAAATCTTAACGAAAACAGCAATTAAGGATTTCATCAGCACAACGAAGGCAATTGCCAAATGGCTTGATCAACAGCAGAAATCAACGTCTTTATCAAAAACAGTCGTGAAGGTAACGAAGGAAACGGAAGAGGAATTGCTTCGTTCTCTTGAGACAAGTGTGACTGTATGATAGGAAAGGGTCTAATTCTTGTTTAATGATTAAGACCAAGTCAAAATGAAAGAGAGATACCTATTAGTCATGTATAATATGTACCTCTCTTTTTTTTCTTGATGAACATTCGCTGCCATTTGTTCAAAAGGCTTACGTTAATATTTCTATTGAGTATCAAAAACACTTGTAACTGTAAACTAAAGATTATGGCAAAAATATTATTCCAAAGGTAATTTTCCTTTGATAAAACTGTCTGAGACTTTGATATATCCAACCACAACAAGCAAACCCAAACACCATAAATGGAATAATTTAATTTCTCACTACTCCAATTTGTATCAATAAAACTATAAAAGAACAGAAGAAGAAAGTATAAGTTCCAATTACGAATTTAGTCTCAGTTTTCATATCATGCCTAATTTTTTTGTTATTATCAAAATTATAACTATAAAATAAAATCCCACTCCCACTCTTATTAAACGATCCTGCTTACGTTATTGAAGAAGATACTAAAGGGGTATGCCTACAAATCTAGTCAGCATAAGCGATGTTATTGGTATTTAAAAAGGATCTCCAACCGAAGATCCTACAAACTGGTATATTAATTAATGCACCCTATAATTTAATAAAAGCTACTTTACTTCTAAAACGAATGCATAAAAAGCATCTCCATGAGATAGGTTCTCTTCCTTTTCATCCATCCACCATACACCATAAGAATAATAATAAACCCCTTTTTGTGTAGGTGCGGAAAAACCATTTTCTTTAACCAAGATTTCATTTTCATTCTTTTCATTAATCTGTATAAGATGGAATTCATTTGGTTTTGGTTCATAGTCCATTATAAAAAATATTTTCTCACCAGGAATTACTTTAATAGGTTCTTTTCCCTTTAAAAGATCAACAGGTCCAGCCGTATCAGCACATACACCTTTCCAACAATAAGTGCCAAGTTTTGTTTCATACTTTTCATTACCAATTTTTATATATACCTCTGGAGGTTTTTCTCCTGACATTCCCTCTTTTGAACAACCCATAATGGTAAGACCAAAAAGAACTACTAATATAAAAAGAAATTTGTTCATAAATAACCCCCTTTATGGTTAGAGACGTATAAAATGACAAAAAGGTTACTCATATAGTTATTAAATTAAACTCCCCGTTCATTGAAAAAGAAAAATGCCTTGCTCCTTATTGAAGCAAAGCACCCGTTTGTTTAAAAAGTTACTCTTTCTTTATTATTAAGAATACACCCAGTACAGCAATTCCAATTAACAAAATTAGAACATATATCGGTATTCCCAACCAGCTAAAACCGCCTGAAATATTAAAAAATATCCTATTGCTTCTTTCATAAAAATCCCCCCTTGAATAAAGTGTTCCTGTAAAGTCTATAAACACCCTTACTATTTCTGATTACTGTTGTATTATAGTTACCAAGTTAATTAGTTGCGAAAGACTATAAATCTAAGCAATATAAAAAAGCTAGAAAATAATCAATTATCCTCTTTATTTTACTATAAAAATCCAATGACTTATTGAAGTAACCTGCCCCTTTTGTTGAACAAAAAAGCTCCTTATGTTGACTAAGGAACTAGTTATTTTGGATTCTGATTATTTAAAAACTCCTCTATTTTACTACCTAACTTTGAACTATCAATCCCTCTTCTTACTGTTGCTTGATAATAAAGTTGTTTAAAATGGCCACTAAAAAAGCAGAAAACCCGGCCTATGATATGGGCCGGGTCGGAAATAAAGTTGTTTAAAATGGTTGAACTAACGTTTTTCGTTAGCTTAGAAAGTGTGGATTACTCAACTGTGCTCCTCAATCAATGAGATTTTCCTTCCTTAATCTCGAAAACTCCGTCGCATAATACGCCATGGCGATGGCCGGTAAGGCGATTCCGACAAGCAGTGCCGCCTCCCAGCCCCCCGTTGCGTAAGCCCATCCCCCTGCCGCTGAGCCGATAGCGCCCCCTAAAAAGAATATGGCCATATACAAACCGTTAAGCCTACTGCGAAATTCCGCTCCTAAAGAGAAAATCACCCGCTGCCCGAGAACCATGTTGGCTGAAACCCCCATGTCAAGTAAAATCGCCGCAACTACGAGGATGGGGACTGCGAGTGCAGAACTTGATGGAACCAGCAAGGGAAGCAGCCCGGAAAAGAGGACGATGGCCAATGCCCATCCCGTAGCCGGGCGAACCCATCCACGGTCTGCCATACGGCCCGCCGCTGGAGCCACAATTGCCCCCATTACCCCGACTAATGCGAACAGAGCGACCTCCTTCTGAGTGAAATAGAACGGCGGACTTGTCAATACCAACGGAACTGTAGTCCAAAACAAACTGAACGTTCCGAATACACAAGCATGATAAATTGCCCTCCGGCGCAATGCCGGTGTCGCCTTCAGCAGATGCAGCATGGAGTGCAGCAGCTCCGGGTAAGCAGTAGCGGTCGAAGGCTTCCTTGAGGGTAGTGCCTTTGCCAATACAAGAGCCAGCGCGAAAATCAATGCTGCGGAGATGAAATATATGGCGCGCCAGCCCATATACTCCGCCACCAAGCTTGAAATGGGACGCGCGAGCATAATCCCCAGTAGTAGCCCGCTCATGACGTTGCCCACATTGCGACCGCGCACGGCTTCAGGTGAAAGATGAGCCGCATACGGCACAAGGATTTGTGCTGCTACGGAACCTACTCCGATCACGAGTGAAGCGGTGAGGAACAGGATGGCGCTTTTGATTACAGCGGCAATTGTCAAAACGGCGGCTGTAAGGAGCAATGATGAAAGGATCAACTTACGATTTTCCAGGATGTCTCCCAACGGTACGATAAATAACAAGCCGATCCCGTAGCCGACTTGAGTCAACGTAACGATGAGTGCGGCAGCCCCGGAGGAGAGCCCGATGGTCGAACCGATCGAGCCTATCAATGGTTGAGCATAATAAAGATTTGCCGCTATGATACCGCAAGCGGCTGCCAGGATAAAAATCAGCGATGGCGAAACCGATTTTTCCGTTGGAATGGAAGCTGAATGCATAGAAAGTCCCCTTTGCTCACCAGAAATTTTCCGGAATAGTCGTTCCGGAATGTGCAAAAAAAAAAAATGTTTTATAGCATTTCCATCACCATGTCTATCATCTGCTGCATCTTGCTGCGGTCACCCTGCACCTTCGCAACGATATTTATACTATGATTCAGGTTTGAGAGCAGATAAGATAAAGTCTTGATATCTTTCTCAGGCATGATTTCTCCCGTCTCCTGACCTTTGCGCAGCAGCTCGTAGAAGGATTTCTCCAACTCGTCAAACCGCTCCCTGATCAACGCATTCAGTTGCTCATCTGGCGAATCCATGCCGACTGCTGCATTAGTAATGAGACAGCCCTTCGGCGACTCGCCGTCCAAGGCAGAATCGATGTGTATCTCGAAGTACTGCCGGATTCCCGATTTTGCGGATGTCGCATTGACGAGGATGTCCCGTTTTGCTTGCTTCCACTTCTTGTACCAGTTGATCGCCTCGATATAAAGCGTTTGTTTGTCCCCGAACGTTTCGTACAGACTTGATCTGCTAAGATCCATAGCTTCCAGCAAATCTGGAATGCTTGCCGCTTTGTAGCCCTTCTTCCAAAAAACGAGCATCGCTTTATGAAGCACCGCTTCTTTATCAAACTCTTTGTAGCGTCCCATGGTTCTCCCTCCGTTTCCGTAGGTACAGTATATACTTTTCTGGAACGATAAGTCCAGTATATTCTGCAGGTATGAAAGTTAGCTCAGGCTGGGATAAGATGGATTACAGACTTTTAAGTGAAATTAGTGGACCCTCTGCTTTTCGATCACCACTTTCTAAAGAATAGCATTTGCTAGGTATTAGAGTAATCTGCCCGTTCGTATTATAAGGTTAGCCAGAATAGTAAATAGGTTCCATCCACGCTTCGATGTTTTCTACTTGAAAATTTAGCATCACAGATTGTTCTTCTGGAAAATAATTACTACTCTCTTTAAACAAAGAAAAGATTGTTTTGTTGTCAGCATCTGGCTTAATGACAGTACCATTCCACTCATCCATCGATATACCTAGAGCTTCTTTATACCAATTTTTTAATTAATCAACATCTTTTGTTCTCCAAAAAACCCCACCGAAACCTTTAATTTTCATAGTCTTAACCTCCAATTAGATACAAACAAAATAGTTATTGTTAAACGATCTGCACTTTAGTGTAACCAAATAAAGAGCTGCCGTTATTACTTTTTACTAAACTTAAGCTCTCCTCTACTTTAAGTACATTTCTTCACAATTTTTTATGAATCAATTAAGTTACCAAGAGTTTTATTAGAAAATGGACCAATACACGAAAAAAGGCACATTCCTAAATAAACGCGCCCTTTTGTTTAATGATGCAGCATTGACTCGATCAGATAATCGAATATCATTTACAATTATTTATTAAAGTAAATACTATACATTCCCTAACATGGACTCTAATTCTTTTTGATTTTCCGATAGCCACAGCATTTCCTTTGCAAAACGTTCTGGAGGTCCGCTATGCTGATCCATGCTTGAATTTATCCACCAAGTACTTTCCATAAACCATAACATTTTTAAAGAGCTGATTATAAAACCTTTCTCAAGTAAACGTTGCTCACTATACCCTTCTATAAAAGCCTGAACAAGAGAAACATTAAAGTTATTTTCATCTAAGGCTCCAGATATAACAGCTCTTGCAACATCAAGCTGTGGATAGTCATATTTCATTCTATCAAAATCTAAAACAGCAGCTATTTTTTTCTCTTCAAACAATAAATTGTCTACCCAGAGATCACGGTGAGCCCAACCAGTTTCATTAAGATTAAAATCTCCTAAATGTATCGTTTCTGTTACTTTATACTGTGTTTCTAATATCGGTAACAAATGCGATTTGCCAGTATTATTTGCATGATTCCAAACAGATTCCCAATGAGTTAAACGCGCCTCACGACTTGGGGGGATAAATTCAGGGTAGCTCTTAACCCTAAGTGTACCGTCATTTAACAATTGATGCATATACCCTGTTACTCGTCCTAAATCACACATTTGATGAACATTTAATTTTCCTGGAGGAATAACAGTTCCATTACAGTACTCCATTAGCATAAAAAGTTCTCCATTCTCCGATTCAATAAGATACTGACCCTCATGAGAATAAAGCTTAGGGCATGGAAGACCTCTATTATGTAATCGCATTTGTTGAGAGAAGACTAGTAATAGTTCTTCACAGTTATACAGTTTGTATCTTTCCTTGTTGTATTGCTTGATGAAAAAAACACCAGTATCTGTTGTTATTTTCCACTTTAAATTTAACCAACCGCGTTTTATAGGTGCAGCATCTAATACCTTAAATCCAAAATAACGATTACAAGTATTCATTAGGTCGTTTAATACCATTTCTTCTGTTAATACAAAATCCATGCTTCATCTCCTCGAATTTCTTTTCACTTCTAAATACACATGATTAGCCATCAATGAACCCAGAAAAAGGAAAAAACATCTTTCTTACTTGGTAGTTGAAAAAAGTTCTCCTAACCTTAGCGCCAAGTAAATATCAAGTTTATTGCGAAAAAATAGCTTCCCGCATTTATTCTAGAGGGATGGGATTGGTTCCAATTACGATCGTAGCGTCCAGTTCATCATAGTGTGTCAACTGAGGTATTAGCCCGTATTGGGAAAAGATTTCAAAGGTCTGAGGTGCCTGCATTTCGCTCGTCTCTACTAATAGATGTCCTCCCGGAGCTAGCCAGAGGGATGCTTCTTCTGCCACTCTTCTCTGAATATCCAGTCCGTCATCTCCTCCATCAAGCGCAACCTTTGGTTCATGTAGACGTGCATCTTGTGGGAGCAGTTTGATTGCATCGGTAGGTACGTATGGTGCGTTTGCTACTAGGATGTCGACTTTTCCACGCAGCTTGACTGGTAGTGGCTCATAGAGGTCACCTTCAAATACATGACCACCTAGACTAGTAACATTGCGGAGGGCACAGCGCGCCGCAGTTGGGTCGATGTCGACTGCATACAACTCAATCCACCCCAGAGTTTTGGCTATCGCGACACCCACACCGCCAGTACCGCAGCAAAGGTCAACCACTATGGCTCCAGGTTTAGATAAGGCCACTGCCTTTTGTACGAGAAACTCAGTACGGCGGCGGGGGACGAAGACTCCTGGGTCTACTGCTATCCTGATGCCGCAGAACTCCGCCCAACCGAGGATATGTTCAAGGGGGGTACCAGTTATTCGAAGATTGACAATAGTGGAGAGAGCATCCAATGTCCGTGCCTCAGTAATAAGAAGCTGAGTCTCTTCTTCTGCAAAAACACAACCGGCATTTCGAAGTCTCTCGATTATACTTTTTTTCATTTTGTCATCAATATAAAAATTAATTTGCTTTCCTATAGATATCACCCAATCTTTAACGGTTGTTATAGGTAATTCGTTAAAAATTGGAAAAGTCCTTCTTAAACTATTCTGCATCGTTAGTCGAATAAAAAATGCTTTGCTACTTATTATGCAAAGCCCTTCTTTAATTTAAATACACATCATTACAAATGAGATTTAATAACCTTCTTAGCAATTCTTTCACGATATACAATCAGGGTAAGTGCATTTAATAGTATCGTAACGATTAGAAGAACTGCTGAGACGAACGCCGTAGCACCCATAGTGTCCATAAGAGCAGACCAATCCTCAATCTTTACGAGATGATAGTGATAGATAATCTGGAAACATAGTGAAATAGAACAAGCACTGATGCTCATAATGGAAAGTGCTGCCCATTTTTTATGGGGATGATTGTTATCTTGCATGAGTTTAACAACTGGAAGTATCCAAGCAATTAGTCCCAGTACAAGACTGCCAATATTAAGCCAGCCAAAATCAACCATGTATAGTCCCCCTTTTATTTTTTTGTTTCTGCATTCTTGTTCAGCAAGCCTGGCCCATAGGATGCCATCCATTTATATTCCTAATAATTTTTTCTCCCTTATTTCACCATAAAAAACAATGTAATCCTGAATGATCTTCCATCTACCTTCTTTAATTACCCTGCCATGTTAGTCCAATTAGAAAAACATGACAAAAGCAGCATTCCTAATGAAATTAAGCATCAATTAAGAAAATTTATTCGTATAGAATAATTAATCATTTAATACATATCCTATCCCTATTTAGGAGGTGAAACTCAATGACTAATCAACAAAATAATCGTAATCAACAAAATGGAAAAAGTGTTGCAGAGAGCATTAAGAATACAGCAGGTTCAGCATTTGAAACAGTTCATAACGCTTTAGAAACAACAGAAAATATTGCAATGAATGTTGTTGATGCAACTAAAAACGCTGCAAACAATTTAACAGGCAACACAAAAAACAATCGAAACAATCAATAACTAAAATGTTAGACGCCATATATATGGCGTTTTTCATTTTTGGATACATTTAATATCAAGCTTTAAGAAATCAAATAACCCTCAGTTAGTATAATTTAATACGGTATATCTTCTTACTGCAGTAATTCAACTTGTCGAGTAGAAGGGAGCCTTTCTACCTTACGGTAAATTATACTCCTCCCCCCTCACAGAACCGTGCTTGCGCTATTAACTCACACGGCTCCTCCTAGTTATCATTTACAGAATGTAGCTAATCTCTTTTCTAAGTTCATAGATGTTCACTTTGATTCTTGGTGAAGGAAGTGGATATTTACGCAGAAAAAGATTAAATTTATCCCATGTGAAGGACTTCCTTTGGCTTCTTCTATTTAGCCATTTAAATAGTAAGTATTCGATTTTCTCTTTGAAGTTGTTAACAATTTGAGTGTTATCCGTAATGCAATAATAGTTGTAATAGCCTATAAGTGAGCGTCTAAATCTATCCATAATCGTATGAATATTTTTATTTCTATTAGTCTTTAGCCATTCTTTAGATTCTCTTAGTTTGCCTCAGACTTTCTTCCTGCTAGATTTCCGTTTTACCCGAAATTTCCCTTGTTTACTTTTCCCGCAATAGTGGGTAAACCCAAGGAAGTCAAACGTAGCTGGTTTACCATTCCCATCACGCTTTGCATTATTTTCTGCAAACCTTCCAAAGGGAATAATTTTAGTTTTATCCTCGGCTATTTCCAAATTAAACTTCCTTAATCGAAGCTTTAGTGAATGGAAGAATTGCTGAGCTTCACTTTTATGTTGAAAACAACAAACAAAGTCATCTGCGTATCTTACTATATATGCCTGTCCTTTACATTGTTTCCTAACCACTTTCTCGAACCATAAGTCCAGAACATAATGGAGATAGACATTGGCTAATATCGGAGATATTACTCCACCTTGGAGACCTCCGAAAAAGGCACGTTTAAATGTGTTCTTTAGGTGATTTTTACATTTTCCGGGTGTTTATAAGGGATATTCTATGTTAAAAGGGGTAAATTCAAGAGATAAATGAGGGTTTTCTCCTTTTTATTCCTATGATTCTTGTAAAAGGGCAGACTTCTCCCGTTGTCGTTTTTGAGTAATTAATTTACTCATACGTTTTACATTACAAGCTATTGTTGCTAGAAGAGAGTGAATGGATGTTCTTTCTAACCCTCTGTAACGGCTGCGACGTAAACTATGATTTCTTACTTTATCTGCATCCCATACAACCGCAGGATTAAATGTCGGTACACATATTCCCCCATCATTTGTAGGTTTACTTGTAAGCTAGTTTAAACATACTTAATAGCTCAGAGTCTATTATGCTTAAACATTCCAAGTGCCCAGAGGTCCTTCGCTCCATCATAGGTGTTACCTTAATAGAAGTGTAATTTCCTTACACTTAAGAAGGCATTACCCTTCTCTCGTTGCTACTACGACCTCATGCGCCAGTCCTAAATCTTCCTACCAATTTCTATTAGCCTCTTATATGATAGGTCTTTATTGGTTTGTACCATTCAAATTTGAAGTAGGACCTTCCCGTCGTTATCTCTGAGAATCTTTCCCTAGATGCTAGAACCCGTGCCCCGGCTGCCCTTACGGTGCTTTTGACCGTTTCTTCCCGTAAGGAATCGGTCTTCCCCCGTTAGATAAAGGTCGACGCTAAGCAAATCATCCCTCGAAACAGTTTCTTGGAGGGGCGTAGATTTCGGGACTGCAGTATTCGTTAATTCCTTCTGGCCTCTAGGTTTGCTCGCCACACAGACTGTTCCGACCTTATTCTCTCAGTGTAGAATAGGCCGCCGTGACTTTTACTTCCAAGCAGAACGTAGTTTGTTACCTCCCCACGCATTGGATATGCTAGTCATCCGAATTCGGCCAATTGATGACAGGAGACTTTCACTCCATGAGATTCTCAGCCTTGACGGCTGCTCCA
>NZ_LATZ01000131.1 GCF_000981385.1 Bacillus sp. SA1-12
CGTGGACTACCAGGGTATCTAATCCTGTTCGCTCCCCACGCTTTCGCGCCTCAGCGTCAGTTACAGACCAGAGAGTCGCCTTCGCCACTGGTGTTCCTCCACATCTCTACGCATTTCACCGCTACACGTGGAATTCCACTCTCCTCTTCTGCACTCAAGTTCCCCAGTTTCCAATGACCCTCCACGGTTGAGCCGTGGGCAGCCGTGGCTTTCTGGTTAGGTACCGTCAAGGTACCGCCCTATTCGAACGGTACTTGTTCTTCCCTAACAACAGAGCTTTACGACCCGAAGGCCTTCTTCGCTCACGCGGCGTTGCTCCGTCAGACTTTCGTCCATTGCGGAAGATTCCCTACTGCTGCCTCCCGTAGGAGTCTGGGCCGTGTCTCAGTCCCAGTGTGGCCGATCACCCTCTCAGGTCGGCTACGCATCGTTGCCTTGGTGAGCCGTTACCTCACCAACTAGCTAATGCGCCGCGGGTCCATCTGTAAGTGGTAGCAAAAGCCACCTTTCAACTTCGAACCATGCGGTTCGAAATATTATCCGGTATTAGCTCCGGTTTCCCGGAGTTATCCCAATCTTACAGGCAGGTTACCCACGTGTTACTCACCCGTCCGCCGCTAATCTTCAGGAGCAAGCTCCCTCAGATTCGCTCGACTTGCATGTATTAGGCACGCCGCCAGCGTTCGTCCTGAGCCAGGATCAAACTCTCCAATAAAGAGTTGATATAGCTCATAAAATGTACTAGTTTAGTACGTTGTTTTGTTAATCAAAATTAACGTTGGCACGCTTGGTTTTGTTTAGTTTTCAAAGATCATTTAGTTTGTCGTTTCGTCTAGAAGCGACTTTCTTAATATATCATTACCACTTCTTCGTGTCAACAACTTTTTCCAAAAACTTTTTGATGAAAATTGAGACAGAAGCCGCTGTGTACATTATTCTGTAACAGCGACGTTTAATAATATATCACCTCAAATAAACTAAGTCAACACTTTTTCTCAACAAAATATGCACGATGAAAAACATCCTTGCCTTTTGTCTCAACTCGTTTAATGGAAACATAATTTTTTTCAACTAAATACTCTAATAGAACACTAAGATCTACAGAATAATACGTTAATTCTGGATGATGGTGCAACTCATTATAAAACCAATATTCTTTTTCTGACATAACCGCGAGTATATGAGCTGCTCCAACCTCAGTTTTCGAATGAATCAGGAAGTCGCTTGCTAGAAATAATAGTTCCAGCCTTTTTTCTAATGACTCATCACTTTCAACTAATTCCTTATATAGCTTATAGATTTGCGGTTCAATTTTTTTTACCTGGTTCCAAACAGTTACCTCAGGGTAAAAGCCTTGATCAATTACTTCAAGTCTTGCCAAATGATGAAGTGCATGAACAATATGGTTATAGGCATCCAATAGCTGCCTTGATTCAAAGAAAACCTTTCCTTCCAGATATCTTCGTATCAGCTTGCCGTATTCAATGCCAATTTTTAATTTGCGTTCTGAAAATGGAAATGTGCGCAAACGTTCAATGAGCCCAATTATGTATTCATTACGATCAAAAAGAATTTTCCCGTTTAACACCCAATCAACAATTCTCCTATTTGTTCCTAACAGAATCGCTTCATTTAATTCGTCCTCTGACATAACCGTTAATGATGCTCTTTTGTTTTCATATTCATAATGCTTCACAAATAATGAATGGTCTGAATCTTTTATGATAACTAATAAAGCAACATCTAAATTATCTGTTAATGGTGAAGTTTCATTTCGTTTTTCAATCATTATGATTGCTAATGTATTTGAGTGACTAGCCCTTTCTTGATAGATCGGACGGAGAATATTTTCCATCATTATTCCTCCAATATATGGACTTTATTAATGTTTTCTACATATAAAAGCAAAATCCCTTTTCAAAATCGAACGATAAGGGTAAGTTTTGAGGGATTACTAAACTCAAAAATGAACCTCTGATAGTATAAAGGACGATCAGCCTTTAAAACAAACATTAATTTCTGATGAACATGATAAAAGTTAGATGAGTAAACGATTTATCTGCTGTACAAGCTGTGCTATAGTAAACAAAGGAGGTTTAATTATGGCTCGTAAATATTCTAGTAAAATAAATAAAATAAGAACTTTTGCTCTTAGCTTAATTTTTGTAGGCTTCATTATTATGTATGTTGGCGTTTTCTTTAGAACAAACATGTGGGTCATGACGATTTTTATGATGCTGGGAATGCTTTCGATCATCGCAAGCACCGTTGTTTACTTTTGGATTGGAATGCTCTCTACCAAAGCTGTGCAGGTTATTTGTCCATCCTGTGAGAAACCGACGAAAATCCTTGGCCGAGTGGATATGTGCATGTATTGTAAAGAACCATTAACATTGGATAAGGATTTAGAAGGTAAAGAGTTTAATGAGGATTATAATCGTAAAAAAATGAAGACTGAATAAGAGCAGCGCATCACTTAAGAGTACTGCTAAACATAAGAACGGCTGAATTTCAGCCGTTCTTTTTCTTTATAAGCTTCTTAATCGCTTTAAAATTCATCAAAAGAATGCTGAAGATAAAGGGATAAGCAATGGCGGAATACCAGATCTTCCACCCGGTATATTGAAAAAGGGCTGTTTCTTTAGCCAGACATTCAAAACCAACTGAAAAAACTGTCTACACCTAAAATGTAAAGGCATTTGAATGCTATGCTTTTGTGTAGGGGATAGAAATTTAAAAACAATAAGTTAATAGGGATAAAATAAAAATATTGTCTAAGAAACGCCTTAAGCTCAAGGCCTTCTCCAAAATAACCATAAAGGGAGTAGTATTTTCCTAGAAGCAAATCAATATTTGTTCCAAAAAACAACGCGAACAACGTCGTCGAATACATTTCTATACCGCTTAGCCTTTTCGGCATAAACACGACGATCACATTGAGGATAATAAAGAAAAGATAGAAAAACATCCACATAAAAGGTATCTCCCTCATTCTTTTCATTCTCAAGATTCATTATCTCTTATGAATGAAAAAATTATCACACGAGAGAGAATTTAGCCTTATCGGATTAGTAATAACCTATATATATCCTTCTTAAGCTTGAATCTTTAAGCAGAGGGTATTAATGCCGTTAAGTTGGCATAAAAAAACAAGCTCAGCATTTAAACCGAGCTTGCATTAATGAGTTTCTTTCTTTTCACAATCCTTGCAAACACCATATATCTCCATACGATGATGGCTAACATTAAATCCTGTTACATGTGCTGCAAGCGCCTCAACCTCATCAAGTCCTGGGTAATGGAAATCGACAATTTTACCACAGCTTTCACAAATACAGTGATAGTGATCAGACGTTACAAAATCAAATCGACTTGATGCATCGCCATACGTTAATTCCTTTACAAGTCCAACTTCACGAAATACCCTTAAGTTGTTGTAGACTGTCGCAACACTCATATTAGGGAATTTTCCTTCTAACGCTTTATATATATCATCTGCAGTCGGGTGTGTCATGGAATCGACTAAGAATTCTAGTATAGCATGACGTTGAGGTGTTATTCGAACTCCAGTTTGCTTTAATGTTTCTAACGCATCTTTTAATTGATGTTCTGACATCCGCCATGCACCTCACTTTAATAAATATTCTTACTTTATAATGTTTATAATTAGTGTACATTGTGACTAAGACTTTTGTCAATTATTCTTTATATATGCAATATAATCTGAAATCATATCCTTCTTCAAGCCTAAACTTCCCGTACCAAAAGGTAAATATATCCTTTCAATTTACAGATGCTATCCCTATTGTTTACTTTCAAAAAGGAATCATACGATTAATATCGTTTTTGTAAAGAAATGATGTTTTCCATACTTGAAATTTGACCATCTAAATAATCTCTTAGATTTTTTTCAAATATTTGCATCGCTCTAGGTAAATAATTTTTCGTAATACCAGATAAGTGCGGAGTAACTGTTACATTTTCCATATCCCAAAATGGGTGATCTTCATTCAGTGGTTCTTTTTCAAATACGTCAAGAACGACGTGTTTAATTTCTTTTTCATTTAATGCTTGGATAAGATCTTTTTCAATGACAGCGTCACCTCTGCCGATATTAATAAAGACCGCATCCTCCTTCATTCGCTTAAATGCCTCATATGTTAAAAGGCCTTTTGTTTGCTCAGTGCTAGGCAGAACGGAAATAATAAAGTCAGCCTTCTCCATTGGAAGAAGCATATCTTTAAATGAATATGTTTTATGAAAGGAATCGACCTCTCTTCCATCTCGGTTCATACCAAGAACCTGCATTCCGAAAGCATCTGACAGTTTAGCTATTGCTGTACCGATCGCCCCCGCTCCTAAAATATAGACGGTGTTCCCGTAGAGCTCCTCCATTCGTACACGACGGTCCCATTTATGCTCTTTTTGGTTTTCCAAAAGCGTGCTGGCCTGGCGGGAAATCTGCAGCATCATCGCGATACAATACTCTGCCATCGGAATGGCATGAACTCCTTTAGAATTTGTAACATGGACCTTTTGCTTTTCAAGCTGTTCAAATGGCATTTTCTCAATACCCGCCGAGGCAACCATGATCTATTTTAAGTTTGTTGCAGCCTTTATATGCTCGTCCGTTAAATCCTCACCATAGGTTAAGATAATTTCCGCCTTAGGTAAGATGTCTTTTGCTTCATTTATTTTTTGATCATGATAAAACGTTATATTTTTAAAATTGCTTTCTAACTGCTCTTTCATGTGATTAGGCAGTTTTACTGTTGATAGGACAATCACGTGAAAAATTCCCTTCTCTATGTATTCAAAATAAAAGCGCAAGCCCTTCTTCTGCATAAGGCAAAAGACGTTTTGGAATAGAATACGTTCTTTTCTTCATTCCGACGATGTCTGACCTGCGGGACCAGGCGCTGGCATTACAATAACGCGACGTCAATATCCATGCCTCCACTTGCATATCCTGTGCTTCGGAACCGGATGGCGAAACGCTTTCCATATCCCGAATTTCATCGTTAAGACACAAAAAAGAGTGCGGATCATTGTCCGCACTTAGTCCGGCGCTAACATTTGAGGAGGTAATGCCTTCTGTATAGAATACGCATTTTCCTGCAAATTGGCTGGACGTTTGCCTTATCTGTGAAAAAATAGGCATTATTATTTTAGTATCCTTCTTACTTAGGATTGCTGTTCTTTTATGTACTCTAAGGCTTCCTGAACATGATCTTTCACTTTTACCTTTCTCCATTCCTTGATCAAATTTCCCTCTGGATCAATAATAAAAGTGGAACGTTCAATTCCCATATATTCTTTTCCAAAATTCTTTTTCAGCTTCCAGACTCCGTAAGCCTCAGCAAGTTTATGTTCATCATCGACCAATAGCTTAAACGGAAGATCGTACTTATCCTTAAACTTTTGGTGTTTTTCTTGAGGGTCTGGGCTAACACCGATAATGACTGCATTTACATCAGCAAAGCTTTGATGCTGATCCCTAAAATCACATGCTTCTGTTGTACATCCAGGTGTCATATCCTTTGGATAAAAATATAAAACAATATATTTCCCTCTGTAATCAGCAAGCTTCGTTTGTTCACCATTATCAGCGACTAATTCCACATCCGGAGCAATGCTGCCAATTTCAACTGTCATATCTATCCCTCCAATAAATCGTTCTACTTTAAGCGTAACCAACTTTTGCTTTTCGTACAACTATTTACTATTATCAATGCCTATTACAGTACGAGCAAGGAAAACTGCTGGAAGGATATAGCCAATTAATGCTTCAATAACAGCTAGCAACCTGCCAATGCCGATTGGCACAATATCGCCATAGCCTACTGAAAACAACGTAACTGCACTAAAATAAAGCGAAGTGAAGAGCTTGTCAAAATAATCCCCGGTTAAAGAATTGCCTGCTTCACTTAAAACGTCCAAGTTACTTTCCATGCAAATAAGATAAATCATCCCAAAACCAATTAACAGCGACAAATAAAGATAGGTAATGATAATGATAGTATCAAAGGACAGAAAATTTTTCTGAAAGCAAGCAACGACCACATTCTTAAAATTCATGAAAATACAGACGGCAATAAACACGCAAAATAAAAGCTCCACATAGACCACACCCTAATCATCTTGCGCTTTTTACACTATATGACAAGCATAGGGGTGGTTATTCAACTGAGTTCGTTTTTAGGATTATAAAAAGCGGATTTAAGTCTACAGGCTTCTCTGCTTTATAAAGGACATTCCCTTTTGCCTTCTTAATCTAGCTTTGCCAAACCTATTGGCCTATTCTTTGTTTGTCTAGGTTTCATTTACTTTGATGCCTTCTACGGGACTTTCTTTCGCTCTCTTTCTTGGTTTTGTCCCTTTGATGCTTTCTACAGGACTTTTCTTTCGCTTTCTGTCTTGGTTTTGTCCCTTTGATGCCCTCTACGAGACTTTTCATTGGCTCTTTGTCTTCAATTTGTCCCTTTAATACCTTCTTCGAGACTTTTCTTTCGCTCTTTGACCTCGATTTGTCCCTTTGATGCCTTCTCTACTAGACTTTTCTTTCACTCTCTGTCTTCAATTGGTCCCTTTGATGCTTTCTACAGGACTTTTCATCCTCTGAATGTATAAATTTTGTCCCATAACTCCCTTATGAAAAATATTTCTTTTGCCTCAACTTCTAACTTTGTTCCTTATCCCCATTAAGATGAACATTAAGAAGGCGTGAATCCCTATAAGAATTCACGCCTAAACATCATGTGTTTTACCTTTTTGACACCTTATCAAAACCTGCCCGGTATTAATTCTTCTCCTTGGGATAATACAGAGTCAAATCTAATTCCCCGCACCGCGATATCTTTTTACACCTGCATTCCATAAAAACACAGAGATTGCAAAAAATCCGACTCCCATTACTGGAGTTAAGTACGAGTACATATACCATTCTTCTTTTTCCAGAAAAAATGCTGCTGGATAAACACCAACAAAAGCAAATGGCAGGATCCATGTCAGAACAAAGCGGATTACTGAATTATAAATATCAACCGGATATCGTCCATAGTTCCCGATATTGTACATCATTGGCATAAGCGATGTCCGCGCATCAGACCAAAAGCCAATGCTTGCCAAGGAAACGAAAATTCCGGCATAGACAAGCGCCCCGCTAATAACAAAGACAAGAAAGAAAAGAACATCATACCATTGAAAGCTTAAGCCCAGCTGAACGGAGGCGTACCCCATGATCACAATGCCGGTAATCGCGCCGAATAAGGATTCGAGCTCCATCCGCTCCAAAATAACCTGAAACAGACTATGGATTGGTCTTGTTAAAATCCGGTCCATTTCTCCTTTTACAATATAGCGCTCATTAAAATCCCAGATATTAAAGAATGCGCCAAAAACAGCATATGGAACAAGGAAAAAGCCATAAATAAAAATAATTTCATCACGTGTCCAGCCGCTTAAAAACTGAGTATGTCCAAAGACGACAAGGATAAAAACGAGGTTTGTCGCTTGAAACAGCATATCAGATAATAGTTCGACCACCATGTCCGCCCGATACTGCATTCTTGTTTTCATATACTGACCGATATACTGTGTAAGCATGGATAAATAAAACATGGCCTCACCCCCCTTGGATAATCATTCGTTTTTTCGCTAGTGACCAAAGCAGCTGAATGGGAATGATTAATACCAATGCCCAAAAAGCCTGCAACAGTATGGCTTGAAGAACTTCATTTCCAGTTATCCCCTCTGTAAAAATCATACTTGGGATATAGCTTATCGCCTGGAACGGAAAATACGTCATAACCTCTTGTGCCCATAAAGGATAAAAGCTGATTGGCAAAAGCAAACCGGAAAATAAATCGATAATTACTCGTTTGGCTCTCATTAGACCATCATTATTAAATAAGAAAAAGGTGAGCATCCCGGTAACTAGATTAATTTGAGTATTAATAATAAAACTAAATAATAGCGAACTTGCAAAAAGCAGCCATGTTTCTCCATTAGATGAGAAATTCATCGGAAACACCAGCCCGACAATGACCATACCTGGCACCGAGAAAAAGACTAAACGAAAGATGCCTTCTCCAAATGCCTGCATCGTCTTCATTCCCAAATAGTTATATGGCCTGATCAATTCAACAGCCACTTTTCCTTCTTTTATTTCCAATGCTATTTCTCGATCAATATTATTAAAATAAAAGGCCCTTGCCATCCATGAAACGGCCACATATGTCGTCATTTGCACAGCGGATAAGCCCTCAATTGATTCCTTGCCGCCATAAATGGCAGTCCATAAAAAGTAGTAAGCTCCTATGTTAATACTGTATATCAGGATTCCGCTATAATAGTTCGTTCGGTATGCAAGCATCATTAAAAAGCGGATCCTGATCATTTCAATATATTTATCCATCATCCACCTCAGCTTGTTAATGCCTCTCCCTTTTCATAGATTTTTCGAATAACCTCTTCCGTAGAAATTTCCATCACACTTAAATCTTTAATTTGATGGGCACCCACTATCCGGCCAATAAGCTCAGACATTTGCGCTTCCTTGTCACTAACAAGTGCTGTCCACACGTTTAACTTATCACCCTTTTGCCAAATGACATCTAAATCAGCCGTTAAAAAGGACAATTGCTGCTCGATTACTTTATCAGCAAACTGGAATTGTATCTGTTTGCCCTCTCCCCAATGAGACCGTAATTCCTCCAGCTGTCCGTCATAAATAACTCTTCCTTCATCGAGCATAACAACCCGTTCACATAGCGCTTCAATATCGGAAAGGTCGTGTGTCGTTAAAAGAATCGTTGTTTTGTATTTTTCATTCATCTCTTTTAAAAATTCACGAATCTTTAATTTAACCAGTACATCTAATCCAATCGTCGGTTCATCAAGGAACAAGAGCGGCGGATTATGAATAAGTGCTGCAGCAAGCTCACATCTCATTCGTTGTCCTAAAGACAGCTTGCGAACCGGCTTATCCAGTAACGGACCAATATCAAGCGTTTTGATCACATGGTCCATATGCTCGTTATAATCAGCATCTGAAACCTTATAAACCTTTTTTAATAGCCGGAACGATTCCTGGACCGCAATATCCCACCATAATTGTGATCTTTGACCAAAGACAACACCTATTGTCCGGACAAAACGTTCCCTCTCTTTATGCGGGTTCATCCCATTAACACGAATCTCCCCTGAGGTTGGTGTCAAAATCCCTGTCAGCATTTTAATGGAAGTAGATTTCCCAGCACCATTTTCTCCGATATAGCCAACCATTTCCCCTTGCTTTACTGTAAAAGACACATCATTTACAGCCGGGATAATTTTATATTGACGATTTAATAAATCGCGAAATGCACCCTTTAATCCTTGCCGGCTTGAATACGACTTAAACTCTTTACGCAGATTATTGACTTCTATAATATTATTTGTCATTCTAGTCCCTCCTTACTTCACCACAACGAATAGTTTAACGAATCTTTTCAAATACAACAATTGCTAAGTCTTTATTTTTTGGATTGAACGTCTGAAGCTGAATAAACAACCAATTTAACAGAGCCTAATAGTAAAAGAGAGTATTACATTTTTTAAGGCTAATCATTTCATGATAAAATAGTAAAAGATTTTTACATATTAGGAGGCAATCATGGATTTTACAAGATCAAATGAATTACATGAAGAAGCGTTACAGCATATCGTTGGAGGAGTAAACTCCCCTTCACGTTCGTATAAAGCAGTTGGCGGCGGTTCACCTGTTGTTATGGAAAAAGCAAACGGAGCATACTTCTGGGATGTTGACGGCAATAAATACATTGACTATTTAGCAGCATACGGTCCAATCATCACCGGACACGCTCATCCTCATATTACAAAAGCGATTCAAATGGCTGCAGAAAATGGCGTTCTGTACGGTACTCCGACCCCTCATGAAGTAACATTCGCAAAAATGCTTAAGGAAGCCATGCCTGCTCTTGATAAGGTTCGTTTCGTCAATTCCGGTACTGAGGCTGTAATGACAACGATTCGTGTGGCAAGAGCATACACAGGCCGGGACAAGATCATCAAATTTGCAGGCTGCTATCACGGCCATTCTGACCTGGTTCTTGTAGCAGCTGGCTCAGGCCCTTCTACATTGGGAACTCCAGATTCAGCTGGTGTCCCAAAAAGCATTGCTCAAGAGGTCATCACTGTTCCTTTTAATGAAATTGAACCATTGAAAGAAGCATTAGATAAGTGGGGAGATCAAGTAGCTGCTGTACTTGTTGAGCCGATCGTCGGAAATTTTGGCATTGTTGAACCAAAACCAGGCTTCTTAGAAAAGGTTAATGAATTAGTCCACGAAGCAGGTGCCTTGGTTATATATGATGAAGTCATCACTGCTTTTCGATTCATGTACGGCGGAGCCCAAGACCTTTTAGGGGTATACCCTGATTTAACCGCCTTAGGGAAAATTATCGGCGGGGGTCTTCCGATTGGAGCTTACGGCGGCAAAAAAGAAATCATGGAGCAAGTTGCCCCGCTGGGACCAGCGTATCAGGCAGGGACAATGGCAGGCAATCCTGCATCGATTTTATCTGGAATCGCCTGCTTAGAGGTTTTACAGCAGGAGAATGTATACGAAAAACTTGATCAATTAGGCTCACTCCTTGAGGAAGGTATACTAGCACATGCTCGTACATATACTATTCCGATCACGATCAATCGCCTAAAAGGAGCCTTAACCATTTATTTTACAGATGAAAAAATAACCAACTATGAACAAGCAGAAAACACAGACGGCGAAATGTTCGCCAAATTCTTTAAGCTCATGCTTCACCAAGGAATTAACCTGGCACCATCTAAATATGAAGCATGGTTCTTAACCACAGCTCATACAGAAGAAGATATTACCAAAACCCTACAAGCTGTCGAATACGCATTTAGCAAACTAAAATCATAAAATACACATAAGGGCTGTCTCAAAACTAAAGAGTCAGATTCCCACACAAAATATATAGGAGTTGAATTCGTTTCAAAATCCATATATCAGGGAATCCGACCTTTCCGGGACAGCCCTTCAATTTTCCTTATTTTCAGAATTAATTTACGTTTTAATTTTTTATTAAAAAGGGAAATTGTATCTTGTATAAAGTAGCTAAAGGTTGTATAGTACGTAAATGGTTTGCTTAGTCATGAACCAGATGTCTTTATGAAAGGAATGTCATTAACATACATGAAATTAGGTGCACGCATCCTAAAAACAGGGATTGCCATTACACTAGCTTTAATTTTAGCTACAGCTTTTCAGCTTCCTTCTGTTGCATTTGCTGGAATTTCAGCCATTTTTGCGATTCAGCCGACCATTTATCGCTCCTATGTATCAATTATCGAACAAGTACAGGCAAATATTATTGGAGCTGCATTAGCCATTGGAGTTGGACTCCTATTTGGTGCACATCCTGTGATGATTGGGATTACGGCTATCGTTGTCATTGGGATCAATTTAAAGCTAAAGGCCGAGAGCACAATTCCTGTTGCGCTTGTCACTGTTATTGCCATATTAGAAAGTCCGGGTGATGATTTTTTTGAAGTCGCACTCATCCGCTTTTTCACCATTTTACTAGGGGTATTAGCTGCGTTTATCGTAAATTTAGTGTTTCTTCCCCCTAAATATGAAACTAAACTTTACAGACGAATTACAGAAAATACCGAGGAAATCATTAAGTGGATTCGCGTAGATCTCAGACAGGGACTGGAGCATCATGTGCTGAAGGAAGAAATCGAAAAGCTTAAGGAGCAAATGATCAAACTTGATCAGCTTTACCTGAACTATAAAGAAGAACGGAATTATTTTAAAAGAGAATCTTATGCTAAATCGAGAAAGCTTGTCCTTTTCAGACAAATGATCAACGTGACAAATCGTGCGTTTGACACCTTAAAAAAGCTTCATCGTCTAGAAAATGAATTAAATCAATTGCCAGATAACATTCAAAAAGTGCTAGTAGATGAACTGGATTATATGCTTTATGTTCACGAGGAGTCTCTTTTACGCTTTATCGGCAAAATTAAGGCTCCATCCGCAAACGAGCCAATAAGGGAGAATAAATTTAATAAGCATCAGCTAACAGAAGCAATTATGGACTATTATAAAGACCAAGACCCTGCTTGTTTCTATCAAATCATCCCTCTCATATCGGCGGTCCTGGATTATAGTGAACAACTTGAGCACTTAGATACATTGATTAGCAGCTTCCAAAGCTTCCATAAAAAAGACAATGAAATTAAAATTTCACAAGAATGAGGCTGGTCCAACACCATCCTCATTCTTCTTTACCTTAATCCAATTGCTGGATCTGAAAGAGCTTATAATACTGCCCCTGTTTCTCTATTAACTCTGGATGTGTTCCTTGTTCAACAACCTTGCCATCCTCTATTAAAACAATTTTATCAGCATGGGTAATAGTTGAAAGACGATGTGCAACAATAAACGTTGTCCGGTCCTTCGCAAGTGTTTCAAGCGCCTCCTGGATTAAATGCTCACTCTCTAAATCCAATGCTGAGGTCGCTTCGTCCAAAATAAGTATCGGCGGATTTTTCAAGAAGACCCTTGCTATAGAAACCCTTTGCTTCTGTCCACCTGAAAGCTTTACTCCTCGTTCGCCAACTCTTGTTTCATAGCCATTCGGTAACTTCAAAATAAAATCATGTGCATTTGCTGCTTTAGCAGCTTGGATGATTTCTTCCTCCGTTGCATCCGGCTTCCCAATAAGGATATTTTCACGTACGGTATTACTAAATAAAAACGTATCCTGTAGCACCATGCCAATTTGTCCGCGCAAGCTTTGGGCTTGATAATCTCTAATGTCAATACCATCTAGTAAAATACGACCGTCTGTTACATCATAAAAACGCGGAAGCAGGCTCACCAGCGTTGACTTTCCACCACCGCTCATTCCGACAAGCGCCACAGTTTCTCCTCTTTTTACTTGGAGTGATAAATTCTCAATAATAAGCGGCTCGCTTTCTTGATAGCGGAACGAAATATGTTCAAATTCAACATCGCCCCTAATATTTTTTGCCTCTATCGCATTCGGCTTATCGACAACTTCATAAGGTACATCAATAAACTCAAAAACCCGATCCATTGAAGCGAAGGCCTGGGTTAATGTTGTGGAGGAATTAATTAATCGGCGCAGCGGGTTATACAACTGCTCGATATAGGAAATAAACGCAACCATCGTTCCAATTGATAGGTTGCCATGGATCACATGATAGCCGGCATAGCTGATTACAACAAGCGGCGCGATATCTGTTAACGTGTTAACGACCGCAAAGGTCCGTGCATTCCAGCTTGTATGATCCAATGCCTTGTTAAGAAAATTCAAATTTTCCTTAGCAAACTGCCTCTGTTCAAATTCCTCTGTTGCAAAGCTCCGAATTACCGGCATTCCCTGTACACGCTCATGTAAATGCCCTTGAACTTCGGCAAGCGCCTGGGAACGGACCCTTGTTAACTGACGAAGCTTCCCATAAAAGTACTTTACCGAAAAGCCATAGAATGGAAAAAGGATAATTGATACAAGTGTCAGCTTAATATCCATTGTCATCATAATACCGATGGCTATAATGATCGTAACTACATCAAGCCACACATTCATTAACCCGGTGATAACAAAATTCTTGGTTTGCTCAACATCATTTATTACACGCGATATGATTTCTCCGCCACGTGTGTTTGCATAATAACGCAGGCTCAGCTTTTGCAAATGGGTAAACAATTGGTCGCGAATATCATAAAGAATTTTACTTCCAACCCATTGCGCATAATATTGACGAAAATATTCAATTGGCGGACGAACAACCACAAATAAAACAAACATACCGCCCATAATCATAAGCAAGGTTTTTGTTTTCTCATCAGCCGTCCCATTCCCGCCAATGATATCATCTAACACATATTTAATAAGCAAAGGCAGCAGCAGAGGAATCGAAAATTTGATAATCCCAATTAAAATTGTCCCTGCTATTTGAAGCCGATAAGGCTTAACAAAAGTCATATACCTTTTAACAGACCCCAAGAAAATCCCCCTTTATAAGAAAGGCGTAAGCACCTTGCTGGAGCGCAGAAGAAAAAAGCACTCCCCATGAGAGCTAAACACCAAAACTAAGTAAAAAAGCTTATCTATAAAAACTCAAGTATGTAGGTTAACCGTCATTCTTTTCATACGAAAAAGGCTGACTCTTTTATCGCTTTTAAAACACAGCTTGAGCCACCCTTATTTTCTTTAAATTATTTTATATATGTGAGGTACCTTTCGTACCATTCATCAATAAACTCAGGCGCAAATGGCCCCTTCTTTTGGCGGATCCATCGCAGCAAGGTTTCTAAATTTCTTTTTAAAATAAGATCAATAACCTCTGGATAATTCATGAGCTTGCTATGCTGCTCATACTCATCCTCATCTAAAATCGTATAGGTCATATCCGGATACACTTTTACATCGAGATCATAGTCGATGTATTTTAATGCTTCATCATCCCAAACGAATGGCGAACTTATATTACAATAATAAGTTACACCATCATCTCTAAGCATGCCGATAATATTAAACCAATGTCTTGCATGGAAATAGCAAATGGCCGGCTCTCTGGTTACCCACGTTCTTCCGTCCGATTCCGTAACCATTGTACGATCATTTCCGCCAATAATACAATGCTGTGAACCTTTTAAAACGGTTGATTCTTCCCACACTCTATGGATAAAACCATTATGCTTATAACTATGAATTTGGATTTTGTCTCCTTCCTTGGGAAAGCCCACATTTCTCCCCTTCTTTCGAATAGCCGCTTCGTGAAAGCTTATGTCTCACAAACATCGTCTCCTAATTTATTTATAGTTATTATAACGTTTGTGAATAAAAAAAGAAAACAAAAGAGTCATTCCAAAAGAAATGACCCCGGTCTACACTTAAGATACAGTTTCAAATTTCTGATTTTCGTAAGAACGAATAACCTCTTCTGTTTGTTTTTCAAATACTTGTTGTATTCTATTTAATTCCAGCTTCATTTCTTCAATCTCATCTTGAATAGATTGAATTTTGGCCTCATCTTGCAGCGCATTCAGCTGTTTCATGATATCCTGGCACCGTTCGATTTCTGATTGCAAATATAATAATTTATCCATTGTCTTTAACTGCTCACCTACCAGTTGATCAAAATTCATCTTTTCCTCCCCTTTCTGTAAAGAGAAACAATCAGGTAAATATGTGATAGTGTTTAATTCTCCGCTTGCCCATACTTTCCTTTGACTACTTATGTAGAGGAAACAGAAGTTTTGTCGTTTGAGATTTTCAGAAGGAATATTGCTTTATCAGCTCATTACATGCTCTGCCGTCATTCAAAGTATTTCACTTTTATTCTAGCTTAAACCCCAAATTGGTTATTTTCACTCAAAAAAAGACACCGCTCCATAAAAGGAGGGTGTCTCTCGCATTAGCTATTAAGAGTTTTGGTTCTTTCTAGCTTCAGCTTGTTGGTTTTGTTGTCTAACTTGTTGTGCGTTAGTTTCACTAGCGAATTCAGTTCCGAATTGACCTGCACCCGCTGCACCTTGTGATGATTGAGCGTTTTGTTGTCTTACTTCTTGGATGTTAGTACCAGCTGCAGTTTTACCAGCTTGTTTATTGTTTTGTGCCATTTTATATCACCTCCACGACAATTAGATTGTCCCAGAGGTGAGGATTATATCCAAAAAAAATAAAAAAATTTTTCAGCAATTAAACGAGCAATGAACGGCCTCCGTCTACGATTAGAGTTTGCCCTCTAACCATCGATGCTTTTTCCGACAAAAGAAACTCAATAGCATTTACCATATCTTCGATCTCTACCATTCTTCCGGCTGGCGTATTCTTTTTTGCGTCCTCAAGAAGCTCTTCACGATTAGGGAAATGCTTAAGTGCATCGGTGTCAACTGCTCCGCCTGATACAGCGTTAACGATAATATTTTTCGGTGCTAATTCAACAGCTAAATATCTCGTAAGTGCTTCAAGAGCGGCCTTGGACACTCCGACCGTAGTGTAATTTTCCAGGTATCTGATCGATCCAAGCGAACTTGTGCTGACGATATATCCGCCACCTTTTCTCTCCATAAGCTTAGCCGCTTCCTGCGCGCAGAATAGCAGCGCTTTGCTGTTGATGTTCATCGTCCAATCCCAATGGCTTTCCTCAAGTTCCATGGCCGGTTTTTGCACACCTGAAGCAGCATTATTAACAAACACATCCAGACTCCCAAACTGCTCATCAATTTGTGTAAAAAGCTCTTTTATTTTTTCTACCTTCCCAACGTTGGCTTTAATCGCAATAGCCTTTACACCAAGTTGTTCAATTTCTTCTACTACCTCTAATGCAGCCGTTTTACTGCGGGCATAGTTTACAACAATGTTATAGCCTTTCTCCGCTAAGCGAATCGCAACCGCCTTGCCTATTCCGCGGCTGCTTCCTGTTACAAGTGCTACTTTATTTTCTTGGCTCATTTTGTCAGCTCCTTATATGTAAACAAAAGAATAGATGAATTTATTGTATCAGATACTATAGGAAAAGTACTATTGATCCTTAACTACTTATCCCTAGAGAGGAGGATACCTATGTACGTTGGTCGTGATATGACTGAATTATCGATGATGTCAAAGAAGGAGTGGAAGGATGAAGAGCTTGCCTATTTCCACCACTCGCTTCAACAAGTTGTCCCATATCTAAATGCTGAAGGACAAACTATTCATCGAGAAATTGTTCAAGAAATTGAATCCCGCGGCGGTCTAAACCGAAATGAAGCTACTTATACGCAAGGCACGAGAATTCAATATGATTGATTGAGTCAGTCTCCGTTTTTTCGCTTATAAACTTGTAAGATTTTCTGATGGGAGACTGGAAAAGCGTATTTATTCAGTTCTTCTGCTGAAACAGCAACCAGGTTGTCATTTGGAGTATTTTTGACTTCCCCAATAAAAATAGAGATATTCCAAATGATATGGGAAAATATATGCTCTACCGAGCCAGCTAACTCCGAGAGCTCAGCCATCGCATGGTATTCATTCATTAAATAATCAGCAAGCTGTTCACGATAAGATTTTCCTAATGAAGCATCAATCTCAGTATTCGGATATTCCCACAAATTTGCAAGCAATCCTGTTCCCGGACGTTTATGGATATAAAGCTTACCTTGCGAATCATATAACACAGCCGCAGCCATCTGCTTTGGTTTCGGCTTTTTTTTCTTACTTTTAACGGGCAAGTCAGCTTGAACACCCTCTTCAAAAGCAGAGCAATGCTCTCGCACCGGACATAAGAGACACGATGGCGAGGTCGGTGTACAAATTAATGCCCCAAGTTCCATAAGGGCTTGATTAAAAGAAGATGGATCATCCTTTGAAATAAGCTCATATGTTGCATCTTCAAAGATTTTTCTTGTTTTTGGCTTTGCGATATCTTCCCATATTGATAAAATCCGCGAGAGGACCCTCATAACATTTCCATCCACAGCAGGCTCAGGAATATTATAAGCAATACTTAAGATTGCCCCTTTTGTATATGGACCTACCCCTTTTAGCTTTGATATTTCAGTTGGAGAATTCGGGACCACACCACCATAGCTCTCCTTTACCTCTTTTACCGCAGCTTGGAGATTTCGCACTCTTGAATAATAACCTAGCCCTTCCCACGCTTTTAATACTTCTTCTTCATCCGCATCAGCCAGTGCTTCTACGGAAGGAAATTTTTCAATGAATGAAGTAAAATAAGGGATAACCGTATCAACTCTTGTTTGCTGCAGCATAATTTCCGAAACCCACACTTTATACGGATCTTGGTCTTTACGCCATGGCAAATCCCTTTTTTCTGCTAAATACCAGGAAATCAGATCCTGTTGAAATTCAAGTTTCGGGAAACATTCCAGCTTATTTTTCAACTCGTTTACCATGTAGATTTTCCTCCGGATGTTAATTTTCCTGCAATTTGGGAAAATAAATAATAAATCACTTTATTTAAGATAGTACATGAGCAATGATTAATAAAGACTTAACGATTAAAATGAAAGAGAATTGCACACATTGGACAATATGGTTACATATAAATTTCATTGGAATCACTTACTCCTAAAAAAACAAGGAGGTTCATTTTATTGGATACTGGAACACATGTCGTGATGGGAATTGCATTAGGTGGATTGGCAACACTTGACCCAGTTGTAGGTGTTGATAATCCTACAGCCCATGCCGTAATGCTGGGCGCGCTAATTGGTTCTCAGGCACCTGACCTAGATACGATTTTAAAGCTCAGAAACAATGCAAAATATATACGAAACCACAGGGGAATTACTCATTCCATACCGGCTATTTTTATTTGGTCGTTTTTAATAACCGGAATGATTACCATTTTTATTCCTGAAAGCAATTTGCTGCATTTATGGCTCTGGACATTGTTGGCGATAGTCATTCATGTATTTGTTGACATTTTTAATGCCTATGGCACCCAAGCATTAAGACCCTTTACAAAGAAATGGATCGCTTTAGGATTAATTAATACATTCGACCCTTTTATCTTCGTGTCCCATTTAGCAGCTATTGCCATTTGGTTAATCGGTGCCCATCCTGGTTTTACATTTTTAACCTTGTATATTATCCTTATTGGCTATTACCTCATTCGGTATTTCATGCAAAAGGATATTATACACCGTCTGCACAAGCTTGTCCCAGATATTGAACAAGTCATCATCTCACCAACGATGAAATTCCGTCAGTGGCATATCGCCATTATGACGAAGACAAGATTTTATGTGGCAAGGTCTGTTGATGGAGAAATCATATTCCTTGATGAATTTGAAAGGGTACCTGTCCCGCAGACAGATGTCATCCGTGCTGCAGAAAAAGATGACAACATTTCCGCATTCTTGTCATTTTCACCAGTTTATCGCTGGGAAGTAGAGGAATATTCCGATCATTATGAGGTACGATTTATTGACCTGCGATACCGCAGCAAAGGGTACTATCCTTTTGTAGCGATCGTTCAGCTGGATCTGGATTTAAACATTGTCAGTTCTTATACGGGTTGGATCTTCAGCGAGGAAAAACTTCGTAAAAAACTTGATCTAATACCTGAATAAAATGAGGCTGTCTCACCCCCGAGACAGCCTCATGACTGTTAAACAAACGTTTAATTAATGCTTTAAATAGTCGTCATTATTTAGTAAATGACGATACTTTGGGTTTGTTGCCATAAATTCATGAAGCTTATCCCCATAATTCGTTATTAACTGCCTAACAACTTGCTCAGTCATTTCTTTCCCGTGATATTCCCTTCCCGCTTTTGCTTGCGTTGATTCAAAATCCTCCCACAACAATTCTACCCAGGTTCTTGCCTGTGCATAGGAAAGGCTGTTATTTTTACTTAATAATTCATTTGTTAATCGTTCAAAGTACATTTCCATTTTTCTCACCTCTAGGAAGGAATCGTTACTAATATTCTTTACAATTGCACCCATACTATTAATACGCTTCTTTTTTAAGAAGCAAAATGAATGATGACTTGGAGGGGATTGTGTTGCGCAACAAAGAAGCAGGCTTTCCTAATATGAGCAACAACAAGTTTGAAGGAGAACCTAGAGCAAAAGCTGAATATGCTTCGAAAAGAGCAGATGGGACAATTAATACTCATCCACAAGAACGGATGAGAGCTTCTGGAAGACGGGAAAACCCTTACTCTTAATACGCAATCACAAAAACTTGTGGAGGTGCCTAAAAATGGGTACAAAGAAAAGATTTTATGACAATATCTATTCTAATCCATTTCATCAGCCATGGGCCAACCCTAAACATGCCCACTCTCAGGTTAATGGTGAAACCCAGCAATCTCAAGACCTCATCATTCTAAAAAGACAAACAAGAAAACAATCTTAACACAGGCGGACTGGCAGCTCCTACAGCTTGTCAGTCCTAATCAGCATAGAAATCGGCAATGCTTCCTCAACATTCGGAGTAGATAAACGATAACCCCAAGCAAAAATACCATTCATATAATTAATTTTAAATGATTCTCCTGGTGCTCCCTCAATCTCGTAAACCTCTTCTGGCTTATAATCGCGAGGATCTAATAAATAAGACTTCGCCATCGTAATTTTCCGCTCTAACACAGCAAACTCATTAACAATACCAAGCTGTTCTGCCTTTCTTGCCTTCTCCTTTAATGCGGCTATTTCACTCTTTAATTCATATTCAGTCATTTCACTATAACGCTTATTATTCACAGTCAATGTCATTTACCCCTTCTTCATCAAGATACTTTTCAATTAATTCAACCGAAAACCCTTTTCGATATAAAAATTGCTTCATCTTCATTTTATATTGATAAGGATCTTCCTTTTGATATTTCCTCTTACCCTTTTCAGCATGCTTCTCAAGAGCAGCCCATTCTTCTGATTCATCCTGCTCAAACTGAACTTCATCTAATGCAATTGAAATAATACCATAAGAAAAGCCCTTCCTTAGCAAAAGCTGCTCCAATTTTTGCTTCAACTGCACCGTAGAAAGCTGATTATTTTTCTTCAATAGCTTTTCAGCATGGTTTATCGCTTCTTCAATCTGTGATGACTGATCATATTGTGCCATCGCTTGGTTAATAATTCCTTGGTCGACCCCTTTGCCGGCAAGCTCGCGTTTTACCACACTAGGCCCTTTTCCATTCGTTTGCCACTGGGTTCTAACAAAGGCCGTTGCAAATTCTAAATCATCAACATATTTATTGTCCTTTAACTTTTGAATGACCTCTTCAATAACTGGATCTTGAATATCCTTTTTCCGCAGATGATCCTCAACTTCTTTAACAGAACGCATTCGATAGCTCAAAAATTCGAGCGCCTTATGATAAGCCTTTTTGACCTCATCTCCGTATTGGATCTCAACGATATCAAACTCATCGAGCTCCTTTCCCTTTTTTAGATTGAATCTGATAAGTACATCCTGATCTACACTAAATGCAAATTTTTCATCTAAGAATATATTGAACCGATTATCGGTTTGTTTTTGAGAAGAGATTTTTGTAATGATTGGCATTTTTACACCTCTTTGCCGTTGATTTACTTTTTTATAGTTACATTTTATCATGAATGGCTGGAGTGGGGTTTATAGTGGGTTTTGCTTTTGGCGGTGAATTTATCGGCAATCTCCGATAAATAACTAACCTCTTTTGATTTTTCCAATTGACTATTAAGCACTGAAATGTTCAGTTTATACGTTCTCCCTTTTGTGATTCCAGTAGACTCCAAATTCATTGATTGAAGAATTCTTTTCATCACATCGTGAGAAGAAACATTTAAAAATTCTCTAGCTTCTCGATTACTTATCGTCAAATTGATTAAGAAAAATAATCTTTAAAGGCATTTAAATGAGCATGAACAAAACGCTTTCCACATTTCTCACAAAGCCACTTTTGATAATTCTCTTCATGGATACAGCAAAACAAATGGGACATTAAACCCCATTAAGCAGCACAGAACGGTCGATTTTAAATCGTTTCAGCACATCTTGTTGGAGAGGTACATCCATATCAACTAATAATTGCTTGATTAAATTAAGATCATTGAACTTTTGAGAAGGATATTTTCTTTCAAACTCATTTACTTTCTTAGGAATCATAAAGCCGGGAATAATTTGTTTGGGAAGCTTGTTATTGTTTGATGTTTTAATAACTGATCGATCATTTGAAATAACAACTAACGTTTCGATCGGTATAGGAGGGAAATGATAAAACTCAAGCCACTTTTCAAGCTGAAGACGATGTCGCAACACTTGATTGACAGGATCAGGGAATGCCTCTTCCTTCTCCTCTGCGGTACGAACTAACTGGTTAAAATCCGAATTAAAGATAAGTGTTCCAGCTATATTCTTCACCTCGATAATAAGGAAAAAATAGGATGAAATGATTAACGTATCAATCTGAATAAAATGAGTTCCATCAAATAGCCTAACATCGTGGAAAATTAAGTATCGATCCTTTTGGAGAAAGCTTAAAGGGTGATTTAAAGCAAGCTTTCCTTTATATCCTCTCATGTTCTTATTGAAGTCCTCAAGTAATAAATAGAGCTCGTTTCCTGTGTTCATTTGATGTACGCACTAATAGCGCGTGAAGGCTATCAATCAAAACAGGCCGCTGGCGGGCTTTAACAATCATAGCAACACTCCTTTACATATTCTCTTTAATTATTCGTCCCGCTCTTAACTTTCCTCTAAGAATTATAGTAAAAGGTGAAAATTGAAATTTACGGTTTACTGTCTTTTTTAGTTTTTTAACTTTTTTTAGTGATCACCTCCTTTTTTTCAGCGACTTTCCGACTTTTTTCAGCGTATCTCATCATCTTTTCAGCGACTTTTTATCTCTTTTCAGCACTCTTCCTTTTTATCAGCTCTCAACCTCCTTTTCCGGCTTCCTTCCATTTATAATGACCTTACTTCTCAACACGCCCCAATACAATCATTTCTCCACTCGACTCATTCCAAATTATTTCTACCGCCAAAAACATAATCCAAAGAAACGAGTATAATGTAATAAAGGGGAATCCTCCCCACTTTAAAATAAAACGTTTACATTGTTGATGAATGGAGAAACCTTTATGAATTCAATACTTTTTAAACAGGCTACGGTTTATCCGGTTACTTCTGCTGTTTTGTATGAGACGGATGTTCTTGTGAGGGATGGGAAGATTGCGGCAATTGGCAGGAATCTAGCTGCTCCCGCGGATACTGAAATAATAAATTGCAAGGACATGTTTTTATTTCCAGGCTTTATTGATGTTCATACTCATTTGGGGTTATATGATGAGGGAACTGGATGGGCAGGGAATGATGCGAATGAAACGATTGAGCCGCTGACTCCTCATATTCGGGCGCTGGATGGTGTCCATCCTCTTGATCCAGCGTTTATGGATGCCATTAAGTATGGAATCACGACAGTTCACATTATGCCAGGAAGTGCGAATGTCATTGGCGGGACTACATCGGTTATTAAAACATTTGGTACCAATATTTCAAACATGATTATTCAAGAAGTGGCTGCCTTGAAGATTGCATTAGGAGAAAATCCGAAACGGATCCACAGTAATGGAAATAATGAGTCAATTACAAGAATGGGGATCATGGGCATGCTTAGGGAAGCCTTTTATAAGGCAAAGTACGGGGATGAAACTGAGGATTTTCGCATTATCCCAATTAAAAAGGCGCTGCGCCGGGAAATTCCTGTTCGTATTCATGCCCATCGTGCTGATGATATTATAAGTGCGATCCGCTTTGCTGAAGAATTTGACCTTGATTATCGGATTGAACATTGTACGGAAGGACACTTAATTGCTGATGAATTTATCGGCAAGAAAGCAAAAGTTTGCATTGGACCGACATTAACACGAAGATCTAAAGTTGAATTAAAAAATAAAAGCTGGTTGACCTATCAAGCCTTATCGGAAAGAGGTGTAGAAGTGTCGATTACAACGGATCATCCATACACCCCCATTCAATACTTAAACGTATGTGCCTCCATTGCGGTGAGAGAAGGCTTTGATGCACAAAAAGCGCTAGAAGGCATTACGATCACTGCCGCTCGTAACTTGAGAATCGCTGACCGCCTTGGGAGTAT
The DNA here is from genome assembly GCF_000981385.1 of Bacillus sp. SA1-12. Classification (GTDB taxonomy): domain Bacteria; phylum Bacillota; class Bacilli; order Bacillales; family Bacillaceae; genus Metabacillus. Next base: position 23,662 of record NZ_LATZ01000131.1, read on the forward strand.
TGAGGTTGGGAAAGATGCTGATTTGGTTGTTTGGAATTATCATCCCTTCCATTATCTCGCAAAACCACAATTAACGATGATTGACGGAAGAATCGTTCATAAGACCTAGGAAAATACTCTCAAAAAGATATATTACAATTATTTTACCTCTCCTCTTTCGCATACCGTATAAAAGGTAAATTAAATCATATGCTATAGCTATTCAACGCGTTAAATCAATTACTACTTCCAGTGTTAAATCTACCAAAATGATAGGAATACAAGAAAATATATAATTATTCTAAGATAAATAACTTTTTTTTGAAATTCGACAAAAAAGTAGTATCTTTTTTTCGAAAATTAACGTATTATACTTCATGGAGAGCATAATTAAAATTAAATCTAGTAATGGGAAGGCAAATGGTGCGCCACCAGCTTTACTGGTTCTAGTGGGTTCGATTCCCACCCCGAAATTTTTTGTTGTTTTATTATAAAAAAATTTCGAGGGTGGAGATGGCCATATCACGTGGAGTCTGCCCTCATAATGGAGGGATCCCAATGCTAAAAAAACGTGATATTCATGACAGCCATGCACTTTACGAACACATGGTTCACCCTGATGTCTTCCCATTTGTGCGTCAAAAGGCAAGTTCGTTTGAGGAATATCTATTTTTAACAAAACAAACAATTGAAGCTGAAGAACGAGGTGAATTGATTTCACGTACCATTTTAGATGAATGGGGTTCTCCAATCGGCACCATTAGTTTGTTTGATATTCAAGAAAAAGCTGGCTTTTTAGGCACGTGGTTAGGTAAGCCATATCATGGAAAAGGCTATAATAAGCTTGCTAAAGATGCTTTTTTTCATGAATTATTTTATGAATTAGATATTGAAACCATCTTTTTACGAATTCGCAAACAAAATGTTCGTTCAACAAAAGCGGCACAGAAGCTCCCTTATGTTGTGAACGCAAATGAAACAAGAGCAGGTCTTCTTGAACAAATCAATAATGGCGAAGATTTATTTAATTTATTCGAAATTACAAAAGATTTATATACATTCTACACATACCATCAATCTTCAGAAGCAGATGAACATCAGCTTAAGGAAGCTTGATTAAAAAACAGGTGGGTCCTTGGATCTTACCTGTTTTTTTGTGGGAAGAGGAATGGTTCTTCCTTCCTTTGTCAAAACTAGTTTTGATACTATAATTTGGAAGGGATGATTTACAGTGGCATCTGATAAAAAGAAGCGAGAAAAAACAAAAAACACACTTTCAAGCATGCAGGAAGTAGCCTATTCAAGAGAGTTTAAAATGGCTGACCGTGCAGGTGGATACATAAGTAAATCGAGACACTAACTTCCAACATGAAATTTATAAAAAAAGCCATCCTAATCTTGAACAACATGTTCAAAGAAAAAGGAGGGCTTTTTTTATGGGTCGTGGACATAAACATAAACATCAAGCTCGTGATAAAAATTCGTCATCCCTTCCACAAACTCCGAAAAATCTTAAAAGAGATGGTGTTGATGAGGAATTTTCTCGTGAATTAGCTGACCAAGCTGATTTAGAAGCACAAGCGAGAGCAAATGCTGCAAATCAACGTCAACAGAAAAAATAGAAAACAGAAATAATGTTATAAGGAGTGGCTATCCACTCCTTTTTAAACATTTGTGGATAAACAATTTATCTGTTGTGGATAAAAGGTTTGTAAAATTGTGAATAATGTTAATAACCTGTTTATATCTCAATAAGGCACCATATAGTTATCCACATAGTTATCCGGTTCATACATACTTTTCCTCTACAATATTGTGGATAATGTGTATAATCATTCTCCTTCACAGCTTTGCCCCTTCGTTCATATACTGAATACGTATTGAATTATATTCAATAAATGACAGGGGTGTTTATAGTTGGCGTACGAGATAACACGAGATTATATCCGAACTGGTAATTCCCGCTCTGGACAAAGTATTGGAAAAGTACGTTTTATTGTTAGTCATGATACTGGCAATCCAGGGTCCACAGCTTATGGTAACCGCAACTATTTCGATACTCAGCAACCTTCTGCTTCTGCTCACACCTTTATTGATGATAAATATATTCTTGAGATAATACCGCTAAACGAGAAGGCATGGCATGTTCGCTCAAATGTGACAGGTGACAATAAACGATATGGAGCTAATGCTAACGATGCAGCGATTGGGGTAGAGTTATGCCACGGCGGTAAAATCAATTTTCAACAAGCTTATAATCGTTATGTTTGGTATCATGCTTATTTATGTGACCGATTTAACCTCAATCCTAACTCTGATATTATCGCACATGCAACACTTGATCCCGCAAGACGCACAGATCCAATTAACATATTAAGAACGAATGGAATTTCATGGTCAATGTTTATTGATGATGTTGAAGAAGCGCTTCGTAATTTTAACGGATCTGCCCCTTCACCTCCAGCACCTTCTCAGCCACAAAAATCAAAGCCTCCAGCTTCTGCAGTAAAATCTGTGAGAGTATCCTTGCCTATTGGAGAAGGAGATTCTGGCCCATTTGTACGTGATATTCAGCAAGAATTAATAAAAGCAGGCTACAGACTTCTGCGATTTGGGGCTGATGGAGTGTTCGGAGAAGAAACGGAGAATGCCGTGATGAAATTTCAGAGAGATCATAACCTTTCAGTGGATGGCTTAGTTGGACCGGTTACGTTAAATAAGCTGCAAGAGGTTAACCATCAAAGAGTATCTTCCACAGATTTTCCTCTGCCTACAGGAACTTATCGCCGGGGAGATCAAGGAAATGCTGTTAAGCAAATACAGAGAGCCTTAAAACAAATCAATTTTAATCCTGGAGCCATAGACGGGATTTACGGCTCTAAAACGGAGGATGCGGTTAGACGATTTCAATCAATGTACAGGGCTCTGGCTGATGATGGCATTTATGGTCCAAATACACGTAAGTATATCAGAATGGAATTGGATGATTAGTTCTTTTCCAAATTATGAATAACTACGGAGAAAGCAACATAAAGTATTAGTACAACTTAGATCCGACATCAAAGAGAAAGCACGCTGCTCGGTTAAGAGCGGCGTGCTTTATTGTGACCATATGATCTATGCTTCAATTAACTCACCTTTATATAATCTATTCTTTTTCAAAGTAATATCTAATTCTTTTGCTATTTTCTTCAATTCTCTTTCTTCCCGTTCTGTTACAAGGGAGACAACTGTTCCTGAAGCACCTTGTCTGCCTGTTCTTCCTGAACGATGAACATATTGAGAAGCGCTAATCGGGAGATCATAATGAATGACATGAGTAAGATTAGCGATGTCCAGTCCTCTGGCAGCTACATCTGTAGCAAGGAGCAGCCCTTGGTGATCAGATCTTAAACCTTTTAGTGCCGCTTCTCTCTCTTCCTTTTTTGTATCACTATGCAATAAATAGAAGTCAACACCTTCGTACTCTAATTTATCTGCCAGCACATCAAGATTGCCAATATCTTTGACAAATCCTAAAGCCTTCATTTTAACCGTTTTGGCCATTCTTTCAAGCAACTTTGCTTTTTCTCTTTGCTCACAGACAAGATACACATGCTGAACATCACCTGTAGGGACCTCATTTAAAGCAACCTTGATAAGCTCTGCATTTTTTTTCATTAAGTCTCTTGCACTGGATTCCGTGCTTTCATTTAATGTTGCTGAAAACAGAACAACTTGGCGTTCATTTAACGTTGATTTAACGATCTCTTTGATCGTATTTTTATGCTCTGGCGTTAAAAGCTGATCTCCTTCATCTAAGACAATGGATTTAACTTCATGCATTTTTAACTTTTTCATTTTAATCAATTCTTGAACTCTTCCTGGAGTTCCGACAATGACTTGGGGGCTCTTTTTTAGCTTTTCAACCTGGCGTTTAATATTTGCCCCGCCAATAAAGGAAGCACTTGTTATTCCGCTCCCCTCTGACCACTTTTTAATTTCATCAAAGATTTGCATCACAAGCTCTCTTGATGGAGCAAGGATCACAACTTGCGCATTTTTCTTTTGCGAATCAATCTTATTTAGCATCGGCAAAACATATGCAAGAGTTTTACCTGTTCCTGTTGGTGACTCTGCTATAACATCCTTCCCTTCTCCTATTGCAGGAATCGCTTTAACTTGGATGGCAGTTGGTTCTTGAAAATTTGTCTTTTCCCAATTCGACTGGATAAATGACTTTACATCCTTTAAAAAACTCGTTTGTGTCATAAAGTGCTATCTCCTTTACCTAACAAAAATTCCATCAATATTTAAATGACTTAAACCAATTTGAAAATTCTTATGTAATTAAAACGAGACTTTCATCAGCAGGGGTTTTCTTCATCCCACAATGATGGTTGCTCTCAGGACTTATCATGCTTAAACAACCGCTTCCCTTTCTTCGCCTGACTTAGCTAACAATCCTTCGTCATACTTTTACGGGCAAGTTATCACCAGCTTAATCTATTTGCTTCTCTTGAACCTTGAAAAGCGGTTCTAATGCCCTTAAGATTGGGATAAAAGTCAACCATTATACTACAGCTAAATTGAGAGAAAAGCAAAAAAATTCTTTTCACATGCTATTTTTCAAAAAGATAAAGAAACCATTTTTGGGTCTCGTTTATTCTAGGACTATTAAAACCATTTTTAATAAGACATTTCTGAATATAGAACATTAGTGCTCCATGGCTTGCAATTAGGATATTCTCACAATTATGTTTCATCACCTGCTTTATGACATAGTCGATCCGCCTTTGGACATCTCCTTTTGTTTCAACCTGAGATTTATGATTCATCATCCATGCTATTCTCAACAATATCATCCATAAAGCAAATGGCATTTTCACATCATCTTTAAATAATGGGTGAACTGGAACTTCCCTTAATTCCTTCATTAATACATATTCCCGTTAAAGATTTTCTGAGCTGTTTATCCACCTCTTATCATGTCACTTGAATAACATCTGTCCCACTTGATTTGCCCTAAGTTGATTTCTTTGTCTTCAACATCTGATGAATCATATTCCTGCAGCCATTGAAACAACAATTCTTGGGTTAGTATCGATTTCGGATATGACTTTTTAACCTTTAAATGACGAATTAATCCTATTTTCAATTCCATTCCTCTTTTCTGCATATTTCCCCAGAAATAATCATCCTTCTCCAAATAAATATAAGCAACGACAATTTATTTTGCATTCATCTCTCTTAATCAAACGTTTGTTTAAAGCCACAAATATAAAAACCTCTTCCCAAGAGAAGAGGCTTTTAGAAAGCTTATACCCACCACATTTGTGACGGAGATTCATTAATTAATACAGTTTTTAGATTTGTTACAGCTCGTTCAAATCCTTCATCAATCGACATGATTGGATCTTCGTGCTCAATGCTCACTACGTAATCATAGTTATATGTACGTAATGCACTCATGATATCATTCCACTCAGTTATGCTATGGCCGCAACCAACAGATCTAAATGTCCACGCTCTTGTTTGTACTTCTCCATATGGCTGCATGTCTGTTAAACCATACATATTCACATTGTCTTGATCAATATATGTGTCTTTAGCATGGAAGTGGTGAATGGCATTAGCTTTACCTAAGATTTTGATTGCTCCTACTGGGTCAATGCCTTGCCACCAAAGGTGACTTGGATCAAGGTTTGCACCAATTGCATCACATGTTGCTTCACGCAATTTTAGCAATGTGTAAGGCGTGTGAACTAAAAAGCCGCCATGTAATTCTAAACCAATTTTCACATTATGTTCTTGAGCATATTGGCCAACTTCTTTCCAATATGGAATTAATTTTTCTTCCCATTGCCACTTTAACACATCACCATATTCATTTGGCCAAGGTGTAACAGGCCAGTTTGGATATTTTCCATCTTCATGATCACCAGGTGTACCTGAGAATGTATTGACTACAGGGACATTTAATAAAGAAGCAAGTTTAATCGTTTTTAATAATGTTTCATGATGGTCTTGAGCCATTTCTTTATCCGGTGAAATTGGGTTTCCGTGGCAGCTAAACGCACTAATGATTAAGTCGCGCTCTTTAATTGCAGCAACAAATTCATTACGCTTTTCTTCACTCTCTAATAAGGTATCTAAATCACAATGTTTATTTCCAGGATACCCGCCCGTACCGATTTCAACTGCATGAAGTCCAGAAGCTTTTACTCGATCTAGCATTTCTTCAAAAGATTTATCATTAAAAAGAACTGTAAATACGCCTAATTTCATGAGAACTCCTCCTCTTATTTTCCTGCTTCATCTGAATAATAGATTTCATCAATGATTTGTGAGACCTGCAATGCTTCCTCTGGTTTAACGACAAGTTCAGCATTTCCCTGGCAGGCATCAATAAAGTTTTTCGCTTGTGCAACACCCGGATCGTCCTCACCGGATACCCAAGCTGCTTGCGTGTTAAGAAGCATTCCATTTTTTGCAGTATAGAGCTCTAGCGGAAATACACTGATCCCGCCTTCTGTACCGGAAATACTGACATGCTCTTTGTCATCTAAAATATTGGCTGCCCATGATGCTTCCAGTAAAAGCGATGCGCCATTTTCAAATTTAATATAAGCTGTTACATGATCATCTACATCAAATGTTTCGTGATCAAATGTTCCCCATTGATTCACACTGTTTGGTGTTTTACTCAGGGCATTATATGCACTGCCGTTTACAGAAATATGCTTTGGACTTCCCATCAGCCAAATCGCTAAGTCAAGCAAATGGCAGCCATAGTCTATTAAACTTCCGCCGCCTTGAAGGGATTTATTTGTAAATACACCCCAGCCAGGCACTTTTCTTCTTCGTAATGCTTGTACTCTTGTAACAAGCGGAGTTCCGACCTCTTGCATGAATTGCTTTGCTGCTTGAGAGGCTTTCATAAAACGATAGTGGTAGGCTATGGCCAGTACTTTATTCGTTCGTTTTGAGGCTTCAAGCATTTGCTGACATTCATCCGAAGATAAGGCCATCGGTTTTTCACATAAAACATGTACACCTGCCTCTAATGCGGCAATCGTAATCTCAGCATGAAACTTATTTGGTGTACAAATACAAACCGCATCTACTTTATCAAACATGTCTAGGTAGTTTTCATATACATTGTCTATTTGATACTTAGCAGCTACTTCCTGTGCTCTTTCGCTATTTACATCACTAACTGCCGTGATTACACAGCTGTCCTTAAGAGATTGAAAGGCTGGGAGATGGCGTCCTTGCGCAATTCCTCCCACACCAATCAATCCGATTCGCAATTTTTTCATGGTGAATTATTCAAATACCTTTGCGATGGTTTTAGTATCGTTTGACTTGATAGCTGCTAGAATAACAGCTAATGATTTCATTCCTTCTTCACCACAGATTAACGGCTTAGTATTGTTAGCAATAGACGATACGAAATGATTAATGACATGTGTTGTGTTTTGGCCGCCTTCTTCATTTGATTGAATTTTGCCAAGTTGATAGTTTACTACTTCACCATTAGTATATTGAGCCACTAAAGAATAAGTAGGATTATCTTCTAGACGAAGGATTCCCTTTTCACCATAGATGATCGTGGAATTGTCTTCTTTTGCTGTATAAGACCAGCTTGCTGCAAGAGTACCAATGATTCCGCTTTCTGTTTTCAGTGCACAAACAGCTGTATCATCGACATCTGCAAATTCCTTCGCTGATGTTTCGATAAAGGCACCTACTTCAACAATTTCTTCTCCAAGTAAATAGCGAAGTAAATCAGTTTTATGAACACCTAAGTCACCCATTGCACCGATATATGCTTTTTCCTTTTCAAAGAACCAGCTTTCTTTGCCGTCAATGCTCCAGCCTTCAGGACCAGGGTGACCGAATGCTGTTCTAAAGCTGTAGATCTTACCAATTTCACCGCTTTCAATTAATTGGCGGGCAATTTGATGTGAGCGCACAAAACGTTGGTTATGGCCAATCATTAATGTTTTGCCGCTTTTGTTTGCCGCTTCGATCATAGCATCTGCTTCCTCTTGAGAAGTAGCCATTGGTTTTTCGCATAAAACATGTAAACCGTTATTTAACCCTTCAATTGAAATTGGAGCGTGTAAATAGTTTGGTGTACACACACTAATCGCATCCACTTGACCGCTTTGGATTAGTTCTTTGTAATCTGTGTAGGCCTTAGCATTGTATTTTTCCGCAATTTCCTTTACGCGATCTTCAACAATATCACATACTGCCACAATCTCTACCTCTTTGTTTGCAGCATATTCTGGAAGATGGCGGTATTGCGCAATACTTCCACATCCAATAACACCGATTCGTAATTTAGCCATTTTAAATATCCTCCCGTTTTATGTAGCGGCTGTCTCTTGATGGTGAGGACAGCCTCTTCATGTTTTATGTTATAAATTTATTTAACTGCAATTGCTTCAAGCGGCTTCGCATTTCCATATACAGGACGTTTACGATCCACTGGTTTCACATATTTCACTGCATTTTTGATAACTTGTTGTACTTGCTCGTTATGATATGTTGGGTATGTTTCATGTCCTGGACGGAAGTAGAAGATTTTTCCGTTTCCGCGTTTGAATACACAGCCGCTGCGGAAAATTTCTCCACCCTCAAACCAGCTTGTAAAAACCAACTCATCTGGAGCCGGGATATCAAAGTGTTCACCATACATTTCTTCTTTTTCAATCTCAATGTATTCCCCGATTCCTTCTGCAATTGGATGGCTTGGATCTACTACCCAAATACGTTCCTTATCATCAGCTTCACGCCATTTTAAATCACAGCTTGTACCCATTAATGTTTTAAAGATTTTTGAAAAATGACCAGAATGAAGAACGATCATTCCCATTCCGTCAAGCACACGCTGCTGTACTCTTTCCACAACTTCATCAGAAACCTCATGATGTGCTAAATGGCCCCACCAAACTAACACATCTGTATTATTTAATACCTCTTCTGTTAGGCCATGTTCTGGCTCATCAAGTGTTGCTGTTTTTACTTCATAGTGATCCGCTTGTAAAAATTCGGCAATCGCTCCGTGAATTCCTGCTGGATAAATATCTCTAACTACTTGATTTTTTTGTTCATGTCTATTTTCATTCCATACCGTTACTTTTGTCATAGTTATCCACCCTAATCTATTATTTTTGTTTCATATAATCCAGTTAAAAACTGTGCAATGTGATTAGATGAACTCACCTCCTTAAATGGTTCCCGTAGAGCTACGAATAACAAGTTCAACAGGAAGCATAATTTGTTCCGGCTCCAGTCCTTTATTTTCAATAACGTTAATTGCCGTTTCTGCTGAAACAGCTCCTTTGCGAAAAACATCTTGACGAATTGTTGTTAAGCTTGGTGATGAATAGCGACTAATCATTAAATCATCAAAACCTACGATTGAAATATCTTCAGGGACTCTTTTTCCATGATCGTAAAGCGATTTCATTATCCCTAACGCTGTAATATCAGATGAAGTAAAAAGCGCCGTCATCTGCTGATTTTTTGCAATTTCTTTTCCAATTTGATAACCCTTTTCAAAAGAATTGGCTCTTCCTTCAATGACCATATCTGAATGAAAAGGGATATTCGCCTCAGATAATGCCCGTTTAAAGCCAAGGAACCTTTGCCCATCTACACTACAGTCTACTTTTCCATTAGGAATAAAACAGATTTTTTCATGTCCTAATTCGATTAGATGCTTCGTTCCTAAATATCCTCCATGTTCATCATTAATGAGGATATTATGGTAAAACTTCGCATAATCCTCGAATGAATCGACAAAAACCAATGGTGTGGATAGCGTTTTCATTTCTTCCAATACTTTAAGTTGAAACTTACCTAAAACGATAAGTGCATCTAAATTACGTTTCATGACCCAGTTTTTGCACTCTTCAGCCTTTGAGATTCCAGATATTAGAAAATCGTAGCCATTTTTACGGCATACATATTCTACTCCGCTAAGAAGCTCACTGAAGTAATGATTTTCCTTAAAAATTGGTGAAAGAGAATCGTTTACTAACGGCATGATAATACCGATCATGTTTGATTTTCTCTTAGAAAGGCTGATTGCAGTAAAATCAGGCTGATAATTCAGCTCTTCAATCGCTTGCAATACTCTCTCCTTCGTTTCTTCTGATACCTTATTTACTCCATTGAGCACATAGGATACCGTTGCAGAAGAAACACCAGCGTGTTTTGCTACCTCTCGAATTGTTATTTTCTGTTTCATAGCGCCTCCGGTTAAGCGGTTAACTTACTTTAACAATATTATATAATAGAGAAACCTGGAAGTTCAATAATTTTTTTATTGTAAATTTAAAAAAGCTAAAAAATCATATCCACTACCATTTCCATATCCAGACGGCTGCAATTTTATCAATCTATCATTAATATCAGCAGGGGCTGCGCCCCCGCTGTTTGAAACATTATGAATCTTCCCGAAGCTGACAGCTATCACGAATGACCAGCTCTGTTCCCAGAATTGCTTTCATCGGGATGGTTCTGCCTTTTATCCGATCATACAAAAGCTTTGCTGCTGTTTTTCCCATTTCATCTGCATGTATTTTTACAGTAGAAAGCGGAGGATTTAAAAATTTTGCCGCCTCTATGTCATTAAAGGCAATGATCGATATATCCTGCGGTACCTTTATTCTGGCTTCATAAAGTGCTCTCATCGCTCCTATTGCCATTGGATCACTTGAAATGACAAAAGCGGTTGGCAGATTTCCTTTGTCAATCGCTTGTTTCATCAACAGATAGCCGCCGTGGGCTCCCCAGTCGCCAATATAAATATTGTCAGGGTTGTAAAGACTTCTTTTTCTCATAAAGCTTTCGAAGGCAACTTTTCTAATATCCTCTATATCGCGGACAACTTGTTTATCCTGCAGACTAGAAAAGTAATCCTTTCCGCCAAGAAAGCCGATTTCTTTATGGTGAAGATTCATTAAATATTCCAGCGCCTCTTCTGTTGCCCAATCATAACCAGATGCGACGATATCATAATTTCCTTTAATGGCTAAATTGTTAACATAAACAATATGATTATTATGATGATAAAGTTCGCTTAGGGATTTCGGGTCAATACCGCCAATAACAATCACGCCATCTAATTCTTTCATCACATCAAAGGAGGCTTCATTCCCTGGTCTTATGATACTTTTGATGGTTAAAGGAAGGTTCTCACAACCCATTTCTACTCCTAAGCGTATCGACATGAAATAGGGATCAAGTACCTCCTCCTCCTGTGTAACTGATGAAACAATCCCAATATGATATGTTTCAACTTCTATCTTTTTTGTATTTCTCTTTCTTGTCGGTTTATAGTTTAATAATTGTGCAACTTCCAGCACTCTTTTCCGCGTATCATCGCCGACAGATAAGGTTGCATCATTATTTAATATTCTTGATACTGTTGCAGTTGACACCCCTGCTTCATTCGCTATGTCTTTAATAGTCGCCATCCTATCACCATGCTTTTTAGTAAAGTTTACTTATGTCTCACTTATACTATACCAGAGAGAATGCGCTTACAAAAGCGTTTTTTTCATCTTTTCTTACATAAAGCAAGAAAAGTAACGTTTACTAAATCATCTCTTAGACACTAGAAAAGGAAGCAACCGTCACAAGACAGTATACTTCCTTTTCTAGTTTAATTTCCATTAGAGCTCTTTATCGCAGTTGAATTTTTATCAAGGCCGCTTATTGCCATCCCAACACATCCCCCAACTAGTGCCGGCACAATCCATTCTAATCCAGCTGATGAGAAGGGAAGGATTTCCCGTAAACTTTGAACAGCACCTAAATCTAAGCCAAATGTGTTTAATCCGCTGATTACCGCAAAAATTGATGTAAATAGGACCGCACTTCCATAAACTCTTTTCGTATTCTTAAAAAAACGATTAAAGAAGGTAAGGGTAATTAACACGATTGTTAACGGATAGGCTGTCACAAGGAATGGCACCGAAAATTTTAATATTTGATTTAGTCCTAGATTTGAGAGAGTGAAACCTATAAGCGTAATAATCAAAACAACCGTTTTGTAGCTTACTTTTGGCAGCAGTTTTGAAAAATATTGTCCGCAAGCTGTTGTAAGTCCGACAACAGTTGTGAAGCAGGCAAGTGTAAAAATGAACCCCAATAGAATATTCCCGCTTTGTCCAAATAAATGGGTTGCTGTAGCTGTAAGAATATCAGTCCCATTTTCATATTGTCCAATTCCAGCCATCTTTCCACCAATTAATCCCAGACTAATATATACTAATGACAGCAATCCTCCTGCGATTAGACCGGCCTTAAGGGTATAGTTTGTTAATTGCTTTCGTTCCGTTACCCCTCTTTGCTGAATGGAAGTCAGAATGACAATTCCAAATGCTAAAGCAGCAAGGGCATCCATCGTGTTGTAACCTTCTATGAACCCTTTTGAAAAGGCGCCTGCTTCATATTGTTCGGTTGGCATTTGCAATGGTGCATCTAATTTAATAAAACCTATAACACATAATATCACCATTGCAAGCAAGAGGATTGGTGTGATCCAGCGACTCATATATTTTTCCATTTTGGTTGGATTTAGGCTAACGGCATATCCGAGCAGGAAAAATACTACAGTAAAAAGAAATAAAACCAGAGATGAACTAATTGACTCATTTAAAAACGGCTTGACCCCCATCTCAAATGCCACATTGGCATTACGCGGTATTGCCAAAAAAGGACCAATACTTAAATAAATCACAACCATAAAAACAACGCTAAAAATAGGATGAACACGATTTCCAATCGTTTGCACCCCTCCAGGTACTAAAGAAACGGCAAGCAAAACCGCAAAGGGCAGACCAACTCCTGTAATAATAAACCCTATGATGGCAGACCAAAAGGATGTCCCTGATTCGGCTCCCAAAAAGGGAGGAAAGATTAAATTGCCTGCACCAAAGAACATTGAAAATAACATAAGTCCAATTAATAAAGTATCCAGCTTCCTCATATATACCCTCTCCTCTTCATATTTTTGCATAATAAAAAGCCCGCCCCCTCTCTGCAGGGACGAGCTTGTACTCGCGATACCACCCTAATTCCGCAGCAACGTAAAAAGGCTGCGGCTCTCCATCAGCGTACGAACATACGCATTCCGTTATAACGGCGGAAAACCCGTCAAAACTTACTCATTTCAGTCTTGCATCTCAGAGATGATTTTCAGAAAGCTTCTTAAACACCAACTCTCACCAATTGTTGGTTTCTCTTTAGTTCAGGGCTGCGATCTTACTCTTCTCTTCATTGATTTTATTATTATAAAATAATTTATCAAAGAGGAAAAGTACTGTCAATCTTTTTTGAAAATTAACAAAAACAGGCTGTCTCAATTGGGTCTGTCCTCTGCAACAAACACTACTTTCCGAGACTTCTTACTTTATGATTCTCCGAATATAATGTGTTTTGAGAAATCCGACACTCAGGTTTTGAGACAGCCTGCTTCTATTTATAGTAAAACTTATAAACGTATAAGATCGATTTTTACCGTTCACTTAGTAAGTAAATGCAATTTTTACTGTTAAAATAATAAATGTAAGGAAACCTACCTCGGATTTTTTCATTTCGACAGCCCCTTTACTTTTGATACGTTAACAATACAGGATGAAAAAACCTTTGTAAGCATTTCAGGAAGATTATCTAACGTACTTTTTTTATTTTCCTCTTACACTCATTACCCATGTAATAAAATCTAACATATACATTTTAAACACTTATTTTTGACATTGACTGCAATAAAATGATTTTCGTGAAGAGATTTCATCCCTAATAATCACAGCCCCGCATCGCTTGCATGATTCACCTTCCCGGTCATACACATAACAATGATCCCGATACCGTCCTGTTAACTGATCACCATTATAGATAGGGACATCCATATAACCGCCAAGTTCAATACCTCTCTTTAAAATGGTTTGAATCGCTTGATAAAGAGCCGTGGTTTCCTCCTGATTAAGCTCATTTGCCTGTCTTGTAGGCAATAAGCCCGCCTCAAAACAAATTTCGTCCGAGTACAGGTTTCCGATCCCAGATAAAAACTTTTGATTTACCAAGGCGGTTTTTAATACGCCTCTTCTTTTTTCAATTAGTTCAATAAATCTGTCCAATGTAAATTCTGGTGATAAAGGCTCAAGGCCAAGATCAATTAATTCTTCTTGAATTCGTTCGTTTGTTAGCAAATGCAAATAGCCTAAACGTAAACCAATGAAAAACAATAATAAATGATCGAATGATAGGGTTACTTGTTTTGTGCGGTCCAGATCATTTTCAGCGGTTCCTACATACATCAATCCGCCTAACATAAGGTGCAATAACAGGTTTTTACCTGAATCAAGCTTAAAAATCAGATGCTTTGCTCTTCGTTCTATAGAAATGATTGTCCTCCCTTGAACCTCTTTAATAAATTCCTCAACAGGAACATTAATTGATTTTTCTCTTGTAACTGTAACGGCATGAATCCTTTTTCCAGCAATTTTCTCACTTAAAATGCGCCTATACGTTTCCATTTCCGGAAGCTCAGGCATACTCTTCATCCTTTCTGTCACTAGATGAATGTAGTATTTGTCGGAGGAATAATAAAAATGAGAACCAACTTGCTTTTTCTCGGATTTTTGAAGTTGTTGTTATCTTATTGGAGGTTCAATCCTTTTAAAGAATACTATCTTAAAATGTTAGCTAAAAAGTAAAATTCTTTGTACAAAAATTCCCCTGATTGTTGAAGAGCAAAAATGCTATTATTAAAACAGCTTTCTCGCATATACAACTTTATAAATTAACCCATATTCTATTAACTTCAATAAGCTTCGATCTATCAAAGGTTAATTTATATATATCCGGCATTTTAAGCTCCTTCCAAAATTCAAACCCAAACTTTTCATCAAAATAATTCATAATGAAAACCATAATATTACCATGAGTACCTATAACAATATTCTTACCCTCATACCTTTCTAAAAGCTGTTTGGTTACATTAACTCCTCTTTCCTGAGCAGATATATTGGACTCTCCGCCTTTCCTAGAAAAGTTATAATCCTCCCATACTTTTGTAACAGCTTGATAAAAGTCTTCAACAGGTTTTTCAGACAATTTTCGTTCTCGAAATCCATCCTCAATCAATACTTCTTTACCAATACGTTTGGCTACACCCTCAACTGTTTGAATGGCTCTTTTATAAGGACTGGAAATGACGATATCAATATCTTCTTTTTTAAGTATTTCAGTCATTTTTTCTGCATCATGAAAACCTCTTTCAGATAAAGGTCTTCCTTATTCATCCATTGTATATGCAGAATGAGCATGCCGTACAAAATATAAATTGGTTAACAAGATGGTTCTCTCCCAACAAGAATCTTCTCATTCTTATTTTATCTTTTTCTCAGTTTATGGAAGAATTATTTCATTAGCTGATTTAGCTAATCATTATTTTTTAAAACGGTTGATTGAAAACTGAGAAATATCTATGTCGTTCTTACCTGAAATAATCAAGTTACTTAAGGCTTGTCCAACTGCACTGCTAAACTTGAATCCATGTCCTGAGAACCCTGCTGCAATTACAACATTGGAATACTTAGGATGTTGATCAATAATAAATTTTTCATCAGGGGTAAGTGTATACATACAGTTTTTTCCATACTTCAATTGCTGAATATCAGGAATGAATTTATTCAAAAATTGTAGCAAATCCCCTTCATCCTCTGCTATTTCACCAAATGGTATCATCGTTTTATCAGGATTTATTTGATCTCCGCCATCATGTCGACCTACTTTTAAACCGGAACCATCAATACTTGGAAAGCCGTAATAAATTCCTTGAGGTGTCTCAAACGCAAAGGCTGGAAAACGGTTATGATTATAGAGATTCTCATTAGCATTAAACCATGCAAATGTCTTTCTCACTGGTTTAAGAGGAAGATCTAAATCCAACATTGATAGGAGAGAACCTGACCATGCTCCTGCCGACACAACCAATGAATCCGAGCAAAAGGTGTTTTCGTCTGTCTTGATTGTTACTCGATCATTTTGAATGGAAATTTCCCTTACCCTACTATTTGATAGGATAGCAGCACCGTTCAATTCGGCAAGCTCTTGGTATGCCTTAATACTTTCCTCACATTTCAGCACACCTGATGTTGGTTCAAAGCAGCCAATAAAATCGTTAGGTAATGTAATTTCTGACCAACGCTTGTGTACTTCATTTGAATCAATTACATCAAGTGGCAACGAATATTTTTTAGCACTTGAAATGATGTTTTGGATAAAATCGGACTTTCCATCACCAACACTGAGAACTCCTGTTGGGATAAATAATTGCTTTCCAGCAGCCCTTTCTAAATCATTCCATAATTCCTGCGCTTTTATAATCAATGGAACATATTCCTCACCTTCAGCATAAGCATAGCGAATAATTCTCGTTTCCCCGTGATGACTCCCTTTATTATGCGGTGGGTTAAAGGTGTCTAATAGCAACGTTTTTTTCCCATTCTTGGATAAAAAATAACCTGCTGCCATTCCCATTGAACCTGCACCAATTATGATTACATCATAGTTCATATTAACCTCCATTAATGATCTCAATTTCTAATTAATTTTTTAACTTGTTTGAATTATTTTAACAGAAAACAAAGAGTACTAAGAATGGTCACCATCAATTTGCCTCTTTAGCGCAAAAGAGGCGCAATCCTTATTACAGGAAAGCGCCTGATACAGTATAAAACAATATTCTTATTAGCCTATTTTCATAAAGTAACAAATCAGCAAAAGAGATTAGGTGATGAAAGAGAAGAAATTAAAAGCAGATAGAATAACTAGAACTAAGCAACAAATCATGATTCTTTGTCCTTTTGTTTTTTTCTTAAACCAACCCCATCTTTTTTTCTCCTGATCAAATATTAAGTAATCTAAAGACGTAAAAAGAATAATACCAAATGTAAAAATGACTAATTCCAATATACGTACCTCCAAGCTTATTTAATTAAGCTTACAGCTAACAAAATTTCCCTATTCTAAATACGTTTAAACTATTTAATAAGTTTCAATCACTATATATATTTTTCTAATTATAGATGTTAAAGGTATTCAAAAAGGATCTTCGTTAAAAGACCCTCAGATTGTTGTCCCCCTATTTTAAAATGAGATTTTGAAAATGGGGGTTTTGATGTTTTACTTGTCTTTTTATCATAACATATGAGTATTAACACATTAATCTATTGGCACCTTAATTGATTTTTAAAAACGCATAACATTTTTTCGAGTCATTCGTTTTTTCAATAAAGCGTAAAGTATTCTTACCGCCAAAAGTTCGTATATTCTGCTTTATTCTTAATATTAAATTCAATCATTTTCTCAAGCAATTCGTAATTTACCGGCTCATTCCATGGAATTCGAAACAAGCCTTTGGTAGAACTGTAGCCAGCTTTTGCAATGTCATCAGTAAAGTGCGTAATGCCTGCTTCTTCAGGTGAAACGCTCAAATGATGCTTCGCTGTGGAAAAACCGATGATAAATGTGCCGTGATCAGAAAACATTGGCGTATTCCACTTGATTTGCGGTTCCAAATTTGGGAATTTATTCGCAATCCATACCAAAATTTCCTCTGTTCGATCACGATGGTCGGGATTATCGATACCTGCTAAATATTTCGCAAAAACTTCCATGTCTTCCTCCTTCGATATTTTGCTATTCCGCCAAAAATTCAACTTCTCAGCCTTTTCCTTGATAGTAAATAAAATGATTTTTTCAAGAAATTCGTAATTAACTGGTTTTGTCCATTGAATTCGGAACAAGAGTGAACAAAGGGCTATAGTCAGTTTAGGCGATTTCATCGGCAAAATGCACCATAACGAGGGGACTTTATAGTCCATCAAGATTCTATATGATATTTTTTCTTTGAATAAAATAACCTATATGTTTTTTTGATCTGTCCTGCCTTTTCTTCAAGATTAAGTTAATTCAAAGTGTGATAATTCATATCCGTCAAAATTGCATTTACTTTATCAAGACGTTTTTTTGTTTGTTCGGGATAATTAATGGCAAGAGCACTGATTATATAATCTGCAACAAACATCGATGAAACAGCCGAATTATGAAAAGCGATACTGCTTGAGTTACATGGCAATACTAAGTCTGAATGTGATGCAAGTGGCGATGAATAACTGTCCGTAATGGAAATAATTTTTACCCCATTTCGTTTCGCTGTCCGGGCAAGATCAATAATTCTCCGTGCATAACGCGGGAAGCTGATAGCAATCACTAAATCATTTTCATCCATATTGACAACACTATCTACCCAATCACTTACATCAGCCACAACAAGACTAGTATTGCCAAAGAGTCGGTTTAGTCCATGTGTTAAGTATTGTGCAACTGGAAGCCCACTTCTGACACTCGTACAAATAATCTGGTTAGCAGACAAAATCATTTTTTGCGTTTGTTCTAGAGTCTCATGTGAAATCATTTCAATTGTGTTTTGAATATTGCTAATTTGTTTTTCTGCATGTCGACCCCAAAGATCGTTCTCATCAATTCCTTTTATATTTGCTTCAAGTCTTGTCTGAGGAGCAGCTTGGTTCCTCAAATTTTCTTGTAGTCCTTTTTGAAATTCAGTATAACCTGAATAGCCAAGGTTAAATGTTAGCCGCATGATCGTGGTTGTACTTGTTTTTACTACACCTGCAAGTTGATCTACCGTCAAAAAGGCTACATCAAGTGGATGTTTAATAATATAGTCGGCCACTTTTCGTTGCGTTTCTGTTAATTCGCCAATCTTTTGCTGTAATTTCACGATTGGATTTCCCATATCATCTCTCCAGACAGGTGGTTATTGTGGTAAATTTCCCACCTTGTTTAATCTGAGAAAATATTATCACGATTTCTCTTTCTTGTAAAAAAGAAACTTGTCCGGATGAAAAGAACCCATCAAAATAATAACTCCGCATGCATAAAAGATACCCGACATCCCAAATACAGATGATAACGATCCTAATGAAAGCGGACCGATAATCTGAGTCAATTTATTAAATGTTAAACGAAGCCCCAGCCCTTCTGCTACACGCTCTTTAGGCAAAGCAATAATCGTTGCAAAGATAGAAAGGGGCTGACAAATCCCCGTACAAAAACCGAGAATGATGGATAAAATGCTCAGCCAGACTACATGATCGGTCAGCGGATTCAACATATAAACGGCCCCGGAAACGAGAATTGAAATGGTAATGACTACATTCCGCTTTAAATGCTTGGAAACCCATGGTAAAAAACTCCGAATAAACATCCCTGCTCCCGCATTGAGTGCAATAATCACGCCAATCGCTGAAGCAGATAAACCACTTTCTGCTGCAAGCAAAGGAAAAAAGGCAATATACATATCTTTTGCCAACAGTCCTACGGAACTGGCCAATACTGCTTTTCGTAAATCAGGAATGCGCAGCAATTGAAATGAATTACCTTCGTCCTTTTTATCCTGGATCGACATCGTTTTTTCCACTGAAAAGAAGAAAGATATTGGCAGCATTCCCACTAACACGAAACTTAATGTTAAAAAAGCGGAACTATAACCGATCGAATCTGTTAAGAAACCTGAAAATAGCGGTCCGGCAAAACTACCCGCCGCAACAGCAATACTGAAAACCGTAATATAATATTCACGCAGTTTACTTTTCAGAAATTGACCTGAATAAGCCTGCATTGACAAGACAAACACGAGTTGAGCGAGACCGGCGAAGATTTGTGAAATGTACACCCCTATTAAATTATGAAAAATGCTTAGAATGACCATAGATAAAATGCCGAACAAAATACTTACAATTAGTGGTCCTTTAACACCGATCAAGTCAATCATTTTCCCGGTTTGAATCGATAAAAACAGCGGGAAAAAAGAAAATAACGCGACAATAACGCCAATTTCAGCATGACTTGCCCCAAGTTCATCTGCATAAAGCGGGATAAGCGGTCTGCTTCCGGCAATACTCACCATAAACAACGCCGTGCATATAAAAACAATATGTTTAGTTATTGTTTTTCCTTTTGTCACATAATCCCCCCCTTTCCCTTTTATCACACATGAAAAAGGAAAAACAGACGGATCCATTTGGATTCGTCTGCCTTCTTTATTTTATCGAACATGTTCTAATTCTTCACTGAATTCATCTGAAGAATATACATCCTCTTCAGCCACTTTTTCTTTTGGGAAATAGCCGAGAATGAAGCCGAAAATACCGGCAATCGCACTGATTATGAATGTTGGATTCGCAAACACTTCCCAAGATTTCACAATCAATTCACCTTTTTGGAACAAGACACCAGCCAGCTGACCTAAGACAAGACACGTCCCGCCGATTAAAAATAACAAAAGACACATTTTAAATAAAAAGGCGATAATCTTTCTCATTTTTTCCACTCTCCTTTACATTAGGACTGGTAAGAAACCCATTGCAATCAAATAACCGATCAATAAAATAGGAACCACATAATAGACAACTAACGGAACGAATGTCTTTTCAGGACTTGCACCTGCAAGCGAGGCTGCAATAAAGATTGATCCGGAAGCCGGAGGCGACGCACCTTCTGTGGATGCAAATACGAGAATTGCGACTACTGCAAGCAATGGATCAACCCCAGCTGACACCATTGCCGCAAAAGCAACCATTCCAATGGCAGTTAAAGTGGCTGTTGATGACAATGGACCGGCAACGAGTGCAACAAGGAGCGAAATAAACAGTACCATTAGCCACTTAGAAATGGAGATTGACTCCATTACAGCTGTTAAATCTTCAGGAAGACCGAGATCTGTCAGCACTTGGCTGGACGCATAAGCGAAGACAAGCAATGCGCCAATCGTTGAAAAGCGAGGAATTGCTTTATTTAAAAAATCAGACCAACCAGCTGCTGTTTTAGGTAACCTTGTCCATCCGACCATCATGCTGATCAAAATGATTAAAATTGGAATCCAAGTGATAAGTGAAATACTATCCATTGCGTCTTCCCCGATATTTGGATTTTCCATAAAACGTTCAGCAATGGGACCAATCGTGACGACAATCGGAATTAAGGCTCCAAAGAAAATCAATGTTGACTTCCAACCTGTCCTAAGCGCTTCTTTCAGCGGCTGAATAAACTCAGGTGAAATCGCTTTAATATTATCACGTTTAACAAAATACATGATGAGGAACACACGGTAAATAACTTGATAAATTCCTGAAATAAACAGGGCTACATATAAGTCACCCTCTGATACCACAGCTGCAATGGGCGCGAACCCAAGCATGATGAACATCGACGCACTAGGTGGTAATGCTGCACCGAGACCGCCATTGCCGGCTACAATGGTAGCTGCTCGTTCCCGGGTGAAATCGGACTGCACCATCCACGGTGCTGTAATAGAACCTGTCGTAGCCGTATTTCCCGAGTTTGATCCTGCAAGCGTTCCCATTACTGCAGATGCAATTGTATCAACGTATGCAGCTCCACCAGGAAGCCGCCCAAGCAAAGAGTTCAATATTTTCACCAGACTGGCAATAATTGCAGTATGATCAATAACATACGCCATAAACACAAACGCCACAGACGCGTACAAAACATCATTTGTACCAGCAAAGAGGAGACCACTCCATATTAAATCAAAAAATTGTGTACCTCCAAACATAGAAGTTGCAAGAAAACCTGCAAGCATTGCCTCTGCAATATTACGTTTTAATACCAGGTTCCAAAAAATTATGATGCCAATAAATACTAATAATGCCCAGATTCCAATCCCCATATCTACACCTTCTTTCTCAATTTTTAAGATGACTGACCCCCAACAATAGTCATGTATTTTTATGTTGTCACCTTAAACGCCTCAATCACCTGCCGCCAGTGATCCGGCTGTTCACCATGATACTTCTCTTTTAAATTTAATAAAGCAAGTTTTTCTATTTTGGCTTTTGCTGCTATGGACATCGATGAATCAATTTTGGCTGATTCTAGCATATCAATTGTGCCGCCAAGTTCTATTGAACGTCGAGTTGCATGAAGTGCCGTTCCCGTCACGAGCCGATTCATTGTTTCCTCAAATGTTCTGCCATTAATCGTTTCACTCAATGAATCTATGACAAGGTTTTCGACATTAAAATGATGAGCAGCTTCTAACAATTCAATATAAAGCCCAACAATTCCTTTCATATAAATGCTTCGTATTAATTTTGCAGCAGTTGCTTCACCAGGTATTTCGCTAACCTTCTCGATATTCATACCATACACAGTCATCATTTCAATAAAAACATCCGTTCCATCACCACTTGCGAGAATCGGCACTCTATGTTTATAAACAGGCAATGGTCCCATCATCGCAGCATCTACAAATTTTCCTCCAGAATTACTTATATTTGACGATATCTGCTTTTTGACATTCGGGTTAGCTGCTGAAACATCAATATAAACGCTTTTATTATTAACATGTGACATTAGTTGTTCACTTACTTCAAGCGCCTTGTGTGCAGGTACTGCAACAATGACAGCTTCCACTTCTTTCATGACCTCTTCTAATGATTCCACCATTGTAACATTTGACACTTTAGCCCGTTTTCGAATCAATTTGCTATATTCCGGCACATTCCAGAGCGGATCATATGCCTTCATTTTTCCTATTCCTTGCTCGTTTAGACCGGACGCTAATTCAAAGGCTGCCTCCCCAAATCCAATGAATCCCAAATACATATTCTCTTACTCTCCTTTAAAATCCAAATTCTTTTATTTTTTCAGCCAGCCATTCCGGGACGATACTGTTCTTATCGGCATTTCCTTGTTTTCGGTTCTCTTCATAGCTAACAATAGTCTGCATCCGTTTTTCCTCATATTTAAGCTTTGCTTCTGCTTTTACGAGCACGTTCTCAATTTTTTCTTTCGGGACAACAACAACGCCATCATCATCTCCGACAATTAAATCACCCGGATGAACGGTAACCCCAGCGCAGGATATTGGTATATTAATTGCACCAGGGCCATCCTTAAATGGCCCATTAGGAATAAAGCCTTTCGCAAAAATTGGCAGCCCAATTCCACAAAGCATTTCTTTATCACGGACAAGCCCATCAATCACGATTCCTTCAAGACCTATTGCTTTTGCTGCTCCAGCCATTAACTCACCCAGATAAGCATTTTCTGTATGCCCTTTTCCATCTGCGACAAGCACATATCCCTCGCCTCCACAGTAAATTCCCTGATGTAAGAAAAGATTATCTCCTGCTCTCATCTCAACTGTTAAAGCAGTTCCAGCTACTTTCATCCCAGGTGAAACCGGCTTCACTTTGTAATCCATTGAACCGGTACAACCTAGTGCATCTGAAATAAGTGTTGTATTTAGTCTTTTGGCCCTTTCAATAATTTCTTGAGACAAAAGCTGTGCTGTATAAATCAATTGCATCCACTCCTCTATTAAAATATTGTTTAATTTCTCAACCCTAGTTTTCTTCTAAAACCAATTGATAACGGTTTCAAAATCAGCTAAAAAAATATTATTTAATGTGTAGTAAAAATAACAACTTAATTTATTTATGTAATATTTATTACTACTTTAATGACATATTAACATCGTTATTTAACGATGTAAACAGTTTTTTTAAACGTTCAAACTGTATAAAATAAAAAATGGACTGAGCAATCAGACCATTTTTTAACTTTAAGTTTTTGATAATATGGTGTTTTCCGCTCAATGAATCAGAGCTCGTCGGCAGCAAAGTCCCCCACCTCAAAAACACTGTTTTGTACACCTCAATGACTGAAATTTTCATTTTTTCAAGATAGACCGTTATTTTATGATAGGCATAGAAAACGCTTTCCTATAAAACCAATCTTTCCGAATCAAGGGGTGATATCATGGGATGAAGAAGAAGCTTTTGTTAGGCTTAAATGATTTTGTTTTTATAAGAAGCTTGAAGCTTTCTATCGACCTTTTCACTGTTTCTTTTACCTGGTTTTGACCTTGAACAAAAAGCACTTACAAAAGGGGGTAATAGGATGAAATTCAACAAGACAATCATCTGGTTGTTGGCTCTTTCTTTTTTAACTTCATCGTTATTATTAGGGGAAATTCAAGTTACAACTGCGGCAGTTATTGATTCTATCCCAAACACATCAAGACATATTAAGGATTACGACAATAGTTTTTGTCAGTAACAGGTTTTGCATCATTAGGGGTTAATGACCGAAGCGAGTATTTAGAAACCGCTTATTATCGTAAGGTTAAAACGGAAAGAGAGTTTTTGCAGGCAATCTTGGATGCTAGAAATGGCAGTGTAAAAGTCATTGAAGCCACAAGAGATTTAAGCTTAGGCCTTTTATATGATCGCATTTTGATTACCTGCTGTTTAGTCAAATAACCTTGCCGAAAAGGCTTGGAATAAGGTTAATTTGTTCTCCATTCATACTCTCCTTTAACTTGAATCCAAAAAATTTTCCATTCTTGCACTTTTTAATTAATAAATATTTAGTGACTACTGAGATGTTCATGTATTAACTTCCAAGATATTTGATGCCCTTCCAGTCCCTGAAACAAATTTACTATAGTTAATATTCTTCATTTCATGTTGTCCATTCACCCTAACTGACTTGTAAAAGGCCGCCTTTTTACGGCAATCTCCTTTATGAACATTACTAGCTAGCATTTCTTCAGTTTCTATTTTACTTGTATTAATTCTTCTGTAATCGCAGCATAAAGGTTCACTGAATATTTTTTAAAAGCTAAATATCCTCACATTTATATCATTTTAGACTTTGAGATTACTTGCATTTGTTTTGAAGCTTTTGCCCAAAAAATCAAAGAATTAATGTTTATTAAACAATTATTTTCATTCCTAATTTTTGGTGAGTTTTTGTAGTTTTTAGTAGGATTCTGTAGTTCTTATTATAAATTAACATTATCACTTCTATGAAAGCGCTTAAAATCTCTTCATTGCGGTACAGGAAGTATGAAACGATGAATGTGTATCACTTTTATTTTTGCCAATCACCATTATCTGGAGGTATTTCTAATGAAAAAACTAACTACAAAGAAAAAAGTTACTCTCGCCTCACTAGCAGTAATGACAACCGGGGTTATCACCATCTATTCAAGTTATACTGATGCATCACATCCTGTTGAGGCTAAACAGATTAAAATTTCTGATACAACCAATGTTGCGGAGAAAAAATTACCTAACATTAAAATTCTAGCAACTGGCGGCACTATCGCAGGAACTGGTTCTACTTCTACCCAAACAACCGGCTATCAAGCTGGCGTCCTAACTCCAGATCAATTAATAGAAGCAATTCCTGAAATTAAAGATATTGCCAATATTGCCACTGAGCAGGTCTCACGCATTGATTCTGGTACTTCTAATACGAATGCCGTAATGGTCCAACTTGCAAAGGAGGTCCAAAAGGAATTGGATAATCCAGAGTGTGACGGTGTTGTGATCACGCACGGTACGGATACAATGGAGGAAACGGCTTACTTTCTCAACCTGACTGTTCATTCTGACAAACCGATCGTCATGGTTGGCTCAATGCGCCCCTCTACGTCAATTTCAGCTGACGGTCCGTTAAATCTGTACAACGCTGTAGCACTTGCTGGTTCCAAAGATGCTAAAGGCAAGGGTGTCATGATCTCCATGAATGACAAGATTGGAAGCGCTCGTGATACATATAAGACTAATACCACTAACGTGGATGCCTTTAATAATCCAGAACTCGGCTCCCTCGGCATTATACAAGGAGGTAAAGCTTATTTCTATAGCATGCCAATTAAAAAGCACACCACTGAGTCCGAGTTTGACATTCGCAAGATCACTGAAGACAATCTGCATCGTGTTGATATTGTTTATTCACATGCCAATGATGACCGTGTAATGGTTGACGCTGCGGTTGCTACCGGTGCAAAGGGAATTATCCATGCTGGTACAGGTAATGGTTCTATCCATGAAAAAACACTTCCAGGTCTACAGGATGCTGTAAAAAATGGTGTTGTCGTTGTTCGTGACACCCGTGTTCCAGAAGGCATGGTTACACACGAACAAATTGACATTGACAACCGCTTCGTCAATTCTGGCAACATTAACCCTCAAAAAGCCCGTATCCTGTTAATGTTGGCACTCACTAAAACCGAAGACTCTAACAAGATCCAAAAATACTTCAATGAATACTAAGCCTTTATTCAGCTTAGCTATTCTTAGAAATGTCCAGTTTAATAGATTCTCTTACACTAGCGCCAATGAACTATTTATCATCAATAAGCTTATGTTATTCTTTTAAAAATAAAAATGTACTCAAGATGAATGCCCTGTTATAATAATAAAATTTCTAAATAATAGCTTAAACATATAAAAATAAGCGTTATCCTTGTTCAAGGATAGCGCTTTAGAATCGATCTGTAACAGATTATTTTTAGACGACTAATACACGCCATTCACAAACTTCTATCATCCCTAAATTTTTATATACATTGCGAGCAACTGGATTACTATAAAATAAATAAGAGTATTTTCCTTCTTTTAGCAGCATTTCAAATAAACCAATTAATACTTCTGTTCCAAATCCCTTTCCACGAAAATTTGGATTTGTAAAAACCCCTATTATGATAGCACTTTTTTCACCCTCCTTAATAGTCGCAGCCGATGATACTATCTCATTATCTATACTTAAATAAACTGTACGGTCATTTGTTTTTTTTAATCTTTCACTTTCCATTTTAATATAATCATTTTTATTATTAGGGAGACTTCCTTGAAATTCCTTAGTTAATAAAAATAAATCATATTGCATTTCAATTTCCTTTTCAGATTGCACAATCTTTATTTTCATTTCTGGGTATCTTCTTTTAGCAGATATGTTCTTAACAAATCCCATATGTGATAAAGCATCTTCTTTTACATTAATGTAGGGTATAAATTTCTCTATTAATTTACTAGGTCCCGATAATTTACTATATGTTAAGGTGTCCAGGATCTCTTTATAAATATCTACATTTCGCTCTGTATTAGAATAATAAGAAACATTATTAAAATTATTTAGTAAAATCGATACTAATTCTCCATTTTCATATTCTCCGAAAACTTTAAAATGCTTCCCTTGATAATTATTCGTAACTAAATCATTAATAAAAAAGTAGTAGTTTTCTATTTCCCTGCCAAATAATGTAACTACCTCTTTATGATTTGCAATTGATAACTGAGCTATGCTCATAAATTCACCTCCATTTGAAAGAACATAAATTTCATTTACCTTTTAAGTTTCCTTCATTCATAGATCCTTATTTAGAAGAAAAGGAGATGTACTTTTAATAAAGAAAAGCAAGATCCCCTAAAAGGAACTCTCTTGTACGTTGTTAAAACGTTAATAGTTAGAAATTTCTATTAGATTACCATCTGGATCCCTTATATAAATAGAAGTTATCGATCCTAATGCTCCTGTTCTTTTTACTGGACCTTCTTCAATATGTGCTCCGTACCTACCTAAATGCTCGATTACCTCTATCATAGGAACATCTGTGATAAAACATAAATCAGCTGTACCAGACATGGGTGTTTTTGCTTTTGGTTCGAATTCTTTGCCTGCTTCATGTAGGTTTATTTTCTGCTTTCCAAAGTGTAGTGCCTTTCTGCCCTCTCCAAATGTGATAACCTCCATCCCAAAACCTCGCTATAGTATTCACATGTTTTATAAATACTCTTTACAGTCAAAACCAAATGATCTAATTTTGAGATTTTCATTGAACCACCCCTTTTTATTCTTTATAGGAAATAATACAACTTTCTATTAGAAAACCAGCTCTTTAATTTTATTTCAAACCTCCACTATTACATCATTATTTTTAAACAACTATCCGATGTTAGGAGTTGTTTAATATATGTCCTTTTACATTCCATTAGTAATATATGTTTATCAAGATAGTAAAAAAATATGAATCTCCATTATGTTTAAACTCTAAAAATATGGCAATACTGTTCTTATACTTAAGAGATTGTGAGGTTAATAAAAATGAAAAATGTGTTGCCTGCTACTTTTTTAGTATTTTTTACGTTTGTTGCTTTTGGTTTATACTTCCTTTATCAATTAGGGGTTTTTACAATTAAGGTTATGGTGTTCACTTTATAGAGGATTGGAACGGTCAGTGACAGAGTCTTGCTTATAAAAGAAAGCAGCGAGTTCACTGCTTTCTTTTATTTATTTGATGCTCTCACTTACCTGAACAGGAATCTGTTTTCTCTCCGTAGCGATCCAGGCAAGGCCAAAAATAATGACAATCCCGCCAATTATTTGTGTAATTAAAATAGGTTCATTGAAAAAGAACGAACCTGTTACTGTTGCAGACGCAGGGACAAAATATCTATAGAAATTCGATTTTGCTGCCCCTACTTTATTCATGGAAACGTTCCATATCACAAAAGCCGCAACCGTACAGAGAAGAACATTGTAGGCGATGGCTCCCCAAACACCGATAGTAAACTCATTCCATTGTATTTCCTGCCACCCGCCAATTGTTACGGGCATTAAAAAGATGGAACCAAATAGGATACACCATGCGGAAACACGCAATGGAGAATATTTCGCCATTAAAGGCATACAGGAAAGATTATACAAAGCACCGATAAAGCTAATCGCAAGGGCAAGCATATTCCCCAGCATATATTGTGAGCTAAAATCGAAGCCATCTTCTCCGCCTAAAATAATCAGCACAACTCCTACTAATGCAACCAATCCGCCAATGACCAGCCTAGGTGTCATGACCTCCTTTGTAAAGAACGAGGCAAAGAGCGCTGCAAAAATCGGCCATGGTGCCACATTCAATAGTGAAGCGTTTGCAAGAGTTGTATATTTAATAGAATACATAACTAGAATTTCTAATAGGGTTACACCAAAAAAACCAATGATTGCAAGCTTAATAAGGTCTCGTTTTTCCACCTTCACGCTTCCTTCTGTCCATTTTAAAATTCCAAATAAAATCGGTAATGCTAAACCAAATCTAAGAAATACAAATATTTCTGGGGAAAAAACCTCCATTGCAAATCGTGAAATGCCAAAATTAACACCCCAGATGACAGCAACAAGGATTAGTCCTATGTAATACACTTGAGTTGACTTCATATTTTATTCCATCCTATTCTTTACAGCTGATTTTTTTTATGACTAGATAAGATCAGAGCCAGACAAGTTACCGCCTGGCACTATTCACCAATCGCTCCTTTGATTTCATAGAGGGATAGATCAAGTTCCAGTTGTTTTCCTATTGCCAGTTTCGCCAGTTCAGCACCTAGATACGGTCCGCTCGTTAACCCTGACGCTCCCAAACCATTTGCAAGCAAGACTCCTTTGACATTTGGGAGCTCACCAATCACAGGTAAAAAACCTGGTGTAAACGGCCTAAACCCTACTCTTGTTTCAAGCATCGTACTTTCAGCTAAACCTGGGGCCACCGTTAATGCCTTTTGAAAGATCTCGTTCATACCTCCTGCTGTTACTCGGTAATCCAGACCCGCCTCATCCTCATGTGTCGCACCTACCACCACTCGGCCAGCTTCAAATGCGAGGATATACTGGTTATTTGGCGGCATCACAACCGGCCAGCTGCTTGTGTCAGTATCAGGCATTTCGAGGTGGACGATTTGAGCCTTTTGAGGGGTGACTAAAAAATCAATCCCTATAGATTGAAGAAGATCTTTAGACCAAACACCACCAGTAATAATCACCTTATCCGCTTCTATGCTTTTGCCTTCCACCGTAATCCCCAGAACACGATCCTTTTTATGAATGAGGCTTGCATCCCCATTTATAACATTGACACCACGCTTCTTCGCGCCATTAATAAGTGCATCACGAAGAGCCCTGCCATTTACTCGTGCACCTCCGCTAACAAAAACAGAACCATATTCCTCTGCGATCGGAGGAAACAGCTTCCTTGTTTCAGATGGTGACAAGATCGAAATTTCACCAATTTCAGGCGCCTCTTCCCGTCTCTTTCGTGCACGTTCTGCCATTCTTTCTAACTTCTCTGCATCTGTATGTAAACTAATGGCTCCTACTCGCTTATAGCCCGTTTCCGTTTCACCGTCTGTTTCTAATTGTTTAATCAATTCAGGATAGTATCTTGCTCCACCTTTAACCAGCTTATACCATGCTTTGTTGCGGCGCTGTGTTAACCATGGGCAAACAATCCCCGCTGCTGCATCTGTCGCTTGTCCCTTGTCAAAACGATCGACTAATGTAACCTCGGCTCCTGATAAACCAAGGTGATATGCGGTTGATGCGCCAAGAATACCTGATCCAATGACAATTATTTTCATCTACAACACCTTTTTCGTTTTATCTCACCGCTAAATCCAATCTTAACGGCAGTAATACCTTCCTTCAATATTAAAGTCAGCTTAGAAGTAAAGTAGGGGTAACTGCCCGTAAAGATCTGACGAAGGACAGGATGTCCAAGTCAGGCGCCAGCCACAGGACGTGGCGATGATTTATGCGTGATAAGTCTCAGCACAACCATCAGTGGGAAATTGGTCGATTAACATAGTCACGTCCCTAGCAAAGTCTGTACACGTACATCTACTACTTAGATAACTCCCCACGATAGAAGTCTCGCTTTATTATATAAAATTTTTAAAGCGCACTCCATTTTCATTGGCAAAATAAAATCCCTGCTGCCGAGCAAGGAAAGCAAATCGTGAGCATTTAATTGAGAGTACCTAGAACAATACAATTGTTTTATTTTAAGATCTTATTTAAAAACTCCTGCCGTTCCTTTGCATTCTCCTTAATAATGATGTCTACTCCACTATCTACTGTTTTTTCAACTTTCTCTCCTTTTACCACCCTCATTGCCGTTTCTACACTTAAGTAGCCCATATCATAAGGATTTTGTGCAACCGTTCCAGGGATGGTTTCATCTTCAATTAACTTGAGCATTTCGGTAATTGCATCAGCACCAGTCACAGGCATTTTAATTCCATGCTGCTTTAACACCTCTAACGCATCCAACGCTGTTATGTCATTTGAAGCAATCACACCTTTTACCGTAGGATGGTTCTTTAAAATGGTTTTCATTGCTTCTTTGTTTTGCGCTGAACCGTTTAATTCTGTTATTTGTGCGGCAATTTCAATCCCTGCCGCTTCCAAACTCTTTTTCGCACCTTTTAATCTGTCACCTGAGACAGGACTGCTCATATCTCCGCCAATTAAGGCCACTTCATCCCCCGGCTGAAGCTGGGACGCTAATAATGCTCCTGCCTTTTTGCCTAAATCAAAGTTATCGGTACCAATATAGGCTGTTTTTCCCGTCCAAGGATCATCTGTATCTAACAGCATAACAGGAATACCTGCTGTCACAAACTTCTCCAACGTAGGAATAATATCTCTTGGAACGATTGGCGAGACAATTAGTACTTCCGGCTTTTCTTTAAGAACCTGTTCCAATATCGTAATTTGTTCTTCAATTGTTCCCTTACGAGGCGCAAGCACTTTCCCGTCTATGTCAAAATCCTTAAAGCCCTTCTCTATGCCGGCTTTTAGAATTTCCCAATACTCGGTATTTAAATCCTTAAAAACAACAACTACTTTTGGCTTTTCATCAGCAAATGATTTCGTTATAAAACCAATAATAATAGCAGAAAAAATAATCGTTATAAGAAAAAGTAATTTGCGGTTTTTAATCATTACACCCTCCCCTCTCATGAGGAAATACCTTCACTTTCACTTGATTGATTAAAACGAACGGAAAAAACTGTCCCCTGACTTCCTGTTTCTATATCAATTTCAGCATCGTGACGTTCAGCCACACTGTAGCAAATTGCTAATCCCAGCCCTGTTCCTGTCTCCTTTGTCGTAAAGAAAGGAGTACCGATTTTCTCCAACACTTCAGGGCTAATGCCTGTTCCTTGATCCTTTATTTGCAGAATGACAAAGTCACTTTCTGTAAATGTTTTTATCGTAAGCTTACCTCCCGGTGACATCGCATCAAGCCCATTTAAGGCAATATTTAAGATAAGCTGGCGAATTTCTTTTTGATCTAAAAAAATCTCATGACATTTACCTAAATCAAGAAAAATATGCTTACTTGATCTTAATGCCTCTGCTTGAATCAGCGGTGATAACGCTTCAATAATCGCATTGAGGTTTTGCTTCCTCTTAACACTGACTTTGTTTTTCGCCAAATTAAGAAATTCTGTTATGATCGAATTTGCTCGATTTAACTCTTCCAGCATCAAATCTACGATCTCATCAGGTAACTTCCTGCAGTCATTCCTTGTTACTTGTAAAAATCCGTGAACAGTTGTCATCGGGTTCCGGATTTCATGGGCAATTCCTGCAGCCATTTCGCCGATTAAATTCAAGCGATCTAATCGATACATCTCCTTCTCCAAGTGAACCCTTTCCGTAATATCCGTTAAAGCAATAAGCGCGCAGCGTTCCTGATGGATGTCAATCATTTCAGTAGACAACAGTCCGACACGAATCTCCCCTCGCTTTGTTTTGTAGTTAATTTTTTTGTTGCGAATCACTTGCTCAAAATCAATCATTTCATCTGTTTTTTCGACAAACTTCTCGATATCAATCTTTTTATTGACCAATTCCTCATAGCTATAGCCAGTGAAATTTACCCAGCTTGCATTTACATCAATAAAAACTTCCTGTTTCAGAGAAAAAATCCCCATTAAACTAGGACTGCATTCAAAAATCTTTTTAAATCTTTCTTGTGAATAATAAAGGTGCTCTGCAATCTTATTTCGTTCCTCAATCTCTTTTTGCAGCTTTTCATTCGCCTTTAAAAGTTCCAATGTTCGTTCCTCCACGATATGTTCCATATCATGAAGCCTTTGTTTTTTTACTTCCTCGATTTGCTTTCGTTCTGTCACATCTCGTATTGTGCAAACAAAAATTTGTTGATCTTCAACTGTTGCTTCACCAATTTGAATATCTGCAGGAAAATAACTCCCGTCCTTTCGTATAACATACGATTCAATAATCCTGCCTGAGGCTTGTTTGATGGAAGAAAAAATCGAAAATGTTGATTCATCTTCATAATCACTCATCACCTTAAGAAACAGCATCACAACATGTTTTCCAATCAACTCGTCAGCTTCATAACCAAGCATGCCTTTTACTGCCGGGTTCACCGAGATGATATACCCTTGGTCATCAAAGGTGACGATTGTATCGATAATGGTCTCGCCAATGACCTTTGCTAATGCCTCAGTACGACGTAAATTCAATTTAGTTCGATCAAGTTTTTTATTTACTTCCATTAATTCGTCCGTACGTACTTGATCGGTTTGAATGATCGTTTCTTCGTGCTTTTGATGAATTTTAACGAATTGTTCTATTTTTTGTTTAAGAGTTTCCGGATGAAAGGGTTTAAATATATAATCAATAGCTCCGACAGAATACCCTTGTTGTACATGCTCGATATCTTGACTAATAGCCGTAATAAAAATAATTGGGATATGCCGTGTTTTTTCCCGCGCCTTAATAAGCTTTGCGGTTTCAAAGCCGTTTAATCCCGGCATTTGAACATCAAGCAAAATAACTGCAAAATCATGTTTAAGCATACATTTCAATGCTTCTTTTCCTGAATTTGCACTTACCAGGTTATAGTTTGGAGATATAAGAACAGCTTCCAATGCGAGCAGATTTTCAGGATGGTCATCCACCATTAAAATATTAACCTTTTTTGCAGGTAAACTATTTAATTTTTCGATAGATTTTTTCTGTTGCATCAAATTCTCCGTAACAGTTTTCATAGCTAGTAAACTTTATCCCCTCTCTTTTACCCAGTCCAAGAAAACCAGATAAGCTTAAGCTATTGTAAAATAGCTTATGAACATCATTTTGAAGACTCTTATTAAAATAGATTAAGACATTTCGACAAATAATAATGTCGAATTCGTTAAAGGAATGATCTGTTACTAAATTATGCTGGGCAAACACGACGTTTTTTTGAAGAAAGGGATGAAAAAACACCTGATCGTCCACTGCCTTATAATACTCTGAAAAGGCTCGTTTTCCACCTGCTTCAAAATAGTTTTTCGTGTAACGCTGCATTCCATCTAAAGGAAACGTGCCCTTTTTTGCCTTTTCTAAAATAGTAGCATTTATATCTGTAGCAAAAATTCTTGCTTTTTCATAGAGCCCTTCTTCGTGTAAAAGAATCGCCATGGAATAAACTTCTTCACCCGATGAACAGCCGACATGCCAAATACGAATCTCAGGAAATTCCTTCATAATCGGAATCACTTTTTTTCGAATAGCCAAGAAGAAGTCTGGATCACGAAACATCTCCGTCACATTGATCGAAAAGTCTGATATCAGCCTCTCCATGACATTATGGTCCCGTAGAATCTTTTCCTGAAGGGCTGATATACTAGAAAGATTTTCTTTATTCACTCTATGGCAGATTCTCCTTTGAATAAAAGGAGATGCATAATTTCGAAAATCGTATCCATAATAGCGAAATACCGCTTCTAAAAGTAACTCTATTTCAATTTTTTCAATTTCATCTAGATCAGTTTTAACAGAGTTAATTGGAAATAGTTTTGTAATGTCCTAGCCCTCCTTCCTATAAAGCCAAACTTGCATAAGTGAGAATAATTGATCCAAATTAATCGGCTTACTAATATAATCAGTTGCACCAGCGTTTAGGCATTCTTCACGGCTATGCTTCATGGCCTTTGCTGTGAGGGCAATGATTGGAATCGTGCTAAATTCATGTTTTTTGCGGATTCTGCGCATGGCTTCAAATCCATCAATCTCGGGCATCATAATATCCATTAAAACTAAATCGGTATCTGGATTGTTTTGCAGCACTTCAATACCTTCACGGCCATTTTCCGCGACAATAATATCCATTTCATATTGTTCCAGCGCAATGGTTAATGCATATACGTTGCGAATATCATCATCGACAATCAAGATCTTCTTATCCTTAAGCATTGATCTCCCATGCTGTTTCAGATTTTCGTCTTTTCTTGCCAGGTCTCCCTTATTTAATTGATACTGGTTCACTTCTAGACTGACAGCTGCTTCTTCAAAAGCAGAAGTTTCTTCGATCTTGTCAATTTGCTCAAAGTGTGGCAAGTATAATGTAAAAGTGCTCCCTTCGCCTTTCTCACTTCTGACCTCAATAAATCCGCCCAGCAGCTGGGCAAATTCTCTGCTTATAGAAAGACCTAGTCCTGTACCGCCATATTGACGGCTTGTCGTTCCATCCGCTTGTTTAAATGCATCAAAAATCGTTTGTTGTTTATCTCTGGCAATGCCAATTCCCGTATCAATAACAGAGAAGGCTAACATATACTTTGTTTCTCGATCGACAGAATGGAGCCTTGTACCAATTGCTTCTTTTCCAACCTTATGAACAACTAGGGACACACTGCCGCTTTCGGTAAATTTAAAGGCATTAGAAAGCAGATTTTTTAAAATTTGCTGAAGTCTTTGTTCATCTGTATAAAAACGATCTGGTACTTGTACAAGTTCAACAGAAAACTGGACTTGCTTCTGTCTGGCAATCGGAGAGAATTGACTTAAAATATCGTCTCTTACCTGCTTGAGCTCTATTTCTTTAGGAACAACTTCCAATTTGCCTGATTCTACTTTTGCGAGATCCAAAATATCATTAATCAAGTGAAGCAAATCATTTCCTGACGAATAGATGGTCCGAATATATTCTTCTTGCTTTGATGTAAGATTTCCCTCACCATTTTCTGAGAGAATTTGTGCCAGAATTAGCAGGCTATTTAACGGTGTCCGAAGCTCATGGGACATATTAGCTAAAAACTCGGATTTATATTGGGAAC
Organism: Bacillus sp. SA1-12; assembly: GCF_000981385.1. GTDB lineage: Bacteria > Bacillota > Bacilli > Bacillales > Bacillaceae > Metabacillus. The sequence goes on from NZ_LATZ01000131.1 coordinate 59,466, forward strand.
TTAACTCTAGCTGTTGCGCCTTTTCCTCAAGAGCCTCTCGAACCTTTTCAATCTCTTTTTTCTTTTGTTCCGATGCTTCATATTGCTCTTCAAGCTTTTCATTCGTTGTCCTTAATTCCTCTTGCTGCAATTGCAATTCCTCAGATTGAGCCTGAAGCTCTTCTGTTAAGGCTTGAGATTCTTGCAGCAGCCTTTCAACCCTCATCCTGTTTGAAATACTATTAAGCGTAATGCCGATAGTGCTGTTTACTTCTTCAAGCAGCTTTACCTGTGACGGAGTAAATGACTCAAAAGAGGCAATTTCGATGACTGCCAGGACATCGCCTTCAAATTGAACCGGCAGAATAATAATATTTTTCGGTGCGCCTTCTCCCGTGCCTGAACGAACTTTTATGTAATGTTCGGGTACTTGGTTAAGCAGGATTGGCCGTTTTTCAACCGCACACTGTCCAATCAGCCCCTCGCCAAAACGAAAACGATCAAAGTCTTTCTCTTCTTGCGACAATGCATATGCTGCGATCCTTTTTAAATACGGATGGCTTTCCTCTATCTCCTTGACATAGAAAGCGCCATGGCTTGCACTGACCATTGGGACAAGCTTCGCTATTAACAGCTCAGCCAACATCTGAATATTTTCAACCTCAGGATACATGGTGGATATTTCGGCAATCTTCGTCTTCAGCCAGCTATGTTCCTCCGCTTCTTCAACTAGCTTTTTCTCAAGCTTGCTATGCTCCTCTAACGCTCTGGCCATTTTATTAAAGGCTAAGGCAATTTCACCAATTTCATCTTTATAAAAAACCTCAATTCGAGGCAGTCTGCCAAAATCACTTGATGTCACACGTTTCATAACAGAGGTTACATTATTAAGGTTTTTCGTCATGCGTTTAATCATATAAATTGTGTAGCTAATACCAATAGTTAAGCCAATGGCCAAATAAATATAAATCACCATGACAGCCCAATTATACGTTTCTCTCGATCTTAAAAGCTCATTTTTCATCTCTTGCTCCTGCAACCCATGGAGAAGCTCTGCAATTTGAAGCATCCTTTGTCTCGTAAGCTCTGCTTCATTCCATAGGGCAGGTTTAATTTCAACATTTTGATCAATCTTCCTAGCCGTCATCACCTGCTGTGCCAAGTTTTGATAGGACTCGTGCAAGGTTTTAAACTTTGCAATCAACTCCTGAGACTCTTCTTGTGTATCCTTTTTTTCCAGTGACTCAATGGCAAGCTGCATATTGATATGAGATTGCTCCCAAGCATTTGTCGCTTTTTGTCTATTTTCACTTGATTGTTCAGTTGTGATTTCTCTTAACTCTCTGCCTATATTAGATGTCTCGTACTTAATATCTGAAGCCATATTAATTCTCTGATACAATTCATTCACAACAACATGCATATTAACTGTCGATTGTTCAAGCATATTCAATAAAATAACAACAATAATCGAAATTAATAGCAATAATGATCCAATACTCAGATAAAGCTTTGTTTTAAATTTCATTTGGCCTCCGCGAATAATTTTTTTCATTATCGTTTAATGATTATTTATAATATTTCAATATTCTGTAAATTACTTTTCCACTAGATAAATCTTTTTCAATTTATCTCTTAAAATTACATATTTTGCTTATAATAATACTTTAAATCGCTGATTATCGTCTACCCATTATTTCATACAAGCAAATAGTCAAACGAACTTTTTTTCAACATAAAATGACAATTTATCTGTTTTCGAAAATTATATTAGTATATTAATATGGAATTTAATTAACAATAAAAAAAGAACCTAGATAGACAATTAGGTTCACCTTACACCAATATATTGGGCACCCCATTACACTAAGTTCATTTTTCCCTTCTTGCTTGCGGAAGTAAGTATTATTTTTTAAAATCTTATACAATTCAATTTACCGTTTATTCATCCCTTTAACAAAGCGTAAGGACCTGTCGTTTGTAATAAATTCCCAACAAATAATTCAACATCTTATCAAAAGGGATTATAAAAACGATTCCCATCAAAGAACGTAACGATAAGTGAAATGGATGAAATGACTCCGATCAGACATAATGCGAGATAGTCGTTTTTAGTAAATGGGCGCGCGCTATACCATGTTCGTTTATCCTTCTTCCCAAACCCGCGCAGCTCCATAACATTACTAATCGCTTCAATTCTATCCAAGCTCGAAAAGATAAGAGGCATAATGATTGATAACGCATTTCTCATACGTGCTGGAAGCTTTTCTTTTTTAGACATGTCAAGGCCTCGTGCCTGTTGTGAACGTGCAATATTTCTAAAATCCCTTTGAAGGTCTGGAATATATCGCAAAGTTAGCGATACAGCAAATGCAATTCGGTAGCTTATGCCAATTTTATTTAATGAAGCAGCAAATTCACTAGGATTTGTGGTTAAGATGAGGATAAGTGCTGCCGGAATGACAGTTATGTATTTTAACGTTAAATTAAATTGATAGAATAGTTGCTCAAGAGTTAGTTCATAACCTTTAGGCAACTCCACTAGTAGATGCTTTGATCCATAAATTCCAACACCCTCCTGAGGTGAAAAGATATAAATGGCCACATTATTAATAAAAAGGAAGAATAGGATAAAACCTAACACAAAAGATATCTCGCTAAATTTAATTTTTGAAACAAGAAAGAGAAAAAAACTAATAAAAAGCAAGAAAAGGAGAATTCGTGTATCATATGTAAGCATAGCTGCAGTTGACCAAAAGAGAAAACAAATCAATTTCGTTGCACCTGTTAATCGATGTACTGGTGATTCTCGATCAATAAAAGACAGCATATTAACGGCCAAAGTGTTTTTCCCCCTTTTCATGGAAGATAAAATGGTTTATAAAATCGTTGATTTCATTGATACCTGCTCTTTTGGCTAATTCGTATAAAGATGTTTCTTTTAAATTAGCCTGTTCCAATACAGGCCGGCTGCTTAAAATTTTGGTTGCCCGATCATCTGCGAGCACTCTTCCATTTGCAATGACAATTGCTCGAGGGGTATACTCCAGCATAAGATGCATATCATGTGTAATGATTAAAATAGTGACCCCAAGTCCATTAAGTTTAACAAGAAAGTCCATTATTTCCGTGTAACGGCGGTAATCTTGACCTGCTGTAGGCTCATCCAATATGATAATATCCGGCTGCAGCACAAGAATGGATGCAATCGTGACCCGTTTTTTTTGACCATAGCTTAGTGCAGAAACCGGCCAATTTCGAAAAGGGAGCAGCCCGCATATGTTAAGTGTATGTGTAACTCGTTCCTTTATTTCATTATCCGGAATCCCTCTAACGAGAAGCCCCAAGGCAACCTCATCATAGATCATTGCTTTTGAAATCATTTGGTTCGGATTTTGCAGCACCATACCAATGTTAAGGGATCGCTCCTTCAGCGTATCATGCGTAATATCCCTGCCATCTACTAAGATTCTTCCGGTATCAGGTTTTTCAAATCCGCAAATCAGCTTAGAAAGAGTAGACTTTCCCGCACCATTTTTACCAACAATACTGACCATCTCACCTTTTGAGATAGTAAAAGAAACATCCTGTAAAATTTTACGTTGATCATCATATTGAAAATGAATTTGCTCAAGCTCTAACACAGGGGCTTTTTTCAAATTTGACTCTTGCTGAACCCCTCCTTTAAACCAGGAAAACAGCTTTTCTTTACATGATTTTACTAAAAGGCGCTCCATTTGGGTTGGACTTGAATCTGGAGTAATTCGATAACCGGCATATTTTAATGCTTTCACATATAAAGGCTCACGTAAATTATTCTCCTCTAATACATTTGAGGCTAATACCTCATCGGGAGACATATCACATACAACTCGTCCATTATTTACGATGATGATTCGGTCTATTTTTTGATCCAGAACATCCTCTATTCGATGTTCAACAATAAGAACAGTCGCGTTTGTTTCTTCATGGATGCGATTTATGAGTTCCATTGCATGCTTACCAGTTGCTGGATCGAGATTTGCCAAAGGTTCATCAAATAGAAGAATTTTCACCTGATCAACAAGGACTCCGCCAAGAGCAGCCCTTTGTCGCTGCCCGCCTGATAGTTCGTGCAAAGAATGATTTAAATGGCCATCAAGCGCCACTATTTTGGCTATTTCAAAAACCCTTTCCTTCATTTCCTTTTGGTTTATACAATCATTTTCTAAAGAAAAGGCCATATCTTCCCCAACTGTTAAACCTATAAATTGCCCATCAGCATCTTGCAGGACAGTCCCTACTATTTTTGACAGAGCAAATATCCCTTGTTCTTTTGTATCTTTTCCCTTCACCTTTAGTTCTCCAGTGATTTTCCCTTTATAAGAAAAAGGAACCAATCCATTAATACAATGTGCAAGCGTACTTTTTCCAGAGCCTGAAGGTCCTGCAATGAGTATTTTTTCACCCTCATAAATTGTTAGGTTAATATCTGTAAGCGTTGGCTCTGCTTGACTTTTATATTTAAAACCAAAGTTTTTAAATTCAATTACTGGCACTTTCATTGCATTTCCCCTATCAAAAGAGACTGACCTTTCTATCAAAGAAGTCAGTCTCTTTTATTAATGAAATCATATTGAAATTTTGGCTTTAGGCGATCACTTTCCGCAGGTGGTCCTGGTCCTCCTCAGCGCTTTGCAGCTCGTTTGGTCTCCCCTGTCCCGTTGTTCCGATGGGAGTATCGCTTCCTACGCTCCAATCGACATTGTAACTGAGCTTAAATTAAAGAGTTTCTTCTTTTTTCAAACTGTCTGATTTCGTACGTGTTTTTGCATAGGCAGTGATTAAGATCGTACCTAAGACACCGACGGTTACTATATTTGCAATTGCGGCAACTGCTCCTTGTAAGAAAACTTTGTTAACTGGTTCAGCATAAATTAAAATATCTAAAATCGGAGCAACAAGGATCCATCCAATCGCCTGGACAATCGCTTGGATGATGTTAAACGAAACAATTTGCTTTGTTGCAAAAACACCCTCCTGAACCGTTGATTTTCGTGTTGCATAACCGATTAAAAAACCAACAAGTGCAGAGACAATCACCCAGCTCCACCATGGTGAGCCATAAAATAATGCATCCTTCAACGCATGTCCTATAAATCCTATAAGTCCGCCGGCAATCGGCCCAAAAACAACAGCCATTAAAGCCAGAAAAGCATAAGACGTTTCAATCGACGTGTTTGGAATTCCAGTTGGAATAGAGGCAAAGCGACCTAAAATGACAAAGACAGCAGTTCCAATTCCTATTGCAACGATTGTTTTTGTTGATAAGCTTTTTCCCTTCATAAAGATCCTCCTTTACGATTAAGTATTTTTGGCTCTTTTGCCTAAATCAACTGAGCATTTACTTTAAGGAAAATGAGAGCATAATAAATTGCCTTTTAAATTTTATTTAACAATTCAAAGACTTATGCTAGGCATTTGGTTGTAAATTTATTACAGAAAGACAACTGCCCTATACGACCAAAACCAAACCAATTTGACATACCAATTCCTTGGAAATCAAAAAAACTCGTCAAATTGACGAGTTCTTTAACAATAGCAGTAAACTGGATATTTTTTAAAAGCTGGAGAATCTTAAATAAAGTGAGAAAGTGACCTTGATTATGCTCTTCTAATGAAAAAATTTCCATGAATAGATGAAAAGTAGCCTTGATCTCCCTTCTCAAGGACATTTCTCTAGGTGAAGTGATGAAAACTGGCCTTGATCTCTCTTACATAGACTTAACTCTTGGTGAATCGATCTAAACTGGCCTTGATCTCTCTCCTCAAGGACGAAACTCCCGGTGAACCGATGATAAATGGCCTTGATACCTCTTCTCATGGACTTAACTCTCGGTGAAATGATGATAAATGGTCTTGATCTCTCTCCTCATGGACTAATCTCCATGTAAATCGATCTAAACTGGCCTTGATACCTCTCCTCATGGACTTAACTCTTGGTGAATCAATGAAAACTGGCCTTGATCCCTCTCATCAAGGACTTAACTCTCGGTGAAATGATGAAAAGTGGCCTTGATACCTCTCATCAAGGACTTAACTCTCGGTGAATCGATCTAAACTAGCCTTGATCTCTCTCATCAAGGACTTAACTCTTGGTGAAATGATGAAAAGTGGCCTTGATCCCTCTCCTCAAGGACTTAACTCTCGATGAATCGATGAAAAGTGGCCTTGATACCTCTCATCAAGGACTTAACTCTTGGTGAATAGATGAAAAGTGGCCTTGATCCCTCTCCTCAAGGACTTAACTCTCGGTGAACCGATGGAAAAGGGCTTTGGTCCCTCTCTTCAAGGACTAAACTCTTTGTGAATCGATGAAAAATGGCCTTGATACCTCTCCTCATGTACTTAACTCTCGGTGAATTAATAAAAAGCGTCCTTGATCACTCTCTTCAAGGACGAAACTCTTGGTGAATCAATGAAAACTGGCCCTGATCATGCAATAACAATGAACTGCTATCAAAACTAGCACCTTTAGCTAGTTTATTCTCCTAGCAGCCTGCTGAATAGGATCCCATACACTATTATATGGAGGAGCATAAGCTAAATCTAAATCCAGTAATTGATCGGTTGTCAACGATTGGAATAAAGCTGTAGCTAATACATCAATTCGTTTATCCACGCCATTTTTGCCGATGATTTGTCCACCTAAAAGCTTATAGGAATGCTCATGATACATTAATTTCACCGTCATTTTTTGATCATCTGGATAGTAGCCAGCAATATCAGTGGCTTGGATAGTTACTGATTGACTAGGGATATTTAATCGTTTTGCTTCTGTTTCAGATATCCCTGTTCGTCCCAGTGTTAGATCAAAAAATTTAATGATTGATGATCCTACCACACCTTTAAATGTTTTATGGTGATTGATCATGTTCAAGCCGGCAATTTGCCCTTGTTTATTTGCATGAGTTCCTAAAGGAATATGGTCATCCTTTTCTTTAATGCGATGAAATTGGGTGGCACAATCCCCGGCGGCATATATATCCTCTATGCTTGTCTGCATATAGGCATTTACCTGGATCGCACCATTAACGCTTGTCATAATGCTGGTGTCTTTTAGAATTCCCGTATTGGGTCTGACACCAATTGCCAACAGAACAAGATCTGTTTTATACTCTCCTTTGTCGGTTTTCACAAATTCCACATGGTCCTGACCCTTGAAAGCTTCAACAGACTCTCCAAACTTTAAAACAATTTCTTTCCTCTTGGCTTCTTCATGGATCAACTCTGCCATCTCTTTATCAAAAATCTTTGCTAATTGCTCATTCCGTTCTATGATGGTTACCTTCTTACCTAATTCCACAAAGCTTTCTGCCATTTCAAGACCTATGTATCCGCCGCCGATCACCGTAACATGCTTGATCTCTTTTTGCAGGTAAGCCATCATACTTTTTGCGTCCGGAATCGTTTTTAACGTAAAGATACCTGGCAGGTTCACACCCTCCCAATCTGGGATCACCGGACTAACACCTGTTGCGATGAGGAGACGGTCATACGGCATGTTAAATGCTTTTCCATTTGAATGATCAGTTCCGCTCACCTGCTTATTCTTTGGATCAACATTAACCACTTCATGGAAAATTCGTGCATCAATTCCGTATTTGTTGCGAAACGTTTCCTGTGTACGGGCAACCAATTTATCAGCAGATTCAATTTTTCCACTAATCACATAGGGAAGGCCACATTGACCGTAGGAATAAATTCCCCCCTTTTCAAAAACCGTTATTTCATGTCCGGAGCTATTCCGGACAATTTGCATGGCAGCACTCATCCCTGCTGCATCCCCGCCGATAATCACAAACTTCATTTTCATCCCTCCTTTCATTATTTTCCATTTAAATGATTTTTTTAAACATAGAAAAAATACCTGCTATCATCCTGAAAATCGGACAAATGACAGGCAGATCATTATTTTGGTTGTTTTCTAAAATTTGGTGCTATTTGCCAAGATATGCGGTGTGATTGATTGCAGTTAGAAATGCTCGCATTCCATGGAGAGAGCGGCGAGCCCCTTCGACTTAAATGCATGCCTAATAAGTCTCACCTGTCCCCTGCTCTATGCAGTCTCGCAATCAACTCCAATCAATCTTAAACAGCTTTCGCCAAAAGCTATTTAAAGGCAGCAATCTCTTTAGAAAGAACCCTTTATATAAATAGCCATTGGCATCATGAACTGTTCTCCTAGATAAAATCAGCCATCGAACGCACTTCTATTTTTTCTGGATTTTCATCCTGTTTCCGTGCCTTAAACCTTACCTTTTTAGGCAGACCTGGAATGAGGTCAAAATAGTTATCGGTAAAAATACCTTCTGTTTCTGTTGACAGCCAAACTTGTTTAGCTAACACATCAGTTGTCAGGATCCATTCAGCTCCCTCGCTGCTTTCTACTAATTCCATGGAAATTGCAGGTGGTTTAAGGACTAATTCTTTAGAAGGGACAAAGTAATATTCCTTGCTATCGATCACTTTTTCATCTTGATCCAATACATAGCGCAATACGACATTACTGCGATTCCGATCATTTAGAAGCTCGTCGACTTGAATGGTCTTCACGACAGTGCTGGAATTTGGGCTTATTGTTACTGGACTTGTCTCCTCGAGAAGCAATTGTCCGTCAAAATCGTATAGTTCAATTGTGACATTACCTACAACCTGGCTTAATTGATCGGAAACGACATAAATATCTAATGATTTTTCTTTTGCTTCAATTGAAAGAATGACATCCTGGAAGCTTTTCTTTCCGTAATAATGAAGGGCTTTCCATCTTCCATAATAGTCCATGCTCGACCATGAAGCAACCGGCCAGCAATCATTCATCTGCCAATACAATGTTCCCATGCAGTAAGGTTTTCTTCTCCGATGGGCTTCAATTGCCACCTTTATTCCTTCTGCTTGCAGAACCTGACTCATATATAAAAATCCAGGAAAGTCTTTCGGGGCAGGGCAATATGCTTCCATATATTCCTTAATTAACTGGTTTCCTCTTACATTCTTTTGATGGTGGAGCATAATTTCCGATTCTAGTGCCAGATCCTTCTCTTCAGCATAAGAATGGACTGTTTTTAATTCAGGAAATGACTGAAAGCCATACTCACTCATAAATCGTCCTACATGTGTGTTATAATCTTCGAACGGTTTAGAGCCATGCCAAACATCCCAATAGTGAATATCACCGCTTGTCGTGGTAAAGCTGGCGTGTTGGTTTTCATCTCCTGTCCAATCATTCATCGGTGATGAAGGCCAATAGTCTTCAGCTGGAGCATATTCGTCCACTGCATCTGGGAGAATTCTATGGAAGATCGCCTCATAATCACTCCAGATTTTTTTGCGGATCTCAGGAGAATATTGTTCCTTCCAGCCCCATCCTGCATGGTCAATATATTCAGACCACGCGGTATCCATTTCATTATTTCCGCACCATAAAACTACAGAAGGATGATTCCGCAATCTTTTAATCGTTTCTTCCGCCTCTATTTTTACATTTTGTAAAAATGCTTCATCACCAGGATACATGCTGCAAGCAAACATGAAGTCCTGCCACACCGTGATTCCATACTCGTCACATAAGTCATAGAACTCATCATATTCATAAATTCCGCCGCCCCATATACGAAGCATATTCATATTTGCTTCAACAGCGCTGATGATTTCATGCTTATACCTCTCATATGATATTTCTGTTACAAAGCTATCATTTGGAATATGGTTCGCTCCCTTAGCAAAAACAGGCACTCCATTTAGTTCAAGATAAAAGGAACTTCCCTCAGAATCCTTTTCCCTTATCAGCTTTACAGACCTTAAACCGGCTTTGACAGATTTTTCAGCAACGATATGGTTTTCGTTATGTAATAATACGGAAAATTCATATTGATGCTGTTCCCCTAAACCTCTGCTCCACCATAGTTTAGGATTCAAAATTTCTATATCAAGCTCTATGAAGTTTTGGCCGGATTTTAAATAAACCTCTTTTTCTAGTAAAATCCCTTCTGTTGAAAGCTGAAGATGTCCTTGCCAGTCACCATCAGATTCAATTTCAACCTTTGCACTCAGGCTTGCTGAAGAAGCGGTTATTTCTTTTTGATGAATAAATAAATCTGTTATTTTACACGTTGTCCAGCCCTCTAGCTGGACTTCTTTCCAAATGCCGCTAGTAACAAATCTCGGACCCCAGTCCCAGCCATAATGATAAGGAGCTTTTCTTGCAAAGATACTCACTTTTTTATCACCGAGACCACCATCTTCTGAATGATCGTTGCCGGCAGGTAAGTCATAGCCTAATTTCTCCAGTTTCGGCAGGTCTTCTTTAATTGGTGAGCGGAAGAAGACTGTTAACCTATTTTTTTCTTTTTTAACTAATGCCTTAACATCTGCTTGCCATGTGCGAAACATATTATTCGCTTCCAATATTTTTTCATCGTTTAGATACACATCCGCATAAGTGTCTAAGCCATTAAAGACCAGATGTAAACGGGAGGTGTTCATTAAATGATCCGGGATATCAAAGATCGTTTCATATTCCCAATCCTGTTTGTCTATCCATTGCAGGTCCAACTCATTTGTTCCATAGAATGGATCTGCAATCTTTTTATTCGCTAGTAAGTCTGTATGAACACATCCAGGTACACTGGCAGGAAGCCACTCTTGATTATCACTTTGTTTAAAATGCCAATTTCGCAGGAGCATTTTCGTTACATTTTTATCATTTGTTACATTTAACGTCTTTTGAGTCACCGTTTCTCCTCCTAGTCCTCTATTAAAGTTTTATTCTATTTAGAGCAACCACCTGTTGTGTCATTGAGGACTCGTAAGCACCTTTTACCACTTCCAATGTTCTTAATCCGTCTTCACCTGTTATAGACGGAGTTCGTTCTTCTTTAACACATGAGATAAAGTCATGAATGAGACCTTGATCCATATCTTCTGCCCACGGTAATTGGACAATCTTATTCTGGGCATCATCATAATGTAATGAATGTTGTTTAAAAACATCAACCGATAGATTCCCTTTTGTCCCGATGATTTCCATCGTTACATCTCCCCATGTCGGAAATGTTTTTGGCCGTGACCAGCTTGGATCAATCGTTACAACCACACCAGACTCAAGCTCAATCGTTACAATTCCACAGTCCTCTACATCAAGATCGTAAAACCTTGTGTCTAACTCAGCATAAACGCTTTTAACTTCATCATTCAGCATCCAACGAAGAAGATCCATTACATGAACGATATGGTCTGTTGCAGCACCGCCGCCGGACAATTCCTTTTCAATAAACCAGCCTCCTGGCATTAAACCATGATTGGTTCCGTTGACCGCAATCACTTCTCCAATTTCTCCCGATTGGATAATGTTTCTAACTTGTTGAATCACTGGAGAGAATCGAACAGGATAAGCCACTTGCAGGATAACCCCTTCTGCTTTACAAACGTCAATCATTGCCTTAGCATCTTCTATTTCCGTAGCAATTGGTTTTTCACATAAAATATGTTTTTTTGCACGTGCAGCAGCAAATACATGCTCCCTATGATGCGCATTTTCCGAACAAATGATGACGGCCTGAATGTCCAATTGCAGGAAACCAGCTAAATCTACATAATAATCACACTGAAATTGTTCAGCCATTTTAGAGCCTCTCGTCACATCTTGATCCCAAATAGCTGTTAATTCGACTTCAGGGTGATCCATTAGATGATGGGCATAGTTTAATGCATGCATATGGGCAAAGCTTATTATTCCAACCTTCATTGTCATGCTCCCCTCTCTATCAAATTTACAGGCTGACCGGTAGAAGCTGATCTTATCGCTGCTTCAGCTACTTCAATCGCTTTCAAAGCGTCTTCCGGAGTCACAAGCGGTGTTTTTCCATCTGTGATACATTCTTTGAAATGTCGCAATTGTTGGAGAATGGGTGATTCGCCTATGGGATTGTTCACTAACGCACCCGTTTCATTGAACTCATCTTTTAATGTGACCTTGATTGGTGAACGATCTTGATTACTAATAATCATTCCTTTATCTCCCGCTAATTCAAACGATGCCTCCAATGCGTTTTTTGCCCATGAAAGCTCAACATGTGCGATTGCTCCATCTTTCATTCTTAAGGTTACTAATGCATAGTCTAAAACTCGTCCGCTATTTACTTGCTTTTTAATATGTTTCGCAAAAACCTTCTTTACATCTCCAAAGGTCCATATTAACCAATCAAAATCATGAATCCCTAAATCTAAAAGGATTCCTCCGCTTTTATTGGCATCTGTATACCATGAATCACTGCCGTTTGGATAAGCAGTACCTCTGGAAAGTCTAATAACACCTGGTTTTCCAATCGCACCGCGTTTCACTTGTTGATGAGCCTGGGCATATTCAGACGAAAAGCGGAGTGTCTGACCCACAAATAATTGAACATTTTGCTTTTCGCATATCTCAATAATTGCTTTTGCTTCAACAGCATTTAACGCTAATGGCTTTTCACAAATAATCTGTTTTTTTGCTTCTGCTGCCTGTTTAATAAATTCGAAGTGAAGATGGGTTGGTAAACAAATATCAACGACATCTACTTCGACTGCATTCACTAGATCTTCTAATGATGTAAAGGGTTGGGCATTATACGTTAATCCTAAGTCCGTTACCTTATCAGGGTTGCGCCCAACGATTCCGACAATTTTACAGCCACCGATTTGCGACCATTTCTCCAAATGCCTTTGCCCCATTTTTCCAATCCCGATCACCGCAACTTTTAACATACCTATCATCACACCTTTTGTACTCTTTGTTTATTTATAACTCCCAATATTAGTAACTTAAATGGTTTGGTATGTGTTACTTTCGTTCCAAAACCGTCTAATGTTATCCATACCAATTTTGGATGCAGCACGGCATTCCTCCATCCCCTCAAATTCCAACGTAATATAGCCGTCATAACCGGAAGCTTTAATAAGCTTGACTATCTCTCTTATTTTGATATCTCCTTGTCCAACAATAGCTCCGCGTAAAAAGTTGCCATTGGAGGTTTTAAACCATTTTCCTGCACCAGGGTCATTATAGTAAGGCCGGAAATAAAAATCTTTAAAATGAATGAGGGATGCATATGGCAGATTCTTCTTTACACCTACAATTGGATCTTCATCCACACACATGAAATTGCCAATATCTAATGTTGTTTTAAAGTTTGGCCTGTCTACTGCTTGCAGCACCCTTTGGACCCGATCGCTATGCTGTACAGCAACTCCATGATTTTCAATGGTTGTTGTAATGCCAAATTGTGCGGCATAGTCAGCGATGCGGCGGCTACCTTCAATGATTTGGGGCAGGCTGTTTTCAAAGTATTCAATCGTCATTTTCTCAGGCGGCAAGGTAAAGGCCGTCACATCATGGCGCATATGCTTGATTCCCATACGATCCAAAAGGTCAACATGCTCCTTAAGCCTTGACACCTCTGCCTCAAATTCTTCCTCCGTTTCCTGGACAAAGTTTGCAGGCAATGAATAGTTTGATAGTTCAATCCCAACTTCCTTCGCTTTTTCACGCACTTGATCGGCAAGCTCCAGATTATCGACTAACGTGAAACCATAAGGAACGATTTCCATATGTTCTCCGCCATTTTCGGCAATCCATTCAACAACATCTAAAACATTCATTTCCCCTGCGTTAATGGCATCTAGTAAACTATATGTGCTTAAACCTAGTTTCATCGTAAAACACCCCTATTTTCATATATTGTTAGATTCAACTATTCAACTTTTCCGTGATAACAGACAGTGTCCGGTATAATTCTTCTAATTCCTCTAATTGTTCATTGCGTTTAAAATGTTGTGAATTCATTGTGATACATTTTTCAAAAGACTCTTTGTTCCAACCGTTCCAGGATGTCACAAACATACCGGGCATCTTCGCTTCCGCATCTTGTTCATGAGCCTGACGCTTACTATCATCTAAAAAATGAACGGCCGCATCTGTTTTGTACCAACAAGCCGGTATTACAGTAAAGCCCTTCTCAATAAAGTTTCCAATCGAAGGATATAACGCTATTTTTTCATAATGCCAATCCATGATGACAATATCTTTAGGAATGAGATCTATGGCTTTATGAGTACCAAACGTGTCTCCTTCCCATTGGTCATAACCAAGCTTTTCACTGTCGTTCAACCTATCTCCCCACATGAACATTTCAACGCCTCGATCTTTGACCAAATGCCCGTAAAGATCATTAACTGCCTTGGCAAATAAATCAGCTCGATCCTTCCCCTTACAGCGAGGACACTGATCATCTGTAAGTTCATATACTTCATCCATGCCAACATGAAAGGCATCTGCACCGAAAGCGTCAATCAATTCATCCAAGAGCTCAAAAATAAGTCGATTTACATCAGGATGCTTTGGGCACCAGCTTCTGCAGAAAAAATCCGGCCATTTTGCATCAAGAGGTATATGAGGTGTTTCATCAAATTCCGGATATGCTTTTAAAATTGAATTAGGTGCACCGCCCCACCCTTGGTGACCGAGGCATTGGAATAGAGGGATAAGTCGTATCCCGTTGTTACTGCATACTTCTGCTATTACTCTAGCATCCTGCTTCGTTAACGTTCCAGCGGTTACTTCTGGATGTGATTCAAAAACAAAGGAGGTATTACATTCCAAGAGCAAATGGTTTATTCCCTTTGGAACTAAAACCTTTTCAATAAATTCCTTAAATGGTTCAAGCAGTTCATGTGAACCAAATCTTAAATGAAATCCGCGGATAGGTTCTATTCGATTCATTAATTCGTTCACTCCCTATATAAATGGAAATTCCATTAGCTCAAATGGTTTAACCTTGCTAAAGGACTGCCTTTTACATACAAGTTGCATTGACTTAATAAAAATTCACTAAACATTGAATTAGCCCAGGAAAACCAAGGTCTCGTGAATTTTTCAGGTTCATCAACATGGAAACCTTCGTGCATAAAGTCTGTATTTGCATCGGTTCTTTTAAACAAATCAAGAATCTCAGTTTTCTCATCTTCTGATATGGCGGTCATCCCTTGAAGGGCTAAAGCAATATGCCAAATATAATGTTTTGGCGTGTGCGGGCTGCCAATCCCCTTTGCCACTTTTCCTTCATAATAGTAAGGGTTATCAGAACTAAGGATAAACTTTCTTGTATTTTGATAAACGGGATCATCGGGATCGCAATAACCTAAGTAAGGAATAGAGAGAAGACTTGGCACATTCGCATCATCCATCAAATGATGATTTCCAAGCCCATCTGTTTCATAGGCATAGATTGTTCCATAGTTTGGATGTTCAACCTTCCCATAAGTTTGAATACCGTGATCAATTTCATGTGCTAAATCAGAGGCTATTTGTGCAAGATGTTGATCCTCAAGAACCTTTTCTGCTATTTCTTTTAATTGGTTTAAGGCAACAACTGCAAACATGTTAGCAGGAATTAAATAGCCATATGTACACGCGTCATCACTGGGGCGAAATCCGCTCCAGGTCATGCCTGTATACCCAACAGGGGCTCCTTTTCCATCATGTGATAATGTATCCTGCGGCGGGCAGTTATCTCGTTCAAATAGATAACTAGACATCTCTTCGTGATGCTGCTCCGTTTTCCAGGTTTCGATGATCTTCGCAACCGCTTTCAAAAATAATTCATTAAAATGAGATGTCCTTCCACTGGCTTTCCAGAATAAATAAGAGAGCTGAATCGGGTAGCATAATGAATCAATTTCATATTTACGCTCCCATAAAAGCGGGGTCATGTCCGTCTTGTCGTCATGATAACGTTTTCCATTCGCCTCCTCATTAAATGCATTTGCATAAGGATCATGGATAATATAAGCCAATTGCCTTTTGATCACACCCTCAATTAAGTCTGCCATGTCCTGATCCTTTTCAGCTAAAAGTAAATATGGACGCACTTGTGCTGCAGAATCACGTAACCACATGGCCGGGATATCACCTGTTATCACAAAGGTGGTCCCATCCTCTCTTTGCTTCATTGTTGTTTCATACGTATTTGAAAAGCAGTTTTCAAAAAGTGCTTGGACTTTTCGATCATCGGAAAAAGACCCTTTCACTTCTTCTATCAATTGCTTCATTGATTCTGGTAATTTCTTATCCATAACGATCCCTCTTTACGTTTTATGATAAAACCTTATAAGCGATAGATTCTTATTTTAGTATTAGTCTTTCTTCCATTTTCACCTGCAAGCTATACAACCTTATCTCGATAAATAATCAGATCTCCTCCCTTCAACATAATGCAGATGCCCTAACCTTAAGTGATATTCAATAGCCTCGTCAATATGTCAATCTTGCTCTTTGTTGTCATTTACACCTCTTCTGATACATAGTTTCTTCAAGCGATATGTAGCTTTTGCGCGAATATGTAATCCCTTATATTTTTTATGTTATGACAAAGCAAAAAAGCATCCATCTCTACTAGAGTGTGAGTGCTTGGGTCACATGATGGAAAGATGGTTGATGTGAACAGGTAAACACCAACCAAACTTTCCATCAAAATATCTATATCAATTATATATCGCTTCTAACTCCGCCTATGGCTGCTCATCCTATCATAACTGTATATGACTTAACAAAACTTCATGCTGAAGGACTTCTGAAAGCAACACAATGGCCAATGCTTGACCATATGCCGTTGGAGCAATGATGATTTTCTTATAGTCCTCTTTTTCTTTTCCAATTGCAGTTCCTGCAGAAACATTTAATACCGTTCCGTCCTCTGAAATGTTTTTCAAAACGGCGTAAATGGATTTACGGCAAGCATTTAGATAATCAGAATCTAATAAGCCATAACGAATTCCTTTTAAAATTCCTGCCGTAATCGCTGCAGATCCTGATACCTCTGTGTAACTGTCCGAATCGTCAAGCAGTGTATGCCACAGCCCATTTTCAGATTGCAATTCTACTAATCTTTTAACTTGTGCTTTATATGTGGACACAATAGATATATAGGTCTCTTCTTCAAGATTATTCTTCATCATGTTAATAAATTCAGGAACAGCTAAGGTAAACCAGCTATTCCCGCGGCACCAAAAAGCGCCGCTAAAATGATGTTGATTTTCAAAATCCCATCCGTGGTAAAATAAAGACTCCTCTTGATTGAATAAATAGCGGATATGAAGCAAAAATTGATAAGCAGCTTCCTTTTTCCAATCTGCTTGCTTATATTCTATCCCCATTTTGCCCATGAACAGCACCACCATGAATAACGTATCAATCCAAATTTGACCTTCGTTAAGAGTTAGCTCGTCCTTTGTATCACCAGAGGTGACATGCTGCAAGCCATTTTCTTTTGTCCTTGGAGAGTGATGGTAAATCCAGTTCATCCATTGCAGAGCCAGCTCTTCCATATCTTCAAGATCCATGAGTGTTAACATCGGGGCAGTTGTATTGATATTTTTTAACGGCAAACCTCTTCTTATTTGTTCCTCAGCCCAATTTTTGCTAAACACATCATAACTTGGGAATTCATCATTCTCAGCAAGGTTTCTTAATCCGTATAACCCCACACCTTGAGGCCAGTCCCACTCTTCCATGCCAAAATCTCTCGGAAAATAACCAATCCTTGCTCCGTCTTCCGCTTTTTTTAAGCTTTCTTCATTATTGGGTCTTTTTAAATGCAATAATTGATTCGTGATCTTTCGTACCGCCTTACAAACATCCTCCTTCAAATGAACGACCTCTCCTTCCAATATTCGTTTTTATCAGTTAATGGGCATTCTTTTTAATTGGTTAGATATTAAATAGGTATTGCCAAAATAATCCCGGTTTTTTATAAATGAACTTAATCGCTATTTCCTCAATCGTATCTTCATTCAAGATCAAAAATCTTTATCCTCCTTCATTCCGCCTCTGTTACATAATCAACAAAATTTTCACCAGTATGCTTTTTGAATGAGATCTTCTTTCCCTTACGTATGGCTGTTTATGCTTTACATTCACCTTCGAGTCAACATTATCGTTTTATGTTGTAAGCGCTTAACAATAATTTATAAGGAATGTTATTTATTTTAAATAACATTCCTTCTACCTTCTGCCCAATGTGCAATTATAGATAATCTTATATTTTCTAGATTTTTATCTTTTTTTCTGCTATTTTAGCTTGATCTCAATGACTCGATCGAATGGAGTCATAAGGTTTAATGATAAGTGTTTACAGCCTGCTGAATGTTCATCTTCACGAAGCGTATCTAACCAATGTTCATGGGCGCCTGATGAGATTTCAAGTGAAAGATTTCCAACTGAATAAGCTGCCTTCCCTTCTGTTAAGAAGTATTGCTCATTCTGAACATGTTTCACTCCTTCTCCACTAAACGTTCCCTTTTGATCAAAAATAAACGTCACCTGAGTAAAGACCTCATCCAATTGATCGCTTTTAATGTGAATTCTCCACACGTCTGTCCCTGGAGTGATCTTTACAGTGATTTCGTGCTTCTGAAGATGTGTAATATCACGATGCTGATGAGGAAGCAAATACCAAGGAATACCATTACCATCAACACTCTGCAGTTCCCCTAAAAAATGCTTCGGAATAGGTGAATTATATCCTTTCTCCATCGTAGCTCTTAACACATAGCTATCATTCTGTTCTATCAATTCATTGAAATATACAATTCCTGGTGAAAAGGCAGTAGAAATCTTTGTCCCTAAAAGTCTCAATTCTCCGTGACGAAGTGAGAAAAATGAAGGTGTATTCGTCATGATCGTCGCACTAGTATCTTTTTTTCGATAACGTACTATTGGTGACCCAAAGGCAGTATGCGGGGCACTGTGCAAGATTTTGAGATTATGCCCTACATCAGCAATCTTACTTAAATACTTAGAACGGGGAAACTGTTTATTGATGGTTTTCACATATTCGTTTGGAATAGGCTGCCGTTCAATCTCATTATTCATTCTCTCTGGATAAAGGAGGTGTCCAATCATTGCATTAGAATCAACACTGCCAGGTTCAGTTACACTTTCAGCCGCGAAGTCTGCCATGTAAGCAAAAAGCCGATTATTGTCATGTGCCGCCATTAAGCGATATATGACATAATAATTTGATAGATTCGACGTTACTCCGAAATCCTGTCTGCCCGAATAATCTGTAACAACTTCTCCTGAGGGATGAACAAGATATTGCATTAATTCCAGATTCCTTCTAACCGGCTCGAGAAGCTCTGGGCAATTTAAATTTTGTGAAGCATGGTAGAGCATCATATTGTTTACGGCATTATAAATTCCATTACTTCGTTCCGTCCATTCTCCATCCTCTGTAAAGTCTAATCCTTCCGCTAACCACTCTTCAGCACGATTCAACAACTTTTTGTTTGGAAATAGTTGATTTAAAAAGGAAAGAGCCGCAGTCAGGACCCAACGATGATTTGGAGTATGGCAGCCGCCAGTGAGAAGGGCAGGAACAGTCCGTTCTAAGAAAACCTTCAGATTGGCACAAACCTCATCGTACATGTGTGATGATTGTTTGTTTAATAACAAATAAACCTGTGATAAACCTACTACCACAAATCCAGTATCCGGCGGGGAATGATAATTCGTTGATCCTAACGAAATCGTTCCATCCTGATGCTGATGCCTTAGCATATATTCTGACATTTTTCTTAATCGTTCAATTAATTCCTCATTATGATAAAAATGAGAATCAGGGTTTACAATTGAGGCAACCCAGGCCGCCAAAATTCTCGGTGTATTCCAGTGGCTTGGCAAGGCAACTCCCATAGCCGGATCAATAATGCCGCCAAAATATTTACTGTTCGGATCAAGATCTTGGTAATTCACCATTTTCATTGTAAAAGATTCATTTGATTGCAGAATTTTTTGATACATTTCGTTTCCCCCTTGCCTTCATAATGAAAGTTCATGCTCCAGCTGATAGAAAATAGTTCTATTGTGTTTCTCTAACAATAGTTTGTATTTTCCGAAAACTCAACAAAAAAATCGCCTTTCTATCAAAATATCTGCTTTTGAAACTTTATTATTGACTTTACTGAAAAATACACGCAACCCTACCAATAAGATATCCACTTTACTCAAAAGGCAATTTTTCTTTGGAAGGAGCTCTTCCATATCACTCTGATTTTTCAAAGGGGAAGTGAAATCGTAAATGGAGGATATATGTGACCTGATCGCTCGATTAGCCAATATGAATCTATGTGGATTGCTTTCCCTTTAGTGGGCTTACTCTTTTTTGGGTTCCTACCACCTGCTGCTGACATGTTTACGATTTTATAAAAATGATTAATGGGTGATCATGAGTTTTCCATCTTCCAAACATTCTCGTATACCGAAAAAACGGATTAATCGGTGCTCTATTGGATGCAGACCTGCAAATTTTCCAATTCGGAACAACTGCTTTTTTCTGTAAAAGTCTACCGCTTTTATTCTGATGCGGGCATCCTCACTATGTTTTAATAAGCTTGTGAAAAATAAATGAATCCCAAGAAGACCTCTGCTAATAAGCATACGTGTTCTTGGGATTCCAAAAAATGAATATGGATTTAATTCTAAATAGGAAGAATCTATTAATTACCGGCAAAACAAGACGATTATTTCCCAGAAAATACATCCTTCGACTGAAACTGATAGAAAGGAACTGCATTTATTGTCAGAAAAAGCTCAGACAATATTAAATTATTTCCATCATAGAACCTTTAAAAACAAAGGAGCATTTAGCTTGGAGTCTTGCACTAGCTGAAGAGGAATAAAACAATTTTATTATGAACCCCTAGCTCTTCTTTTACCTTTTCTATTAGATTCTATATCACCTGATAATAGTTATTTTCAATTTTAATTCCATCCGATAGTAGTGTTTCAAACCCCCAATTAATTTAATTCCACTCACCATAACTTATTGCCCGTTGCTTCCAGTTCCTTTGCTAATTTTTATGATATAGGAAAGTCCATAATCTCCAGGTTGCAGCTGCAGACACTTCACCAAATCGGATCTGGACCAAGATCTCCTTCCATTTTTATATCATTAGTTATGCCGTTTTTACAGAAGCAATTCATGTTACACTCTTCCCCTTTGATTTTTAGGATTACTCCAATTGCCTTCCTATTTAATCTTTCTCTGCTTTAATATTCCTGCTAATATTGGAAAACCTGTACCAATAATCGTTACTGGCAAGATCCATTTACCAAATCCGCTTCCCCAGCCTAATGCTATGGATACTGATTCAAATAATATGAGAGCAAAAAGAACCAGACAAATATTCTTTAATTGATTAACGAGTTTTCGGCTATGCAGATGAAACTGTGCTGCATTCATTTTTTTCAATCGCTCAGGGTAGTTATGTACCTCTGGAAATCTTTCTAACACCTGCATGATAACAATAATAACTGCACCTACAAGAGGTAAAATGAGAAGTTCCCATTTGGATCCCCAGCGATCTACTTCACCCGAAGCATTGTAATGCCCTGGCACTTTTCCAGGAAGGATACTCCAAACAAAGATTAAAAAAATAATAGAGGCTGCGTAAGAGGAATAGCCAATGATATCCCAAATCCATTCACCTTTTGTTTTTAGTAACTTCATTTTAGGGCGATCAGAATAATTTGACACACTACTTTCCCCCCTTCTAAATGTTGAAGAGTACACATTATAGTGAGACTTCCACTTATCTTGGAAGAAACTGCTTAAACTTAAAACAGAGATTTTACTGCCCATTAAGTTTAGGATAAAACTATAAATCTGTTAAAACAATAACTTCCCCATTCGATGCATCCACTCCATATTGACAATCTAATTTCCCGCATAAAACATACTGTTTTCGTTTAAAGTCATAAACATAATAAGGCTTTAGTTCAAGCAATCCTTTGACCTTCTCATATGCTTCTTCTTTTTTTATTGTAATATTATCAGGGACTTGAAATTGATCAAAAATCTCCAGCATCGACTTGTTATCTATGTAATTTACAGCTTGAAGGCTATCTGCATCTATCATGACATTGATTTGTCTTTGAAATACACGATTTAGCGGTTATGAGCTAATTGCTCGGCTTTCAACCATAAAAGAGAATTAACCTAAAAAAGTCTGTCACTTCAAGACATAATAATCCCTTTGTGACAGACTCCGCCAATGTGAAATATCCAGCAATCTTATCGATAACTGCTTAAATTCATACTACTTGTAACTTATTCCCCCAGTTCTTTACTTCTTCTTTGTTCACTTCCAATCACTCCTTCATTTTTGTAAACTTCCTTCAAATCATCTCTGACACTTTCTTTTGAAAGAGCAACATTTGAGCGGTAAGCCGCACGTACTATGACATGGGCTGCAACCGGAGCCGTAAGAAAGACAAAGAATATACCAAGAAATAACCGGATGCTAAAAATACCTTCCATGATAAAAAAGAGAAAGGTACCAACAAGTATAAATAGGACACCCATTGTTGATCCTTTTGAAAGTGCATGAGAGCGAGTATAAAGGTCAGGGAGGCGAATTAATCCAATTGCACTTAAAAAACTAAAAATGGTACCAATCAATATTAAACTTACTGCAATCAGTTCAATCTGAATGATTACGTTCAATGACCACACCTCTTTCAATATATCTCGCAAAGGCAATTGTCCCAATAAAGGAGAGAATGCCAATTAATAAAATCACTTCAAAAAATCCTGTACTTCTTAGCAAAACTGAAAATATAGCAACTCCTGATATTAAATTAATCCCTAATGCATCGAGTGCCTGCACCCTATCTGGTGCTGTCGGTCCTTTTACCAACCGATAAATCGTAGCAAAAATGGCAAAGCTCAAGAAAATTAATGAGCAAATTAAAATTCCCTGTATCATGAACGTGTCACCTTCTTTATTGCTTTTTCAAATTTTGTTTTAGATTGAAGAACAGCATCACTTGATTCCGGGATATCCATCGCATGTATATAAAACTTTTTACTATTCGAAGAAACCTCCACTACAACCGATCCAGGTGTCAATGTTAGCAATAAGGCTAATAAGGTAATCTCCAAATCACCATCTAACTCCGTTTCCAATGTAAAAATACCTGGGGTAATATTGATTCTAGGCCGCATCACCTGTCGAACAACTAATATACTGGAAGTAAATAATTCAATGATAAACACAAGGAAAAGTTGAACAATGGCAAGCAATGTCACTAAATAAAATTTTGTTGGCAAATATCTTCTCAGGATAAAAAGGACCAACAAACCAAATAAGTAACCGCTAAAGAATGTTAATACACTCCAATCATCTTGAAGAAACATCCAGATAACACCGATTAATAAATTAATTAACACTTGCATGGGCATGGCTGCCACCCCTTTCTGCTATCAAGAATACGAATTAGGTTATTGCCCTTGACCACTGCCCAATACAGCTTCAATATAAATACTTGGATTCATTAAGCCTTCTACGGCATAATCAACGTAAGTATGAATTCCTTCCGCACCTACTCCCAGGGCAATTGTTAACACGGTCAGAATTCCTATAGGTAACAATAACCCCTTGGTTGTCCCCTTTTCATTCTCCTCAGTTAAGTCCGTATATCCCCAAAAGCAACTCATAAATATTTTCATAATTGAATATAAAACCATAAGGCTGGTAAGTAATCCAATCCCACCCAACCAAAAGTATCCTGCTTCAAAAGTTCCTTCTGAGATAAAAATCTTTCCTAAAAATCCGCTTAGTGGCGGAATTCCCGATAATGATAAGGCAGCAATAAAAAACATCCAGCCTAATCCCGGGTGCAACCGGATAAGACCACTTATTTCATTAAGTTTACTCGTTCCTGTAAGATGAATGATTGTTCCGCCTAATAAGAAAATAAGGGCTTTAACAATCATATCGTGGATCAGATAGAATAACGATCCCGTCATTCCTTCCGTTGTGAAAGAAGCCACTCCGGCTAAAATAAATCCCACACCAACAATTACGTTATAGGTTAATATTTTCTTAATATCTCTATAAGCTACTGCCCCTATTGCTCCTAATATCATGGTTGCGGCTGCCAATATTCCTATTAACAAATGCGTAACTCCTGGTTCATGATAAAAGACTAACGTAAAAACTCTAATAATCGCATACATTCCTACCTTAGTTAATAACGCAGCAAATATAGCAGCAACTACAGTAGGCGGAGCACTATAAGAACCAGGAAGCCAATAAAATAGAAATAAGCCGGCTTTTAAACTAAACACGATTAAAAATAGAATTGCTACCGTATTCATAAGTCCCTCTTGTCCAACCTCTGCAACACGAACAGAAAGATGAGCAAAATTCAACGTACCAGACATGGCATATAAATAGGCAATAGCAACCAGAAATAGAAAAGAGGAGATGATATTTATTAGAATATACTTAATAGACTCCCTTAGCTGTATTCTCGTTCCGCCATGTGAAATCAGCACATAGGAAGAAACTAACATGACTTCAAAGCAGACAAATAAATTAAACATGTCTCCTGTAAGGAATGAGCCATTAACCCCGGTAATTAGACACAAAAACAAAGGGTAAAAGTAGTAAGATTCCCGTTCTCTTCCTATCGAGTGAAAAGCATATAATAAGCAACATAAGGAAACAATACAAGTCACAAGTACAAGCAAAACTGAAAACATATCAGCGACCAAACTTACACCAAAGGGGGCTTCCCAACCTCCTAAATGCAGTAATTGAATCCCCTCATTTTCAATCTGAACCATCAAATAAATGGCCACGGCACCAACCACTGCTATAGATATAATACTAAGACACCTTTGGAAATTAATATTTTTCTTCCAAATGACCATTATCATTCCTGTGATGATGGGAATGATGATGGGCAATATCACTAAATTATTCATTTTCAATACCTCCAAGTTGCTCTGTATCATCCGTGCCCAAAAATTTATAAGCGCGGTAACTTAACACTAGAAACAGAGCAGTTGTGGCAAAATTTATGACAATCGCCGTTAATAAGAGGGCTTGCGGCAGTGAATCAGCATAGGTAAGATTCTTTATTCCAAGGAGCGGCGGACCTCCCTTTTTTAATCCTCCCATAGTGATAATGAGTAGATTAACACCATGACCAAGAATCGATGTTCCTAAAATAATTTGCAATAAACGTTTCGACAAAATCAGATAAATACCAATAGCAAATAATATTCCGACAAGGATAGACATTAATGTTTCCATTATCGATCATCACCTATACTCAATATTATCGTGATGGAGGTGCCAATTACCGCCAACGCTACTCCAACATCAAAAATCACTGCTGTTGCCAATTCTGTCTTTCCGAAAACAGGCAGATTAAAATAGCCGAAAGACTGAGATAAAAATGGTACATTAAACACCATAGATCCGACCCCTGTCAGAACAGAAATCAGAACCCCCACTGCAGCCAAAATTTTAAAATCTACCGGAATATTATTAAGAACCGTTTCAATATCAAACGAAATAAATAAAAGGATTAAGGCAGATGCAAAAGCCAGACCGCCGATAAAACCACCGCCTGGATAATGATGGCCTGAGACAAAAAGATTTATTGCAAATGTAAGAATGATCACGACTGCCACTTTTGTGACACTTCTGATGATGACATCATTTGGTTCCTTCATTTTTATCCCCCCCTGATATTCTTAGCTTTATTAAGGTATAAACTCCTAAACCGGCAATGCATAGCACTAAAATTTCCAGCATGGTATCAAACCCTCGGAAATCAACGAGGATTGCATTTACGATATTTTTTGCTCCCGCCAATTCATAGGAGTTTTCATAATAACTCGAAATTGATTCGAAGAAACGATTCCCATTAGCAGATAGTGCAACAATCGCAACAACAACACCCACACCAATCGAGATAACAGCATTAACGGCTTTAAATCGCACACGACTTACTTCTTTCCGAAGCTGAGGTAAATGATAGAAACATAACAGGAACAGAGCTGTTGTAACCGTCTCAACCACCAATTGGGTTAAAGCCAAATCTGGGGCTCGAAATAAGACGAAGAAAAAAGATACAAGAAAACCCAGTCCCCCAACAGCAACAATACTGGTCATTCTATTCTTTGAAAAAAGAACCGTTAATGCAGTAGTAACCATTGCAATCATTAATCCTGCTTCAAAAAAATTAACAGGTGCATCAACAGAGGGGTTAAAGGAAAACCCATCGAACAACAACATCGACCCGCCTAAAAGAATGATGATAAATGAAAAAATATAGACGAGATAATGACGAATAAACCCTGTCATATACTGATCAGTAATAAAGCGGGAAACATTCTCCATCTTTTCTATTCCAAAGTTATAGATATTATTTAATGTTAGACTCTCTGGATAAAAGTGATAGATTCGATGCCATTTTTTCAAAGAAATATATAATAGCGTTCCAACGCCTATCACCCCAAGAGTCATAAATAACTCTGTATTCCAGCCATGCCAAGCACTAATTTTGACATATAGTTCTCCATCCTGAGCAAGTGTTGGCAAAACAGCACTTAAAGCCGGTTTTAATAAATAGTGTGAAAGGACATTTGGAAAAAAGAAAATCACAATTACAAGGGAAGCAAGAACTAGTGGGGGAATTAACATTCCAATTGGTGCCTCATGCACTTCCCTGCCCAGTTTTTCAGGCTTATTTTTGCCTCTAAAAGTTTTAAATACTAATATCATGCTGTACACAAATGTAAACAAACTGGCAATCCATGCGATGATAGGAATGATCATCCCAATATATTCCGCACTAAAAACCGGCAGTTGTGCAGCATTTAATACTGCTGTAAAGAACATTTCTTTACTTAAAAAACCGTTAAAGGGAGGAAGACCTGCCATAGCGAAACTGCCAATTACAGCAATGGTAAATGAAACCGGCATGAAGTGGATTAAGCCACCTAACCTTCGAATATCACGCGTCCCGGTCTCATGATCAATGATGCCAACAACCATAAACAAGCACCCTTTAAAGGTTGAATGGTTCACTAAGTGGAAGATCGCAGCAAATATAGCTACTGCATAGACGGAAGAATCATCTCCTATCTTGAAATACAAAGAGGCAGAACCAAGACCAAGCAGGCTCATGATTAAACCTAATTGACTTATGGTTGAGTATGCCAGCAAGGCCTTAAGGTCAGTTTGCCTTACAGCATTTACAGAGCCGTATAATAAAGTAATGATCCCTACTCCTGACACGATCCAGAACCATTCAGCAAATCCTCCAAAAACTGGTGTGAGACGAGCAACTAAGTAGATTCCCGCTTTAACCATGGTAGCAGAATGTAAATATGCACTTATTGGTGTTGGTGCCTCCATTGCGTCTGGTAACCAAATGCTGAATGGAAACTGTGCTGACTTAGTAAACGCACCAATGAGAATCAGAATCATTGCCGGAATAAATAATGAGTGTGAAGGAAAAACAGCTGCATGACTCACCATTTCACGGATACTATAAGTGTCCGAGATCATGGCAAGCATAATGAAACCTGCCAGCATTGCAAGTCCGCCAAATATCGTAATCAACATAGACTTTTGCGCACCATATCGTGATTTTTCACGTTCATACCAATACGCAATTAATAGGAAGGAAGACACACTTGTCATTTCCCAAAATACATATAAAACAAAAATATTATCAGAAAAAACCAGACCGAGCATCGCTCCCATAAACAACAACAGATAAACATAGAAATTATGAAGCGCCTCACGATGTTTAGACATATAGTAAATGGAATAGAGAATAACTAAAGCACCGATTCCTGCAATTAACAATCCAAAAACTAGACTTAATCCGTCCACATGAGTTGTAAAGTTAATATTATATGATGGAAGCCACGGGACAGTAGCTGTGAATGTATTTCCTTGAGAGATTCTGGGTATAAAGGTTAAAAGGTTAATAAATATCAACAATGGAACGAAAAGGACAAACCACCCCGTATGGATGCGCGGAGTGAATTTCTTATATAGGTACGGGACCGCTATTGCAAAGATAAATGGAATTAAGATCAACAGGTGTAACCAAGACATCATTTCCCCTCCCAATTAGTATTAGTTAAAAATGACATATTTCAACGATTGACTGAATGTGTAGCATGCGTTATAGTCATACATAGTTTATTGTAAGTTGTATTTTTTTTTAGGTTAATTCACAGCCATACTGAGGTGAACTAATAATGAAGAGAATAAAGGGACGCATGGACGAAAGCATCCTCGTCTGTGTATATTATGGTCCTAATGGAGAACGTCTCATACAACGGGGCTGTAAGATTGCCAATATGCTTGATTGTCCTCTTTACATCCTGACCGTTGATCCTAAACCCTACGATGATTTGGATGCAGAAAAGACAAGTTATATTACACGATGGAAACAGTTAGCGGAGCAACATAGTGCTGATGCTTTCATTATTAAAGATAATGAACACAGACCAATTACGAAAGTAATCGCAGAGGTTGCACGTGAAAAGAATATTACACAGATCATTCTTGGCCAAACAGCTCAAAGCCGTTGGGAACAAATTGCAAAAGGGTCAATTATCAACTCTCTACTACGTGAAATCCCCTTTGTTGACCTGCATATTATTTCTGTATCACGTTATCTTAAAAATCCCGATAGACACTTTGAAAAAGGAGTACGTGCTTATCTGATAAAGGAGCACGGCCAATATCGACTCATCTTTAAACATACAAAGAATATTGAATATGAAGGCATTTTCTTTAAGGAGTATGGAACTGACTTTAACAACGGTATTTTCAAATTTATGAAGGATAAAGAAACCTTACAAGTCCAAGTAAATGAAGATATCGTTACAGACTTAACAAATGTTGAAATGAATTCAAATTTAAACTCTGATGACGATTACTTATAAAACCCTCCCTCCACCATTGGTGGAGGCTTTTTATTTATCCCCAACTTACAAGTTAATGTCGACTTTAATCATATCTTGATCTTGTTTATTTATCCCTATATAGCGTAATGTTTCAGAAGGGGACTGATGATGATAGATGTCCATAATGATTGAAATAGCTATCCCCTTCCGATACGCATGATATCCAAATGTTTTTCTAAGGGTGTGCATCCCTATTTTCTCTTTTATCCCAACCTCTTCGGCTGCTTTATGGATAATCCGATAAGCCTGCTGACGAGTAATCGGTTGGTTAATCTTTTTGGACTTAAACAAATAATCATTTTCATTAAACTCTCGGCTGCTTAAATATTTTTCTAACTCCATTTGAATGGAGTTATTAATATAATGTGCCCGTGTATGACCACTTTTTTCATCTTTTAAATATAAAAATTCCTTAATATGCTCTCCATCCCACACATCGATAACCCTTAAAGAAAGTAAATCACTCACCCTAATTCCTGTATTGATCCCAAATACAAAAAGCAATAAATCCCTCTGCGATTGTTTCCTTAATATGTTCTTTATCGCATTTATATTCTCTATATCTCTTATAGGGTTAACATACTCCATAAGATTTCCTCCCATATCAGGTTACATAATAATATATTAGCATATATTAAGTAACATTACCAAAAGATATGCAAAATATTCTTATTCACGAATGAAAAAAACAGTTTTATCCCAACCTCTTTTATCACCATAAAAGGTTGGGAATCCCTGTCGCTGCTAACCTATACAGAGTGGCACATTATTGTTTCTTGGGGTCTTTGTTTCCGGCATTACCGCCAATTGGTTATTGGGGAAGAAACTTGAAGGATCAGAGACTTAAATGATTTCTATGTTCCTATACTTGGAACCTTTAAAACGTAGTTGCCTCTGGTTTCCTTTTATAAAGAAAAGTTTTCATCATAAGTGTTGCTGGAGGAATCATAATTATAATAGGAGTAATTATTGTGGATGGACAGCAAGTTGCTTTTCCTATGTTATTGAGCCTTTTCACGAAAAAAAACGACTTTAGGAGGAAGGCTTCATGACAATGTCAAACAAGATAAAAAATGTTTTAGATGCCTTAAAAAATCCATCTAAAGACGAATTGAAGGACGCTCTATTGCAGTTAAATATGACACTCGATGATCTCGCTCACTTACCAGAACCATCTAACGGCAAACCCTATAACCGAAAGCTTCTATATAAAAATGAAGAAGTGGAACTGCTCGTAATGAATTGGTCCGAACTAGAATGTGCCCCTCACGATCATGGAAATTCATCAGGCTGGATCCAGGTCCTCTCCGGCACATCCTGCAATTCAGTTTATGAAGTGAACGAGAATGGTTTGCCTGTCGAATTATTCCATCAGTATTACCAAAAAGGAACATCTTTTTATGCTCCTAAAAAAGCCATCCATAAAATGAAAGCCTCTAATCATTCAGATTTGGTCACTCTCCACCTCTATTCCCCACCCATTACCGGAATGATCGTTTATGATTTACAAAAATGTGCTGCATGTGTCGTATCAGATGATTGCGGAGCATGGTGGCCTGATGAACAATATCAGAAGGTGAAGGAAATGCGGTTTAGGAAGGAATGATAAAAAAAGAGCAACGAGAAAGTTGCCCTTTTGAAAGTAAATTACCCCTATGTTAGCGCCTGATTACTGTTGATTGTTACAAAGGAAAAAGCACTATTGACTAACCGAAATACCTATTATACTTATCCCCTATATACGTATTCAATCAGATAAATCAGGTGTCTTTTGATAAATTTCTCATCACATATATTGTTTCCTTCTAAATGTTCCTGTTTTTCTCAAACTTAGCTGTATTGGTTCGCAAAGTTTGTGATTGGATTCAATGCTAATGCAACATACCAACATACCTTGATTCAGGTTATTTGAAGAATGTTATATTTTCAATAGAGAAAAGCGAATCCTTAACAGCATCCGTCGCAATGAAAAGCTTCAATCTCTCACTTTACCCATAAGAATTGATATGGCTCAAGCGTTACAATCGAGTTAATTTCTTCACCGGTTAACAGGTCATGGCCCTTCATGCCAATCTCAACCTCCACCTGTTTAGAATCGACATTGACAATAAAAAACACTTCATCTCCTGTCGTTTCATTGCATCGCTTCAATGCAAAAACATTCGAACCAAGATCAACAACGGTTTGCGGGGCATAAGGAGAGAAAGCACTCTGCTGCTGGCGAATCGATATCATCTGCCGTAAACCTTGGAAAATTCCCTTGCGGCGTGAGTTTTCCTTCAACTCTCTAGTGATCTTGGCGAACTCAAGCTTTTCTCGGTTAATCCGGCGATTGATCCCTGAGGCTTCGAGTCCATCGTAATCATTTTCAGACCCAAGCAAAGAATGATAGTATATGGCCGGTACGCCCATCACTGACAGAAGAATCGAATGAGCCGCGAGCATTTTTTTCACCGCTAACTCTTCGGTATCATCCTCGTCTTTGTTGATTAACGCGTTGGAGTAATTGATATTCATCTCATAGACAGACTGGCTGCTATCGCTATTGGTTTTATAAGAAATTCGCCCGCCATTTTCTACAACTTTAT
The DNA here is from genome assembly GCF_000981385.1 of Bacillus sp. SA1-12. Lineage (GTDB taxonomy): Bacteria > Bacillota > Bacilli > Bacillales > Bacillaceae > Metabacillus. The sequence continues at coordinate 90,898 of NZ_LATZ01000131.1, forward strand.
CTACCAATCTTTGTTTCTCTTCTTCTGACAAGATCCCTTCTGTCGGACGCATGCCAATACCATCATGGCTGGCGAGGAAATTAAAGTAGGTTGCTTCATTAGAAACCTTTCCGATCGTCTTCGCCCATGAAGACAACTTCGTTGCATCATGCGTCGTCATCGTGTGCAAGACAAGCGGCGGGAGTGAAAACTGATAGACCATATGCGCTTCATTGGTGCCGTCGCCAAAGTAACTGATGTTTTCATGATGCGGTACATTTGTTTCCGTAATGATCTGTGTATTCGGCTTGAAGTAATTTAAGACATCACGCCAAAGCTGAATAATCGCATGGGCTTCCGGTAAATGCATCGAAGAAGTACCTGACTCCTTCCAGATGAAACCAATCGCATCCAAGCGGATGCTAGACGCTCCTTTCTGGGCATAAGAAAGCAGAATTTCCGTTGTCTCGAGCAAAACAGGGAAATGGCGGAAGTTTAAATCCACCTGATCTTCACTAAAGGTAGTCCACGCCGTCTTAGCCCCAGCCTTCCCCTCATATTCATGAAAGAGCGGTGAGGTTCTTGGCCTAACAACTTGCTCAGTGTTAAACGCTGGATTCTTTGGAATAAAATAGTCCTGATATTTTCCCTCTCCGTTAAGATACTCTTGAAACCACCCGCTGGATTTCGAGATATGGTTCGCAACGAAATCATACATCAGCCGGTAATCGCGGGACATGCCCGTAATATACTCCCACGTCCCTAATTCAGGGTTAATCTCCTTGTAATCCACAACGGAAAAGCCATCATCAGAGGTGTAAGGGAACATCGGCAGCAAGTGTACATCGGTAATCGTCTCCTGGACTTCCTGTTTTAAAAACTGATGCAATGTTTCTAATGTTGGTTTACCCTGCTCAAAAATACTGTCACCATACGTAATTAAATAGATATTTTTTTCGGAAGGAGCATCAATTCCTGCCCATTCCTTCTTCTCCCATTGCCTAATAAGCTCGAGGAAATCCTCTAAAAAGCTCTCCTGATATTCTTCTTGATAAATACTCTTTAGCTTTTCTTCTATTGTTTTCAAGATCAACATGCCATCATCTCCCAATTTAATAATAAATAAAACTCGTCTGCCAGCGAGCCCTTAGTACGAAGACAGAGGTTCAGTAACTTCTATGCTGATAGGAAACATATCCTTTTCCATCAGTCAAAAAAGCTGTAGACAAAACGAAGGTTTATCTACAGACATTTTTAATTAATCTATGAATATGCTGCTTTTACTTTCTCCCAAACAAGCTGTGATGTTGTGTCAACAGTATAATCTGCTTTGGCAAGGCTTGGACCTACGCCGACTGCAAACATTCCGCTTGCTTTAATTGATTCAATTCCTGCCTGCGCATCCTCAATACCAATGGATCGGGCTGGGTTAGCTCCTAAACCGCTGCAGGCTGTTAGAAAAATCTCCGGGTCTGGCTTCGATTTACTGATCTTCGCTGCATCGGCACAATAATCAAAAATACCTTCAAGCTGTAAAGCCTTTAAAACCGTTCCGGCATTTTTGGAAACAGATGCAAGTCCAATCGGAATCCCTTCTTCTTTAATCGCTGCAATTAACTCCTTAATACCTGGTAAGACATCGTCTGGTGTTAACTCTTTTAAGAATTCACAGTAATGAGCATTCTTCTTGGCAGCCATTTCTTCTTTTTGCGCCATGCTAAATTCATTTTGCCGATTTCCCTCCTGTAAAATCAACTCGAGAGAGTCCATGCGGCTTACCCCTTTCAATCGTTCATTAAACACTTCATCTATGACGATACCAAACTCTTCCGCCAGCTGTTTCCAGGCAAGGAAATGAAAATGCGCCGTATCCGTAATTACTCCATCTAAATCAAACACAACCGCTTCTATCCGTTTGTTCTCCATTCTTTCCACCTCTTTTCAGTCGGTAATCTCCACTTCAAGCCGATCCTTCAATTCAAATAAACTTCCATTTATCTCAATCTTTAATTCTAAGCCTGAGAGCTTAGTAATCTCACAAATTTGATGAGTCAATTTAAATTCTAGCTTCCTTCCCTGATAGCTTAGAGGAAACTTTAGTTCTTTCCAGTTTGCCGGCAGCTTAGGAGTTAATGCCAGCCGGTCAGCACGCATCGTCATATTTGCAAAACCAAAGATTGCAGCCAGCCAAATTGCTCCTAAGGAAGCAGCATGAATTCCTTCGTCCGAAGAACGCGGATTTGTTCCTAAATCAATTAAACATGCTTCCTGAAAAAAGCGGTACGCAGCAGCATAATCGTCACAGCGGGCTGCCACAATCGCGTGAATTGCTTTGCTTAGTGATGAATCATGGATTGTATGCTCTTCATAATAAAATAGATTTTTCCTTACGATCTCACTAGAAAACAAATCCGGTAAGAGATACAGCAGCATCACAACATCGGCCTGCTTAAGAATTTGCATTTCATTGACTTCCTTACGGGAATAATCGAGTAATATCGCCTGGCTTCCCTGCTTTTGTTTATAAGGGCTCAAATCAATTTCAGATTTTGTTAAGAAAGTATCGTCCTGCGGAATAATCTGTTCATCATTCGGCTCCGGGAGATACAAACGCTTAAGGAAGTCACGGCCCTTCTCAAACAGCTCTGCTTCCTCATCCATATACTGTTCCATAAAATAAAGGGCTTGTTCTACATTGTAATAGGCCAAGTAATTCGTATACGCATTATTATTGATGTGCTCCGTATACTCGTCCGGTCCGATTACATCATGAATCGAAAGCTTGCCGCCTTCATCCACTGTCCTGCTGATCCAAAAACGTGCTGTTTCTTTAAGCAGAGCAAGACCTTCATTTTTCATAAAGTCTTCATCGATGGTGCTTTCATAATACTGGACAACGGCGAAGGCAATGTCTGCCACGATATGGTGTTCAGCAAGCGCGGAGGCTACCTTTTGACGAGTACCAGTCCGAATATTGATTGCTGCAAACTCAGGTGTCTCTTCTTTTCCGGTAAAAGCACTTTCCCACGGGAATAACGCTCCCTCATACTTATTTTGAGCCGCCTTTTCTTTTGCTTCCTGCAAATGCTTATATCGGTACTGCAAAAGCTTTTTGGCTGTTTCCGGCTCCGTGTAAAGGTGAAATGGAGCAAGGAAAATTTCCGTATCCCAAAATACATGCCCTTTATACCCTTCTCCAGTGAGACCTTTAGCACCGATACTAAAACGCTCATCATGGGCGGGTGTCATAATCTCGATGTGGTAAAGAGCAAAATCCATCGCAGTTTGATCAAATTCATTACTAGAAGTAATCGAGACACGCTTCAGTTGCCAAAACTCCTGCCACATAGCTGCCGATTGTGCAAGTAAACCATCATAGCCTTTTGGAGTCAGGGTTTGAACAGCCTCCAAGCTAATCGTTTCCGGATCATCACACTCATGGGAAGTATAAACCGTTCCGATTTTTTCAAGCACAAAAGGCTCAGCCTGAGCAACCTTACATGAAATTCCCGAAAGCAGCTGGCGGTTTTTAGCAGAAAACGTCACTTTACTCGTTTCAGGTACATGAATGCCTGCCGCAATCGCCACAATCACTCCGGATTCAGTTGTCTGATATACACCCTGGATGATTTCTTCGTTATAAACCCGGACACTTTCTTCGATTACATGCTGTTTTCCAAAGTTTGTCTGCTGGGCATCAATACCGGTCACAATCTTGATCTCAGCTTGTTTATCTAAGCTAATAATCGTTACCTTTAAAGCCGCAACGTGCAAATCATGCTTGCTGACAAACCTTTGAAAGAGAAGCTGATAACGGGCTCCTGCTTTGCTCCTCCAGACAATCTCCCTCCTTAATTCACCTGTTTCAAAATGCAACACTCGTTCATAGGAGACCACTTCACCTTGAAGCAGGGAAAAAGGCTGACCGTCGATTTCAATCACCATACCGCTGATATCCGGTAAGTTCACGATCTCGGATGGTTCATTTGCTGTCGCTTTATTGTAGACGCCGGCCACATACATTCCGCGGTTTTGACCTGTATAGTCTTCCTCATGGGTGCCGCGAATACCTAAATAACCATTTCCTAGAGCTAGTAAACTCGCATACTTATTCAGATAATGTAAGTCAAAACCATGTTCATAAATTCCTCTTTTTTTCTTCATAGTGCTACACTTTCACCTTTTTCAGCAGATTGATACAATCCTTCGATGAGTTGTTGAATAACGTAACCTTGCTTTCCGTCCGCCACCATAACCTCTTTTCCTAAACAGCGATTGACGAATGCTTTCATACTTTTGTAAGGGCGGTCAGCATCAGCCGTCTCCCTGTCCAAGTAGTAAACCAGCTCGCCGCCTTCATCGGTATAGATCTGAGCGGGGAAAAGAGTGGCGCCGGCCGCATCACCGCAAAATTCTACATTCATTATCGATGGATCCTTTATATTTAAAGCAAATGATGTTTCTAGTTGGATGATTCCTCCGCCTTTAAGTTCAATAAAACCAAATAAGGAATCCTCCACCTCATACTTGTTTGGGTCCCATTCACCCAGTGTACCTTTCGATTTTTTCGTGCCAATCTTTTGATACATTTTTGCTGTGACTCGTTCGATTTTCGGGAATCCCAGAATATAGAGGGCAGCATCAAGCATATGTGATCCCAGATCAATCAGCGGACCGCCTCCCTGTACATCCTTGTTGGTAAAACTTCCCCAGCCGGGAATACCGCAGCGGCGTAATGCCTTTACCTTCGTGACATAGACATCTCCAAGCACACCCTCTTTCACCTTTTCATGGAGAATCGTGACATCGTCGGCAAAACGATGATGAAAATTATAGGCGAGGAGACAGCCATTTGCCTCGGCAGCATCTTGCATCTTCTTGGCTTCCTCTGCTGAAATCGCTGGCGGTTTCTCACAGAGCACGTCACAGCCATTTGCAATCGCAAGCAGAACATGTTCACAATGAAAACGATTCGGAGTACAAACACTTACAATATCGGGCCTGATGGCAGCGTACATTTCTTCCTCATTCGTATAGTAATGCGGAATACCGTTGCGCTCAGCAAAGCTTTTTACACGTTCTATATTAGTGCCAACCACCGCCACCACATCGAGTTCTTCTCGTGTTTGATAATAGGAAACATGAACTTTTTCGGCTACTTGTCCAGGTCCAATAATCGCAACCTTCTTTTTCACTCTATACGCATCCTCCCTTAACGCAACGCTTCTCTAAGATGTACTAATGCCCTCTTGTATTCTGCCTCAGGATCATTTCCGCGAACCCGGCATTCAATCGTCAAAAATTCTTTGTAACCATCTTGTTTTAGCAGATCAAAGTGTCTCTTAAAGTCGATGGAACCGCTGCCCGGCTGATAACGATGGTTATCAGCTAAATGGATATGACCAATCAGGTCACGGTTTGCATGCAATGCCTCGGAGATACCATCTTCTTCAATGTTCATATGATAAAAATCAGCAATAATTTTTACATTTTTCAATTGATTATCTTCGATATAACGACGGGCATCAGCCAATGTATTAATCATATGGTCCTGATAACGATTCAATGGCTCAAGAAAAATCGTAGTCCCTGTTTCTTCTGCAACCTTGTCTAAATACAGAAGCGAACTAGTTACAGCTTCACGGTCACCTGCCTTGCTTCTTGGTGATTGCATCGGCGGAAGCCGGTACGTAAACATTCCCCAAGCAGCTGGCACGACGACTCCCTTTCCGCCAACTTCTTTTAGAGCTTCAAGGATTTGTTCAATTTCTGCCAATCCACTTAACCGGCGCTCTTCAATAAAGTCGCCAATCCAGCCATTGTATCCGCCGCAAGCCGTTGTCACAGGGATTCCCGTCTCCGCAATCGCTTCTTTCACTTCTTCCAGATGATTGACCAGTATTTTCCCGTCAATCTCAAAGCCATCAAAGCTCAACTCCTTTAAATAACGGAATTTCTCCTTTATGTCCTCTGGAAAAAAAGCCTGGTTTTGTGTGCCTATTTTCATGACCCTACTCCTCCTCGGTGATATTTTAGAAGCCATCCAGAGCGGGACGGCACCGCTGAATTACTTTGTATATCGAATCCCCATCTTAATGCTTAGCTCCGGACGGTGGTCCACAAATTCCATATAGGACTCCGCACACTCTTCAAAAGAGACAACTGGATCAATAATGTCCTCGCAATTCAAATAGCCGTTCATTAATAAGTCCCAGCACGTATCTTCAATGCGCTTGCGATTCCAACGCGGATAATCCGGATTTGGCTCACTCGCCGCACGTGAAAAGACGATCTTTGCATTGTTGAAATGAGCTTCACGGCCTAAATTCAGTCCTTCTGGAAATGGCTTCGTAAACGCCACATAAGAAATGATTCCGCCATAGGCAATTCCTTTTAGCGAAGCTTGAAGGGCTGCGACATTTCCGCTTGTTTCAATGATCGAATCCGCTCCAAGCTTGTTCGTCAGCTTTTTCACTTCATATCCAACATCAGTGGAGATTGGATCCAGACAGAAATCCGCTCCATTTCTAAGGGCGATATCACGGCGTTTTTCTATTGGATCTATACCGATAACGATGCTTGCCCCTGCTTTTTTTGCAAGCTGGATTGCAATTTGGCCGATGGCGCCCAAGCCGACAACAACTACATAGTCCCCAGCACGAACATTCGCATCACGTATACCGCTTAAAGCAAATTGAGCCGGATCATAGCAGACAGCATTTTGCCATTTTCCGCCCTCTGGCATCTTGCGCAGTCGATGATTATCGACACCATTTACAATCACCGTTTCCATGATTGGCCCATATGAACAAACCGTTTCGCCAATCTGATAATCCGTTACCTCGCTGCCTTTTTCGACAATTTTTCCGACAACCATGTTTCCAAGCTGGAATTCACCGAACACAATCCCAGGTGCTGCTCCTTCTTTCCGTGGCATAAACATGCGCCATTCTTCATCGAAATATTCATCCATAAATGGAGTCATTCCACGAAAGTCGATGACCTCTGTGCCATGCTTTGGAGAAGCAAACTCTACATCAATTCTCACTTCGTTCCCTTTTAAAGGACGATCTTCATATTCCACTAAAGCAGCCACTCTAGGTGCTGCAGCAATAAGTTTTTTCATAGTAAACAACCTCTTTTTTAATTAGTATTTTTCAGGTGGGGGTAGGAACCCCCGCTTCCTTTATCCTTTTACTCCGCCTTCTGTTGCTCCGCCCTTGATCAGACTTTCAGATATGGCATACATAATAACGACTGGTAAAGCCGTTACAAGCGACGCGGCCATCATCCTTCCCCATACATACTCCGGTGTGCTGAACAATGTATTTAAACCAATTGGCAACGTGAAATTTACCGAATCAGATAAGAAAATCGAAGCAAACAAGAAATCATTCCAGGAAACCATAAATGAATAAACAAACACAGAAATAATCCCCGATATCGATAAAGGAATAATGATATAGAATATAATTTGAATCCTGTTCAAGCCGTCAATTTTTGCTGCTTCTTCCAAGTCATCCGGAATCGTATCAAAATAACTTTTTAACATAAAAATCGCGGTTGGCAATGTCTGTACGATCATCGTAATGACGAGTGCTGTTTTCGTATCGTATAAGCCAAGACCGGAAATAATTTTAAACAACGGAACAACGAGCAGAATCCCGGAAAACATATACACGGTATAAAAACTAGCATTAATCGTTGTTCTCCCGATAAACCTCAATCGTGATAAGGCATATGCACCAAAGATTCCAATTAACACTGAGATAGCTGACGCCGTAAGGGAAACGGCTAAACTATTTTTAAAATAAGAGATATACGGAAAAATATCCGGGTTGAAAATATCAATATAATGTTTAAACGTCCATTCTGTCGGCAGGATGGTAGGACTGATCGAAACAGCTTCCTGTGCAGATTTAAAGGAAGTCATCAACATAATAAAAAATGGAAATAAACATACCGTTAACAGCGAAATGAGACCGGTGTAAAAACCAACCTTTCTCGTAAGCTTATTTTTTTTATTGCTAGCCATTGCCATCAGTATTTCACCTGCTTTCGTGTTGCAATAATAACAATAGAAAGAATAATAAACAGAATCACAGAAATCGAAGCTGCTTTACCTAGATCATTGAAGGCAAACGCTGTTTCATACAGGTAAATACCGAGAATGTCCACTTGATTGGTCAGCAGATAGACATCGGTGAACATATAGAACAACCAGATAGAACGCAGCGTTACAACTGTAATTAACACCGGCATGATTGCTGGCAGGGTCACAATTTTAAACTTTTGCCAAGCAGATGCACCATCAATTTCAGCTGCTTCATATAAGGTTGAATCGATCGTTTGTAAAATCGCTAAGAATGAAATGAACGCATAAGGGAAATATCTCCAAATGGCATATAAAACAACAAGAATAAAACTGCTTATCGGCTTATCAAACCAAAGCGGCGCTTGATCAAATATGCCGAAAACGTCTACTCCCAAATAGTTGATCATTCCATAGCTGTTATTGAACATGTATTTCCATGCAAACACCAATGAGATGGATGGAGTTACATAAGATAAGATAATCAGTGAACGGGCAAGTTTGCGGAACCTGAACGGCCGGTTAAAGAAGATTGCTACAGCCAAGCCCAAAGCTGTACTCCCGGCAACTGCGAGAATCATATACAAAAGAGTAATACCCAATGATGTTAAAAACGCCCCATCAGTTAAAATGTCTGTATAATTCTTTATGCCAACAAAGGCAGCACTAAGCCTTGGGTTTATCGGTTGATCAAAAAAGCTTAGTTGAATATTCGAAAGCATCGGATAGGCAACCAGCAGCAGGATTAAAAACATACTTGGAAACAGTAGGACAATCGCCAATTTTAAATCCGTTTTTTCCTTTTTTATCGCTTTCATGTTCTCCCTCCTTAACGAAGAAATCATTCATTCAAAATTATTTTTGTTCTAAAATTTCTTGAATCGTTGTTTCAGCTTTTTTTAATTCACTTTCAATGCTTTTGCCGCCAACTGTAATTGAATTAATCATTTGCGGGATGGCACCAGAGCTGGTGATATCACCCATTTTCAAGAAATTCTTTCCATCGACCAATCCAAACACTTGAATATCGTTATATGACGCAGCAATTTCAGTTGATAGTTCACCAAAGGCTTTTACAACCTCATTTGCTTGATACATTTCATTATCAACTACAAGCTTGTTAACAGGTTGTGCTCCTCCCGGAGACATTAATACCCATTTCGTCATGTTTTCCGGCTGAGCCATAAATTCTACGAATTTTTGAGCTGCCTGTTTTTTCTCCTCTTCTAGATCCGTTGAAATCGTTAACGCAGATACGGTTCCGAATACTGCTTTTGTTTCCTGCGTTGGAATCGCAAAGCCAATATTGTCTGCATCTCCTTCTTCAAAAACAGAAGGAAGAAGATAAGTTGAATAAACAGCCATTGGTGTCGAACCGTTCATAAACGCGTCCTTTACTTCGGTTACGTCGTTCGATCCTGGCATGGTGTACTTCGCTAATTCTTTATAGAAAGATAAGGCGTCTTTCATTTCTTTAGAGTTAATATCTAACTTCCCTTTCGCATCAAGGATATTGGCATTGTTGGATAAGGCAAATTGGGAGAATGCCTGTTCAGAGAAACCGCCTTCAACCGTTGGAATCGCAATTCCGTACTTTTTGTCAGATGGTTCTGTAAACGCTTTAGCTATTGCTAACACATCGTCCCAATTCTGTGGCTCTTCAAACCCTTTTGCAGCCAGCATTTCTTTGTTATACCAAATACCTTGAACCCAGCCGCTGATAGGTACACCTGTAAAGCCTTTTCCGTTCTCAGTTTTTACTAGTTTCAATGCACCTTCATAGAAGTTGTCTTCGCCTGTCGTATCTAACACTGTATTAACCGACTTTCGGTCGATCAATTGCTCTTTATCCAGAACCTTTGCAAAGTCCTGTCCAACTTCAAGGACGGCAGGAAGTTTCCAGGCACTTGCCAATGTTACCATCTTGGTATTATAAGAATCTTCCTCAACCGGCACCTGTTTGATTTTAATATCAGGATTTTCTTCTTCGAACTTTGCAACCAATTCATTGATAACAGCCAAACGCTCTTGTTCAACAGAAGAATGCATGAACTCTATCGTTGTCTTTCCGCTGTTCTCTTTGTCTGCGCCGCACGCTGTTAAAGCAAACGTTAAAAGCAGCAGCATCACTATATAAAGCCCTTTATTTATCATGTTTTTTCCTCCCCATCACCTGATTAATTTGCGCCAGATTCTTTTTAATATGAATACATTGAAGACCAGTCTAAGCTTAGTTTGTTCATTCTTAAGAAGAAGTTTTAAGATGATCAATCTTTAAATTTCTTCCCTCATTTGTGGTACCGCTCCCACGGATGAACAAAAAAATATACATTTCCGTATTAAACTGTAATAAAACAAATTTTATGGTACCGCTCCCAAAACTTTTCAAAAAAATTAAGATTTATAGATTTGGTTGTGGTACCGCTCCCACGAGGTAAATATATTACAAATAAGAATAGTTGTCAACCTAAATGTGAAATGATATTTCAATAATCAGCTTTAACACTTAAAATCTCTACTTACAAAAAATAAGTTGATGAATTCAAATTTCATTACTATAATTTAAGCTATATTGCTCCCACTTTTTATAAACATTTATTCAAATTGCTATAAATATTGTAAACGAATACATATTTTTGATTTACATTTTAAAGCACCCTATAGATCAATTCCATTTAAAGAGGAGGGAGTTTTTTGAGTTATACCATTTATGATATAGCCCGGGTAGCAAATGTTTCAAAATCTACGGTGTCCCGAGTGCTTAATAACCAAACAAATATATCAGATGCAGCACGTGAGCGTGTTATGAAAGCAATAGAACAGCTGAATTACCAGCCGAGTAAACGGGCGAGAGCCCTTTCGATCGGATTTGATGCGATCATGGTTTTATCCCGGTCTGCAAAAACCACTGCAAACAATCCATTTTTCTCCGATATCTTACAAACGATTGCTGAAAAAGCAGAAGAAGAAAATTTTGATGTGATTTTGCAAACCGCTAAAAATAGTCATGACGAACTCAATAAGTGCTTGGCAAAAATTAAAGATAAATTGATCAAGGGCATCATTATTTTAAGTTCGCCAGCGAATGAAGATTTTTTTAAACAACTGGACATTTTTAATATACCGATCGTTGTTATTGGAAAAGTTGAAGGTAATTATCAAAATATATATTCTGTTGATACTGACAACTTTCAAGACAGCTATCATTTAACCGAATTATTAATTGAGCAGGGTCATACGGACATTGCCTGTTTACATTCACCATTGGACTATCATGTTTCCATCGACCGGCTTGAAGGCTTTAAAACCTGTATGCAGGATCATGATTTGCAGCTGCGAAAAGAATGGATGATAGACAGCGGCTATTCGGTTGAAACGGCAAGTAAGGCAGCGAAACAGCTGCTTTTATCGGATCACCGCCCTTCAGCTGTACTTGCGACCGATGACTTAAAAGTCATTAGTTTATATCAAGCCGCTTCGGATCTAGGGATCAACATTCCGAAAGAGATATCCATTGTGGGCTACAGCAACACCAGCCACACACCATTTCTTTCCCCTTCCCTGACCAGTATAGAAATTCCAGTCAGAAAACTTGGCGAGGCTGGAGCCAACATCCTTTTTTCGAAAATAAAAGATAATAAGAACCTGCCAGCACAAACGATTATTAAAACTGAAAAAATTATTCAATATTCAGTCTTAAAAAAATAGGTGAAAAAGATATATTCCCTCTTTATGAACTATCTCCATTCATAAAGAGGTTAAGCACATAAGAGGTGACTTCGTATTATACTGAAGTCATTTTTTATTGCCAATTGTTAGCCATAATAATTGTGTTCATGCATGATGAAGAATTGAATGTACCTATTTTTTTGTTCGGTATGATATTTTAACGTCATTTCCATAATAAAGGAGAGACAGCTTTTCCGGGACTTTCCTCTCTTCAAACGCAAGTAACCAATTATGATAAAAATAAGGTCCTGACTATATCCCTCGATAGAATCTTTGCGGGCGGGCACTTGGTGCTAAAAGTAATATTCATTATCAAGCAAGACAAGCATAGGATGGAATAACAGGCTTCTGCTAAGGAGGAATGTTCATGGCTTATTTAAAGTCGAAGCTAACTTCATCGCTTTATGCGACGATGTCGATTAGTTTTTGGGGAGTCTCTTTTGTATCGACCAAGGCAGTACTAGGAAAGCTTGATCCCTATTCCTTACTTGTTCTTCGATTTGGAATAGGATCTTTATTTTTGCTATTACTTCTACTCGTGCAGCGGATCCGTCTAAAAGTCTCAATTACCTACATACCACATTTAATTGTGTTAGGCATTCTTGGGGTTTTTGTTCATCAGGTCCTCCAAGCGACAGCCTTGTTAACGATTGATGCTTCTTCTGCTGGTTGGCTCATCTCGTTTTCTCCCATCTTTACAGTCATCTTGTCCATTCTTTTTTTGAATGAAAAAATAAGTATGATAAAAGCGTCAGGAATGATACTGGCGATAACAGGGGTTTTGCTTGTCACCACAACAAGAAGCGGACAATCCTTTGAGTTTGCAATGAATATAGGCTTCTTTCTTATGATCTTAAGCACATTGAACTGGGCCGTTTATTCAGTGCTGCTAAAAAGCTTAAGGATTCCTTATCCCCCACTTTTAGTCACGTTTTACATGTGTTTACTAGGTTTGATTTTAACCACACCTTTTCTCATTCGCAACAGAGGCTGGGAATCTCTATCTCTGCTAACCAATACGGAGTGGGCCCATTTATTATTTCTTGGGGTTTTTGTTTCCGGCATTGCCTATTGGTATTGGGGAAAGGCACTTGAAGGGTTAGAGGCTTCAAAGGTTTCTATGTTCCTCTACTTGGAACCCATCACAACGTTAATTGCCGCTGTTTTCCTTTTACAAGAAAAAATTTTCCTCATAAGTGTTACTGGAGGAATCATCATCATTATAGGAGTAATTATTGTTAATGGGCAGCTTGTGCCTATGTTATGGAGCCTGTTCAAGATAAAAAGACTTTAGGAAGAGCGCTAAAAATCCAACTAAAGCTGAGTTGAATTAGAGTTGGGAAACACTCAATCAGATTAAACAACCTCTGCCAATCTAAATTATTTCTTTAAAAAGGCAAATACCTCAGCTGTAGCAAGAATTCCAGTGTCGGTTCCATTCTTCTCCAGAAAAGTCAGTGATCATAACAATGGTTATTAGAAAATACCCGCTGTTGAAAAACCAAACAACAATAAAGGCAACTTCACCTGTATATGAGGCTGCCTTTCCTTTACGATCTCTCTTATACTCTTAAGTACTTCTATTACAAATTCCTTTTAGTTTGGTGCAACAATCATTTGATCATCGAGTTGATTTTATCAATTAAAAAGAATCACCTTAGATTAACTATTAAATTTCACATCTATTAAAAGTAGATCAAAGAATATTGAAAGTTTTTCTGTAGTGTTTAAACCATACATGGTTACATGCTTTGTCCTATTCATCTATCACAAGTGAAATAATTTTAGCAGGATTGTTATACTTTTTAGCTGTATTGTTACTTTTACAATGATTAGAAGATTATTACAATATCATATAGAAATGAAGACCAAATATTGGGTAACGAATCTATTATTAGATAATTATTAAAAGGTAAGAACCCTTAAAGCGTTACACAAGAATGGTCAACTATTATATTATTTGGTTAACGAAAATACAGCAGTTTAATTAGAAAAATGAATGCAAAGGGGATGGAAGGTTGAAAATAGATATCCAACAATCATGGTGGGCGATGATCGGTTTAGGAAACGGCACTAGGGAATGGACAATGGAAGAAAAGTTTGAAAAGATAGCGGAAGCAGGCTTTACTGGTATCATGGGTTCTCTTCCTGAGGATCATGAGGCCGAAAAGTGGAGGCGACTCCTTGATGAATACCAATTTAGTTTCGGGATTCATTCCTTTCCTGCTAAAAAAGAAGATCTTCAACCATTGATTAAAAAGGCAAAGGAATTTGGTGTTCAGTATATTAACTCACAAGTAATGGATGATTTCACCATCGGTGATGAGGCAATCCTTCTGTTAAAGGATCTTGTTGCTGAAGCAAAAAGAGAAAATATCCAGTATTTTGTTGAAACACATCGAGGCCGGATTACCCAGGACTTAATTCGGACAGTACAATATGTAAATGCAATTCCTGACTTACGATTAACCATTGATTTTTCCCATTATGTTTTAGCTGGAGAAGGCTGCTATTCAGAGAAAGCAGAAGAGTGTTTTGATGTACTCTTAAAGAGGACTTCCTCTATACATGCACGTGTTTCTAACGGGCAGCAGATTCAGGTAGATATTGGTCCAGAGGGAAAACATCCAATGACGGAACGATATGTTGGTTGGTGGGAAAAGGGAATGTCATATTGGTTGAAAGAGGCAAAACCGGGCGATGTTCTCCCTCTTGTCTGTGAGCTTGGCCCACCAGACTATTCAATTACCCAATATTCAACTCTCTCTCCGAAAGAAATTTCAGATCGTTGGGAACAGGCACTTGTTTTTAAAAGAATACTAGAAGAAGCTTGGGATAGAGTGTCTCGGGAAAGCTCCTTTGTTTCTAGTTAATTTTTTCAAGATTATACATGCTTTTTTGGAGAAATAAGCATAACTATATGAAACAAAGACTCGTTTTGATGCGGATGATTTGAGGGCTTCCGCTTTACAGAACCAAAAACTTGCGGGGTTTTAGTTTTTTTAAAACTATAAAATCGCATGAAAGCCAAGCTCTCAGAATTAGAATTCAGTCTTTAAGGGATTTCCATGTGATGGAAAATAGGCAAAAAGATAGCAGCAGACCGTTTAGAGCATTTAATCATGTAAGAAGTAACGGAACGAAAATTCAAAGAAGCAAGTTTAAAAGGCAATGGGTAATATGTGGTCAAACATATTCCATTGCCTTAAAATAACTTGATGTATAAAGGTAAGTAGATTTAAGGAAATTCTTTTTTCCTTGTTAATCAGATTACTTCATTTTCTAATAGCATTAGATTTGATCCTTTCGATGGCCGCTATTTTAAGCACCTTTCCCTGACTTCATATCTGAAACTTGTTGTTTGGGAAACAATTGATCGATTACTGGATTCGTTTTGTGCATGGTCTTCTTAACAAAAATAGGATTTAGAATTACAAGTACTAAGACATTTGCAACTAATCCCCAGAAACCCTCATAAATACCAAAGGACTTTCCAGTTGCGTATACAGTAAAGGTAACAATAAGTCCAACAATTAAGCCCATTATTGTAGCTTCTTTCGTTTGTTTTTTCCAGAACAGACTAAAGACAATTGCCGGGAAAATTTGAACCATTCCAGAAACACCAAGAAGCTGAAGAGATACAAGTGCTGTCGGGAATAGCATTCCAAAAATTAAAGCTAGTCCAATAACGACAAATACCATTGAACGGGTAATCATCGTTAATTTTGCTGGTTTTACCTTTGGATTAATAAAATCGCGGTAAATATTATTCGCAAACAGGTTTGAAGCACCAATTGCCATAATGGAACAAGGAATAAGCGAAGCTAGTGCAATTGTAGAATAAGCTAGTCCTTGAACCACACCGCCGTAAGACATTTGAATTAAATTTAATAATGCGAAACGCGGATCGCTTCCTTCTGGCAGTATATGGAATGCTACAAATCCCAGGAAAATAACAAGTATCAAGACTATATTATAAAATGGCAAAAAGATTGCATTTTTTCGAAGCGCGTCGGCACTCTTAGCAGTAAATACGCCAGTTGCAGCATGAGCCCACATAAATAATGCTAATCCAGAAACTAATGATGCTGTTATAAACCATGGATAACTTTTTGGTCCTGTAGCAGGGATGGTTAGCAGCTGCGGAGATTCTGCCACGAGTTTATCCATCATGGAACCCCAACTTCCAAAATGGATGATTGGAAGTGATGCAACCAGGAATAACATAATTACCCACACTAAAACATCTTTTATTATAGCAGTATATGTTGGCCCTTTAATACCGCTAAAGAATGTATAAAGTGCTACTAATAAGAACGATAGAATAACAACTACTTTAACATTAATAAACCCTGTCCCAGCTACTGTTAGCGTATCTTGAATCCCAGCTAACTGTAAATCAATATAAGGGATTAACATTAAGACACCAACGATTGCGATTAATAAAGATAAAAACTTACTATCAAATCTTTCCTTTGCATAATCCGCAAGTGTTGTTAACTTGCGATTTTTAGAAACTTTCCATAGCTTTGGAAGATAGAAATAAGAAGTAAAGAAAGCAATGATGGTATAAGGAATCGCAAAAAATGCAAGACTCCCGCCTGAATAGGCTGTACTAGTTAACCCTAAAAATGTATAAGCCGTATATAAATCAGCGCCTACTAAAAGCCAAACTAGTAATGGTCCAAATCGTCTGCCGCCAACAGACCACTCTTCCACTGAGCTCCTGCTCGCTTTATTTCGTCCAGCAATAAATCCGATTAAAACAACTGATAAAACAATGAAACTTGTGATGATCAAAGCTGTTAAATTTCCTTGCATCATTCAATACTCCCTTCTGATTTTTGTAATCGATAAATTACAAACGTACATATTGGAGTGATAAGCATCCCTAAAAATAGCCAAAAATGGAAAAATGGCAGACCAAGAATAATAGGATCAATTCGATTTACAAATGGTAATGCTCCGAGCATAAGTATAAAAGGCAAAACAACTAAGATTAACATGATGAATTTTTTGCCCATATTGAATCCCCCTTTTTCATTGAAATTATTTCAGAATATTAATAATTTAATAATAATATCAATTAATAGTCAGTAAAACAAGGGAATTGTATAAAAATGGGGAAAATAATGAAAAAACTAGATTACAAAAAGAAATCTTCAGGTTTTACGTCAACTCTAAAAAAGACCTTATCGATTTAACTGATAAGATCTTTTTCTTACTGTCACATTTCTATTTAATCCTATTTTTATAAGTTGCGAACAACATTTGACATGCGCAGAGTGTATATGACAACAGATGGTTGTTAGTTACATTCGATTTATAAACCTTTTAGAAAATAGATTCTCTCAGATTCCATTAAGGCGCCAAAGTTTTAAGACTGAAACTATAAAATTGATGTATAACTTCTAATTTATCTTCAATTAAGGTAACTTCTTTTTCAAATGAGTTTTCTATCGCTGCCTGACATCTAGCCTTATATTTAAATATTGCATGTTTTAATCATCCTAGTTTAATTATTTCTCTCTAGGCATTGGTATACCGCCATCATATCACGTTTATTCAACTCACGAATACGATTGAAAATTGGAATATCTGCAACTTCCTCGGTTATTAAGCTTTCTTTAACAACTTCACTTACTTTGCCAGTCAGCCATGTTTGTACATCTATGCCGTCGACGATTTCCTTACGACCTTCATCATTGATGCCACTTGCATAACAACTAACACATGGTACTGATAATTTATGCACGCCATCATGGAGACCATCTTCTGAAATTACTTTCTTCCCTTTACAGAATGGACATGGATTACTTGCTTTAATCTTATTAATTTGTGTAACAATTTTTTTGTAGCCAAACGCTTCATAGACATAAGTTAGTTTTTTGTATTTTCCATTAGTGAAATACTTATCAATAATTGTTTCTCTAGTTTCGTTAATATTGGCAAAATCACAGATTGTTATCAGATTTTTGCTGCTTATTGCTTCGATATTGCCTTTGATTCTGTCCCAGAACGGTAAAACATTTTGTAATGCCATTTCATAACCTGCAAAGCTTGCAAGTTCTAATTCAAGCATTTTCAGCGATACTTGTGTTTCCCTGGGAAGTAAGGAGACATCTGCCGTTAGTGCAATATCGCCGCTAACAAGTGATTTTAGTTTTTCCAGTTCCGGTAATTTCCCTACTGTTTTTATGACCTGATCAATAGGTTGATGGATAATTTCACGAATATCTGTGCCACCAAATTCTAGTTTTTTCTGGTGGTTTAGCACAGATCCTTGACAGATTGGACAGACAATCATTTCTTTTGATGCTTTCATATGCTCTTTAATAATTGATTTCGAAATAAACATATATCGCCCAATGATTAAATTAAACCCTTCCCATGTTCTCGAAGCCTTGCCTGCTTTATCATAAAATGACTTTTTCCAATAACCATATAAAAATGTATGTCTTTCTGCTTCTGTCATCTCATTGTAGCTTTTACTAATATCCTGACCAAGTTCATTCTTTATCTCATCAAATAGGAATTGCAATTTTGGATACTGATAATAGTTTAATACCTCCATCACGTCTGGATGTAATAAGCCGTCCCAGAATGGCACTGATTTGTCTTGGATAACCACATCAAAATCAAATTTTTCAATTTCTCGACGTCCTGAACAGCTTGGGCAATGATTTTCTTGACTAAAGAAATCGAAGCTTCTTGTATCTTTATTAGTCGGATGTGCAGCCACAATATGGTTGATCAGTCCACCAATTTCATAGAGAAAGCTATACTGGCTATATAAGTGTCTTTCAAGATCAATGGCGATAACGGGTGCAATTGTTTCAGATTCGTATTCACCATAAATCAAACGCGCCATTGATGATAAGCTTTTCAAGATGCCGCCTTTATAGACGTTTTCTGCATGTTTAAAATAGCTAATATGATTTTCTTTTAAGTAGTTAATGCCATTTTTTGAATCTAGTGTTGAGGAAATATGCAATGGAGCAATACTTTTTGTCCCGTTATGCTGATTAAAATAGTCAACATGACTGACAACATCAAGATGTTGAACAGGTTCTAACTGTCTTTTACCAAAATCAACGATAAAATCAGAGCTTTCTAGCATATAGGCATTATGTTCAATCATCATGATTGAGACAGTTTCATCTTGCAGAATGACCCTGACACTATCAATGAATTGGTTTAATATATTTTGTGATAAACCTTTTGAAGGCTCGTCAAAAATAAACAGCGTATGGGGGGTTCTTGAGTTCGAGAACAGCTCAGAAACTAAATGAACACATTGAAATTCACCTGTCGACAAGGTTTGTGTTTTTCTTTCCAACGTCAAGTAACCGAGTCCCAGTTTAATCAGTAAACTCAAGCGTTTGTGAGCGATGTCTTCTTTAGGAAGATCCTCAATAATATCTTCAATTGAGCGCTGAAATATATCATCAATTTCGTCTCTGTATTTGGTGAGTTTCTTTTTGATATCGAGAAACGTGGCAACGGTTGACCGGCTGGTAATCGATTGGTTTCGGTCCTGCCCTACCATGACCAGTTTGTCTTTTGGATATCGCTTCAGAAAATCCTTGGAGATACACTCATTTACAAGAGTCGATTTACCACATCCAGACTCACCTGTAAAGGTTACAAGTCTATTCTTTGGAATCTGAATTTCAGCCATTTGAATATTACGACAGTAAAGGTCATGAAACTGATAGTAGTCTGATGGCATTGCCTCATTTCGTTCAACAAAAACAGGTTTTGGACGAGGTGATTCTTCGACAATTTTTCCGCCGTATTTACCACTGCCTGGCCCAAAAAACAATTGCTCATCAGCAGTATCCAGCACCGTGTCAGAATGATCAATAAGCCAAATTTGATTCTTAGTACCCAATTGTTTAATTTGTTGTAAAATTTTCAACAGATTTTGGTGATCAAGACCAACAGAAATTTCATCAATAATAATCACGGTATTTTCACTGGTTGCCATGAATTCTGCCAAGTAAAGCCTTGTTAATTCCCCTCCAGACAAGGTACCCATGATCCGATTTAATGTTAAGTAACCAATATTCATATTGATAATATTTTTAAGAATCTGCTGTCTCTCTTCGCTAATAGTTAATTCCTCTGAAAGGGAATAAATCACTTCAATGCTTAAATTGTTGATATCTGAAATACTTTGTGGCTGATTCCATAATTCTAGCTTATATTGCTCAACTTCGGGATTATAACGCTTGCCCTCACACTTTTTACATTCGACATTTTTGGTGGACCCACGTCCTTTACAAGCAGGACACCAACCTAATGCATTATTAAAGGAAAATACTTCAGGGGAAAGATGAAATTTTTCTGCAAGCCGCACGCGTAACTCTTTAAAAACGCCGGTATGGGTGCCAATCGTAGAACGCGGATTAGAAGAAATCGATGATTTCCCTAAAAAAAGAACTAAAGGCATCTCTTCCATCTTGATGGCACTGAAATTTGTTTCCATTATATTAGGAAACAAATACTGATATTCAGCCTTAGGCAATAAGGAAACGAGACGCTTCTTGGATTCTTCACCAATAGTTTGACAAAATGTGGTTTTACCAGATCCGGATAATCCAGCAATTCCTAACGATTGATCTTCCGGCAGGACGGCATCTAAACAATTAATATTGTTGGCAATTAATTGATTGATTTTCATTGGATATCCTCTCCCTTCTCTAAAACTAGTATTGCCATGTTAGCACAACTTCATATGAATTTGTTGTGCTTTTCTCGAATCACCACTCATATCTATACTAAGTCACCAATATGATCAAAAAAAGCAAAAATAATAAAAATGAATCTTACTAGAGAAAGTTACGTATTATAGGATTGAACAATGTTACTTTAGAATTATAGAAAAATGACAAAGTTAACACATTGTCCCATTGCAAGATGTCAATGAGACGAATGCTTTAATCCGAACATAAAGTAGAGGTCAAAGCGTATGAACGAGACTTTAATAAACAATGAAGATTCAATATATCGTAAAGCTGAGGAGAATGCGGCTCAGTATTATCAATCATTGCTCACACAGGTTAAACAGAAAATATATATCTCAACTCTAAAAAACGATTTTCATGACTGGAAAAAAAATCATATTCGGCATCCATTTTTACCTTTCCTTTCTGGAAAGAACAAAACTGGGCCAAAAGGGTTTCACAATTATATTAAATGGCTTAACTATACAGGCAAACTAGATCATTATTTGGATCGCAGCATTTCCTATATTTTCATGCGAGACCTAGGAAAAGCATTAAATTCACAAGAAACACAAAAAAGCATTCGGAATACAGTCGATCATCTAAAAGAGCATTTGATTCAATCTATCTCGAATGCCAAGGAAAGCAAAACGGAGACGATAAGCATAACATGGCTGTTTCGTTGGTCCCAGAAGGAAGGCATTGAATCCGCAATCATTTGGCTTTTTGACAAGCTAAAGACTGTAGCTGCTAATATCCCTGAGGGTATGGATGCGGATCATGCGCAACGCAAGCTCATTAAGATCATTGCCGGGGTTTTGATGCATGTGTTTGAAGAGATGGATGATGAGATTCCCCCTGAAAAGCGTAAGCAGAAACTGGATAAAGCAATTAGGCTGGGCTATTGCTATGGTCTGACATATCCTTTTATCGATGATCTCTTAGATGCGAAGGTGTTGTCTTGTGAAGAAGAGAAACAATTTGCTAATTTGATTCGAACCACACTACTCACTAAATCTGTACCTGAATTAGGGACGTGGACGGGAAGTAACGAAGAGTTAATCAAGTATATTCATTCAGAGCTGCGAGAAGCCTTTGAGTATATAAAAAGTCAGCAACAAGCAGAGTCGTTTAGGACATTTTTCGAGCAAGCGTATGTCTTTTTTCATTCTCAGGAAGTCGACCGGGTAAAGGATTTATCGAATGATACTTATACAAATGAAGAGCTGTATTTACCGGTTATATTAAAATCTGCATCTTCCCGTTTGATAGCTCGCTCGATTATCAATGCACCTCAAGATGAGGGCTTTGAAAGCAGGACTTTTTATTATGGGATTTATAATCAGCTGGCGGATGATTTTGCGGATATGTTTGATGATATGAAAGATGGCGCGGTAACTCCCTATACCTATTACATGAAATATCACGATAAACGAGCAGATCTTATTAATCCATTTGAATTATATTGGACGGTCATCTCGAATCTGATTCATAATGTATATGATTCAGATGTTAAAAGCTGTGAAGTTATTTTGGATCGCGCTATAAACGGTCTTAAACGTTTTAAGGAAAGAATGGGTATTGAAAAGTACAACGAAGTAATAGAGCTTTTTTCTTCCGGGGAGCCAGTTTTTAAGCGTGTTGTTCAAAAAATGGTAAAAAAAGCAGTTGACGTTGATTTCTTTGACAAGCTGCTTCGAGATCATATTATTACAACCTTGAAAAAGGAACGGCAGGAGCAGGAAGAGTTTTCAGAAACGCTTGAAACAGTGCGAAATCAGATTAATGATAGCTTGAAAATCCAAAAATCCGAGAACCCTTTTCAAATCAATGAAACGATAATTGATGCGGCAAATTACAGTCTGGCCGGTGACGGAAAACGATTAAGACCAATCATAACGTGGTTTATGGGAGTGAACGAATATGGATTAAACAATTCAGCCATTATGCCGCTTTTAAGGTCTTTGGAATATATGCATACTGCATCGTTAATCTTTGATGACCTTCCATCCCAAGATAACTCGGCCACTCGGAGAGGACGGCCAACCGTTCACCATGTTTATAATACTGCCGTAGCCGAATTAACTGGTCTGTTTCTGACACAGAAGGCGATCTGGGAGCAAGCATCACTTGATCAATTTGACTCGAAAACCGTTCTGAAATTAATCCAATATTCGACTGAAGTGACAGAGATTATGTGTAAAGGTCAGGCGATTGACCTGGACTCAAAAGGGAAAAAATTGACCGTGAAGCAATTAAATGCGATGTGCTTTTATAAAACGGGCATCGCATTCGAGGCATCACTTATTATGCCTGCCATCCTTGCCCAAGTAGAGGAAGCTGAAATAAGCGTGTTGAAAA
This sequence comes from Bacillus sp. SA1-12, assembly GCF_000981385.1. Taxonomy (GTDB): domain Bacteria; phylum Bacillota; class Bacilli; order Bacillales; family Bacillaceae; genus Metabacillus. The sequence goes on from NZ_LATZ01000131.1 coordinate 113,788, forward strand.
AATTCGCCTATCATGCAGGGATTGCCTTTCAGATTAAAGATGATCTGCTTGATGTTGAAGGGGATATAAAAACTCTAGGAAAGCCTGTTGAACTAGACATCGAAAACAACAACTCTACTTTTGTGACAATTCTAGGTCAGGATAGAGCTCGAAATGAGTTGTGGGAGCATTACTGTTTGGCCATTGAATCGCTTGATAATGTGCCGCTAAATCCTTCATTTTTGAAGCATTTGATGGATTATATTTTGAATCGGAATCATTAAGGTTGGTGCATGGCGCCACCTTTTTTTTGTTTTATATGCTGTGGAAAGTATTTGTGAAAGAAGAAGTTTCGGAGAGGCTCCACATAAACAGTCACGAATTAGAACGAACGATTCGTGACTGTTTTATACTAATCTTTCTCATTATATTTCTATTTATAAACCATTGCCCACCTCCCATTTTTTGCTATACTGACAAATAGATATGTATATTTAATGAAGTGGAAGGAGCTTCCCTTTTTTATGAAAATAAAAGTGATAATTGCCGATGATAACTCATTTATTCGGGAAGGCTTGAAAATCATTCTTTCTACGTATGAAGAATTTGAAGTGCTTGATACAGTAAACGACGGAAAGGAAGCATTACATTATTGTCTTAAGCATCAGGTCGATATTGCACTCCTGGATGTTCGAATGCCTAATATGAATGGTGTGGAAGCAACAAAGCTTATTACCGCACAAACGAACACAAAAGTGATTATCTTAACGACCTTTGATGATGAAGAATATATTCTTGATGCGATAAAAAATGGTGCCAAAGGCTATTTGTTGAAAAATAATGATCCTGAACAAATTCGTGATGCGATGAAAAGTGTTTTTAAGGGAAACAGCATTATTCAGGATTTAATTTTAGAAAAAATCAAGTCGAATTTACTACCAGAGAAAAAGGCAGCGACAAAAATCAATCTAACCCCTTTCACTGAAAGAGAACGGGAGATTATGTCTTTGATTGCTAAGGGCTATTCCAATAAAGCGATTTCGAAGCAATTATATATCTCTGAAGGCACGGTAGCCAATTATATCACGAATATTTTAAGTAAGACCGGCCTTGAGCATCGAACGCAAATTGCTATCTACTATCTAACTGGGAAAGTGAACTGAAGATGGACAATTGGATCATCTTTACGAAGCTAGTATTGCTTTTATATATTGCTGTCGATTGTGTACAAACAGAAATACCACATATTTCGTGGGTTGTTCTTGCATTACTCCTTTATTTCTGTGTGAATATCACCATGTATATTTTTAAAAATAATAATGTGAAAAGAGGTCTTCACTTATTATCAATTGGCATTTCATTGGCCGCATACTTTATTGTAGACCCATTATTTTGTTTGCTATTTCCGCTTACGATTATCGAATTGACCGCTAGTTTTATTTACTATAAATTTGTTGCATTTATTTTAGCCATCATTCCTATCTGGTATTTAAATGGACTACTGAAACCGTTATATGGGCTAGTGGCGCTTCTCTCTTTTATCATTTTTTCCAGTATATGCAAGTATAGTGATAACCTCATGAAAAATGAAGAGAAGTTGGATGAAATGAGAAAATCCCTCCAGAAATTAACCAGAAGCATCAATGAAAACACAGAATACATACGCCAATCGGAATACACGTTAAAGCTGGAGGAGCGAAACCGAATTTCACAAGAGATTCACGATAAAATCGGCCATTCGATGACAGGATCATTATTCCAAATGGAAGCCGCTAAACGACTGATGGAAACAGATCCGTCGAAAGCAACCAAGCTTTTACAAAATGCAATTAACATCTCAAAGGCGGGAATTGAAAACATTCGAATAACACTTAAAAATTTGAAGCCACCCATAGAACAAATAGGAATTCAGCGCATGAAGCTGCTGCTGGATCATTTTAATTCCCAGCAACAGCAGATGAAAGCTGTCTTGACTTATGATGGGAACAGTGAAATTATTTCTCCTATTCAGTGGAAAGTCATTCATGAAAATGTAGTTGAGGCTTTAACGAATGCAATGAAGTATTCAGATGCAACACTCATTTCAATCGATTTAAAGGTATTAAATAAATTGATAAGGGTCGAGGTTAAGGATAACGGCAAGGGAACAGAAAAGATTAAGAAGGGCTTAGGAATCATTGGAATGGAAGAGCGGGCAGCATCTGTAAACGGAAAAATGATTGTTGACGGCAGTAGTGGATTTTCAGTTACAACACTTCTTCCGATTCCAACATGATTTTTTCACACTCACAATATGAATTTTCTCATATGAAAGAATGAACGATTGCACTTATGCGCGTTCGTTCTTTTTTTTATACTTTATTTATACTAACTTACTAAAGGGTGATCCAATGAACATTTTAGAAATAAAGAACTTAACAAAAAAATTTGGTGATTTTATTGCTGTCGATAATATGAGCTTGTCTGTTGCGGAAGGAGAAATTTTCGGTTTTCTAGGCGCGAATGGTGCCGGAAAAAGTACAACAATAAATATGATTGCCGGGCTGCTCCGCAGCAATGAAGGAATCATTAACATTCTTGGAAAAAATAGTGCCCATCATGCTCGCTTTGCCAAAATGAATATTGGCATGGTTCCACAGGACTTAGCCATCTATGAAAATATGACAGCCTATGAAAATGTGAAATTCTTCGCAGGATTATACGGTTTACGTGGTGCCGAGCTGAAAGATTGTGTTGAAGAAGCACTCGAATTTGTTGGTCTTCAAGATAAACACAAAAGCTTTCCAAAAAGCTTTTCAGGCGGGATGAAACGACGGTTAAATATTGCATGTGCCATTGCTCATCGTCCAAAGCTGATTATCATGGACGAACCAACCGTTGGAATTGATCCGCAATCCCGCAATTATATCCTTGCCTCTGTAAAAAAATTAAATGTTATGGGCTGTACCATCATTTACACGAGCCACTATATGGAGGAAGTGGAGGAAATCTGTACAAAGATTGCGATTATTGATCATGGGAAAATTATTGCAGAAGGAACCCAGGAGCAGCTGAAATCGATTATTACCAATACGAAGGACGTATGGATTGAAGTGAAATCTACAGAAAACGTGAATTTTGAACCAATCAAAGAAATTAATGGCGTTGAAGCGGTTTCCCTGGAGGGAAATTTCATAAAAATCAACTCGGATACCGGAGTGAATAACTTAAACAAAATCATTGAGCATTTTATCGCAAGTCAGATTGAAATCCGTTCATTAGAAGAAAAAGCCCCGAATTTAGAGACCGTGTTTTTAACCTTAACAGGAAGAACGCTACGTGATCAATAAGAAAAGGAAGAGGGGATTTTTTAGTGAACATCTTAAATATTGCCTGGAAGGGCATCAAAGCGGATTTTCGGGATATTCGTACGTTAGTTTTTATGTTAGCTTTTCCAATTGTTTTAATGCTCATCCTCGGAACGGCTTTATCCAATACATTTACGACTAGTCTTCCAATAGATGACATTCAGGTGTTATATAAGGATACAACGAAAGGTCAATATTTTTCGCAGTTTATTACAGAGATGGAGAAGTCCGGGATACACTTTGAAAAAGCCGGTGAAAATATGGATGCTGAAAAGAAAGTGAAACAAAGTAAGTATCATGGCTACGTGGAAGCATCAGAAGAAGGAATTAAGCTCTTTGTAAACAGCAGAACGAGTATTGAAGGCAGTATTCTTCAAGGAATGCTTTCTTCATATGTGGATCGGTACAATATATCTTCAGAAATCATAAAGGCAGCTCCCGAGAAGCTGGAAAGTGCCTTCACTCGCGAAAAGCAAGATGATTTTATGAAGGAAACGACACTTCTTCCAGATAAAGAACCGGGAGCAATGGATTATTATGCGATTGTGATTACGACGATGATGGTTCTTTACGGAGCGATGTCAGCAAGCGGAGAAATTGTGAGTGAAAGAGTGAGAAAGACAGGCGATCGCCTGATTGCTTCTCCAGTCAGAAAAAGAGAAATTTTTATAGGGAAAGTACTGGGAAGTCTTGTGAGTAATAGCTTATGTATCGCGCTCCTCCTTCTATGCAGCAAAGTGTTTTTCAATGCATATTGGGGAGAGAATATTGGACTCGTATTCCTTGTGCTGCTAACCGAAGTTGTGTTTGCAGTAAGTCTAGGAATCGGTGTTACCTTTTTAACGAAAACAAATTCGGGTCATGCCCTCATCATTATGCTGTTTGTCCAACTGGCATCATTTTTTGGAGGAGCCTATTATAAAATTGAAAACCCAGAGGGAATCTTTAAGTTCATTACGGAACTATCACCTCTCACTTGGATGAACACAGCGATGACGAAAATCATTTACACGAATGACTTTTCTGCAGCCATTCCGGCCCTTTCGATTAATATTGCCGGTTCACTCTTATTTTTACTCTTCGCCATGATCTCAATCCAAAGAAGGGGGGCACTATAATGAAGGACATTTTTTGGTTAATTCAGAACACGCTAAGTGTGACTTTCCGAAAAAAACAGAACATTATTTTATATCTTTGCTTGCCGTTATTGGCCATAGTGGTCTCACTCCTTGTCTACAGCGGGGACCAAACAAATATCCTCCATGTTGGAATTGTAAACAATGATAAAAATGAAATCACTTCTGATACGATTACGTTTTTAAAGGAATTAGAAAACGTTGAGATTTCGATGATTGCTGAGGAGGAGGTTCAAGATACCATTACATCTGGAGAATTGGATAGTGTCATTACCTTTGATGAGGGATTTTCAGAAAGCGTGCTAAAAGGGAATCCTGATCATATCCAGCTTACATCAATTAAAGGTGCTGCGATTACAGGGTATGTTAAATCTTATTTGCATCAATATATCGATAATATTGCGACGATCAGCTTTGTAGCAGACGGAAATCAAGAGGTCTTTGAAGAGATGTATAACAATTTTCAGCAAACAGACTTCAAACTGTCCACACATTCCATAGAAGATACATCGAAGAGCAGAAATATGACGAATCAAGCAATTGGCTTTTTAATTATGATTATGTTGATGTCTGCAGCGAATTTAGCTGAAATCATTCTTTTAGATAAGCAAAACCGGACTTATTTTCGCTTGTTATCAACTCCAATTAATGCTAGAAAATATTTATTCTCAAATGTCATGGTGAACATGATTGTGATGACTATCCAAGTATTCATCACGTTAACGATCATGAAAAGCATCCTTCATGCTGGCACGAATATGTCATTTTGGGAAGCTACCATTGTTATGTTGCTTTTCTCATTGGTTTCTGTTGGGCTATCACTTGTGATTATCTCGTTTTCGAACAGCCGCGGATCAGCAAGTGCCTTGCAAAATTTAATTATCACTCCAACCGTCATGCTTTCAGGCTGCTTTTGGCCAATTGAAGTCATGCCCAAAACATTGCAAAAAATAGCTAATTTCTTTCCGCAGCGCTGGACACTCGATACATTATCGAAGCTTCAGGAGGGAAGTTCATTAGGTGATTTATCTTTAAATCTTATTATTCTATTCACCTTTGCTGCTGCGTTTTTCTTAATTGCTGTTTATCGCTTTAGCAGGAATAATACGACGCAGAATTTTGTTTAGTATTCATCAATGGAATGGAATGAAGGACAATTCCCATTGTAGCTGAAAAAACCTGTTTCTCATCAAATCGCCGGGTGCCTGAGAAAAGTGATATATTTAGCATATAAACCAGCCCATATACATGTTGATTGTTATTGTTCTTCATCATATTAGAGAACGTGGGAAAATTTATTATCAAGATAATTTTAAAGGCATAAAAATATCGTATTCCTGATTGTGTTACTTAACATAATCACAATTTTAAGAAGTAAGCAAAAAGACCAGATCCTTGTGTATAAAGGATTTGGCCTTTGTTCATTTTTTTATACATCGTTGATTTATCAACGTTATTGGCTTCTGAAGAAGCATGACAGATAAAATCGAAGTTAATTAAACTTTGACCTTTGGAACTTAATGAGCTTTTCTCCAACTAGATCTCTAAGTGGGAGGAACAAGATAATTGATAATATATATCCTAGCATAAATCCTGTAATATTAAGGATAAGGTCATCGATGTCGGCCCCTCTTGTATAAGGATATTCAGAATAAAATGCATGGGTAAAAGAAACAATAACTTGTACAATTTCTATAAATAATGTAGTGACAAACCCTATAAGCAGAGCTAATCTAATTTTCTTATATTCAGAATTAATTAATGGTAAATATATTCCTAAAGGGAATAGTAAAAAAAGATTTCCAATCGTTTGAAACAAAGTTACGTTTCCAGTAATTGTTTTGAAAGGTATTAGATTAATATAAATTACAATTTCTTCTAAATTTCTAATTACTTTTAAATTAAAATAATCAAAAAATGGGATATCAAATATCGTGTATTTAAACAAATAATAAATATATATAAAGAATGTTGAACTGATTAAAGTGTTTAATAATGTGCTTGGATTATTTTTTTTTAATAACACAAAGAACAATACTACAAAAGGTAAACAATTTAATAACCCATTGTATATACTTAAAGTATCCCCCATATTCTCAACAATTGAGTTTTTTATCATTAGGAAGATAACAGGGCCTAATACAATAATCCACTTTAGAAGAAGTTTCATTTTCTATCCTCCAATTTCCTTTCAAAGTTTTGATTAAAATCTGTTTTGATTTTTTCCACACCACTTTTTACAGTTAATTTATTCTCAATCATATCAGGAAAATATTTCCTAGCTATTAAACATACTTTTCTTCAGTAAATTCTTCTGGTTTAGTGGGGCCCTCTGTTCCAGAATAAAAATTATCAGGGTCTATTCCTATATACTTATTTAGAATATATTTCTATTATTTCATCATCTATGTAAGAAGTAAATTTACCGGAAAACGAATTACGCTCACTGTTAGCCATGAAGATAGCATAATCTTTACTCAAAGCATATTCAATAGTTTTCCAAGCAAGTTCTTTTTTAGTTGAATTTTTTGATATTGCCAAGTTCTGTAAATCAATATATGTGATTTCTTTATTATCATCAAAAACCGGGGCAGGAAGGACTGTAAAATTAAAATCTGCTAGCTTTCATTTAAATTCCCTTCCCTTCCCATTTAATGTGTAATATATGAATTACAGGGATATATTACCTTAAAAAATACCAAATACTGTTTTTCCACTTCATCATAATACGGGTTTAATAAAGGTAAACTAGGATTATAATACTCTTTCTTTTTTTGATTTATTAACTCAACAAAAAGAAGCACTGTCCTAAAGACCGTGTCTTTGTCTAAACCTTTGATGGAATTTTTCATTTATACCTCTCCCTTATTTTCAATTTTATCAAGTCTTTTATGGGCTTGTTTTGAACTTTCTTCTACTCGAACAACCCGATCTGATAAATCCCTTACTCGTTGTTCATTCGCCCTTATATCAATACGTATCGATTCTACACCTTGACTTATGTTATCAAACTTTGTTCGAATCACGGCCGATTCAGTTGCATCATTTTTCACATCTTTATCTCGATTACGGCTAAATGTAAAAATGCCAATTAAGAAACCTCCTATTGCTATTAATACTGCGATTTCAACTGTCATCTGATTACCTCCTTAATGCCAAAATAAAAAGCCATCTAATGATGACTCAAAAATAATACATTGCTATATTCATAAGTATTCATTACTGACCTGTTGCCATCCAATCTGATCCATCACAAATTAAAGTGATAGCCTGTTCATTACTCAACACCTTATTTGCAGCATCATAAAGGGAATGGAGTTATAAGTAGAGCCCGTTCTGATTGTAATAGTATTCGCTCCAGAACCACTATTACGAATTATAAGTAACTGACCACGTTTATATCCATCAGGCAATGCCCCCATTGTCCAACTTCCTGGTGTTGATCTAAGTCTTAAATAAATAATATCATTTGCATTATTAGCAATATTAGGTATCTGATTATCTGCTGTTACATTTTGATAAATGGTCATGTTCGGGATTGTTTCATCTTTAGATCTAAAGAAAAAATCTGTGATATCTTTTGAGATTGTGACGTTCTTATCTGCTTTAAAATTTGTAATTCTTGCAACATTTGCAGCTGTATCAAATCCTTCTACGATTACATTTCCTGTTGTTGTGCCACAAACAGCGCGAACATCATCGGCAATTATAGTTGTAGCATTAGATAAACCAAAAACCCTTCCAGCATAATCCTTTATATCAATCCTAAAATCCGTTTTCATGATATTAGGCACACACATGCAACTTTAATGTTAGAAGTTGGAGCAAGTTTAAAAAAAGTGCAAGAACGTTTAGGTCATTCTAGTATAAAAGTAACTGGTGACATCTACGCTCATGTTACACCAAAATTACAAGAAAAAACCGCACGAATGTTTGGGGATTTCATGAGAAAAAACGGTTAAGTGGTCAAAATGTGGTCAATTCCCACTTAACAGCATTACAAATCCCTTTATATAAGGGTTAATTTAGCAACACACTCCACATGCGCCGTATGCGGAAACATATCCACCGGCTGAATATACTCAACCTTATACTCCTTCGACAAATAATCAATATCCTTCGCAAGCGTCGAAGGATTACACGAAACATAGACAAACTTCTTCGGCTTTACCTTTTTTATCGCATCTAATAGCTTTCGGTCACAGCCAGTCCTTGGCGGATCAACAACAATCACATCTGGGCGCCAGCCTTCATTCACCCATTTTGGGAGCCAGTGTTCTGCCGTTCCTGTGACATAGGTGGCATTTTCAATGCAATGTCTCTTTGCATTTTCCTGGGCATCAACTACCGCTGCCTCAATGGTGTCCATTCCGCGAACCTCGCTTGCCCCGCTTGCAAGCCATAATCCGATTGTTCCAACACCGCAATAGGCATCAGCAATTTTTTCTTTGCCAGTAAGGCCCGCTGCTTTTTTCACCTCATCGTACAGCTTCACGGTTTGAACAGGGTTAAGCTGAAAAAAAGCCCGTGCTGAAAGTTCGAAGCTGAGGTCCCCTAGTGTTTCCTGAATTACCTCTTCGCCGCTTAGATGAAGTGTTTTTTCGCCAAATATCAACGAGGTTTTGTTACCATTGATGTTTTGGACAATCGATTTGACCTCTGGCAGTCGTTTTTGGATTTCAGCGATAATCATTTTTTTACGCGGCACTTCTTTTTGTGTTGTGATTAGCACGACTTGAACTTCACCAGAATGAAAGCCTGCTCGGGTCACAATCGTTCGAACAATTCCTTTTCGTTTACGTTCATCATAGATCGGTACCTGAAAGTCTTCAAGAATCTGTTTTACCTCTTCAGACACTTTATTTGTTAATGGATGCTGGACCATGCAGTTTTGGATCGGGATCAGCCGGTGTGAATCCATGCCATATAAACCGGCAATGATCTTGCCGTTTTTTAGCTGTCCGACCTGGAATTGGCTTTTATTCCGGTAGTTCCACGGATCCTCCATGCCGATCGTTGGACGAATATCCAGCTTGTCTAGGTTTAGCTTTGTATGACGCTCGAGCGATTGTATCACAATATCTCGTTTTTCCTTCAGCTGTTGACCATAAGCCAAATGTTGAAGCTGGCATCCTCCGCATTCTTCATAAATGGGACATGGCGGTTTTACTCGGAAAGGTGAGGCTTTGCGGATTTTTTTCACTTTTCCTTCTGCAAATTTCGGCTGTATCTTTGTTGCTTCAACTAAAACTTCCTCACCAGGAAGCGCCCCAGGAACAAAGACAACCTGCCTTTTGAAGTACCCGACTCCTTCCCCGTTAATACCTAAGCGTTTAATTGTTAACGGAAAAGTTTGTCCTTTAGATATCTTGATTGAATTACCTTGCTTTTTATCGTTCATTAAAAACGCTCCGTTTCTACTCAATGCTTCTCCATAAATATAAGGTTGCGTAACTTAGATAGGGCTCCCATCGCTTGCTGTATTGGTCCATTTCCTCAGCTGTCGGCTTTTTTTCAAGCTTGAAATGCTTTTTAATTGCATTTTGTATGCCAATATCAGCCTTTGGAAAAAGATTAGGACGGCCAAGTCCGGATAAAAGCAGGCTTTGGACTGTCCATGGACCTAACCCGCGGATTTTTATCAATTTTTTCATAATCTCTTCATCTGACAGCATATCCAGTTCTGCTATATTTAATTTGCCCTCTGCAATTAGCCTTGATGTATCAATGACATATTCCGCTTTTCGTCCGCTGAATTGCAGCGCCTTTAAATCGTCATACTGTAAAGCAGCCACTGTTTTCGGTCTTGGATAAAACCACACATCATCAACCTGATAGCCAAAGGTTTTAACAAACCGTTCGGTTAGCTTGTGAGCAAAAGCTAAATTTAACTGCTGATGAATAATACATTTCATTAAACAGCTATAAGGATCAAATTCTAACACAAGGGGTGTACCTGCGTGTTGCTGAAAAATTTCGGCTATATTTGTTTCTTGAAAATGCATGACTAGTGTATGTAATAGAAAATTAAATTGAAAGATTTTCGTTATTCTCTTTAATGCTTGTTCTTTTACCCTTTCATCAATTCCACTAATTTCAAAACACGGATTAGTAATCGATCCGACTGCTTGGACATTGATAACATAAGGCTTATCTTCTATTACCAATGGAACTTTAACGAATTTCTCATCTATATTAAGGGTGATTACAGGGTCTAAAGATAAACGACTTAAAACTCGTGCAAAATCATACGGGCCTTCGGTTACAATCGTTTCTCTCCACATATTTTTGCATCCTTTTCTTTTTTAAGCTTATTATAGCATTTTACATAACCTATCTGGGACATTACCATCATGGGCAAAAGAGGTTTGTCCAGTAGAGCCTTATCGGACAGTTCCTTCATGCACAAAAGCATTTTTGTCCAATTGAGCCTTTCTATCGGACAGTTTCTTCCTATGCAAAATGAAGTTTTTCCAATAGACCCTTTCTATCAGACTGTTCCTTCATGAAGAAGGGCCGTTCAAGGGCAATGAAAAAACCCTTATCAAAGGGAAATAAGATAAGGGTGATCGATCGCTTTATTGATCATTAAATCGTCTAAGCTTTTAAAAATATAGCCTTGCTTCTCTAAATCCGTTATGGCCTGATCAAGCGCCTCCGCATTATCTTTAGAAACAGTATGAAGCAAAAGGATCGCACCAGGATGGATTTGTCTTAAAATATTATCATAAGCATATTTCCAGCCCCTTTGCGCATCAACCTTCCAATCAATAAATGCCAAGGACCAAAAGACAGTTGTATATCCAAGTTCTTTTGATTCAGCAAGAACGCGGTCACTGAAAATCCCTCTCGGCGGTCTTAAATAGCTCATCCCTTTTTGCGTGGTAAGCTCCTCCACCTTAAGCCGTACTGACTCAAGCTCTTCTTTCAGCTCTTCATCACTCTGTGTTGTTAAATCAGGATGATGCCAAGAGTGGTTGCCGACAATATGCCCTTCCTTGACCATTCTTTTCACTATTTCAGGCTCTGTATTTAAATAATGGCCGGTAATAAAAAAGGTTGCTGGGACATTGTGCTTTTTTAATACATCAAGAACCTTGGCCGTATACCCATTTTCATAACCATTATCAAAGGTTAAATAGATTTCCTTTTTGGTCGGATCCCCCGAATAAAAGGCACCATGTTTTGCAAGAAGCTTATCTAATTTCTCCCCAGCCGAAGCAGGTTCATGATTTTGACTCCTCTTAAATCCCCAATGAATTGGATTATTAGGATATGCCGAGACTGTGCTCATCGACAGAAAAATAACACAAAATAAAATTACAGAAATGGACCATTTTTTCATCTTGCTTCTCTCCTCAATTCATATCATCTTATCTATAGTGTTTATTGAGGGCGGTTTTCCATACGGAGTAAAAAATTCCAAGTTTTAAGCAAACAAAAAGAAGACCCAGGTCCCCCCAGGTCTTCGATCAATTTTTAAACAAATGTTTATTTAAACACCGGTTCTTTAAATTGTGCCAGCTTCTCTAATGAAGATTTATCTACATCTGCATGTAAGCTGTTGCCATGAGAATCCATTGTAACAACGGCTGTGAAGCCTTCTACCTTTAGATGCCACATTGCTTCTGGAATACCAAATTGCATTAAGTCGACACCTTCTACAGATTTGATGCAATCTGCATAATATTGAGCAGCACCGCCAATAGCGTTTAAGTAAACTCCGCCGTGCTCTTTTAATGCTTGCAATGTTTTTGGTCCCATTCCGCCTTTACCGATTACAGCGCGAATACCGAAGCGTTTCATAATATCTCCTTGGTATGGCTCCTCACGAATGCTTGTTGTCGGACCAGCCGCTTTTACATGGTACTTGCCTTCCTCATCTTTCATCATAACAGGTCCGCAGTGATAAATAATTTGCCCATTTAAATCAACAGGTGAATCATTTTCAGATAAATATTTATGGATCGCGTCACGGCCTGTATACATCATGCCGTTGATTCGAACAACGTCGCCAACCTTTAATTCTCTTATTTGCTCTTCTGTAATTGGTGCTTGAAGAACAACTTCTCGAGGTGCTTCAACTTGTTCATTAGTAGCTGCTACTTCATTTTCAGCAAATACTACCTCTTCACCATCTTGATAAAGCCATTCATTAATTGAACCAGTTTCTGGGTCAATGTACACACCAAGTCGGCGATATGCCCAACAGTTGTAAGCAACAGAAACGAAGAAGCTTGCTGGGATACGATTGATGACACCGATTTTACAGCCAAGTAAGGTTGTTTCCCCTCCGAAGCCCATTGTACCGATCCCCAGCTCGTTTGCATGTTCAATCACATAGTCTTCTAACTGGCGTAAATCTTCACGTTCATTTACGTCATCTACTCTTCTAAAGAGCTGCTCCTTTGCAAGCTCATAACCGCTTGTCCGGTCTCCGCCAATTCCTACGCCAATAAAGCCGGCGCTGCAGCCTTGTCCTTGTGCCTGGTAAACTGAATGCATAATACATTTACGAATACCATCAAGATCTCGTCCAGCTTTACCTAACCCTTCAAGCTCACATGGAAGGCTATATTGAATATTTTTATTTTCACAGCCGCCGCCTTTTAAAATAAGACGTGCATCAATATAATCCTTTTCCCATTGTTCAAATTTAATAACAGGTGTTCCTTCTCCAAGGTTGTCCCCGCTGTTCGCGCCTGAAATCGAATCAACAGAGTTTGGGCGTAATTTTCCATCCTTTGTTGCTTGTTCAATGGCACGCTTGATTTCTTTTTTCATTTCCATTTGATTCGCGCCGACAGGAACCTTCAATTTAAAAGTTGGCAGACCTGTATCCTGACAAATTGGTGAAATATTATCATCAGCCATTTTAATATTATTCGTAATCGTTTCAAGTGACATTGCCGAGCGTGTACCAGCACTTTCTTTTAGTTTTGCAGCTGCAATGGCTCTTCTAACGTCTTTTGGCAGGTTGGTTGATGTTTCAACTACCAATTGATACATGCTTTCATAGAAATTCTTCATTTTGGTTCTCCCCTTTAAGCATTTGCATACATTCAACCCTCAAAATGTAAGCTTAGCCCCTCTATAATTTTATCTTACGGTCAATTTCTCTCAATTTTTATTATACTCCTTCCGATATTTATTGAAAAGATCTATTAAGAGCGCTTTCAGTTAGAAAAGCGAAAGGCGCCTTGCTCAGTGATGTATAAACTGGAACACTCCGAATGAAATAAAGGAAACACAAAGAGCGTTAGCGATTCGATGTTGACTTAGCGTATAAGGAGGGTGAATTTCATACGTCGCTAGGCGCTGAAAGCTAGACACAAAAACTAAGTAAAAAGGTTCAATAAAAAAGAGCCGACACTAATCAGTGTCAGCCCTCCTCCTCTTTATCCCAATCCTTTTTAAACTGCTCATACTTAAATTCAAGGTCATCCAGCATTTGCAATAAACGGTCAATATCATCTACATCTGTAGATTCTGGATCCATAGAATCAAGTACCTGCATAAACATATTTAAACGATTTTTTAAATAAGATAATTGTGAATCCTTATCTTGAACTGCGTTTCCCATTAAACCTCTCCTCTCAACTTTACTATCGTAGCTTATAAGCTCTTTGCTGACAACTATACCCTTTTATTTTGAATGTCCTCAATTAGTGATATCATTATATGATCATGATAAAATGGTTGTTATGCTATTAAGAAAAGCGCAAAGCGCTAAGCATTCGGCGACAAGCATAAGGCGAATAGGAATAGAAGGTGTTCTTTACCTTCAATTCCTATTTGACTAGACCCTAGAGGCAGTCAAAAACGCGACGTCCTGTTGGCATTGACTGCACTTGCACGTCCTGTGCTTCGCCAATGGCGCCTGGAGCTAGACACCAAAACTAAGTACAAATAATTTATTTGTTTGAACAAAAGTGTACGTCCTGTACTTTGTAGCTGGATGTCGAAGCACTCTATATGAATTTTATAGTTTTAAGCAAAAACAAAGGAGTATCCTCATGAATGCAATAAAGTCATTGAAACCAATTACAACCTCATATGATCCATGGGAAGCTTACTTAGATGTTGAGCAATATGGAAATATGGTGTTAACAAATATTGAATTTACCACTACTACATTATGCAATATGCGTTGTGAGCACTGTGCGGTTGGTTATACCTTACAGCCGAAGGATCCGCAGGCTCTGCCGATTGATTTGCTTTTAAAACGATTAGAAGAAGTGCCTACTCTTCGTTCGCTGAGCATTACCGGCGGCGAACCAATGCTTTCGTTAAAATCAGTTGAAGGGTATGTTGTCCCTCTTTTAAAGTATGCCCATGAACGCGGTATCCGTACACAAATAAATTCGAACCTGACGCTTGATTTAAAACGCTATGAAAAAATCATCCCTTACTTAGATGTCTTACATATTTCACATAACTGGGGAACAATTGATGAGTTTGTCGAGGTGGGCTTTGCGGTGATGGATCGTAAGCCTACATACCAGCAAAGAGCAGCGTTATTTGAAAGAATGATTGAAAATAGCCGCGCACTTGTTCAAGCAGGGGTTATTGTTTCTGCAGAAACAATGCTAAATAAACGTACACTTCCTTATATCGAAAAAATTCATCATCAGATCGTTGAAGAAATGCTTTGCCAGCGCCATGAAATTCATCCGATGTATCCAAGTGATTTTGCAAGCAGCTTAGAAACTCTCTCATTAGCAGAATTACGGAAAGCGATTCATCATTTATTAGATATTCGTGATGAAAATGTCTGGATGCTTTTTGGCACATTGCCTTTTTATGCGTGCAGTGATAATCAAGAAGATTTGACACTTATTAAACGGCTAAGAGGAAGCAAAAATGTAACGGTCCGAAATGATCCTGATGGCCGATCCCGTTTAAATGTTAATATCTTTGATGGCAATATTATTGTCACTGATTTTGGTGATGCCCCTCCGTTAGGGAATATTCAGGATAATACCTTGCAGTCAGCTTATGAAAAATGGATGGATTCTTCGTTAGCAAAGTCGCTTAATTGCCATTGTCCGTCAGTAAAATGTCTAGGACCTAATATCCTTGTAAAGAATAGTTATTATAAGGAAGTTGATTTTACGGAACGTAAATCCAAAATATAAGGTGACAAATACGACATGGAACAGTTTAACAAATTCAAGGAATTAGCCATATTTGATGTTATCGTGGTTGCAGTTGGTCTATGGCTCAGCGTCATTCTCATAAATATCATCATTCGGAAGTTCTTTCAAAAAACAAACTTTATCGAAGAACGGAAGGAAAAAACCATTGAGAGCATGATGCAATCTCTCACAAAGTATACAGCGACGATTTGTTTTCTCCTGTATGTTGTTTCTCAATTTGTGGATAATTTCGGTTCCATTTTGGCTGGTGCTGGTGTTGCTGGGATTATACTTGGCTTTGGCGCTCAAAGCCTGATAAAGGATATTCTTGCCGGATTGTTTTTAATTTATGAAAAGCAGATCCACCAAGGAGACTTCATTACGATTAATAATACATTTAATGGGACAGTGGAAGAAATTGGTCTTCGTTCCCTAAAAGTTCGAGAATGGAGCGGCAAGCTCTTAACAATTAGTAACGGAGAAATTAAACAAATTCAAAATTACAATATTGATCGCATGCGAGTGATTGAGCGCGTCGTTGTAAGATTTCGTGAAAATCCCGAAAAAGTTTGGGCTGCACTTGAAAAAGCATGTGAAAAACTCAATGAACAATATGACCATTGTTTAAAGCGTGATCTTGAAGGCAACATTATCGAGTCCTTTCAACTATTCGGGATGACCTCATTAAATGCTGGATTTCGCGGGTATGAATATACAGTAATCGGGCTTGTTGATGATCAGTATTATTGGAGTACGGCAAAAGAAGCAAGAAAAATCATTGCTCAAGCTTTATATGATGAAAAAATTGGTCTTGCTGAAGAACAAGTCTTGTTATACCAGCAAAAAGAAGATGAGATGTTGCAAGAACTGAATCGAGGATGATTCAGTTCTTTTGATGTTTAAAAGGGAGACCTCATACCCCACTTAGCTTCTTATCTTCACTTGAATCTTGATAAGGAGGTTTTACTGCCAGTTAAGGGTAAATTTCTATCACGTCTACATTTTCCAGCCATTTTTTCGCATGATCACCATTTGGTTCTGAAATCCAAACATCCCGGTTTTGGTCAATAAGTGAACGGCCTCTAAACCAAATGAGCTTTTTGGCAGAATGGATACTTTGAGGATGATAATCACCAAAACCTTTTGGGGGAGAGGTTACTCGGCTTTGTTTATTGCTTTCAATATTAATGAGATAAAGGGACGGCAATGGATGATCCTTAAAGTCATTTGACCACTCAGTTTCTTTCACCCGCGATGTGACAATTTCTTTATCATCGATCCAAGTAAAATCAAGCTCTGTATAATTTTGCGGAGTTAATGAACTACTAACTGGCATTTCTTTCAGTTTCAGCTTTTTATCTTTAAAGCCATAGACGATTCGCCCGCCGCCGGCAATGTAAGCTATGATATCCTTTGATGGCGCCCACTTCGGCTTACCCACTTCAAAAATAACCTCTCCTAACACCTCAAAATCCTTTCCATCTTCTGATATAACACATAACATATTGCTGTCCATTGCCCAGGAAGCTGTAGGTGAAACAATAAATGAAATCCATTTATTACTTGGTGAGTATGCAAAATCATCAGCAGAAACTGCAATAATTTTGTTATTGTTTACGCCAATTTCATTTGGAAGGGTAAAGAAGAGGTTAACACCGCCAAATAAAATAATGTCATTGTAAGGAGGCTTAACTTTTTTCGTAAACAGGATTGCACTTGTCCAACCATCCGGACGAAGAACCCCAGAGGATGAAAGCAGAAACCCGCTTCCATCAGGAAACCATGTATAACTGTTCACGCCTGTTGCGATGTTATAAAACTGCCTTAGATCAGAAATATTTAAAATTCCGCTGCTATTAAAGGCAATGACGTTTTTCTGTGGTGACCATGTGGCAGAATACCCATTATAAAAGATTTTTTTCCTTTCGCCTGTATCAATATGGTAAGCCCAAATAGATTCTTGCTGTTGGGAAGAATCTTCTTGTTGATATAGCAGCCACTTCCCATCGTAGGACCATTTAGGTGCCGAAACACTGCCGCTATTCGTAATTTGTTTTTCTTCCCCCTTTATAAAGATCCATAGATTTCCATCGCGAATAAATGCTGCCTCGAATGGCTGGGAGGGAATTCCCTCAGCAAACATCCAACTGGGGAATAAAATAAAGATGATCATTGCAAACAGTAAAATTCTAAACAAAATGAAAACCTCCTCCAACCTACTATTTGTTTAGGAGAAGATTGTCATACTTCTATCCAATAAAAAAGATCAACACGCACATGCGCATTGATCTTTAAAGCCATCATCTAGGTCGATCTGATGTAACAAATCCAAATGAGGCATGGTCCTGGAGCGGTATCCAAGCACCGATTCCCTGTGAGGTAACATTTTTAACAACAATGCTTTTCTTGTTGCCTCTTAAAACTAAGTAAACTTCTCCGTAAGTAACCTTTCCTTTTTCATTCACAGCAGGTGCATAAGCATATAAATACCCCAATTTTTTGGGAGGGATATTATATACTTGATCTTTCTTTGTTCCAGCACCAATAATTGTCTCAAAAGCAAGCGGTAAATTTGTTTTTTTCATCGCCTTAAGCAGCATCATTTTTTTCACATGCTCTGCTTCCGGCACCTTTGCCGTTAACCCGCCTTTGACAGATTTTTGTGCCTCCTGCTTATAATGAACCTGAACCGGTCCTAACCCGCCTCGGTTATCTTGGAAATTTGTATTGATCTTTTGATATTCCCAATTAGTCGCTGTTTCAGTTGATTCATAATTTAGCGCCCATTCTCCTAAAAAAATCGTTGCCCGATAACCAAATGCTAACGGTGCATCAGCAATCGTGGTTTCATTTAGGATTCTAATTAAATCTGGGTTTTCAATTGGTACATCTGATCCTTCAATCAAGCTTCTAGAAAACTCACTTGGTTGAAGATATGGCAAATCCTGAGTAGGATTTGGATAGGTATTTTCCTTCGATATCTCCATAACCGAGCCTGGCATTTTAGGCTTTTGTTGTTTTCCTTCTGCTAGCGCAGCACTTGAAAAACTAAATGATAAAAGCAATACTACAGAAACGAGCAACCACTTTTTCATACTTTCTACTCCTTTCATCATGCTTATCCATAGTGTTTTCAAGTGTTAATTTGTTTATCCAAGATTTTTATCTTTTGATTAACATTTCATATTTTCTTGCAATAGGGATGTTGATTAATTGAATAAAAGGTCCAATTAAAAAGGTAATTAAAATGGTTCCCGCTCCTATCGGTCCTTGCATAAGAAAGGCAAGAATCAGCGCGCATACCTCTCCAATCGTCTTCCCAACCATGAAATTTAAGTGAAACCGCTCATGCAATGAGATCATTAATTGATCGATCGGGTTTGCTGGAAAATCTGTTTGCAAATACATTGAAACTCCGATCGCTATAAAAACGATCCCTCCCAACAGGGAAAGTACCTGATGGAGAAGAAAATCAAATTCAATATTTCTCATCATGACCATTAGCCAAAAATCAACTGAAAAACCTATAAGTAAGATCGTGATAAGTGCAAGTAATTTAGGTTTTCCCTTTACAATAAATGCATTTAAAAACATCAAGAGAATTCCAATAATAATGACCCAGCTGCCTACCGTTAATCCTATGGCATTGGAAAGGCCGACATTTAAAGCATCCCATGCACCAGCTCCTAGTTCAGCCTTAATCGTGAGGGTAACGCCAAGCCCCATTAAAAAAAGCCCAATCACATAAAATAAGATCCTAATTTTCATTGTTACGTTCCTTTCTGCAAATACTATACAATATGCGGACAATTCATACTTTAAGACAAGTCTTATAAGAAAAGCGAAAGCGCCTCACTCAGCCACTAAAAAAAAGAACACTTCAATCTAGTTGCAGATCCTAGCCGCTCAGGGAAGTAAGATAAAAATGTACCTTCTCTAACCTGGTCGTCTTATTTAAGACTCATGTTATAATGCATGAGATAAAGCGAGACTTCGTACCTTTACTGAAAGCTCCCCATTAACGTGAAATAAAAAATAAGAAGATTTGGGAGATGCCCCGGACGTTGCGAATCATAAACGCGACATCCTATGACTTCACTTCCTTTTCTTCGTAGCTAGACACCAAAGGTTAAGCACAAAAATTATAATTTTCTTTAAATTAAAACGTTTACAAACAAACAAAGATATTGTATCATAAATACATACGATAGAGTGTCCCTAGAATTTTGATAATGCATTTTGCAAGCGTTACCAATTTCTCTAGTTATCTGTTTCGTCCTACACAATTTGATGGCTCTGTGCATTTGCACAGAGTTCTTTTTTTCTGAAATGAAAATGGCCCCGCACTGCGGAGCCAGACATGTTTTATTCATTAAAGCAAATAGAATCCAATCCCCATTATAATATACGCAGCTAATAAGGTTGCCCCTTCAAACCAGTTTGTGTCTCCATCATTTGTAATAGAGATTGTTAATAAAACCGCCGTGGCCATTGAGATTAACTCAGGCATTGTAAAGACAAGCGGCATCTTTTGAGTAAAAAGCAGCGATATGAGCACAAGTAATGGTGCAACAAACATCGCGATTTGTAAGGTTGAACCAACGGCGATCTCGACAGCAATATTCATTTTATTTTTATAGGCCATAATGATCGCAGAGGCATGCTCAGCAGCATTCCCAACAATTGCTACGATTATAACCCCAATGAATAGCTCTGACCAGCCGAAGCTCTCACCAACAGATTCGAAGGTATGTACGAGATTTTCTGAAACATAGGCTACAGCAACTGTTGAAAGTAATAAGATGATCAAAGCCTTTCTCTTAGTCCATTCTGGCTCCTCATGCTCTTCCACGACATCTGTTTTATGTTGGTAGACCCCGCGATGAGTGACAAGCTTAAACAGTAATGCCGCTAAATATAAAATGATTAAGATAACAGATATCCCGATACTTAATGATAGAGTTTGAGTATCATTCATTTCCATTGAAAAGACCTCAGGAATGACAAATGCTACAATAACAGCAAACATTAAAAGCCCTGAATTATGCCGCGCATCATAAATACTAAACTCCTGGCGCTTAAACTTTAAGCCCCCAACAAAAAAGCTTAATCCTGCAACTAACAGGAGGTTCCCCAGTACTGATCCCGTCAAAGAGGCTAATACAACCCCTATTAAACCTTCTTTTAATGCAAAAATAGAGATAATCAGCTCAACCGCATTCCCAAATGTTGCATTCAATAATCCGCCAATTCGAGGACCGGCTACAATGGCCAAGCTTTCCGTTGCCCTGCCCATGAAACCTGCTAATGCAATAATCGTTAAACAATAGACGCCAAACATGATCACTGATGGCCAGTGGAAAATACTCCCGATAATCGAAAGCGGTAAACCAATTAATACGATAAGAGTAAAAATTCGATTTGCCAATTGCTCTCACCTTTCCTTATATAGAATGATTTCCTCTCTACCTAAGAAATACCTCTTTTCCACAAATTAAAAACCTATACTCTAAATCGTATTACAAATAATCCTTTTTAGATTCCATAATGTGGATAAAAATGAGCATACAGGTAGTTTATGTCATAAGAAGTGAGTTTATCCATTCATTTTATTTTTGAAAGGTGTTGACGAACTTAGCCCTCTAGCACAAATGTCTCTTCAATCTCAATGCTGCCCTTTACTGATTGTGCCATCGGGCAATTTTTACTCGCTAACTCAACTGATTTTTGTATTTTCTCAGAATCTAAGTTCTCTCCTTTAATCCGGTAATGAATCTGGATTTTTTCTATTCGGTTTGCTTTCGCTTCATTGCGTTCAACTTTTGTCAAAATAGTTAAATCTTTAATCTCCATTCTTTTTTTCATTAAAATTTTCCTTAATACGCTGCCGCTGCATACAGCGATTGAAGCGGCCATAAGCTGATAAGGGCGGTGGCCATAAGCCTCTTCCCCAGCTACATGCAGCTCACCATATTCTGTTGTTGTATAAAAGCCAGTTTCCTTCATTTTAAATTCCATTTTTATTTCCTCCGTTTTTAGTTAAATTGTATAGGAAAAACAACTTTATAAAAAGATAGCAGGGTATTTTGATTCTTGAATTATTCCTTATTTCATAATAATATTCAAAGGTAACCTACATTTAGAATTAGAGGTATTATATATGACTAAGCAGTCTGTTCGATTTTGGATTCTCGTTTCAATTGTCGGTATATCGGGATTTAGCCAGGGTATGCTTCTTCCTTTAATTGCCGTTATTTTTGAAAATAACGGAGTCTCTTCAGCATTAAATGGTTTAAATGCAACGGCATTATATATTGGTATATTATTAATTTCACCGTTCATGGAATATCCGCTTAGAAAATTTGGTTTTAAGCCAATCATTATTTTTGGCGGTGCGATCGTTGCTGTGTCACTTGGATTATTTCCTCTTTGGGAGTCATTTTGGTTTTGGTTTGTTTTACGGCTATTGATTGGGATTGGCGATCATTCCTTACATTTTGGAACACAAACATGGATTACCACATTCTCACCAGAAAATAAACGAGGCAAAAACATCTCCCTATACGGGTTATTCTTTGGTGTGGGATTTTCTGTTGGTCCATTAATGACCCCGTTAATTGCCATTCATGAAGCATTGCCTTTTATTATCTCTTCTGTGCTTTGCTTTATTGGCTGGTTCTTTCTCTTTCTTTTAAAGAATGATTATCCTGAACAAACTATTGAAGTAAACACAGTGAAGGAATCATTAAAACGGTTTCGGCATGCTTTTAAATTTGGCTGGGTCGCTTTTCTGCCTCCGCTTGGTTATGGTTTTTTGGAATCATCATTGAACGGCAGCTTCCCCGTATATGGCTTGCGAATCGGTCTTGAAGTCTCAAGCATATCTGTTTTATTGTTTTCCTTTGCGATCGGTGCTATTGTCTTTCAGCTGCCCCTAGGTATGCTAAGCGATAAATTTGGCAGGAAACCAGTTCTAATAACCATATTATTCGTCGGAGTCATC
The DNA here is from genome assembly GCF_000981385.1 of Bacillus sp. SA1-12. Taxonomy (GTDB): domain Bacteria; phylum Bacillota; class Bacilli; order Bacillales; family Bacillaceae; genus Metabacillus. The sequence continues at coordinate 136,391 of NZ_LATZ01000131.1, forward strand.
AGCTTTACAGCAGCAAGTTATTTAGAGGAGTCTGTTAGCGCCTTATCTGTTTGCCTCTTTATTGCAGGGATGGCCGTAGGCTCAACCTTTTCATTAGGAATCAGTTATATGACAGACCTAATGCCCAAAGATCTGCTCCCTGCAGGTAATCTGCTTTGCGGAGTTGCCTTTAGTGTAGGAAGCCTGGTCGGTCCATATTTAGGCGGAATGTTTATCGAGTTTACCGAAAACATTAGCTATTTTCTCATTATCAGCAGTATGCTGCTTCTCATCTTGTTTGCCATTACCTCGTATAGACCTAAGAGTCTGCAATCTGAATACAAGGAGGAAAAAGTAACTTCTTTTCACTAAGAATTTGAGCTGGCAAATGTCAGCTCTTTTTTAATATGCGCAGGTATTGGTTTCTGCCAGGTAATTGGGATATGTTTTGGACCCCGCCGATATATATCGGGATTACTCGCGCAATTTTCAACCGACAGCCTCTTTTTAGCTGTCTTTTTGGCTTACTTTCTTTTTATGCGAATGACCTTTTTCAGCGATGCCGTCCATTTTTCAGCGCATGAGACTGTCTTTTCGACGCTCCAGCCCAGCTTTTCAGCGGATTAGCTCATTTTATCAGCGAGTTCGGTCATTTTTTCAGCGGCCTCTTCTTTTTTCAGCGAAACAGCTCCATTATCTGCGCTCTCTCCTATTGGCTCACTGCTGTTTTTGGCGATCTTGCCTTTTTATTAGCTCATCAGCGATATATCATGGATTCCAGATAACTACAAAAAACTATTCAAATAATTCAAAAAAATGGTTAACATCTCGAACATTCTGTTATATAATACAATTATAAATAATAAACTGTATCATAACAATAAAGGGGAGATGGTTGAGATGATGAACAGGCAAGAGCGGAAGAATATGATTGAATTCATTAAAACAATGAAGGAGATTGACAAGGAGACACTTCTTTATATGACTGATGAGGATATTGAGCATATTTATAGTACGGTATATAACAGGTTAATGGAGTTTTCGGAATAAAAAACAAGGCTGTCTCAAAGATGAGACAGCCTCATTTTATATTAATGGTAGCCGTTTTGTCCGTTTGCGCTACCGCTTGTTTTATTCTTTGATTTTTGTTTAGAATTTTGCTTTGTATGGCTTCCGCCTTTTTTTGTATGTTTTGTCATTGTAAGTTCCCCCACTTTTCATTGGAAGTAAAGACTTGATGTCTTCACTCATTACTATTCCTCACTAGGGAAGGAGGTATGAGTATAAATAACTGGAATTTAATTAGGCTTCATGCTTCCTTTTATATAACAGTGCGTTGAGCTCTCCGCCTAATATAATGATCATTCCAGATAAATATAGCCAAATCATCAGCACAATGACACCGCCAATGCTGCCATAAGTGGCACTATAGTTTGCAAAATTCGCAACATAATACGAAAAGGCTAAAGATACCGCAATCCAGCCAATTGTTGCAGCTAAAGAACCTGGCAAGCCATCTTTAATATGTAAATGCTTATTTGGTGCTGCATAATAAAGAACGGAAAAGACAAGAAACAATATGATTCCGCTGACCAGCCATCGTAAGGTATTCCATATTGTTAAAAATTCTTGAGAAAACCCAAAGTTCGAAAAGATAAATAATCCGATTTCCCGACCAAACACTGGTAATAATAAGGCTACAACGATGACAAACACCATTGCCACTGTAAGTAAGATGGCCGTACCGCGCGCTACAATAAATGACCTTGTTTCTTCTACATCATAGGCTTTATTAAAAGCCCTAACAATTGCATTGATTCCATTAGAGGCTGACCAAAGTGTTGCAAGAATCCCGAAAGACAGCAGTCCGCCATTTCTTTGATTGATTATTTGGTTTAGTGTTTGCTCAATAACCTCCAATGACTCACCTGGCGCAACATGCTTAATCGTCCCTAACACTTCATCTTGTGAAATCGGTAAGTAGCCGATTAATGTAATTAAGAAAATAAGGAATGGAAACATGGATAGAAGAAAAAAATAAGATAGCTGTGCAGAAAGCCCTGGTACCTCATCACTCGTAAATCTTTGGATTAATTCTTTTAGAAATGAGTTTTCTTTTTGCAATTTACATCACCTCACGCCTATTCTCGTTTTGAAATGAATCGATCCCTCGTCTCTTGAATCATATTTACAACTTGCGGAGTTGTTTCTTTAAGTTCTTTTACCTTTTCATTCACAAAAGAAAGATCCTCTGATACTTCCTGAACTATGTCTTTTGCTTCATCTATTTTCTTCTTTACATCTGTAGTAAGCATTGTTGGCTGTTCAATATATCCTTTAATTTTAGAAGAGACCTTCTTGCCAGATTGAATGACATCTCCGCGAGTACGTTTGTCCAAAAGTGATACAGCTGCACCAATTACAGCGCCTAAAAGCATCCCTGTTAACAGTTTATTTCCGTTTGCCATTTGTTTGTCCCCCCTAATTTAAAAGTTGTGTATCTTTTTGATTTCTTTTAATAAATTTTCACAGCCCTTTTGAACCATTTCATACACTTCATCAAAATTATCCGTGTAGTAAGGGTCTGGAACATCAGCAATCGGATGGTCATCAACATAGTCCATAAGACGCGCGATTTGGCCTGTTTGTTTAAAACCCGCTAATCGTCTAATATTTCCGATGTTTTCACTATCCATGCCAATAATATAATCGAAGCTTGTTAAGTCCTCTTCCATGAGCTTTCTGGCCTTTTGCCCTTCATAAGATATACGATACCTGTCTAGAATCGAACGCGTTCCTTCATGGGGCGGCTTGCCAATATGCCAACTGCCGGTTCCTGCTGAATCAACCGTTACTTTTCCTTCTAAGCCCTCATTTTGAATTAAATGCCTCATAATTGCTTCTGCCATTGGAGAACGGCAGATGTTTCCTAAGCAAACAAATAAAATTTTTACCATCTTATCCTCCTATCAAACTTTACCCATAATTTTATAATTAAAACCGTGATGTGATGCTCCTTATAATCATAATCCTTTTCAGCTTAGTTTTCCTTAATTCAATCTGAAAATGTTGACATGTCCATTCCTTTTATAGAATATTCTTATTTAATAGTTGGATTAATTATTCTATTCATGATGAATTTCATCCTTGTCTCAGCGGCAATGCGGCTCATTCCTACGAAGGCTCTCACAGGACAGCTGGTTGCTGTTGATTTTTCGATGGGCTCGGTTGATCTGTGATCTGAAGGTGAGTAGTTAGCAGAAATGACCACTTGATACAAGTATAAAGGAAGAAATAATAGCACCGGAGAGGAACCGCTTAACCTTAAGATAATTGACAAGTTTTTGCATGCATGTCCTTCATTCATGTTACAATATACATAATTATTGAGAAATGGATTACGATAGGAGTGAATAATGTGAATCTTACAGAAAAGTCGGTTGAAAACGTTGAATACATGATTGAGCAAATTAAAGAAAAGCTAAGAGTTCTTAACCTGGGTGCGATCAAGCCTTCACATTTTGACGAAGAAATGTATGAAGAGCTTAAGGATATTTACGAGCATGTGATGAAAAGAAATTCCTTTAGCCCAAACGAAATGCAAGCCATTGCTGAAGAGCTGGGAAATCTGCGTAAAAGCTAACATTCTCTATTCTGACCTCCCCTAACCTGTCATATGTATGTAAAAAGGGGGAGGTTGTGATGTTAGATTGGTGGTTAGCTACTATAAGTTTAGTCGGATTGCTTCTCATTTCAATTGGCCTTTTTCTTTATACCTTGAAAAATGCAGTCAACGCCGATGACGCCTACCGAATTGACCCTTCACCAAATGAAAATCGTGATGATAAAAAATGAAGTAACAAAAGCGCAAGCTCCTGGAACAGCCAAGAAATAAGCCGATTTAGAATAGTGAGGTGCTGCCTTCTATTCTAAATCGGCTCCTTCTGGCAAAAAGCGCGGCAACAATCGCCATGACTGCACTTGCACGTCCTGTGCTTCAGGGCTGGATGTCGAAGAGCTTATCTAAAGTATAAGAATCTTATCATACAAAAGAGGCTGCGAAACAGCCTCTTTTCTTTTGCCACTGAATCCGCACTCAACCTATCTAAGTAAGATTAGCACGATCCCGATTAAAAACTTCCTCAATATCCTTAATAAATTCAATTACTTTGTTTTCATAGCCTTTCGGGTCTGTATTATATGCTTCTGCATGACCGGCTCGAGGCACTAAGTATAATTTTTTGTTGCCTATTTTTCTTTTAAACATATCTAATGTCATTTGTAATGGAATAAACGAATCTTCCTTCCCATGTATGAAAAGAATGGGTGTTTTCGTTTTCTCCAGCCCTTTAATTGGAGAGATATCTGGGAAGCTCCAGCCATGACGAAGCTTTATGAGAAAGCTAATAATATTGATGAGCGGGTATAGTTTAAGCTTTGTATTCATTTTTAGCTTAAATCTTAAAAGTGATTGAAAGTCACTGAAGGAACAATCCGCAATGCAAAAACGAACACGACGATCACGCTTGCTAATTTCTAATGCAGATGCCGCTCCAAGCGACTCTCCGAGCAAACCAATAAAAGCATTATCTCCCATTCGTTTTGCTAAATAGTCAATCCATGCTTTTAGGTCATCCTTTTCAAAGTAACCATAAGATGTATAATTACCGCCGCTCAACCCATGGTACCTATGGTCGCATAATAGAACATGGAAGCCTCTCTTTTGAAACATCTTTACATATTTAAAGCTGCCAAACAATGACCAAGTAATCCCATGAGCAATGATAATCACCTTTTTGCCTTTTGTAACAGGAAAGAACATTCCATGGAGTTTATATCCATGATATGAATCAATAAACAATTCTTCTTTCACTGTGGAATGAAAGAGTTGATCATCAAACTCGCCCTTCTCGATGCCAAGCTTATAGGTTGTTTCATAAGGAAACCGTTTTGGTAAAAGAAGCAGGCGGCAAAGCAAACCGGCTGTCAGCAAACTGACGAACGTTACTATCAGAAGCGATAGAAAAAGCCATTGCCACATTAACTTCTCCTCCCTTCTAGGCTTTTTTATATCTTATTAAAAAAGCCTGAAGGGTGTGAAACATTTTCAATTTTTCTTATTAGATCGTCCATTGATCATGGACGATCCCAACAATCACCCATTCCCCATCTTTATCCTGTTCAAATACTAAGTTTAATGCCTTCCAATCCATATTCCCGTTCTCTTCCGTACCCTTTATATAATATTCAACAGTATGTGAGCCAGGGAATACCTCAGCCAAATTTCTCTTCATATTACCTCTTGGTACCTTCGGATCAAACACAACTTCGTCAGCTTGATCGAACTGGTCGTTATAAATATATTTTTCATAATAATCACTCGGTTTTAACTCTATCGGTTCCCCGCTGCCATCCTGAATTCCCCAAGTATAGGTTTGTGTATCTTGGAAAAACCCTTTCATTTTTTCGCTATCAAATGTAATCGCTTTATCTTCTACAAAAATATACGGTGAAAATAATACACCTTTCTCTTTATGGATATAACTTGCAAGTTTATCCCTATTTTTCTCCTTTAACGCCTGTAACACCTCCTCTGACTTTTCCAAGATAGTTTCCTGTGGATCAGCTTCAGATTGATCCTCCTGGTTGCCTTCTTCCCTTTCTGCTTGCTCTGTTTCTGAACCTTCATCTTGACCTTTGTTTTCCTCCACTTGTTTATTGTCCTCATTGATCCGCTCATTATCTTGTTCAGCTGCATACCCACAAGCAGAAATTGTCATAAACACGGCAAAAAGCATACATGTAAAAAATGAATTTTTCATTGTGGCCCTCCTCCTTGTTTATTTAAATAGAATTAATCATTCATACCAATACGTTTACCTTTGTACAAGATGTATGTGGAAAAGCATTACTTCATCACAATTAAATTACCCTTGCCTTTGCAGAAGGAATCCTGAAAATTGGCGTATCATTGGGATGCGCGCTTCTTTCTATGCCATTTTCCTTATCTATTATTAAGTGAAATGTCACTAAGCCTTATTTTCACAAGTAGTTAATCCATGTTCTCCTCCTAGGTACTTTTCCTTTGGACTCGGATTCGTTCATTAACAATGTACTTTAACAAAGCAAATAAAAAAGAAAAGCAGATGGACATATTTCGATTCATCCTCTGCTTCTTTCGCTGCTTGGCTAACTTCTTTACTTATTTTTACACCAAATAAAATAATAGACTTAACCAAGAAGGCAATATTTAATCAAAGCGCTGATTCCCATTTTCTTAAAAAGACGACAATAAAATAACTCATTTTGTTTTTCAATCCTATCGCACTTTTTCGTTAAAAGTACGAGGAAGGATATCACGTTTTCCAATTGCGAATTCCTTTTAAAAAAACGATGTCCTTTTACTTTTTAAAACGATCTAATATCTTTTCTTTATAAAAAGCCGATGCAGGTGAATCAAGGGCTTTCCTCTTGTTTAAGATGGCTTCCAATTTCAGTTGCTTTTCATGTTTTTTGTTAGAAAGAATCTGTTTATAATCACTATTGTCACAGGCAGCAAGCAAATCTTCAATTCTCATTAATTCTTCCTTTAAGCGGTCAACATCATTCAACATCTTGGAATTTTTCAATACCTTATAGGCGACGCGAAGATCTTCAGGAATATGTGATAAGTCTTCCAGCTTCAGCGGTTTTCCTTGTCCTGGCAAATGATCAAACTCTCCCTCTTCTATTGCTTTGCGGATTTTATCTTCAGCAATAATGGAAAAAACGTCCATATGATCACCCTCCTTATTTTAAGTATAGCTCTTTTAAATCATTTTAGCATTCAGCTAATCAGGTTTAACTCCCATTCTATGGTAAAATGAATCTATTGTATTTCGGGACCCGAAAGAGTATGATGAGAACGAATCTAACAAAAAATTGAGGTACTAACATGAGACTAAAGGATTGGGATTATAACCTTAAAGTTCGATTATTTGGGGAAGCCTTGATGAACATCACCTACTGGATGTTTTTCCCTTTTCTCACCATTTTTTTCGCTGATGCTTTTGGGAAAGAGAAGGCTGGACTGCTGCTTATTTTTTCGCAATTATTCTCTGTTCTTGCCAATTTAATGGGGGGCTATTGTGCTGATCGCTTTGGTCGTAAAACAATGATGGTGTTCTCATCTTTTGCTCAAGGCGTGGCCTTTCTGCTCTTTGCTTTTTCAAATTCACCTTGGTTTGATTTACCCATTCTCGGTTTTATTTGCTTCACTTTAGCCGGTATATGCGGAGCTTTTTATTGGCCTGCTTCACAGGCAATGGTCGCAGATGTTGTAGAGGAAAAAGATCGCAGCAGTGTATTCGCGATCTTTTATACATCGATTAATATTGCTGTTGTGATAGGACCGATTTTAGGAGCGATCTTCTATGTTCAACACCCGTTTGAGGTCTTGTTTGTCGCTGGAACTGTTTGTATCTTTCTTTCTGGCTTACTTGCAAAACTCACTCGCGAAACTGCACCTGTTTTTCAAGTCGCTGGGAAAACAACCTCCGGAAAATGGTATGACACCATCATACAGCAGCTTAAAGACTATCGAATCATTTTTAAGGACAGTACATTTTCACTCTTTATCATAGCAGGGGCTCTAGTTGCTCTCACTTTCATGCAGCTTGATGTAATGATCCCCGTCTATATTACAGATGTTGTCCAGCAGCAGAACGTCTTATCCTTCGGAGATTGGTCCTTAACCTTGAATGGTGAGCAAGCATTTGGTGTCGTCCTTTCGGAAAACGGTCTGCTGGTGGCTATCTTTACAATTGTTATCACAAAATGGATGAGCAAGTATCAGGAACAAAATGTTTTTATTGTTTCTTCTCTTGTGTATGGATTGGCTATTGCTGCATTCGGAATTTCAGAGTCAATATGGATCTTTATCCTCGCAATGGGCTTATTTACTTTTGCAGAGCTTATGACAGCAGGAATTCAGCAGACATTTGTGTCAAAAATTGCACCTGAACATATGCGGGGACAATATTTTGCCGCATCAAGCCTAAGGTACACAATTGGCAGAACAATCGCACCGATTGCCATTCCAATGTCACTTTGGTTTGGCTACACCATGACATTTTCGGTTCTTGGCGTTTTGGCATGTGTTAGTGCAGTTCTTTATTATATGATGTTTCAAAAACTGGCTAGAAAAACGAGTGGTCACATTGATCTAGCATTAAAGTGAGACTTCCATCAGTAGGCGGTCTTCCTACTGATGATTAGCGAAACTTATCGGATCTTTACGGGCAGTTTACCACTGCTTTCTAAACTGACCAGGCAATAGTTCATTTAAGAATTACTGCCCGTTAAGATGGGGTAAAGTGAGACTTCCCGTTAAGAGTGGGATAAAAAGAAGGAAGGCCTTAAAAATTGGCCTTCCTTCTTAATCCCCCTGTTCAATCTCTTCAACAAGCAAGGATAATTCTTCCCAGCGTTCCATTGCTTCTTCTAATTTTGCTTCGGTTTGTTCTTGTTCCTTATACAATTCCTGTACTTTGCCTAGATCACTTCCAGCAGCAGCAATTTCCTGCTCAAGCTGCTCCTTTCTTTCTTCTAAACCGGCAATTTTATCTTCGATTTGCTCCCATTCCTGCTGTTCTTTGTAAGAAAGACGTTTTTTCTTCTCTTTTTTATAAGCCACTTTTTCAGTAGTCGCATCATGTTCCTGTTGTATGTCTTGCAGTTTACTTACCTCTAAATAGTCGGAATAACTGCCTTGGAAACGGCTTATTTGTCCATTTTTTTCAAAAACAAGCAAGTGATCAATAACACGATCAAGGAAATAACGATCATGTGATACCGTCAAAACAACCCCCGGAAATTGATCTAGGTAATCCTCTAATACACTGAGTGTTTGTGTATCAAGGTCATTTGTAGGCTCATCAAGGAAAAGTACATTTGGCTCTTCCATTAAAGTCTTTAATAAATAAAGGCGGCGTTTTTCTCCGCCAGACAATTTACGAATATACGTCCACTGTGCTGCACGCGAGAATAAAAAGCGCTCAAGCATCTGTTCAGCTGTAATGACCTGTCCATCAATTGTATGAACAATCTCTGCTGTTTCTTTAATGTACTCAACTACACGAAGATTGCCGTCCATTTCTTCATGCTCCTGTGTATAAAAGCCAATTTTCACAGTTGTTCCTACATCAATGGATCCTTTATCAGCTGGTATTCGACCTGCCATGATATTGAGGAGCGTTGATTTCCCGCTGCCATTTGGTCCAATAATTCCCAGTCTTTCTCCTGGTGTCACTAAATAGCCAAAATCATCGATCAGTTTTTTGTCATCATACACTTTCGAAATATGCTCCAGCTCTAATACCTTTTTCCCTAAGCGTACCGATCCAATCGCAAAGTCAAGATCCTTGCTTGCAGCCGGTCCCTTTTGCTCTTGCAGCTCCTCCACTCTTCCAATCCGCGCCTTTTGCTTGGTTGACCTTGCTTTAGCGCCGCGGCGCAACCATGCGAGTTCACGTCTTAATAAATTCTGTCTCTTTTCTTCAGCCTGCTCAGCATTGATTTCTCTTTCCGCTTTCTTTTCAAGAAACACTTCATAATTTCCTGAATATGTGTATAGCTTTCCTTGATCAAGTTCAAAAATTTGATTGGTTACTCGATTTAAAAAGTAGCGATCATGGGTGATTAGCAAGATTGAACCTTTATACTGAGCTAAAAATCCTTCCAGCCATTCAATCGTTTCATTATCAAGGTGGTTTGTAGGCTCATCCAAAATTAATAAATCTGCAGGTTGAATAAGAGCTTTGGCAATCGCAACACGTTTCTTTTGACCACCGGAAAGATAAGTGGTTTGCTTCGTAAAATCTGTGATTCCAAGCTTCGTTAAGACGGTTTTCGCAACCGTATTTGCTTCCCAGGCATCATGCTGGTCCATTTTTTGCTGCATAGCCATTAATAGCTTCAGCTTGGCATCATTTTCTGGATCCTTCTCAAGATCACTTAACGCAAGCTCATACTCTCTCATGACCTGCATGATCGGGGCATCCCCGTAATAGATTTGTTCTAATACCGTCAATCCTTCCGTCAGTTCAGGATCCTGTGGTAAATATTCAATCCGGATTGAATTGGAATGTGTCAGTTCACCAGAATCTGCTGATTCTATTCCAGCGATCACTTTTAATAAAGTAGATTTCCCTGTTCCATTTACACCAATTAGACCAATTCTCTGTCTTGGAGCGATCGAAAAGGAAATATGATCAAATAAAACCTTTTCGCCGTATGTTTTATATAAATTTTCAACTTGTAAAATACTCATTGTTTATCCTATCCTTCTAAAAAGTATGGTTCTATTGTATAGCAAAACATGTATTCTATGCTAAAGAAAATGCCTAAAGGATGTTTTTCCTCTCTTAAAATGTGGTATTACCAACTATAAAAGTAAAGGCGGGTGATAGGTATGAAAGAAACAGATAAACCACAGAGAAAAGAAACGGACCATCCTGAGCAATATAAAACGGAGAATAAAACTTTATTTGAACGCTATAAAAGTGAACAAACGGTAGACCCGATTCCAATGGAAGACCTAAAAAAGGAAAGACGCGAGGAAAAACAAAAACATAAAACGAAACAAGACTCAGCTAGTGAAGAAAATTACAAGTAAATGCAACTGTCTTATGACCATGGGCCAGACCCCTCTAACGCATTATATCAGATCTAAAGCAGCCTAAATTTCCTATATCTGATATATACGGGCGGGGTCAGATTCTTTTTGAGACAGTCTTTTTCCCTTATTAAAAAACCTCTTTAGGCAATCTCCTGATCGATTTCCTCATAATATGGCTTTAAGGAGTGAAATATCACTGTTTCTACTATATTAGTTTCAATACCACTTAAAATAGATCTGGCATACCGCCAAGCATTTTCTTCAATTCTAAGAGAAATTTTATCTCTTTCAACTTGGGTCGGACATTCATCAAGCTGATCACATAATTCCTCCAGCTCCTGATCCTCCGCATGACCTAATTCATGGGCTGTAACAATCGTAAGATAATCTAAAAAATATTGATCTGTTGCAAACAGCTGCTCACACTGCTTTTTTATTTCATTAAGATATAACGTAATTGTATGAGTACCTAGATGATACTTCCCCCCTACAAGGCGGCCATCAGGAAACGCTGATTCAACTATCACATCTGCTGAAGAACCAGATCGTAGCAAAAGCTGATTGATGACCGAATCAATAACTCTTTGCTGCAATGTATTCCTACCTTCCTTTCAACTTAAATATCTCTATCTCTCTTCTTCCATCATCTCATATTTATGCCCAATATTATATCGTTATTTATCTTTTTACGATATTGATTTTTCCTTTTTTAACCTGTAAAATCAAACTGTATTAATTATATTAATACAGTTAATACGAAGGGGGTTACTCATGTTTCAATTAGATGTAAGAAGCAGGAAGCCCATTTACGAACAATTAGTAGATAAGATTAAGGAACTCATTATTAATCGAATATTAAAGCCTGATGAACAGCTTCCGTCTGTTAGGATGTTATCAAGTCAATTAACCGTTAATCCAAATACGATTCAACGGGCATATCGCGAACTTGAAAATCAAGGCTATCTTTATTCAATTAAAGGAAAAGGCAATTTTGTTGCAGCAATTGAACAAATGCCCAATGTAGAAAAGCTGGAAGAATTAAAAACAGATATTAAAAGGTTAATCGCTGAAGCCATCTACCTTGGATTAACAAAGGAAGATTTATATGTACTTTTTCACGAAGCCAATCAACAAACAAAGGGGGTAAACAGTGATGATCGAGGTTCATTCCGTTAGTAAAAAATACAATAAAAATGATGCTGTAAAGGACCTTACGTTAACAGTTAATAAAGGTTCTATCTATGGACTGCTCGGCTCAAATGGTGCTGGGAAAACGTCACTTTTAAAAATGATCGCTGGAATTAACCGTCAGGATAGTGGAACCATCAAAATTGATGGTGTTTCAGCCTACGAAAACACAGCGATTAAGGAACGTGTTGTCTTTATTCCGGATCTCTTATATTTTTTTCCGCAAATAACGGTTGCCCAAATGGCTGCACAATATAAAGAATATTATCCGAGTTGGAACCAGCAACGGTTTGAACAGCTAAAACCGGCATTTAATATCGAATTGGAAAGAAAAGTCCACCGCTTGTCTAAAGGAATGAAACGTCAGGTTGCTTTTTGGCTTGCCTTGTCAGCAATGCCGGATGTATTAATTTTAGATGAACCGATCGACGGACTTGATCCTGTCATGAGGCAAAAAATTAAAAATCTGCTCTTTCAGGATGTTGCTGAACGTGAGATGACTGTTTTGATTTCCTCCCATAATCTTCGTGAAATTGAGGACCTTTGCGATCACGTTGGAATTATGCATAAAGGCCAAATCATTATTGAAAAGGAAATCGATGATCTGAAATCGGACACTCATAAAGTCCAGCTGGCACTTTCTGATCCTACACATGAAGACCATCTTTTGACTAAGCTGAACATCCTTCATCAAGAAAAAAGAGGCAGCGTACTGCTTCTAATTGTTAAAGGAAAGGAAGAAGAGATTAATAAAGTGATTCATTCAACAGAGATCATTTTATATGATTTACTGCCTTTAACATTAGAAGAGATATTTATTTATGAAATGGAGGATGTGGGCTATGAGATCGAAAAAATCCTTCTTTAAGATTGGCATCATAAAACAGGATATGCGTCAGCATGGCTGGATCAGCTTGATCTATTTTCTATTATTATTATTCACCGTCCCTCTTGAGCTTATGCAATTAGCGTCCAGAGAAAATGTCCTTTTCGAAGACTATAAAAATTATTTTTTTATTAATACAGAGCTGCAGGTGCTAATCTTGCATTCTATCCCTGTTGCGGCAGGTTTAATTCTCTTCCGATACCTTCAAAATGAGGCATCTGTTGATATGGTTCACAGCCTGCCAATTCGAAGAGAGACAATATATGTCAGTCATATTCTAAGCGGATTACTGTTACTGTTAGTCCCAATTGTCCTTACATCAATTGTCCTATTTTTTGTAACGAATTCTATTGTAGAATTCCATTCGATTTTAACATTTCAAAAGCTTCTGTTCTGGACAGGACTTATGATCTTAATTACCAGCATGGTGTTTATCTTTACCGCAGCCGTTGGAATGATCACAGGTATGTCAAGTGCCCAAGCTGTATTGACCTATATTTTTCTGTTTTTGCCGTTTGGACTGGTGACTCTAGTAAGCTATAATCTTTCTTTTTTTCTGTTTGGCTATTCTTCTTATTATACTGAGCAAAAATTAACTTATTTGTCTCCATTTATGCGATTTTTTGAATTATGGACTACTCCGAAGCCATTTTCTATCATTGAGGTAGTCATTTACACCATTTTAACGATTGGCTTCTTCTTAATTGGCATGGGTCTTTACAAAGCAAGGCATTTGGAAAAAGCAACAGAAGTGATCGCCTTTCCGATTCTCAAGCCTGTGTTTAAATATGGGGTAACATTTTGCAGCATGGTCTTTGGCGGTTCTTATTTCTCTGCTGCAGGATCACTTCATTGGAATTGGATCTTATTTGGTTATTGCATTGGAGCATTGCTAGGTTATGTAATCGCTGAAATGATTCTTCAAAAATCATGGAGAATTTTCCATTTCCGATTGTTCACTGGATTTATTTGCTACAGCATCATTTTTATTGTGCTATTCGTTGGTATTGAAACGGATATTATTAACTATGAAAAGAAGCTGCCGCAAATGGAACAAATTAATGGAGTATATTTCGGCAATAAATACGAAGTGCAAGAACAGATGTCAAAAAATTCAGATGTTTACTCAAATTCTAAGCCATATATACAGGATGTTCGAAATTTGCATGAGTACATTATCAGTCAGCAGGAATTTCTTGAAAATGACCTAACAAATCAAATGGATAGCCAGGAGATGATGATTAGCTATAGATTAAATAATGGAAAGCTATTTACACGAGAATACAAACTACCAGCAAATCTTGTGACGGATCAAGTAAAGCCTGTAATGGAAGCCGAGGATTACAAATTAAACCTCCGAGAGTATACACAATTACGTGAGGATATTACAGCCATTCGCGTTATCCCAAATGGACCTGCTGGATCATTCGTCACGATTACAAATCGAGAGGAAATCACTGAACTTACAAGCATACTCAAAAAGGAAATCCTCTCGCAAACCTTTGAGGAACTAACAAGCCCGATAAGTCCATGGGGATATTTTGAGCTTTCAACCAAATCGGTTAAAGACAGACACCAATTTGAAGGATATTCAATTAGCTGGAAAAAATCATATGATGCCATCTCAGCCTGGCTTGATCTACATGGCTATTTAGATGATGCTCGAATAACTAGTAATGAAATCGCAAATGCCGAAATCACGAAAATAAACAATATTGAAGCACAGGAATACTACAGTGCAGATGAACTTTTTAGATTAGGTGAACAAGCAATCTCGGTTAAAGATCAAAATATGATTTCTTCACTACTTGAAAAATTCACTGATCAGCCTGAAAACCAAACATATTTTATTAAATTTACCTTAAAAGACGGAAATGAATGGTATGGAGCTATTCCTGAAAACGTTGTTCCAGAAGAGGTAAAAAATAAATTGAAGTAAGTTTAGATGTTTTTTCCTATAATTGTATTTGAAAAGGCTGACCTTTCATAAAGGTCAGCCTTTTACTTACTTTTTATTCACTTGTTTTCCGCTCTTCTTCTGACTTTGATGATTGCTGTTTCCTATTTGCATATCATTGCCTAGCTCAATATCATTTCTTGCACTTTGTTTTGCTAATTGTTTACTGGTCTGGTCTGTATTTTGTTTTCCTTGTTTGGACATGATGTAACCTCCTTTTTATATCTTTTTTAATATGTACGTTTGAAGGGAAATTCTTTCAAACTTTTAGAGAAATCAAAAAGGGCTGACTTTTAAAGTCAACCCTTTTTGATTAAGAAGCTTGATCCTGGTCTGTTTGCTTTTTATATTCCTTTTCCCAAAAATCTGCATTTTTGATCCCCAATGCTTTAGGGTTAAATACAGGATCTAATCCTTGCTTTCTTTGCTGTTCATAATCCTTTAATGCCACCAAGGCCGGTTTTGCCAACAATACAATCGCAATAACATTAAGCCAAACCATTAGCCCTAATCCAGCATCTCCTAATGCCCAAGCCAATGTAGCAGTTTTTACAGAACCATAGAACGATGCTGCGATAATGATCAATTTTAGGATAAACGCAGCTACTTTCATATTTTTGCCACGAGCAAGGTAGGCAATATTTGTTTCGGCGATATAGTAATAGGCCATAATCGTGGTAAAAGCAAAGAAGAATAGCGCTACTGCAACAAATCCGGCTCCAAATCCAGGAAATACGGAATCGATTGCTGCTTGTGTAAAGCCTGGTCCCTCTACTTCTTTCCCTAAATTATTAACAATAAATGATCCATCTTCTGCTTGTGTATTATACATTCCCGTAATTAGGATCATAAATGCAGTTGCTGAACATACAAGCAATGTATCAATATAGATTGAGGCGGCCTGTACTAATCCTTGTTTTGCCGGATGAGAAACCTCAGCTGCCGCAGCTGAATGAGGTCCAGTACCTTGACCTGCTTCATTAGAGTATAATCCGCGCTTTACTCCCCATGAAATCGCCATCCCTATGATCCCGCCAAAGGCAGAATCTAAAGCAAATGCACTTCTAAAAATAAGTGATAAAACTGCAGGTAATTCTGAAATATTTATAAGTACAATAGCAATAGATAATAAAATGTAACCTAACGCCATAAATGGTACAATAATTTGAGCAGCATTTGCAATCCGCTTAACACCGCCAAAAATAATGAAAGCTAATAAAAGCACGATAACCAAACCTGTTATAGCAGGAGAGATACCAAACGCATTCTCCACACTTAATGCAATTGAATTTGATTGAACACCAGGCATTAATATTGCCATTGCGATAATCGCAGCAAAGGCAAAAAGAACCGCAAACCATTTGATTCCTAGCCCTTTTTCAATAAAATAGGCAGGCCCCCCCCGATATTGCCCATCCTGTTTCACTTTATAAATTTGCCCCAATGTGGACTCAATATAAGAAGTAGACGCACCTAGAAAAGCAATTGTCCACATCCAAAATACTGCACCTGGCCCCCCAAAAGCTATGGCAGTAGCAACGCCTGCTATATTACCTGTTCCAACACGTCCAGATAACGCCATTGAAAGTGCTTGGAAAGAGGATACTCCAGCTTCTGAGCTTTTACCCTGAAACATGAGCCTTATCATTTCTTTAACATGCCTTACTTGCAAAAAGCGTGTTAAAAAAGAAAAAGTTAATCCCACGATAATTAATATGTAGATTACAGGTGTACTCCAAAGGATTTCATTTAAGCTAGTAACAAATTGCTCCATACTCTTTACCCCCTTGTCATAAATATTAGAATTTTCTATCTTTTAAAATTATAATCAATATGTTTCTATAACACAATAGTGATGTTAGGAAATCTCACATTTCATTTTATTATAAAAAAAATAATTGAGAAATTAGGTAACATACCTTCCGAAATAATGCATATACAAACTCATATGAAATTATGTTAATATATTTTTTTTATTTCTTTCCTTTTATATTAATATAATCGTTTAAAGGATTACTATATTAAAGGATCAGTTAGGCTGGCTGTTGATTTCTAATCCATATTCGCTTTTCAAGGGATCTAAAATCTTTAGTTTTCAACCTTTTACTCCAATCATCATAAATACTTAACGGTTGAATATATTGCATTTAGAGTTTAAAAGAAACCAATAATACCAAAACCAAGACATCGATAATTTATTTGGCTCTATGAATGGTTTTTATCGATCTGAATGAAATGAGGAGAGTTGATTGAAAAAATTAATTAGTATTAGCCTGGCAAGTAAGTTAATAATCTCAATTAATTCATTAGCGCTTTTGATGCATGTCCTGATCCTTTTAAAAATTATGCCATATCATTTTGTGTGGGGAGGTCAATTAAAGAGTGAGTCAGATGTAATTGTCTTTGAAAGTATATCGATTATTGTGCTAACACTATTTATTTCAATTATTGCTGTAAAAGCAGGATATGTTTTCAAAGGAAAGTTCAAAAGAACCGTGAATGTCTTTACATGGGTATTGTTTGGACTTATGGTGCTCAATACTATTGGCAATATCGTTTCAAGTTCTGGCTTAGAAACAATGGTAATGACTCCAATAACTAGTTTGCTCGCACTATTGGTATTCAGATTGGCAATCGAAAAATAAGTTTTCAAAAAACTGAAAATAAAAACAGCGTGTGTCCATTCACACGCCATTTAATAGATCATTTTTTTTTGCCCCCGAAAGAGGAACCCCTCCCTTTATGACAAATATCACTCATAACCGATGATGAAGTTCATAATAATACCCCTTTTGCTCCAATAATTCATCTTGTGTCCCGCTTTCTATTATTCCCCCATCTTTTAATACAAGGATTTTATCTGCCTTTTGAATCGTATTAAGACGATGGGCAATAACAAAGGTTGTTCTGCCCTTCATTAACCGCATTAATGCTTCTTGTATCCGTAATTCTGTAACTGTATCGATGCTGCTTGTCGCTTCATCTAAAATAAGGATTTTCGGATTAGCAAGCATAGCTCTCGCGATCGCGAGAAGCTGCTTTTGACCGTGGCTTATCCCGCTGCCATCATGTGAAATCATGGTTTGATATAGATCTGGGAGTTTACGAATAAACGAATCAGCATTTGCTGACCTTGCAGCTTCTATTACTTCCTCATCTGTGGCATCTAATCTCCCATAGCGAATATTTTCTATAATCGTTCCTTGAAAAAGGAAAGTATCTTGTAAGACAAAAGCCATTTGCTCGCGCAGCTGATCACGGCTAATCTGATTTATATCAATACCATCAATCGTGATCAGCCCATCATTTACATCATAGAAGCGGGAGATCAGATTAATCACAGTTGTTTTTCCTGCACCCGTTGGTCCGACTAAAGCGATCGTTTCACCTGGATAGGCACGGAAGCTTACCTGCTCCAAAGTTTGTTGCTCCTCCTTTTCCTCATATGAAAAAGATACATTTGAAAAGACTACCTCGCCTTTTATAGAAGGAAGCTGAACCAAGTTTGTTCCCGCATCTTTTTCTTCTGTTTCGTCAAGAATATCGAACACTCTTTCTGCACCGGCAATGGCTGATAATAGGGTATTAAACTGGTTAGCTAAATCATTTAGCGGCCTGGTAAATTGTCTGGCATATTCAGCAAAGATGACAATCACACCGATTGTTACCATGCCATTTAACGCCAAGATTCCCCCAATTCCTGCAATAATGGCAAAGCTTAGATTATTTAACATATTCATGACCTTAGGAATAAAGCCCGAAATGGTTTGTGCCCAAAATCCTGATAACTTTAAGTTATTGCTTTTTTCAACAAAGCCGGCGATCACTTTCTCCTCTTGGGAATAGGCTTTGATCATTTTCTGTCCTGAAATGACCTCTTCAATAAACCCATTCAGTTCTCCCAGATTTTGCTGCTGCTTCTTGAAGAGCTTGCCTGTACGCCTTGTAATCCACTTCATCCCTAATACCATCAACGGTATAATTAACATCGTGATCACTGTAAGAAGCGGACTCAGCATAATCATGACAGCCACTGTACCAACCAGAGTTAGGACACTTGAGAAAATTTGAATAACCGAACTGTTTAACGTTGAGCTCACATTTTCAATATCATTTGTTACCCGGCTCATCAACTCACCGTACTGCCTTTTATCAAAAAAAGAGATTGGCAGTTTATGCAGGTGATGAAAAAGGTCTGTTCTCATTTGATTAACTGTAAATTGTGATATACCGATCATCCAAAAATTTTGTAAAAACAAGGTTAGTGAATGGAAGAAAAAAACAACAACCAGACCAATTAATAAAAGGAGCAACCCCTGATTATCTGGAGTAACAATATACTCATCGATTGTCGTTCCAATTAAGTATGGTCCCAAAAGCCCTAGACCTGAGCTTGCAATTACCATTAATAACACTAAGATAAATTGTGCTCGTATTTTCGCTAAATACGCCCATAACCTCTTTATCGTTTTTATGCCGTTTTTAATGCCCGTCCTTGGCTTGTTCGTTGACATAACATCACGTTCTTTAACTACGATTCTTTCATATTTAAATGGACTAGTTAGTTGCTTTAACATTCGAAAGTTCCTCCATCATTTGAGAGTGATAGATTTTTTGATAAAGAGAAGAGTTTTTTCGTAACTCATCATGGGTGCCCTCTGCGATCAACACCCCATCCTCTAAAAGCAAAATTCGATCGGCTTCTTTGGCCGAACTAACTTTCTGGGTTATTAAAAAAGTTGTGCAACTATAGTTACGCAAAGCTGCCAAAAGCTTTCTTTCCGTTTTTACATCCAATGCGCTTGTACTATCATCTAATAAAAGCAGTTTTGGCTTGCGAACTAAAGCCCTCGCAACCGTTAATCTCTGCTTTTGTCCACCTGAAAGATTGACACCCTTTTGACCGATCCTTGTCTTATATTGTTCAGGTAATCTTTCAATCATTTCATGAATTTGTGCAGCTTTCGCAGCTTGTATGATCTCCTCTTTAGATGCATTCTCCTTCCCCCACTCAATATTATCCTTAACTGAACCGGTAAAAAGGACTGCTTCCTGCGGAACTAAACCAATCTGATCACGGAGATTTTTCATGCTTATTGTATTTATTGGAATATGATCAATGTAAATGGCACCTGAATCTACTTCATAAAGCCTTGGCAAAAGCTGAAACAGCGAAGATTTCCCTGAACCTGTTCCTCCCATTATTGCTATTGTTTCTCCCGGAAAGGCTGTAAAAGAGATATCCTTTAGAACAACCTGATCAGTCCCAGGATAGGTAAAGGAAACATGATCAAAGGTTACTCTCCCTTGCTTAAACGTAACGGTTTCTTCATCCGGTTCAGGCTTAATGTCAGTTTCTAAAACCTCTGAAATACGAAAAGCAGATGCCTGTGAGCGTGATAAAAACATGACAATAAATGAAAACATGGATAGCGCCGAAGTGATACGAAAGCCGTAGTTGACCATAGCAACCACTTCCCCTACCTGCACGTTTCCGCTTATGACCTGTGATCTGCCATTCCATAAGATAAAGAGGATGGCCATATTCATAATGAACAATAAAATAGGCATTGAGGTTTCAATCATCCGCAAAGCTGTAATCGTTGAATCGCGAAGAGAGTCTGTAACATGTGAAAAGCGATTGATTTCATGGTTTCTCCTTACATACGCTTTTATTAATCTCATACCAATTAAATTTTCTCTCAACACATCATTTACATGATCCAGCTTTGACTGAACTTTTTTAAATAAACGGCTGCCTTTTTTCATAATCCAAATAAGCATCACAATAAGGACAGGAATAACAACAGCAAAAATAATGGCTAGAAAAGGATTAACGAAGAATGACATAACGACAGACCCGATGACTAGAAGAGGAGCTCTTAACATAATTCTAAGTCCCATAAACAACGTATTTTGCAGCTGAGTAATGTCATTTGTCATTCTCGTAACCAGCGATGCCGCAGGAAAGCGACTTAAATTTTCAAAGGAAAATTCCTGAACCTTAACAAAAAGCCGTTTTCGAACGTCAAAACCAAAACTTTGACTAACATGTGCAGCATAAAACGAGTTGATCATCCCTGAAACAAAAGCAATAAGTGAAATACCTGCCATTACCCCGCCCCACACCATAACTAAAGAAAGATCCTCCTTAAGGATCCCTTCATCAATTATTTTCGCCATTAAAAGTGGATGAAGGAGTTCAACTGCTAATTCAATGAGCATCAATGTTAGCGCAATTGCTACAGAAAATCGATAAGGCTTTAGAAATGAGCTAAACTTCAACATTTGACATCCTCCAAGCAAGTGATTACTACCAAAGCATATATTAGTAAATAATTAATTAAGTTAAATAACCGCTTAAGAAAGGGTTTACATTTTAACGATTTAAATGATTACTGTTCTTTAATTAGTTTACCAATAATTGCTTCATATGCCGAGCAGAATGCCTGAATAATGCAGATTTTTTATTACACAAAAAAGCTGCAGCCATCAAAAAGAGATGGTGCAGCAAGGTACTTACATTGCGATGCTTACTTTTGTATAAAGGGCTTTTCCAGACTCGATCATTGTTAATTCGTCCGTTCTGTTCAATTCGTCTGTTTTCGCCATCCATGGTTCCACACAGACGAAGTCCTGACCTTCTTCAGACCATAGAACAATATACGGAAATTCCTTTCCATAGTTCATTGTTACACATTTTCCACTTTCGTCCAGATAAAAACGAATAGAATCTTTACCTGTTTTAAATACATATGATTCCTTTTGATCAATGGTTACAGCTTCTTCTAAGTCCTTGGTTTTCATATCATTATAATCAAGGTATTCCGTTGCATCCGTTTCAAGTTTCAGCTGTTTTGACTTTGTTTTAAAATAAGGATGGAAGCCGGCATAGATCGGCATGCTATTGGACGATTTATTTTGATAAGTCTGCTCAATGATGAGTTCATTCTCACGCAAAATATAAGTAAACACTAATTCGAAATCAAATGGATATGAGCTTAATGTCACTTCATTGCTCTCAAGCTTCAAACTTATCGAAGACTCATCTGTCTCTTTTTTTATCTCAACAACAGCCCACGGCAGATCACGTGCAAATCCGTGGTTTTTCATTGTATATGTTTTTCCTTCCCACTTATACTCACTATTTGTTAACTGGCCTGAAATCGGAAATAGAATTGGAATTCCGCCGCGAATATTTTTTTCTTTATTTTGTAATGTTTCCTCATTCATAAATAGCAATTCTTGCCCCTGTATCCCTAGGCTTGTAATAATTCCGCCTCGTTCCGGGACAACCTTTAACCAAGAATGATTGGTTTCATTTCGCAGTTCAATGACAGTCAGCTTTCCTTCTTTGTATTCCTTATGTATATACATTTCCATTATGCTCCTTTTCTTTTTATGTTTACTATACAGATGTTACCCTATGATCGCCAGTATCAAAGGTAGCAAGTCTTGTTTTCCTGGTTGAATCTCCTAGACTATCTGCTATACTAACACTGATTATTAATATTGAACTTCGATTGAGTAGAGGATAAAGTATGACGAAAGCTTTTTCTTAGTTTCATCACATTCATATCCTTCATCACGCAACGAAACACCCGATCTTTGGACAATGGATGCTCGAGGAGTTTAAGGAACACGGCAATAATATCTGCTCAGGAACTCTGTATCCATCCTCCACACAATGGAGTCAGATGGCCCTTTAGTGAGAGAAGATAAAAATGTTACCTGGAAAATTCGTAAATATTATACCACCACAGCAAAAGGGGATACACTTGGAGGAATGGCGGAAAAAAGCAATTGAACTCTTCAAGGAAATAAAGTGAATTCTTCATGCAAGTGTTCTCTCTAAATGAGATTTAAGAATAAAAGGAGGTTATCATGAACAAAAATACGATACGCTTCAAGTCACTTTTAGAAATCCTCGTCGTTTCCACTAAGCTTGGTTTGACTTCATTTGGAGGTCCTATCGCACACTTAGGCTATTTTCATGAGGAATATATCCGCAGAAGGAAATGGATGGACGAGAAAAGTTATGCAGATTTAGTCGCATTGTGTCAATTTCTTCCCGGTCCTGCCAGCAGCCAGGTTGGGATTGGAATTGGTGTTATGCGTGCAGGTGTATTAGGAGGAATTACATCATTTATTGGATTTACCCTCCCTTCTGTTGCAGCACTTATCATTTTTGCCCTCATCCTTCAAAACTTAAAGATCGGTGATGTCGGTTGGGTCCATGGTTTAAAAATCGTTGCCGTTGCTGTCGTTGCCCATGCCATTTTAGGGATGGCACAAAAATTAACCCCAGACCTTAAACGAAAAGCAATTGCTTTATTTGCACTTGCAGGTACCCTTCTATGGCAAACAGCTTACACACAAATTGCTGTTATTTTACTAGCCGGCTTCATAGGTTTTCTTCTTTATAAGCAGCAGAAGGATGATGATTCTACTCCGTTAAACTTCCCAGTTTCTCGCCGGTTTGCGATTATTTGTTTAGGGCTATTTTTTGGATTATTATTTCTTTTGCCAATTTTGAGTAAGGTCACATCACTAAGCTGGATTGCCATGTTTGATAGCTTCTATCGCTCTGGTTCATTAGTATTTGGCGGGGGACATGTTGTTCTTCCTTTACTTGAAAGAGAATTTGTTCCAACCGGCTGGCTGAGCGAAGAGGCCTTCCTTGCTGGATATGGAGCAGCCCAAGCAGTTCCTGGTCCATTATTTACGTTTGCTGCTTATATTGGCGCAGTGATTAGCGGCTGGCAAGGGGGATTATTGGCTGCATTTGCGATTTTCCTACCGGCATTTCTGCTGATTTTGGGTACGCTCCCTTTTTGGAACGCCTTGCGAAGCAACCCTGTGATAAAAGGAGCGTTAATAGGTGTGAACGCAGCGGTTGTCGGGATTTTAACTGCTGCTTTTTATCAGCCAATCTGGACCAGCTCAATTATGGAGCCGATTGATTTTGCCTTTGCCGCAATTTTATTCAGCATGCTTGCTTTTTGGAAGCTTCCACCTTGGATCATTGTTGTGACAGGCGCAATCGGCGGCCATCTCCTATCTTTTCTATAAATTGTTTATTTAGGGTCTGACCAAAGCAAAAGCTCTATATGGATTTATCCTATATTGAGTTTGTGGAGTTTGACCCTTTTTTTTAGAAAACCTCTAATTTCTTGCTTTTCTGAATGCCAATTCCCCTCCTGAACGCTGATTTCTTTCTCCTGAACGCCGAATTCCCCTCCCGTACGCTGATTTCCTTCTCCCAACGCCGAATTCTCCTCCTGAACGGTTTTCCTTCGCCTGAACACCTAATCTTTCATCCTCTTAAACCCTTCATTTACAGAGATTTTACAAAATAACTACTTATCATTAAACCTGCCTTAATAAAGGATCAATAGACTAGTATTTAATAGATTTTATTTAAGTATTCCCATCATTTTTTTATACATAGGAGGATAGAAATTATGCAAACGATCAAAAAAACGTTGGGCTTTCTGATGATGCTCGTACTTTTATCAGCTTGTGGTGCACAATCAGAAACAACAGGTACATCATCTGATGAAAATAAAGGTAACGAGCAAACAGGCATTGAAGGAGATCTTTCCTTCTACACTTCACAACCTGATGAAGATGCACAAAAGCTTGTAGATGCTTTTATAGAAAAATACCCAGACGTAAATGTCGAGATTTTCCGTTCAGGAACTGAAGAGGTTATAAGCAAAATTCAAGCTGAACATCAAGCTGGCGATGTACAAGCTGATGTTTTATTAGTAGCTGATTCGGTAACGTTTGAGAGTTTAAAGAGTCAGGATCTTCTATTATCCTATCAATCGAAAGAAGCAAGTGAGATCCCTGAAAACTTTATCGATAAAGATGGTATGTATTCAGGTACAAAGGTAATGGCAACGATCTTAGCAGTTAACACAGAAAAGGTTAAAGATTTACCGGACTCATGGAGTGCATTAACTTCTAAAGAAGCAAGCGGTCAGAGCATTATGCCAAGTCCTTTATATTCAGGTGCTGCAGCCTATAATTTAGGTGTATTTACTAGAAACAATGGATTCAATTGGGAGTTTTATGAGCAGTTAAAGGAAAATAATGTCATGATCACTGAAGGAAACGGTGCTGTCCAACAGGCCGTCGCTGCTGGAGAAAAATCCTATGGCATGGTGGTTGATTTCATCATCGCCCGTGCAAAAGCGGAGGGGTCGCCAATCGATCTTATTTATCCAAAAGAAGGTGTGCCTGTGATTACCGAACCAATTGCCATAATGAAAAATACTGACAATGAAGCTGCAGCAACAGCTTTTGTAGACTTCGTTCTTTCTGAAGAAGGACAGCAGCTTGCAGCAGAGATTGGCTACACTCCAATCCGAAAAGGGATAGAGGCACCAGAAGGTCTTAAAACAATTGACGAGATGAAGGTGTTAGATGCTGAACTATCTGAGTTATATCAAGCTCGTGAGAAAGACAAAGAAGAATTCAGCAGCTTGTTTGGAGATCAATAAGCAGAAATGAGGCGTCAATAAATGGTTTCATCCGTAACAAATTCAGGGAACTCGCTTCTTAAGCAGCGTTCCCTTTCTTTCTTTTACATACTTGGATTTATCTTTATTATCTTATTCTTTTTCATCCCGGTTGTTAAATTATTATATTTAAGCTTTTCCTCTGAAAATGGCTTAAGCTTTAACCACTATATCGAGGTTTTACAAAACCCTGTTACATGGAAAACAATCTATCATACCCTTCTTATCGTAACCGGCTCTACCATTATTGCCGTTATTCTCGGTGTATTCACAGCATGGCTGGTTGCTTATACCAATATTCGGCATAAACATCTGCTTCAGGTTTTGATCTTTTTACCCTTTGTGATTCCATCCTATATTACAACATTGGCTTGGACTCAATTTTTGGGTGTTAACGGTCCAGTAGCCTACATATTGAACAAACTTCCAGGCGGCCTCGAACCTATTAATCTATATAGCCTAACAGGAATTATTATTGTCATGGGATTTTCTCATTATCCTTTAGTTTATTTGTTAACAGTAGGTGTTCTCAGAAAAATCCCTAGAGAGCTTGAGATGGCTGCTAAGGTCTCTGGTGGTTCTTCATTCACTGCCTTTTTAAAGGTCACAATGCCATTGGCACTGCCAGGGATCGCAAGCGGTGGATTGCTGGCCTTTCTTGCCAGCCTTGATAACTTTGGAATTCCAGCATTTTTAGGCATTTCAGCAAATATTCGAGTCTTAAGCACCTATATTTATGAACAAATTATTGGGTTTGGTCCTTCTGCCTTTGCAAAAGGAGCCACACTTTCGGTTATTTTGGGAATGATCGCGATTATCGGGACGTCGATTCAATGGATGCTGCTAAAACGTACAAAGCAATTTGAAACAGCAAGAGAGGACAAAGACCCTCGAATCTTTTTAGCCAAAAAAGCACGGTTACTGGTTGAAATGGCTTTGTGGATGTTCTTAATTGTAACAAGCCTAATTCCACTTCTCTCTATGGCATCGACCTCTCTAGTCAAGGCCTATGGCTTAGATTTTACTTTACAAAATCTGAGTTTAAAACATTATGAATTTATTCTATTCTCAAGTTCAAAAACACAAGAAGCGATTCTAAACAGCCTAAAACTTGCATTCATTACAACAGTATTCGGCTTAGTTATTGGTACATTCATTGCCTACTTACGGGTGAGAAAACCTTCCTTTTTCAATAAAACCATGGAAGTTATCGTCGGCATCCCCTTTGCTCTCCCAGGAACGGTGATGGCGCTGGCCATGATCTTCACATGGTTAGAGCCCCTCCCAGGCTGGAATCCAGGGATTTATGGATCAATCTGGATCTTATATATCGCCTATTTTACCCGATTTCTTATCTTGCAAATTCGGGGAAGTGCAACCTCTCTCATGCAAGTAGATGTTTCCATGGAGGATGCAGCAAGGACAAGCGGCGCCTCTGCCTATAAAAAATGGCGGAAGATTTTAATACCACTAATCTTGCCAGGACTAATAAGCGGCGCCTTTTTAGTCTTTTTAACCGCTTTAACTGAATTGACTGTATCATCCCTTTTATGGTCAAGCGGTACAGAAACAATCGGTCTCGTAATTTTTAATTTCGAACAGGCTGGCTATACAACCCACTCTACTGCTTTTTCGACGATTATTGTTTTATTAATTTTTATCGGGTTTATGGGTATTTTCCTTATGCAAAAGATTTGGGAAAGAAGGGTGTTTCTAAATGGCAACAGAAATTACAAAAGTTAGTAAAAATTTCGGGAAAACAGAAGCCTTGAGTTCAATCGATTTATCCATTAAAGATGGTGAATTCATTGCGATCCTCGGACCTTCCGGCTGTGGAAAAACAACATTGCTTAAGTTATTGGCAGGCTTTGATTCACCTTCATCGGGACAGATTTGTATCGGCGGAGAATGTGTAGGTAAAAAAAATGAATCAATCCCGCCAGAAAGACGCAATATTGGGATGGTATTTCAATCTTTTGCCTTGTGGCCGCACATGAATGTGGCAGAGCATATCCGGTTCCCGCTCCTTCATCATCGTTTTTTAGCTGATGATCTAAAAGCAAATATGGAAAAAAGAGTCGAAGAGGTTTTACATATTGTTGAGCTCCATGCCTTTTCAAAAAGAATGCCGTATGAATTATCTGGGGGTCAAAAGCAGCGGGTGGCTTTAGCAAGAGCGATTGCCGCTAAGCCGGCGCTGTTGTTAATGGATGAGCCCTTAAGCAGCTTAGATGCAGAATTAAGAATGGAGATGCGCAGGGAAATACAAAGCCTCCATCGAATGACAGGCGCCACAATTATTTATGTCACTCATGATCAAGATGAAGCCCTTGCGATGGCAGACCGAATTGTTGTCATGAATAACGGCAAAATTCAGCAAACAGGAAGTCCAAGAGACATTTATTATAAGCCTGAAACCGAATTTGTCGCCAAATTTGTCGGGAAGGCAAATCTCATTCATGGCCAATGGATCGATGAACAGACATTTAATCCAAATTCTAATTCCATCCAAACGTATTGGACTGGTGTAGAGGCCTCACCTGGTTTAAGAGCAAAAAATCTTTGCCCGATTAGACCAGAACAATTCGGCTTATCACAACAAAAAGATGGAATTTCAGGAACCATTGCCAATATCCAATTTCAAGGGAAGGAAATTCATTATTTGGTTGATACGGGTTCAGATCTGATAGCTATTCACGAGGATTCCCAAAAGGAGCCTTATTATACTGGTGATCAGGTCTATATTCATTTAAAACAAACCATTCATTCACAGCCATTACTACCGATTTAA
The DNA here is from genome assembly GCF_000981385.1 of Bacillus sp. SA1-12. Lineage (GTDB taxonomy): Bacteria > Bacillota > Bacilli > Bacillales > Bacillaceae > Metabacillus. The sequence continues at coordinate 164,375 of NZ_LATZ01000131.1, forward strand.
TGAAAAGCTTGTATGCCCGCCAGACTTATTTAGCGTGGTTTACAAGCTTTTTAACCTACAGTGACTAAAAATTCTTCTTGAATTTTTCCCAGTTCATGACAATAATATGACTATTAGAATATTTCGATTTTCGAAACAATTATCTGATAAGAGGGAGAAGAATACACGATGTCAACTGCTTCACTTCCAAAACAACCTGCATCCCTGCCTACCGATACAGGAACTGTTTACAACATTTTATTTATCATTGGTCTTTGCCATCTGCTAAATGACAGTATTCAATCTGTCATTCCTGCCATGTTTCCGATTTTAGAAAACTCAATGGGACTAACATTTACACAGCTCGGCTTTATTGGATTTGCGCTTAATATGGTTTCATCTGTTCTTCAGCCGGTGGTTGGCCTTTTTACAGATAAGCGCCCGATGCCATTTGTTCTTCCGATTGGTTTAACGTGCAGCATGCTTGGAGTATTTGGATTGGCATTTGCACCATCATTTTTCACTATCCTTCTATCCGTCATTTTAATTGGGCTAGGCTCAGCTGTTTTTCATCCTGAAGGCTCGCGGGTTGCCTATTTGGCAGCTGGAGAACGCCGAGGCTTAGCACAATCCATCTATCAGGTTGGCGGTAATAGCGGGCAGGCGCTTGCCCCGATCATTACTGCATTAATCCTTGTTCCACTCGGTCAATTCGGAGCTATCTGGTTTACGGTTGTTGCTGCTCTTGCCATCGTCTTTTTAATATATATTGCAAATTGGTATTCTGGCAGATTAGCAGATATAAAGCCTGTTAAGGTATTACCTAAAGCCACTCAAACCAATTCGTCCGTAACGAAAGCAGTCCGTAACGCCATTTTCATCATTATATTCCTTATTTTTGCCCGTTCTTGGTATGTGAGTGCCATTTCAAATTTTTATACTTTTTATGCCATTGAAAAATACCATTTAACGATAGCAGGATCACAAGTATACATTTTTATCTTTTTAGTAATGGGGGCAATTGGAACATTTTTCGGCGGACCATTAGCTGATAAGTTCGGCAAACGAAATGTCATTATCGTTTCATTATTAGCTACAGCCCCGCTTACTTTAGCATTGCCTTTTGTCGGAGCAACTCTTTCATTAATAGTCTTGGCACTGATTGGTCTCATTTTAATGTCTAGTTTTTCTGTAACGGTAGTTTATGCACAGGAACTCGTTCCTGGTAAAATTGGCACCATGTCAGGTTTAACTGTTGGGCTTGCGTTCGGAATGGGGGCAATTGGCTCGATTGCATTAGGTGCAATGATTGACCATGTTGGATTAACCCCAACGATGATAAGTGTCGCCGCACTTCCATTACTTGGAATTCTAGCATACCTTCTACCTACGGATCAAATGCTAAAAGAATGGCAAAAGGCCAAATGATAGAATTATAGGAAGAAATTACCGGAATTTTTAATCTAATTGTAACCTACGAGACCCCCTTTCTATGTTATAACTATAAAGACAGAAAGGGGTTGCATTATGCGAGCTATAAAGCGAACACTTGCCACACTTGGTATCCTTCTATTATCATTACCTATTTCCTATGTGGCAAACGCAGAATCTACTAAAGACACTTTACATAGTGCTGAAGAACAGCTGAAGCAGAGTCAACAAACCATTCTTCAAAAGGAAAAAGAACAGCAAGCGGTTCAAGAAGAAATCAGCGGCCTTCAAGAGAATGTACAAGCCTTAGAGAGTGAAATCACTCAAAATCAACAAGGCTTAGCAGAGGTAGAAGGCAAAATTGAAGAAATCCAACAGATCATTCAGCAAAAAAAGGAAGAGATTGTACTTTTACAGGACAAGGTATATGCGCGTGAAGGAATTATGGAAAAACGGTTAGTTGCCCTTCAACACAGCGATCATACAACAATTGTAATTGAAACACTCGTAAACTCAGAAAATCTTGGAAATTTCTTTGAACGGATTGGCGCTGTTGCAACACTATTAGGTGCAGATCAAAAAATACTAGATCAACAAGAAGCTGATTTAAAGCAAATAGAGGTAGATAAAAAGGAAATCGACAAACAAGAACAGCTCCTCATTAGTCAGCAGGCTGAACTAGAAGCAAAAAGAGCAACGCTTGAAGAAAATCGCGCAAAACGAAATCAAGCCTTAATTGCCATGCAAGGTAAATTCACAAAGCTGGCATCTGAAATAAGCGTTGCCGAACAAGAGAAAAATAATATCCAATTACAAATAAATTCGATCCAAACAAAAATTAAAGAAGAAGAGGCTGCGGCAAAAGCCAGAGCCGTTGAGCTTGCTAAAGCAAAAGAAAAAGAAAAGGAAAAAGCTGTTGCTCAACCTGCTGTTGCACCACCTCGTCCTTCAAAAACAGCTTCAAAAACAGTTACAAAAAAAGAAGAACCGTCTAATTCTAGAAAAGAAATGTATGTAACAGCAACTGCATATAGTCATGAGGATACAGCAAGTGATCTTACCTATTTGGGATATAATATTAAAAAGAATCCAAATATGAAGCTCATTGCAGTTGATCCTGGTGTTATCCCGCTCGGTTCAAAAGTGTGGGTTGAAGGCTATGGGGTTGCGGTTGCCGGTGATACTGGCGGCGCCATAATTGGCCATAAGATTGATGTACTAATGCCTTCAAGCGCGCATGCAAGGCAATGGGGAAGAAAAACGGTAAAAATTATTATTTTAGATTAAGTTAAAAGGATAGATTAATCCAGGTGATTTCTGTTTTGATCTATCCTTTTATTTATGAAATGCTATAGGGTGATTCTTCATGTAAAGGAACAGGTTCGTTATTCCTTTAGAAATGAGTACGATAACAATATATCCAAAAAATAAATGAACATAATTTGCACCTTTGCCCAGCAGAAAAAGATTGTGTGCAACAGACAAGGGTCTAAAGAGGAATGCAAGAAAACAAATTAAAAACAAAGTATAGAGATAGAAATTTTTTTTCTTTTCTAACGTCCATTGATAAATTAAGATAAACAGTACTGGTGCAAATGAGGTATCGATACTCACATTAAAAGGCAAAAAAGGGATAGCCTTGTAAGGATATCCTATATAATTATACCTGGTTACTAATGCATCCAAATACGCTCCCCAAACATGAATATTAAATCCATAAAAACCCAGGAGAAAGATTCTTTTTCGATCAATCGTGAAATAAAGGATAATCAAAGGCAGAACAATCATTGCCGCATTAAACCAAAATTGCCATGTATCAAATGAAGAATATTCTCTCCAATAATCAATCCATTGTTCAGCAAGCTTTTTTTGAGTTTGCTTTAATTCTTCAAATTGTTCCATTTGTTCTGGTGGAATGGTGGACTTCATTTACTCACCCCGTACTATTTTTTTTACTTTTACCTTTTATCAAGAATCCTATTCAAATAATAATTGCATGTCATTTCCATCTTTCTTTTATAAAGAATAAGAATATTCCTCGTCAAATCAGTTATCTTAAAAATAAACATAACCAATGAAATGGAGCTGATAACGTGGATAGAAGAGACCAGCATTCCCAAGTAACTCCACATCCTGACGGAGAAAAAGAGTCAATCATTAACGATCCATTAGCTTCTGCCGGGTCAAAGATCGGGATCGAAATGAATGCAGATCCTGAATTCACTCAAGAGAAGAATCCGTTTCATTATCAATTCAAACCAGATCCTTCAATGGCACAATTCGAGAGGCTAATGAGAGGAAATAAGATTGAAGAATAAGGAAGGTGACCACAATGTCTGATTGGAATGAACAAGCAGCACCTAATAACAACCTGCCTGCTAAAAGTATCCGCTCTTCCAAAATGCGCTTGAACAGGGAAAGTAGATATAAAAAGAAAATGAATAATCGTCCGAATGATATTTTTTAAGTCAGAGTCTTTTTTAGGAGAATGTTTTTATCAGGAAGTGGCTGATTAAATTTAGAGATCACGACATAATTAATTTTTCGCCGATATATTTGAAAAATAGCTGATTAAGTCGAAAAATCGCCAATAACCACTTCCACCCTCTTCACTTACGCTGGAACATAAAATAAAAAAATAGACTGGCACTCTCTCGTTTAAAAATTGCGCCAGTCTCCTTTCTATTTGTATTAAATCGGTAGAATAATTTCAATTTCCGTCCCTTTTCCTTTTTCACTTGTTATTTTCATTTTCCCTTTATGATTTTCAATAATATTATAGCTAATCATTAATCCTAATCCTGTTCCATTTTCCTTTGTCGAGTAAAATCGCTTACCTAATTGTTCCAATTCTTCTTTTGAAATGCCTTTTCCCTCATCAATAAAAGTAAGCTGTACGTATCCTTTTACCTTTTTTATTTTGATTACCATCTTCCCTTCCTTTTCCATTGCTTCAATCCCATTTTTTAGAAGGTTGATAAACACTTGCTTTAGTTTATTTTCCTCACAATTAATGTTTAACTCATTTACTTCGTTATCTGCTTCTATCATAATTTCAATATTAAATAAAATGGCTTGGGTACCTAAGATTGTGACAACTGTTTTAATTAAGGATAAAAGATGAATAGGGCGAAAAACCATTTCCTTTGGCTTTGATAAAAGCAGAAGCTCCCCTACGATTAAGTTAATTCGATTGATTTCAGAAAGCATAATCGAATTATACACTTCTCGATTTTTTTCACTGTTTGAAGACAATTGTAAAAAACCTTTCAAGCTTGTTAATGGATTTCTAATTTCATGGGCGATACCTGCAGCCAGTTCACCTATTACAGAGAGCTGCTCGGAATGCTGAAGTTTTTTTTCATTTTCTATCAGCCCACTTATATCCGTAATAACATAACATTTCTTCTTATCAGTTTGAGAGGTTCCTATGCTGCTGCAGAACAGCTCTACATCCAGTGTGAGCCCGTTTTCCCTTGTTAATTTCCCTCTAAAATTGAATGGAACTTGGCCATTTCCATGATATGTGATAAACTCAAAGACTGATTTTCCAATCACCTCTTGCTTATCGACTTTACCTATTACTTGAACAGCTGACATATTTAACTCTTGGATCCTCTCTCCTACAGTTATCATGACAGGAAGAGGAATTTCCTCAATCGATAGATCTTGGTTCTTTTTAGCTTGATCAGCCTTTTTACTATTTTTCAATAACAGTAACATCTGCAAAATCATGATGATGACGATAAACATGATGAAAAAGTCATGTAGCTCAATGAGAATACTGAGTATTCCTATGAGTCCAAGTAAGAAACCTGCCATAATGGTTAGCATGTCTCTACGCTGGAGTAAATTTCTAAACTTCATCCAATACCTCCCTAATACTAATTCCTTTTCTTCTGAAGCCTTTTTCATTCAATATAAAAAATGGCCTAACCTCTCATGTAAGAGAAGTTAGGCCATACGTGACTTTCATCATCTAAAAAATGATTTTCCACTGCATTTACCTATTATCTATTATGAATGCCATTAAAGATCTATCATCCTTTAAATTCCAATCAATAAAAATTTCCTTGATGTTTATGTTAAACAATTCCTCGAATTTGCCTTCATTATAAAAATACCTTTTCTCAAGCTCATCTTTTGTCATTCTGAGCTCTTGAATGAAGCCTTTCATTATGAGAGCACGTTCAATTGGGATGAGGATACCTTTCCTCTCAACAAGGAATATTTGACTTGATAACGGATAAAGTTCTATGTGTTCTGGAACTTTTTGAACGAGTGAGCTAACACGTGAAACCTCAGCTTTAATTCCGTTAGCATCCAGCTGAATCACCTCATTCATGTCAACGACTGGATTGTTTAAAGTAAACATCAGAAGTCCTGAATTCGTTGAAAGATTCCAATCATGGTAGCAGCCTTCGATTTCAGCTTCCAGGGTTACTTGAATGACACCTTTTAGCTCTTCCAGTACCGAGGAAATAATGGTTGTTCTCGTCAAGTCAATTAAATTGTTTTGCCCTTTGCTTAAAAGAACCTCTTCCATAGGAGATAGAAAACCTCTGATAACAATCACCAGATGCCATTTATTCGCTATGGACTGACAAGATTGTGGCCCTCTTCCGAACTTTTTTCTTAATAATTTACTTGTATACCCGCTAATATAATTTAATTGCTCCTGTATTGGCATCGAAACACTTCTTTCAATACGGAACCGAATAATCAATGCCTATAAAGCATCAACCAAGTATATGGTATCATAGGAACAGATTTACAGTAAAGCAATCTTACTCCTATTCTGACTAAAGTTGATTTTTCGGTCTCCTTTTTAAAATGGTTAAACATTCAATTCAAGCTTTTTTAGTATGTCTTGTTTTGGAATAGTTTATAATCATCTGAAAAAGGAGACTTATTTAAGTTTGGTCAGAGAAAAAAGCCAAGCTTCATACAGTGCATTGCTTGGACTTAAATTATTTTTATTTACATAAGAACAAGGGTACATCTGTCATGCTCAAAATCAAAAATGACAAAAATATCTTTAATGGCTGTATCGAGTCTACTTTCAATCAAACGTTTATTTTGCCCGTATGTATGCTTTATTTCCATCGTCCACTCAAATAATAGTTCATCATAGCCTTTCCTATATAAAATTTGTTCGATTTGGGACATGAACCCTGTATATTCAATGTTCACAATAGATGATGACGATTTAGTCATGCTTATTTTTTCAGGAATCTTATGGATTTCAGCGCATATTTTTTGAATTGTATGTGAAACACTGTCTTTATTGGAGGATAACCCTGTTATGGTAAAAGCATTAGCCGCTTCGAGTATAATTAAGCCGGTATTATCGTTAAAATTCCAATCATGATAAATGCGATGATAGCTAATGCCTAATACATTATGTATTTCTTCTTTTATTTCAGTAAAAATCGTTTCTAAGATTACTGACCTTGCCTTGTTTACTAAATACGTTTTTTCATTTCTTATTAATACCTCCTCTGCTGGAGTCATAAATTGTTTAATATAAATAAACATTTTATCTTCACTAATTGATGTATAACATGTTGCTGGTCCTTTGCCAAAATTTCTTTTCAAAACCTTACTAATATAGCTATTTATATACGTTAAATCTTCATGATTATCTCTCGTTTTGATCATACTTTATAACTTCCCCCCCAATCCATTCACGACAAGAACATTAGAAAAACTTGGCTTGTCGCCAAGTCTTAATGGCGAAAGCCTTAATTTGCTTATAGTATCATTCATAAATTTTTTATACTTTCTGAAAGTATAAGAAAAGCGCAGGCGCTTTGACAGCCTAGGATAAACAAAAACTATGTTAAAAATTTATCCTTTCTACCTTATTAAAAAGCTAATCCAAACTTCTAACAAAAGACAAAAATGGCCTAACCTCAAGATGAAGTTAGGCCACGGAAAGACTTATTTTTAGTAATTCTTCCATTTACCAAAGTAATAATTAATTTTAATAATTAGATGTATTGAAAGTAAGTAATTAAATAAGTGAAATACAAAAGAATAATTAATGACAGCTAGACATTAATCGACATTATTCTATCATATCCTGTTATTTAAAACAATTATCATTTATTGAAATTATTATCGGGTAATCAAATGTTCTAAAGCCTAATATTTTTTATTACCCTTTTACCCCTTTTCCTATCAAATAAAACACCTATTTATTGATCACTTGCTCCAAAATCAATTCATGAATACTTTCCTTCGTCGGTAATGCAGAAATGGCCCCTTTCCCTGTTGTTGTTAAAGCGCCGCTTGCATTTGCATAGGATAAGATATCTTGATGTTCCTCCTTCAAGATGTTGATTAATTGAGGCAAAGTAGCTTTCTTTTCTAAAAGCTTATATAAGAAGCCGCCGATAAATGCATCACCAGCACCTGTCGTATCTTGAACAGTTACTTGGTAGCCTGCTGAACAGTAGCACTCTCCGCCAACATACAGATCAGCACCCTCAGCACCTCTCGTAAAAATCACAGCTTTTACATCGCCCACAAATAAAGAGTTGATCGCTTCCTTTTCATCTGAAATTCCCGTAATAAATTCTAATTCCTCATCAGAAATTTTCACAAGATGTGCCTCAGGTAAAAATTGAAGAATGGTTTGTCGGCACTCTTGAGGGTTGGGCCATAATGGCAGACGTACATTAGGATCAAAGCTAATGATTGCACCTTTTTCCTTAGCCGAACGGATTGCTTTCACATGTGCTTGCTTCATGGGACTTTCTACAAGATCAACCGAACAAAAATGAAGAATATCCCCTTCTCCAAACCAGTTCTCATCAATCTCTGCTTCATTTAACAGCAGATCTGCAGAAGGATTTCGATAAAAAGAAAAATCTCGTTCCCCATCTTCTTTTAAAGATACAAAAGCCAATGCTGTATTTGCTTCATCTGTTCTTAATACCCGATCTGTATTCACACCTACCTCGTTTAGTGTTTCAACGAGAAAATCACCAAATGCATCTGTACCAAGCTTCGTAATCATAGATGCCCTCGCTCCTGCCTTTGCAACCGCTGCTGCAACGTTAGCAGGTGCTCCTCCTGGTGCTTTTTCAAATGAAACAACATCCTTTAACGCTTTTCCCTTTTGCTCTGGAATAAAGTCAATTAACACTTCACCAATCGAAAATAATTCTGCCATATCCATTCTCCTCTTCTTTTATATCTCCCATTTCTCCGCGATCAAGCTTACACTGCCTTCATTCGCAAAAAAGCGAATTTCATCGCTTGTTTGTTTAGGGAAAATTCTGCTTGTGAAAACCTCCTCACCATCATTTACAAAAATTTCAACAGAGGATGTATCAACAAATAAGTGAAACTTGATATTTCCATCTCTTACTGAGCATTGCCTTTTCGTTCCAAATGACTCCCCGGCAGGTTGTCCAGACATACTTCTGTCTAACACAATTTTTCTCTGCCTTTTATCATACTTAACGATCGTTTTTTCATCATCTTTTGCACGGAACTCGATCCCCAATTCTTCTGAGCTGTTTTCGGCAAACTCACAAATCAGCTCAAAAGAAACTCCATTAAAAACATGAAGGGTTTCATTGGAAATTGGTCCTTTCCATACACTCTTATTCTTCCGTAGTGCTGCAAGTTCCTGCACAGGCTGCTGTATTAGTTTGCCGTTTTCGACCTTTAACTCTCTTGGCAAGGTTAAGCAATGTGCCCAATCATGCTTATCTGTTGGATATTCAAGCTCAGGAAGACCCATCCAGCCTACTAAAAGCCGACGTCCGTCATTCGCTAAGGTTGTTTGTGGTGCATAAAAATCAAAGCCACGATCAAGCTCATTGAAATGACCGTGAGAGAAAGACAGAGTATCTGGATCCAGTTTTTGTCCAATTAAGTAACCAGATTGATAGATATTTTGATAGTAATCCCCTTCAGGCTCAAGTCCTTGCGGTGAAAAAACAAACACACCATGACCATCTAATTCAAAGTAATCAGGACATTCCCACATATATCCGAACTGAGGTAAATTTGTTTTCATTTCACCAAGAAATGTCCAGTCTGTTAGATTCATAGACTTATATAATACGGCACAGCCTGTCTTATTTTCCCTTTGAGCGCCAATTACGGCGTAAAAAGCATCACCTGATTTCCATAGCTTCGGGTCTCTGAAATGGTCTGTATAACCAGTTGGGACATCAGCTATAACAGGTTCCTTTGGCTTGATCATTTCACCATTCTTATTCATCACAGCCATTACCTGATAGGGATGGCGTTCCCATTGCTCATTTCGGGTATTTCCTGTATACATTAAATATAACTGATCATGATGGACAATGGCACTGCCAGAATAAGCTCCATGACTGTCATATTCATGATCAGGCTTAATTGCAATCCCTGCATTCTCCCAATGAACCAAGTCCTTTGATTTTGTATGATACCAATATTTTAAACCATGAACAGGTCCAAGTGGAAACCATTGATAAAACAAATGATATTCACCGTTAAAATAAGAAAATCCATTTGGATCATTTAATAGGCCGGTTGGCGGTTGAATATGGTAGCTTTGCCTCCACTGACAGCTATTCACATTGTTTTTGATTGTTTCCAGCATTTCTGTACTTACATCTTCGAGTCGGCGATACCTCATCTCTTTCGTCCATTCCATGATAAATCGTTCTCCTTAACATTTACATATTTGTCTCTTTATGAAGCGAGACTTCTTTAGTAGCGGCTTTCTCTATCTCTTACCGGTAGTTATACTAAGACTTACTACATTTAAACCGTCATAACCTAATATCCTGTCAGATCTTTTACGTGAGGTATCCCCACTTCTCTCCCCGAATTCTCCTAAAAAATAGGAAAAAGTAAGAGAGGAGAATCACAATGATTCCCCCATCTTACTAGGCCTGTTTTGTTGCTGCCCTTTTTCCTAAAATGAATGTCGCGATAAACGCAACCGCACAAGAAATGAGCATGCCTATCACATAAATAGTAATGGATCCTGGTTTAATTGAGATAATACCAGGAAGACCTGCTGCACCTAATGCAATTGCCTTAACATGAAACAGTGCCAGAAAGCCTGATGCTACCGCTGCACCAATAATTGCACCGATAAATGGGTAACGAAGTTTTAAATTAACACCAAACATTGCCGGCTCTGTAATTCCTAATAAGGCAGAAATACCTGCTGCCGATGCTACACCTTTTACCTTTGCATCACGGGCAATTAACAGTACAGCAAGTGTTGCTGCCCCTTGTGCAACGTTTGACATGGCAGCAACTGGAAATATGAACGAACCTCCTGTTTTGGCAAGATCGGCAAGCAATTGTGTTTCAACAGCTATGAAGCTATGATGCATACCAGTTATTACGATCGGTCCATATGCGAAACCGAATATAGCTGCACCAATAAAGCCAGTTGTATCATATAACCAAATAAGTCCATCAGATAATAGATTTCCTGCCGTTCTGGTAATAGGACCTACAAATGTAAAGGTTAATATCCCAGTAATAAAAATAGATAAAAGCGGTGTTAATAAGTTATCCAATGATGATGGTGTAATCTTTCTTAAATTTGTTTCTATTTTTGCCAATATGAATGAAGCAACCAGTACAGGCAAGACCGTGCCTTGATAACCAATTTTTGCGATCTCAAAACCAAAGATATTCCAATATGGTATTTCGCCATTTGTCAGAGCTTCACCATAGCCCCATCCATTTAATAAATCTGGATGAACCATTAGCATTCCTAATGTTGCTCCTAAATAAGGATTGCCGCCGAATCGTTGTGTTGCGGAAAACCCGATTAAAATAGGTAAAAAGACAAATGCGGCATTTGCAAACGTATTAATGAGGGCAGCCAAATCCGCCATGCCAGGATTCGCTTCAACTAGTGACATCCCATCAATAAATAAGTCTTGTGCCGTTAATAGGTTATTAATTCCCATTAATAAACCGCCAGCAACAATTGCCGGGATGATCGGAACAAAAATATCAGAAAGCATTTTTACAAATCGCTGAAGCGGATTCATTTTCTTTGAACCAGCACTGTTTACCTCTTTTGTTGACATATCCCCTAAGCCTGTCAATGTGGAAAGCTCTTTATAAACATTGTTTACGATACCTGATCCTAAAATGATTTGATATTGTCCTCCTGTTGAAAATGTACCCTTTACAATATCCATCTCATCTAATTTCGCTTGATCGACCTTTTCTTCATCATGTAAAACGAGCCGCAGTCTTGTTGCACAGTGTGCGGCAGCAGAAACATTCTCTTTCCCGCCGATTGCTTCTAAAATCTCCTTTGAAATTTGCGGATAATTCATTTGTTATCACCCTTTACAAGTATTTAATCGGAACCGGTTCCATCAAGTGTCAAAAAAAATTAATAGGAACCAGTTCCGTTTCGCATTAAAACGAAAACCGATGTGGAACCGGTTTCAACTAAATTATATTTTTATTATGAAAGTTTGTCAACACTATTTCGTAGAATGATGTCGAAATTTGAAACTGTTACTTTTTCAACCTCATCCCCATTCACTAATTTTATTAATTTTTTCGCTGCAAGGACCCCTGCTTCCTGATAGAAAAATTTAGCAGTTGTAATGCCAGGATGAATAATCTCTGTTATCTCATAGCCGCCAAATCCAGTAATGGAAACATCTCCCGGGATTTGTAAACCCTCCATCTGTGCTGCTTTTAATACACCTAATGCAATATTATCGGTTGCACAAACAAATATTGAAGGGTTATAGGCCGCTAAGATATCGGGAACCATCCTAATGGCTTCTTTCAAATTGAAGCTTGTTTCAAAATAATTGACCTCGCAATCTTTTGCTTCCTGAACAGCTTTTTGAAAGCCGAGCTTTCGTTTGACTCCAACCGCGATATCCTTTTCCGTTACGCCGAGATAAGCAATTTTTCGATGTCCTTGATTAAGGACATATCGGCCTATTTCAAAGCCTGCTGCTTCATCATTATGAATTAAGCTATAGCAATGCTCATGCTGCTGTCCAACTAATAATACCGGAACATCTATTTTTTGGAATGCCTCTAAATGTTCGCCGGTTATTTGTGTAGCTAGCAAGATGATTCCTGCTATTTTTTGATTGGCTAAACTATATATACTTTCAATCTCGCGTTCTAAGTTTTGACTTGTATTGGATATTAATAGCTGGTAGTTTTGATCGCGCAGCTCTTCATCAATTCCGATTAATGTCTGTGATGTTGCATACGAATTAAGCCTAGGAACAATCGTACCGATAATATTCGTCTTTTTGGCTTTCAAGCTTCGTGCAAAAGTATTTGGAATATAGCCTGTTTCTTTAATGACACGTTCTATTTTTAATTTTGTTATTTCTCCCACCGAACCGCCGTTTAAATATCTTGATACGGTACTTTTGGCAACGCCTGCAAGTTTTGCTATTTCCGCTATTGTCATTTTCTTCACAACTCCGTTATTTTGCTCGTTACCAAGAAGTATACACGAAAACATTTGGCAGAATAACTCATTTTGTAAAAATTGGCCGATGTAAATAACTTATTTCAAGAAAAAAAGCGCAAGTGCCTTGAACACCCTAGGGCAAATAAGCCAGAATAAAATAGAAAGCGTTTTTTGCCTTCAATTTCATTTTAGCTAGACCATAAAGGGGCTAGGCGCTGGGTCTTGATTGTGGACACTTATCCAAAGTACAGAGATTTGATAGTTCTTAATCCTTAAGAAAGGGTCAATCTCCAAAAGTAAGATTAAAAGGTTTTATCTTACTTTTGTTGATCAGACCCTTTTCTGATACGTCTTTATCTAAATAACCACTAGAAGCTTAAACAAGTACTGCAACAAAGAATTCATTATATAATGCTTGTACAGCGCTGTTTTCTTGCGGCTCTTTTACGCCAAACATCATACTTACCTCTGAAGAGCCTTGGTTGATCATTTCGATATTTACCCCGGCATTTGCAAGTGCTTTAGAAGCACGTGCTGTAGTACCTACATTATGGCGCATACCTTCCCCAACAACCATGATCAAAGCAAGATTGTGTTCGATAATGACCTCATCTGCTTGTAATTCAGTCATAATTCGGTCGGTTATCTTTTCTTCAATCTCTTTATCCATTTGATTTTGTCGTAAGATAACAGTTACATCATCAATACCAGATGGAACATGCTCATAAGTTAAACCGTAATCCTCAAGGATTTGCAGGAGCTTACGACCAAAGCCGATTTCCCTGTTCATCAAATATTTACTGACATAAATGCTGCAGAAACCTTTATCACTAGCGATTCCTATGACCGGTCCATTTGTATTTGCCCGCTCATTAACAATTCTTGTACCTGGTGCCGATGGATTGTTGGTATTCTTTACATTCACAGGGATACCGGCACGGAATGCAGGGATTAACGCCTCATCATGGAATACAGAAAAGCCTGCATAAGATAACTCACGCATTTCACGATATGTTAATTCCTTAATTTCCTTTGGGTTTTCCACAATATTAGGATTTACTGAGTAAACGGCATCAACATCTGTAAAGTTTTCATATAGATCAGCTTTCATTCCGTTTGCTAGGATGGAGCCTGTAATGTCTGATCCGCTTCTTGAGAACGTTAAAACCTCTCCGCTTTTGCTATAGCCAAAAAATCCGGGGAATACAATAATTCCTGAACGATCACGCAACCTATACAAATTTTCATATGACTCTGGCAATACTTGTGCATTTCCAGGCTCGTCTGATACTAATAGGCCTGCTTCCTTTGGACTGACATATTGTGCATCCACACCGCTATGCTGGAAGTAAGCGGCAATCAGCTTTGCGTTATTATCCTCGCCGCTTGCTTTAACTGCATCTAAAAAACTTTCCGGTTTGCTTTTATCTCCATTTAAAAGATCTTTTAAATCCTTTGAAATAGTTTCAACAATATCTGAAGAAATCTCTAATTCTCTGGCAATGCTGGCATATCGTTCAATGATTGTGTCAAACACATCTTCAGCAGATTCATTTGCTAAATGCTTTTCCGCACATTCTATAAGCAAGTCCGTTACTTTAATATCATCAGAATAACGTTTCCCTGGAGCAGAGACAACGACAGCCTTTCTTTCTGGGTCTGAAACTACGATTTCCAATACTTTTTTAAGCTGTTCTCCTGAGGCTAAGGAGGAACCGCCAAACTTTACGACCTTCATGTCCACATCTCCTACTATTTATAATTTTCAGTCAAATTTTAGTTTTTATTATCGCTTGTTTTTAGTAAATAATCAAGAGTTTTCTTTTCTATAAAAACAATTGTTTTTATAGAGAGGACAAACGATGTGATTTTTGCCAAATAAGAAGGAGACTAACCCTGCAGTCTCCCATCTTCTATAGCCTATACTCAATTTACTAAAAAATAGTAAGTAAACGATCTGTTATAATACCTTGCTTAAGAAAGCTTTCGTTCTTTCATGCTGCGGTTGGTCAAATAGCTGTTTCGGTTCATTTTCCTCTATAATATATCCACCATCCATAAAAATTACGCGGTCTCCAACTTCTTTTGCAAAACCCATTTCATGCGTGACAACTACCATTGTCATACCTTCCTTGGCCAGCTGCTTCATTACCTCTAAAACTTCACCGACCATTTCAGGATCTAAAGCTGACGTAGGTTCGTCAAATAACATGATTTTTGGCTCCATCGCTAATGCCCTTGCTATTGCAACCCGCTGTTTTTGTCCCCCGGATAATGAGCTAGGATAGGCATGTGCCTTTTCCTCCAGGCCAACCTTTTTTAAAAGCATCATTCCTTTTTCTTTTGCTTGCTTTGCACTTATTTTTTTTACTTTTATAGGAGCTAATGTAATATTTTCAAGGACTGTTTTATGCGGGAACAAATTGAATTGCTGAAACACCATCCCGACTTCTTCACGGATCTTATTAATATCTGTCTTCTTATCTGTCAGATCGCTGCCATTCAATGTAACCTGACCGCCTGTTATCGATTCTAGCAAATTCAAACAGCGTAAAAATGTTGATTTACCCGAGCCTGATGGTCCAATTACCACCACAACCTCTTGCGGCTTAATTTGTACATTGATATCCTTTAATACTTCGTTTGAACCAAATGATTTTTTTAATCGTTGAACAGTTATCATTCTGTCTTCAGCCTTCTTTCAAGTAGATTCAGCAGGAAGCTAAGCGATAGTGTAAGGATTAAATAAATCAATGCAACCGTTAAGTATGGTTCCCATACACGATAGTATTGACTTGACATCGCACGGCCCCAATACATAATCTCTGGAGCCGCAACAACAGATACTAAAGAGGAATCCTTTATTAAAACAATGAACTCATTGCCAAACGGAGGAATCATTCTTTTTATGGCTTGAGGCAAAATAACATACCTCATTGCTTGAAAATGATTCATACCCAGTGAGCGCGCTGCTTCCATTTGCCCGCGATCAATCGATTGAATGCCCCCTCGAAAAATTTCGGCAATATAAGCAGCAGCATTTAAGGAAAGTGCAATAATTCCGGCTGCTATTCCATTTGTTTCACCTGTAAATAGGGGCACTACACCAAAATGAACTATCAATATTTGTACAAATAACGGCGTTCCGCGAAAGAACGTAATATACCAATTAAAGGGAAGTGCCAACCATTTATTCTGCATCATTTTCCCAAGCCCGATTCCTAGCCCGAGAATCATGCCGAGGATTATCCCCGCGAGTGATAAGCCAATTGTTAGCAGCATCCCTTTTATTAAAAACGGAGCATATTCAATAATAATATCAAAGCGAAAATCCATCTTCCTATCCCCCATAAGAAAAGCGCAAGCACCTTGACTAGCCTCAGGCAAATAAGACGCTCAAGAATAGAAGACGTTTTTTGTCTTCAATTCCTAAGTGGCTAGGCGGTAGAGCTAGACACCAAAATTAAGTATAAAAAGTTATACTTTCTTTTCTCCTAAAAAATTGCGCAGCACCTTTTCTAAGATGATACGCAATCATTTTCCCATTTCCCTCTCATAACGGGTTGTAATAAGACTGCCCGTAACGATCTGATAAATTTCACTACCTTTCAGTTGGGTTACCCCTCAACTGAATGAAGTCTCACTTTATCCCATCATAACGGGCAGTAAGGCCAGCACCTTTTAGATTCTGATTTCATAAAATTTCAAAGAAGGTAGTGATAACTGCCCGTAATGATCCGATAAGTTTCACTACCTTTCAGTTGGGTTACCCCTCAACTGAATGAAGTCTCACTTTACTGTTGTGCCTTTAAGTTTTCAACATCCGGATCAGAACCGAACCATTCATTATAAATTTCAGTATATTTCCCGTTGTCTAATATTTTGTTAATGGCCTCATCAAACTCTGCCTTTAATTCACTGTCTTTAGGAAACATTAATCCGTAGTATTCAGCAGCAAAACTATCGGCATCTTCTACCACCTTTAACTTTTTATCTGGATTATTTTTCACATATTCTTCAACAACCGTATTATCTGCAACTACAGCTTCTGCACCGCCGCTATTTAACTCCATAATAGCTAAGTTATTATTCTCAAACTTTTTAACATCAGGATTATTTTTTCCTACTATACTATCAACTGCTTCTTGACCTGTTGTACCTGTTTGTACTGCAATGACTTTACCCTTTAAGTCTTCAGCAGATTTTATGTCACTGCCCTCAGGGACTAAAATTTTATTTGTTGATAGGAAATATGGTACCGAAAAATCATATGTTTGCTTGCGATCATCGTTTATGGTTATCGCAGATAAGCCAATGTCTGCAATCTTATCTTTTACTTCAACGAATAATGGGTCCCAGCCAACGTTTACTACTTCTACTTCATAGCCGGCCTCTTTTGCAACAGCATTGATAAAATCAATATCGAATCCAACTACTTCACCCTTGTCCTGATATTCAAAAGGTGCATAATTGGCTTCTGTTACAACTCTAAGTTTTTCCTTAGCTTTTCCAGTATCATCTGATTCCCCTCCAGAAGTCTCCTGGCTTGTTCCACAAGCAGCTAAAACCATCATCATGGCAATAGCCATTATTAAAGAAAATATCCCTTTTTTCATCTTTAATTCCCCCTTAATCCCCCTATAATAAGATAATTCAGAAAACTCAAGTTGCTATGTAGCCATATAATTATTTATCCAAATAAAAAAGCATATAAACATTTTTAAACTATGACTACCTTTTTCTCTTTTATAGATATAAGATATGCATGTATGAAGTATATCAGTATATGTATTTAAATACAATAGTATGTATAAAAAACTTTTATTAGAATAGAATTTATTTTCAATTTATTTAATAACAAACCCCATTTTTCCTTATATTTTATGTTTTTACAAAAATCTGTCAACCAATTTGTAAGATACAATGACAAGAATTACCTTTTTAAATTATGAATCTCAACTTATAAAATTCGTTATATTTATGCACTTTCGTTCTGTATATTTACATCACAATAAAAGAATGAGGCTGCCTCAGGAAGGATAAAAACCATTTGAGACAGCCTTATTCTTATTTTTGTTTATAGTAAGTAAGAGCAAGTGCAAATGCTAGAACGGTACCTTTTACAATATCCATTGCATAGTAAGGAACCGACATCATGACAAGTCCATTTTGGAGGATTCCTATCAATACAGCACCTATAAATGTGCCAAATGCATTTGGCTTCCCTGCTCCAAGCACTGAAAATCCAATAAATGCTGCTGCAACAGCATCCATTAAATATGGTGCTCCTGCATTAATTTCTGCCGTCATAACCCGGGAAGCTAATACAATGCCTCCTATTGCAGCAAACAATCCAGATAATAGATAAGCCGCTACTTTATATTTATTAACAGGAATCCCTGACAGCCTTGCTGCTTCTATATTCCCCCCAATAACATACATATATCGTCCATGCTTTGTATAGGTAAGAAAAATATGAACAACCGCAACCACAATGACCATAATGATGATGATCCATGGGACCTGTCCGATTTTTTCAAAAGCAGGGCTGATAAGTCCTGTTGAAAATGTTCCATCAGGCATAACCATATTCTGTGAAATGGTTGCCCCTCTTGTGTATGTGAGGGCAATGCCTTGTACGATAAACATTGTTGCTAACGTGAGCAGCATATCAGGAACTTTTAATTTTACAATGATAAAAGAGTTTAATGCACCTACTATCAATGATGCCGCTACTGCAGAAAGGATCGCTATAAACGTGTTTTGAGAAAACCAGACAAACATTGATATAACAATCGCATTTGATAAGGATGCCACAGATCCAACTGAAAGATCAAATCCGTTGACTGATAACGATATCGTAATACCAATCGCGATAATGGTTACAATTGAAATGGAGCGTAAGATATTTATAAGATTATTGCCTTGGATAAACGTTGGATTTGATAAGGCAAATACAATAATAAGAATAAAGATCGTTAAGATCGTTCCATACCTATATAAAAATTGAAAGAGATCAAATGGCCTTTTTGACGGAATATTTGCATGTACAGGATTTGACTGCTTCATCCCTATTTGCCTCCTGTTGAATAAATTAATAGTTCTTCTTCGTTCGTTACATTTGTTTCTACTTCCTTAACAACTTGACCGTCGTATAAAACATAAACTCGATTTGTAATTCCAATAATCTCCGCAAGCTCGGAGGATGCATAAATGATTGCTTTTCCTCTTCTCGCCAAACCGCTGATCAATTCAAAGATATCTTTTTTAGCGCCAACGTCGACTCCCTTTGTCGGCTCATCAAAGATATAAACATCAGCATCAGCAATTAGCCATTTACCGATCGCAATTTTTTGTTGATTTCCCCCCGAAAGATTTTGAACAATTGCTTCCTCTGAAGGAGTTTTTATCCCAAGACTGTCAATCAGTTCTAACGCCTTCTGTTTCTCTGCTTTTCTGTTTAAGAAACTAAACGCCTTTGTAAAGGCACCTAAATTAGCTGATGTTAAGTTCGTGGCCACAGATTCTTTTACAAGAATCCCTTCTTTTCTTCTTTCCTCAGGCACTAAGGCAATTCCTTGCTTCACTGCTTGATATGGATCTGTTAATGAAAGCACCTTTCCATCAAGCTTAACTATACCTGTCTTTATCCTTGATTCTCCAAATAATGCTTTGCATAATTCTGTTTTTCCAGCTCCAACTAATCCAGCAATCCCTACAATTTCACCCTTGTGGACAGTCATGGATATATCTCTTAGCTTACCGGCATCGCAAAGTGCATTGACCTCAAATAGCACGCCTCCTACTTGAACAGACTTCTGTGGGAATTGTTCTTGAAGCTCTCTTCCTAACATTAACTCTACAACTTTATTTGGTGTAAGTTGAGCAACAAACTCATGTGATACTAGCTTCCCGTTCCTCATAATCGTCATTTCATCACAGATTTCAAAAATTTCTGGGAGGCGATGGGAAATAAAGATAATCCCTACATTCTTATCTTTTAGCTCCCGAACAATGCGAAATAGTTCTTTTGTTTCTGAATGGCTAAGGGGTGCTGTTGGTTCATCTAAAATAAGAAACTTGCAATCTGTTGAAACCGTCCTGGCGATTAGCACCATTTGTTTTTCAGCCAATGACAGTTCACTAACTAATTTTTTTGTAGATACACGGATATTTAAGCTTTTTAAAATAGTTGCTGCTTGTTTATGAATCTCTGCCCATTTTATAAATTGCTTTTTTCCCATATCATTAACCGTTCTTGTCAGCATGATGTTTTCCCCAACTGTCAAATAAGGGATAAGGGCTGTATCAACCTCTTGATGAACAATTTGAATGCCATTCTCCTGTGCATCCTTTGGTGTTCTGATCTCAGTCTTTTTACCATCTATAATGATGCATCCTGTGTAATGGGCATATGCGCCTGATAATACCTTCATTAAAGTAGACTTCCCAGCTCCATTTGCTCCGATTAGGGCATGGGCTGTACCAGCTTTCATCATAAAATTTACAGAATCCAGTGCCTTCACACCTGGAAATTCAATTGAGATATCCTTCATTTCTAAGATTGATTGATTCAATTTGCTTTCCTCCTCCCTTTCAAAAGCGTAAGCGCCTCGAACAGCCCCGAAAAACATAAGACGAATTGGAATAGAAGGCGTTCTTTTCCTTCATTTCCAATTTGGCTTATGACCTCGAGGGGCTAGGCGCTGGAGCTGGATGTCTTATAGTCTCCTAAATCACTAAGAAAACCGCAAGCGCCTTAAAGAACTAGACGATGGCAGTCAAAAATGCTTCCTCATTCCCATGACTGCACTTGCACGTCCTGTGCTTCAGAACCAGACAAGAATTTTCCTCTTTTTCACCTTTTAAAAAAGGGTTAACCCCCAAACATATATTGAGAGCCTAATCTAGCAGGAAGCTCCGTATATTAGTGTTTGTTTGGAGGTTAGACCCTTTTGTTATATGAAGAAATAAATACATGTTATTTTTTATAATATTCTTTTAATGTTTTTATCCATTCTTCTTCAAATGCTGTTGATTGCCCCCAGCCTTCTACTGTCTTTGCAAGATTCACCATATTAACTGGTTCGCTTGCTTTTAATAATGTCTCTTGAGAAATGAGTGAAGCCTCAAGATTATAAGTTTGCGGCGTTTCCTCACCAGCTAGCTTTTTAGCTAGTAATCTCATATCTACTGCCCCAATTAGCTTTGGATCAACGGCTGCTGTGTATTTCCAAGAGCTCCTTTTATCTTGAATTTCTTGAAGGTCTGCATTCGAAACATCAATTCCATAGATTTTGATTTCATCTCTTCCAGCTTCTTTAATCGCCCGGGCTGCTCCAATAGCAAATGCATCCCAAGTAGCAAAGATTGCATCTATTTCACCCTTTGGATGCTTATTAAGCATCGCAGCTACTGCATTTTGTGTTTGCACCGAAGTATCTGCAGCTGCTACACCAAAGCGCTCAATTTCTTTGATACCAGGGTTGTTATTTAATGTTTCTTGATAAACTTGATTACGTCTTACCATTGGAGGGAAGCCATCTACCCAAAGGTACACTATATTTGCTTCACCATTTGTATCTTTAATTAATTGTTCTAATGCTAATGTAGCAAGTGCTTCATCATCCTGTGAAGTTAATGTTACACCTTCGATTTGAGATAATTCTTCAGTAGAGTCGAAGGTAACTACGCTTTTTCCAGCATCAACAAGCTTTTGGACCGCATTAACCGTTGCTGCATCATCCCCGTGAGAAATTATAAATCCATCATAATCCTCTTCAAGTCCTTGTGCGATTGCATCATGGAATTTTGCTGTATCTCCATTTGCGGTAAATACATCAACTTGGAAGCCTAATGCTTCACCTTCTTCCTTCGCACCAGCTAAAAATTGTGCTGTATGATCATCACCGCCGATTTTACGGATGACTTTAATTTTTGCTCCTTCACCCTTAGCAAAGCGTTCTGGAACATTTTCCAATGATACGTTTGGATTCCCTTTTACAGGTTCAGCTGTTTCAGCTCCATTTGAAGAACAGCCTGTTACGAACAATGTAAGGACAAGTATGAAAATAAATGCAGAGTTAAATCGTCTGTTTTTCATGTTTGTAAACTCCCCTTTTCTATTTTTGTTATCATTTTTTCTTCCTTTACTCTTGAACTCGAGGTAATTAAGTTCATTTAGACGCAAAAAAACCTCTCAAAGATAGAGAGGTTTCGCCACATGTGTATATAGGAGTCTCCTCTCTTATCTTTCAAAACCTAATATAGGTTTTGCAGGAATTAGCACCAATTCTATAAAAGAACGGTTGCCGGGCATCATAGGGCCAGTCCCTCTGCCACTCTTGATAAGAGATTTACTATGCAATTAAGTAAAATTAAGAATATATTTACTTTAATCGGGTATAGAAGTCTTGTCAACTATTTTTTTGATAATTTTCAAAAAGGGATAACATGATTGATCACTATACATTTGCCTTTATCTGCTTTTTCACCGGCTTTTCCATGACGAGCGGGAGAACAAGAATTACGCCTATGATCATGCATATAGCAGAAACTTGGTAAGATATAACAAGGCCTATCCATGTTTTTAATACACCGGCTAAGCTCATCATTAGCACCATTGCTCCCATAAATAACGGTGTCATGATCCCATTTACCCGACCAACAAACGATTCCTCTGCATTTTGCAAAATCATTGTATTTATACTAATTTGAATCGCCGGCATCATTAATCCGGTAAAAAACTGGGCGATTAAAGAGAGCCAAAGAATCTCTGAAAATCCTATAATTGAAATCATGACTGAATTTACAATCATACCCGCAGCAAGCATTCGAATAGGCGTAATTTTTTTTGATAATGCTAAGGCAATGCCTCCGCCAATAATCATAGCTACGCCGTTTATTGCCATAAACCATTGAATGAATTCTTTTTCCATTAAAAGTTGTTCCGTCACAATGAAGATTCCTAATGGTTGGATTAAGCCAATAGCTAAACCTGCAACAAAGAAATTGGTTCCTAATATCGTTAAGAATCTATTTTTTGCCACATACTTAAATCCCTGAACAAACTCATCCAACACAGTTGTTTTCACAGACGACCTATCTACGATCTTATCAGCAGGAAGGAACATAAGCGCCGTAGCTGAAAGCAAGAACATTACACCCGTGATGGCGATTGATATTTCAATGCCAAATTGTTGATAAATAATCGTTCCTATTACAGGACCAATAATCATAAAAAGAGCAAACATCGTTTGATAAATGGACATTCCCATTTGAAGCTGCTCCTCTGGAACATGAACCTTGAACAGTTTCATTCCTGATGGCTGTGAAAATTGCGATAGAATTGACGATATAAGCATTGCAAAAAAGACAACTTGCCATGTTGAAAATACCAATGTTACTAATACAGCAAAAACCGAAAGTGCACTTAAGATATCACACCATACCATCGTTTGTTTGGGTTTCCACCGGTCCGCGAATGTTCCGCCTATTATGGAAAAAATAAAGATAGGTGCATACTCTGCAACAGAAATCATCGAGACAGCAAAAGGGTCCTCGTTTGTTTGCTCCATGATAAATAATAGAACAGCAAAATTCCTTACCCAAATTCCAATCTGCAAAAATAAACCCGAAAGCAATATAGCTCTTACAAACCGATTCCGCAGAAACTCCTTAAAACTTGATTCTCGTTTCATATTTTTCCTCCACTCTGCCATATACAGAATACTTTCAAACACACACCATATATCATAATTCCCCCTCACCCAAAAAATTCCTTTTTATAGATTTTTATTTTCATTCAGCTCGTATACAGATGAACGATTCATGTAAATATATATACTATTATCATAAAATTCATTTCGAAAATTAACCTTTTGCTTATGAATTGGTATAATGGAAGGCAGAACTTATTTTTACATATAAAAGAAAGGTTTGATCTGATTTGGAACACAATTCCTCAAACTTTATTAAAAGCATCATTAAAGAGGATCTTGAAACAGGAAAACGTGATTATGTCTATACTCGTTTCCCTCCAGAGCCTAACGGATACTTACACATTGGTCATGCAAAATCGATCGTCATTAATTTTGGATTAGCTGATGACTTTAATGGAAAAACAAACTTACGCTTTGATGATACAAACCCATTAAAGGAAGATACTGAATTCGTTGAAGCGATTAAGAAAGATGTAGAATGGCTTGGCTACCAATGGGATGGTTTGTTTTTTGCCTCTGATTACTTTGAAGAAATGTACAATCGTGCTGTTCTCCTTATTAATAAGGGAAAAGCATATGTAGATGACTTAACAGCAGATGAAATTAGGCAATATCGCGGTACACTTACTGAGCCAGGAAAAGAAAGCCCATATCGAAATCGTTCGGTTGATG
This sequence comes from Bacillus sp. SA1-12, assembly GCF_000981385.1. GTDB lineage: Bacteria > Bacillota > Bacilli > Bacillales > Bacillaceae > Metabacillus. The sequence goes on from NZ_LATZ01000131.1 coordinate 188,618, forward strand.
AAAACTTAGCTTTATTTGAAAGAATGCGTAATGGTGAATTCGCCAATGGTGAGAAAGTGCTTCGTGCAAAAATTGATATGTCTTCACCTAATATAAATTTGCGTGATCCTGTTATTTACCGGATCTCACATGCAACACACCATAATACTGGTGATGCATGGTGCATTTATCCGATGTATGCCTTCGCCCATCCGCTAGAGGATGCCATTGAAGGAATTACCCATTCATTATGCACAACAGAATTTGAAGATCAACGACCTCTTTATAACTGGGTAATTGAAGAATGTGAAATGGAAAATAAACCGCAGCAAATCGAATTTGGGCGTTTAGGCATTAGAAATACTGTCATGAGTAAACGTAAGCTAAAGCAACTTGTTGATGAAAACTTCGTTGACGGCTGGGATGATCCACGAATGCCAACCATTTCAGGTTTAAGAAGAAAAGGATATACACCTGAAGCCATCCGTGAATTTGTCAAGGAAACTGGTGTATCTAAAGGATCTTCAGCGGTTGATGAGGCAATGCTTGAGCACTTCGTAAGAGAAGACTTAAAGTTAAAAGCTCCACGTACAATGGGAATTTTAAAGCCATTGAAGGTTGTCATTACGAACTATCCTGAAGATCAAGTTGAGATGCTGGACGCAGAAATTAACCCGGAAGTACCTGAAATGGGGATGAGACAAATTCCATTTTCTCGTGAAATTTACATTGAGCAGGAAGACTTTATGGAGGATCCTCCTAAAAAATATTTCCGTCTCTTCCCTGGAAATGAAGTGCGTTTAAAACATGCCTACTTCATCAAATGTGAGGAAGTTATTAAAGATGAAGCTGGAAATGTCATTGAAATCCATTGTACTTATGATCCTGAAACAAAGAGCGGTACAGGTTTTACTGGACGTAAAGTAAAAGGTACATTGCATTGGGTTGATGCAAAGCATGCAATTCCTGCAGAATTCCGCTTATATGAACCATTGATTCTTGATAATAGTGAAAATGAAGATGTCGAAACAGACGTGGATAACAATGAGGAAAAAACATTCCTCGATTATGTTAATAAAAACTCACTAGAAGTTTTACAAGGGTTCATCGAGCCTAATATGAAAGATAGTAAAGAACATGATAAATTCCAATTTTTCCGTCACGGATACTTTAATGTTGACCCTAAACAATCTACTCAAGAAAAAAAGGTCTTTAACAGAATTGTATCTTTAAAGAGCTCGTTTAAACTAAAATAAATGCAAAAAAAACAGAGTACCGAAATAAAAGAAATGACGTGTGACAATTCACACGTCATTTTCAGTTTTATTAAGGAAAAATAATTAACTTTTTATTGCTTGTTCTTAAGAGGCATTAGCAACGACTTTTGCTGCCAATTCTACGAGAGTTTTGGCATTTAGAACCTCGCTCAAAGACATTTGCTACCAATTCTAAAAGAAATTTGGTCTTCAGAACCGCTCTCAAGCACTTTTTCTATCGATTCAACAAGAGTTTTGGTCTTCAGAACCTCTCTCATGGACTTTTACTATCGATTCAACAAGAGTTTTGGTCTTCAGATCCACTCTCAAGCACTTTTACTTATCGATTCAACAAGAATTGTGGCCTTAAAAACCGATCTCAAGCACTTTTGCTACCACTTCAACAATAGTTCCGCCCAGCATAAGCGCTTCCAAGAAGATTCAATACCATTTCAACAAGGAATCTCTTTTCTCTTTGACAAAAATTAATTATGCCACATCTTAACAGAATCCTTTTCCCAAAAGGATTCTGTTTTTTATTTTGTTAGTGGCAAGCTTATAAGGAAAGTAGTGCCAGCATCTGATGTTTCATACAATTTAATACAGCCACCATGATTTTCCACAATCCGCTTGACGATCGTAAGCCCTAAACCAGTACCATTTTCCTTTGAACTAGAAAAAGGCTCGAATAGGGAATCCATAATAGAAGCAGGAATGCCCGGACCTGAATCTTTTAAAAAGATTTGATAGTCCTTGTCAGTTACCTGTGAAGAAATCGAGATAACACCCTTTCCCCCCATCGCTTCTATGCTGTTTCGGATCATATTATGGAAAACCTGTTTGATTTGCTTGGCATCTACTTCCAAAGGAATACGATCCAATTTGATAGTAAATTCAACTTCCTCAGATGAATGAATAATCAGCGGCAGGAAATCACCTAAAATATCCTCAAGATAGGTTTCTCTTTTAATTGGTGCCCCCGGCTTTGATAATAGCAGCATTTCTTCAATAATAACGTTAATACGTTCAATCTCCTTCATAATGAGAGACAAATGATACTTGCTTTTATCCTGTTCTGAAAAGGATTGATTCATTAACGATAAAAAACCGTGGACAACTGCAAGCGGATTGCGAATCTCATGTGCGGCCCCTGCAGCCATTTCCCCTACAGCCGCCAGCTTTTCAGATTGATGAATACGTTTCTCCAGTTTATCTGTCTCTGTAATGTCAATAAAGTTGATAATCCGGCCAATCACGAGGTGGTTTTGATTTAATAATTCTGTTTGCGACACTAATAGAAAGCGTTCATCTTCAGAAGTAGTAAAAGGCACCTTCGTATGCTTGTCATTTTTCTTTGACGACAATATGCTCCAAAACAGCTCATTCTCTTGATTGTGATAACTAGAAGCCAGCTGTTTTACCTGAAGTTCATTTGTATGCAGCAGCTTAACGGCTGCTGTGTTCAACGATATTTCAGAGGTCTGATCATTGATTGTAATGATTCCTACAGGCAAGGAGTTCAAAATTTGCTCACGATACATTTTGTCATTTAAGATCGTATTAAACGATTCTTGCAGCCTGCTTGACATTTGGTTAATGGAATGGGTTAAATGCTGCAGTTCTAGCTGATTTGGGGAATCAAGCGTTAATCCATATCTCCCATTTGCAATCAGGTCCACTTTATCGATCATTGTTTCGATTGGTTTCGTTAAACTGGCACTAATCCTGTAAGATACAAAAATAGATAAAGCAATTGCACCTGTGGTTAATAATATTAACAGCCACAAGGAATTCTTTATAATATCAGTAAATGAATTAGAGTGTCCATCTAGTCGCGAATAGGACGCTTCCTTAGCTGCTTCTAAATCTTTCTTTAACTCAGTAAGCTGCGGGAGATACTGGGTAGTAATATACTCCTCTGCAGCTTTTTTATCATTATAATTGAGAAGTCCTTGAACATTATTGATAATTATGAAATCCAATAGATTAATGCTTTTTATTAAAGGCTCGAGGGATTTAGGAATTGAATCCTCATTTCTCTCCGTAAGATCAGAAGAAGCATATGCTTGATACTCCTTGGTCAACTCACAGCACATCTCGTTTTTGATAGCATTTTTAACAATGTATTCTTTGACATCCAGCTCTTTCTCCAGCTGAGAAAGCCAAACAAGCTCAGGGATGTTTCGCTCCTTGATTTTATTACTAACCTGGGTAATGTCTTCTATTGATTGGACTAAGATAAGCGAAAAGCCGCTTAGCACAACGGTTAATAAAAGAAGAATTGTGAGAATCTTCGTTCGAAAAGACATATTTCTACTTAATTTCTTCATCACAATTCCTTTCCTCCTCTAAGGAAACATTAATTCCCTGCGATCATACTTCTTCATCTCTTTTTTGATAAATTGAATCTCTTTTTCCGTAAACATTGGTCCAAAAGGAGCTAAACTATAGACTCCATGGCTTTCATTTAATATAACTTTACCAGAATTCATACCCTTTTCGCTAAAAAAATCATTCATAATTGCTACATAAGTTTGTGAAACATCATTCATTACACTTGTTAAAACATGTTCTTTCCCCATGTAGGATTGATCATCAAGATAACCGATCACATATACATTCTCTTTTTTTGCCAAGTCAATCACATCACGATTATAGGAATTGCCCTTGCTATAAATAACATCAACACCTTCAGCAAGTAACTCCTTCATCAACTCAACAGCCTTTTTGCCATCATCTCTGCTTCCAACAACCTTCGTATAAATACTTACTTCTGGTTTATAATAGGCCAAACCTGTTTCAAATTCAGGATACTCATCTCCTGATTTCGTTGGATTAATAACCCCTACTCTATTAGTCTTCGTCTTAAGAGCAGCAGCTAACCCTGCAAAATACTCAATTTCACCCTGGTCAAAGGTGTAAACCGTTTGGTTAGGATATTTTGCTGTCCCATGTATGGTCACAAATCGCACATCCGGATTGGTTAGGGCTGAGGTTGCAAAAACCTCTGAAAACTCCCGGCCATGGCCAATAATCAGCTTAGATCCATCTTGAATGGCTTTTTTGATCGTTTGAAACATTAATTTTTCCGTATTGACTTCACTATATAGTGTAACATTCACCGGGAACTGTTCTTCTATTTTAAGCTGGCCTTTATAGGCAAGGCTTCCCCAGCTTTGATCAGCTACAACGTCTGAGGTAAGAATCGTCACCTTTGTTTTTTCTATTGTCCTGCTAGAGCTAGTCTCTGCCTCTAGCATAATCCCTTTCGTTTTCAGCACAATTGTTCCTACTAGAGCGATAACAACAATCAGCGTAATAAACCCTATTATTCTAAGTTGTTTTGATTGCTGCAACTTTTTTCTCCCCTTATCATATACCATCCTCCTTAACCATTATAACGAACAAAGCATTATCAATCTACAAATATCTCAAAATATCTACACAATTCGACATAATCTTCACAATTGAAAACAGACGAACAAAACGAAAGGCTCCGTCCCCAATAATAAAGGGATCAGAGCCTATAAAGCGAATAAATTTAGCTTTTTACATAGTATTTTATTAACCAGTCACTTAGCTCATCTTTTAAATGTTTGTGTATTGGCTCATTTGCTTCTTTTTTATATTGCTTTAATAAATTCAGAACCGTTTTCTCTCCTTTAAATTCCTTCAGCATATGGTCCATGTTTTTAATGACCACTGTCTTTGTATTTGGTTTTTCAAGATCGTCAATTCGTTTTAAATCTTCCAAATTTACCTGAACATCCTTATCCCCTGTTATAGCAAAAATTGGACAATTCGCCTGTTTCAAGGCCTCGAGGACATCTTCAGAACGATAAAGGAAATGCTCTCTAAACCACTTTGCCGGCATCTTTTTCATCTTAAACCTGATTGTATCACCGGTTGAGCCTTCCATTTTGCTAAAAAGCTCTTCAATCTGCTTTGCAATTTTATGTTCTTTAACAAGAAGCCTTAACAACTTTCCTTTTATGCCTTTGAGGTTCTTTATTTCCTTGATTGTTTGACGATTTTGATAAATAATTGGTTCTTTTAAATTTGTGCCTGCCCCTGCGAGCAGTACTAATCCTGTAACAGGGAGTGTTTCATTTACCTTTGTTGCCAAAATACACCCTTCACTATGACCAAGTAAAATGATCTGATCACTGTTAACTTTAGGGTGATTCCTCAAAAAGTTGATGGCACTTTTTATGTCATTAACTAAATCAAGCATTCCGCTTGTTTTTGGGTCTCCTTCACTTTCACCGATTGAGCGTTTATCATATCGCAACGTAACAAAGCCTAAATCTGTCAAAAAACGGGGCGAGCTCTTTGTATAAATCTGACATAAGGGCAGGCTTCTTCATATTTCCATCCCTATCTGCCCCACCTGAACCGTTTATAATAATAATCGCTGGATTCTGATATGCTTCTGTATTAGGACGTGCCAGTGTACCTTTTAATGTGACGTCACTTCTGAAACTAACCGATTCTTCTACGATAGAGTTCATACATGACTCTCCTCTTTTTATTATTATTATCAATAATAATAACATTAATTAATAATAAATGACAGTAGATTTAGCGATTTGACTAAAATAAAAAGAACTGGGCTCTAACAGTAAAAACCCAGTTCTTTTTCTCTTCATTAATCCTCATCCTTGACATCTACATCCTCTGGAATCGGTTCTTTCATATATTCATCATATAATGTTTTGTACTTTTCTAACTGCTCAAAATGAGTTTCAAATTGGTCTTTGTAAATAAGATACTGCTCTCCATCATATATAGCTCTAATTTTCTTTTGCAGCACTAAACTTGTCACAATTTCTTCTGACAGTGATAAATATTCTGCCGTTTCAGAAATGGTTAAATACATCATTATTCACCCTTTAAAAAAGCCTTCCCTAATAAGATTATTAGGAAAGGCTGAAAATGTAAAGATGCAATCTTATTCAATTTCATTTAACAGAGCAAAAGCTTCTTCTTTTGATTTAGCTGCTAATAATTGATCTCTAAAATGATCATCCATTAATTTTCGAGACAACATTTGCAGAATTTTCAAATGTGCATCACCCTGGCCCGTTTTTGGTACGGCAATCATAAAGATCAATTTTGCTTCCGTTCCATCAAGACTTTTCCAGTCCACACCATCCTGCTTAATACCAAATACCACTCTCGGTTTCGTGACTGCATCTGATTTACCATGGGGAATCGCGATGTTCATGCCAATACCAGTTGAGCTTTCATTTTCACGGTTTAATATGGCTTGTTTAAACTCTTCTCTTGATGTTAGTACCCCTTCAGCGTCTAGCTTCGCAATCATTTCATCAATAATATCGTCTCGAGATAGGCCGTCTAGATTTGTATCAATCAGCTCCATGCTTGTAAGATCCGTTAATTTCTTAACTTCATCGCCAGCTGCTTGATCATCTTTTTCTGGCTGTTTCTCTTTGGCAGGAACTTCAACGTGATCTGTTGGCTCCTCGTTTGGAATCGCCACGATCTCTACATCTCTTTTTAAAATATTTACTAGTATTGCTGCAACAAATGCACCAGCTATGATTGCGACAAAGAACATGATGACATTATCTACCGCACCAAGCACCGCAACGATTGGACCTCCATGTGCAACACGATCTCCTACATTACCAATCATCGCAATAACTGAACCTACCATAGAACCTGCCATGATACTTGGAATAACACGGAATGGATCCTGAGCTGCAAATGGGATAGCCCCTTCAGTTATTCCGAATAACCCCATTGTAAACGAAGCTTTACCTGCTTCTCTTTCTGATGGTTGATATTTCTTTTTGTTTAAGAATGTCGCAAGCCCCATTCCGATTGGAGGGATACAGATCGCAGCTGCAATCGGACCCATAATTTCATAGTTCCCTTCACCAATCATTGCCGATCCGAATAAAAAGGCAACCTTATTGACAGGACCACCCATGTCAAACGAAATCATTGCGCCAAGAATAAGCGCTAATAAGATGGAGCTTGAGCCTTGCATACCCGCTAACCAAGCTGTTAATGATTCAAATACTTGAGCTACCGGTGCACCAATTACATATATGAATGCTAATCCAATAATTAATGATGCTAACACAGGAATGATAATGATTGGCATAATCGGTTGAATTGCTCTTGGCACCTTCATTTTCTTAATGGCCAATGCTACATATCCTGCTAAAAACCCAGCGATAATTCCGCCAATGAAGCCAGCACCTGCTTCACTTCCATAAAAAGAGCCATTTGCTGCAATATAGCCGCCAACCATACCAGGAGCCAATCCAGGTCTGTCAGCAATACTATATGCGATAAACCCTGATAAAATTGGAATCATGAATGTAAAGGAGGCTGCGCCAAGCTTTTCAATTGATTTCCAGAAAGAATCTTCTGGGATCACCAGTCCGCCAGGCGTTTTCTCTCCTCCAAGTGTTAAAGCAACAGCAATTAATAAACCACCGATAACAATGAATGGAATCATATAGGAAACACCATTCATTAAGTGACGATAGATTGGATTTTGCTTCTCCTTCTTCGCCTCCTTGTCATCACCGGCTTTTTTGGTTTCCCCTTTAAAGATCGGCACTTCGCCCTTCATATGCTTTTGGATAAGCTCTTCAGGTTTGCGAATCCCTTCTTGAACACCAACAACTAATAGCTTTTTACCTGCAAAACGATCCTTATTTACTGTTTTATCAGCAGCTATAATAATCCCATCAGCTTCCATGATATCCTTTTCAGTAAATTCGTTTTCTACTCCAATGGAGCCTTGGGTTTCAACCTTCATTGAAACACCCAATTTATCAGCTGCTTTTTGTAGATTTTCTGCAGCCATATACGTATGTGCAATCCCATTCGGGCATGATGTAATCGCTAACAGCTTCATGCTGTAACCTCCTATTGTACAATCTCTAATCGCTTACATTTACTATACGGCAAGAATTCGACAAAAAAAGATCATTTTTTTACCGTTGCTGCGGAAAAAAGGAGGGAAATGAATATATTTATGGTAGTTTATATCACAAAAACATAATTATTCTTTTTAATAAAGGCTGTTTTTTAAGAGAAGGTTGTTTTTAACCAGGTTCTTAAAGAAATTGCAAAACAGTTTTAATGAATGAAAGACTAAAACTAAAGAAACTGCCTCAGATAGGGTCATGCGACCTTTTTTTGAGACAGCCTCTTCATTATGTTTAGCTTAACTTTTCATTAAAAATCAAAATTATCAGGATCTGGGCCAACTCTCAAGTCCTGATTTAAACCGTCGATTCTTTCCATTTCTGCATCTGATAAGACAAAATCAAATATTGAAGCATTTTCAATGATTCGCTGTTCTCTTATTGATTTTGGTATTGTCACAACACCATGTTGCAGATCCCAGCGTAAAATAACCTGGGCAATGGATTTATTATGCTTTTCTGCAATTTCTTTTAGTATTTCGTTATCTAACAAGTGACCTTGCATAAGTGGTGACCATGCCCCCATTTGAATACCATGTTTTTGACAAAAATCTTGAAGCTCTTTTTGTGTCAAACGCGGATGGTATTCTACCTGATTTACCATCGGTTTTATTTCTGATTCCTTCATTAGTTCCTCTAGGTGGTGAATTTGGAAATTACTTACACCTATTGCTTTAATCTTTCCGTCTTTATAAAGAGTCTCTAATGCTTTCCATGCCGATTTAAATTTTCCTTCCACCGGCCAATGAATGAGATATAAGTCTAAGTAATCCAGACCTAGTTTCTTTAAGCTTTCTTCATATGCAGCAATGGTAGTTTCATATCCTAAATCAGCATTCCAAACCTTTGACGTTATAAATAATTCTTCTCTAGCTATGCCTGTTTCTTCCATAGCTTCCCGAATCGCTTGTCCCACACCGGCTTCATTCTCATAAATAGCTGCTGTATCAATGCTGCGATAGCCATGCTTTATCGCAGATTTAACCGCATTGATCAGTTCAGGGCCTTCCTCTACTTTAAATACCCCCAGACCAAACCAAGGCATTTTTACTCCATTACTCAAAATTGTTGTATCTTGCAAATTTTTAATCATTTTATATAACCTCCGTGATATTTAATGCTTTATACTTTTTTCTTTTAAGATCTGTTACTTGCCTGTTTGTTGATTGGAGTTTTCAGTGCCATTAGCCTTCGTCTCCAATCAACATATGGCAATGTCAGCTATGAGAATTTACATTGTTTTCTTATAAAAAATTAAGATTGTACAACCCGATCCTTCCGTTCGAGCGCCCGGCTTAATCCTGTTAAAATGACAGCAGCTGCAACCATTAACGAGCCGATCCATGAGGTGTGAATAAGCCCAATGGAATCGGTAATCATACCGCCTAAATAAGAACCAATTGCGATTCCTGCGTTAAATGCTGCAATATTGATTGCTGACGCAACATCTACCGCTTTTGGAACAAAGCGCTCCGCTAGAATGACGACATATACCTGCAGTCCCGGCACGTTCATGAACGCTAGTAAACCCATTAATATAATCGTAATAAGACCTGCTATTTTAAAAGGTGCAGTGAACATGAGAACAAAAAGGACAATTGCTTGGATAATAAACATATAAAACAGTGAACCAAGTGGATTTTGATTGGATAACTTCCCGCCAATCATATTTCCAATCGCAATTGAAACTCCGTAAACAAGCAATATAACCGCAACTGTACTTTCCTCAAAGCCAGTTATATCCTGAAGCAATGGAGATAAATACGTAAAGACAACAAATGTTCCTCCATAGCCTAAAGCCGTAATAATGAATAATAGTAATAACCGGCCATTTGTTATCAGCTTGAACTGGTCACGAAAAGTTGTTCGATTACCTTTACGCAAATTTGACGGGACAAGCATGCTATTAGCAACGAAAGCAACGACACCAATAATAAGAATTGCTATAAAGGCCAGTCTCCAGCCAAATTGCTGACCTATAAACGTTCCAAATGGTACACCTGTTACAGTAGCAACCGTCAATCCTGTAAACATAATTGAAATCGCGCTTGCTCTGCGATCCTCTGGCACCAGATCAGCTGCTATCGTAGATCCAATGGACATAAAGACACCATGTGAAAATGCAGAAATAATCCGGGCAACTAATAAAACGCCAATACTAGTAGCACTTGCTGCAAGACCGTTACCTATTATAAAAATAACCATAATCCAAAGTAACAGCGTTTTTCTTGACATACTTGATGTTAAAGACGTAAGGATCGGTGCTCCAAAGGTTACTCCTAATGCATATAAGGAAACCGTTAACCCCGCCGTTGTGACAGGAATGTTTAAATCCTCTGCAATTAATGGAAGCAATCCTACACTGATAAATTCTGTTGTTCCTATAGCAAATGCACTGACTGCTAATGCGAGCAGCGCGAATGTACTTTGTCTTTTATCTAAAGCCATCATTTCTCCTCCTTCTTACGTGTAAATGTTTATCCTAGAGCAAAACCTATAGTGAGACTTGGTTTTATTGCTCGTATAAAATAATGAAAGTATGGTAAAGATCGGCCGGCAAATGCTATTATGAGCTATAAGGAATTTAAAGAAAAGTACGCACTTTTTTGTGATATAGATACTTTAAAGTTCTATAGGTACTTTTTAGTACCTATTAAATGGGAGGATTTTTATGAAGCAAAAGAAATATAATATTTCAGTTGAAGCAACCTTAGAGGTTATAGGAGGAAAATGGAAATGCGTCATCCTCTGCCATTTAACACATGGGAAAAAACGAACCAGTGAGTTAAAGCGTCTCATGCCATCGATTACACAGAAAATGTTAACTCAACAGCTGCGTGAGTTAGAGGAAGATGGAGTTATTAATCGAATCGTATATAATCAAATCCCTCCAAAGGTAGAGTATGAGCTTAGCGAATATGGCTGGAGCTTAAAAGAAATTTTGGATTCTCTTTGTGCTTGGGGAGAAAGACATATCATAAAGGTGTACGGAGATAAGTTTTCAGTCTTAGAGGAAAGTATTTTAAATAATGATTAACCATAAGAGACTGTCTCTAAATGTAAGGGCAAGACCCTGTTGAGACAGCTCTTATGTCTTCTTTAATCTCCTTATCACAAATCTTAATGGGCAGTAACCACTACTAGTTAAGAAGAAAATGGGGAATAACTGCCTGTTAAGACCAACGAAGCTTGTTGTCCAAGTAAGCCGAAACATAAAGTCGTGGCAGTTTATTCATAATAGTCTCGGATATCCATCAGTGAGACTGAAGAATTCTCCGCTTATGAAAGTCTCATTTTAGCAATGATAAAAATTGATCAATTGATCTGGCATCAGTTAATTTCTTCAGCAGTGCTGGCTGCTCACTTATTGATGATAGCTCACGAAACAGCTGCTTTGTTGTTTGCTGATCTTGATTTGGGACGGCCAGCATAAAAACCAATGAAACATTTTCTCCTGACCATTCGATCGGATGCTTGAGTGCTGCGACAGCAATAGCAGGCTTCTTAATAAGCTTTGGGTTTCCATGCGGAATCGCTATTCCTGAGCCAATCGTTGTAGCTGACATTCTTTCTCTTAAGATGGCACTATAGCCGTATTCCTTACCGACAAAACCCCCATCATATAATGCATTAGCAAGCTCCTCAATGATTTTAAAGCGATGTTCGCTGCTATACTGTAAGAACAAAGCAGATGTTTCGACATACTGAACCAATGCAGAATTCAATTGATTTGCGCCAGCTGTTTGTTGGGCTATAAATTCTTTTAGTCTCTTTTCTTCTGCTCCTTCTAATAAAGGAGAAATGACTATATGAGGAATTTTTAAGCCGACTAGATCAATGGTTGAGATAATAAGGTCTAGATTATGATGGTCTAAATATTCTCGTAAATCAGCTTTTGCGATACTATCAATGATGTTAAGTGATTGAAATTTTTTCTCAAGCTTTACATTTAGCAATTGGGACATCCCAATCCCCATATGACAAACAATAATGGCATTCAATTTGTTTCTATGATTTTGGCGAAGCCGCTCAATCGAAGCTTGAAAATGAATGGTTAAATATGCAGCCTCTTCCTCAGGAATGGAAATAGAAAACTTGTTGTTGAGTTCCTCGATGACATGAATAACAGAATCAAATATATATGGGTACATTCTTTTTATTTCATTAAGCATCGGGTTTGAGACAGTAAGACCAAATTTTATCCGATTTAAAGCTGAATATAAATGGATGGATAGTCCTTCTCTTAATGAGTCATCATCCGTAAAATCAAGCTTTGTTAGTTCTGTCATTTGCTTGAGAAGATCCTCGATAATTGCCGCATGCTGGTCACGCCCTTGCAAATCATCAGTCTTTTCACTTGTTCCATGATGCTTTGGAAGGCGGTGCCTTCCACCTAATAAATGAAGCGTGAAATACGCGATTTCTTCCTCTGAAAAATGCACAACAAAAATGATTTCTAATTTTTTTAAAAATGTGGAGGCCCATTTAAATTCCTGTTTCTCAGAAAGATACTCAAGTTCTTGCTTAGCTAGTGATATCGCTTGTCCCAGCTTCGTTCTTCTGATCATCATGAGAATATGAATAACTAATCTTTCAGTTGTTTCATCTGTAAAAAATAGTGAGTATTGTCGCTGGAAATCATTTAGTTCTCCTTGAATAATCGTTATTTCATGGGAAGAAAACTGCTTTGAGATAAAGTCGGCGCCCTCTGCTGTATCCTTGTTCAGTTCTGGTAATTGGGCAAGTGCCTTTCTTTTATTTGTTTCTGTCCCTTCAACACTTACCCCGACCTTCTGCTTTGAAACTAAAGTTAAGCCTTTTTGATCCAGCCACTTTTCAATCGTATCTAAATCTTTTTTGATAACGGATTTATTCACATAATATTTTTCAGCAATCTCCTGAGCTGAAACAGGCGCTTTACTCATTAATAACTGATAAGCAATTTGCATAACCCGAAAAGACTCCTCAACATCCTTCTGCATCGAACTTGTCTCCTGAAGCATTTTAAAAAGCTGAGTCTTTTCCACTTCATCAATTTCTATGTAAACACCTAAGCCAGGTTTACGTACCAGCTTAGCAGTTAAATGGCCGTTTAAGAAGGTTTCAATGATTTTAAAATCATTGCGGACTGTTTTCTCTGAATACCCAATACGTTCCGCAATCGATTGAACAAACAACGGCTTTCCAATTTCGGTTAATAAAATCATTAGGATTTCCTTTTGTCTTTCATTCATGCTTTCACCTATTTCAACGTTGTAACTCCTGCATTATTCCTATTCCCTTTATACCATATGTAACAATGTAAAACCAAAAGCAGAAGGTAATTACTTACCTACAGAATCATTCACCTTGCTGTATGGCGGAAAACACCTTATAATTAATTACAAATGCTTATATATACTTATAAATACTTAAGAAGAAGCAGGCTGATGACATGTACCAAGAAGAAAGATTACGTTTGATTATTGATTATTTAAAAAAAGAAAAACGAATATCTGTTGACGAAATTTGCAAAATCTTTGATATTTCAAGGGATACGGCGAGAAGGGACTTAGTAAGACTCGAGGAAGAAAAAGCAATTATAAGGACACGTGGCGGAGCTATTCTCCCTTCTACTAAACATATCATTAAGGACTATTCTAATCGTCTAAGCCTTGTCTCAGAAGAAAAGAAACGGATCGGTAAAAAAGCTGCAGAACTAATAAATAGCGGTGATACGATTATTCTCGATACCTCCACAACCGTACAGGCTTGTGCTGAACATTTAATGGAACTTGAATGTACCATTGTCACCAATTCCATTAACCAAGCAGATCTCTTATCAAAAAATCCTCATGCTCGTATTCAATTGCTTGGTGGTGAATTTCATAAGGAGCATCGTTATTTATTTGGAACATCCGTCATTGAAAAGCTTTCCCAATATCATGTAGACAAAACATTTATAGGCTGTTATGGCCTCTCTGAAAATGGCATCACTGTTGCCCATGAAGAAGATGGGATGGTTATGCACAAAATGATGCAGCAGGCAGACCAGGTTATCCTTTTAGCCGACCACACGAAAATTGGAGTAACTGGCTATTTTCGCTGTTCAACCTTGCAAGATATTGATTTATTTATCACAGATCAAGAACCCGATGAGAGTTTTCAAGAGTTACTTAAAAAACATGGGGTGGAATTACTGATAGCTCTTTAATCAAATTATTGCAGGAGGGTTTTTAACCATGACAAAATTGATTGCGATTGACCTAGATGGCACGCTTCTAACTAGTAAAAGCAAAATAAGCCCGGAAAACCTTGAAGCCATAAAGGCAGCCAGACAAGCAGGAATCGAGATTGTAATTGCAACAGGTCGTGCCCATTTTGATGTAAAAGCCTTGTTTGAAAATACTGGCGTGAAAACTTGGGTAATCGGGGCAAACGGTGCTACAATTCATGACCCTGAAGGTAATCTTTATCATTCACAGCCAATTGAACCTGCTCTAGCTTATGACATTTTACGTTCATTAGAAGAGGATGGCTATTATTACGAAGTTTTTAGTAATGAATGCATCTATACTCCTCAAAAAGGAAGAGAGCTTTTGGAAATTGAGATTGATCGTATTAAAAGTGCAAACCCGGACGTTCACATATCGGAGTTAAAGGAAGCCTTAGTCAAACAATTTAGTCAAACAGGCTTTTCCTTCATTCACTCTTATAAGGAAATTGAAGAATCAGGTGCTGACCTTTATAACATCCTTGCCTTTTCATTTTTCGAAGAGAAGCTTGATGCAGGCTGGAAGAAGTTTGGTCACATCGATGGGCTGACCATCGTCTCCTCTGCCCATCATAATTTTGAACTGGAACACAAAGACGCATCAAAAGGAATTGCATTAAGGAAGCTTTCCGAAAAATTAGGCATCCCAATTACCAGCACTGTGGCAATTGGGGACAGCATGAATGATGTTTCGATGCTAGAACTAGCTGGCAAAAGTGTTGCAATGGGGAATGCAAGACATGAGGTTAAAGAAATATGTGATGAAGTCACCTTTACAAATGATGAGCATGGAGTTGCAAAAGTCATCCGTGCAGCAATGGAAAGTACATTAACAAATTTTGCATAAAACCGCTAGGTACCAACTCCCAATACTTGAGCAGATACTAGTTCCTATTTTAAAATACAAGAAAAGCGAACCGCAGAGAGTAACAGAACACCTGTGGTTCGCTCTAATGTAAAATTGAACATTATTCTTCTGTTTCGGCTTTGAAATACCTGATTCGCAATGCAGAAGCCCCTGTTCAGCCTTAGGCAAATAAGCCGCTCTTGAATAGAATACGTTCATTGTCTTTAATTCAAGAGCGGCTAAACCCTGGAGGGGCTGGGCGCTGCAGCAAGACAAGGTAGCAGCGGGACAGTCTTGTTGGCCACACAGACGTTTACGCAAAGGAGCTCACCATGTATGCCTAGCGTAAAGCGAGCTTCTGGAGTGGAGATATCCAATCTGCACTAGTTTGTAAATAGCAAAAAGTTTTCAAAAACAGCCTAAATAAAAGACCGTAAGACCACTAAAATACTCAAAATAAACCCGATTAGCCCTAAAAAGGAAAAGACAAGCAGTTCTTTAATCTCCTTTTTCTTTATTAATTTCGGTATTTCACTAGCAAAAATAATAATAAAGATGACCACGATAAGTATAATCTTAAACATAGACCAATCCTTCTTTTAATTGATATGAGTCCTATTTCGTTAAGCCGATTCTTCTTACATATACATTTGGATGAACCGAAACGTCTAGTTCTTTAAACCTTTCATTCCAATCCTTTTTATATTTTTCATTCCACTGTTTTGGGTATTTTTTGTATACAGCTTCACCAAAGCCAAAAATATCTGAGCCTATGTCATCCTTCGCTTTAACTAATACTTCTTGAATTCTAGTCTGAATTTCTTTTTCAAGTTGTTCCTGTAATTTCTCAATGTTTTTCGAATTATTTAAATCTAAATCTGAAGCATTCTCCATTACATTCATCTCTGAAGTCGTATTCACGTTTATTTTGACTTCGCCTTTTTTAATTTCAGGAACAATTTTTGTTTCAGATCGAATAATATTGGCACTAATATTGCCGCCGCCTTTCTCCTCTTCTACCTTGACTGTTATGACGCCAAGATTCATTTGATCCCTTAACCATAGAATCCCTCTCGTTTCAGAGTCGTTCATCCATCCTACTAATTTATCTCCCTTAAATACTGCTGCACCTATGATCGCTTGCGTTTCTTCTGATTTCTCTTTAACTTTTACTTCCAAAGGCTCTGTAGCAAATTGAGGAGCTACAGGTTCCAGCCCTTCTGTAAGATACATATCTAAAAATTCTTTAATATTGATTGAAAGCCCTACACTTAGTTTTGTAAGTTCTCTTGTCTCTTCAGCAGTAACACTCTCTAAACTAGGTTTGTTTTTAATGACTTCAAAGGCATTTCCTTTTGTAAACATAATATAACTATTCATCCTAGGCTCATGATACCTTGAATAGAAATCGAGAATAGAGGAGACTCCTTTCCTTGCAAAGTCTTCCCCAATTAATAACACCCTGCTATGTGAAAAAAAGATTCGTCTTGACAGTTTCCCTTGAAGATGTCGATAGGCTTCAGAGAATGTTTTGCCAGTATCTGAAATCATAAATGTACTATTTTCCCCGCTGCCAGCCGGTCCAGTAGTTGGTCCAAGCTTTGAAGGAATCGCTACTTGAAGAGTTAAACGAATTTCTTCATCCTCTATAAGATCTATTCCAACAGCAGTAACAATAGCAATATCATTGATCTCAATTCGATTCCAGCACCCAGTCAGCAAGAAGAATGAGATGAGCAAAATAAATAAAAATTTAGTGGTTTTCATCTTAGCACCATCCTGCCTATTTTAAGAGAACGTCTAGTTTTTACGATTCTGTGCACCAAGCCTTTTCAAATTCTTTTTTCCCACCTGTTCAGGCCGTTCATCCATTTTCCACCAAGGCGCCCGTATAAAGAGATCCTTGAGGTTATTAAAATTGAATGGAGCAATTGGCGCTAAGTAAGGGACACCAAATGATCTGAGCTGAACAAGGTGAACAAGGATAAAAAATACCCCTAGAAGAATTCCGTAAAAGCCGAGCAAGGCTGCAAGAAACATCATTAAAAAACGAAGCAGACGAATGGCCCCTGTCATGCTATAGCTGGGAAACATAAACGAAGCAATCCCGGTAATCGATACAACGATAACAAGTGGTGCCGACACAATTCCTGCCTCAACTGCGGCTTGACCAATAACTAAGGCGCCAACAATACTAACCGTTGATCCAATTGGTCTCGGCAGCCTCAAACCCGCTTCCCTTAAAGCCTCAAAGGTAATTTCCATTAATAAGGCTTCTACAACCGCTGGGAAGGGAACTTTTTCCCTTGAAGCTGCAACACTAAACAACAGGTTTGTTGGTAATAATTCCTGGTGAAATGTTGTTACAGCTATGTAAATAGAAGGGAACAATAAAGCAATTAATAAAAATAAATAACGAATAAACCGAATAAAGGAAGACATCATGAACCTTCCATAATAATCCTCCGGGGAAGCCATCATTTGGAAGAAGGTTACCGGTACAACCAGAGCAAAGGGGCTGTTTTCAACAATGATCCCTATTCTTCCTTCAAGAAGATTGCCGACAACCCGGTCTGGTCTTTCTGTTTGTAAAACCTGCGGAAATACCGAATAGGGCTTCTCTTCAATAAATTCAATAATATATCCACTATCCTCAATCGCATCTATATTTATTTGTTGCAGCCTTTTTCGCACTTCCTTAACTAATGATTCCTCCGCTATACCATCAACGTACGTGATAATCACTTCTGTTTTAGAAAGTCTGCCAACCTTCATGCTTTCTAATTTTAGCTGTGGTGTACGGATTCTTCTGCGTATCATACTTGTATTCGCGCGAATATTTTCTGTAAAGCCCTCCCTCGGCCCTAAAACAACAGCCTCTGAAGCCGGTTCATCAATGGAACGCTGCGGCCAAGACTGCTCACTTATAAATAGAGCTTGTTTAAATCCATTGATGATTAACACGGTCCCGCCAATAAAGAGGTGATCAGCAATTTGTTGGATCGTTTCCCCTTTCTTTACTTGGCTTGAGCTGATTTCATCTTCAATATCCTTGAGGGTTAACTGACTCTTTTTCAGAAAATCCTCATTTTGGTTTAATAACGGCTCTAAGATAGTATTTTCCATTCTTTTCATATCTACTAGACCATCAAGATACAAAACAATAGCTGTATACGCATTATTTATTTCAAATTTTCGAAACGTAAAATCAAAAGAGCCTTCAAACAATCGTTTAATTTTATAAAAATCTTCCTCAATGATTCCTGTTAAAAAATCTGTTTCACTTTGCTGTTTTTTAGCATCTTTATTCATAACCTTTTGTGTTGATCTAAGCAGCTTCATCCACCTATTTATACTCATAAACACACCTCCCTAACCAACTTGCTATACCGACTATTGAAATATATACCGTTAATTCACCTTTTCAATTCTTTTCTAGTTGAATTTATCTTTTCCGAATTTATCCATGTTATGCGAACTTTAACATTTAAAATTCAGCTCTGGTAAACACGTTTAGTAATCAGCTGCAGACATTAACATAAAAAACTTCATTGTTAAAAAACAAGTAAGATATTTTGGTTCTTTTTGGATCTATTTGATTCTTTTTGTCAATCTACTAGGAATGGTAGAGAAAAAAATGTCTTTTTCATAGAAGAATTGTCGAAAGCATTTCAAAATCTATCAAAATCATTAATAATAAAGGATATAATTAATATAATTGTTGTGGGAGCTATAAAAATGATGAATATAGATGAGCACTCTGAATTGACTAATAAAATTAACTTAGTTAGAAAATTGATGATTGTTACTGCGCAAACAAAAGGAATCAATAATCCTGAAACAATTAAATACAGCGAAGAATTAGACCGATTAATATTTGAAACACAATTATTACTCAAAACAAAAGTAAACAAACCATTTAATGCACCTGTCAATGCTTATCACCTTTCAACTACTTGAAATTCAGACTTCATGATAAAGTGAAACTTATTGGATATTCGGGAAGTTATATTACCTGCCTTTTCCTTTGCTTCTCCCCCATCTTAGGTAGGTGGCTGCCCGTTTGAAATAAGGCAGGTGGATCTATGGATATTAAACAATTACAATATTTTATTGAAGTGGCCAATATGGGCAGCTTTTCACGTGCAGCTGAGTCATTGTTTATTACTCAGCCTACGATTAGTAAAATGATTAAAAATCTTGAAGAGGAATTAGGAGTGACATTATTTGACCGCTCCCGAAAGAAGCTGCTTTTAACAGATACGGGACAAACTATATTAGAACAAGCAAAATTGATCGACAAAGCGTTTACTAATTTAGAAATTGAAGTAGACAATCTTTTAGGTTTGAAAAAAGGCCATATTAGAATCGGTTTGCCCCCAATTTTTGATGCCCATGCTTTTCTCAAGATCATTGGAAGTTTTCATGAAATATACCCTGGGATCACCTTCCAGTTTGTTGAGGACGGATCAAAAAGAATTGAAGATGATGTGGATAAACATATTCTTGATGCTGGTGTTGTTGTGCTTCCAACAAAGGATGACATCTTTGAACATTTTGCTTTTATGGAAGAAGACTTGAAGCTAATCATTCATCCTTCCCATACTTTAGCTGAAAAAAATGAAGTACATTTAGCAGAACTAGCAAATGAATCGTTTATTTTGTTCAACAAAGACTTTGTATTGAATGATCATATTATCTCTGCCTGCAATCAGACTGGCTTTAATCCGCATATTATTTCTGAAAGCTCACAATGGGCATTTATTGAAGAAATGGTTGCCTCGAAACTTGGCGTCTCTTTGCTTCCAGAAAGCATTTGCCGCCATCTCAATAGAAATGTCCGGGCAGTAAGGGTAATAGAGCCATCCATTAGCTGGAATCTTGCCCTTATTTGGGGGAAAAATACATACCTCTCCCATGCAGCAAAGGCATGGTTACAATTTACGAAGGAACATTTGAAAGCCCCATTGTAAGACTAACAACGAAATATACCTTACCCAACAGAAATATGTTTTTGAGGATTCACTAGATGAATCCTCTTTTTATTTTGAAATCATTTACATAGATAAAAGCTATACTTCAGATAAAAATTAACCATTTTACTTACCTTTAGCGCAGGCGTACACTTGTAACAGGTTAACAAACCTTTCTATAGAAATGATCTTTTGTTGGTACCAGCCATTTTTAGCCTTTACGGCAGCAGAAAAAGCCGTACATCTTAATGTCAGTCTTGATGAAAGGAAGTTATAAAAATGGAAGCAAAAAAAACGAAGGAAAGCCGTATTGTTAGTACTGACCAAGTATTATCATGCGATTTAAATAATTATAATACCCTTTTTGGCGGAGTTTTGATGAAAAAGCTTGATAATGTCGCTACCTTATCAGCTCGAAGACATTCAAGAGTCAAAGAATGTGTTACAGCATCAACTGATTCAATCGATTTCTTATGCCCTATTCACCAAACTGACTCCGTTTGTATTGAATCATTTGTCACTTACACCAGCAAGACGTCTATGGAAATTTTTTGTAAAGTTATTGCCGAAGATATGATGACAGGCGAACGCAGAATGGCAGTAACAGCATTCTTAACATTTGTAGCGTTAAATGAAAACAAACAGCCTGTTGAAGTGCCGGGAATCATTCCAGAAACGGAAGAAGAAAAGTTTCTTTACAATACTGGTAAAGATAGAGCGGAAATGCGACGACTAAGAAGACAAAAAAGCAAGGAATTAGCTGAATATATTACCGTTAGAAAACCATGGGACAAGTTAGGAGGAGAGAAGGATGATGCTAGTAACGAATCAAGCTGAATTAACATCGACCAATGAAGCTCTGCAGACATTCAAGAAAGACTTTCCCACACTCTTTAAAAAGCTAATGCATGTTGTCAATCTAACACGTGCATTGCAATTCAACTATCAATATATGGGCTGTCTTTTAATGGACGAAGAAGCTGAGCATTATACTCCCAACTTTGTTTATGGCTCTGTATTACGTTTGTATAAGAAGGAAGTTCAAAACCTAAGGGATGATGAAAATTATGACCGAATAGCTGATTTCCTTTCACATTATAAAAAGATTGGATATGCAAAAATCTCCTTATTAATTCTTGGCCATTCCCCTGAAACATTAGTTGGCCCTTCTTCTATTAAATAAAAAAAGTTGAGGCAGTCAATTAGACTGCCTCTATTATTTTATATAAGCCCATTTAACCGCTCAGGGGACAAATCCACGATTCCGTCATCTTCGATAATACTTAGGGTAACATCGGTAATATCCTGATCGGATATGATCCGATCCTGAACCCTGAATTTTATATCATCTGCAACGGCAAGTGACAGACCTTTTCTTAACTCAATCAGCCCTTCAACATGATAATAACGGCCTTCCTGAAGGATTCTAAGCTTTTTAATATCTGTAACATCTTCATCACTTAAAATGGTTTTTAACACTTTTTCCTCAATATCCTTAGGTGCAGCTACACCAATTAAACCCATCATATTATCAAACCCTACTCTAAATGCTACACCGATCATTAAAAAGCCAATCAGCAATGTTGCGACGCCATCCAAAAGATTAAATTGAGTAAAGGCTGTTACGATGATTGCAATCAAGGCTAATAATGCCCCTGTTACAGCGACAATATCTTCATAAAAAACTAAACGGGTTGGCGGTGCTGCCCGACGAACATTTTTAAATGCACTAACAACAATTCCAGCTCCTGTTTTTTTCTCGACTCTTGCTTCTCTTAAAATTTCCTTCATTGCCTTCAAAAGAATGGCTCCATCAACTACTAAGTTAATAATAAGAACAATAATACTCAACCAAAATCCGCCTGTATGGTCAGCAGGGTGCTGCATCAAGTGCAGGCCTTCTTTTATTGTTTCGTAGGCCATAATTGTGACCACAATAACCGCAATCATACAAAAGATATTAATTACCCGGCCAAAACCGGTCGGAAATTGCCGTGTCGGTTTTTTTTCAGAAAGAACACTCCCTATAAAAACAAATCCCTGATTAACTGCATCAGCCAGTGAATGCATGGCGGATGCAAACATAGCACCACTACCGCTCATAATATAGGCAATGGCTTTTGAAGCTGCAATTACGCTATTGCCAATCATAGCAACTGCAGAGGATTTATTCCCCTTTTTCATCAAGGTTAGAAATCTATTATGTTTTACCTCACTCAACCTTACCGCCTCCATAATTAGCATTTTTATCTACCTTTTTTGTGTAAAGAAAAATGATGTTCATTAAAAGCAGCAAAAAACAAAATAATAAGTTTGCTCACTTCATTTTAGAACGAGTACATTCATATGATAGAACATGTCCATATTTGGAGGGTCAATCCATGTACTTTATAAGAAAAGGGTTTATGATCATCATTGGCAGCCTTTTATTATCCTTAGGTATTAACAACTTTTTAGCCCCCCACAAAGTGTTAGATGGCGGAATTATTGGGATTGGCTTAATTGTAAATTATTTATGGGGACTGCAAGCAGGCCTCATGATGATGATTTTTAGTATTCCAATCTTTTTAATTGCTTGGTTTTACTATCGTGATTATTTTTACAACAGCCTACATGGTATGATTATATCTTCCTTTTTTATCGACGTTTTAAACCCGTTAAAAGGACTTTTTCATTTAGAAGCTGTACTTAGCTCTATTATTGGAGGAATTTTGATTGGCCTAGGTATCGGCTTAATGTTGAAGATGAAAACAAGTACAGGCGGTACGGATCTTGTTGCACAATTTATTTCCGATAAAACTGGAATAAATGTAGGTATTATCATTTTTATGATTGATGCAATTGTGATTTTATCGGGAGGCCTTTTATTTTCAACAGACACGCTGCTCCTCTCCATCATCACCATTTTATTTGTTGGCATAACAACTAGTTTATTTACAAGAAATGTGATTCATTCATAGTGTAGGTTTCATCATCGTTCAAGTTTATAAAGTGAGACCTGCCTATGTAGATTTAAGGGTAAGGAGCGACACTTTTTCAAAAACAACTGGACAAAGGAGACAATCCTGCAGGAGTCTTCACAAACTACCTGCTAAAAAATGATTAACAATTAAAAATGAACACATATTAAAAGAAGGAGCATTTGAAAGGAGATACTAAAGATGGATTTTTTACCGAGAGAACAAATCATTAATGAGTTACAAAATTCCTTCCAACCATTTATTACGAAATATGGAATAGAAGATATAGGTATTTTTGAAGAAGAAGGACAGGATCAACATTACTACTTAGGCTATACAGTCCGAAAAGATGGTAAAACCTATCATATTCATTCGCCTTTTATTAAAAATCAAGCTGGCGGGTTAGCACCTGAAAAACGAGAATGGACATTAGAAACTGATGAACCTATGAATAAAGATCTAAAAGGCTATAAACAATTAGAGGATGCTCTTCGCGAAATATAATCAACAAGTTCAAAAAAACCTTAGCCATTCCATTTGAAACAGCTAAGGTTTTTTCATCATCATTAATTTCAATCTATCATTTGGGCAAGCCTTATTTCCCGTTCTCCCCTTGTTTAGAAGAACTACCCCATGCCTCAACATTTTTCAGTCCTTTAATATTTGACACATGGAAGACTGGGTTTTTCCCATTCGCTTTTTGCTTCATATAGTCATTGAGAGCTGCGATCGCAATGTTCCCAAGCAGCACAATCGCAATCAAGTTGATAATCGCCATTAGTGCCATTAGTAAATCCGCAAGACTCCATACAAAGCTTAATGAAGCGAGAGAACCAAATGCAACCATCGCAACAACCGCGATACGGTAAATGTTTAGCCATATTTTATTTGAGTTAATAAACTCAATGTTTGTTTCACCATAGTAATAGTTTCCAACAACTGAACTAAAGCAAAATAAGAAGACAATTAGGGCTAAGAATATGCTTGCCCATGATCCCATTGAGGTTTCAAGTGCATTTTGTGTCAGAACAATACCGTCGGATTCTGTTGACGTATAAAGACCAGACAATAAAATAATAAATGCTGTTGAACTGCAGATTAAAAGTGTATCAACGAAAACGCCAAGAGATTGAATGAGCCCTTGTTTGACAGGATGGCTGACATCAGCTGTTGCTGCTGCATTTGGCGCACTACCCATTCCAGCCTCATTCGAGAACAAACCGCGTTTTATCCCATTCATCATCGCAGCTCCCAGCGCCCCGCCAGCTACCTCATTAGCACCGAAAGCACTAGTAAAAATTAAACTGATAACACTTGGAAGTTCAGAAAAATTCACTACCATGACATAAAGAGCCATCAAGATATATGCTCCTGCCATAACAGGAACAATGATTTCTGATACCGTTGCTACCCTTTTAAGGCCGCCAAAAATGATCACTGCTGTAATTACTGTCAAGACAATCGCAATTAATACCTTATTAATACCAAACGATTCATTAAGGGCACTTGTAATCGTGTTTGCTTGTACTGAATTAAATGCCAGACCAAATGTTAAAGAGATAATAACTGCAAATGTAACACCCATCCAGCGTGCATTTAATGCTCTTTCCATATAGTAGGCTGGACCGCCTCGGAAAGTGTTGCCATCTTTCACCTTATAAATTTGAGCCAGTGTACTCTCTATAAACGCAGATGCAGAACCAATTAATGCAATGAGCCACATCCAAAACACTGCCCCTGGACCGCCTAATGTAATAGCAATTGCAACCCCAGCTAGGTTTCCAGTCCCTACACGTGAAGCTGTGCTTATACAAAAAGCTTGGAAAGAGGATACTCCTTTTTTATCAGCCTTAGCCCCTTCGCCTAATAATCTAAACATTTCTCCAATTAAACGGAACTGTACAAACTTTGTGCGAATCGTAAAATAAAGACCAGCACCTATTAACAAAATAATTAGAATGTAAGACCAAAGTAAAGTATTTGCTCCATTAATAAAAGTTTCAATTATCTTCATCTATACCACCCCTATCTGTATTTTCTTTAAGCATTCATATCATGTTCATTTCCTGTAAGGGATACACTTTTACTATATTAGCATATTAAACACTTTCTTTGAAAACGTTTTAATTTTCAGATTTTTACGAAATTAAATACTAAATAAACTGTTTTCACAGAGTATAGTGAAGCTATTTATTTTATTACAAATTAATGGGTCAGTTTCCCAATTGATTTGGTCGCTGACCCTTTTTTAGAAAGTTCTGCTTTTCTTATAATAGAGTATCCAACGCTTGCTTTAAGTCTTCCCAAATATCCTCCCATGCCTCGAGACCAACTGATAAGCGCAGCAATTGATTTGAAATGCCCATTTTCTGTCTAGCTTCTTCTGGAACGACTGCATGTGTCATGGAAGCAGGGTGTTGAATTAATGTTTCTGCATCACCAAGGCTTACCGCAATGGGAATAAGCTTGAGCGCGTTAACTGCTTTTAGGGCATCTTCATAGGTTCCTTCAAGTTCAAAGGAAAGGACACCACCGCCTTTTTTCATCTGTCTGTTCATTATTTTATAGTCGGGATGGTCTTTGTCACCTGGGTAATAGACTGCCTTAATTTTCGAATGCCCTTTCAAACAGGAATGAAGTTTTTCTGCATTTTCGCAATGGCGATCCATCCTAACCGCAAGCGTTTTGATTCCCCGAAGCAAAAGCCACGCATCAAAGGGGGAAATGATTCCGCCAATATCCTTCTGTATGGTTCGTTTTAAATATTGGATGGTCTCTTGACCTCCGACAATGATGCCTGCTATAACATCACCATGCCCGCCAATGTATTTGGTTCCGCTATGGACGACAAGATCACAGCCTAATGTTAATGGCTTTTGTAAGTATGGTGTTAAAAATGTATTATCTACAACGACCTTAACCCCTTTTTCTTTCGCAATCTTTGCGACCAATGCTAAGTCAATTAATTTCATGGTTGGATTAATCGGAGTTTCAAGAAAGATACATGCAGTATTTTCTTGAATATTTGAGATGATCTCATCTACTGTAGATAATTCGGAAAAAGAGTAATCGATTTGATATTTTTCCTTTAGCAATTGTAATAAACCATACGTACAGCCGTACACACCCTTTGAACATAATATATGGTCATTTTTCTTTGTTAATCCAATTAAGGCTGCTGAAACTGCTGCCATGCCTGATCCAAATGCAAGTGCAGCCTCCCCTTCTTCAAGAACGGCCATACGTTCCTCTAAAACTTCAACAGTTGGATTTGAAAGCCTAGAATAAATATACCCATCTTCTATACCGGCAAACCTGCTTGCTCCTTGTTCCATTGTTGAGAATGTAAATGTGGATGTTTGATAGATAGGCGGGGTTAGACTGTCATGATAATTTTTTGGAGAATAACCTGCATGAATGGCGATTGTTTCAAAATGAGCCTTACTTTCTTTCTTCATTGAAATTCCCCTCTTCCGATAGGATAAATCTGAAGTGTTTCTGTCTATAAATAGGCGCTTTTGCTATATCATATTTATTCCAGATTGATTTCGTCACATATTCCACTCATCATTTTATTTGGAAAACCTTTTGAACTTTTAAAGAAACATATTTTCGGAAACTTTGTTGCTACTTACCAAGCGGGGCAATTTCCGCTTCAAAAGCTTGCTTTCCGCGAAGCGGCGAGTCCCCTCTATGTAAACACCTGAATGAGTCTTATTCCTCCAGCAGAGTCTGGTAACCCAATTAACATGAAACAGTTTTTTCAAAGAACCTATTTAATAACAACATTCTCTTAGAAAAGAGCTAATATAAAAAAGCACCTACAATGTAGATGCTTTAAATCATGATTTAAATGGTCACTTTCTCTAATAGCTGACTTTCATCTCCATATATGTACTGTTTAAAAAGTTCTAAACGTTCCTGTTTTGACGGTGGATGAAATGTAAGTAACTGAGATACTAACAGGAGATAGGATGTATCCAACGAGGTTAAGAAGTTCATTCCGCCTAATAATTTTGCAGATTGGGTTGATATTTGTTCAATTTTCCTTTCAATACTCTCTCTTACAAGTAAAACCTCGTTTAATAATAAATCTACAAATTGATTATTTATAAATTTATACGCGATTCCTTCAAGAGCATTCATGGACTGAACTAAATCGGCTGTCAATTCATGAACTTTCTCAATATTTATGTGTTTTCCCGATTTGATAACCCGTTCCATCATCGATGATACAACCCCAATATAGGAAGCTGTTGCAAGTATTTCAAACCAAATTAAACCGTTGAGGATAACCGGACTTACGTTTTCCTCTGTTCCGGCATGAAAAATATCTTCATCTGCAACAAATACATCTTCCAGTACCACTTCATGAGTATCCGTTCCTTTAAGTATCCAATGATTCCAAAAATCATTTACCTTTATACCAGGTGTATGACTAGGAATAATGATGATTGCCAACTGGTCACCTGGGAGCTTAACACTTGCCGTCAATAAATCCATCCTGTGAGATAAGGTACATGGTTTTTTCCTTCCGTTAACAAGGATTCCACCTGGAGCAGCTTTTGCTTCCACAGAAGGAGAAAAAATCGACTGTTGAATCCCTTCAGCAAATGCCGAAGCCACTAAAAGATTCTCTTCCGCCACTCTTCTCAGCAGTCTTTCAAGATCAGGCTGTACGCTCATCGCACCGATTAAGGAGGCTACTGAAAATTGATGCATCGTCATGGCTATTGCTAACGAAGGGGACCGTGAGCCAATCGCTCTTTGAATATAAATAGCATCCAGTGCACTAGCACCCTTGCCGCCAAATTCCTTTGGGATCATAAGGGAAGGTACGCCAGTTTCTTTAAGTAAATTCAAGCACTCATTCTCCTTGGACTCTCGATCCATAAAGGCATAAACTGATAATTTTTCATCCAGACCTGGAAAATAGGTCTCTAATACGACGCGTTCCTTTGCTAATAATAATGACATCCGTGCACTCTCCTTCGTTATTTTACCTTCTAAAATATTTCTTTTATCCCAATCTTAACGGTCAGTATTGACCTGAGCTGCGAAGATTTAGTTTAGCTTTACTGTCCGTAAAGATCCGATAAGTCTCGCTTACCATCATCGGGGGATGAAGTAACCCCCCTCTGATGGAAGTCTCGCTTTAAATGGATTCATCTTGTTTTCCGATAAAGCCGGATAGAATGATAAGAGAATAAGCCCACAATAACCATGAAGCAAAATACTTATCCGTATGAGGCTCAAGGTTTGGAAATAGATTTTGGAAATAGATAAGAACGATAGCATCGATTAACATGCCTGGCAGAGCGATAAAGAGTGCTGCTTTTATTTTTTGATTCGAATTAACTTTTTTCCATTTATAAATAGGGAACGTTAAAACAGCGATTAACGGTACAACCAGAATATATGACAAAATCATCAGCATTGGCTGATCATACAGGAAAAAGAACTGTCCTCCTAATCGAAAAATCAATGACGCTCCAAGCCAAACTAGAAATCCCCAAAATAGAAAAAACATGTTGAACACTCCTCTAACTTTTTTTGCTAATTGCCATTTAGTTGTTTGTCTTTGAGTTATCTAAAAGATTTTTTAACAATTGCTGCAAATCATGATAAATGCGTTCCATATCATTCTCTTGATTCATTAAAGCTTGTAAAGCCAAGCCATCAAATAATGCATTTAGTAAGACACTCCAAACATCTGTGGAGACGCCGTGGAGAGTTGAATCTTCAATTAAACTGTTAATTTGATCTTTCAAAGCCCGGTTCTCATAACTTAATAGGCTTCCTAATTGTTCTCGTATTTGTTCATTATTAAAACCTGCAACGGCTAATGATAAAAATAATTTATGATAGTACGCATCCTTTGTTGTCCGTTCGTAAGCAGACTTTAAGGCGAGTTCAATCCAATTTTCATTAAGATTTTTCTTTTGATCAGCAAGCCGATCCAACTCTCCCCAAGAATTTGTACATACATCATTTACAATTTCCAGCATCAATTGATCTTTGCTGCGAAAATGGTAATAGACTGTGCCTTGAGAAATCCCGGCTGCTTCTGCAACAGATTTTAATGTAAGACTTTGCATCCCCTTTTCAACAATACAACGCTTGGCAGCCTCGATTAATTCTTCTTTGGTAACAACATTTGGTTTAGCCATATCTTTACTCCCCTTCTTACTTCCTCAGAGCCATTTTTACTTTTTTAGGCCGTTAAACTTGCTGTTGATTAGAGCGAGAGGTGCTCCATTTTTCGCAAAAGGTCTGGGATCCTCTTGGTGCATGACACGCCTGTGAGTCTCCCTTTGCCTTACTTTTTATAGCAGGCGCCGCATTAATCCATACCAAAATGGTGCCAAAATCAACAATCAACTTTAACATAGCCTTTCTATAAGTTACTTTACATTTTTTCTTGGACATTGTGAAAAGATTTATTTTTTCGCTGCCAATATAGTTGGACAATGAGGACCAGCATGAGCAGGGTTGCCGGAAGCAGTAAAGATGTATAGAAATAATTTGCTCCATTATTTACACCGCTTAGCGCATAATGACGGTAAATCTGTGATGAAATAGTGCTTCCTATTACTGCACCAAGCAGGCGAGACATATTGATCATTGAGGAGATAAAGCTATGATGCTTTATTTCCATTTCAATCATTGCCTGTGATGTACTGCTAATGATAATAAGCCCTAATCCCAAACCAACAAACAAGTTGACCATTGCAAGAGAAAACAATCCGAAGTTGGAGGTTAAGATAATAACCAACAGACTGCATACTAAGAAGGCAACTCCAGCAAACGCTAAGGTAACTAGTGATACCTTTTTTTCCATCCTTCTGATAATAACGGCTGCTAAAATAATACTGATGCACAATGGAACAACCCCAACCGCTATCCCAAAGGTAGAATCAATAAAGGTTGATAGGATAAATGGTTCTACATATAAAATACTATTTAAAATAAACCCTACGCCAAAATTTAATAGCATGGTATAAAGTAAAATAGATCTTTTAAATAGGTCCTTTAACTGAAGAGTTCCAAATAACTCTGTATCTTTTTGCTGCTGGATTTGAGCGGTAAATAGGAAAATCACGAAAAAAACGAGCACGTTTATGAGAAAAACGATTTTCCAGTTTCCAAATTGCCCAATAACTCCGCCAAGAATCGGACCGACTGAAGCAGCTAATGCACCAATTGCTCCCCATATCCCGATTATTTTTGTATACCCCTCTTTATTGCTTTGATTTAACATAAGCACAAGGCTGATTGGAACAATGATAGATGAGCCAATTCCTTGAATAATACGTGAGAGCAACAAGGATAGAAAAGATGGGCTTAACGCTCCGCACAAGGCCCCGCATCCAAACAGCAAGACCCCAATAAAGAACATTCGTTCATTCGCAATTCGTTTTGAAAGAATGCCTACTAAAGGCATCAATAATGCAAACGGCAAAATATAGCCATTCATAATCCAAATGGATTGCGACATATTGATTTGCAGATCTGTCTGGATGATAGGTAATAAAACATATAGTAATGTTCCATCCTGCATGACAAAGAATACACTAAGACCGATGATCCAAAGATAAACTTTTGGTGAAATGCCCTTACTTAGCTTCATCATTTTAAACTCTCACTTTTAATGGATTTTTTTCGCTTTCTGCCTCAATCATCCGCTGTAAATTAGCATCAGCGATTTCCATTGCGATTTCTCTTGTAGTTTTACTTTGCTTGCTGCTTTCAACTAATAGTTGCTTGACCTTTTCTCTAATGCGTTTTGAACATTCATAAAAGACATTTTCAACATCTGCTTGAGCTGTAATTAACAAGCCGAAGCCTGTGGCAGAACCAGAGTTGACGACAAAATCCGGTAAAACGGTGGTATGCTTGTTTTTTAATATCGTGTCAGCCTCAGCTGTTGTTGGCATATTGGCTCCTTCAATAATTAAATTTGCCGCTATATGATTGGCATTTTCCTTCGTAATGACTCGTGAAACTGCAGCAGGGATAACTATATCCACAGGTAATGTGAAAATATCATGAGCATCCAAAAATGTATAATTCGTTAAATGGTCTCTGTTAATTAGACCATTATCGGTTCTGGCCTTCTCAAGATCGTGAAAAGGTATTCCATTTCCAGCAAAAACAGTCCCATGTTTGTCACTGATAGCACAAATTTTCACACCCTTTTCTGCAAGCAAGTGAATAATACCGCTGCCTACTGTGCCAAACCCTTGTACGGCGACCTTTACAGATTGAAGATCTAAATGTAAATAATCGATTGCTTCCTGAATGGCTTCTAATAACCCAAAGCCCGCCAGGTAATCCATAAATTCTTCACTTAGCAGATCATCAATGGTTTTCCCTTCAGGCAGACGGACATCAACTCCCATTTGACTCCATCTTTCAACGACAAGCTTGCTCGGATCAAATTGGATACTTTGATATACATGCTTAACATCAGAGCTCGTTATTCCCATATCTTCACCAACTAACAGCATGGTTCGTAAAATTGGTTCTGCCATTTTCGCAAAGGCGGCAATTATCTCTTGCTTATTCTCGGAATTAGGATCACCAACAATTCCAATTTTCGCACCGCCTAACGGGATATCCATGATGCTGTGCTTATAGGTCATGATTTCGGCTAGATTTCGTATTTCATCCATTGTGACATTTGGATCCATTCGGATGCCTCCTGCTGCCATCCCGCTTATTAGCCGGTCAATGACAATAAACGCTCTCGTTGATGTCTTGGGATCAAATAGTTCTATTTCATACTGTGCATTCATGGGGTAACCTCCTTTTTTGCTACCTGAAAAGAAAAGGCAAACGCACAATCCTCTTTATCCAATCTTTCCATCATCTCTTTTTGCAAGGTCAAACGCGGGAACTTGGCTTCAGGGAACTTCCGCTTTGCAAGAAAATTTCGAAAACAAACAATTCCATTTGTCCGCATCGTTCTTTCCACTTGAGTTAGGATGGTTTCAAATTCTTCCTTTGGAATCCAGCCTGAAATATCTGAAAGTGAAAATTTATCAAGTGCTTCGTCAGGGCTTTGTGCTAAAAATTGATCAATTCTTTCCGTCACAATCTCAACACAATCGATATTCTTTTTGATTGTCTCATAATGTTTTTTTTGCAGGTATACAGGGAGTGCCTCATCATTCATGTATTTACTGCAAAATAAAAAGGTCATAAAATGATTCTCTCTCACTAAATGCTCCCTAAAAGAGTGGTCAAACCGAGAGAGCATATAATCCCCTATCGAAAAACCATCTTCCACTTGGTTAAAATAACTAGGATCACCTAAGAACATTTCAAAAAACTTCTTTTTACTGCATGTTCGAACAAGCCATCTCCAAAAAGGGGTATTCCATTTTTCCTCATAAAACCTTCTCTGTTCTTCTATCGTTTTACATTGTAATAACTGTTTAAACTGTGGTCGTTTTACTCGGAAAATAAGTGAGCCTAAATACTTTTTATAAAACATCTCATGCTTGCCTAAGTAGATCAATCCTTCTTCTATCTTTGAAAGATGTGATTGCCAAAAAGCTTGGGCAGGCTGTGAAAGGTGATGTTTTAATACTAAATATGTTTCTTTTCGTAACACTTTACTTGATTTAATTCCAAGAAATGCTAAACACTCATCATGACTAAGTTCTTTTATAGCTGCCATCTTTAGTTCCAAAAGAAAATTTTGGTTTGGATTTGCATCAACCGAGTATAACTTTTTAGGGGCATTTACTAGTAATGCAAGACTTCGGCAACCGCTGCCAGTGATTGAAACAACCGTATCATCGGGTTGTATTTGCAAGGCTTTTAATTCCGACTCCGAATCCTCATCACTTGTCGTATAAAGCAGCCATTGATCGCGGTAAATGCTGTGCTCCATTTTTTCCTCAGTCCAGCTTACATGTTCTGGTTTAAGAGATTGATTTGTCTGAATGGTCATTCTTTTAAGAGCTCCTTTCTTATTAAACCTCTATCACCATTTCAGGGCTTTCTAAATGTTGATCATCTAAGCCCTCTGTTTCTGCCAGCTTGAACTGATGCTTTTTAGCAATTTTTTGAATATAGTAGATATCATCCATCGTGATTCTCCCACCTATCCCATAACTCTTCTTGTCATTCTCCAGAGCTAATAGCATCGTTTCTGACAAACAGGCTAAATTAATGCCTGGTCTATAGCCCAAATTCTGTCCAAACGAGATTGGTTCAGGGTATTGGACAAGCCCGCCTTCGATGACCAGCACATCCTTCCTAAGCTCTTTCACCAATGAACCAACATTGGCAGGACGCGATACATCACAAATTATTGCTCCATATTTGATCTTATCAACAGGGATAATTTCCTCCATTGAACTTGTTGCCGTGATCATCATATCCAGACTATGAATCACATCGTTAATTTCCACACTATATTGGATTGGTGACTGAAGCTGTAAAAGTCGGTACATCGCTTCAATTTCATCTATCACATTTAGTGAATCAATTTCATCAGGTCTATACATTTTGTGTACAAGCCTTTCAATTGTGGCCGATTGATACATTGGATAGTGTTTTTGGATCAAGGTAAGCTTTGCTAATACTTCCTTACGAATGCCTTCCTCCTCTTCATTTATGCATAACGCATGAACGTAGATAAGATTCGCTAGCTTTCTAAGTCTTTCGATGTTTTTAGCGGGATTGCTGTTTCTGCCGATAAGGGTAATATTTGACGTTTTTTGTGCTAAAATCATCGCGCATTTTTGCCCGATCGATCCATTCGCACCTAAAATTCCGATTTGTGCCTTATGGATGTCATGCCCTTTTTTCATAGCAGCATCAACTAAGGCTTCTACCGCAGTAATGATCGTTAAGGTATTTCCAGTTGTTAATGGAATATCCTGATCACGAAGATCATAGCCGCCCCGGGTAACAATTGATGTATATGCACCTAAACCGACAACATCTGCTCCGAGCTCCTTGGCTATTTTTACTGCCTTCTTGATGGCGTCTACTACTTGACTGCGCGGTCTTTCTAAAATTTGCTTTCCTCCATATGTGATTCCGATCAGCCACCCCTCTGCATATCCGCCGGCAGGTGTTCGTACTGAAGGCATATGACATAAGACTCCAGCGCCAGAATAATCAGCTTGCCATTCGAGAATTTTATTAAGTTCATCAAGAGAAAACCTTTCAAACGATGGTGTATTTATGACTAGATCTTGTGGTGAAGGATAGTGACATATGAAGGCAAAAGAAGTCTTAGGCTTTTCATTCACATCTAATAGAGATGAAATGATCGGTGAATGACAATGACGGTAATCTTTGATGAGCTCAGGTCTTCGATAATTTCCTGTCGTATAGCGATATAGATAATAAAAATCTCTTTTGTATAAAATTTCACATAACACATTAAACGCCTCAATAAAGCGGTCAATTTCTTTTTGATCAATAATTAATGGCGGTTGGATTCGAATCGTAAGAGAATCATTTAGGAATGGCATGACTCTAAACTTATGTACATTTAACAAATAGCCGCTGATTAAAAAGCCCATACCTCCAGCACCCGTCATATTCGCAACCTCAAAAGAATCACTTGCATCAATTTCTTCGAATTCTACCGCAAGCATTAACCCTTTACCACGCACTTCACGGATAACACCAGGCCATTTCTCATTGATTTCTTCTAATCTGGACTTGAAATAAGAACCCTTTTCGTTTATTTCACTAAATATTCCGTCATTTCTTTGTAAATAATGAATAAACGATAAACTCACACTAGAAGTAAAGTTATTATTGGCAAAGGTTGAGCTATGGTTCAAGCCAAAATCATCTGTCCATATTGCGGAGCGACTAATGCAAACCGATATTGGAACCATACCTCCCCCTAATGCTTTCGATAAGACAACCATATCAGGGAGTAAATTTTGTTCAATCGTCACCGCCCAGTTTCCAAGTCTCCCAAGGCCCGTTTGTATTTCATCGATAATGACTAATACATCATATTGTCTGCATAATTCAATTGCTTTTGAAAGGTATTGTTCATTTGGGATTCTTACCCCGCCTTCTCCCTGTACCGGCTCTACAATAAAGGCAGCAATTTCTCCGCTGTATTGCTCCAGAGCTTCCTGAAGAGCAGATAGATCATTAAAGTTGATCTTTAAAAACACATCTTGCTGAATAAAAAACGGTTTTTGATAAGTTGATTGTCCGGTTGCTGATAAGGCCCCTAATGTTTTCCCATGAAACCCTTTATGACAGGACAATATTTTTTCTTTCTTTGTTTTTGCACGTGCCAGCTTGATCGCTGCTTCAATCGCTTCAGCTCCGCTTTGGCCAAACGTACAAATATTTAAATCACCAGGAAATAAGTTAGTTAGTTGAATAGCTAACTCTCCTGTTACGACAGGTGCAGACGGCTGGCAAAAGCTTGGTGTATTATTTTCCCTAAATTTAACTATGTTCTGCCAAATACCCTCATGATTATAGCCTAACGGAAGAGCACCATATTGTGCAATAAAATCTGTATATTTTAGTCCCTCCTTATCATATAAGTAGCAGCCTTCCCCTCTTATAAATACTTTATTCATATGAAATAAGTGCATAATTTTACTTACAGAGGGATTTAAATATTCCATAATAACACTCCTTTCTAAATAGAATATGTTTGTAAATTATTCCTTTCATTACCAATTACATACCCATTCTACTTAGATTATGGAGGATTGTATTGTGCGAATCGCCCTATTTTTTCCAAAAATTATCCTACCGAGAGAATTGACCTACGACATTTTTACCTAAATCTTTCCATTCCACTTTTGATAACTAGCCAGCTATATCAAGTGATTTCGGGCTTTCCTCTTTTTGAAAAAGAAAGGGCTTTCTTTTTGAAAGGAGGGAAAACAGAATATAGGAAATTTTACCTGAGTGAGAACAAAAGCTTTGGTCTCACGTTATTTCATGTCGTGACACGACTTTTTGGTTAGAGTGTTACATCGATTCTCTTCTTTGTGGAATCCGCCTTAATCAGCACAGACACAAATAAGCCGCCCATGAGTAAAAGGTGTTTGTACCCTTCTATTCATGAGCGGCTAGGCACTTGAGCTGGATGCCGTGTACTTATTACATCTCACCAGTTTAAATTTTTTAAAAAACGTGATAATCTTTTCCGCGGTGCTTCGCCCGTTTTCAATACAATCCGGAATCCCAACACCATAATAGGAGCATCCTGCAACAAAGATTCCTGGATATTTTTCGAAAAGCTTGCCCTCAATCGCTTCAACAGTATGGGGATGTGTCATCCGGTAATTTGGCATACTTTCCAACCAGTTGGTTACTTCGCTTGCAACCGGCTCAGCTGAAATGCCAAGGCTTTGTTGGATATCAGTCCGTGCCACTTGAAGAAGTTCTTCCTTGCTCATGTTTTCTAAGCTCGGAAAACGAGAATGACTGCTTTTATAAAATAGCCTTACTAACAGGTTTCCGTTAGATGACGTATGCTCCCATTTTCTGCTTGTCCAAGTGCAGGCATTGCATGATAAGTCATGATTGCTTGCAGAAATAAACCCGGTTCCCTCTTCTGGAAGGAGGTGGTCTGGGACGTCAAAACCGACATACACACTGATTAGCGAACTGTTTTTCAGTTCAGCAAAATCATTTTTGAGATCCCTGTCATTAATTAATTTTTCTGCAGCTGTATGTGGAACACTAAGCACTACATAATCAGCCTCTATTGAATCATGATTTATAAAGGAGATACGATATCGATCTTCTGTTTTTTCTATCGCTGTTGCTTCTAGATTTTTTAAAACTTCAACATCATCCAATGTTTTTTCATATGCATCAATCAGCGTCCCTAAGCCATTTCTAAAGGAAAGGAACTTTCTCTCTCCATTGCTTTGAAACTTTTCCTTATTTACTTCAAAGCCTTTTATGATGCTGCCATACGTTTCCTTATAATCAAACACATATGGTAATGTTGACGCAATCGTTAAATCCATTAAATCGCCAGAATACACACCAGAAAGCACAGGTGCAATTTGCTTCTCAACTAGTTCTTTCCCAAGAAAAAATTCAAGAAATTCCCCAATGGAATCATTTTTCGTAAATCTTTTATTCCTTGTATAAAAATCTTTTAATGCCTCTGCTTTTCCTTCAGCCGAAACAAGTGTTGACTTCGCTAATGACTCAATACTTGCCGGAATTCCGAACACTGAATCTGGCGGAATCGGCTTTAACTGGTCGTCAGAGTAAATAAATGAGCGCCCTGTTGCATTATAAACAACCTCTGTTTGCAGCCCTAAATCTTCAATAAAGGACATCGTATTCGCCTTGCGCGAAACAATGGAATCTGCACCTGTTTCCATAACAAATCCATGTTTTTTTATTGTGCGGATCTTTCCCCCAAGTTCTGAAGATCCCTCTGCAAGAACAAGCCTTACATCCGATTGCGTGCTTTTTTTCCACTTATTCAATTCATATATGGCAGATAGACCAGTAATGCCGCCGCCAATAACGAGAACGGTTTTCACTTTTTTTCACACCTCTATTTAAGGTCTATATTACTTATTTTTAGTTTACAATACTTTCTGGGTGGTATTAAACAAACGTTTATTTAACTTTTTATTTACAAACCTCTTTTCTTAGAGAGGGCAATTGGAGCTGGTTGCATTAATCGAGAGCTGCGGGTCAGGTGAAACCCTACAGGCGTTTACGCTAAAGAGTCCCTCCCGACTCGCGGAAGGAGAGCTTTTCTCTCTTCAATCAACCACTCCGCATTACTTGGTAAATACAAAAATTTAAGAAAACTGCCTCACGAAACTACCTTATCAATCGGTAGATTAAAAATCTCTCGTTTGGATTATGTTCATATTGTCCGGGCAGCTTGATCTCCTGTTTTAATTCAAAAGCGGGATGATTTTCTAAATAATGAATATAATCAGCTGCTACATAATATAAAATTAGTTCTATATCCCGTTCTGACTGCTCGGCAGAAAGCAAAATATTATTTATAACCCTTATGAAAATTTGAACTGAAAAGGGATTAAAAAAGTAAAATCGATTATCAAGAGGGAGTATTTGATATTCTTCGGCAAGACAACAGTAAAAATGAATATTGCCATTACTCTTTTTTGTTTTTTTTACATACTGATATAGATTTTTTAGTGCCTCTTGATAGAAGATCTCGTTCATCTCTATTCCTACAACCGTAGCATTAAACAGATAATGGATAAAAAAGTTTAATCTTCCCTTCCCGCATCCGAAATCAATTATACGATCACTGCTCTTCAATTCATAGTGATCAAATAAATATTGTAAAGCAGCATATGGTGTCGGCTCATATCGGTGATAATGATGGGATTGGTTAAAGCCCATTTGATCTCCTCTTGTTTTAATGCCAAGTAACTTATCAAAAAACAGTTCCTTCATTCAACGTGCTCCCTATGGTTGTTTTTTTCCCTTTTATTACCTCTTCTGACGCCCTAATCAAGATAAGTGGCAAAATCAACAGGGAGTCGGAATATGGCCAAAATGAAAAAAGCCAGTAATGTTCATTCCTTACAACAGCTCCGCGAACATGGTATGATAGGTAGTAAGATTGATAGCTGAGATAAGGTGGGATTTAATGAATTGGGTATCCTCCGTAAAAAAAAGTGATTTTCTCAAATGGTTTTTAACTCATCATCAACTAAAAAATCCAGAATCTCGAAGGCTGCTTGAATATATAGTAAAAAATCACCACATCATTGGAAATCTTTCCTTTACAGATGCCATTCATCCAAAAGAGAGAACCATTATTATTTCAAGCATTCACTCAGATGAACCCGGCTTTCTTTATTATCACAACAACTTGAAAACCGAAGATGTTTCAAGGGCGATTGGTTCTTTGATGAATCATCCTGCAGATAAAATCTATCTTATCCTTCATTTCTTTGGAAAACAATCTAATTACAAGTATACACAATTAATTGAACCATCTAGATTACAATCCATCAAACAATATGAACAATCTGAGAAAGATGCAAAGGCAGCTAATTTCCTCGTTGAAATTTCCTTGCTGAAAAGTCAGATTAATAAGGCGCTTGATGATCGAAATGAAGAGCTTTTTAAAGAATTGGCCAATCGCTTAAAAGAGCTTCAAAATACGTAAATTGCAAAGGCTGTCTCAAAGTGGATTTGTCCTTATCGAGACAGCCTCTTCTATGCTATTTCTATAAATGCACGTATACTTCTGCAAAAGCAATTTCTTGATTCAATCGGTCCTCAGATCATGGTCTGATTATGAAGCCATGTCAGATGTTATATTTAGGGAA
The DNA here is from genome assembly GCF_000981385.1 of Bacillus sp. SA1-12. Taxonomy (GTDB): domain Bacteria; phylum Bacillota; class Bacilli; order Bacillales; family Bacillaceae; genus Metabacillus. Next base: position 228,164 of record NZ_LATZ01000131.1, read on the forward strand.
AAAGAAAAACATATTATTTAAATTGCCAACTATGGAAAGATGATAACAGAATGGCAGTCCATTGCACTGGGCATTCTTCAAGTCATAAAAAGCAAATTGAATCCATCTATGACTATGTGATAAAAAAGATTTAACATAAAAAAGGCTTACCTTATGTAACTGGGGCTGAAGTAAGTCTGAGGGATTGATATGAGATTGGGAAGGAATTAACCATAGGGTCTTAAGCAGTGAAATAAACTCCTTGTTTCCTTTCTGCTCTTAACACAATAGTTTAAGAAAAAATAAGTGCATGATTTTCCTATTTCATGCACCAAATCTATTTCAATGAATCGAACCGAGTTGCTTGATTTTTATATTTTTAAACATCGCTCGGCCGCCTTCCGTATAAAGGGTAATTCCTTTATCTTCTTTTTTAGGGAATATTAAATTTGAATGAGCGACTTTTCCGTCGTTAACAAAAACCTCGATACTGGTTTTATCAACTAAAATGGTTAAGTGGGCTTGCCTCTTGCTGCTATCAAATGGCGCTGTGCTTTTAACTAATTGATTCCTTTTATCAGGATGGCTTGTAAACGCTCGATTCACATAAGAGTTTTGTTCTTCTGCAAAAATACCGACGTCAACATGCCGCTGGCGATCATTTGATTCTCTAAGTCTTATACCAACATTTTTGAGATCTTTCCAAGTGATATCTGTTTCTAATTGATAGACCTCACCTGTAACATCAAGGGTTTCCTCCCCATCAACTTCTATTTGATCATAAGAAAATATCGATGTGATTAAGTTATTTAATTCTTTCATTGGTTGGGAGCGTAAATAATATTCATTCTCTCCAGCATGCATCAATTCAATTTGCCGAACAACCGAATCCATGCCGTTAAATCCTTCTTTTAAGGTTGGCGTATTATGGGCATAATCCCAATTATTCATCCATGCCAAGGCATAGCGCTGGTTGTATGGATCCTTAGCCGTTCCATCCTCAAACGTAACACCGCCATACCAATCAAATCCATAATCTACCCATTTCGGTTTATTGTTGTCAGGAAAAAAAGCCTTCCCATCAAACATTCCTGTCCAATAGGCATACGTGTTTGGTTTTCCTTGCGATTTTCCATTCGCACTGACACCCAGCACCCATTTTAATGTCCCGTTGTTCGCTCGCATTAAAAAAAGGTCTGGGCACTCTACAAGCCCAATATCTTTTGTCATGAATCCACTCAGATAATGCCACTCTTTTAAGTTATGAGACTCATAAAACCCTATTTTATTCCCTTCCGCCATAACCATAATCCATTTTTGGTGCCTATCATCCCAAATGATTTTCGGATCTCTAAAATCCTTCGAACCTGGATTTTCCATAATCGGTTCATCGCGAAAGGAAGTGAACGTTTTTCCAAAATCCTTACTATACCATAAAAATTGCTCCTGTTTACGGCCATCCTTGGAAGGCTGCGTGACAATGGCGATAAGTGTGTTTTTTCCAAAGCCTGCCGTATTTTCTTTATCAAGTACAACTGACCCTGACCATGGATCCCCATTTTCATTTGTATATTTCGGAATAGCGATCCCTTCATCCTTCCAATGCACCAAATCCTCTGAAGTTGCATGACGCCATTCTGTACCATTGCCATTTGGGTAATCACGATTATAGAGATAATAGTAATGATACTTTCCATTTAAATAAATGGGCCTTTGAGGATCATTTTTCCACTTATCAGGTGTCGTGAAATGGTAATTGGCTCGATATGATGGTTCAACTTGCTCTTTAGGATTATTTATAGGATGTTTAACAGGTGCTTCTCTTAAGTGAAGAGCTGGATATGTCATTAACCCCGTAAGAATGATTAAGAAGCCAATGATGACATAACACAGATAGTATCCCTTCCTTTTCATTCTTTTTTTATCCAAGGTAACTCACCACGCTTTTCAAATTCTTTCTAATATAAAAGAAAAAATGTCAATTAAATAACCGACATTTTTTCTTTTGCATGCTCAAAGGATCAAAGATCCCTTTTTGAGATATCAAGTAGTAAATTATTTATTTATTGTTATTTGCCCTTGCTCAAGGATCCCATCTTTTACAACAGATGTTTTTGATCCTTCAATGTTAAGTAAGAAGCTTGGTGCAAATGTAGATTTATGATCTTCGAAGTAACCTCTGTTTGTCATATAACTTGTTACTACAACATTATCACTATTCTTTTGCGGAATCGCAAAGTGTGCGTACGACCAAGTAATATCATAAGGATCAAGATCATGATGTAAGACAATTCCTGTATCATTTAACGGCTTGTATGGTCCAGTTAACGAATCTGAAACATAACCTAACAAGTAAATATCGCGATCATCAATTCCATCAATCGTCATTTTTGATCCTCTTGAACTTGTGAATAAGTACCATTTTCCATCCTTCTTAAAGATATTAGGACGCTCGATTTCATCTGTTACCGTATTTGATGCAATCAACGGTTTCATCACATTCTTGACTGTGTAATCATCATTTATTTCAATAATACCCATTGCACCATTTGCTAAAGTAGCTAATTCCTTTTTAGGACTTTGTAATAGCTTTGCCTTTTCAGATTGGAAGAATGGTGTGCTTCCGCCATAATAAGCTTGATTGTAAAGGGATTTTTCACCTTCATAGCCATAGTCTGTTCCGGTATTTGCTTCAAAAACAAGGTATTTACGGCCATTTTCTTCAATGTAATGAGGATCTCTTAACGTATGATTATTATTGAAATTACCATCACTAAATGCTTGTTTCACATTTTGATAGACTTTGCCGTCTCCACCTTCAAAAATTGATTTAAAGTCTTCAACACCATCGACTTTAAGTGTATTGGCATCTACGTTAGAAACATTTACTTGGGCTGTTGTTAATGTTTGTTTACCGTATTTCTCTTGTTCAGCATCAAAGCCTCCGCGATTTGTATAAAATAAACGAACTTCCCCATCAGATGTTAAGGTTGCTGAACCTGACCATTCTTCTGTTTGATCTTTTAGGTATGGATCATTTGGAGCATATTTATCACTGTCTTTAAACACTCGTCCGGCATTTTTCCAGCTATCAAGCGATGTTTCTCCTGCCTTTTTATAGAACATATAAATGAACGTGTCACTACTGTTTTTCGGGTCACCAGCTAATCCAAATACGATGTGATATCCATTATATTCTGCTACTGTACCATCAGCATTTTGCAATGGCCATGTATCCCACACATCTAAATTGATCAATTGCCCAAATTCATTATATTTTTTTGCTGAAGGAATGTTTTGAATGGTTGAGGCATCGAATTTCGGCACCGTATATTTTGGATCTCCTTGTTGTTCAATCATTTTGTACATGTCTGAACGAGTGATATGGGAGATTCCATAATCCTCTTTGTGATCCAGCGTGTCACTTTGCTTTGCAAAAGCTAATGGTCCGCCGCCTCCTACTAAAATAGCTGTACTAAGCGTTACAACTGTTGCTTGTTTGACAAGACTCTTGAGTTTCATCTTCTTCCTCCTCTAATGTGTTTTGGCGGGATAAAGAAATAAGTGCAGTATGACGTCTTTTTTAATGTTTAAATCCCACCTTGTGTCATTTACAACTATTATTATAGGTTTGTCCTAAATTTATGAATATGGCGTAAATTGATTGGATTTTAGTCTTATATTGATCATGTTCTATGCCAAAATTTCAAAATAAAAAATGCCCCCGTAAGGAGGCAATATAATAGTTGATATATGATATACAATTGACATTAGCCTTATTGGCTTGCAGCATTCTCCCATGATTTCTGAAACTCTTGGAGCAATTGATCCCGATTCAGCTGTTTTCCTACATATAGCTGCATAGCAGAGCTGAATTCTGCTCTTACTCCAACAGGAAAGTGAAACCAGTTAATTGAAAATGTCTTCCCTGCTTTAGAGTAGCGGATGATTTCATTTGCTAGCGGCCCTAAGTTGTCAGCCTCCATGTTATCAAAAGCAGGTATAAATTTAAAATAGTCTGTTAAATATTCTTTGCCTTGTTTTGATGTAACCATCCAATTTAAAAATTTCTTGGCTTCTTTTTTCTTCAATGCTGTGGTTTGTTTATTTACGACCCAATAATTTGGTACCCCGACAACCAAGGAATCGTTATTTCGTTCGTCATTGATAGGAATGGGCATCATCCCAATGTTCATATTTGGTGATAACTGATCAATCAATGGCTGAATCCAGTTACCTTGCTGAATCATCGCGGCTTGTCCATTGGCAAATAAATTCAACTCCATATTATAATCGGTGGTTAAAGGATTTTTGTTTCCATATTTTAGTGTAGTTTCGAGGACATTTACTACGTCTTTAAACTTTTGATTGTCCTCAATCTTTTCCTTCCCATGATTTAACCCACTTATAAAAGCTTCTGGATTTTCTTGTTGCGCAAATGCAACACTTACTAATTGGTCTCCTAACTTCCACTCTTCATAATATCCGTTTGCAAAAGGCATAATCCCGACTTGTTGCAGTTTTTCTGCGACTGCGATTAATTCAGTAAGTGTTTTTGGTAATGCCTCAATGCCCGCTTGTTTAAATAAATCTTTATTATAGATAAATCCGTATCCTTCGAGGTTAAATGGCATTCCGTAAATGTTGCCGTTTATTTTCATAGGTGTTAATGTGTTCTCAAACGCATTGTCAACCCAAGGCTGGTCCGATAGATCCTCCAAATATTTACTCCACAGCTTCGCATTTTCGTATCCATTGTTTGTAAAAATGTCAGGACCGGTTCCAGAAGCCATTTGCGCCTTCAAATCGGAAAGATCATCCGCAGCCCCGCCAACGGTGTGAATCCTGATATCGACATGTGGATTTTCCTTTTCATAAGCATTTGCCATTTGTTCAAACTGTGTGGAAATTTCTACTTTCGGATTCCGGACATTTAGGATTATTTTTCCCTTGGTCTGTTCCGCTTTTTTCGTTTCCGTTTCTGCATTTGATTGACATGCCGTAAGAAATAAGATCAGTATTATAACCATATATATGAGTACAAAATGTATTTTCATTGTTTTCACCTCAGTCCTTCAGGATATTAAGAACTGCTAGAATTACCTGATTCCAATTTGCAGCTTTTTTTTGCTGTTTCGGTATTCAAAAGGTGTCATGCCGACAACTTTTTTAAATAGCTTTGAAAAGTACTTCTCATCCTGATAACCAAGCATTGTAGAAATCGAAAAAATACTTTCATCCGTTTCAATTAACCAGCATTTTGCTTGATTAATTCTTAAGTTCATCATGTATTTGGAGAGCGGCATACCTGTTTCTTGTTTAAACTTTCTCGAGATATGTTCTCGACTCAAAAAGAAGCGATTAGACAGTTTTTCCAAACTTAATTCATTCATATAGTACTTTTCAACATAAGAAATAATATCCTTCATCCGGCGGGCGTCATCCAGATCGTTTAAGCGATTTATGGTTCTGAAATTTTGCCCTTCTGCCGCCCTTAGCAGGGATTGAAAAGCAGTTGGAATATCTGTTATTAATGTAATTGAATCACCGTTAACAAGACGTACAGGGATATCAAATTGCTGACTAATCCATTCCTCAATCGCGAACCATTCACCATGTTTCGCAATGACTAGACAAAGACTAGGATCATTCTGCAGGGCAAAGGCATTCCCTATCTTCTGAATAACAAGCTCGTCATCCAGTAACTGAATGTACGGATAAGCATGATGCATTTGATAAAAGGAAATAAGGGTAAGATCGTATTTTTCAGCAGGTGGAAGATAAGAAGCCAATTCATTCGAATTAAAAAGTTCTCCAATGCAAGCTTCCGTGACCACCTGATTCATATGAAGTCTTTTAACATCTTCATAGGATTCTTTGTAGTGACGATCCTCTGCTTCCTTCTTCCATGACTTAACAGCCTCTGCTAGAGTATGATTAAACGCGTCCGCCTCAATCGGCTTCAATAAATAATCAAAACTGCCGCACTGAATAGCCTTCCGCATATACGAGTAGTCGTCAAATCCTGTGATTAAAATGACTTTACCGGTATAAGAAATACTATCTAACCACTCGATTAATTCCAAACCGCTTATTCCAGGCATTTTTACATCTGTAAGGATCATCTCTGGATTTTCCCTCGTGATGACTCTTTTTGCCTCTTCACCATTACATGCTTCAAAGAGATCAGTAATACCGTATTTTTCCCATTGTCCTAAATGGCGTATGACATCACGCACATTGAATTCATCATCAACAATTAGAGCCTTCAACTCTTTCACCCTCTCTAAAAAGAATTAAAATAAAAATTAAAACATTAGCAAACTTTTAAGCTAGAGGTATGGTAAGACGAACTGAAAAACCTTGTCCATTCATTGTATCTAATTCAAGACCGGCTTCTTGTCCATAATTTAAAACGAGTCGGTCATGAATATTTTTCAAACCGATATGCTCGTTTGAAAAAGTGCCTGCAACAGGAGCTGAATAAATATTTTTCTTTAAGTTTTGAAGTTCAGCGAGTGTCATACTAGCGCCGTCATTTTCAACTACAAGGTGTAGAGCTTGTCCTTGTATTTCTGCATAAATGAGTAATCGTGCATCGAAGAAACCTTCTTCATAACAGTGTTTAAAGAAGTTTTCTACGAGCGGCTGAAGAATCATACTTGGAATTTTCCTTTCCAAAATAGATTCATTAATATGAACAGACGCTTTAATCGTGTCTCCAAAACGTTCCTTTTGCAAAGATATATAAGCTTTTATATAATCTACTTCTTCTCTTATCAAGACCCATTGATCTGCTCGAATAGAGTATCTCATCATTTTCGATAATGACGTTACCAATTGGTAAACCTTCGGAGATTGAGATCGTAGTGCAACTGCACCAATTGATTGCAAGGCATTAAATAAGAAGTGCGGATTAACCTGGGATTTAAGTGCTCTGAACTGATTTTTTCGATTCTCTATCTCCAGCTTATATTCACGGTCAATGTGAAGGTTTATTCGATCCATCATTTCTTTCATATGCTTTTCTAAATGGCCGATTTCATCCTCTCTGCTATCATCAAAAGGTACTTCCATATTTCCTCCTTCGATTGATAAGACCTTTTGGCTAAGAAGTTTAATAGGACGGGTAATTCTGTAAGATATGATACTAATCATGACCACCCCTAAAAATCCTACTCCTATTCCAACAAGTATGTTTATATAAGCGGTTTTCCTTACGTCTTGAAATAATGATTGACTAGGGGTTATCTTTACTAATTTCCACTGATTAAGTGTTCCTGATAAGGTTTTTGAAAAGATAATATTTTTATCATTATTAGCTTCTCCCGCTTCAATACGCTGGTCTAAATCAGGAGGAATTGTCTTGCCAATGAGAGCTTGATCACTGGCATACATGACACGATCATCGGCATCTAATAGTAAAACAGAACCCCTATGCTCCTTTATAAGACTGTTACAAATACGAGCATATGCAGCAATATCAAAATCTATTGTCATAAAGCCTAAAAATTTATTCGTAAGGACATCTTCTATCTTATGGTGAATACTCATAACGACAGTGTTATCCGATTGGGGTATAATCGCAGCATTATTGTAATTCTTAATTTGATGTGGTGGTTCAATCATATACGTTTCTTCTGCGTGATAAAGCTTCTTTATCGCGGGTTGCTCTAAAAAATCAGGTTGAAATTTTCTGGCACTTACCATAGCATTATAAACGGTAAACGATACTTTATCTTTATCAATATAATAGCGTACTTGACGAATTTCGTTTCGCATCAAATATATAGACTCTATGCTTTTTTCCACCGCAATCGGATTTAAATAAATGGAATCCTCAAACCCGTTATTAAAAATTCGGATTAAATCCGGATTCCGATATAAAATATAAGGAAGACTGCTTAGATCATGAAAGTATTGTTCCAGTTCTTCTGACAATTCTTCCATTTGCTCCTCACTGATTTCGATCTCATGTTGTTCAACACTATGTTTTGTATATTTATAAATGATAAAAACAGATAAAAAGTACGGCAGGATAATAAAAACAAGAAGCATGATTAATAAGCGATGTTGAATACTTTTCACATGGAGATGCTCCTTTCCCAAATAAAGATCAATTAGGTAGGTTTTTTTATTTGGCTGTCTTAGCAATCTTTGTTGTTATTTATCCAGTAAAGTAGAGTGGTTGATTGCAGCGAGAGGTGCTCGCTTTCCGCGGGGCGTGCGGTGAGTCTCCTAAAGAGCCTTCTATTAGAGTTTGGTTATGACGCTAATTGAATCTCTATCTAAGAATCTAAGAAGAAGTTCTAAAGCAGGTAAAACGAAATCTATAGTGCTTTTAAAATCAATTTGTTATATAAGGCCCCAGAACACTTTTTTATTAAAATTCATTTAAAAAGGTATGTCAACATGGCTAAAACCCTCTAAAAACAAGAACGAGAAAAGCTAAATACCCTATTAAAATACGGATTCGGAATCGCTTACCAAAACAAATGATAGCGCTATTATTAAAACACGAAATGAATCTTATATACTAGAAAGGGAAAATTCATTAAATTACGTAGGAAAATAGGGTCATTTTTTGTCATACTATTTACAATGAAGAAAAAATAGGGGGTAGATATCTAATGAATTGAGAAATTCACCCATTTAGGAGGAGCTTTTCTGGAAAAGATACTCTTCTATATACAAAACCTTCCACAATGAAAACAAATAAAACCAAGGATAGTTGATTTGTCAATATGCAGACAAGAATAGAAAGCAAGAAATGAAACATCAAAAGTGAAGGAAAACTTATCACCCTAATAAAGGCAATAAAAGATAAAAAAGGATATATATCATTTTTGAAATAATACGGCCAGCATATAAAATCCATCTAATGCCCGACATTAACTCTTACTTAAATAATTTGCACATTTCATCCAAGTGAAAACACTTTGACTTCTACTCAAAAGTTAAAACTTTAAATCTACCAATAAACCCCTTATTATAAAGTATTAATTTCAGTTTTACTATTCATATTTAAAACAAGTTCTTAGCATTTTATTCTTTTTAACAGTGATGAGCGCCTTTATTTTGCCTTTTCATCATTCTATTAATTCCATCGTTTTTTATTTGACTTTAACCATTTTTCTAGGATGGATAGCATTGCTTTTATGGTCTGGATTCGGCTCTATTTTCAAGAATTTTTTTACTAAACATGACAAATCGTTTCGATTCATTATGTCTTTGTTGTTGGTCTACTCTGCGGTATCTATTTTTCTTTAAAACTAAAGTGAGGTGTAAGGCTAAACCTTCGACGCGAGTTTTTTAATGATCAATATCTTCTTACCTCATATAAACAACTTTGCAATTAATAATGAAAGAATCCCCCTTTTTCTTCGAATACTTTTTTGAAAAAGGGGGATGTCTATTTTCTGAGGCTGCTACTTTCAAATATGAGAATTATTTTTCAAGCTTGCCGCTTGGAATACAACCTTCTTCCCATCCTTACGCCACTCTTTATATTCAGCGGCTGCTGTGAAAAGAACGTCCGTCGATGAGTTAAGCGCCGTTTCAAAAGAATCTTGCAAAACACCGATGATGAAGCCAACTCCAACGACCTGCATGGCAACATCATTCGGGATGCCAAATAAGCTGCATGCTAGAGGAATCAGCAATAATGATCCACCAGCAACGCCTGAGGCACCACATGCACATACAGCTGACAGTACGCTAAGAATGATAGCCGTAGGGAGATCCACTTGAATGCCCAGGGTATGAACCGCTGCAAGAGTTAATACTGAGATCGTAACAGCAGCACCAGCCATATTGATGGTAGCCCCTAATGGAATGGATACAGAATAACTATCCTTATCCAAACCAAGATCTTCACATAATCTCATATTTACAGGAATATTTGATGCTGAGCTGCGAGTGAAAAATGCTGTAATTCCGCTCTCCTTTAGGCATTTAAACACAAGCGGATACGGATTTTGCCTGATTGATACGAAGACAATAACCGGATTGACAACCAACGCTACAAACAACATACAACCAAGCAAAACAGCAAGTAATTTTCCATAGCTTACTAACGATTCCAATCCGTTTGTCGTAATCGATTCAAATACTAACCCCATAATTCCTAATGGGGCAAACTTAATAACCCATGTAACCATCTTTGATACAGCATCTGAAAAATTAGAAATCAAAGTCTTTGTCGTATCTGGTGCATTTCTTAAAGCCAAACCAAGAACGATCGCCCAAGCTAAAATACCGATATAGTTTGCATTAAAAATAGCTTTAACCGGGTTGTCTACTATGTTTAGCAATAATGTATTAAGGACTTCTGCAACACCGCCAGGAGGTGTTACTCCTTCAGCGCCACTTGCAAGTGTTAACGTTACAGGAAAAATAAAACTTACAATAACAGCAATTAAGCCAGCTAAAAAGGTTCCTAACAAGTATAAGCCGATAATGGTTTTCATATTTGTTCGGTGACCACTCTTATGCTGCGCGATGGCCGACATCACCAAGAAAAGAACCAATACAGGTGCAATTGCTTTCAAAGCACCTACAAATAATGTTCCTAAAAGAACAACAGCCTTTGCTTGCGGTACCGTTAAAGCCAAGATAATACCAATAATTAAACCGATAATAATTTGTTTGACCAGACTTAACTGATTCCACTTATTGAGTATTCCTTTCATACATACTCCCCCTCAAATTTCGAATAAATGATAAAGCTTATTTCGGCCATTCAATTCTGATAGAATAAAATCTAGCGTTTCTACAATTCCATCCCACAGAGACAACTGTCTATCTATTCAATTGAATTATAGTGAGTTTTTTGATATATTACAATACTATTTTGTATATTTGTAATTATCGAAATATTCAAACTGACAATAGGATAAACCATTCCTGAAAATACTTTCGCAGTAAACTATAGATATCTTACTAGAATTTAATCCCCTTAAAAATCAATACACCCATGTACACCTCTACAGGACATGACCTGTTCACAGAACGGATTCAATCTGAACTATGGAAACTATAAAAAAATAGAGGCTGGAAAAATTTTAAAAGTTACACTCTTACCTTTGCACAAAAACCCCTGCCTATTGGTTAGGGGCATCGAATCTAAGTAAGTTCCTTACATCCGGCATTTTGTTTATGCTATACTTGAAAAAGTTTGTGTTAGCGGAGGTTTTGATTCATGATTTTATCGAAAGTCAAGGCACATATTCATTCAAGTTATATACATCTATTCATTGCGGGGATTGTACTCGTTGCTTTCAATCTACGCCCAGCGATTACTTCTCTGGGACCTTTACTCGGAATGATTCAGGATGATGTTAAACTGGCACACTGGAGTGCTGGACTATTGATGAGCTTACCATTAATCGTATTTGCCATCATGTCCCCGCTTGTTCCTAAAATAGCGGCTCAGCTAACAAATGAGAAGACCTTACTTATAGGTTTAGCGGCTCTCTTAATCGGTATTACCATTCGCTCAATTCCCATGATTTTTTCCCTTTTTACCGGGACTCTGTTGGTCGGTTTGGGTATCGCGATAGGAAATGTTCTTTTACCAGCCATTGTAAAAGATAAATTCCCAAAAAGGTTCGGGCTGATGACAAGCGTATATTCTACATCCATGGGATTGATCGCATCCTTAGCGTCAGGGATTAGTGTTCCTTTAGCAGCAAATTTTAACCTTGGATGGCAGGGAGCCCAAATTGTATGGGTGTTACCTGTTATTATTGCCCTCATAGTGTGGGCTTTTCTTTTTAAATATAATCAAAGCGATCCTAGTATCTTCCGACAAAGACAAGGAACTCAATCCAAGCAAATGTGGCGTACACCACTTGCCTGGCAAATTGCCATATTCATGGGGTTTCAGTCGTTCTTGTTCTATGTAACGATTTCTTGGTTACCTGAAATCTTACATAGTCATGGGGTAAGCTTAGCGACTGCAGGATGGCTTCTTTCCTTTACTCAATTGGTAGGATTACCTGCTAGCTTTTTTATACCTGTCCTTGCAGGGCGCTTCGAATCACAGGTATGGATAGCATTTATGCTAAGTATATGCTCTGTGCTTGGCTATAGTGGTTTACTATTCGGCTCAGCCTATCCTATATTAATTGTAAGTATCATCTTAATTGGGATTGCATTGGGAGGGAGCTTTCCCTTAGCTCTCAGCTATATAGGTCTTCGTGCTCGGAACGGTCAACAGGCTGCAGAGTTATCTGGTATGGCGCAATCAACAGGTTATGTTCTTGCTGCAGTTGGTCCTTTGGTTATCGGATATTTGTACGATGTAACGCATATGTGGACAGCTCCTATTATTATGCTAATGGTTGTCTCAATCGTTGTAATGATCTTTGGAATGTTATCCGGCCGCAATCAATATGTATAAGTAAGAGAGCTGGATACTTGTTACTGACTCATTATTTTTTCGTTTATAATTTGAAAAGGAGCCTGTTGGCTCCTTTTTTACGCTTTAAAAATATGATTTCAGTGAATGTAATGTAAGAACAAAACCGATGATATACTAACACACCAATATCGTTATATAACTTAAAACCAGGAACCAAAATCGATTCCAGGTTTTACTTTCAGTGTTAACTTACTTTAAAATGAGTTGCGAGACGCACTCAACATGTGCAGAGTGTATGTGGCGATACAAGGGTACTGGTTGGTTTATTACATTCTAAAGACCTTTTTCTTTCAGAAAACAGACTTTATCAACAAAAATTGCCGGCTGCAAAGGAACTTTGTAACTGAATAAAATAAGTACACATGAGTTGATGTGATTCATTTTTTCTCTAACTTTTTGAGAGTTACATCATTTCACTGTCCCTGTTCCATCAACATTCTTTTCCAAAGTTATCAAGCAATGCACGCACTTCATCTGTTGATTTCGTGTTCATCAATTGATTTCTTAATTCACCAGCTCCACGGAATCCTTTGACATAAATTTTGAAAAAGCGATGAAGCCCTGTGATTGAACGTGGCAGTACTTCCGCATATTGATCTTGAAGATCAAGCTGCAGTCTTAAAAGATCAAGGTATTCTTTACTGCTATGCTCTTTTGGCTCTTTTTCAAAAGCAAAAGGATTTTTAAAAATACCTCGCCCGATCATAACGCCATCAATACCATATTGTTCAGCAAGCTGCAGCCCAATTTGACGGTCAGGAATGTCTCCATTGATTGTTAGCAGCGTATCTGGTGCGATACGGTCACGCAATTTTTTGATTTCCGGAATTAGCTCCCAATGCGCATCTACTTGGCTCATTTCCTTTCTTGTACGTAAATGAATAGAAAGGTTCGCAATATCCTGTTTTAAAATATGCGTTAGCCAGTCCTCCCACTCATTTACATCATTATAGCCAAGTCGTGTTTTCACGCTGACAGGCAGTCCGCCCGCTTTTGCTGCTTGAATAAGTTCTGCCGCAACGTCTGGACGCAGAATAAGGCCGCTCCCCTTCCCTCTCGATGCCACATTCGGTACAGGGCAGCCCATGTTAATATCGATGCCTTTAAATCCTAGCTCTGCCATGCCAATACTCATTTGACGGAAATATTCGGGATTATCCCCCCAAATATGTGCAACCATTGGCTGTTCATCTTCTGTAAAAATCAAACGGCCACGCACACTTTTCATGCCCTCTGGATGACAATAGCTATCCGAGTTTGTAAACTCTGTGAAAAATACATCCGGTCGACCGGCTTCACTAACTACGTGACGAAAAACAACATCTGTCACATCTTCCATTGGTGCAAGTACAAAAAATGGTCGTGGTAAATCACGCCAAAAATTATCTATCATTTCAAACTCAAATCCTCTCACTATGGATACAACTTCAAACTCTCGATCAAAAAATATAAAGTAGACTTCCATCAGTTTGGGTTTTCCTTCATACCCCACTGATGGTTAGTCACCCTTATCGGACCTTTACGGGCAGTTGATCCCCACCTAGCTGCTTTGTATACTCATCATCTTGAGATGGGGGTCTTACTGCCCGTTAAGAGTGGGATAAAGCCAAATGTTCCACTTCTTTTACACTTATATTATGCTTAATAACTTATTATCAAACACAAGTACATTTGGAACATTTATAATTTGTGAAAACTATTGTGAAAATAGGCAATGTTTATTTTAACGATAATCGGTCCTAAATGGTATTTTTATAAACAAAAAAGCAGATCATATAGATTTTTTCTATATCAACTGCTTTTCTATTATACCAACTCCAACCACGCGACCGCTTCACAATGCGTCGTATGCGGAAACATATCAACAGGCTGCACCTCAACTGTCTCATACCCGCCCTGCTCAAGCATATGCAGATCCCTTGCCAAAGTCCCAGGGTTACAGGACACATAAACCACCCGCTTCGGCTTCATGTCCAAGATTGTCCTAAGCAGTGCTTCATCACAGCCCTTACGAGGCGGATCGACAACAATCACATCAGCTTTATTTCCTTCCTTGTACCACTCTGGAATCACTGTCTCTGCTTCGCCAACAGCAAATTCTGCATTTGTAAACCCATTAAGCTCTGCATTTCGTTTAGCATCCTCAATGGCTTCAGGTACAATTTCTACTCCAAATACGTTTTTCGCTTTTTGAGCAAGAAATAGAGAAATAGTTCCGATTCCGCAATAAGCATCAATGACCGATTCGGCACCTGTTAATCTGGCATACTCCAAGGCCTTATCATACAGCACCTTTGTTTGCTCAGGGTTTACCTGGTAAAAAGATCTTGCTGAAATCGCAAACTTTATCTCGCCTATTTTGTCATAAATGTATTCATCGCCCCAAAGGACCTTTGTCTCATCACCAAAGATAACATTCGTACGTTTATTATTGATATTTTGAACAATTGATTTTACATGCGGAAATTGCATCGTTATCTTTTTAAGAATATCATTCTTATGCGGGAAATCAGCTGTTCTCGTCACAAATACGACCATCATTTCTTTCGTCACCAATCCATAGCGCACCATAATATGACGAAGCCAGCCTTTATGCTTTTCTTCATTGTAAGCACGGATCCCGTATTGCTCGCATATTTTCTTTACAGCTTGAACTACGTCGTCATTTTCAGCTTGTTGAATAAGACAACGTTCCATATCAATAATTTCGTGGCTTCTTTTTTGGTAGAAGCCTGCTACAAGTCCGCCTTCTCGTTCACCTATTGGCACCTGTGCCTTGTTGCGGTAATTCCATGGATCCCTCATGCCAAGTGTGGGATGAATCTTCACTTTGTTCAAATCCAGTTTTCCTATTCGCATAAGCACCTGTTCCACTTGCCTTCTCTTATACATTAGCTGCCCTTCATAGCTGACGTGCTGTAACTGGCATCCGCCGCATTGAGAATAAATAGGGCATGGTGCTTCCACACGATTTTTACTTTTTTCATACAGCTCAATTAAGCGGCCAAAGGCAAAACCTTTTTTTACTTTAATGACTTTTATTTTTCCATGCTCTTCCGGTAGCGCGTTTTCAACAAAAACAGGAAAGCCCTCTATTTTTGCGACACCTGCACCTTCATGTGTGAGGTCTTCAAAGGTCACATCGTAGTATTCATTTTTCATTACTGGTGCTTGTATTTTAGACATATTGTTCTTCCTTTTCATTCAAACTACATTCATTTTAACATAACAAACTTCACGAAAAAAACTTGGCCCCCGCTCTGCCAAGTTTCTCTTAATCCTCCATTTGTCTTGCCTTCTCTTGTGACATTCTTACATCAATATGCTGGTACAAGTTTACGAATTCCCCTGGAAGTAATCCGCCATATTCACCGTCTAAATTCAGCTGCATCTTATCATTTGTTGTAACCTTAACACGATTGGCTTTTGTATAAATAATATGTTCATCATTTATATGCTCGCCTCTTAATGCAAGGCTTGCAACTCTAATAAACTCAGCTAAATTTGCTTTTTTTAATATTAATAAGTCAAACATGCCATCGTTAAGCTTTGAATCAGGTGCCAGCTTTTCGAATCCACCTACTGAGTTTGTAAGTGAAACAAGGAATAACATAATTTCACCTTGAAACAACTTGCCGTCATATTCAATTTCTACTTCTGTAGGACGAATTGATGGCAGCATTTCCATCCCTTTTAAATAATAAGCTAGCTGGCCAACCATTGTTTTTAGCTTGCTAGGGACTTCATAGGTAAGCTCCGTCAATCGGCCTCCGCCTGCAATATTGATAAAATAATGCTCATTTACACGGCCTATATCTATTTTTTGAGGTTCTCCCTCCAAGATCATCTCAACTGCTTGTATGACATTATTTAAAGGGATCCCTATTGCCCTTGCAAAGTCATTTGTTGTTCCAACAGGAATGACTGCTAGCTGCGGCCTTACTTCAAGCTCTGCAATACCATTAACAACTTCATTTATGGTTCCATCTCCGCCAGCTGCTACAATCAGTTCAAATCCTCGCTCACCGGCTAAACGTGCAGCCTGAATGGCATCACCTTCACAAGTAGTTGCATGACATGAAGTTTCATACCCAGCCTGTTCAAACTTTTGCAATACCTCAGGTAAATACTTTTTAAAAAGTTCACGCCCTGAAGTTGGATTATAGATTATTCTTGCTTTTTTCATCCCCATCATCCTACTATCTAGAGTATGTATTTATAACAAACGCTTCACACAGTTCTATTGTTTCGCTCTATATTTAATGTGCCCAATTTCTTTGATAACCAATCTGCTTTTCCGAAATATGCCCAACTATTATTATCACCATTTTTTTAAGGAAAAGTAAAGTTTTTATTCTTTTCTTTTTATTCAATTGCTAAAAAATCATACTAAAACAAAGGGTCAGACCCTCAAGCTCATTATATTGGACTTCAAACAATCAAGTGTCTATATAATGGTTTGTTGTGGATCAGACCCATTTTGAATATCGTTTAAAAGAAAATATTTAAGATTTGGTAGATAATTCCCGCTAAAAGTGCTGAAATTGGGAGTGTAATTACCCATGTTATGACAATTTTTCTTGCTACTCCCCATTTTACTCCTTTAACGCGCTGGGCTGAACCAACCCCCATAATCGCTGAAGAGATAACATGGGTTGTACTAACTGGAAGATGAATGGTTGTTGCACCAAAAATAATTAATGCTGAAGATAAATCAGCCGCCGCACCGTTTACCGGACGGATTTTCATGATTTTGCCGCCAACTGTTTTAATGATTTTCCAGCCGCCAATTGATGTTCCAATCCCCATGGCTAAAGCTGCAGAGATACGGACCCAAAAAGGTATTTCTTCTGAGGTTTGGTAATTTGCTGCAATAAGTGCCATTGTGATAATTCCCATTGCTTTTTGAGCATCGTTTGTTCCATGGGTGAATGATTGCAAAGCTGCCGTTATTATTTGAAACACGCGAAATCGTTTATTCGATTTATATAAATTCGTTCTTTTAAAAAGAACTGCAAAAAGGCTCATCATGAGAAATCCTACACCTAAAGCTAAGAAAGGTGAAATGATCAGTGCCTGAAGAATTTTGATAAAGCCGTTCCAATTTAAGATCCCAACTCCTGCTGCTGAAATCGCTGCACCAGCAATCGAACCAATTAATGCATGGGATGAGCTGCTCGGAATACCGTAGTACCAAGTAATTAAATTCCAGGTAATTGCTGCAATTAAAGCGGCTAATATAATAACAGAACCGTTTTCCAATGCAAAAGGATCGACAATATCCTTTGTTATTGTTTTTGCCACACCTGTAAAGGTTAACGCACCAATAAAGTTCATGACCGCAGCTAATATAATCGCTTTTCTAGGTGATAATGCCCGGGTAGATACTGATGTTGCTATCGCATTTGCAGTATCATGGAACCCATTGATAAAATCAAATGCCAACGCGCAAATTACAACCAATATTGTCAGTATAAAAATAGTATCCATATGATTCTTAAAGCTCCCTTATGCGTTACGCATGATGATAGTTTCAATTGTATTTGCTACATCCTGGCAGCTATCTGTAACCTTTTCAAGCATTTCATAAATTTCCTTGCGCTGAATAATCTTAATTGCATCCTTTTCAGTAGAAAATAATTGTTTAATTGACACTCTTAGTAATTCATCACATTTTGATTCAATATCTTTAATTTCAATTGAATGCACGCGCATATCAAGTAACTTTTTATTTGACAATAACTCCATCGCTTTGGTCACTTCAATTGAGCTGTTATAAATATGCTTAACAAACTGATCGATATATTCATCAAATTGCGTAAACGAGAACATCTCATAATATGCTACACATTGCTCTAAGCCATCTAATATATCATCCATTTTCATGGCCAATTGCAGAATATCTTCACGTTCAATCGGAGTTATAAATGTTTTATTTAAATCTACAATTAACTCATGAATGTAAGTATCTCCCTTGCTTTCATAGCCCTTCATAACTGAAGCTATTTCTTTTAGATCACTAACATTTTTTACTTTGAGATCTACTAAATAATTTGCAGACTCTTCTAAATTTTTGGCAATCATTAACAACTTGTCAAAAAACATATCCTTTTTTGATCCAAATACCATTAGGAAACCCTCCAAAAATACTTTCTATTTTTTCTTCACCCAAAGTCTTATTTTATTGAATTTTGTCGAATTTACAATAAATTTAATTAAAATTTACAAAATCTTAACATTAGGCTTGATAATTCACTGTTTATTCTATACAAAAATAACAAAAAAACACAGTTTTCCTGTGTTTCTTTGTTCAACAGCTTAGTCATTATACAATTCACTTCTAGCTTTTAACCATTCAAATAGATGCGTAATAATAACCTTTAAGACAGCATATCCAGGTACAGCTAAAATAATCCCAAGAACACCAAATAAATTACCAGCCGTTAATATAACAAAGATGATCGTAATAGGATGAATATGGAGATTTCTTCCCATTATTTGCGGCGAAATAAACTTTCCTTCAACAAGCTGAACAATTGTCCAAACAACAATCAACTTAAGCAACATAATTGGCGAGGTCACAATGGCGATGATTAATGCCGGTGTAATAGCAATTGCAGGTCCCAAATAAGGAACAATGCTTGTAAAGGCCGCGATTAAAGCCAATAATGACGCATAATCAAGTCCGATTATTAAAAATCCTACAAATAATAAAAGGCCGATACAAAAACTAACAATAATCTGACCTCTAATGTAAAGACTAATACTTGTATTGATTTCCTTCATCACATCGAATGACTGGCTGCGTAATGGTACTGGCAACAAGCTTAAAATATAAGTAGGCAGCCTCTTTCCATCCTTTAATAAATAAAACAGGATAAAAGGCATAATAATTAAGGCCAAGATAAAATCCTTTACGACTCCTACAAAAACTCCAATTCCGGTCCATGTATTGTTGAGTATTTTTGATACCTGATTTGAAATATTGTTAACTAAGTCTGGCACATTTATATTCAATGTTTTTTGAGCCTCATTCACAAACTGGCTTCCAACTACTGTTTTAATTAAATCCTCTACGTCTCTTGTATATTGCGGAAAGCTTTGGACCAAACTCATAATCTGCTCTCTCAAAAATGGAATTACCGAGACGATCAGAATACTAATCAATCCGATGATGATCAGATAAAGTAAGAGAATGGAAAATACCCTTTTTACTTTAAATTTCTCAAGATAGTTCACCACTGGATTTAGCAAATAGTAAAGCACAGTTGCCATCATAATTGGTAATAAAACCGTTTTGAACAATACCTCTAATGGTGTAAAGATAAATGAAACCTCTCGAAAAATTAATATATTTATCCCGATTAATAGCAGAATCATTAAGAACAGCACAAATCGATTATTTAAAATAAGCTTTTTAAATGTTCCACTCTTTGATTGACTTGATTTTTCCATCCATTTTCCCCTCTCAAATACTTGAAAACAAAAAGAGCACTATATGATTAAAGGCTTGATTGCATATAGCATGTATATCTTAATAGTACCTTTATTTCCTTAAAATTTAAATCACTTTAACATCTTGTTCAAAAATTTCTTATTCTAAAAATATAAAGGTATATTGATAAGGACCGATCACATTGTTTTTATCAATATAATATAATGTAACGTTATATAATCTCTATATGATAATTGATGAGGCCATTATGGAACCTCTCATTATACATACTGAGGGCTTAAAGGATCTCGGATGGGTAATGTAAAAGGGCTGTTCATAGTCAACACAATGACTTATTGAACAGCCCTTTTACATGCTTAACAAGCATCTCAAAACGTATTAGAAAACATACAAAAAGAAAACCTTTCATTCGAAAATGAAAGGTGAATATGTATATTGTAATGGCGTCCCAGGAGAGATTCGAACTCCCGACCGACGGCTTAGAAGGCCGTTGCTCTATCCTGCTGAGCTACTGGGACATAGTTTGATGTTTATTGGCTCCGCAGGTAGGATTCGAACCTACGACCGATCGGTTAACAGCCGATAGCTCTACCACTGAGCTACTGCGGAATAAAAAATACAGTATAGGATGGGCCTAAATGGACTTGAACCATCGACCTCACGCTTATCAGGCGTGCGCTCTAACCAGCTGAGCTATAGGCCCATATATGTATGGAGCGGGTGAAGGGAATCGAACCCTCATCATCAGCTTGGAAGGCTGAGGTTTTACCACTAAACTACACCCGCTTAATATAAATGATTGGAGGCACCACCCGGATTTGAACCGGGGATAAAGGTTTTGCAGACCTCTGCCTTACCACTTGGCTATGATGCCTTAAAGTATGGCTGGGCTAGCTGGATTCGAACCAACGCATGACGGAGTCAAAGTCCGTTGCCTTACCGCTTGGCTATAGCCCATTGATTAAGCTACATAAGATACTTCAATGATATTACTTCTTGAGTAATCGCCGCAAAAGGATATTTTGAAATATTTCTGAATGAAATATTAAGAATATCGTCACCGACTAGTTATTTAGAAGTTTTCTTCTTTCTAAAGAAATGGGGCGGCTGATGGGAATCGAACCCACGAATGTCGGAACCACAATCCGATGCGTTAACCACTTCGCCACAGCCGCCACTATGAAATTGGCAGGGGTAGTAGGAATCGAACCCACATCAAAGGTTTTGGAGACCTTCGTTTTACCATTAAACTATACCCCTATTAAATGGTGGAGGGGGGCAGATTCGAACTGCCGAACCCTAAGGAGCGGATTTACAGTCCGCCGCGTTTAGCCACTTCGCTACCCCTCCGCAACTTCAACTTTAGAAGTTAAGAAGTTTAATGGTGGTGGCTCGGGACGGAATCGAACCGCCGACACATGGATTTTCAGTCCATTGCTCTACCAACTGAGCTACCGAGCCTTAATAATGTGTAGTATTTCTAGTAAAAATTATTCTTTTGTAAAACGAAACAAGAATTAATCCATTTCATTTACAAATTATCACTTTGATAATTTGTAAACCGTCCTCATCTCAGAAAGCTGATTCAAGGAGCAGCTCGATGAGTACGCTGATGCATTTCAAGGGAGCTTATTCGTTCGTGCTCTACCAACTGAGCTACCGAGCCATTTAGTTTACGGCTTTCACTAAGCTTCGAATCTCTTCGTCAGCTTCATCGCTCACATCCTCACGTATTTACATACGCTCCGGTGCTCGCTCAGTAGCTTCCTCGACCTTCTCGCTTATTGAAACCCTTTTACTCTAGATCAGAATTTAAAAAATGGCGGTCCGGACGGGACTCGAACCCGCGACCTCCTGCGTGACAGGCAGGCATTCTAACCAACTGAACTACCGGACCATTTTGGTTGCGGAGGCAGGATTTGAACCTGCGACCTTCGGGTTATGAGCCCGACGAGCTACCAGACTGCTCCACCCCGCGACGATAAACTAATTATGGAGGAGGAAGGGGGATTCGAACCCCCGCGGGCTTTGACACCCCTGTCGGTTTTCAAGACCGATCCCTTCAGCCGGACTTGGGTATTCCTCCTTATTACAATGGACCCTGTAGGACTCGAACCTACGACCGGACGGTTATGAGCCGTCTGCTCTAACCAACTGAGCTAAGGGTCCAATTAACAAATTAAAACCGTCATTTCAAATGAAAATGGAAGTTTTAATACTTCTATAGCGGCGGAGGGAATCGAACCCACGACCTCACGGGTATGAACCGTACGCTCTAGCCAGCTGAGCTACACCGCCAAAAATTAAAATTAAGTGGAGCCTAGCGGGATCGAACCGCTGACCTCCTGCGTGCAAAGCAGGCGCTCTCCCAGCTGAGCTAAGGCCCCAAAAACATATAAGAAGATGGTCGGGAAGACAGGATTCGAACCTGCGACCCCTTGGTCCCAAACCAAGTGCTCTACCAAGCTGAGCTACTTCCCGTTCTAGATATCAGAGGTAAGATGTGAGAGGTCAGAGATTTTTAAGTTCTGCTTCAAAGCAAAGCCTTTGATCTAACTTCTGTCTTCCGATTTCTCACTTCTGGAAATGGCGCGCCCGAGAGGAGTCGAACCCCTAACCTTTTGATCCGTAGTCAAACGCTCTATCCAATTGAGCTACGGGCGCATTCTATTATATTTCTAATTGGTGCCGAGGACCGGAATCGAACCGGTACGGTAGTCACCTACCGCAGGATTTTAAGTCCTGTGCGTCTGCCAGTTCCGCCACCCCGGCACTTATTAAAGAGCGGAAGACGGGATTCGAACCCGCGACCCCCACCTTGGCAAGGTGGTGTTCTACCACTGAACTACTTCCGCATAATTTAAATGGTGCGGGTGAAGGGACTTGAACCCCCACGTCACAAGGACACTAGATCCTAAGTCTAGCGCGTCTGCCAATTCCGCCACACCCGCACGGTGTGTAAAATGGTGAGCCATGAAGGACTCGAACCTTCGACCCTCTGATTAAAAGTCAGATGCTCTACCAACTGAGCTAATGGCTCTAGTTTGAAAACTCGCCCAGTAATCGAAGCTCTGCTTTTCGGTAAGCTAACTTATGGAGAGTCTATATAAAAGTTCCTGATTAAATGGTGGAGGATGACGGGATCGAACCGCCGACCCCCTGCTTGTAAGGCAGGTGCTCTCCCAGCTGAGCTAATCCTCCGTAGTACAGTACGTGCAAGTGCATGTGTTGCGACAGAATGTCACGCATTTACCATGCCTTCATTTTTTTAAATGGTGACCCGTACGGGATTCGAACCCGTGTTACCGCCGTGAAAGGGCGGTGTCTTAACCGCTTGACCAACGGGCCTTTTTTTACCTTTGCTATCAAGCAAAATAATAGCCCCACATAAGGGGCCTTTACCCGGCAACGTCCTACTCTCACAGGGGGAGACCCCCAACTACCATCGGCGCTGAAGAGCTTAACTTCCGTGTTCGGCATGGGAACGGGTGTGACCTCTTCGCTATCGCCACCAGATAATTAGTTTTCGGCTTCCGATGAACTTAACATTTCTGCGTCATCTCATTCGTCAACATCCTCACGTACAGCTGTACGCTCCAGTGTCTCCTCAATCGATTCCTTGAACTGTTCGTTCCTCGAAACCCTCTTACATTGAATTAAGTTTGAAGGTTTACTATGTTCCCTCAAAACTAGATAACGATTATACAATTCATTCACTGAGCTTTTCGCTTTTGTATTAGGTTAAGTCCTCGATCGATTAGTATCAGTCAGCTCCACACGTCACCGCGCTTCCACCTCTGACCTATCAACCTGATCATCTTTCAGGGATCTTACGTTACAAAGTAACAGGGAAATCTCATCTTGAGGGGGGCTTCATGCTTAGATGCTTTCAGCACTTATCCCTTCCGCACATAGCTACCCAGCTATGCCTTTGGCAAGACAACTGGTACACCAGCGGTGCGTCCATCCCGGTCCTCTCGTACTAAGGACAGCTCCTCTCAAATTTCCTGCGCCCACGACGGATAGGGACCGAACTGTCTCACGACGTTCTGAACCCAGCTCGCGTACCGCTTTAATGGGCGAACAGCCCAACCCTTGGGACCGACTACAGCCCCAGGATGCGATGAGCCGACATC
>NZ_LATZ01000132.1 GCF_000981385.1 Bacillus sp. SA1-12
AAGACACGTGTATATTAGTAACTATTACTTTGATTTAGCACGAGGACGTGAGCACTATCAAACAAATGATTATAAAAAGGCGAGTAAAAATAGATGGTTAATTGAGCGTCGACATGCAGATAAAGTAAGAAATCATAGTTTACGTCGCAGCCGTTACAGAGGGTTAGAAAGAACATCCATTCACTCTCTTCTATCAACAATAGCTTGTAATGTAAAACGTATGAGTAAATTAATTACTCAAAAACGACAACGGGAGAAGTCTGCCCTTTTACAAGAATCATAGGAATAAAAAGGAGAAAACCCTCATTTATCTCTTGAATTTACCCCTTTTAACATAGAATATCCCTTATAAACACCCGGAAAATGTAAAAATCACCTAAAGAACACATTTAAACGTGCCTTTTTCGGAGGTCTCCCTTGCGGTGTGCCGTTGTCTGTTTTGTATTTCTTACCTTTCTCCATATATCCACCTTTAAGAAACCTACCAATTATTCTTAGTAGGTTAGGGTCAGAGATTCGTAGTTTTAAGAACTCCATCATCCATGTGTGGTCAACGTTGTCGAAGAATCCTTTGATATCTACATCTACTATATAATTTACTGACTTCTTTTCAATGTAATAATTCAGTATTTTCAAAGCATCGTGGCAATTACGATTTGGACGGAATCCAAAGGAGCAATCAAGAAAGTCATTTTCATAGATGGTATTTAGTATCTTTGTAATGCCTTTTTGAACAATTTTATCTTCATGTTCCGGTATCCCCAAAGGTCTTTTCTTGTTTGAATTGAGTTTTGGGATATACATTCTTCTTACTGGAACAGGTCGATAACTTTTGCTTTTAAGCCTACTTACTAAATCCTTTATGTTTTCTTCCATGTTTTCGCTGTATTGTTCTTTAGTCGTTCCATTAACACCAGTCGCCTTTTTATTAGGTAGTTCATGATGACACTGTGTTAGCGTTTGCTCATTTAATAAGTGTGCAAGTGATGTGAATTTCAATTTAGTATCAGATTTTGCTAATTCTGCTATCCTTAGTAGTTTTGTTTCCATTTATTATCCCTACCTCTGTGTGTAGTAAATGTGTCCCTAGTAAGGGTGATAACTGGTAGCTAGCCTTTCCTCCATCGGCATTACCCAACTTCATTGGTACTACGCTGCTATCCGACTCCCTACATCGGCATTTGGTTTCCTTGCTTATTATCGCTTGTAGACCATACTCTTCTATAAAGTAGAAAAGACCGGTAGGGTCTCCCGAGTTGCCGTATCATATCAATGTGTAACGTCCCAAGGTCTCTGACTCCAGAGAGGTTTCATCCTTCTAGCCTTTGACGAAGGATAAAATGTTGCTTTCTGCACGCAGGTAAGGCATCAGCCCTCTCGGTTTACTAACGTTTATGGAGCTCAATCCCTTCAGCCATTTGGCTTTCGGCCCGCCGTCGGGTAGAAAACAGGCGCGCGCATATGATAAAATCACGTTTCCTGTAGCCCCCCTACGATCCCGGACGGTCGGATTTCCCGAGTCCGGTTCTGACCTTGGTTAATCACCTACAGGTCTTCCCATACAACCGCAGGATTAAATGTCGGTACACATATTCCCCCATCATTTGTAAGTTTACTTGTAAGCTAGTTTAAACATACTTAATAGCTCAGAGTCTATTATGCTTAAACATTCCAAGTGCCCAGAGGTCCTTCGCTCCATCATAGGTGTTACCTTAATAGAAGTGTAATTTCCTTACACTTAAGAAGGCATTACCCTTCTCTCGTTGCTACTACGACCTCATGCGCCAGTCCTAAATCTTCCTACCAATTTCTATTAGCCTCTTATATGATAGGTCTTTATTGGTTTGTACCATTCAAATTTGAAGTAGGACCTTCCCGTCGTTATCTCTGAGAATCTTTCCCTAGATGCTAGAACCCGTGCCCCGGCTGCCCTTACGGTGCTTTTGACCGTTTCTTCCCGTAAGGCATCGGTCTTCCCCCGTTAGATAAAGGTCGACGCTAAGCAAATCATCCCTCGAAACAGTTTCTTGGAGGGGCGTAGATTTCGGGACTGCAGTATTCGTTAATTCCTTCTGGCCTCTAGGTTTGCTCGCCACACAGACTGTTCCGACCTTATTCTCTCAGTGTAGAATAGGCCGCCGTGACTTTTACTTCCAAGCAGAACGTAGTTTGTTACCTCCCCACGCATTGGATATGCTAGTCATCCGAATTCGGCCAATTGATGACAGGAGACTTTCACTCCATGAGATTCTCAGCCTTGACGGCTGCTCCATCTAACTGTCTACGCTTAAAGACTGAAGTTACCTTTAGCCCTCCAAGACTCGCTACGAGTGAATGGCTAGTTCTTACTCGACGGGAATCCCACCCGCTATATGATACGACCTAAGCTCGGCCGCACTCGCACCCGTTAGTGGAATTAGTTATCTTTATTGGGAACTGATAATAACTCGAAATCGCCATTAAAATTTCCCGTACATTGGCTAAGTATATATTTTTTAACCTCTTCTTCAGTTTCAACTATTATATCTTTGCACTCATATTCCTCAATAAATTTTCCATCGACACTATGAGAAACATTAATTAGTTCTCCATTAAACGTTAATGTCCTTACTCCACGTTGTCCCTCTACCCCGTACTGAACATAGTTTATTTCAGCTTCATTTTGATTGTTTACATTTTCAACAAATCTATTTAAACCCTCTAAATTTTGAATATCATTGTGTTCGTTTACGACTTCTTCAATATTATTTGATTGACATCCTGTAATAACTAAAAGAAGAAGAAGTGTTATACCAATAAAAATAGGCCGCATTTTATTCGTCCTCCCCCTATTATTTAGACGATTATTAGTTAAAAAAGTTCCAAAAAGCTTCTTCAACTCCCTCAGTTTGATACAAATATCTCTCGAATGCTCACTTATTCGCAGGATTTCAAAACCCTTGTAATTGAAATTTCGGGTAAACGGAATGAGTTCAGATCATTTTGGCTTCGTGAAGGCATAGTTAAATAAAGGAGACAGCTATCACTCCATATTTTACCATATAATGCACATCCCCACGTCGCCCCTGGAGGCTTTCCCTCCCATGTCTCAACGGGTCAATTGCCCTGTCATTCCTTCGTCATGCCTGTCCAAGGGGTGGAGGCCAGTTATGCTAAACTGATGGGTCACAATGCCCTTTTGTTGAAGAAACCTGGTACTCCGTACATATTTGAAATCCTACGAATAAGACAACATTCAAAATAAAAGTTAACTTTTTTTGTTTTTTACAGAATCAGTGTTTCTCTACTATACTGCTAGAGGAACAATTTCTTTTACTTTATTTGGACAGTAGGCCTCATTTCGTCGTGCTATTCCTACAAAAATTCTAACTAATTTACCTACCAACTTCATAATAGACTTCATTTTCTTCATCTTCTTGACCTTCACATTATTAGTATGGAAGGCTTTAAACTCAGGGTTATTCCTCACAAGACTCATTGTTGCTAGATAGAGGAAACGTCGTAGCCTGGACCTTCCACGTTTAGAAATAACTATTTGCCCTTTCCATTTTCCCGAGCTTGCTTCAGCTAGATGTAATCCTGCATGACGTAACAGAGAGTTTCCATGAGAGAATCCACTTAAGTTCCCTGCCTCACCTAAAATACCAGCTAATGAAATTTCACTAATCCCTTTAATCATAAGCAATTTCTTTGCGAACGGTATTTTTATTGAGAACTTCTTTAACTTGTTGTTCAACTCTTTCGAGTTGTATTACCGCGAGGTCATATTCCTCTAATAATTGTTCTAGATGAAATTTATAAGCATCAAGTGCCTGTCTGGTACCAATAGAGGATTTTGCTAGTTGGATCAATAAATTAGCCTTTTTAGATCCAGGTTGTCTTTTCATTAATGACTTCCATCCCCGCATGACATCTAGGGGTTGCAGTGTAGTTATTTCATTAGGTATCGGAAACAATCGAAGAGTTGCAATCGCTCCTTTACACGTAATATCCTTAAATGCTAGTCTGAGTTCTGGAAAGACAATATCTACCCATCTATTGATCTGATTAGTAGAGCTTACAAGACGTTTAACAATCACATCACGATTAGACATTAAAACTCTAAGTTTATCAAAGGATTCTGATGACGGACGAACAAAGGAATAGTAGCCGTTTTTCACCATATCTGCGATAACGAGTGCATCTTTCTTATCACTCTTAGATTGGGTATTATCACGATTCTCTTTATTCTTTTTTACCAGGTGGGGATTAACAGTTACTACCTCGATGTTCTGCTTATCTAACCATTTTGATAGGTTAATCCAGTAATGGCCTGTAGGTTCCATACCCACTATTATCGAATCTAAGTTTTTTAGTTTTTGTAACTTTTGAATCCAGTTTATTAGTTTAACGAATCCATCTTCATTATTTTCAAATATTAGTGGATCTCCAACTACAATTCCACGAAAATTAACAGCTCGTGCAACGTGTAATTGTTGAGCAATATCTACACCAACAATAAGATGTGTATCGGAAATTCTTTCAATTAGTTGATTTTGTTTGTCTTGCATTTTAAAATTCATAGTAAGACTCCTCCTTAAGAATATGAGTTAGATTGGTCTCTATACTCGTATCTTACTGAGGGGTCCTATTTTTTTCAAACCCGTTATTTAACGATCTACAGGAATGCTAAACTTCACCGTTACTTCAATAAAAATGCGTCTCCACTTATTGTTAGCTTAAGTACATTCTTTTACAAACTTAAGAGATTTTAGACAGAGCATATTACAATTCAATTTTGTATATTTTTAAAAAATGTCGAAATTTTCTTAAATACTTTTTGTTCTCAATAAAGTACAATTGATGTGTGTGGTTTAGGATTCCATTATTTAGGGGTGTGTTTATTTGAAACGATTAAGAGTAATGATATTGACTGTTGTATTCATTCTGACAATGGCTCTGCCAGCAATGGCACAAGGTAACCAAAGCAATTCCCCAGTATCAAAAAGTTCTTTTGAAAGTGCAATGTTTAACGGAATTCAAGGATCAATTGAAACCTATACAACTCTTACTGCTGATCCAGAGAATAAAGGTCAATATATTTTGTATTTAGAAAAGTACAATTTTGACGCTAATGTATATTATTTTGGTAGTGCTGTTGTTCCATCATCCGATGTGGTATTCAACACTACAAAAGGAACGGTAAAAGTAAATAAAACGGTCGCTTTAACTAAAGTAGAAGATGTATATGATGAGGAAAACGATGCTTATTACACTATTGAAACACCTGCTGGTGATGAGTCTGTCGATCTTACTTGGGCATTCAATCCTAGAAATTACTCAACTCATAAATACGTGGACAGAAATATAGAGATTGATTTTAATCAATATCTTCAATTATCCAAGGCCACCATTAAAGATTACAGCAATGTTACAGTTTCTGGAAAAATAGGCAATGCTGGAACTGAAGAATTAGATCACTCTGGTGCGAGTGTTTTTACAGGAACTTCTTTTACAATAATTAAATAAACATAAAATTTTCTTATTAATCCATAAGCCTAAACCCGCAACCCGTACATAAAAGGTCGGTTCTTTTTACCGACCTTTTATTTTTTATTTAAAATGAACCTATTATATACTGCTTACACCTGGTAGCAAAGATTCTACACTATCTTCATTACAGGAATGCTGTCCGTTATTTAAATAAGGAAAAAGCGATGCTTCAATATTCAAGTATACACTTTATAATAGTTCACCGATATTTTGTGTTTGTAAAAATACTTACTGGTAGCTCTTTAGAATGCGTACTTATATAAACCAAAATACAATGGACCGAGCAAAAGTACGAATACTACAGCAATAATCATGTATTTGACTGGAGGTGATACATCCTTGAACTCCTCCCCGTAATCAGCTAGGAAGAAGCTGTAAATTATGTCCCAAAATAAAGCTCCAAAAAACACGATCTGCCATAAAAAAGTGTTCATAATTTGGACATTTGTTACGTAACCAAAAAGTCCAATCCAGGTAATAATCGAGATTACAAAATCTAATTTTGCTGGGAAAGTCTTATATTTTCCTTTAATCAGATATCCAATAGCAACAGCACCAAGAATTCCTAAATAAATTGTCCAAAACATATTAACAAACATGATCCATTTCCTCTTTCCTTTGTTTCCCCTTAAACATTATTTCAAGGTTAATCTCTAGTTATTTACGAAAATTATAAATCCTTTTGATTAATTTTGAATACAGGGGGTTTCTTCCAAACATTTAACTCTACAGAATTTTGTATATAACCGTTGAAAAAGTCGCATCTCCCTTTATGAAATGCGACTGATCATTCCTAACTTTCATCTATAAAGTAATAAATACGGTACTTCTTATTTAAGTAAAGCACCCGTTAAAACAACCATATCTTGAACCAACATATAGTGAGTAAAACTACTTCAGCTGGGTAGTATATGTTTAGGATGGTGTACTTTCATCATTAGCATATTCCCCATTAATAAACAAGGAAGTGAATAGATGAATAAGAGTAACGAACGCAATAACTTTGGTGGAAATGTAGAAGAAAGCGGCAACAATCAAGCTGGTAG
This sequence comes from Bacillus sp. SA1-12, assembly GCF_000981385.1. Lineage (GTDB taxonomy): Bacteria > Bacillota > Bacilli > Bacillales > Bacillaceae > Metabacillus. Next base: position 6,579 of record NZ_LATZ01000132.1, read on the forward strand.
TAATGCTAATCAAGGTGCGAGTGACTTTGGTGAAGCAGCAGCAGCAGGAACTCTTAATGGAGCCGTTGCGGGTGCTATGATAGGTGCTCAATTTGGACTAATTGGTACTGTAATAGGCGGTGTTTCAGGCGGTGCTATTGGTAACCAGATTGTAGAGGGGGCTGAAGTCGATGACAAAACAGCTTCCAAAAATCATGATGAGAGCAATAATAACTCTATAAATAAGTAGCAGGCACTTTACAAAAATGTACTTGTGTTTATCTCACCAAAAAAGACCGTCAAAAAGACAGTTTTTTTTTTCACTAAAGCACCTCATAGTTTAAAATGCTTCATTTATACAGGTAATATTATTAATTATCCATTCCTTTTCTATGTCAAAAAGGAAATCCCACTTTTTAGATTTTATCCAATCAAATAACTCATTAATTTCCTCATTGTCTTCTTCAAAACGAATAAGAAACCAAGTGCTAATATTAGGTCATCACTTTCGACATTCCTTTTTCTTTTTAACATATTCTTTATACGTTCGATAACAGGTTTAATGGCAGTTTCATTTCCATGTCTATTGATACCTAACAAAGCATAGCCTTTAACTGCAACAGAACGGTCTTGTAAAGCCTCTAAAAAAGTCGGAAGTAAAGAATCATCCCCTATTTCATTTAATGCCCATAAAGCTGAACATTTAACGTCTCCTTTGTGATGTTCAAGTAAATTTATAAGATGAGGAATAGCTTTATTTGTACCAATCTTAGATAATAGAGCATTTGCATAGGTTAGGTCATATACATCTGTTGACTCCGTTATAATTTTAATGAGTGCTTCCTCTGCAACAGAACTTTTACATGCCCTTAATGCCTCAATTGCAGAGTGTCTGACTGCTGTACGCTTATCGTTAATGAATTGAATGATTTGAGATCAATCTTCAATCTCAATTTCTCCTTGTCCAATTTTTCCAAGGAGTGTAGAAAATTTCAATCATTTCTTTCGAAACAGTTACAATTGCATAACGGGCAGCCGATTTATGGTTACATCCAAGGGAACCAGGATTCAAGTGTATGGCTTTATTACCTCTAAAATAATGAATTGGATGATGATAACCAAAGCAAATCAAATCTTCATTATTCTGTTTGAATAAAGTTTCTAAATTTTCAACACTTGGTTCTACTATCGGGCTAAAGGGATCATTACTAATATGTTTTTTTATTTTATCGGTTTCAAATTGGTAGTGGATAAATAAAATTGAATGACCTTATATATTTTGTTTAATTATTCGTGGTAATTGTTCTAACTCGGGAATGAAGGATTTATCCATTCTATCTAAAATCCATTGGGATGCTTTCTTGCGTGAGAATGACTTTGTGGATACTCCTCACCTTTTGCTAAAGATATGATTGCTTCGTCGTGATTCCCATTTATCATTGTTATATCATCTCTGGAGAACAGCATATGCAGTACTTCGTTTGAATCAGGACCTATCACAATCATATCCCCTAAGCAATATATTTGCTCGACCTCTTTTCTACTGTCTATTGCCGTGAATATCTGTAATTATTGCCATTTGCATAGTTTCATTTCTCCCTAATAATAAAATTACGCTATATATTCTCCTTTTTCCATCAAGACTCCTTCTTGAACTATCTTGCACCGTGTTGCATAGAAAAAGCTACCACAATGACAGCTCTTATCTAAAACTATTGCTCCCTTTATTGAACAAGACATTAAAATACTTTTATAGTAAAATATTAGTATTTGTAAAAGGAGCTTTATTCTTATGAATATTTTAATTTTAGGTGCAACTGGACGAGTTGGAAGTCAAATAGTTACTTATTCCCTTCATGACAGACATCATGTTACTGTATTAGTTCGCACTCCAGAGAAGATTCAAATAAATAATGAAAATTTAACTATTATTCAAGGGAATGTTTTAAATAAAGATGATATCGTACGTGCAATGCATGGGATTGATGTAGTTATTAGTGCACTAAATACTGATGGCACAACCACTCTATCAGAAAGTATGCCACTTATTATCGAAGCAATGGAAAACGAAGGTATAAAAAGAATAATAACTATAGGAACTGCGGGTATTCTGCAAAGTAGAACCACGCCAAATTCTCTGCGTTATCAATCAAGTGAATCAAAGCAGAAGTCAACCCGTGCAGCGAAAGAACATCATAAAGTTTACGATATGCTCAAACAATCAACCCTCGAATGGACGATTGTCTGTCCTACGTACTTGCCGAATGGAGAAAGGGTAGGCAAATATCGAATAGACCGAAATTTTTTGCCGGAGGGTGGAGCTGAAATATCCGTACATGATACAGCAGAATTTACATTTAGACAGATAAAAGCAAGCGATTATATAAAATCACGTGTAGGTATCGCCTACTAATAATATTCTTATACTACTTTCATATTTGATTAACCCGTTTTTTGAAAAGAAAATGGAGGTGCGGCAACAATCGCCGCTCTTCAACTAAAGCACCCTTTCTGGAATATCTAAAATATGAAATAGAGTTTAAAAATCATAAGGAATTATAAGTAAAGGAGATGTTGTAAAATTAACATCTCTTTTTTTTATTAAATTGCATCCGCTAATTGAATAGGCAAAACGCAATCCTTCTTATTGCAGAATCGCACCCGTACATTTTTTCACATTCTTTTTTAACATTAATAAATTTTACTTTGAAACCCAACCATAATACGTTCAAGAGATACCCATCCAATAATCTTTGGTTTTTCCCAACCTGGAGCAGTAGTTAACTTTTCTACATCAAGGTAATTATTAATCCTTACCTTATCCCAAGCATGAATAACCTCACCATTACCAATAGATAAGCCTACATGCCCCCAATTTTTACGCTCACCATTAATTACTCCTAAGCAATCATAAAAAACAAAGGTTCCTTTTGGAGGCATACCTGTATGCTTATTTGCTTCATATAAATCCGCAGATTCTTTTGCAGTATCCCCACCAAAGATTTCAATGTTATTACTTCTTTCTAATGCATCCTCTACAAAAGCCAAACAAATATAACAATATTCTTTAGAATTCAAATGACATTTAGCCCACTCAATTGCATTGTTAATATATTCATCATAATTTTTATCCATTTATTGTCTCCTCTTATTCTTCTCTTTAAGCAAATATATTCAACAAAAAGAGCTTTACTCCCTGCAAAGGAAATAAAACACTTTGAGCATTGCTTCTTTAACTCTTGACCCCGTTAACTTAAGTACATCTCTTCACAATCTTACCTCTATCCCAATTAACTTGTGCTATTTACTAAATAAAGTAAACAATAGATAGACTGCTGCCCCCCACATAACTAGGGCTGATATTTTATTTAAAATCAATAAAAAGTTACCAGATTTATCACGCTCTCCACTTATTCGACCAATCAGTGAAAGCCCAAAAAACCAAACCCATGAAACCAAAATACAAGCAAATGCAAAGATTACTTTATCTTCCCCTTGGTATCTTAATGAACTAGTTCCAATTACACCTACAGTATCCATGATGGCATGAGGGTTTAGTAAGGAAACAGATGCTGCAAACAATACTTGTTTCTTTAAAGAAAATTTATTCGCACTTACTCCTCTTTCATTACTTGGTTTACTATTCCATGTGGTCCATCCCATATAGATTAAAAAAATGCAACCTGCCCCAACCAAAAACATTTTTATCCAGAATGAACCTAAAATAACAAATGAAACACCCAAAACAGATATCAGGATTAAGAGGGTATCACACAAAGAAGCTGTTATAGTAGCTGGTAATGTATTAACAAAACGTGGCTGATATACCCCTTGATTAAAAACAAAAACATTTTGGACACCAAGAGGAAGAATCAGCCCTAGTGCAAGAATAAATCCATGAAATAATGGTTCTAACATCCTAAGTACGCCCTTTCTTGTATATAATTCAACGAGTCTTATTTTATTTTGAAATTTTATTTTTGTCTCCGACCAATTGGATGGAATCGAAACCAACCAAGTAATATAATAATAACAAAAGGAGAACGATTTTGATGTTTAAAACCGATTGGAAACCAAATAAGTCATCACCAGTTCCATTACATAAACAAATAGCCGATAGGATTAAAGAAAAAATATCCAATGGAGAGTGGACGATAGGATATAAGCTCCCTCCCCAACGTACATTAGCAAAAGTTTTTGGAGTAAATAGAAGTACAGTTGTAACTGCATATGATGAATTAATAGCTGAAGGACTTATTGAGGGAAAAAGCGGAAGTGGAACCAGAGTGGTAAACAATACATGGAACTTGCTAGCAACAACCCCTCCTCCTGATTGGAATTCATATGTAAAGGTAGGATCTCACAAGCCCAACTTGCCAACGATTCAAGAAATAAATCAAGCTGAATTTATTCCTAACATAATTCGTTTGGGAACTGGAGAATTATCGCCAAATCTTATTCCGAGCACATCGATGAAAAAAATTATTCATCAAATGTCGAATAGCGAAATTTCTTATGGCTATGAAGAACCAAAGGGGTTGCTGTCCTTAAGAGAATCAATTGCCAACTATTTAAGGACAATTGGGATTTCTGCATCTCCTTCTTCCATTTTAATCGTATCAGGTGCATTACAAGCCCTACAGCTTATTAGTGTTGGTTTATTAAATAGGGGTTCTACCGTATTAACAGAAAAGCCATCATATCTTCATTCTTTAAATGTCTTCCAGTCAGCAGGTATGCGTTTAGTGGGTATCCCTTTGGATAAAGAAGGAATTCAAGCCAATCTTATTCAACAATATAAAAAACAACAAAAAGCTGCTTTACTCTATACCATTCCTTCATTTCATAATCCAACTGGTACCTTAATGACTTTGGAAAGACGTAAACAATTGCTGGATACTTGTCAACAAGAACAACTGCCTTTAATTGAAGATGATGTATACCGAGAATTATGGTTCGATGAAAGTCCGCCAAACCCAATTAAGGCTTTTGACAAACATGGACTGGTTCTTTATTTGGGAAGTTTATCTAAATCTTTAAGTCCTGGTCTTCGTATTGGATGGATTGTTGGTCCAGAACCAGTAGTTGAGCACTTAGCAGATATTAAAATGCAAACCGATTATGGTTCTAGTTCTTTATCACAGTGGGCAGCAGTAGAATGGTTTTCCAGTGGACTTTACTATAAACATATAAATGAAGTAAGAGAACAACTGAAAACTCGAAGGGATTTTACTTTAGATACTTTGAACAAGTATTTTTCTGATATTGCAGTTTGGAATAAGCCAACTGGAGGATTTTATATTTGGCTGCGTTTGTTGCCGTCAATCTCTATGAGAAAATTATTTGAAATGGCACTTGCAGAAGGAATATTACTGAATCCAGGAAATGTTTATGATAATCAAGCTGAACAATATCTGCGAATTTCCTATTCATTTGCTTCTCTTCCCAATATACATGATGGTATAAAACGCTTATCAAAAATTGTAAAAACAATAGCCAAATAAGGGCTTCTTGTTAAACTAACCCTGCCCCGATTGTTCAATAAGAAATGGAGGTGCCGCAGCTACCTCCGTTGTTAAGCTAAAACCCACGTTTGTTGAAGAATTGATCCATCATGGAGTGAAATGGCCGAAGTTTATTTGGTCACTGTCTAATTATTCGTTAGATCAAACCAAGCAGAGAATTTTTCAATCATCTGTTCAGCAAGTGTTTTATCAAACAGATTCACACGATTGTAAAGAGGTGAACAGGCGAATTCTTTCAAATCAGTTTCAATATTTCTCAACTTGCTTATTAAATCATGTCGGTCAAACTCAATGTAAAAAATATCACTATTGGGAAGGTTTTGTTTCCCCTTATAGTCATCAGACCAGATACGAACCTTATCACCATGAAATTCTAAAGTAGGAGAGGGATCGTGCCCCATACAAGGGCTTTTCCCCTCGATAACCCCGTTAAGGTTCTCTCGCCATCCTTCTAAACCGGAGCAACAACTGGGGAATATCATTTTGTCATGGTTCTCAACAAACAGGACACCTCCCGCGACTACAATACTCTCTTCATTAAGTAGATCTTTAAATACTTGCTTTGGTTCTCTATCCACATCAATGTCGTTGTAGCCAAATAACTCAACCAGAAATAAATCTACATCATGGTTAGAAATTTTTTTCGAGAGAATAATGTATTCTTTATATTCAACTGTTTCAAGCCATTCAGGACATTTATAATATGGCTCTTGTACAACTGCTTTGATATCATAATTAGACATAGCGTACACCTCATTTAAGGTAGAAAGATCACTCCATTAACTCATTAGATATTGCTTTCGTTTACTAATGTACCTCGTTTGTCCAACCAAAAAAGGCGACACCCACTACCTTCCACAAACCTGCTTACGTTAGTCGAAAAAGAAAAAATGCCTTGCTCCTTATTGAAGCAAAGCATATTTTAGCACAATAAATTATTTTTGAATAACTCTCACGTATATCCTTATTTCCATCCCTTGATATGGTAATGGACATGAAACACATCCTGCCCACCTTTTTCCCCGCAGTTATTATTCATACTCATTCCCTCAAGATTTAACTGATGGTACATGCGTTGGGCAATCTTATGTATATGAGAGATAATAAGTAGGTCTGCTTCTTCTACATCTATCAAGGTTGGGATATGTTTTTTGGGGACAGCAAGCAAATGAACGGGAGCTGTAGGACGAATGTCGTGAAATACTATAACCTGGTCGTCCTCATATTCAACTTTTGCTGGAATTTTCCTGTTGATAATGTTGCAAAATACACAATTTGGCTCCATGATTTCCTCCATTGCATTAGTTTCAATGAGATAATACGTATATATTCTATACTAATATAAAGAAACCTCCTACGAAGCTCAAATTAATCCTTGTTGAACTCGATATTGCCAAAACTATTCATTTCTCCTCCAATTACATAGGTACTAATATTTTCATTATCCCGTTAGTGATTTGCGATTTCTATAGAGTTTGTAACTACAGTAAAGGAAATTTAAGTAGGTAAATATTTGAGTAGTACTTAATGAATGGCAGTTCCACCGATAAATACAGTTTGGCTTTCTTGTATACGAGAAATTGTTATTAAATCTTTTGAGGTGCCTTGACTATCTTGACTAAACCTGTTGACATCATACGATTCGAGACTAAAGGCAGAGATAAACAGCAAACACCGATTGGGATGGAATCAGTAAATGCAATTTATAACACTAAACATTTTGTTACAAGTTTTATGAGACAGTGAAAGCCTTGTTATAATGTAATATAGGGCTCAATTTCAATAGAATAGACCTTATTAATACAAACCTCATATTTCACATGATATAATAGCCTTTGTATCCTTAACATAGTAAATTGTCAAAATCTTGAAGGTGCCCCTCAGTAGATCTATCAGCTTGCGCCGTCCAAGAGATGATCCAAACAGTATGTTATACTTAATAAAGCAGAATACTCCAAAAAAGGAGGAGAGTTCATGTACATAGTTTTTTCAACATTTGATGTTCCCGATGAAAAATCGGAGGAAGTCATTAGCCTATATAAAAACCGTTCGCGGTCTATCGACCAGGCGGAGGGTTTTATCGATTTTCTGCTTCTGCAGAATGATAAGCGCGCCGGCGAACTGACAGTTCAACTCATTTTTGATACCAATGAGAACTATTTGAATTGGGTACGTAGCAAAGATTTTAAGAGAATTCATGATTTAGAGAAGAAATACCCGGATCAGGAGTTAGCTGCGGTCGTTCCGAAAGTGTCGCAATATAGGGTGGTGGCTAAGTGAATTTTGAAGAGATCGTAATTAAAGTAACCGAAGAAATTTATGAACGCAATCCTTCCCTCCTTGAGCGTTTTGGCGTAAAAGGAAAAGAAAAATGCCTCGAAGATAACTATCATCATATGAAACATCTCCAGACAGCTTACGAGTTAAACCAATCTTCTTTTTTCATTGATTATGCTGTCTGGCTTGATGGAATTTTAACCAAGCACGGTATGAAAACTCAGCATCTTATTGACAACTTTGATATCATTCGGATTGTGCTGGCAAAAGATAAAGGCATTGCAGAACAGGAAGAAAGGTTCAACGTTTACCTGGCAGACGCCATTGCTGTTTTGAAAGGCGAACCAGTGAATGGAGAAGTATAGGATGCAGCATGCTGAAACATTGGCTTCCTTATTGCTTGAAGGCAATACTTCCAAAGTTTGGGGGTTCATTCAAAAAAATCATCCGGAACTATCACGTCTGCAAGTCTATCAAAATCTGATTACACCTGCCATGCAGCATATCGGTCTTTTATGGGAGAGAAATCAAATCACTGTGGCAGATGAACATTTGGCAACAGCTACGTGTGATTTTGTGCTTTCAAGACTTGCTTATGGCCGTGAGAAAAGGCAATCAGCACAAAAAGCGATGTTCCTATGTCTCGACGGAGAACAGCATTATATTGGCTTGAAAATGGTCAACAGTATTTTTGAAGAACATGGCTGGGAAACAAAATATTTTGGCCCGAGCCTGCCTTTAGAATATGCTCTGAATACGGCAAAAGTTTGGATGCCAAATGTAATTGGATTGTCAGTCAGCATTGTCTACCATTTACTAAAGCTGAAGGAATATACCGAAGAATTTTCCAAACTGCCGCACAAGCCAGCCGTTCTTCTTGGCGGACGCCTAGCAGTCAAGTATGACCTGCTTCCATATTGTTCGCAGAATACAGTCATACTTCGAGACTTGTCAGAAACAAAGGAATGGCTAAAAAACTATGTGGCGGGAGGTCAGCAAAATGCAATATTTTGATCATCCGCTTCCGCTTGCGTTTTTAAAAGCTGACAGGAATGGAGAAATATTGAGCTATTCGACTCTTGCACGTGAGAATTTTGAACTGAGCGAGGGGAATTTAAAAGGGATTCTCGATGAAGAATCTGTCATAAAACTGCTTCAATACAGTTGGGTACCTGAATTTGATTCCGTGAGGCTGGAACTGAATATGAAAACGAAAAATGAACCGATAGCTTTATTCGAAGTTCATATTCTATGGGACAGCAATGATCATGCCAATATGATTTTTCTGCCAAAAGACAGCTCTAATGAAGGATTGCTCCAAAAATTAATGGAGATGCAGAAACGCCTTGCTTCCACCGATTTTGAGCTTTTAGAGAAAAAAGAAGAGCTCGAGCAAGTCCTCATTCGCTTGAATGAATTATCCGGCCCGTTTATCCCACTGTCTGAAACGATGTGCTTGATTCCCATATTCGGTGATATCACAGAAGAAAAAATGAACATCATCTCTGAAAGCTGCCTGAAAGCAGTGTTTACGGTCGAATACGAAGAAATTCTCTTTGATCTTACTGCTGTTGGAAAAATTGAAGCAAGAGGCATTGAAAAGTTCACTCAGCTGATGAAAACCTTAAACTTTATGACTGGCAGCGTCATAAAATTAATCGGCATCAAGCCAAACCTGGCAAAAATGCTAAATAAGTATAAGCTTGATGAATGGGTGCAGACAGACCAATCCCTGAAACAAGTATTAAGCAAATATCTAATAAGGTGACAGGCAACATCCGAAAAATTGTCGAACAAAGAAATATCCTTGAGTGGGTCTTTCTTTGTTTATTGAAAGAAAGTTCCATATAATATACATACGAATCAAAGTCTAATTGTACTATTGGCAAATTTTCATCTACTTCTAAGTGGTATGACTCACTTATGATATTTTCTCCTAATTCAAAAGCTTCACTTTGTTGGCTTAATTTACATCTATCAATAAATATTCTTAGAGGATTTGTTTCTTGTTCTATTAATCTGTTAAGGGTGATATAGATATAGCCTTTCTGATTCATTAAATCCCTGTATTCCATTGAAAATTACCTCTTCTTATTAAAAATTTAAAGGCCTCCTATTCCTCTGAGCTATTTAACTGTTTAAAGGATCTCCCGTTTTCCAAAACTGCTAAACGAATAAGTTTCAACTTTATTTCCTTGCTAAGTGAAAGCCATTCAGGTTTATAAATTCTCATTTTAAAGTCCTCCAATCGTTTAATGTTTATCAAAAAAATGCAAGGTACACTTATTAGTTAAAATAACGAATTTGAATTTTCTGTCATTTATGTTTTTCCCGTTTAATAGAATTCCTAACATAGTTTTCATTTCCATTTTATTCGGTTTTTCTACATATTTTTCATATCCTCTAGCAATGGGATAGTGTAAATGAGGGGCACCAGGATTTACATCATCTTTTGTAAATCCAATTGGGATGTGGATATTCTCCTTTTTGAAAAATCCCTCTATCCTCTGCGTGAATTCCTCTGCTAAGGCTAAACCATTTACCAATAGCATCCTAATATCTTCATCCTCGCAATTTTGAAGAAAATTACTTTAAATTTGAATGGCCATGCTGTTTCCTATATTGGCAGCCCAAAGTTTACCAATTTCAAAAGACGTAAAAGGTTGGGTCTCATATGATATTTTTAGATTTATATTTAGTGGTTTCATCACATTCCTTGGATTTAATTCTTTATCCGTGGGCATAACTATTCTCCTTTTCCCTCATTTATATTTATGATTTCCACTGAAAATAAATTAATTCCAACAAATCTTACCTTTAACTTTATAATGGTAAGGATTAAAGAGGTTTCGAAACAGTCCATTTTCTTTAACTATTCTCACCAGTATTACAACAAAAAAGAGACCGACAAAGTGACAGCCTTGATCTGTAATTCTATCACCCGTCGACAAAAGAATATTAAGTTTTATCCTCCATGGAAATATTACCTGTCATTGGAGCTTAATTTTTACCAATCCTATTAATGGAGGTGGTAAACATGACAAATCAAAACCCAATTGAGTATACTGGGAAGGTTTTAGATCAACGAAATGACCTTACTGGACCTGACGATTCAGGAAAAGCATTATATCCAAAACGGCCCAAAAATGTATCGATCCAGGAGTCTAAACGAAAATAGATCAGACTTAGCCCCCAAACGGTGATATATTTTCCAAATGGGGGTCAGCTTACATCGAATCATTGGAATAAAATCCCTTTTCCCGCAAGTTCAAATAATGGTTTTTACAGTATTTTCGACGTATTAAGAGTATCTTTTTTAGAGATATTTCATTTTTTTACCCTTACATCATTTAAAGGAAATAAGCAATTATGATGAGAATAAATAGCCCTCACCTTTATATGTGAGGGCCATGTGCTTGTAAGCAAATTACACTTGAAAATACGTAGATTAGCTCTCGTAATATTTCTTAAAGGAACGTGATCTTTATGAATTGTGTTCTTAAAAGGAAATATTTCCGAATTTACTTTAATACTTCAATACATGGCAAAAGCCCTACACATAAAGAATTAATGAGATGGACAGGAAAATTGGAAGCTGATGTGAGAGTAACTATTATATCTCTTAGTGAGGGACAAAGCCAAAACTTTATTGCAAAAAGGATTAAAGTTATATAGTTACAAAATTTCCACTTAATAGAAGAAAACCCCTTCCATTAGGAAGGGAACATCACAATATTACTAATCATGCTTTTTTTCTTTCAACATCAAAAAAGTGTCCAACAAACGAAATGTCTTTTATTGTTACTAAAAGGTTCCCAGTTGGTATTTTTAATGATATTTTTTCTCCGATATTCTTTAAAAGAAGTTGTCTGCCTACCGGAGATAAAAAGGAAATAAAGCCACAATCTGGACTTGACTGTTCAGGGAAACAAATTACATATTCTTCAGTTTCGTTTTCTTCATCGTACAATACTTTGACTTTTGTCCCGATATATACTTTCGGAAAGGATGGAATAAAATCATTTTTTTGATTTATTTGTAATAAGTTCTCAACTTCTAATACGTATAAATTAAAATAGTGTTTTAATCGTTCTTGTATAGGGGTTGATGATACATAAAGGTCAGTTAACTCCATAATATTTTCATCAATATATTTTACCTGTTGAATAAAGTAGTCCTTGCTATGATTTGCTTTATGGTTCATAGTATATAACCCCCAAGCTTGGATTAAACCTTTTGCAGAATTTCATTAACTTTTTCATTACAAACTCCTCCTCAAATAAAAAATAAACCTTCCCTACAAAAAAACAGATACGTATTTCGGCGTTATCTGTATTTCTGTATAATAAGGTAAAACTAAGCTCCTTATCGAATGGAAGATATTAGAATTAATAGTACCATATATATACTCAAAAATCATATAAATACAATAAATTCTCGAAATGGTTATTATGAATCTAATCTTTTCATATTCTCTTACGATAAATACCAGTGCTACGAGATGAAATGGTTTGTTTGTCCACTTTTAAATGGTGTTTTTTATGTCTGTTTAAAAATTAGGGAAATGCACCAAGCTCATTTTATATTGTACTTTTTACATAATTGATTTTTATCTTGATTCAATAAGAAAATTACAAGATATATTTTTATGGTTTTGTTTGAATGAACAAAATGATTCATAGGTATTTTTACTTTTCTAATGGAAAGACTGTATAGTATCCCAAATATTTTGTATGAGTTGATAAAATGGAAATATTCGAGCATTTTCTAGAGCGTTATACATTTCTAGTTATATTAATTCGATCCCTTGCAGCGTTAATTTTTTTAATCCCAATAATAATGCTGTTCTTCAAAAAAATTCATTATGGAATAGCCCTAGCATTGTTTTATGTATCAATGTTTATTGCAGTATTTTTATTGCAGTTCACATACTAATTCGACTGTATTTTTTATAGGTCTTTGTGCAAAAATGCAATAAATTATTATTCAAACGAATATCAGTATTTTGTAAGTGATTCCCAATAACATCTCGAAACCAACCGTTTAATTCCATCTTCTCTTCAAAGGACTGTTATCTTTGATAACAGTCCAAATAAGAAAATTGCCTTGCTACCTTATTTAAGCAAAGTACCTTTTTTCTTAATCAATTAGTTTATTAGTCTCTTCATTCTAATTCGGTTAAAATATTTCATCATCCTTATATTAAAAACTGGGATTCTTAATACTCTCATTCTTCATTTTTATTAACAAAACAAAATTCCACTCCAATCGCAACAAATTCTGCAATTAAATTTCCCTTCAATTAAGATAAATTATAAATTAAACAGCAATAGAGATTTTTTCGTAAACGAATTATAAAATAATCACCAAAACGTAAATAGATAATTTAAGTTTTTAGTTTACAATGAACATAACTTAACGAGGAGGTCTGACGGAAATTGAAAGCGGATACATGCACTTAAAGGGGGATTAACTATGGGATCACCAAATGTGGGAATAGATACAAAACATGAGAAGACGCAAATTCAATCAACTACTAATATATTAAAGTTTATTATCTATAGTTTAATCGGAAGTTTTATGTTTTTTATTCCTATTACAATAAATGATGTTTCAAGCATTCCAATCGATCATATCGTAACATGGATTAAGGGAAACTTCCCTTCTGCCGTTCCTATTTATGCTCTTGTTGTCATTCTATTAGGAGCTGTTTATCCTTTTGTTTCAAAAACCTGGGACAAAGATAAGGTATCCATCGTTTTTTCATTATTAAAAGTATTAGGCGCTGTCGTTGCGATCTTAATCTATTTCAAGATTGGACCTGAATGGTTGATGGCCCCAAGCATGGGTCCGTTCCTTTTCGATAAACTCGTCATATCTGTAGGCTTGGTTGTACCCCTTGGTGCCTTATTTTTGGCGCTTCTTATTGGATATGGGCTGCTCGAATTTTTGGGCGTCCTGATGCAGCCAATCATGAGACCGATATTTAAAACGCCGGGGCGTTCAGCAGTTGATATGGTTGCTGATTTAGCGGGAAGCTACTCTATTGGAATGCTTATTACGAATCGACTATATAAGGAGGGAAAATATACCCTTAAAGAGGCAGCTATTATTGCAACTGGTTTTTCAACCGTATCAGCAACATTCATGATCGTTGTAGCACAAACCCTCGATCTTATGGACATGTGGTCCCTTTACTTTTGGGTTTCTTTAGGGATAACGTATCTTGTTACTGCCATTACCGTACGTATTTGGCCATTAAATAAAATGAGCGCCGATTATTATTTGGATCATGCGGATCCAGAAGAAGTAATAAAAGAAGGGCTTTTCCAAAATGCCTGGAACAGTGCAATGGTGGGAGCAAACAATTCCGTAAGTCTTGGCAGGAATTTATGGGATAACTTAAAGGACGGTTTCATTATGACAATGAGCATTCTGCCATCCATTTTATCTGTAGGTCTTATCGGACTTGTATTAGCAGAGTATACCCCAGTATTTAATTTACTTGGTTATCTTTTTTACCCATTTACCTGGGCATTACAAATCCCTGAACCATTTTTGGCTGCGAAGGCTTCAGCTATTGGAATTGCAGAAATGTTCCTGCCGGCGCTTCTCGTAGTTAAAGCATCTCTCGTAACTAAGTTCATTATAGCTGTGGTAGCAGTATCATCCATATTGTTCTTTTCAGCGACAATCCCTTGTATTCTATCAACCGAAATCCCTATCAGTATTACGAAGTTGGTCGTTATCTGGTTTGAACGGACGCTCCTCACGTTAATTATTACAGCTCCTATCGCATTATTACTATTTTAAAATAAAGAAAAGCTGAAGATAACCAGATAGATCTTCAGCTTTTACTCCGTTATGAATTGTGATTCCTTTCTTAAGAAGGTTTCAAAAGGTCCTCTTATCGATCTTTGATGCATATAATTAGCAACTAATACTGAAAGAACCCAAACGAATACCGCAATCAAATCACTCTCCAATTGACCATTATTCCGCCAAGCCTACCAGCAAGGGAGGCCAAAATGAGTCCACCGTTTTATCCAATTACGTTCATGTAAGGTTTGTGAAGTAGTTATAAAATGTTATCATAGTAATTGAATATTATGGGAGGTGGATTAATGGCATCATCGGTTTTTATGGCCCTTTATCGCCCAAAAAAAGGGAAAGAAAATGAGTTAAAAGAGATTCTTAAAGTACATATATCAACGTTACGAGAAGAAGGATTAATTACAATCCGTGAGTTATTAACTCTGCAAGCGGAAGATGGGACAATTATTGAAATCGCCGAGTGGAAGTCCAATGAGGCTAAAGAAAAAGCACATCAATCAGCTAAAGTAATGGACGTTTGGAAAAAAATCAGTTCTGTTGCTGAACTAACTAATCTTTCATCACTTGCTGAGGCTCAAGTACCTTTCCCTAATTTCAAACCTTTATAGAAGTATTAAAAAAAATATAACTCAATCTATACCCCGAATCTCTTTTACTGAATTATACCTGTATGATTAGTTAAAAAATAGCTTGGCTGTCGATTGCCAAGCTATTTTTACCGTTTTTATTTGTATCGTTAGCTAGTTTTATGTAATACCCTAACTGCTTTATGTTCTTCATCTTTTTTTACAAATATATTGTATTGTGAATCGTCTTTAAATCGTTCATTACGGCTATTGAATCCTCTAAAGGAAGTTTCAACTTTATACGTAATTCCTTCCTCCTTTAATTTTGCAACTATCTTAAAGTATTCCTCATTACCATGTGTCGAGTATATTTGTTTCCAATTCCTGTTTGAGTGATTTCGAATCAACGAAATGATCATGAACACTGAAGCAAGAATAACAATTGTTATGTACAATCCATACTGCCTCCTAATAAAACTCTTTTATTAATATTTCTGTCAATAAAATACAGCTACATCTTCAACAATACTCCGCCTTAAATTCTTGTAATTAGCCAGGAATTTTTTATTCGATATTCATGCTTATTATTGTATTTATTGTCGCTACTATAAAGCAGATAACTAATGTGAGACCAAAGCCAATCTCTGGATTGTGCTTCCCTAGCAGGAACTTCAAAAAACGATCTAATAGATAGAAAATAAAAAAGAACCCAGCAAAATACACAATAAAAGATAAAGATAGATTTCTAAATAAGGGACTTGGCAGTAGGTTCATTACGATGAGTAATATCCCTAACGCTAATAAACTACTTAAATTTTTCTCACCTCTTCTAAATATCCAAGCAAAAACACCTTTCACTTTCTCACCTGCTTTGTCAATATTAATTAACTAATTCAACAAGATGACACATTATCCTTTAATCGATTATGCCATATTTTTTATAGACTTTATCTGCTCGACCGTCTTAGTCAAATGTTTCACAAACTAATTAATCTAAACCCAAGATGTAATAAGAAATAAAAATTAATTGCAAATGATCATTTACAATTTTTACACATATACTAAAATAAAGTTTAGTAAAAAATAATTTACTAATAAATAAGGCAGGTTATGACCATGAGTATTTTAGATATTTATTTGCAGAGAAATGGGAAGAAACGATACGATGTATTTAAGGAAACAGGGATAAGTCAACAAACGCTTGCAAGTGTAAACAAGAAAAAGGTAAGTAGTTATTCAGTTAAAACGATTCAAGCGATTGCTAAAACCGTACAAAAAAGTGAAGGAGAGGTACTTAACGAATTATTAAGATTAGAAAAAGAAAATGCAACTTTTGAGGCTTACAATTATGACGATTTATTAGTAGCGTTTGATAATAAGGAGCTTTATATTTTCATTAGGGGAGAATTTAAAACAGAAATAGAAACATTGGCTCAATCTCAGCTTTCAGAAACAGAAACATTAGGAATAGAATTAGGATCTGATGGTACAGCGAATATTTTGGCAGAAGGATTTAATCAATTAGCGAAATTATTTAGTCAAAAAGAGAATGAAGAAAATGAACAGGATGAACGAAAGAAAATCGAAAAAATTGAAAGCAAAATGCGTATGTATAAAATGAAAAAAAATAGTAAAGGTGAATTACTTTTATATTTACGCCAGTTAGATTATTAATTCATCCATTAGAACATTAACAATTTAACAAATGATACTATCGCATACTCATAAAAAAATGCCTGTATTTTTGATACAGGTCTTTTTATATTTCCTTATTCAATCTCCTGCACCGTTAGCTCAATTAGAAAAGCTACCAAGGCTGCATTCCGTTAGTTAACTATTAATTTGGTCCTGTACCACTTGTTCCATCGTGTATCCCACTAGAATTAATGCCATTTTGATTTAAAACTTCCCCTAGCTTTTCAGCTTGTATATTTTCATCTGGTGGAGTCATTCCAGATCTTTTTTCAAGATAAACAGCAATACCACCTATTATGACGATAGGTATCAATAAATATAACCAAATCACAAAAACACCACCTCCATAATATATCTTATTCTTTATCATAACATTTAATTTTTACTTTTTTTACAATTTTTTCAAAAATATTCTGCCTAATAGTCAAGTGGAGTAACAGTTTTCCTCTCTGATGCTTTGTTATTCTTTAACCAATCAGTCATGTTATCAAGTAACTCTACAGAATCCCTGATTAAAGAAGATGAAGGTAAATGATCAAGGATATTTTCTTCTATATTCTTTGCTTCAATTGGTTGAACACTATTCGATACAAATTGATTTAAGGTTTCATAATAACGTTGGTGAGGTTCTGCAATTTCTAAATGCTTTTCTAAATTTCATCTTTTTCTTGTTTCATCATTTTCTTTACGATATCTCAAATTTGCTTGGCTGATGTATAAATAAAAATACTTATCTAGAAACATTATTCTATCTGCTTTTATCTCCTTTCGAATAAGAATAGAACGTTCGAATGTTTCCTGTTTTTTCTACTTTTCATAATCTATGTTCTTTACGTTTTCAACTTTCAGAATCGCATTTTTTATATTTACTTCTTCTTTACATATGGTATGTCCTTCTTCGATAGAAAAGTAAAATTCACCATTTGGTAATAAAATAAAATCAGAATTATCATTAGTCTTAGTAAAATAAATAGTGTATTTATGATCATCCATTGTATCTAGTTCCCATCCAACCGACTCTGTGTTTAACAATGTATCTGCAGTAATTTTACTAACATAATATCCTTTTCGATCCTTCATTAATTGTCCAATAAATAAAAGATTTTTACTTCTTTCGGTTACTAATAGCTTATCTCCTTTTGTTGTAGTGATTAAATCAATACTCCCTGCAACCTTTTCATTTTTAATATAGTATTGTACAGCTTTTTCCTTGGAAGAGAAATGTTTCATCATGTCTTCTGTTTGAGTAGCATTTATTTCACAAGCCATTAAAAGAAATAAAGCTAGAGTTACAAGAATAACAACTAACTTCTTTTTATTCATTTCAACCTTTAAACTCATAAATAAAAAACCCCCTACGGATAAAACTTTACCAATACTTTACATTTTCTACATCCCAATGTATTAATCCTTCTTCCATCAACCTGCTCTTTTTTGTCCAATAAAAAAAGACTGCATGTTTAGCAGCCAAATCACTAAGGAAAATACCCGTTAATAGCTTAATAAGGATATCTATTTTATTCTCTTTACCATTCATCTGGTTTAAACTTCTTAGGAATGTCTTGTTCAAACGGCTCATCAAACCTAATTGTTCAAGAGTGTCAAACAATAAATCTCTTTTCAAAATAGGAAAATAAAATAAACAATAAAAGGCAAACATCCAATGTGGAACTTTGGAGTTTGCCTTTAACAGTTCATTTGTATGCTACTTTCTAATCTGTTCTTTTGCTTTTTTATGTTTTTAAGAGAGTGTCTATACTTTGCAAAAAATTTAAATTCGAGAACTATTGACAATATGATTACTATGGTTTATTAGGTATTTTATAAACGCTATGGCTTCAGTGATTCGCTCCTGGTTAGATCCATAATAGCGGTCCTCAAGACCTTTACGGATACTAAGTGCTTCATGAATAATTCGATGCCATTGTTTTGGTATTACGTCCAAAGCATATATTCCCGCACCTATTTTTGAAGTAATGTCAAGTTCTGAAATCGTATAAAATTGACGTAATACTCCCAAAACAGACCATTCAATTTCCCAGTCTATTTCTGTTTCAGTGAATTTATCAAGATGCTCATTTGTATCAATTAGATGTTCAATATTTGTAATACGATTTTTCCAGTAAGCATTCATATTTTGATGTACATATTCAATAAGTTCTCTTTCGCTAACCTTAACGTTGAGCTCATTAATGGAAGGACCCAGTATTCTAACGCCATAATTTTTCAAAGTCCACCAAGTAACCGGATTATGACTTGAAAACCCTGAACTATACATCACACCATCAGTATAGTAGGGATAGGGTGTGATTTCTTCTTCTTTTTTTCCAATATCACTCCATAGAAGATATCCGCCCTGCATCATTGGTTTTGGATAGTTCTTTTCTATTTCTCGATGAATGAGAGAAAGTGAATGAACTTCTTCTTTAGTTAAATAATGATTAACCACTGTGATATAATCTATATCACTTGAGTCATCAAATGCATTTAGAGCAACAGATCCATAAAGATAAATACCTTCAACCCTGCCTGGTAATACCTTATCTAGTTGTTTGATATAATTTTTTAGAAGACTATCAACAATAGTTGGAAGCTTTTTCCCCATTAAAGTTAAAACCTCCCTTTGTAAATCATTAGTTAGGATCGATGCCTTGTTAACACAACAAAGCCGGCTAAACTGACTAAAGATCTAAAAATTCTCCAGGTCTGTGTTTCATGTAAAATAAGGAATTGAAAATCATTTAATCTGTTTAGAGAATAAATGATCTTTCTAGTTTTTTACAAAATGAACCGTCCAACCTTCTTTTTCTACCATATTAGAGAAAAAAACATGATCTAAATCAATACCGAACCCTGGTTTATCTGGAACTTCCACATGTCCTTCCTTTATGTTGTAATCAGATCCATCTATTCCTTCAACATTTACTTCATCCCACTCTATAAATAAAAAGCCTTTAATAAGTGGAGCTAAATGACCCGATACATAATTGCCGTATACACACCCATAATTGTGTGGTGCAGAGTGTACATTTTCTTTATCTAGTTCTTGACCTAAATGTTTCCACTTATGAAAACCATAATGAAGGATGTCATACTGTATAGCATCTAAATATCCCAGCTTTGCCCAATCTACGATTTGTGGTGCAGAGTTTCCTTCACCATCAGTAACCATAACATTCAAACGTTCTTTTTGAATCCAATTCTTTAAATTTTCAAAAAGAGGCGGATCTTCGTGAAAGGGCTCTTCGATCCAAGTTAGGTTCGATTCAGCAGTGGCCTTCAAAACATGCTTTGTAAGATTTAAGTTGTAACCATTATTAGCATCAATCATAATTTTGGCCTCTGGCCCTACCGCCTCACGAACGCCATTGATAATTGCAATATCTCGTTCTGTACCTTTATCAAGTGGCATGTGCATTGCTCCCCGTCCCACTTTAATTTTAAAGGCACGATGGCCCATCGCCTTTCCTGCCAATGCCTCCGATTGGATAAGTTCTACCGCATCAACATCATTTTCAATATGAAGGTCATCAAAATAAAGAGACGTATCATAGCATGGGACACTTATTTTATTATCAATATCACCTAAAAATAACTTATAAACAGGCTTTTTCTGTTTCTTGCCTAACCAATCTAAAAGCGGAAACTCAATATCATAATAAGCTGGCCTTACCTCTCCATTAGTATTAAATAACTCACCAACTGTTTTACCTAAAAGTTCTTGAGCCCTTTGTTCTCTAATCCGAGACCACCCGAAGCCCTCCTGTCCTCCAATTGTTATCCGGACAAGATCCAAGTAAACACTATCTCCATGTACACCAAGACGTGCATTAGATCCAGCAGACCGAATCCTTTTACCGGGTAGCTTGCACCATTCCAGTCTTTCAATTTCTTTATCAATAATCGTTAACAAATCCATATAATCAACTCCTTTTATCTTGTAAAATAGCAAACTATTACTATGTATAAGATCTATCTTTAATAATTTGCATTTGGAATAATAAGAATGCACTAACTGCCTTTACTGAAACCATTCCATTATCAGCCATCGGAATAGTTATCATTTCAGCTGATATCATAGCTATATACGGCCATAAAAAGAATTTTATTGTTAGTGAACAAAGTATAAAAAATGCCGATATTACTGTACAATAGTAAGGAATACCGGCTATTCTTTAATCATTAATTTAAAAGACTTACAGAATTTATTGAAAGGTTTTGTATAACAATTCTATAGTGCTTAAAAAATTTATTGCTCCACTCCACATGGAGCAATGTTGTTCAAAAAGTCAAGCTCCTATGTCTTGGCTTTAGTATTTGGTCAATTAATATCCGTCAAGTAGAGGCCACTTCTGTAAATCAATACTACATTACTTAACAGCTTCTTTTAATTCCTTGCCTGGTTTAAAAGCTGGAACTTTAGAAGCAGAAATTTGAATTTCTTCACCTGTTTGCGGGTTACGCCCTGTTCGGGCTGCACGATCACGTACTTCAAATGTTCCAAATCCAATCAACTGGATCTTCTCTTCTTTTGAAAGAGTTTGAGAGATTATTTCAAACAGCGTATCAACCGCTTTTGCGGCATCTTTCTTTGTTAATTCTGTTCGTGCAACTACAGCAATCACTAATTCGGTTTTATTCATATTCAATCACCTCTTCGTTTTATTTTTTTAGAAAATTCTAAATTATAAAATTAGATAAAACAGAGCAAAAACCCTTTTCGAAATGCAAATAAATACAGAAATTTTATTCAGACGAAATATATGGACTTTAAACCGTTTTAATTTTCCCATTTTATCATCAAAACGCATTTGAATTCTGAGAATAAAACGTAATCAAAAAGCTGTTGATAAACTAATCAACAGCTTTTTAATCTTGTATAATCTTTTATTCTCCTAATACTCCGATGGCTTCTTTTTATAAGATTTTAATCTTTCATATTCTTCCATGGTAATTTGCAAAATGGTACCATGTTTATAGCCATATGGGAACTTAAATGATTGGTCAGAACGAATGAAAGTACCTTCTGACAAATGGGCTGCTATGAAGGGAACATAACCTTGTTCTTCTGCGGAAACTCCATAAAAATCCAGGAATAAGCACCATCTGCCATCTGCCAATTTAAATGCTGTCGGAGCTTCATATTGTCCTTCCTCCAGGGAATCCATGCTTCTATCAAAGCCTTCAACCTTCTTAAATGGTCCAGTTATATTCTCTGACTCCATGAGAATAATTCTTGCAGGATTCTTTTCACTCTTTAAGAATAAATAATACTTTCCATCTTCCTCATACATGGCAGAATCAATGACTCCGCTGTCTTCTTTCTGATATAAAACTTGCGCCTTTGTAAAATTCACAAAATCTTTTGTTCGGGAAAAATAAATTCCCTTTTCCCCAAAGTTATTGGTGCTATGGGATGATGACCAGTGAATAACATAATCATCATTCCTCTTATCATAAATAACATCCGGTGCCCACAAACAGCCGAAATCGTCATCTCCAAATTTGATCATTCTCTGTTCTGACCAGTGAATCAAATCATCAGACTCCCAAAGAACCAGACATTTGCTTCCGTTTCTGCTGATTTCATCCCATGAATGTTGATATTGATTCAACATCCCGTATGACAAACTTAGGTCTGTTGCTAAAATAACAAATTTGCCTTCTTTGGTCCTAGTAATCGTAAAATCTCTAACGCCCTTATCACCATAGTAACTCCATAATACAGGATTTCCATCATTAACTTCTTCCCACATGAAGCCATCTTTACTAACTCCAAAGTAAACCTGTTCGCCATCCGGTGTTCTCTTTTCCTTAAAGTGTACAAATAAGTAAGCCTGCATAACAATTCTCCTATCGCTCTAGAATACACACTATGAAATCCAAACCATTATATATTCTTCACATAAAGAAGAATTCCTTCTAGTTCAACTCATGCTGCCAATTAGCCGAATAAGAAAATGGCTGCATTTTAGCAGCCATTCCTTTTAATGTAAACATCCTTTAGTTAAAGTGATTCTCTTCAGATTTTCATGTTCTTTTAGAACAAGACTGCTGCCACGAATGTTACATACTAAAAAACTGCCTATTATTTAGAAAAGCAGCCGTTAACATATCCCTATCCTATCTCTTAACATTTCATTTTTTACTTTTTTCGCATGATTATCATTATTATCCTTTCTTACATTTTATCATTATAAATTTTATTGGAGGTTTATTTTTCATGTTCTTACTTGGCTCGTCAATTTCTGAATACTCAACAAGTCCATATTTTCCAAAATCTTGTTTTATGGAGTCCGTATCATAAAAAAACATTTTTACGCCATCCATTATCTCAAAATAGTCTTTATTCAATTGTTTACCCTGACCAAACATTGGTGCTTTTTTTGAAACAGTTGTAAAAATCATATATCCATTTGGCTTTAATTGATTATAGCAATCTTTAATAAACTTCTCTCTCTCATTCTTGTTCAATAAGTGGATAAGGGCATGGGAAAATATACTATCATAGAGATTGTTATCAAAAGGCATGTCAGTTACTGAACCATGAAAAATACTGCTATCAAGCCCATTTTTCCTCGCCAAATCAATCGCTGTTTGTGAAATCTCAATTCCTGTAACATTTATTCCATTTTCAATGAAAACCTTCGCATTTCTCCCATATCCAATACCTGGTACCAGTATATCCTTAACATTCCTTTCAAGAAAAAAGTCCTTCGCTAATATTGCGGATTCCGTAGGTTCAAATCCCCACATTGTTTGTTTTTCTATAAAACTTGATTCCCAGAATTCCATTATATCTCTATCTCCTTTATGTGCTATTTTAAATGGGACACTATGTTGCTAGACATTATAAAATGTTAATTATAGATATAACAACTCTTTAATAACTATAATAAGCATCTATCTTTTTGTAAATAGTAATGCCTTAACAATTTACGGAATGTATTCTCATATTTTCATTATTATGCTTGAAGTGCAAAGCTGCACCGTTTGTCGAAAAACATTTCCTTATTTTCTACCCTTCTGATAAAAGAAATAGCTAACCTATGGACAAATCAATACACAAAACTAAATAGTCCGTATTAAATCTCCAACTTTGAACTCCTATAGCTGTATAAGAATGTTTAATTATTTATAAAAAAGGTAAAAGAGAATAATATCATATAAAAATGGAGGCTCGACTTATGGTTGTAAATAAATTTAAAAAAATACTAAAAGATCCTAAAGTAAAGGAAGCAGTAAATGATAAAGTAATACCTGCTATAAAAAAAGAGATAAAAAAGAGAAAAACAGAAAAGTAATGAGAATTTTTCTAGGGAATAAAAAAGACTATATGCATCATCAGTAAGTAAAATAGCCACATCTTTATGTATCAGTGGTTAGACTCTTGTCCTTTTTAATGCTTATCAATGACTTTAATATCATTGACTTGCCGACGATTTTGGCTTCTAACAAGCTTGGAAGCAGCTAAAAAGTAGTTTTATGCAGCTTCTCAAGAATTCAATCACAAATTTCCGCTTTTTTACATATGGTACCTAGATTACACCATATGGAGGGATTCTTATGAGAATTGAGAAAAAGATAACCTATTATGGGTATGATCTCGTAATAAATAATGTATTACACAAGCGATGTTTAAGCTGTAATAAGTGGTATAAATTTGAGCATGAATTGGGGTATTGTAATAATTGTATTACCGATATTCAAAGCCCCTATAATTGGATTTAGCTATTCAAGAACTTGGAAAATTGTATAATAAATTATATAAAACTGTTACCTAATATAATGATTTATCGGAACACAGAGTTAAGGTTAGTACGGAAAAGAAAATTACCCCTAATGGATGATTTTTGCTTTTAATAATTACGGGTGTTGTTATAATTTGTACTGAAAGGACCCTCTAATTTCTTTTATAAGATACGGTACTTACAGCCAAAGTAGAGAGCTGACTGTTTTTATCAGTTTGTTCTCTTCTTTACCACCCTTATCCTTCTTTTTTCACAACTTCTTCAACTAACAATCACCCTCCCAATAATGGAATAAAAAAAAGCGACTCTTAATTGAAGAATTGCACAAATCACCATTGTATTAAGTTGTAGCATCACCCTTGTCCTGATTAAAATCATTGCTGGTCCTTTCCACTATTTTATTTAATTCCCCTGTATCCCCTTTTGCATTGATGATTTCAAGTATTTGTTTTAACCCCTCGTTAATTTGATCATCGTTATCTTTCATCATGTAACCTCCTTATATTAATACCATTATCTTTTTCCACTTTATCATTAAGTATGTTTCTGATTGGATAAAATCTAAACAAATATACCCAATTGCATGATTTGTACTAAGAAATCATCATGATTGGAAGAACCAAGGTTTACTGGTGTTTACAAATCATTAAATACCTCTTAAATTAAAAAAACATGGACTTATTGTTTTTTAATATATTCCTTACTCGCCACTCACTTTCTCTTTAAAGTATCACGTTTTATGAGTGCCAATTGAAAAATTCTCTTTATGAAAAACGAATACAAATGAACTTATTATCGTTCAAATAATTAACCTAAGAATGACATCAATACGGTACTTCCCAACATATAGTGCAATATTGAAGTTATGATTGGGGGAGATTTATTTGTTCATACATGTTGTTCGCAGCGGAGAAACTCTTTGGCAAATTGCCAATCGTTACAACGTGAGTATGAATGGCATCATTCAAGCAAATGGACTGGAAAATCCGAATCGGTTGGTAATTGGTCAATCATTAGTCATTCCAGTGCCTAGCACAACACATATCATTAGAAGCGGTGAAACGTTATGGTTGATTTCCCAGCATTATGGTGTGTCAATCAATTCAATTGTACAGGTGAACCAATTAACGGATCCGAATGTATTAAATCCAGGGATGAAACTAATCATTCCGCCAAGAATCCACATCACCCAGCCTGGAGAAACACTATGGCTTATTGCGAATCGATATGGAGTAACGATACAGAGCATCATTCGTGAAAATAATATTCAAGATCCAAACCTGATTTATCCTGGTTTACAGTTAAGAATTCCTCATCGTAAGCCAAACATAGAAGTAAATGCATATTCGTATCAATCAGATGCATCAGGAGCCCAAACCATTCGGGAACTTGGTGATTTTCTTACGTATCATAGTCCTTTTGCTTACCTCATTAACGAAAATGGGGAATTGCAACCGGTGAGTGACGAATTAATGATTGCTGCTGCAAGAGCTGAAAATGTGGTTCCAATGATGTCGATCACAAACTTCACATCAACTGCAGCAGGTTCGAATTTAGCCCATACTATTTTGGCTACCCCGGAATTACGTGATAGAGTAATCACTAATATGCTTCGGATTATGGAGCAAAAAGGATATCGGGGAGTAAATATCGATTATGAAAATGTATTGCCTGCTGATCGGGAGAATTACAATCAGTTCCTCCAGCTTACTGTTGACCGGCTGCATCCAAGAGGATATTTTGTTTCTACTGCAGTTGCTCCAAAAGTGAGTGCGACGCAGGCAGGTCTATTATATGAAGCGCATGATTATGAGGCTCATGGAAGAATTGCAGACTTTGTCGTCCTCATGACCTATGAATGGGGTTACCGGCTTGGACCGCCGCAAGCGATCTCACCGATTAATCAAATGAGGCGAGTCGTAGAGTATGCACGATCTGTCATGCCGACAGAAAAGATCTTTTTAGGTTTTCAAATTTATGCAAGAGATTGGCTTTTGCCTCATGTTCAAGGTCAAGAGGCTGAAACTTTTAGTACCCAGGAAGCGGTCGCTCGTGCTGTAAATTACGGTGCCTCTATTCAATATGATAACGTTACACAATCACCATTTTTCCGATACGTTGATGAACAAGGCCGTAGTCACGAAGTTTGGTTTGAGGACGCACGGAGCGCTCAAGCAAAATTCGACCTGGCCAAAGAATTTAATCTCCGTGGAATCAGCTATTGGGCACTAGGATATCCATACCCATCGAACTGGGTATTACTAAATGAAAATTTTAATATAAGAAAAATAAATCAATGATAGGTTGACATAAAAATAAGAAAAAAGTGATTATACAGTGATGGATAAATGGTGGTATGCACCGAGCTTCCAGCACTGTTTTTTTGTAAATCCCCAGCATTTTCCCTATTAAACTCTTTTTATTACCATGTATAGCTTAAAATGATTATTTACAATATCTCCTTTTTATTAAATAAACCTTTGAGAGTCCTACTCCTTACACGTTATCGGAACAAGAAAAAGGCTATGCCTCCTTAAGCATCCTCCCTAGTAGTAAAATGAGGTTGTACGTTAACGAATTTTAAGCCCAACATTCACTATCATAAATTAAGTTTGATTTTCATTGAAAAATGATTTACAAACTATTAGCTGGTTTAGATGAAGTAAATATTTCTCAATCTTACTTTTGATATAAGAATTATTTCGGTATCTTTACTGGATTTTCCAACAATGATTGATACAGATTCGTTTATTGTTTTTCAAAGATTTTGTTTTTAAAAAAATCCATAAAAACAGATTTAGGTTTTCCTTTTAAATAAATAAAGTCAATACTAATATTCGATTTCACAGGAGGAGTCATTTCTACTCTAAATAACTTTTTATTTTCTATTTCTTTTCTTACACAATGCTCAGGTAAAAAACTAATGCCCAGACCTTGTAATACTAAATTTTTGGCTGTTTCCATATTATCGACTTCTACATAGATATTCGGATTTATACCATTACTTTGAAAGAGACGGTGTACGATAAGCCAATCGATAGATCCATAATCAAAAAAGATGAGAGGCTGTTTACTTACATCCTCTACTGTTATTTTTTCTTCTTTTAAAAAAGCATGCTTTGAAGGTACAACAAGGCTAATAGGATCATTGTATAGATGAATTGATTCTACTTGAGGGTGGTTTTCTGTTCGTATAATACCAAAGTCAACCTCTTTGTTAATGACTTTATGTAGAATATCTTTAGAATGACCTGTTATCATTTTGATTCTAACATCCTTAAACTTAGCTTTAAAAGCTGGTAAAATCTCAGGGAGAATGTTGTTGGAAATGGACAAAGCACTCCCTAACACTAGCTCAAAAGGAACAGTTACTTGTTGTAATCCAACCTTTGCTTCCTGATAAGATTGAAGAATTTTTTGTGCGTGCGGATAAAAATATTCTCCCTTTTCAGTTAAAGAAATGTTCTTTCCGTTTCGATGAAAAAGCTTTAAATTAATCTCACGTTCAAGGGATTGAATTCGTGCTGTTACAGAAGGCTGAGTTAAATAAAGAGCCTCTGCTGCTTTATTGAAACTACCTAGCTGACAAACATAAATGAAGGCTTCTATATTTTCAATATTCATATTTACTGCTCCTTATTTCAGTTCACCATTGTGTTTATCTAATTAACCTAATTGCTTCTGATGATTATGACCCGCAGCAGCTTTAATGACCGATTTGGCTAAAATTTCTGTTGGATCAATGATACAAATATCTTGTGATGAGTTAAGTACAAGTGGAATCTCTGTACAACCTGCTATTATAGCTTCTGCCCCTCTTTTTATTAATTTATTTGCCACAGTTGAAAGGAATAAACGTCCTTTATCTAAATCACTTTCTTTAATTGCATATATTCCTTCCATCACTTCTTTTTGCATTTGCATATCAGGCTCTATGACATGAATATGAAAGATTTGGCAACTAGATTGATACAGCTTTGTATTGATTGTCCCATCAGTAGCTAACAAACCTGCATTTCTAATATTATTTTCGTGTAAAAAGCGGGCTGTTTCTAACGGCATATGCAGAATCGGAATACTAACAGACTTTTTTATTGATTTATAGTAAAAGTGAGCAGTATTACATGCCATTACAAGGAAATCCGCACCAGCACTTTCTAGTCTTTGAGCTGATTGTATAATAAAAGGAGCAGGATCTGACCCTTTTCCTAAAATAGCTGTCGTTCGATCAGGTATTTGTGAAAAATTGTCCACGATAATATGGATATGATCCTGGTCTTTCTTTGCAGGGGTATTAGATATTATTTTATTCATTAAATCAACAGTTGCTAATGGTCCCATTCCGCCAATAATCCCAACTACTTTTTGCATTTTATTCACCACTTATAGTTAAATTTTTAAAAAAAGTTTTTAAAATACTTATCTTCATTATAATTTTTAATCTAAGTGATGAATGATAGAAATATTCTATTCACTAATAGAAACAATAAATTGATTACCTTCTAATGAATAAAGCGGATAACCAACTTTCTATTTTAAAAGCAAATTTATAACACAACAGCCTATAAAAAGATAAAAGACCTTCAATTCAGAAGATCTTTCCTTTATCGTCAATGACATTTTCGTATAAAGCCTTATAACTGCTTTCAGCATTGAATGACTCATATACTCTATCTTATTACCATTTCCAAGGAGGATTTCTGACTTCGCTTGTTTTTAACTTTCCTCTTTTTTCAAAGTCTCTATAATGGATGATCTCTGAGAGAATCTTGCAATCATCTGCTTTTTCAAACTCTACTCTTGCCTCATCCTTATCATCATACTCAAACATTTTGATGCTGTCTTGTAAAAAAAGGGTTAAAATCCACACATCAATTCCTCCCTGGAAATTTAGATTAAAGAATCTTTAAGAACGAACTAAATTCGAAATGAATTAGCTGTTTCATATCATCTGGCTGAAGGGAACAAGTATGTAATAACAGATTCATAACGTTCCTCATTTACTTGATTCTTTGTTTGTTATCTCTAGGATCTTTTATGACTTGCTTCGATGAAAACATTTCTTTTCTTCTCCAATATATTCTCATCTATCATATTCCTTTTTTAGGGCTATGAAACCTATTCACTAAACAGTTTAAAAGCGATTGTAATCAGCCAGCCAACAGCAAGCGTACCCGATAGATATGTAAAAATATCAAGGAATATCTCCATCATGATTCCTCCTCTTATCGTATTAACTGGGATTTTTCAGAAATGAAGCCAAATCCCTTTTTGTAAAGTGGTGAGGATGCTTGCTGCTTCATGCTGATCCTAAAAACACTAGGCAAATAGTTAAATCCGCAAAAATTAAAGCGTTTACAAATATTTCTATTTAGTAGTCAGCTCCTTTCCTTCTAAATCAATGCCATTATAACAAGTGATTCTTAAAAATATGTCGAACCAACAGAAATTCACTTAATTGTAAATAGACTGTTAACTTCCGTTAACAAACCGTTATAAAAACGAATAATTGTCTTATAGATGAAATCGTGCTTCTCACTTAAATCTAACCAACTGCTGGAATCCCTTTTTATCGACAAACAAAAAATCCTCTGCATAGCAGCAAAGGATTCAATTAACTTTACGATCTATTCAACATTGCAATACTTGATGTTTTAAATTCGGCCATGACGATTGGATAGTCAGCAATCCCCTTTTTTTCGGTCAAATTTAGGATCGTTTATCCCACTTACTTCTCACTTAAACTGGAGATTCCTTTTCCATTTTAAATAAAATGCTAACCTTCAATTCTTCCATTCTTTTTTCCTCTTTTAAGTAGAGCTGCTCTGCCTCTTCTAGTGTAATTTCCATAAAACGAATGGTTTCACCAGGTTTTAATTGTGCAATGACAGGAAGATCAACTGATACGACATTGGCTATTCTTGGATAACCCCCAGTTGTCTGCCGATCTGCGAGCAGGATAATTGGATTTCCATCCTGGGGTACTTGAATGGTTCCATGGGAAACAGCCTCAGAAATGAGGTCGAATGATTCTTTTAGCTCTAATATAGGACCTGAGATTCGGTACCCCATACGGTCGGATTTTGGTGTGATTTGAAACTCTTGAGAAAAAAATTGTGATTGGCTCGCTTGTGTGAACCGATCGAACTCTCCTCCAAGGATGACACGAATCATTGGTGCTTGTTTCAACTTCTTAAAAGGCACTGCATTGACAAACCAAGTAGTTACAAGAAATGAACGGGATTGACATTTCCTTTTCAAGTGTTGAAAAAGGGCATTCATATTTTGCGGGATTGGATGACTGTGTAACCTATCCCCTTTTTGTAAAACTCTCCCTTTATAACCGCCGATTCCTCCCCTTAAATAGGTACTTTTGCTGTTCATCACTTCTGGAATCGCAAAGCCGCCTGAAACGGCTAGATACGAACGGCAGCCTGACTTGCATGCTTTAAATTGAAGAACACTCCCTTTTTTTATATAGACAGGTCGCCATTGCGGGACAGCTTCGCCATCAATGGCAGGCGATAAGTCACCCCCAGTAACCGAAATTAAGCAGTCCTCCTCAAATATGAATGAAGTCCCCATTAAGGTGACTTCCACAGCAGCCTCGCCCTCTTCGTTCCCAACAAGCAAATTGGCAATTCGGAGAGAGAACGTGTCCATTGCACCACTAACAATGACCCCGTATTTTTGAAAGCCATACCTTCCTAAATCTTGAATACTGGCATGTAAACCAGGACGAATCACTTTTATGCTCATAGCGTCTTCTCCTTGTAAGCTTGATATTCTTCAAGAGAAATAGGCACGAACTTGACAATGTCACCTGATTGGAGAAGTGTAGGAGGATGTTCATTTGGACAAAAAAGTTCAAGTGGTGTTCGGCCAATTAATTGCCAGCCGCCAGGAGTTGAAATCGGATAAACACCTGTCTGCATACCTGCAATCCCGACTGATCCTACAGGTATTGATAAACGTGGAGAATGCCGACGAGGTGTCGCAATTTTTTCTGACATCCCGCCCAGATAAGGAAATCCTGGGGCAAAACCTAACATATATACAAGATATTCTTCTTTCGAGTGAATATCCACAACGTCACTTGTTGATAGATGATGATAATCTGCAACAGCCTCTAAATCGGGACCAAACTCCCCTCCATAACAGACAGGTATTTCGACCACGCGCTGCATAGACTCTTGACTCTCTTCAAGATTCTTTATTATCTCGTTGAGGATTGCGCAAACAATTTTATAAGGTGACATATTCTTCTCTACTGGAATCTTATCTTTGTCGTAGTTTTGATAAACCCGCAATGTATGATAAAAAACAGTCACACTTGTAAAGGCAGGAACACATTCAATATAACCAGTAAAGGATTCTTTTTCAAGATGATCAACGAACGCTTTCACTTTTCGGTGTATCGCAGGATGAATTTCCGTTCCAAATTGGACACTGATTGAGGAATCCCCCATAGGTTTGAATTCTATATTTGTTTTTCCATCGAAAATGGTATGAAGCATTCCATCACCTCTTTTCCGTATTTTGGAACTATCGTTTTATTGATAGGATATATAAAATTATTTTAATTATCAAAAAATAAAAAGACAAGAATTATTCGCTAAAATGCATCATGCAAATATTGAACGGTTACGTCTTACCTATTTTCTGGCCTGCTCTCACGAATAGATGATTGATGTACAATATGTTCATTTTATGCTATTATTCGAAACAACTGTTCCTTAATTCCGAATTCTATCAATTATCTCTACATTCAGATTAATAAATCGACTCTAACCTGCCGATCATTCTTAGGGTTTTCCTTACTTTTTAAAGCAATAGGTGATAAATACACTTAATCTGTCTATTAATATCCCCTTTTTATTGTAATCATTATATTGTCCAACACGGTGTTTAGTATAATTAATCAACTTTTCAATAGATCGAAAGGAGAAGTTTTTGTTGTATCAGATTGATTTAAATTGCGATTTAGGAGAAAGTTTTGGCGTTTATAAGCTGGGAATGGATGATGAGATTCTAGATTTTGTTACATCAGCAAACATCGCCTGCGGTTTTCATGCAGGGGATCCATCCGTCATGCGTAAAACGGTTTGTCTTGCTCTTTTGAAGGGAGTTAAGATCGGCGCTCATCCGGGACTTCCTGACTTAATGGGCTTTGGCCGGCGGAACATCAGCATTTCTCCTCAGGAGGCCTACGACATCGTCATCTACCAAATTGGAGCTCTTTATGGATTTATTAAAGCAGAAGGTGAAAGAATGCAGCATGTAAAACCGCATGGTGCCTTGTATAATATGGCTGCAAAAAACAGAGAACTAGCAGAAGCAATTGCGGAAGCTGTTTTTAAAATTGACCCGCATCTCATTCTTTTTGGCCTTGCAGGCAGTGAGTTAATACACGCTGGAGAAAAAATCGGGCTGCAAACTGCACAAGAAGTATTTGCTGATCGTACCTATCAGTCAGATGGCTCGTTAACGCCGCGAACACATCCTGACGCACTCATCCATAAAAATGAACTAGCACTCTCTCAGGTTGTCCGTATGATAAAGGAAGGTAAGGTTCTTACACAGGAAGGTGCCGATATTTCAGTCAAAGCGCATACTGTTTGCATACACGGAGATAGCCCTGAAGCACTAACATTCGCCCGGCAAATTCGTGAAACGCTTGAAACCTCTGAAATAACAATAAAAGCCTTTAGTAAATAAAGCGAGACTTATCGGATCTTTACGGGCGGTAAACTAAAACTATATACTTCTTTGCTTCATTGAATCTTATAATTAGGTTTACTGACCGTTAAGAGGGGATAAAGCGAGACTTCCATAAGTGAGGGGTTTTCTTCATCCATCCACTTATGGGTAGCGAGACTTATCGAATCTTTACGAACAGTTAACTACAACTATACTTCATTGAATCTTAATATTAGCTATACTGACCGTTAAGAGGGGATAAAGCGAGACTTATCGGATCTTTATCAGAAAATGGAACAGCTTAAAACAATTTCGAAAAAGACTATTTGGTGCGAACAACAAACAGTCACTCAATAGCTAGATCCCCCTTCAAGTTAATCAGCTATATAAGCAAAAATCCACCCTATCATCGAGCTAAGCTCAATGGTAGGGTATTATTCTTTATTTAGCTTAATTTCATGGTTGGACACTCAAAAAGTGATTCCACTTTACGATCGTTACCGATTAGAATTGCTTTTCCCAGACGGCTGATTGTACCGAAACCATGCATTAGCAAGACAACATTTTATCTACTTTCAATAATAGCGCTCCATGCGGTTCTATGTTTTCTGCAAGGAATTTCGTATCATGAATTCCTAAATCCTCATCCGTCCAATAATTGCTTAGCTTACATTTCCCCGGTAAATCCACTTCATACGTCGCAGGCTCTTCACCCCAGTTAAACAAACAAACGAGAGTGGCATTCGCTGTTTCTATTCGCCCTATTCGGAAGTCAGCGCTTTCAAATCTGGCTGCCATGTACCTTTGCTCCAGGCATTTTTTTAGCCTGCCATTATTCTCTTTGGAGAGTTCAGTTACCTTATCTCCTGACAGCACCATTCCGCCTGAAGCCACAATATAAGTGGCATGGAAAAGAAACTCCTCGTTACGGACATTTGATTGATTTTTAATGCGTTGCTTTCCATCTGGCTCGATAAGTTTCGTACTGGAATTTTTCAAAACAACACAATCCGGATCATTCACCCAAAGACGATTATGCTGCCAATTGCGGAAGAAGCATTGTTCAGCAAGTAAAGAAATAGTAGTCCATTTTCTTGAGATATCATTCGTGACCCGCATCCCGTGAACGGTACCTAAAGACGGCCACATCGGTGCATTACAACCGAGCAGAAAACTATCTTCTCCTGCACCATCTAATATGGCTTTCATTCCTCTGCGGTAAGCCTCTACTCTCGTCACATTGGAATCGTAAAAATGTCCTCCATGCATCGCACCCCACATATTGGCATCCAGCTTGAAATACTTGCATCCCCATTCTTCACGTATTGTTCGGAATACATCATATAAGTACTGCTGGGCTTGGGGATGTGAGCCATCCAGCATATACCAAGGACCACGGCGCCATCCCCCGAAAGATACTTTACTTGATAGAAGCGGCTTCCCGGTTTCATCTTTTACAAACCAATCTGGATGCTCCTGAAACAGTTTCGATTTTTCTTCGGCAATGAACGGCGCAACCCAAATTGCTGGTTCAAAGCCCTTCTCCTTTATACGCGCGCACAAGGATTGAATGTTACTGGAAAAGTTTGGCGCAGGAATAAGCCAGTCCCCCATATAGGCTTGGTATCCGTCATCAATTTGAATATAGTGTAAATCAGGAACATGCTGGCTGATCGCATCCATGTTGTCGGAAATATCTTGTTCAGTGATATTTGGACCATAACAGTACCAGGAACACCAGCCCGTTGGAATCTCAGCAGTCACAAGCTTCGGGTGGTTTATTTGGATTCGTTCTGCCAATTGATCGAATAGCGCTTCCCGGTCATGTCCGGTGGCAAAAACGAACTCCTCCAGCTCCCATTCTTGCTTCGGTTCAAGCGTTAACTCTTCTGTATCAAGTACAATTTCAAAAGAGCTTTCATTCATGCGGAATTCTCCATTAAACCGGTGGCACGAAGAGAAGCCCAGAAGAACGTGACTGGAATCCTTGAGCGTTAGAACAGCTAGGTTATATACTGTCTGAAACCCTTCTTTTTGCGGAATTTTATAATGATCCCGATCGCTATATTTTCCTAGAGGTTGAAGGGATGAAAGATCCCCTTTGTATTGCGAAAGCATGTTGTAGCCTTCGCCATAGACCATTTGCACAGGAGCTGATTCAAAATTTTTTTTGAAAAGCACAACCTCTTTTACCTTTACTGGCTGGTCTGTTTGATTCTTCAGAGTGGTTGTACAGACGTTATTCTTCCATTCTTTCGTTAAATCAAGTAATTGGTCTGAAGTGTTTACTAATCTAACTTCTGTACCGGCATGCTTCAGTTCTGTTATCGATAACATGTTATCTTCCTTTCTTCCTACAAAAAGGCAGGGTATAAGTGAGTCACCGGATTCACTTATACCCTACTTATCGTATGAATTACTTTTTCATTTCATCATATCTCTGGCTCTCTTCTCCCATTACTTTGTCGCCACTCATTTACTTTCACTTTTTGACAAATTGATCGATCTGTATGATCGGTCTTGTTCCGGTAAAAAAGTCAATAAAATTCATAGCGGTAAATCCGCCCTGCTAACGTATAGCGAATACGCTTACATTAAGTTAGATAACTTATTTAATCATTCTCAGCATGATCCAGCATTTTTATTGATTAGTTCAATCAAGGAAGCATGGATAGAAGTATGATGATCAACATAAAATAGAAATTACGCATTCTTTAACTCTAGAATTCATGTGCGGTTTTTTCAATGTAGTGGAAAGTAGATTGCAAGACTATTAGTTATTGTTCCTTTGGTCTGAATTAACCCTGATTCTCATGTCGCCGATGTATTGAGAGTACAAGTTTTTAAGGATAGATCGTTTTGTCTTAGAACCAATAACTTCATTTTATTTTGGAGATAAATCGTTGTCAACATTCGCAATAATGGAATTGATTCTAAATTGATTGCTGTGACAGACGCCTCTAAATACTAAAGAAAACGAAAATCATTTTATACTCTACATTTTCCTAAGACATTATTTTTAGAAAATTGCTACCACTCTTTTAATAACAAGAAAAACGGGATGTACTCTAATCCAAATGTCCCTTTATGTATACACTTTAATGTTTGGTATAAAAAAATGCCGCCTTTTTAAGGGCAACATAAAAGTTAATACTGTATGTGCTTCCTGCCTTCTCAAAACTTAACAACAAAACTTCTTTATTTTTGGTAGAACATTATTTTAAACCATCGCGATATTTATCATGAATCATTGACTGTAATATAGTTGCAGAAATATTTAGTGTTTCATCGAAATTAAAAATGTCTTCTTTTATATCTTCCTCCTTTTTGAGAGTAGCTACTTCATTATTAATTTTCTCCATTTTAAAATCTAACTCAGAAGCAGAAAGTGCTGCATCTTTTAAATCTTTTTTAATCCTCTCAGGTATTTCCTTGTCATATTTATAGTATATTTTATGCTCCAAACTTGCCCAAAAATCCATCGCAATTGTACGTATTTGAAGTTCCACAAACACCATTTCGACTTTGTCAGACATAAAAACAGGGATTTTTATTATTAAATGGAGACTTTGATAACCGTTCGGTTTTTGATTCTTTATATAATCCTTCCGTTTAACTACCTCTATATCCTTTTGTTTTTCAATCATCTGACTTATTTTATAAACATCCGTAATAAAGGGACAAACAATCCGAATACCCGCAATGTCTTTAATATTCTCTTTAATGGATTCCAAGGAAAAACTAATGTTCTTCCTGTGCAGCTTTTTTAAAATACTCTCAGGTGATTTTAGTCTTGAATTACAATGTTCAATTGGATTGTATTCATGGATGTAAAGAAATTCTTCTTTTAGAATATTTATTTTGGTATTCATTTCATCCAGCGCAAATTTATAAATCAATGAAAACCTTTTTAATTCGTTTCTAATATCCCTAAGCTTCATTCTATGCTGCTGGGTTAATTTGTCCATTTATAAAATTTCTCCTTTTGGTTACATGTTTCTTTTTGAATACTAAAAACCATCTTTTAACGAATCGATATTAAAAGAGACACCATCCCTTCGAAGGAATGTCTGCTCTTCAACTATGAGAATGTAAGACTTATAAGTAGCAAAAAATTATGAAGTTGAATACAGCTAAAAAAGACTGTTTCTTACATAAATTAAAATCTATATTCGAACTGATACACAGATTACGATTCAATATTCTCTTAGATCCCTTTAATTTTATTTTGCCCAATGCGATGTTACATTATGGCTTTAAATGAATGTCGAATGACATCTCCGCGGCTAATGATTCCAACCAACACTCCGTTACGTTCTACCGGCAGTTTTTTAATTTGTTTTTTTCCTAAGATGGCTGCAATATTTTCTAATTCTTCATTCCATGAAACCTTGATCACTTTTCTTTTCGCGATTTCAAGAACATTTTTATTAAGCAATCTTTGTATTCTTTCGTCAAATACTTCATCATCCCCTTGAATAAAGAAACTATAGTTAAACGTATTAAAAAATCGATCCTCATGCTTCCCGATATACCGCATAATATCCCCGTCGCTTATATACGCTATAATTTCGTTTCTGTCATTTACAATAGGGAGCCCGCTGATATAGTATTTAATGAATATCTCAATGACAGTTCGGACGGTATCGTTTTCCTTTACTTTATAGACTTGTTTATTCATGATTTCATATGCTTTCATAAAGATTCTCCTAACAAGAAATAATATCGTCCATCATTTCACCCTAAAGATAATACGGCGCCTAACTATATGCGTAAAAAACACATTATTCTAGTATTTCTAAGATATCTACATTAAATCTGATGAAAAAAGTTGAACTAAACCAATCAATTAATAAGGCACCTAACTATCTATTTAGACGGATGCATGACACTTTTTTCATGCAATCCGCAACATCATACGGGAAAATTATTTTGTTCTTTTGCCTCATGTAAGCCATCTTTAATTTTTACTAGCAGATTCACCAAAAGCTGTTGCTCTTCTTCGGTTGTCTTGGAGAAAATCTTCGTCATATGACCCTTATAAAGGGGCATTAATGTATTCAAGACGCTATTTCCTTTTTCCGTTAAATAAATGGCTGTTTTTCTCCGGTCATCGAGAATGCTCCTTCTAATAAATCCATCCTTTTCCAGACCATCAAGTAACCCCGTCATGGTGGACCGTGTTACTCTTGCCTCATTAGCTAACTCTGAAGGGTTAAGAGGGCGTTCATTGTTTAGTATAGATATTAGAACTTTTAATTTTCCATTGGACAGTTCAAAATACGATAACTTGGAAGTCAGCTCATGTTCCAACTCACGTGACACTCCCAATAATTGAATTAATACGTCAAAGTGATGATCCCAAAAAGGCAGGTTTTTCTTTATATTTGGATTTACATACTCGTTCAATGAATCACCTTCTCAAAATAATAAGTAACCTAATTATATGGCGCCGTATTATTTTTTGTCAAGATGACTATATCTGACCAACGTGTTAGAGTTAGATTGTATATGAGTTATACTTTCCTACTCAATTATCAATTATTTTTCTATAGTGATATAACACATAAAATCAAAAAATGTGTATTAATTCGCGCGTAGATAGAAATTGATCTCAGAATTATTTTGTAATGGAAAGAGGTTAATCCCCAGTTGAAAAAGCAACGGGGGACTGACCCTTTTTTCCGCTTGGTTTAAATTCAAAAATTTATTTACCACACCCATACCAACTGTTGGTTTGTAGGCACTCCTAGTTGTAGGTGTATTCCTCGTTTTCCAAAACTAAAAAGACACCTGTGTTCGGTATGAAATCTATAAACCAAAAAACATATTTTAGCTTATCCCAAATCTATATTATTATTTTTCACTTAAGTTCCCATTCTCTTAAAATACCCAGCTATAGCCGGAAAACTCATGAATTCTTTCTTCATGTCACGAAATGAAATCACCTTATTTCCTCTTGTAAGCTCAAAATCCAGTGATGATTCATGACAGTTCAATGGAGCTTGATGAAATGTATCCGTATAGAATTTGCTGGCCTCTTGCTCGCTGCTAGCAAAAATAAAGACAAAATCATTCTGATTCATCTTCAATGAATAGATGCCAACCTTATGAAAACCTAATACATTGTTCTCAATCAGTGTTTCGCTACCTTCTGATGATCTGCTTGATCAAGATCTATTTTGGATATGTTGTCATCCAATGAAATTTTCTCTTCTGTTAGTAAATGATGAATGTAATGAGCCAATGTGGATTCTTCAAAGCGGATTGAATCCAGGTAAAGATCTTCTACAATCACGTAATATCACCTCGATATGAGAATTTTTCATGTCTATCATCTTCCTCAATGGTTATTCAGAGGTTAGACGCTGTTCCTTTTACTCTTCAATCTTTCCTGTATACTCGTTGTAATTCACTTTAATGATTCCAACAGGGCCATTTCGGTTTTTCGAGACAATGATTTCAAGGGATTGATCCTGAGTTTCCTTGTCATAATATGCTTCACGGTACAAGAACAAAATGACATCGGCGTCTTGTTCAACACAACCGGATTCGCGAATATCTGACATCATCGGCCGTTTATTGACTCTTGCTTCCACCGATCGATTTAGCTGCGCTAAACAATAACTGAACAATGAAAATCCTTTGCCATTGTTTTGATTGATTTGGATATTTCAGTTACTTTTGAATGGGTATTCCCTCCGTATAATTGACTAGGCTGAATGAGTGTTAAGTAATCAATAAAAATGATCGGTTTTTTGGTTGGATACTGATTCATCAAATTTCGTGTTTTCGCTCTCATCTCAGCAATTGTTTGTCCAGCCCCATCAAAAATGTGCATATGAGTTTCGTT
The DNA here is from genome assembly GCF_000981385.1 of Bacillus sp. SA1-12. GTDB lineage: Bacteria > Bacillota > Bacilli > Bacillales > Bacillaceae > Metabacillus. The sequence goes on from NZ_LATZ01000132.1 coordinate 46,759, forward strand.
GAGATAATGGATCACATCCGACCATTTATTCTTTTGCTCTTCACTTAACATTCTTTTCGGATCCCGCATTTTTGTACGGTTAAAGCCTCCTATCGATGCAATTAACCGAGTGGTAATCGACCTTTCAGGCATTTCCAAGGAAAAGACGAGCGGCAGAAAACCTGCCCATCCCGACATTTTAGCAAAATGAAGCATGACGTCGGTTTTTCCCATCGATGGCCTTGCTGCTATAATCGTCACTTCCCCATCCTGAAAGCCACCTGTCACCTCGTCAAGCCTTTTGATACCCGTTGTTGCACTTTGCAGGATTTTTTGTTCTTCCCAAGGTGCCTCATAGATATTTGCCAATGCTTGTTGTAAGGAGGTGTGATCATCCGTCCTCATTTGGTTTATTTTATCTAATTCACCTATTACCTTAGGAATCTCCCAATCATAATTGGCTGCTACTATTAAAATGTTTCTCTTTTCCCGTTCTTTCCATTGATCAAGAATAAGCTTCTCAAATCCTTCAAATTTCTCAACGTCTGCAAACGATAACACCTATGAAAGGTATGACATTCCACCTAATGAGTCGAGGTCAGGTCAGGTTGTTAATGAGATCAAATCAATACTCTTTCCCGTTTGGTTTAATTCCACCATCCTGCGCATTATTTCTTTATGCCGTGTACTTTCCAGTTGTTCAGGCTGAATGACGGTATCTTTAAGAAGGTACTCTGCCTTCATTAAACTTCCTAAGAACGCTTTTTCCACAATACTCATGACTCTTCACATGTCGTAAGATGAAAATCTTTTAATTTTGAATGATAACCATCTATAACAGGTTCTTCGTCATTATGATGGATATATTTCCCCCGGTTTTTAATGACAAGTTCACTTGTTTCAGGATTGTACCTAATTAACTTGTGATGCCGGGTGAAACGTTCGATTAACGATTGAACAGTTATAACCGAATAACCTAAATCAAGCGCCATTTGTTCCTTCGTCATTGGATAGACCCCATTCTTAGTTGTATTTGGATTCGTAAGAAGATAAATGTAAAAATACTTTTCCTCAATGTTCATCTCCTTCGATACAATCGGATCTTTCCAAAAATCAGTATGTACCACTCTATAATTTTCCATTTTTAATCCCTACCTTTCAGTTATCCCGCATTTTCATTTTTCGACCTACAACCATAACTTTTTATTACAATTATTTCGCCACATAAAAAACATAGTGGAGCAAACCACTTTTGCCCCTCCCTTCTCTACTGTTCCCCACGATCATTTTCTCCTTTGTCTTTGCTAATTCACTAAAATTCCTAAAGATATTCAACAATTTAGATTGATATGTTGAATAATCAACTATTTGCGGTAATTTAACCATTGAATGCATCTAGTTTTTATTTAAAATTGTAAACATATGGTGATTAATCAATCAGTGATGATTTTTGTTAAGTTAAAATCATTGTTCAACATTATACAAATATAGTAAAAAACAAAATTAAGAGAGGGTGTGATTTATGATGTCTATCCAAGATAAAGTTGTTATTATTATGGGTGCCTCAAGTGGAATAGGTGAAGCAACTACCAAGAAACTTGCGCAAGAAGGAGCAAAATTAGTGATTGCTGCTCGCGTGAAGATCGCTTGAAAGCTCTTAGTGAATCATTGCCAAATGCTGAAATACCATATGCTGTTGCCGATGTATCGAATAAAGAGGAAGTACAGGCCGTTGTCGATCTGGCAGTTGAAAAATATGGTCGTGTAAATGTACTCTACAACAATGCTGGAGTTATGCCCACTGCGCCGCTTTCAGAAACTCGCTTTGATGAATAGCGTCAAATGGTGAATATTAACATAATGGGTGTTTTAAATGGAATTGCTGCTGTATTACCTATTATGAAGAAACAACAGTCTGGTCACATTATTTCCACTGATTCAGTAGCTGAACATGTTGTTTATCCAGGGTCTGCTGTATACTCTGGGACAAAGTTTACAGTTAGAGGGTTTTATGGAGGGATTGCGCCAGGAAGAAAGAGAAAATAATATTCGTTCAACGATCATTTCACCAGGTGCTGTAAGTGCTGAACTTTATACAACAATTAATACTCATGAAGATCGAGAATGGGTAAAGAACCTTATGGATTCAGGAGAAGGTTTTTCTTTGAAATCAAGCGATATCGCAGATGCATTAGCTTGTGCGATTAGTACACCTGATACTGTTGCGGTAAGTGAAATCTTGATTCGTCCAACAAAACAAGTTATCTAATTGATTTTGCGATTAATGAAAAAAGGATTCGCCCTGCCAGAAAATCCCCATAATATTTTCTAATTAAAAAATTGCCTCATAGCTTGTTGGGGCAATTTTTTAAAATAATTTGCTGGTTTACTTGTTTGCTTTCATTCATGATTAAAATATATCAGGAGGCTTTTGGATGAGAATAAAATTTAAGTGGATAATATTGTTTATTTTGGCCGCTTCAACGTTTCTAACAGCTTGCGGTAACAATCAAAATGGTAACAACGTCAGTAGCGATGATCATCTTGATACGAATCAAAGTGGTGAACAAATTGTTCCATCTGATAAATCAAACAACGAGATTAGTGAAGGTTCTACTATTGATAGTGGGGGTCCAGATACATTGGAAGATATAAGAATAAAATTAACGTTTAACAACGAAGAAGTTATTGTAAAAATGTTTGATAATCCAACAAGCAGGGATTTTATGACATTACTCCCATTAACAATAACCTTAGAAGATTATGCTGGAACCGAAAAAATTAATTACCTACCAAAAAAATTATCTACAGAAGAAGCTCCATCTGGCAGTAATCCCTCAGTTGGAGATTTCACTTATTATTCTCCCTGGGGGAATTTAGCCATCTTTTATAAAGATTTCGGGTATTCAAATGGACTTATTAAATTAGGCAAGATTGAATCTGGTGTAGAAAAGTTAAAAAGTATGGATGGCGATTTTACAGTTACAATTGAAAAAATTTAAAAACAGAATAGACTTTCTACCATATGATTTAATAATGCTTCGATTCTTAATGGTTTAGTGTTAATACTACCTGCTCTAATAGTGTTCTTGAGACATTTGTCATCTATAAAAACTTGTAAGCAAATGATAACAACACAAAAAACCACTCCCTTATGTTTTATAGGAAGTGGTTTTTGTTTCTTATGGTAAATTCTTTATAAACACAACCTTAAGATAGTTGCCTTCTGGGAATTCTTTTATTGATTTAAAGTCTTTTGGAAGGGAGAATTCGTCAACTAGTTGATATCTTCTGTTTGATTCTCTAAATGCAAGATCAATAAAACTTTTAAATTTATTCATATTAAAAGAGCTTGAATTGGTAGATGCTACAATGATCCCCTCATCTTTTGTAATAGCAATGGCTTCCTTTAAAAGATTTTTATAGTCCTTTTCAGCGCTAAATACCATCTTTTTTGACCTTGCGAAGCTCGGGGGATCAAGTATAACCAGGTCAAAGCTTAGCTGTTTTTTTACAGCATATTTAAAATAATGGAATACATCTTCAACAATTATATCCTGTGATTCAATATCTATCCCGTTCAACCGAAACTGCTCTATGGTCTTGCTTAAGCTTCTATTTGCTAAATCTACACTTGTCGTTTTAACTGCTCCTCCTAGGGCAGCAAACACTGAAAACGCGCCTGTATAAGAAAAGGTGTTTAGTACATCCTTTCCGTTCGCATATACATCCCGGATTTTTCTTCGTACATCTCTTTGATCTAAAAATACACCAACCATCGCATTTTCATTTAAGTATACAGCAAAATTCTCTCCATTTTCTTTCACGATAAGCGGAAATGTTCCTCTTTCTCCCGTTACAAAATCATCTTCTTCAATATATTTCCCGTTATCATCAAATCTTTTCTTTTGATAAACGGCTTTAAAGTGAGTCAATTCTTTAAGCGCATTTATAATATAATCCCGAAAGCGGTAAATTCCTTTGCTGTACCAGCTGATTAAATAGTAGCCATCAAAATAATCAATGGTTAATCCGCCCAACCCATCGCCTTCGCCGTTTACTACTCTGAATGCATTAGTATCTACGCTATTAAAAAAATCCTCTCTATATTTGATCGCGTCCTTCATTTTATTCATAAAAAATCTTTGGTCAATCTGTTCATTCTCGCTTCTGCTAAAAACCCATCCATACCCCTTATTTTGTTTGCCAAAATAGCCTTTTGCTATGAATTTATTCTTTTCATCAACGAGTCGGATAAAGGTTCCTTCCTCAACAGATTCGTCCAAGTTAAGTATAGCTTCCTTCGATATGAGCGGATAACCACTTTTATATTTATTTACAAACTTGCCCTTTACCTTTAAAGTGACTTCTTTTTTCATCTTATCATCCTATTACTATTTTTTATCCCCTTTTAATAAAAGGTGGAGTGAAGAGATCTAATTTTTCGCATTTAATTGGTTCACTATGCTTAATAGTAAACTGTTCAATAACTATAGCATATAATTTGAATTTCTTCTTCAACATTCTGGACCCGATTGCGGAAGATCATATAGGATCGTATGATTCTTCTTGAAGAAAAGCTACCTGTTAGCTCACAAATTATTTAAACAAGATATTTTCTTCTCTAGAACAACATGTCCAATATTGTTTATCGCAGTATTAATTGCCCAAACGTTAATTTGAGTAGTTACTTTGCCTTTTTCATCATTGCCTTATTACCAACACTTCGATCATAATAGGAAATTTTCAGTTTATTAAGTCAATACAAAATGGATTTTGCGACTGATAATATCTTGTTTTATCGTAGGATGACCTTAACTGTCGCCGATCGGGCACTCGTGCTGATCATCGAGCTAAGATATGGATTGCCGTTGTACTTCTTACGGTAAGCGTTATCAATCAGATCATTAATTGGTCCGTCGACCTGCTCAAAACTGACTTCTTTCGTCATGCCGGCGACAGTGATTCTTCCTGCCTTCTGCTTTACCGCGGCCTTGTACCAACGTGAGTTCTGCCCGTAGTAAGCACGCACATAGAGGGATTCGTCAACCACAACGGACCAAACCCATGTCGGGGTGCCGTAGGTTATTCCATCCTCACGGAACGGTGAAATGTGCAGGTCATCGGCTACAGCAATCTTATTTAGTTCGTCTTTCAACCATTTAGACATTGTGTATTTCCTCCATTAACCTTTTTGTTGTTAATTTTATACAAAAACGGATTGCTTTCAATGGTTAAATAATCGCAAAATGTTGATTATTTTACAGATGAATCAACATTGTTCATTATCAGCCGCTCATCTCGTGAAGAATTCCGGCTTATATATTTTTTATCGGTAATAGAATCTGTCAATTCCCCTCAATCTGCGAATCGTTTCCGTACCTTCAACATACCTCATATACAAAGAGACCTTTTCATGAAAGGTCCCCAAATTACTTATAAGAGTCTTTGTTTTGACTGAAATTCCAATATAGATGATTAATCCTCTTTATCTTTACCTTTTTTACATTGATTCCTTTTCTTTTTAATACTTCAATTATGGTATCAATTGTTTTCATACTTATCTCCTTTAAGAAACTAATATAATGGAAGAATGTAAATAAACAATCTTCTAGGATAGAAATATAATTACTTCTGCTAATAAGGAATATCATCATATTTAATAACATTCTGTGTTCGTAATAGAACCTTCTATTGATCTTAATATTCATATTTACCACTAATACATCTATATCAGTTTTTTTGAACTGCTCTATGTTCCTGCCTCTGAATAAATTTCAAAGCATAATGTGTCCCAGCAATATAGATACCCATGATCGATAGATGGTCAAGTATAAATCTTATGGCAGAATCATCGTTGAACCAACCAAATGGGTTGTAAATAAATAGCTTAGAGCCCATTTCTCCCTCGAAGGAAGAATGCACCCCGTAGGCAACAATTAATACCGCCAACATACGCAGCGCAAGGGTGCGAATTCGGCTAGTACCGGTAATTCCCGTCATCCTCCGTACTGAATTGATCATGATTCCCCATGATAATCCTATGTGTACTGCCATGATGATAAATCCCCAATAGGCTGACTGAACATGTATTTGCCGGAAGATCATGTCATTATTAACAGGTATAAAGGGAAATAGATCACTAGAAATTAGTATTCCGCATATCATCATGACAACCATTGCTACAAGAAAAAGCAGATTGAGTCCGATTTGCAGTATTCGCCGGAAATTATGCTTTCCCTTTAAAATCACTTTATACCAACGTCGATTTAAGTAATTATGGATGATAAATAATACAAGCACCACAACTCCAATGACTTCATGAATCATCGTTCCTGTAATATAGTAAGCCATTGCTATTAACATAAGAACTGTCATAACAAGATCATTAACCAGCTTGAATAACATCTTTCGATTCAACATATACTCCTCTTTCTATTTAATTTACTCACTGGAGTGTTTCCTTAGTGGACGTGCAACTAATCTTTACAAGTAACACATTCATTAGCTTTTATCTTGTTGTAAATACATTGTTAAAAGAACGTCTTGGATAATTCCCGCTTTTTCCTCATCACCTATTAATCTACTTTCTTCTTTATTAACATCCTTAGACTCATTTTTATGAGCAGATATTTCACTTACCTTCCAGTCCTCTGTATGGTTAGCAGCAACTTGGTCTTCTGCCCTCCTGTTATTTGATTGCGAAATTTCCCCTAAATCAAATTCTTTCATTTGATCCATCGAGTTCATGTAATCATCCCTTTCCTGATTCGCATGACAGGTAAAGCAACGACCAATATTATCTTCTCTCACTTCTTTTTCAGGATTAAATGCCTGGTATTCCCATTCTCCATTACGTTCTTCTGGCGAGTATTGAGAACCCCATCCTGCACGCTTTTCCATCACTAAATATTGGTCAAGCTCTCCATCCTTATAACCTACAAGAGTAATAACAGTGCCGCTCGGAAGCTCCTCTCCATTCTGTGCTGCTTCTATTGCTTCCCTGCTATTTACATAAATATCTTCATGAATATCTCCTCGATCATATGTGGCAAACACAATTCCTTCTTCAAGGTCTTCAGGAAATTTTACAAGATGAGCCCCAGAACCAATCTCAGCGAATTCTTGATTCTGTTGAGAAGTCTCCTCAGGATTCTGTTGGGAAGTTTCCATCGTTTCATTTTCTTTGTTTGAGCAAGCAGTAAGGATGAGGGCCAGCAGCAATGCAAGAATCTGAATTAATCGTTTTTTCATAATATTTCTACCTCCAAGGCAATATAGTTTCTAGAGTGATGAATTAGAGTGATGAATTCAATAATATCTTTATTTGGATTCGTAACTGAACGAACTAGATCGTTATTTAAAATACCTCCTGCTCTTTGAACCATGTTTCTTTCTTAAATGTTGTTACTCCAGCTATCAGACAGACAATTTCAAAAGGAACACGACATATATTTGAGTTGAATATAACTAACAAATCGTATTTATTTTTTTTTGAGAATTATGATAGAACTCACTTTATTACAGATTACGTAGTTTGAATTAGAAGGATATTATAGAAAGATTAAAAAATGATTAGAAATTTTGGCCATAACCTAAAGAAAACTCGCCGATTGGCGAGTCTCAAAGGCAAAGCGTGATGAGTAGTTGCCCTTATACTTTATACTTAAAAAATAGCCACTACGTCGAATTCTCTTCATTGCTGCTATTTTATGCTTTCTAAAGTGTAAAAAGGAAGAGCCCTATTCTGGACTCTTCCGTTACAAGTTAACCATGATCTAATACTCTCTCTACAGTTCCTATATACTATGCTCCCATTCATTTTAATACGTTTTAAGTACAAAATTTTACTATTAAAAACCTATCCTACTTTCCCATAATATAGATTACCCGCTCATTCTTTTACCGCAACTTTAATACCCCTACGTTAGAATTTGCAGCATAAGAGAGATTGTTTACATATTCTTTAATGTTTATAGCGGTGAAAAATCACTGTAAAAATTTTGAGTATAATAAGGCTGTGATTCGTTATTAAATGCCACTCCAACCCCTAAATATTCATAACTTTCCTGAAGAATGTTTTTTCTATGACCTAAAGAATTCATTAGTCCCTCGTGGGCAAATATGCTGCTGAACTGACCATATGCGAGGTTTTCACCTGCCGTTTGAAAGCGAATATTGTCCTCCTTCATGCGATCAAATGGCGATTGTCCTTGTAAATTAGTATGGTCAAAATAATTATTTTTTGACATGTCCAAGCTGTGATCCCGAGCAGTTTCTCTCACATGATCATCCCATGTTAAAATTGGAAGATCGTGATTTTTTCTTGAAGCATTTGTCAGGTCAAACATCTGATATTCAAAGCCTTCTTTTAATTCCTCGCTTGATTTTGTATATAGAACGCTTTTATTTTGTTCTAGTTTTTCATCAATAATTTGAATAGCAGTTACCGTATTATTTTCATGTTTATCATAAAAAATCGTCACATAGCTGTTGTCGACCTGGAATACATCATATTCTCCATTATTCCTAATCTCATAGTTGATCATCCCTTTTCTCATAATTGATTCAGGTGTACCAAGTTTCTCCTGAACCAATTGCTTAGGACTATCCTGCTCGATGCCTGTTGAAGAGGCAATCAAATCTTGATTGGAATATAGGCCGCGGACAATATTATTTTCATCATAAGCAATCATGATAAAATTTTGATAGGTTTCATGATAGGTTTCCCAGCTTACACCATATTCATTTATTGAAATCCGCTTAGGCTTACCGATTTTCTGCTCAACAACAGTTCTTGCTTGGCCTAATTCAATATTATGAATTGAAAAGGTATGATCTATAGGAGCAGTTAATGTTGGTGTTTCTATGTTTGAATCGTTTGATTTTGACGGGCGTTCCTCAAACGAAGTAATCAGTGAATTCAGTTGCTGATTTAGCGTTTCCATGACAAATTTAATATCAGAATTCTCATTTACTGAAGACATTGTAGAAAGGATCGAATCTTTTAGCGATAAAGGAACAAATTGTTGAACTGACTCTTCCCATAACGGCTTTGATCCATAACCGATTACCACCATTATTATTAATAGAATAAACCGTTTCAAAACTACACCTCCGATTCTGAAATTTTTCAAACGAGACTATGGGCTAAGGCGGGATCATGATCCCTTAATTCTCAAAGTTCTCCTTATAAACAGCAAAAATTTAAATAGAGAACTTATAGTTAATCATGCCGCTTGGTTACTTCTTATCATTTTATTGATTTACTTTTCTGCTAACTGGTGATAAAACAAAGTAAGTGAAATTAGTTAGTGTATACACATTTTATCCGAAATCTCTGTATCTTAAAATCCAATTCTCAACTTTATTCTTTTCACATCTCTATTCCTCTTAAACGAAATAACCGTTTTTCTTGTATCCAATTCCTGTTATTCAGTCTTCAATTGTGAAGAAGTACATTTTTTCACCATTAATAAAATGGCAGCATCTAGTTCCTCAGATATTTTGAGTGTTTGAGGGTTATTTAATCCCTTAATCATTGCTGAACGGATCAGTTGTTTACGTTTTTGTTCAATTTCTATATTGTCTTTAAATGGATGGATTAGTTTAAATGATTCTGTTTTTTTCACAATTTCTTTTTTCCTCCGAAGAATAGGTAAGTAAATTTCTATCCTACTAGTCTAGGTTATCTTATCAGGTTACGAGTCTGTTATCATTTCATAATGATTATGGTTTACAACCGTTAAAGTGCTAGGTGATTCTATTTTATCAGCATCTTCCTGGCTTATTTCCAGGATTGCAGACCGGTCTAATACTTTAATGATCTTCCCTTTTACTTTTTGGTTATTTCTTATAAAGAATACTTCTAGGCCCACAAGACATTCACTCATTTTTTATTATCTTCCTTTTTTTAAATTTTTTGTTAAATAATATATTCTATACTCCTTTAGGTATATATAAAGGTGACTAATATGCTAGGTTAAATAAATACAAAAAGTACCATATATCTGAATAGGATTATTCCTAATTCTTTTTGATGCATTTTTTTCTTTTATAGATCAAAACTTTAGCCTTCCTATCATATCTACTCATTCATACATGAGGCATGCATATCTCACATTTCCTCTTCTGATTTCATATTTAAGTGTAATCCTGATTTCCAAACCAATTTTTTTGGTTGCTGTTAAATACCATATACAAGGTTGACTTTATTTTATACTTTAAATCGGTTTACTAAATAAAGTCACTCTTGGTTTTGACTGAAGTAACCACCTGCTAAAAACTAAATAAAAATGTTAATGTCTGTGCATCCTCCTTTATAGAAGCTTAACTTCATATTAAGTAATATAGGTTAGAATGAAATGATAGAAAGATTAAAAAATGATTAGATTTTTGTCCGTAATCAAAAAGGAAGATCCCTACCTCTTCTTAAGCCGTTCTCCTTTGGGTGCCCTTATAAGAAAAAGGATCTAAAACAAATATAAAAGCAGTGGATTTGGTAGGACGAATGATGATTTCACTTATTGCAACTGTATCAGGTGTGCTTATCGCATAAGCTACTGCATCCGCTACATCACTTGATTTTAAACCGATATCACACTGAAGATTCTCCACCCATTTACGTCTTTCAGGGTCATTAATGGTTGTATGGAGCTCAGTATCAACCGTTCCTGGAGAGATAAGCGTGCTGCGGATATTATTTTCACGTTCCTCTTGTCGTAGACCTTCCATGATGGCGCGAACAGCAAACTTAGTCCCGCAATAAACAGCACCTTGTTGAAAAACAACATGTCCAGCAACGGAATCAGTCGACAATCTGACCAGATTGTTGTTTTTTCATGATAGGTAAAACAGCAGCGATCCCATTTAAAACACCCATGATATTGACGTCTAACATTTGACGCCATTCATCAAAGCGTTTTTCTGATAGGCGAGCAGTTGGCATGACTCCTGCATTATTAAAGAGGACATCTACACGGCCATATTTTTCAACTGCTAAATCGACAACTGCTTGTACTTCTTCTTCTTTCGTGACATCTGCAATAGCATATGATATATCAGCGTTTGGCAATGATTCAACAAGAGCTTTCAGGCGATTTTTACGACGAGCTGCAATAACTATTTTTGCACCTTCCTCTGCCAGTTTCTTAGTGGTTGCCTCACCAATACCACTTGAAGCACCCATTATAACAACCACTTTACCTTGAATATTTGTCATACTTCATATCATCCCCTTATGATTCTTTTTAAACAATCCACTGGAAACTTGATGAAATACCTTGAAATTACTCTACAAGAAAACCATTATTGATTGATTAATCAACATTTGTTTGTAATTATAAAAAGAATAGATAAGCTTTCAATAGTTAAAAGAACGCAATATGTTGTATAATCAACAATTCCATAAAAATTGTTGATTATTTGTAAGGGTTTTAGCGATGACCTTTCATTTCCTGTTGCCATTACGTATGTAAGATTAGTGGAATAGCAGTAAAAAAATGGAATGCCATGCCCGCTTCTTTCCTAGTCTGAAAATGTAGTGGATTTGTTTTAGAGGGTTTATATAGTTACCCACTATACAAAATTCCCCTTAAATTTTCGAAGAAAAAGTAAGGAAGTTGTCTTTATATTCGTATAGTTGTTTTCTTCTCGAAAAAACAGCGGTAAACATTTTCCGTTCACCGCTGTTTTTATTGCATATTGATAATCTTTTATCCAACTTCAAGACAAATACAAGCTTAATTTCTCTGTAAAGTTCGGTTTTTAGCTTGGGATTTTTGGGCGTTTTCCTTCTTGAAGATCGTTGATTGTTAAGCCAAAATCCATTTGGAGGTGAGGATAATCTTTAAATCCGTGCCAGTCTCCTCCCCATTGAAAGCCCAGTTCCTTTGCAACTTCTGCAACCTCAAACCAGTCTGATTGACCATTTCCATTCCCATCATATTCAATATCCCAAATCACATTACCATTCTCAAGCTGAAGAGCAAAATCGACTGCAAGGCCAAAGTTGTGATACGATTCTCCTCCCTCCAAATGAGTAACTACTTTTCCGGGAGTTTTTCTGCCCTTATCATAAAGCTTGTCTTGCTCCTCGAACGAGCGGTAATCATCTGTGATTAGGATCGTAATCTCTTTTTCTGCTGTTTTTTCTTTTAAAATCTCTACTTTCTCAGCTACCATTGGATGCAGCTCATTTGGCAGAGTCTCTGTATTTACTTCGTATTCAACCTCGTCTACTGAGCCAGGATAGTCCTTAATGAATAAGAAAGATTGATAGATAACAAGCGCAAAGAGGAATAACAGAAATAATTTTAGTTGTCTTTTCACAAGTTGTTGCCTCACTCCTACTTAAGTTTTTTCGACAAAATCTACTAATAGTTTAACGTGAAAACGACATAAATTGCACGAATTTAATCTTCAGAAAAACAAACTTTCATTTTATTAAGAATAGGTATGTGATTCCTTCATATTTAACAATGGTATACTCATTTCTCGCTGTTATCATATAAAAATGTATAATTTCAGCTCCCATGTTAAACAATAGTTCTCTGTTCAATCTTTTACATCTATTTTTATTTAAATGGTAAAGGGACGGGAAATCACTATTAAAGTTTTCAGTATAATATGGAAGTGAATCGTTAGTAAATTTTTTATTTGAAAGCCTCCTCCGCACTCTTTTTCAGGTATATTAATATTCTAGAATAGAAATATTCTTAAATTATTTACTTCATTTTAGATGTTAGCCGAGACATTTTATTTTCTGTCAAGCATTCTAAATTAGAAGAAAAATATAGACATATTAGAAAATGGTTTGAATTTTAAGAAAATAAAAAAGGAAGAGCCCTATGTGTTCTAGCCTCTTCCTCCACTGTTTAGATTCTTACCATATACTAACTCTACATTGCTTTCATCATTTCGATCTTATTGTCTGTAACCACCTGTCTATCCTACTAATATTGATCAAATGTAGTACATTAACTGGCCTTCTCAATTTCTTTTTGTTGATCTTTCATTCTCTTAGCTAGAAACAGGAAAGCAGAAAGACATAACCCTGCTCCAATACCCATAGTTAAATTAGTGAAAATAGTCATTAAAAAGGTAATCATTAAAATCAATGAATGTCCTGATCTTTCCTTTATGACACTGGAAAATTGCTCTTTTTTGCTGATATGCCATGCAACTACCATCAAAACCGGAGCTATGCTAGCAAGCGCAACATGTGAAGCATAGGGGGCAAGTAATAATAATACCAATAAAACGAATAAAGCATGCGATATTCCTGCAATAGGCGAAGAAGCACCATTTTTGATATTTGTTACAGTTCGTGCTACCTCCCCTGCCGCAGGAATGCCATAAAATAAAGGTGTAACCATGTTTACGATACCTTGACCAATTAGCTCTTTTTTACTGTTATGCCTTGATTGAGTCATTTCATCCCCAACCCGAGCGGTTAATAAAGATTGCAGGCCCACAAGCATTGCAATAACAAAGGAAGATGGAAAGAGTACTAGGATTTTTGCAATGGTCACCTCGGGAAAATGAGGTCTTGGAAATTGATTGGGGATTTGCCCATAAATCGAACCGATCGTTTCAATTTGATTCGGAAAAAGAAATGACGAAACTAGACTTGAAGCTAGAATTCCCAGCAAATAGGAAATCCCTCCGATTTTAGGAAAAAAACGTGGTAAAGTCAAAATAATCAGCAAACAAAAAAGTGCAGTGATGATACTATAGATTCCGACCAGGTCAATATTTTCAATTATTTCCTTTAAATGTAAATGGAAGTATTCATGTTTCTCTATATGATGCAGCCCTAAAAAGTTTGGGATTTGACTACTGAAAATAATGACCGCTATACCAGACTGAAAACCAATAATGATTGACTTAGGAAAAAATTCGATTAAACTTCCAACATTGAATAGTGCAAAGATGATCAGTAAAATCCCAGCCATAAACCCGGCAATTAATAGGTTTTCAAATCCGTACTGCAAAACAATCCCTAGTAAAACCGGAACAAACGCACCGGTAGGCCCTCCGATTTGAAACCTGGAACCTCCTAAGATGGCAATCAACAATCCTGCGACAATAGTTGAATAAAGTCCCGAAACAGGAGTTGTACCGGATGCAATAGCAAACCCTAGCCCTAAAGGAATAGCGATGATACCGACAACAATTCCTGAAAGCAAATCCTTTTTTAGGTTATCAATAGAATAATCTCTAAACGCTTCTAAATTCATAAACGTACATCTCCTCCCATTTGAAGAATTAAAAAAGTTTGTATGCCAAATAAAGCTGAATTGAGTTGTTACCCCAATTGGATCCGTATTTCTCCTTTCTAAACTTTGGACTTTCTTCGACAATTAAAAGAATTTATCTAAATATCCTACAAAAAGCTATTTAAAGATGTTGATTTCTGTACACCTCCTTTTTAATAGCTTAATTTCATATTAAGTTTTCAAAGTTAGAAGAAAATGATAGAAATATTAGAAAATAGTGAGAATTCAGTTAGAAAATACCAGAAAAGTGCAAGCCCTCTTTCAGACCAGACGAGTATAAGACAATTATTATAGGAAGACGCTCATTGCCTTCAATTCTAAATAGGCTACACCCTAGTGGTCCTTGGTGCTGGATGTCAAAGTGTTTATCCACAATTCAATCATTTTTAAACGAAAAAAAGGAAGAGCCCTATGATTTCTGGGCTCTTCCTTTTTCTTTTAAAACTGTGCGTAAACTCAACTCTTTTTTGCATTCATTATTTTAACTGAACAATCGGAAGTTTTACCTTTGACCAGTTTTCCATCCCCTTTTTCTCCAGAAGAAAAAGAGGCTATCCCTTCGTTTTTAATGTGTACTACATTTTCAGATGCTACATTCTCCAATTGATTTAAATACAAGATTTCCCCCGAATAAGCATCTACTTTTAACGTGTATTCACGATCCTGACCGTGTAAATTTACTACATACATTTTATTTTTCTCGTTTTTACTAAGCTTTATATCCCTGATGTCTCCTAGGTATTTTGTTTGGATATTTCTTTTTATTTCTACAGCACTCAGGATTTCGCTGTCTCTATCTGCAAAAATATATTGAACTTCGGCAATGATAAAACCAACGATTAGAAAGCTAAAAAGACAAATAATTTTTATGGGGTTCATACGATTTCTCCTAACAAGAGAGTTTTTCTTTAAAAAAGGACATTTTCCCTTAAAAACAATAAAAATCAATAAGATGCCATAGGTAAAGCAACAGTAAAACTTGTTCCTTCATTTTCCTTGCTTACGACATTTATGTTTCCACCATGGGAATCTACAATCTGTTTTGCGATCGATAAACCTAGCCCCGTCCCGCCAGTTTCCCGATTTCTTGCTTTATCAACCCGATAAAAGCGATCAAATATATGAGTGATATCTTCTTTCGGTATGCCGATGCCATGATCCTTCACAGTGAAAAAAGCGTGACCTTTCTCATATCCAACATTTATCTCAATAGGTGATGCACTATACTTTAATGCATTATCAAGCAAGATAAACAATAGTTGCTTCATTTTTTGCTTATCTGCTTTTGCTATAACTCTATCGAATGGAGTGTATACAGAAATGTGCTGACCATACGTATTTTTCATCAGTTTGCTTGTCTCTTTACTAAGTGAAACAAGGTCCACCTCTCTTATATCCAAATTCCATTCTGCATCATGATTTGCAAGCATAAGCATTTGCTTTGTCATTTCTTGCATTCTAATAGCTTCTGAATAGATTGCTTCCACAGATTCTACTAATAAAGTCTGATCTTTTATCCCCCATCGTTTCAGCATACTTGCATTACTTTCAATAACAGTTAAGGGTGTTTTTAATTCATGGGAGGCATCTGAAACGAATTGCTGCTGTTTTTCAAAGTTTCTTGCTAAGATATCCATCATCTTATTAAACGTACTACCTAATTTGTATAATTCATCTTTTGATTGTGTTTTTAACTCAAGCTTTTTAAAGATGCTTTTTCGTTGAATTTCCTCCATCGTTTCAATCATAGAATTAATGGGTTTTAAAATGATGTCGCTTAGCATTCTGCCTGCTAAAAATGAAGGAATCAGAACGATTAGGGAAGCGACAATTAACACAAGCTTCAAGATTTTTAAGCTTTCATAAGAGGATGCCAAACTTGCTGTAACTTCCAACATCATAATATTTCCGTCGTGCCAGATGATTGGAAACCTCGAAACAGCATACCGAATCCCAGCAACTGATTTCAATTCAACTGACTGTGAATTGTTAAAACTTGATTTATATTCTGTAAACACCGATTCCTTTGTAATCGTTATGATGGAATGGGAATCTTCATTCACAACACGTATCATTCCATTCAATGGTAACCGAGAAGTCAAAATATCATGTATTCTGCTATCATTCGTAACAGGTTTCAATTCGCCAGCAATATTTTCAGCCTGTAAACGAACATGATTTAATTTATCGTTCGTCGTAATTGAGTAAAATAAATAATATATGGATGTATTAATCACAATGCTAATCAAAAGCACCGAAACAGTTAAATACATATGGATTTTCTTTCGGATATTCATAAAATATTACTCCTTTATGACATATCCAATTCCACGCACTGTATGGATAAGTGGAGAATGAAAGGAATCATCAATTTTCTTACGCAAGTATCTAATATATACATCTACAACGTTTGTCTCTCCATAGTAATCAAAGCCCCAAACATGTGTTAAAATCTGCTCACGGTTTAATACTTGATTTTGATTGTGTATTAGATAAACAAGTAAATCGAATTCTCTGGGGGTTAGTTCAATATTTATGCAATTACGTGTTACTATTCGTGTTTTTTTATCAACTTTCAAATCAGAAATAGATAAAAGTTTATTGTCCACTTTTTGTTCCATCATTTGATTTATTCGTAAACAAGCTCTAATTCTCGCCAACAGCTCTTCAATCTGGAACGGCTTTGTAATATAATCGTTGGCACCATGATCTAGCCCGCTCACTTTATCAGGGATGGAATCCCTTGCTGTTAATAAAATGATTGGAGTCATGTCCCCTGTCGCTCTAATTCTCCTAAGAACTTCCATTCCGTTTAACTTAGGTATCATTATATCTAGTAACACAAGGTTCCATTGTTCATTATTAAATTTTTCAAGTGCTGCTATACCGTTTTCGGCTATTTCAACCTTGTATCCTTCATGTTCAAGTTCTAATCTAATGATTCTCGCAATATTTGCTTCATCTTCAATAATTAATACTTTTTTAGGTTCGGTTTCAAAATCTACTATCATTTTCTTTGAAATAGTAAGATCTATTGAATTTGACATGTATATTCCTCCTTTCTTTTTTAATTCCTAAGATTTAGCTATATTTTCTAACTTTAATAGGTTAATATTTTGAAAATTCTTCTTAATTAGGAACAAAATGCTGTTTAAATACTTTTTACAAAAGGAGAATAGTACTTCAAGTAAATGTTAAGAAAAAATGATGTCCAGTCAGTAATCTGGATGACTCTTTTTCCTACTAGATTGTGGTTTCTTTTTCTTAGTGGAGAATAAAACTTAATTATTGAATAATCAACATCTGTCTATAATTATAAAAAGAATCAATATGCTTGCAATCGTCAAAAATAGAAAATTTGTTGATTAGTGAACATATTAATCAATTTTGTTAATTAACTTTAAGAAAATTGGCTAAAGTAGGTAGAGAATGACTAATAACCAAAAAACAATAAAGTGAGACTTTCATCAGTGGAGGTTATCTTCATCCCCCACTGATGGTTAGCGAAACTTATCAAGCTTAGAAGACGCCACATCCTGTGGCTTGCGCCTGACTCGGACGTCCTGTCCTTCGACGGATCTTTACGGGCAGTTATCTCCCACTTATCTTTTTTGTTTCTCTCGAATCTTTATGTGGAGGTCTTACTGCCCGTTAAGAATGGGATAAAAAAACTATTATCATACTAAAGTCCGAAAAATGGTGATATTATGATGAAAGTATTTCCAACTGTATGTTAACTAAAGATCTATCTACCTTCATTAAATGGATAAATATGATCTAATTTTTCATCATAAATGATCCAGAAACTCTTCTTTCAAGTATGCGTTTATTTGCTAACATTTCTATCCTAAATAGCGTATGGAAATCTATTCAGACAAAAAAGAGTGCATCCTGAAAAAATATGCGGGATTCACACAGCCGTTTCACTCAAAGTACCATTGACCCCTACTGACTGTCGCGATGGCCTTAAGCCGAGGGTCAATCTGCGCAGCGCTGATCGCATACCCGCGAAAGATAAGATAGCAGACTCATTCACACGAAAATTCGGATAATCAGAACATCTTCTTCAGTGATATAAGCCACCATATTGCCTCCTCTGTTATTTATTCTAGCGTGCTTTTCGCGTATAGCAAATGCTTATATCTTATATCAAGATATGCTTGATGAGCATTTCTAAAACATTTATAAACTGGCATAATGGTTTGGAAACAATGCAAACTGTTAGGACCATGAATTTTCATCTCAAATACAATTTCATTACAAAGAGGGCATAATTTTTTAAATACGGACCAACTATTTTCTAGCTTAGTAATTTCTACATTCTCTTCTTACCATAAAGCAAGTGGCTGTTTCATGCTAGGTTTTGGATAGATTGAGTCTAATTGCTCTAAATCTTGCTGTGTTAATTGAATCTTAGCTGCTTTCACATTATCTAACACGTGAGCGGTATTACTAGATTGTGGTATAGCAATTGTTTAACCATTTCGAATACACCATGCTAATAAAACTTGAAATCTATCTGAATGATGTTTATCAGCAATTTCCTTTAAAACTTTTTGTTTAGTTAGATTAGTACCCAAGCTATCACCCCTAGCAACTGGGGCATAGGCGATTCCGAGTTTCTTTCCTCCTGCAAAATCGCTAAAATTCACAGTTGTCGGGAGTTTAATAATACATGATCGAGTAACTGGGTTGTCTTCTATTACTGCAACTAATTCCTGATCGCCAATTTTTATTTTTTTCCTAATTCCTTCCACATCACTCTTCTCCCCTGCTTGATTTGTTTCGTTCGCAAGGCATAAAACTTTCCCCTTATGGTAGTGACAGACAAATAAATGCCGAATATGGATTTCTATTAAACAAAATGTGAATCCCGACCAGATAGGCGGGATTCACACAGTGGGTTCACTCATAGGACTATTGGCACACAAAGCTCTCTACTCTCTTCCAACACAAGCCTTATCTTTTCTTCAGATTTTCTTTGAAGAAGGACTCGAGCTTGTCAAAGGGTATTAAATTCACCCGGTCGTACAGATCCACATGACCTGCACCCGGAACAATGTAGAGTTCCTTCTGTTCGCCTGCTAGCTTGTAGGCGTCTTCGCTGAACTCTCTGGAATGAGCGTTTTCACCCGCGATGAAAAGCATGGGACTAGAAATCGTCTTTATGTCTTCGAACGGGTAGAAATTCATGAACTTGACGTTACTGGTCAGCGTCGGGTGTGTCGTGAGTTCAGGTGACGAGCCCTTGGGAGTGAATTCACCTCTTGGAGTGCGGTAGAAGTCATAAAACTCACGCTCAATGGCGGTAGAGTTTTCATTCAGTTCATGTACTGCCCCGCTGGTGTATTTGGTTTCACCGCCCGTGAACTCCACATAGCGTTGCTCTGCTGCCTCTGCAATGATCTTCTTTCTTTGCTCAAGTGTCAGGGAATCTTTAATCCCATTACGGTTGGCAGCGCCCATGTCGTACATACTGACTGTCGCAATGGCTTTCATGCGCGGGTCGATCTTGGCTGCGCTGATGGCAAAGCCCCCACTGCCACAAATCCCGAGAACACCAATCCGATCCCTGTCAACAAACGACCTGGTGCCTAGAAAATCCACTGCAGCACTGAAATCCTCGGCATAGATATCCGGCGAAACAGCGTTGCGAGGCTGACCCTCACTCTCTCCCCAGAAAGACAAATCCAAGGACAAAGTAACGAATCCCCGTTCAGCCATTTTCTGGGCATACAGATTCGAACTTTGTTCTTTTACTGCGCCCATTGGATGCCCGACAATGATCGCGGGATTTTCGGTGTTCTTCTTCAAACCTTTGGGAATATAAAGATTCCCTACAACATTCATGTTGTATTGGTTATTAAACTCAACCTTCTTCATGGTTACCTTATTGCTCTTGTAAAAATTGTCTGCTCCATTGGACATGTCCGGCGTGTATGTATTGTCAACGCCTGTCTTTGATGCAGCACCAACTCCTGTCGTAGATAAAACTAAGCCAAGTCCCATCACTGCGAGAATCTGAAAACCACGCTTGATAATAGATTTTTTTTGCACGTTAAATCCCTCCAATGTTTTTGCTGATGTTATTTCTATTCTGTTATGTTCTCTTTGAGTTGCATTAACCCCCTTTCTTTGTGAACATCACCACATTAATCCATTTAAATTAAAAAAAAATAATAAAACGATTAGAAATTAATTAGAATTCTGTAACAAATAAAAAAGGGAAATCCAAATGAATTTGGTTTCCCTCTCTTAAACGAGTAGTTTAAGTACAATTCTTCATAAGAAAAGATTCTACTATCTGTTGAGACAATGTGAAATCTACAATCTCTTTTCCATATAATCAACAACTTCTCTTCATTTGTTTAATAAACAACAAATTGTGTTCATCTATCCATTGAAATCATCCTGCTACTTTTTATAATTATAGACAGATGTTGATTAATAAACAATGTATGATTTTTTATGATGAATGAAAGTGAAATGACATATTTATGAGTAAACGCAATAATCTATTGATCATCATAATGAGCTTAGGAGTTTTCGGTATCATAAATACTGAAATGGGGGTTATTGGAATATTACCTACTCTTGCTGAACATTATGACGACAGTGTATCTCAAGCAAGTTTGCTGGTGAGTCTATTTGCACTTGCTGTTGCAATAGCCGGACCAACTATGCCTCTAATGTTTTCTCGTATAAATCGGAAAAAAGTAATGTTACTCGTTCTTGATATTTTTGTTTCGGCAAACATTGTCCCCATCTTCACAACTAATTTTTGATTTCGCTAATAAGTTATTTTTAACATCGGCTAACCTTGGAACAACAATCGGTGCGGCAGTCAGTTGGCGGATTATTTATTGCTGAAATGGGTACACAATACGTGGTATTCGTGGGAATACTATCATTGATATTTAGTTCGATAACTATTTTTCTAAGAAACTACATGATTACTCCTTCACAACAACTTTCTAGATAAGAAATTAGATCAAGATTCTATAAAGTTATTTTTAATTTTCCTCAATGTAAAAAAAAGGATAGGTATGACAACTACCTGTCCTTTTTTTAAAATTGTTCATTTTATTTCCTTCGCACCTATAAATAAGTGTACTTGTTCGTGTTATTTTTATTAAATGGTATTAGAAATAACTATACAATCCTCTCTAGCAAGTCCCCTACTTTTTCAGCCATAACACGTGGTGGATAAGGCATTCCATTCTTTAACCACCATTCAACGACCCCTACATAAGCATTTGCAACAAATTCAACAATGATCTCTTCATTTTGACCGAAATTTTTTCCTTTTGTTATGTCAACATCTTTCTTGAACTCTTCGATATTAAATTTAAGAAATCTATTACGAAAGTATGGAGCTCCTTCACTTGCTAACATGGTCGAAAAGAATAGATAATTACTCTCGAAGTATTCCATACAGTGCACAGTCGATTCGATAAAATCCATTTCAGTTGCCGACTCGCAAAAATTACTCATGTTGTTAATATGCTCTTCCATGATCTTATCTAATAAATCATATTTATCTAAATAATGAAGATAGATGGTTCCTCTATTAACATTTGCCCTGTCAGAAATATCCTGAATGGTAATGTTATCAAAGCTTTTTTCAGACATCAGTTCAATAAGAGCCTTTTTAATAGCTTCTTGGCTTTTGGTTACTCTTCTATCTATATTCGGCAATGTTTGTTCACCAGACTTTCCTAAAGATATTTAATATGATGAGGAATAAACAAATCGCATTCAATTATCATTGTTGGTATGATATTTTTTATTAAAATTATAAACAGATGTTGGTTAATCAATCAATGATGGTTTTTATTACTAAGCGAAATCAGAGCCTAACATTATAGTTGCAAATGACTTGTTTTCAATACAAATAAAAGAAAAGGTGTTACATATTATGTCAAATAGCCAAGATAAAATTGTTGTTATTATGGGTGAATCAAATGGAATTAGCGAAGCAACAGAATAGTTATTTCCGGATTATTCCATTTATCTATTAATCTCTTTTAAATCTTTAAAAAAGATTTTGTAAGATTTATCTTTTTATCATAAAAAAAACGTTCCTTACTATTATGTAAGAAACGTAGCCAATTTATCTTTTCCCGTCATTTTTCTTCGACTGAAGTCTTGATTCATTTAAGTATGAAGTCTTCCCATCAGCCATGGCCGTTGTCGATATGGACCAATTGGGATTTGGATTAAGCTTGTTTTTCCAAGTGAACCCAAGTTGTAAAGTTGATCACTTAAGTTCACATCAAAACCGAGGAGCGGGTGACCTCCCATTTCAAGGGCTGATGCTGCTAATAATATTCTTTGGACCAGCATCCCTGCTTCCATTTGTTGAATTCGATATCCTCTGTAACCTAGTGAATCTTTAAAGTAATCCTTGTCACCGACAACATGCAGGGTGATCGGTACTTGCAGCAAATTTATATTACCTAAAGTCATTCCAGATTGCAGCATTTGCCGATGGTCTCCTGGATTCATCTGGCGTAATGCGTGCTCACTGTTGTCATAGTAATAAGCCCCATTAGGGATTCCTTCAATATTATACAAACATAAGAAAATAGAGACTCGCTGCTCATCGTTATATGCTTCCTCTAAGTCATTTCGATAACGGTAAGATGCTGTTGCCTCATTTAGAAGGTAAGCAATTTGTTGCAGATTTACTTTTCCCAATATGAAATCCATCTCAGGTGAAAATCGCTTTCGACAGCAGGACATGAAATCATATGAAAGTCGATTAACCAGGGGTAAAGGATACTTCTTGCCCTCAACAGTTCGAATCTCCTTCTCCTCTATCCATCGAAAAGATGTAGATTCGAGCATAGAAGCTTCATTCATTTTTAGTAACATCGGAAACTCTTTCATTTTCTTTGATCGAACGTAATGTTTAGGCTGAATAGGGGTTATTTCTGGTAATAAGTCAGCAGCTAAGACATTCTCGCCATTCCGGTTTCCTGACCAAATAGTTGGTTCTATTGTTATCGGGACGACAGCATACACGCTTTCTTCTTGTTCCGTAAGCCCTAGAAGATGGTTAATTGCACGATCGAGATATTGATAGTACACACCTGATGCAAATCCAAAACGCTTTGCTGCTTCTACTAACTGCCCCATCAGAACACCTGCATCCAACCCTTGCAGCCGGTAAGAAAAGTTATTGTACTTGAAAAAGTTTTTCCAAAACATCGTTGAGATAAAAACGGTTCCGAAACAAGATGTAAGATCACATCGGCATCCAAGTGCCCGTGTAAGATAATCATCAAAATTGCCTTCACGCAATAATACTAAGCGATGGTGTGAGACATCGAAATGATAAACCCCATCAGGTAAATCTTCAATTTTTAAATAGACGTATAATTCGTTTGGATACAACGCTCCACCCGATGGAGCAAACCTTCTATAGGATTGCATGACTTCCAGCTGTCTCTCGGGGGAATCCATCGGAAAAACAGATTGGCTATATTGGGTAATCCCATAAACATACCAAAGGAAGTGACCGATTTTTCGAAGATCCGGCTTATAGGGAACTTCCTGCCCATCCAGAGTTAGCGGTATATCCATAGAAAGCGGAACTTCAGGTAAATCACAGTAAAGTTTGTAAGGAAGCGGGCCATCTTCCCAATCCACTTCCCAGTTTGGAATGCTTGCCTTTTCAATGTCAAAATGTAAATTGTGCAAAAACTCATCAAGAATCATCCTTCCAGACTCCCTTCTTATGGAAACGGATGAGGAAGCGGATTAAGCTTTTCGCGTGTAAGTGGTTCTGACGTATACCCCAGTTCCATAGGAACCCGTAATAACCTCTCTAATCCTGATACGCGCTTTAAATGGTGTCCAAAGGTCATCGGCACCATCCCAGGAATCAACACCTTTACACAATGTAATCCGTTTTGTTTGATTTCCGGTGTTGACTGATCAATGACAATAACATCCAAGTTTACGTTCCGTAACGCTTGAAGAATATCCTGAAGATCATTTGTAAGGTCAGTGTGGTTCGACTTCCACTTGAATTCCTCGTTAAATGTTCTAATCGGCCGGTTATTTTTAAGTAAAAAATCCAGGCGCTCTTCTGCTTGTTGTAAGCCATACAACATGCCATGGTCATCCATCTGTTGTACTAAGGAAGAATCATCTAACATTCGCATATATTCCTCTTTGTTTGTCTCCAATTTCTCATCCAGTGTCAACATCATGCCAGCCAACTCATGAACAGCAGTTTTCACAGCCCGCACCGGATCCAAATGAGCCCCTGCTGCACAAATTAGATTCAACCCATTTTGCTTTCTGTTTTTTGCCAATGCTACAATGCTTGGAATTCCATGTTCCATTGTAGCGTTATATACATACAGGTCATATCCTGCAACTGCTTTCATCCGGTCAATCATCAACACTAGTTCTTCATCTTCAGCAGAGTATGGATCAAGACGAGGTAACGACAATTTTCCATACCAGGTCATTAGAAACGAATCTCGCTCGACCACCTCCATAATGCCGTAAAAAATAGCCTCCTCTAAACTTCCTCCTAATGCACATCCGTTCGACGTTTCATAGACAAATCCCCGTGACCCGCATCCCAAACTGTAATAGGCAAGCAGCTCTGGAACTAGAATCGGCTGCTTCTGTAAAAATGAATAACCCCATACCCAATTCATAGGACGGTCAGGATCAAATTTTTCAAAGGGGAAGCCTGTGCGTTGATACTGTTCTTCTTCATGTTCACCAACCAATTGAGGATTTAAGGCTTGATCTTTTATATTATGATAACAATCATATACCACTGACCGTTTGCCGCGGGGCTGGAGGCCGCAGTATCGTTCCAATCCTTCTAAAATGGCCGTTAATTCACTTACCGCATAGGAATTTGTACGTCCGGCTGTTCCTTCATCCCCCTCAAACATAGGTAAATTTACACTTACATCAGCAAATGGAGGCACGAGATTATACATCTTATCTTTAAGCATCCCTGTTCGAGAATCAACATAGTCTTTGTCCAGCACGTTTTTCAGATCATCTAATGAACGAGTTCGGTAACTATCTATGCTGACTTTAGGACTTTGCTGCAGGGAAATTCGGGCTAAATCCGCTGAATCATCAGGTATGGAACTACATACAGTACAAAGAGGGACTGGTTGAAAGGAATGCCATGAAATGTTCAATGTTTTTAGGTTAATGAAACCAAGCCTCTTCTCTGAGGAAGTCTGTTTCCCTTGTAGAAACCTTTTAACCTCTGCTTTGAGGAGATGAACCATTTGTAATAACCCGGTACGAGATGTCCAGGCTTCCTGTTGTGTTTTTCCAGAGGCCTCTAATTTTTTCTGCATCTGCCACATCTCGTTACGATGATTGCCTGCTAGGACGCGTCTGAGATCGGCACATTGAGAGCAACCTGAAATTCCAGGTTGAACTAAAGGCCCAATGATGCCTTCTCCAAATGATACAAAGCCTCGAAGCCATGGGGTGTTGCTTGCTCGAAACTCCTCTTCTGCACTTTGATGAATAGAAGGGTTCCATTCATCTTGCAGGACCAATGCCAAATCAATGGTTTCTGGTACGACTGAATCAAAATGAGTCTGGCGAACAATCAGATATTCTGAGGATAGTTCTGTACAAAAAAGATCTGCTAACAATCCCTCACCAACAACCAACAAATCAGCACTCACCTTCATTCCTCCTCTCGAACAACAACTCCAACGATCCCAGCTAAACCTTCTTTTAGAATTGGTTCTACTTCAAGTTCATAAATGACAAGCTGCTTTCCGTTCCGATCCAATACTTCCTTAGCAGATTGCAAAAGCACAGAATGTTTCTGATCATCACAAACAGGGATAGTTAAAAGTCTAGGTGCATTTTCGTCAAGCAGCACGGATGATACGACTAAGCCTTGGGATGTTGAAGGATCTTCTTTGTTTTGCAGTGTAAAAAGAGCCTGTTGCAATGCTTTTCTTAACGCAAATGTTATATTTAAATCTGCACTTCCATACCATCCATTTTTCGTACCAATCCAGACAACAGGGAAACCAGATATTTCCTCTCCTAATCCAACAATTGGGTCACCCTGGATCCTTGATAATACCTGTAAATAAAACCTGCATCGTTCATCTTCTACCGTATTCAGCTGTACTCGGGTTAGAGTAATCTTATTGTTTGACTGTTTTCTATTTAACTCCTGTACTAAATACTTCTGCAATCCTCGGCATACACTTTCGGTAAATGTTTCGCCTGCACCAACATGAACTTGTGATGGCAGATCAAGTAATGCCGTTAATCGATTTCCATATGCTTCAATTCCAGCTAGACCAGCTTCCCTTCTGGCCTCCTCGTGGGTCAGTCCTGAACAGATCATACTTTGCTGCAACTCAGCAGGTCCATCAGACAATGGGTTGATTGGTTGAACGCGGCATTGAGCTAACGGAAGCTGAAGCAAATCGCCTTCTTCCCAAGTATGGAAAATCCCTGTTGCCTTTGATGTTAACCCATTTAAAAAAAGCAGTAATTTGCCCGTTTCTTCTCTTTCCAAATCTTGGTGAATCCGTTCATCATTATCGTCTACCCGTCTAGCTGATGTATCTCCATTTAAGAATGGATGAGGAATAAAATTATGCCAGTTGCCTTCCATTGTCCCTAAATTCAGTAAAAAGAATTGATTATTCTGTTCCCTTTCCGTTACTCCGGTTATGTTTTTAAACAATTCAAATACAATTAGATTAGATAGCATTGCCCCGGCTGTGGTGGATATATGAGTAATTCGATTTTCTTTGAAGAGTTCCGATCGATGCAGCCGGCGCCATGCAGATTCCCAACAATTCTCTGAACCAGGTAAAACTAAAGGACCCGCCATTCCAATCTGTTGGAAACATAAAGCAGGGATAAAGACCTTCTTTTCTTCTCTGCAAATCCTATGCAGAAGTTTTAGCTCTTCTACATTTCCCTCTTGTGACACATATAAAATATAATCAAACGGCTCCAGAATCTCCCTCCAAGAACTTCGTGAGATCTCCTCTACCGCCACCTCCGAATCAGTTTTTTTGGCATGTGCCACGAGTTCCTGCAGCCGCTGTATATTCGTCTGATTCCTATTAGTGATTAGTGTTTGAAACTTTGGTAATCCAGAATCAAGTAATGCGGATACCAATGAAACAAACATATCTCCTGAACCAATTGCCAATGCTTTTGCCTGACGATATGTTTGAAAGCGAAACGCGGCTGACTCTACAAAACTATCAACAAATTCAATTTGTGAAGCATACTTTTTTAGAACCTGTTCAGACAATTGATAAGGATGGTCTTGACTTACATCCTTTACAAATCCATTTTGATACAATGTTTCTGCAATTTCGTACACTCGATCACGATACGGTCCCGGTAATCCGTTTGTCAAACTCTCCAATGTGTGTTCTCCATTGAACATTGGTATCAGTTTTTCAACCCACTTATCGACCATACTACCTTCCATTTGAAACGAACTTACATTATTTCGAAAATATACACCGCTGTTGGCTACAGGGAGAAAAAACGTGTCCCTTTTCACCTTCAAACGCATAGAAGGGTACAAATTCGTCATATCGATCCTCCTTAGCAATAGCTGCCATTGTCTTTTATATCATTACTAACATCCTATGTACTGTAATTTGTCCCTTATGATTATTAATGTGAACAGCCTCTACATCAACATGTAGAGGCTTGCAGTATTTCTTTACAAAACTTATTTTATCAACCTCCGCAGCGACCTCCGCCACCGCAGCGACCTCCACCACAATGAAAACAACTGAAACAGTTAGAACATCTAAAGCAATGGAAACAACTAAAACAGTGGAAACAGTGGAAGCAATTAAAACAGTTAAAACAGTTAGAACAGCGATGAAAACCACCGACACCAACGATAAACCTTTCATCATTAGTATAATATTGGTTCGCGTCATAAGGTACTGCCGGAGTAGCTTGATAATCACCAAGATTTAAGTTCTGAATTTCATGTTGAAAATTATTCATTAATAAAAACCTCCTCAAAATAATTACGTTAAAGCCAGTGACAGAAGAAACGAACACGGAAATTCAAACTGGGTTTTGGGTATTTCCATCAACAACTTATGTAAATTGGGTGGGTATTGTTACTGATAAAAAAGCCTAATTATTTAATTTTTTTAATACAGATAAAAAGCAACAATAAGACATATCCTTTGACACAATCGAATTCCTCAATTTTTAGATAAAAAAACGTTCCCCACCTGATCAGGAATTAATCCATATACTGAGCTTATATAAAACTTAACAAAAATTTAGAAATCGCAAAGGTAATACATACCATAACAACCGATTGGAAAGCACCAACCATATAAAGAGAAGAACCGCCAGTGATTGCCCCTAATAGGATCTAAGAACGGCGCCGGCCAAATTTCCATGATGTACGATCACTTATAAAACCCGCCATTTTAAAGACCTACAATTCCTACTAAAGCGTTTATAATGGAGACAATACTTTATATTTTTAGATGCGTTTTCAGGATCAAGCATAGCTAATTTGATTGTCAGTAATACCGCAATTGGAACTATCGCCCTAACAATGTAACCCAAGTTTGCAAGCGAAATGCCAGCTAGCAAACGCGGAAACGGTGCTTTTGCTTTAGAATTCATCTTCACCCCATCTCTCTTTCTAAAATCGAAAGCACTTATGTTGTTATTTTAGGAGAGAGATAGACAAATAACTATAGCGATATAAGACAGAAAAACGATCCATTTCAAACATTTTAATTATCGGTTTTAGTATAATAAAAGAAGCGGGATGATCCTCTCATTTACCGGTTTATTAAATCGATTTAAACATTTCTTATTATGTAATCTCTCCCCCAATTTTTTAATGGCAGAAGAAAAAATCTTATCAAATGGCAAGAAAAACTAGTAGTGAGGTGACCATAGTGACTTACGATTTTGTTACTAGAGAAGAAATAGCAAAAAAGTTTTTAGCTTTTGAATTTCATAACATGCCTTATCGACTTTACGTTCCAGAAGGCTATGATCCTTCTATTTCATACCCGCTTGTTTTATTTCTTCATGGTGGAGGAGAAAGAGGAAACGATAATCAAAAACAATTGCTAGCATATGATGGAGCCGTTATTTGGGCTTCACCTGAAAATCAAGCCAAAAACCCTGCCTTTGTTCTGGCACCGCAGGCAAGAAACCAATACAATGGTGGTTTCGGAATTACCCGAAATACAGAAAATATGATCGATTTAGCAAGAGTTTTTGAATTTTCAAATGATCTTGGCAAGGCTTATGATATCCTGCAAAAAGTAACCCAAGAATACAACATTGATCATAACCGATTATATTCTACAGGACTTTCTCAAGGTGGATATGGAACGTTCCATTTAAATAATGCGTACCCTGACCTCTTTGCTGCTATGGTCCCAATTGCTGGCGGCGGAAATCCAGAAACTGTGCATGTTTTAAAAGATAAACCAATTTGGGCTTTTCATGCGGAAGACGATGCAGTGATCCCAGTTTCACAAACAAGAAATGCCATTGAGGTGATAAAAAAAGCTGGAGGAAACCCATTATATACAGAGTATCCTGCAGAATTAGGCTATAATCACGGCTCTTGGGTGCCAGCTTACAATAACAAGGACATGATAGAGTGGATGTTTAAACAGGTTAAACGATAAAATAGTATGTGCCTGATTACAATAGAGAAGGGATCAGGTACATACATTTTGTACCAAAAATGACCGTGTTTTAGAATAGTACTCCATCTCCATCAAACTTCCTAAAAATGATTACAGTAATACTCGCTACTCTTCCCCCGCAGTAATATCAAGGACAAATTCACCTGGTATCGCTCTGCCGGCAGGTATCGATTCTGTTTGCATAGGCTTAGAAACAGGGGGGTTGGTTTCCTGATAAGAATCAATTTCTTCAACGGTCAGTAATGACTCATTTTCCCAGTTTTTAAGAATCCCAACAACATAGTTCAACTTTCGCTTGTTATTCGCACAGGCTATTGCCAAGGCTTTTAAGATGACATCTTTAGGCTGCAAAAAGCTAGAGTCATCTAACCAAGCTAACAGCTGCTCTTTCGCATGGACGTTAGAAAAACCAAAGCCATTGTTGTCCCAGAACTCGATTATTTCTTTCTCATCTGTTGTTTTTTGATTTTGTGATGAATTCTCTATATCTAGATCATTGTCTACATGTGGTTTAACAGCTTTTTCTTTTTGCCCTGATTTCGTCTCGCGAGGTATGAAAGTCTTTTCAACTTCATCACGTTCAGTATTTGGATATGTATCATGTTCAACTTGATCGCTGCTTTCCTTCTCATCACCTTGTTTCCAAAATGTGTCAAATAGGCAACGAATCTCCTCTTTATTAATGGCTTTGGATACAAATGGAATAAGCGAAGTATCCTCGACATCTTTCAATTCATTGTTAATACAATCCATAACAGGTTTCCCGCCCTTTTGCAGGTTATATTTCCCCCAGTTTTTAAGGGCGAGTTCTCTTGTTTTAGGATTGTAACGGATTAACTTGTGATGATCGATGAATCGTTCCATTAATGATTGAACACTCTCAATTGAATAACCCAATTCAAACGCCATTTCTTACTTTGTGATTCGATAGATTCCAATTTGAGTCGTTTTTGGATTCGTAAGTAGATAAAGATAAAAATACTTATCCTCTGGGGTCATCTCATCTAAAGCAATCGAATCTCTCCAAAATTCAGTACGCACCATACGATATTTTGCCATTTTTCATCACTACCCTTTCTTCCAGGAAAATTCTATTCATAGACTATATAGGGAAAAGGAAGTGGAAAAGTAGCGGAGGTTCACATAAAAAGGTGCGAATATCTTGTGACAACAATCTCTTGTTAAGAAAAAAATGTTCTGAATGATAACCTCATTTCAAAATAGAAACAGTAAAAATATTGACTACTGGCACTTTTCATTTCCCCTTGGTTTCAAGTTATTTTGTTTGAAAATTCATAAAAAAACGTTTCTTACCATGTGTAAGAAACGTTGATATTTCACTCTTTCATTTTTTATTTTAGTGATTGAATCTACTTTTTCTGGCTTATTCTCTATATCTGGGTTAACTGCTTTTTCTTTTTGTTGTTGTTTTTCTTTTTCTTTTTCTTTTTGCCCACGATTCGTAGAATAATGAACGAAAGTATCGTCTACTTAACATTTTAAAAAAACCATCTATATTCTAAGAGTCAAACTACTTTTATCTCATATCAGCGTATGTGGTACCTGTCACTTCTGTTAAGTTATAAAAAGGATTGTAAGATGTTTATTTATCCAAAAAAGAAACACTTACAAACATTGATATATCACATTTATAAGTGTTTTATCTCTCTGTTTCTTCTTTTTCCTTATCTGTTTAATTGTTTCACTTTTGTAGGCTTATTTTCTCTGCTTAGTTTGATGATTTCTCCGATAATACTGATTGCAATTTCTTCTGTTGTTTCCGAGCCAATTTCCAATCCGATTGGGGAATGGACCTGCTCTAACTGTTCTTGTGTGACTCCTTCACTTTTTAATTTTTCAAATATGTTTATGACCTTTCGCTTGCTGGCGACCATCCCAACATATGAAATCGGAAATTGCAGGGCCGTTTTTAATACAATATCATCACGATCTTTTGTAACAATCACCACGTAAGACTTCTCATTGAGGTTGGCTTCAAGCATTGCCGCTCCAATATCCTCATTTACAAAAAGGTTGGCCGCATTAGGAAAGCGTTCCTTCGTACAGTAACCAATCCGATCATCGACAACGCAATAAGGATATTCAAGTAAATCAGCAAGCTTTGCCAACGCATAGCCTAAATGACCGGCACCAGCCAGAACGAGTTCAGGCCTGCTTGTATAGACTTCAATAAACACCCGCAACGTTCCGCCGCAATTCATTTGAATTCCGTCTTTTGCATGTTTATTCAATTTGTATTCAACGATTTTCGATTGACCCTTTTGGAGTGCCTTTATACTCTCTTCGATAATATAGTATTCAGCCAAGCCCCCTCCAACAGTTCCTTCAATCGTACCATCACGGTATACAATCATTTTTCCTACATGGCTGGGAGTCGAGCCTTTTGATTCAATAATCATGGCTAAAGCAAAGGTTTCGTTTTGACGTGTCAGCTTGGCCACTTTTTCCATCAGCAGCATGAATAGCTCCCCCTTTTTTTAACATTAATTCGATTGATATTGCTTTATGCTAAGAAAATAACGTAAAAGATTTAAGGCGACTGTTTTTCTGTATAAAGCAGTTGAACGCTGATCGTCGATTGGTTTAATGATGCTATCGAATGCTGCTACAATCTGAGCGATGTCTGCATCTGCTAATGGTATGGTCTTTCCGAGCAACTTCTTCTCAATATCAATGGAACGGACCATAGTAGGTCCGACTGCCCCGAATGCGAAGCGAACATCCTCGATTCGAACACCATTTATCCTGATAAATCCTGCAAACGATACTTTGGCAATTGCATCTGCGTTACGGTTGCCGACTTTCTCAAACACGACATGAGACCCTTCTTCTAATACGGATGGCAAGATAATTTCAACCAACATTTCATTTTGAAGTCGTTGAACCCTTCGTGGACCTTGAATAAAATCACTAATAGCTACTACACGATCACCATTAACAGAGCGCAGCAAAAGTTTTGCGTTGTATACATATAATAATGGCAGTGTGTCCCCAGCTGGAGAAGCGTTGCAAATATTACCTCCCAATGTCCCCCTGTTTCTAATTGCTGGTGCCGCAATCGTTTTGATTGCATTCTTTAATGGGATTGGAATGAACGGGTCTTCAATTAATTCGCTATAGGTACAGCAGGCACCGATGTGGAGATCGTTATGATTTCGATACACCCGTTTTAGCTCAGAAAGATGGTCAATAAAAACAATAGGTTTAGGGATACTCGGGGGAACTCCCCTTCG
Source organism: Bacillus sp. SA1-12 (assembly GCF_000981385.1). Lineage (GTDB taxonomy): Bacteria > Bacillota > Bacilli > Bacillales > Bacillaceae > Metabacillus. The sequence continues at coordinate 79,978 of NZ_LATZ01000132.1, forward strand.
ACTTTTGTGAAGGACCATGACATCGGTGCCTCCAGCAATGATTAAACAGTCTTCTTTACTCAATTGGTTCAAAGTTTCGTCTAAATGATTGAAGCGATAAGCGGTTATTTTTTCTGCCATAAGCCGTCCCCTTTTTTTGCTGCTAAATTAATCGCATCAACAATCATATTGTAGCCCGTACACCGACATAGATTTCCGGAAATACCCTCACGAATGTCAACCTCTGAAGGATGAGGGTTTTCGGATAATAAAGCTGCACTTGCCATGACCATTCCAGGAATGCAATATCCGCATTGCACTCCTCCGGCAATGGAATAGCATTCATCTAAAATCTTAAATTGTTCTGTTTCCATGATCCCTTCAATCGTTTTAACATCGGCTCCATCAATCGAGCCGATTGGAATAAGGCAGCTGTTTTGCAGTTGGTTATTCACAAACACACTGCAGGCTCCGCATTCTCCTTCACCACAGCCTTCCTTTGTTCCGATTAACTCAAACTCATCTCTTATTAAATCTAGTAATCTTTCTGTGGCTGGGGCGTCAGTTTCAACCGTTTTTCCATTAAGCGTAAATATAATCAACCTATTCACCTTCTTTCACCAAAAGACTTTCAATAATGACTTCTGGTGTAATTGGAATTTGCTGAAAAGAAATGTTCAGTGCATCCTCTATTGCTGCTTGGACGGCTGGAGCACCACCTATTAATGTCAATTCTCCTGCACCTTTCGCCCCGTATGGACCATCAGCATATGGATTATCAAAGACCTTGCTTTCAATCGAAACAACGTCCAACGAAGTAGGGGGTCCATAATCTGTTATGCTTTTTTGCTGGATTTTGCCTTCTTTTGAAGTCATCTTTTCTAGATAACCGTACGCTAATCCTTGAGCTAAACCACCGTCAATTTGGCCTTTCATAATCCGTTCATCGATGACCTTTCCAACTTCATAATTGCCGTATACTTTTACTAACTTTATACTTCCTGTTAATCGATCAACTTCTACTTCTACGATATTAACTCCCCATGAATAAGCAGGGTATGCATCTCCAGTAAAGGTTTTCTCATCCCAAGGAATCATTTCACGGTGAACATAGTTCTCAACTATTTCCTGTTCCACCCCTGTTTGCCACTGAGCCTTAAGTTTTTTTGCGGCACGTTCTAGCAATTTTCCCACGATCATTGTCGTCCTGGAAGCTACTGTCGGACCGGAGTCGGGAACCTCTTTTGTATCGGGATAAGGGTACAAAATTTCTTCATATGGGAGGTTTAGTTCTTTGGCGACAATTTTACACAGCGTCGTCAAAATGCCTTGTCCAATATCAGAATTTGAAATTTTTAGCGATACTTGGTCGTCCTTTGATTTAACTAGCTTCACCGTTGCTTTAATATGATCTCTTTCTCCACTTCCTGTAAATCCACATCCGTGGAGGAACAGCGAAGTTCCTATGCCTTTTTTAAAGCGCTGATTCTGCTGATTGAAAAGATGAAACTCCTCTTTTTTCTTATGGTAATCTGACACGTCGAGTAGGTCCTCAATCATTTCTTTCATTAATATTGGGTCGCGGAAGTTCCCTTTGGTGATGGTGGGGTCTCCTTGTTTGACGAGATATTTCCGTTTATATTTAAGAGATTCGGTGTTTGCTAGTTTACTAAGATGTCCCATATGACTCTCAATTCCGGCAAAGCTTTGTGGTGCACCAAAGCCTCTAAAGGCACCGTTCGGAACTGTATTGGTTTTTAAGACATAGCCTTTTGCATGAAAATGAGGAATTTTATAAACACCCGCACTGTTTATTAATGCGCGTTGCAGCACGACAGAACTCAATCCCGCATTCGCTCCGGCATCAAGAAAAATGTCAACACACATGCTTAAAATATTTCCTTCCTTATCAAGTGCTGTTCGATATTTGAGTTTGGCAGGATGCCTTTTTGTTGTAACTTCCATATCCTCAGAACGGTCGAACACAAGCATCACCGATTTTTTGACTGTTTTTGCAGCAACAGCTACGTGACACGCCATCATCGAAGGATAATCTTCTTTCCCGCCAAAACCTCCGCCGGTAGGGCTTTGAACAACTCTGACTTCATCGTCGCCACATGCTAAAGCGCTTAGCAATGCATTTTTTATATAATATAGACATTGCATCGATCCCTGGACAACAATCTCATCATCCTTATATATGGCGAGCATACCTTGTGGCTCAAGGTAGACATGCTCCTGATAGCCCGTATCATACTCTTCTTCGATGATTTGATGAGCTCCCTGCTCTATAGCTGAAATGTTCGATAAACTTTCGCCAAATTCATAGCTTGCAAAACACTCAGATGTTGATTTTAGTTTAATTGCTTCTTCTAATGTATAAATTGCTTGATGTTCTTCAAATTCAATCTTCACTTCATTTAACAAACGATACAGGATATTGAGATCTGATCCAACCAACATAAGAATCGGTTCACCAATATAATTGACCCATTCATTAGCAAAAATGGGTTGATCTTCTTTGATAATTTTGACATAATTCGGTCCTGGGATATGCTCTGCACCAACAGCTTCATATCCTTCTGGAAGGTTTGGTAATTGAATAGATATGATTTTTCCATAAGCAATTGGCGACCGATACAAAACACCGTAAACCATATTTTCTACTTTTACGTCACTAATATAGGCCAACTGGCCAGATACTTTCCCTTTATGGTCTTTTTTGGGAACTGATGTGCTTATGTCTTTTAGATTCATTGCAACAACACCCTTCGACTCTTTTTTATAGGCGACATAATATGAATAGAAACCTCTTCCTACGATTTTATAAATGAGAATGATATTTTATGATTAATTTCATTCAAGAATATTTGTTTTTATTTATTTTATAGACTTTGTTAAACTTGCCTGTTGATTGCAGCGAGAGGCACTTCGCTTTTCATAGGCGGTCGATGTACCTCCTTGAGGTATTCGCTCCTGTCGGTTCTCACCCAGACCTTATTTCCTTTTATCTTTAATACATTCGGTTTGATTCGCCTTTAATAATTGGCGACAACTAAACAGATATGAATCATTGCTTTCATTATTTCTAGTAAAAAAGCTTCAAATAAAATAAGCCCGATAACGGAGCTTATTCGAAGTTGCTAAAATATTACTCTTTCCTCTGATTTTTAGATCATCGCAAAAAGTTATGATTATCAATCATGTATGTGTCAATCATTACCTTGTTCAACAATTCATTTTACCTGCCGAAAATGATCATAACAAATGGCTTTTTGGTAATCCTCCAGCGTATCAATATCCATTATTACTCCCGGGTCATCTACATTAAGATATACCTTTTGGTAATCGTTTAGGACCACACGCAAATTACTTTCTGGATTGGTTTCAAGAATTTCCCGTTTTACTTTGCTTGACAATTTGATGGGGTGACCACCATTATAATTAAAGCTTGGAATAACTACGTTCCCTTTGTGTTCTGCTATTTGCTGAACGGTCTCTCTTTTAACAAGCGGATAATCTCCGGGTGTTATAAAGAAGGTTGGGGCATTTACTTCTTTGCAGCCCCTTTGAATGGAAGTAAACATTCCCTGGTTAAAGTTTTCATTATAAACAACCTTTATCTGAAATGAATAGGTATTTTTATTGCGGATTTTTTCCATTTCCTCTTGAATAAGTTCCACTTTAAACCCAGCTACGACGATGACTCTGCTGCATAATCCTTCAAATTTAGAAATCGTTTGCTCCAACACGGACATTTGCCCCAGTTGCAAAGTCATTTTAAATGCATTCGCTCGGCTGGAATATCCAGCAGCTAAGACGATGGATTCCATTTTTTATCACCCTTTCTATCTATCGTTTCATCTTAATCATCTATTCGTTTTGTAACTTTATCCACATCGTTTACATTCCCATCTAAAGTTATGCCAAACTTTGTTTCACTAGTGGTTACATGTTCAATTTGAACGACATCACAGCAATGTCCACATCAGACATATATCTCTACCATATTTCGGGTTTCTTTCGGTAATGAATACAACTTATTAGCAACAAGCGGAATCACTTTACAACGAAGATCTTATTTAATGCTTTCTTTTGCTTTACAGCTTGCCTGCGAGTATTTTCTTTTCCATTTTTCCTCCACTTAATTACATTTTCTTTGATAATCCTTATGATCTATCATTCTTTAATAGACCATTACGCTTCACTTGCTTTTTAACATTTCGGAGACATAACAAAAGTGGCCACTAGAAAGGTTCTAGTGGCCAAGACATCGTAGAAGTCACAAAAGGAGTGAACTTGTCGTCTTCCTACCTATAGCTAATCCTTTAAGGATTCACATTCTTGAAGGCAATAAAAAACGAACAATCGTTGGTCTAATTTTGTGTTTTTTTCAGCGTTTCTTTTAAAAATACCGGCGATCGGCGTCGAACCGACTGCTTAAAATTTAGTTAAAAAAGCTCTATAGAATCTAGTAAAGTCCCTCCACTCCCTCTGTAAAAAACACTCAAGGGTGGGTTATTTTTTGTCTTGATGATTGACAACACCATAATTGCAAATGCTATCATAATCATTAACGTTTAAAGACCGACCACTCTATTACCGTTGATCCCCAGAATAATGCCAACTCCCCTCCTTAATCTTCTCGCTATTCTCTCTTATATATTCTCGTAGACCTTCCGGAATAAGCTCGTTATCTAAGTTTTCGAAATTAACATGCCATATGCGCTCTCTTCGAAAATCCATCAAATGAACCTCCGTATACGTATAACCGTGAATATCCGTTTTCTTTGTCGTAGTCATGATACCGCAATTTTCATTTTCCATTACGATCACCTCTACGTTATATTATACGAACCTACGTTCGATTATGTAAATAAAATCTGTACCCAAAGTAAAAAATACCCCTTGTATAGGACATTTCATAAGATCGTGCCAATAATGTAAAGAGTTCCGTTTTGAGGTGCTTTTTTATAAAATATGCACTTCAATGACAGTCGTTCTATAATTGTAATAGGCACATATAAAAAGAAAACTCGCCCAAAAATTGAACTGCACCAAAATTGTTAGACACAAAACTAACAATGGAGGTGCAGTTTTTTATATGGCTAAATTCACATTCGAGGACAAGTTATGGGCAGTAAAAGAGTATGAAAAAGGATCTCTTTCATATCGTGATATTGCTAATAAGCTAGGTACTCATCATAAGTCAATACAAAAGTGGGTAAATCTTTATGTTGAATATGGAGAAGATTCCTTAAGAAAAAGTTACACAAATTACTCTGCTGCGTTTAAAATGAAGGTACTCAAATATATGGATGATAATTGGGCATCTCTTAATGATACAGCGGTGAAGTTTAAAATTCCCGACCCCTCAACCATCAGTGCTTGGAGGAGAGCTGTTGATACAGAAGGAGCGGAAGCCCTCTTACCAAAAAAGAAGGTGCGACCTCCCATGACAAAAGATAGAAAGAAGAACGATTTAACCAACGAAACAAATGAATCCCTTATCCAAGAAGTCGAACGTTTACGAATGGAGAACGCATATCTAAAAAAGTTGAATGCCTTAGTTCAGGAACAGAAAAAATTACAACAAAAATCAAAGCGCAAGTAATTTTTGAACTAAGGAATGACTATAAAGTCGCTGAGCTGACCAAGGTAGCAGGGATTAAAAGAAGTACGTATTATTATTGGACAAAACACATGGACCGCCCTGATAAATACGCTGAGGTTAAAGAGGCAATACAAGAGATATATCACCAACATAAAGGTCGTTATGGACATCGTAACATAAAAAAAGAGCTTGATAAGAAAGGTTTAAATCATGATCCGAAGACTGTCCTCAAGCTTATGAACCTGCTTGGTATTAAGTGCCAAGTTCGTATGAAGAAATATAAGTCCTATCGCGGAAATGTGGGGAAAGTTGCGCCTAACGTTCTGAAGCGGGATTTCAAAGCGGATAAACCTAATCAGAAATGGGTAACGGATGTAACAGAATTTAGTCTTTTCGGACAGAAACTCTATTTATCTCCTATACTTGACTTGTTTAATAGTGAAGTCATCTCGTATACAGTAAAGTTCCGACCTACTTTTGATTTAGTAGGAGACATGCTTGAACAAGCTTTAGAGGTCTTAAATCCAGAGGATAAATTAATCCTACACTCAGACCAAGGATGGCATTACCAGATGGCTAAGTACCAGAAAACCCTTAAAGCCAAGAATATAACACAAAGCATGTCCCGAAAGGGAAACTGTCTCGATAATGCCGTTATTGAAAACTTCTTTGGCATCCTTAAAACAGAACTCCTCTATCTACAGGAGTTTAAAAGCATTGATCATTTTATAGAAGAATTACACAATTATATATACTACTACAACAATATACGAATGAAGGCAAAGTTAAATGACCTGAGTCCTGTAGAATACAGGTCCCAGGTCCAGCAAGCTGCTTAAGGTATATTGTCTAACAATTTTGGTTCACTTCAAAATTGGCGAGTTTTCTTTATTATGAATTGTTAGCTTCATACTAAAAAACAAGTTCCGAGGGTGGCCTTACATTTCCCCTAACACTTTTTTAAGATCTTCGGCCATTTTCACCCAACCATATTTCGCACCATTGAACGCTTGATCTTCTTTTTCAAATCCTGATTGTTCAAGGTGTAAGGAGGTTGTTCCATTCTCTTCCTTCAATGTCCATGTGACGATCGTATTTATCGGACCGCCTACCCATGTGTAAGATAACGTATTAGGCTCCTCGACTACTAATACTTCACATTCTACAATTAAATTCCACTCGTCATTTCGGAATTGACATTTATGTCCGACGATTGGTTTAAAGTTATTTTCCATGATCCATTTTGCAAGAGTATCTGAATCTGTTAATGCGTTCCACACCTTATTGATCGGGCTCTTAAAATTAAAATCTTGTGTTACTGTTAAATTCATTCTTCTTCCTCCTCTAATATTTGGTTTAAAAGTAACATTCTTTCTCTCCAGAATTTCCTGTAAAACGATACCCAATCCTCAATTTCTCTTAATGGGCCAGCATTCAGCCGATACCTTGTTTCTCTGCCAACTTTACGGGCTGAAACTAGACCAGCTTCTTTAAGGATAGCCAGATGTTTAGAAACAGCTGTACGACCCATTTGAAAATGAGGGGTTATTTCGTGAAGAGATAACTCTTCTGCATCTGCCAACAAGCGCAGCATTTTACGTCTTGTTGGGTCAGCGATAGCTACATAAACGTCACGTTCTTGATTTTTATCGTTCAAGATCACCCCCGCCTTTATATCGGACACCAATTGGTGTCTTTATTATATGACACTAATTGGTGTCCTGTCAATTTCTTTATTCTTAATAATTGCATTCGTTTTATTCTCCTATCTATCATCAAGTATATAAGTGCGCGCTAATCATTTAATCCTTTTCCATCGAGAATTTGCTGCGTATATTTTTCAATCCTTGACTGTCGAGTTTTGGATTGTTTCGCCTGAGAAAAATAAAGTATGTATGCTCTTTGCCGTCCCGGCGTCAGTGCTTCAAAAGCAGTTTTCAAAGCAGGCATTTCAGCAAATTTACTTTGAAGTTCTTCAGGAATGATGTAATCAGTATTCTTTTTAAGATTCACTTCCAAACCGGCTTTTTCAACTTCAATGGCTTCGTTAATATAGGCTTTCAAGATAGGTTCCATTTCAACGATTTCTTGAACATTGGTAAACCGAATCTGGCGTGCCGCTTGTACATTCTCCGTTTGTTGGATTAGAATTCCATGCGGATCCTTTAACAGGGCACCTTTGTGAAACAGAAGCGCACAATATTCTTTAAATCCATGTATCAAAACAATGTTTTTATTATCATACATATAACAAGGATGCATCCACTTAATATCTTCGGTTAGCTCACAGTCAAGAACGATATTTCTCAACGTCTCAAATTCTTCCTTCCACTTTTTCGTTTTCTTTAAAAATCCATCAACCTTACGATTCTTGCTACTATTTGTCATCATGACACCCTCTCTGAATTTTTTTGATCATCTGACTGCTAAGAATGATCATTTTCAATTTCTCCAATTCTTTCTGTCAATTTTGCTTTACTTGAAAATTCATCCACCTTGAATCCGTTTCCATGAACCAAGATGTAAATCTTCTAGGTCCTTTAATAAACTAATCAGTTCACGTCGAGTCGGGAAGGCAACGGTACTATGTTATTTGGTTCAGCCACAATCACCATCCCCTTACTTTTTAACTATAAAAAGACTCCGAATGGTGTCCAATTTATAATAGGACATTAATTGGTGTCCTGTCAAGCAGACCTGGCCCGGAAAGTTACAAAAGGCTTATGTCGTTATTCTGCCCCTTTAATACAATAAAAACGAAGCCAATGAAAGCATCGTTCCCTAAAAGAATAAGGTTATATTCCACTCTTTTTAAATATCTAAATAAAACTGCTCCTTTAGTCAAGTAGGAAAGAACTGTATCTTTAATAGCCAAAACTATTTTTCATGTATTGTACCAGTAGGAATTCTCCTCGTATCATTTAATCTTAAAAGAGATGATAATGAAGTGGATATTGAATTATATAGTCATCTGCTATTTAAGAGGAGGCATGTTTTCGCTGAACAAACAAAATTTCCTGGTATCCCTAAATGAAGCATTTCATGACCCAGAAAATATTATCCTAACTATCTCCATTTTTCCGGTTGTGATTGGTCCGCCTGCTCCTATAACTTACCAATCCTTTACAAATGAAACTAACGGTTTAAAACCAATAGAAGTTGTGAAGGAAAATCGAAAAATAGAAGAAATAGAAATCAATATTAAAGGGAAACATTTAAAATTAAGTGGAATAACCATACCTTTTTTGATTTATTTTAATCGTCCCTTCTTAATTTTTTATCAGTGTTTCCTTGTTAGTGTTGCATATGTCTAGGCTTAAAAGCATGGATTAATATGTATAAAAAAGGAGGAATCTTATATATTATGAGTTTTGGCACTGATGGAAAAAGCCGCCGCTAGCAGCAGCTTAATCTTCAACTCAAGCACTCTTATTAAATATTATTTGTTGTGCTTACTTCAAAAGATTATGTTAAAATTCACATTAAAAAAGCGGAGGGATAAATATGGACTTCCTATCTGTACTATCTTTTTTGGGTGCAGCAATCGTTCTTACCCTTATGCCAGGACCAGATAATTTGTTCACTTGGCACAAAGTATAGCGAAAGGGAAAAAGGCTGGTATCTTTACGACACTAGGTCTTTGCACAGGACTATTAGTCCATATAACTTCTGGAATATTTTCAGTCCCGAAGAAGGAATGGATGATCCTTACACACAAACAGTTTTAACTATTTCTTTAGAAGAAGGAGTTAAAACCTTCGTAAGTGTTGGAAATGTCAACAAAACATTATTTAAGCAAATCAAAGATCATCATGCTACGTTAATCCACCGAGAATCAACCCCTACACCTGATGCTGCAAGAATGGCTGAAATTTCAGGTGCGGATATTATAATTGCCACGGGATATGATGAAGGCGGATGGATACCCCAGAACCAAATTGGAACATTTTCAATCGTTCCGACCATTGTGGATGCAGTCGATATTCCGGTAATGGCAACCGGTGGAATTAATGATATTCGGGGTGTGAGAGCAGCTTTTGCTCTTGGTGCTGAAGGCGTTTATGTTGGAACTCGTTTTATAGTTTCAGAGGAATGTCCTGCTTCAGACAAGACGAAAGAAGATATTATCCGCACTAAAGCGAAGGATCTTGTTTTTGTGTCTGCGACTCAACGTTCTACACCCCATAAATTCGCAATTGAACTTGAAAATATGTACAAAAATGGGCTCCCTACAGATGAAAAGATCAACCAGAGCGGCAGTCTTCGCCCTGGAATGCTAGAAGGAAGACTCGATGAGGGAATTGTTTCTGTAAACACTGCTATTGATTTAATTACAGAAGTAAAGAGCTGTGAAGCCATTGTCAAAGAATTAATGGCTGACTTTATGAAGTTGACTTCCAAAACAACTAGTAGCTATATTTTATTATATCGGAATATTTGTTTTTGCTTTCTCGAATATTTTAAAATGCATAGTTACTGGAATAAGAAAAAGCGTCTCTACCATATTGTAGAAACGCACCAGTTTGCTTAAGTGTATTTTTTCACAAACTAAGTTCCTTCAAAAAATCCAAAGCTAATAAAAAAATATCACAGATTTTGAAATAAATTTACTTATTAGATCGGTCAAAAAGTTATGTTTTTCTTGAAAATAATTATTTGAAAAAGGTATTTACACTTCCATTTCTATTGCCAATCACAATTGTATCAGCCATATTAACAAAAAGACCATTCTCAACTACACCTGGAATCATATTTAATGTATTATTCAGTTCATTAGTGTCTTGTATTATCTCGAAATCACAATCCAATATATAGTTCCCATTATCAGTGATAAAAGGGGTATTATTATCCATTCGTAATGTAGGTTTGCATCCCAAATTATTTATCTGTTTAAAAGTCATTTCCCAACCAAATTGTACAATCTCAACGGGTAACGGATATTGACCTAAATAAGTAACTAATTTAGTTTCATCAATAACTATAATTAAACGTCTGGAAATGGATGCCACCATTTTTTCACGTAATAAAGCTCCTCCTCCACCCTTAATAACTTCAAAATTCTTATTAGCTTCATCAGCACCATCTATTGTTAAATCTAATTGATTTATCGAAGACAGAGATACTAATGGAATCCCTAATTCAATTGCTAGCTTTTCAGTGGTTGTAGAAGTAGGCACCCCTTTAATATCTAGTCCCTTTTTTACCAACTCTCCTAGTTTTAAAATTGACCAATAGACTGTTGAACCAGTTCCGAGACCTAAAAGCATTCCGTCTTTGACATATTCAACAGCTTTCTCACCAGCAAGCTGTTTAGGATTCATATAATTAACCTCCAATAATAAATTTATGTTCTAACTAAAGTGTAAGCTCGATTATCACTATAAATTCAAAATCCTCTAATCGAAATCCTTCTTCAGCTAAACTTCCCCGTTACTTGAATAAGAAAAAAGCGATCCTTCCTAATTGAAGCATCGCACCTTTTAGTTGAAGAACTTTAATTTCATTTTACCAATTCCCTGACTAACAGTAAGTATCCATAAAATGCTATATATTAACCATCCGTGAAAAAGGCTTTTATACATAAATTCCTTCCAGTTTGAAAATCTTATGAAGTAAAAAGCAAAAAAGATTGTACTTATTATCCCAATAAACAACCATAAGAAGTATATCAATTTAAGTAAACCACTCCATAAAGCCCAAATAGCATTAATTGTTGTGAATAGAAAATTTATTATAAATACAATTACATTAATTACAGTTTTCGAATTCATCATTATCCCCACTAAAATTTACCCCTAGACAATTTTACCATATTTCTTAAACTAATCTGCTCCGTTTGCACAATAAGAAAAGGTGCCGCAACCCATTTTTTTCTTCAACTCTTAATACCCGTGAACAAGAACACTGGTTTACTAATGAAAATATCATTGAATTGTGCAGCAGCTATCTTTACATATATATTTCCATTTCTGTCCATTTCATTATAAATCCTATTGCCATATGATGTACTACTGCTTCTTAATAAAGGAGGTGATATATTATGTCAGATTATGGTTATGGTTTTAATTTTGCGTTAGTTGTTGTATTGTTCATTCTTCTTATCATTATAGGAACTTCTTTCGTCGGCTACTAAATTGTAAGGACCAAGGGAGGTTGGGCTAATCTGACCTTTTCATATAGACTTCTGTAATGAAAGGAGAATGAATTCAATGCCATTTTTTGGATTTGATCGAAGAGATCGATTTTTTCGTGACGACTTTAGAAGAAGACGGTTTTTCCCCTTTGCAATTATCGAATTAGATAGAAGAAGACGCTTTGAATTTGAAAGAGAAAGAAGACGTAGATTCTATTAAGCAAAAGATTTAAACAGTATTTCTATTAGTCAACGTTAAGAACAAGCTGCTATTAAAAGCAGCTGTTCTCTTTAAGATAAGAAGCTGGCTGAAGAAGACTATTCCAGGACCTTAATGGGTCCTTTTTGTATTGATTAAATACCAACAATAATATTTAGCAGAGCTTTTATAAGAAAACTCCCTTGTTCAACTGTCACTTTAGTAGAATAAAAAAAGACTGCCGAAATGACAAACTTGATCTTAAATGATTGCAGCCGTTAGCAGAATAAGAACCGAGCTTGTATAAGCTTTTAAGTTCAATCTTTCACAATCTTTCTTCTAAATAGAAAAGAGCTACCTTTTAGCAGCCCTTAAAATGATTAAAAAGTTAATTAGAGTTCCTCACCATTTGTTGCAATTACGTTTTTATACCAGAAAAATGACTGTTTCTTCTTACGATCCAGTGTCCCTGAACCATCATCATGCTTATCTACATAAATAAAGCCATAACGCTTACTCATCTCACCAGTTGAAGCGCTCACTAAATCAATACATCCCCATGGAGTGTAACCCATTAACTCTACTCCATCTTCAATGGCTTCACCCATTGCTTTGATGTGTTCACGGAGATAGTCAATTCTGTAATCGTCGTTGATTGAACCGTCCTCTTCTACTTTGTCATAGGCTCCAAGTCCATTTTCTACGACAAATAACGGTTTTTGGTATCGATCATACAATTGATTTAAAGAGATTTGCAGACCAATTGGGTCAATTTCCCATCCCCATTCACTTGCCTTTAAAAACTTATTTATTATTCCTCCTAAGATATTACCTTGACCAACTTCATCAGGAGTTTTGTCCTTCTGCTCAGTACGTGACATATAGTAACTAAAAGCAATATAATCAACGGTATTTTCTTTGATAAGCTCAAGATCGCCTTCATGAATTTCAAGCTTTATCCCATGCTCTCTCCAGTAGCGCCTAATGAAAGCAGGATACTCACCGCGTACTTGTACATCGCCGCAGAAGTAGTTGAATAATTGTTCTTCTTTTAACGCATAAAGCACGTTTTCAGGATTGCAGTCAACAGAATAGGTTGGGAGATAGACGATCATACATCCGATCTGAGCCCCAGGAATCATTTCATGGCATAGCTGAACCGCTCTGGCACTGGCGACAAATTGATGATGAAACGCTTGGAATGTTGGCTGATAATAGTCTTCCTCTTTTTGAATGGCAAACCCAAGTCCTAAAATAGGCATATGGAGACTGCTGTTAATTTCATTAAATGTCATCCAGTATTTTACTTTATGTTTATATCGATTGAAGATTGCTGTTACATATCTTTCGAAAAATGTAACCAGCTTACGGCTTCTCCAGCCTCCATATTCTTTTACAAGGTGTACTGGCAATTCATAGTGTGAAATGGTGACAACCGGTTCAATATTGTATTTGCGCAGTTCATCAAATACTCGGTCATAAAAAGCAAGACCTTCCTCGTTTGGTGTTAATTCATCACCTTTAGGAAAAATACGTGACCATGAGATAGACATACGAAATACGTTGAATCCCATTTCAGCAAAAAGAGCAATATCTTCTTTGTAACGGTGATAAAAATCAATGGCTTCATGATTCGGATACGTATACTTTTCAGTATCCAACTCAAAATCAAAACCAGGATCTTTTAATACGTTTAATCTTACTTTGCCTCCAGGTAAAACATCTGGTGTATTTAATCCTTTCCCACCTTCTTGGTACGCTCCCTCTAGTTGATTAGCTGCTGTTGCTCCACCCCATAAGAATCCTTGTGGAAATCTTTTCACTTCAAAACTCATTAAATTTTCCTCCTTATAACAATCTATTAAACCAAATTGGGGAAGATCAATCATGGCCCTTCTCCCTTTTGCAGAAAGACAATTAAATGACTAATGTTAATAAACTGTCTTTTGCACGAACAGTTTCAGCACCGGTTTCAATTACATCCACATAACGATTTGTGTTTGTAATAATAATAGGTGTAATAACTGGATAGCCAGCTTCTTTAATTTTTTCAATATCAAAATTGACTAATACATCACCTTGATTCACCCGTTCACCCTGTTTAACGACAGGTGAATAATACTTTCCTTCTAATTGAACCGTATTAATTCCTATATGGATTAATACTTCTGCACCATCGTCTGAAGTAACACCAATGGCATGGCCTGTTGGGAAGATGGTTGAAACAATTCCGTTAACAGGTGATATAGCTTGGCCAACAGTTGGTTCAATCGCGATCCCTTTTCCCATTGCTTCTGATGCAAACACTTGATCATCCACTTCTGATAGCGGCTTAATTACTCCGGTTAGTGGACTGACAATTGATTCTTTTTTCATCTGACTTGCTTCTATCTTATTTTCTTCCGCTGCTTTTTTCTTTTTATCGTCATACCCAAATAATAAAGTGAGGACCATTGCGCCAACAAAAGCAATCCCAATTGCGATAATGTGGATACCCATTGGGGCGAAGGCTGGTATAGAAAGGACACTTGGGAATACATACACGATTGCTTTCGTACCAAACATACCATTTATTGCTCCGCCAACTGCTGCAGAGATTAGTACATATAGAATTGTTCTTTTATAACGCATCATTAAACCGTAAAGAATTGGTTCTGTTACACCGGATAGTAAAGCTGGTATTAATGTGGATCCGCTAAGTGTTTTTAATGATTTGTCCTTCGCGCGTATTAATACACCTAATGCCAAACCAGCCTGTGCAAGCGGAGCAGCTGCAAGCATAGCAAAGATCGGGCTGCCTCCATGTGCAAGCTGATCTAAAAGAATTGGAACGAGTCCCCAATGCAGACCGAACAGTGTAAGGAATGTCCATCCTGCACCAACAACCGCTCCTGTTAATATACCGCTCTTTGTACTCAAGAAATCAATTCCTGCACCAATTGCATTACCGACATACACACCAAAAGGTCCAAAAGCAATAACAGTAAGTGGGACGATAATCGCTAATGACAGCATCGGAACTAAAAACATTTGTAAATCTTTATGAATCGTTTTCTTTAGGTATTTTTCTAAAACAGCATAAATGCTAACTGCGATAAAAATAGGAAATACAGAGGATGAATAATCAAACAAAACAACAGGAATTCCGAAAAAATTTGAAACATCTCCTGTTTCTTTTAATAAGCCAGTAAAATTAGGTTCCAGCAACGCAGCACCGATTGTACCGCCCACATACGGATTTGCGCCAAGCTTTGTTGCAAGCGTAATCCCTAAAAAGACAGGCAAGAAATAAAAGACAGCATTTCCAGCAGCAGAAAGAATAAAGTAAGTTCCGCTTTCAGCAGATAATAGTCCTGTCATTGTTAATATCGTTAGCACCGCTTTCAGCATACCCGCTCCAGCAAGTGCACCAATCAATGGCGAAAAGCTGCGCGAGATAATTTCGAAAATGCGGGATCCGATGCTTCCCTTTGGCTCATCAGTTGAATCAGCTGCCGATCCTACATTTGCTATTTTTGTAATTTCCTTAAAGACTTCCCCAACATGGCTTCCTACAACTACCTGAAATTGCCCGCCACTCTCTACTACGCTCAGAACTCCATCTAAGTCTTGTAGGGCTGGTTTATCTGCTTTGCCCTTATCTTTTAATTTAAAGCGTAAACGGGTGGCACAATGGACAACATTAGAGATATTCTTTTCTCCGCCAACTAAATCTACGATGTTTTTTGCAAAATCGTTGTAACTCATATCCAACACTCCTTGTCAGTAGTATTACATTTTGTGTTATTACTTGATGACAGACGAAAAATGGTAATAAAAAAAACCTAAACCAGGCATTCCATTTTGAATGCTTGATTTAGGTTTTGCCCGTTAGGTAACAACCCTATTATCGTCCGTTGTTTTTTACCACTCTTTCAATATGAATGGTTAAATAAATCATTTCTTCATCCGTTAACTCATAGGTATAACTAGTTTCAATAAACTTCTTGATTTTCTGGGAACAACTAAATGCTTCCGGATATTTTTTATTAATGACAAGAAATAAGTCATCATCAGCAGTACTATTGTAATGATTGCCTTTGACCAGCCTTTGTGCAAAAAACTTAAGATGTGTAATAAAACGATAATATGCTAAAGAATCTTCATTAAACTCGATCTTAAAATGATATCTCACGATGGTTAATATTTCTTGCATCACCTTCGTCATACTTTTTACAACAGGCATTTCTTCATTCAATTCAGCATTTACAATATGAAGAGCTAAGAAACCAGCTTCATCCTCCGGTAAAATGACACCTGTTTGTTCGCAAATCATGTTTAAAGCTTCTATTCCTATTTCATATTCATCTTTGTATAATTGCTTCGTTTCCCAAAGTAATCCGTTTTTAATAGGGAGATTATTTTTATAACGTTCAATAGCAAAGTGAATATGATCTGTTAAATGAATATAAATACGATCGTTTAGCTTTTTACCCAATTTCATTTTTGCATAAGCGATGATTCTTTCGGATAATTCCATATATTCAATCGGCATATCAGAAATTAAGGCTTTGAATTTTTTCATTATATCTTCGTTTTCTAAAGTGAAAATTTTATCGATCTGTTGTTCGTTAATCTCTTCACCAACGCGTTTATTAAAAGCAATTCCACGGCCGACAACGATAATTTCCTGTTTGTCTTTTACTGAAATAACTGCATTATTGTTTAGTATTTTTTCAATTTTCACTTTATCACCTCCGACATAGAAAAAAGGCAAAACCATACCCATTTTCTAAGGTAATCGGTTTTGCCTGATTTAACAGTTACAATCCGTTCTGTATACGCTTAACCTATAGTATCATGAGTTTTTTTTATTTGCAATAGATTTTTTGTTGTTTTTTAAGTATTTCTTTTCCCTTAAACTTTTACTCAAAATTTACCTGCTGATTAAAAGAATTGCACCGTACAATAAGAAAAAAGCCGCCAAAAATGGCAGCTGTCTCACCACTTACGGAGAAATGTTTGTTTTATTGATGGAATATCTTCCTCTGTAAATATCATTTAACAATATTTCTCCTTCCACAATCCTGCCTCTTGAAAAGGAATTGCCGAAACAACTCCTTTTCTTAAACTCGATTACTTTTTGATAAATCTGTTGAGTTTAATAAGAATACTTGTATTTTAATTAACCATAACTCCCGAGCCAACTGTGTTTATTAGAAGAACCTTTTATACTAATTAATAAGAATAAACAAGTTTATTAATCATCCTTTTGCAAATACTAAAAAGAAAAAGGATGATCAGATTGAAAATTTTTGATAACTGGTCTCAAGTATTCTCAACGTTGTTTTTTTTTATTGTTTCTTTTTTATATTTTATGTTGGGATGGGAACCACTACCTGTTACTAACTTATTCTTTCATCTCTTAAGGAGCTAACCTCTATTTTAGTTGAAATTGAGTTTAAATAATGAGACGTTATCAGAAAAAGTCTTTTAGCATAAATGAAAATTTTATGTATAAAACAAACGGAATAAAATCTTGGGAGGATAATAATGAACCACGAACTGGATTATGATCGTGACTATGACTACGAAGATGAAATATCTAAGAAGTCACTAAAACAAATCTTAGAAATGTCTTTAGAAAGAGAAAATGAAATGATGAAAACATACTTAATCACGGCAGAACGTATTCATGACAATCAAGAACTACAAAACCGATTGCGAAATTTTGCTGAAGGAAATGCTAAACGTTCTCGACAATTAATGGATGAATTAAAAGATAATGTATAATATATTCACTTAAATTAACACAATGTGGTATTATCGATACGTGAAAAGGATCTTCGGCTTGGTCTTATCCCCGTCAAGTAGACAATTAATAAAAGGTTCACTTATTAGGCAGCCTTAGCTCTATATTCAGTAGGGCTAAGGTTATTTAATTTTTTTTGAAAACGTTTATTATTATAAAACTTAATATAATTTCTTACTGCTTCCTTAACCTCATTCGAACTCTCAAATTGGTATCGGTAAAAACATTCAGCTTTAAAGTGGCTAAAAAAACTCTCCATACAAGCGTTATCTAAACAATTTCCTTTTCTAGACATGCTTTGCTTAATGTTGTATCTTTCTAATAGCTTGTTATATCTTATTGAGGTGTACTGGAATCCTTGATCGCTATGTAATAGGAGTCCTTTCACATCTCTTTTTTTTATTGCTTTTTTTACTGTATCAGCTACTAGCTTTAGATCATTTCTTTCACTTATTTTATATGAAATAATCTCATTGTTGTAAAGGTCTAGTATCGTAGATAAATAGAGTTTCTTTCCATTAAATAGTAGATATGTTATATCAGTTACCCATTTTTCATTTGGGCGTGAAGCTGAAAATTCTCTGTTTAAATCGTTCTCTGAAACGACATATTTTTCTTTTCGTCCAAAGTGTTTCCACTTCTTTACTCGTATCTTTGCTTGAATTCCATTCGCCTTCATTAAACGATAAATTCTCTTATGATTAACTTTCAAACCATACATCTTTTTAAGCCAAGTTTGAACTCTTGGGTAACCGTAGCTCCAATTAATATCAGGATCTTGTTGGCATTTAATAATCTTAGTTACGATGGATTGATCTTCCAAGTCCTTATCTGTTGGGTTATCTTGGCGTTTTAGCCATTTGTAATAGCCACTTTTTGAAACACCGGCTATCTTACACAACGTGATAATAGTAAATTGATCCGTAAGCTCATGAATTATTTTGTATTTTAACGATTTTTCTTTTCCGGAATCATCTCCCTTTTCGCAGCTAATAGCTTTTTTAAATAGGCATTCTCTGCTTCTAATCGACTTATTTTTTCTGTATCACTCTCGTGGTCTTTTTTAGCTTTACCTTTAAGTGGGTTTCGAGATTTTCCTCTCTTTTCGTTTAACCCTTGAATTCCCTCACTTTTATAATGAGCTATCCATCTTTGGACAATTGTATATCCAATCCCTAACTCTTTGGAAATTGATCTGATCCCCATATCTTCGTTTTCGTATAAATTAATAGCTTTTAGTTTAATTTCTTTTGTATAGGTTGTTCTAATTTTCCCCATGAAAAAATCCCCTCCATAGAAGACAGTACAATCCTTTCTTTTTACTGTCCACTATAAGGGGATAATAACA
>NZ_LATZ01000133.1 GCF_000981385.1 Bacillus sp. SA1-12
TGCCGCTCACTTCCTTCAGATTCCATGTCACCATAGACACCCTTGTGTTAGGCTAACTGTTACTTCTGTCTTCACAGTTCGGGACTTTCACCCTATAGATTACACCCATGCTGGGCGCACTTAATAGAAGGGAAGGGCTTGGGCCCTTCCTTTTTATATTTTATCTCCGAAAAACCGAAACCATTTTTTTAAAGCAGCGTTATTTTGCCAGCTCATAAATTGCTTGGGCATATATCGCTGTTGCTTTTAAAAGGTCCTCTATTACTATATACTCATCCTTTTGATGGGCTATATCCGGCCTTCCTGGAAACAACGGACCGAATGCGACACCTGCATCTAAGGATCTCGCATAGGTGCCTCCTCCTATTGCAATTAACTTTGCTTTTTCACCGGTTTGCTCTTCATAAACATGCTGCAACGTTTGAATAAGAGGATGCTTTTCATCAACATGATGGGGCTTAGAATCATTAAACCTTTGCAGTTCAAATCCCGCTACTTTTGACAATGCTTGTCTAATCTGTTCTGAATCTCCTGTAACCGGATAACGGATATTAATCCCAAGCTGTCCAGCAGATTCATTTGTATAGGACATAACACCAAGATTAACTGTCAAATCACCGCTGATATCATCAGAATAAGCAATATGAAGATTATTTCCTCGCGTATCACCTTCAAACAACGTAGCGATTGTCTGGATAAATTCGTTGCCCTTTTGATCTAAATTAAGTTTTGTTAAAAATAGAGCTATTAAAAGTCCGGCATTTACGCCATTATTCGGCTCCATCGCATGAGCTGATATCCCTTCAATTGAAAATGTGACAGTTTTGCCCTCAACCTTGCTAGTCCCTTTTACTTTCTGCTCAGCTATGTAATTGTTAAATGAATCAACAACAGATTCTGCTCCTCCATCTTGATTGATTTGTATTGTCGCTTGGGCAAAATCCGGCACCATATTAAACCTTCTGCCGGAATGAAAGGCTTGAAGAACCACATCGCTCGATATCGTTTCAACGTTAGAAGTTTGTATGAGTGTAGCATCAATAATTCCTTTTTCAGCAAAAATGATTGGGAAATCTGCATCAGGTGCAAAACCCATTATTGGCATCTTTTCATGCTTAAAATAATGTTCAACACATCTCCATTCACTTTCTTCATCTGTCCCGATAATCATACGGACAGGCTTTGATAATGGCAGATTAAGTTCTTTAAGAATCTTCATTGCATAAAATGCGGCAATTGTCGGCCCCTTATCATCGAGAGCACCACGTGCAAATATCTTTCCATCTCGGATTTCAGCACCAAAAGGGTCACTCGACCAGCCATCACCTTCAGGTACAACATCAATATGACAGAGAATGCCTACAATCTCTTCACTGCTTCCTGTTAGTTCAATATGCCCCGCATATCCATCAAGATTTTTCACTGTAAAGCCAGCGTCCTCTCCCATCTGGAGCAAATGCAACAGGGCCTCATTAATGCCTTCACCAAATGGAGCGACTTTACTCCTAGAAGCTTCATCTAATACACTTTTAATTTGCAGAAATGTTTGTGTTTGTTTCACAATCTCTTCTTTTCTCTTTTCCACTTCTTCTTTCCAATTCATTCCTAGGCCTCCTTTAACTTCCTTCACTAAATAACATACCAAACACTATTGCAGGATAAAAGAGAATAGCATAAAAGAAACATTATTCTCTCTATTATTTTAGGTCACGCATCTTAAATATATGGTATTAAATCATTTTCTTCGAACTTAAAAAGATTGTAGAAAACTATTGCAAAATAAACTAATAACGAATATTATTATAAAGGTTTTGAATAATGTTCGTAAAAAACGGGGGTTTCTATGTTTAAATTAGCAGAAAACAATACAAATGTAAGAACTGAAATCATTGCTGGACTTACAACCTTTTTAACAATGGTTTATATAGTAGTCGTAAATCCAATTATATTAGCGGACGCAGGCGTACCATTTGATCAAGTATTTACAGCTACCATTATTGCAACAATCATCGGTACATTATGGATGGCCCTAGCTGCTAATTACCCTATCGCAATCGCTCCTGGTATGGGGTTAAATGCGTATTTTGCTTATTCTGTTGTTGGATCAAATGAAAATATTTCCTATGCGACTGCCTTTTCAGCTGTATTCGTAGCAGGTATTATTTTTATCCTTTTATCATTAACTCCATTTCGAAAAAAACTAATTGAAGCAATCCCAAGCAACTTAAAAAATGGAATCACAGCCGGAATTGGACTATTCATTGCCTTTATCGGTCTTCGATTAACCGGCATTATTACAGCCGATCCTAATAATCTTGTGGCTTTAGGTGATTTACATTCTCCATCTGTCATACTCGCATTAATTGGACTAGCTGCAACGTTAATTTTAATGAGCATGAACATACATGGTGCATTATTCATTGGCATGGTTATTACGGCAATTATCGCCTTCTTTACTGGACAGCTGGAATTTAAGGACGGGTTTGTTTCTAATCCGAGCCTTCCTGAAGGGCTGCTGATCACAAATCCATTCGCAGCTATTGGTGATGTCATCATACACGGATTATATACCGTAGTCTTTTCATTTTTATTAGTAACAATTTTTGATACAACTGGAACTATGATTGGTGTCGCCCAACAAGCAGGTTTAATGAGAGGAAATGAACTTCCAAAGGCTCGTACTGCTCTGATTGCAGATTCAGCAGCAACGACTGTTGGGGCCATGTTTGGAACTAGCCCTACTAGTGCCTATATTGAGTCATCTGCAGGTGTGGCAGCAGGAGGCAGAACGGGATTAACGACATTAACAGTCTCCATATTATTCGGACTTACGCTTTTCTTCAGCCCATTAATTGGCGCTGTTTCAGGTATCTCAGCAATCACAGCGCCTGCTCTTATTATTGTCGGAAGCTTAATGATGGGAGCTGTTGCAAACATAAATTGGAAAGAGCTTGATGAAGCCTTTCCTGCCTTTTTAGTCATTCTCAGTATGCCATTAACATCAAGTATCGCTACTGGCATAGCATTAGGCTTTATTTCCTATCCATTGATCAAACTCGCTAAAGGCAAATGGAAAGAGGTACATCCCTTTGTGTACCTTTTTGCCGTGTTATTTTTCATCCAATTAGCGTTTATTGGAGGGCACTAATATTTGAAAGAAAAAGGGTCAGATATCCGCCTTCCCTATGTAGGGAAGGTAGAATCTGACCCTTTTCTTATTTTTCCCGTTTTTCGAGACTCTCTTTTTCATAAAATAGCTGAAAAATGATATCTTGATTATAATTTCCAAATCCGCTGCCAAATAGAGTAACTCCGCCAACATTCTCACTTTCTTCATGAACAGCAATCCGAAATGTCCATTGCTTCTCCCTAATATTGACTTCATTTATGGTAAGATCAGATAGTTTATTTCCATCCATATATGTACCATCTTCTGCTATTCTTAGCTTCTTTAAAAGACCGTATTGGTTGACAACACTCGGCCACCAGGAAGGCGTATATTTGCCGCGGCTATCCCCATAATCCCCCGGGCTTGTCCACGTCCCTAAATGGACATCATTAAAGTAAAAATCAATATCAGATGGCCAGTTGCTATTTGTAAAAGGGGCTTCAGATGAAAGCTCAAGAGAGATTTCGAGTTCAGTGGGATGCTGACTAGCAAGCAAGTAATTCGGAACCTTATACTCTATATAACCTTTATAAAACCATAATATTTTTGCATTTACCCGTTCCGCATCAAAGAAATAACGGGGATCATCGAACTCACCAATAATTTTTTCAACTGTCGCTAACCCGCAAGTTGGTTCCACCTGTAAATCTGTATAGTGACCAACAGAAACCTCTGTTTGATGGAATATCTTTTGCTTTTCCTCCTTCCTTGGAAAGGTAATTTCCATTTTTTCAACGTATAGGACACATAGCTTCTGGATTCCGCCTTTGCCCGGTACACGGTCCGTACGAATGATACCCGCTTTTTCAAGCTTCTTAATATGCATGCTCATAATGGCACTACTTAACCCTAATGCTTCTGCCAGTTCTTTCATATTTCTTGGCTGTTCAGCTAATAATTGAATGATATTAAGCCTAACATTACTTGCAAGCGCTTCAAAAACAGGCAAGGAATGCTTTGAAATATCTAGTTCCATAAATAATCCTCCGTTATTAATATATATATTAATAATGATACACTTGTATTTATCTTTGGACAAGACAGACCTTTTACTATTTTAAAATATGGAAAAAAAGATTAAAAGAAAAGAGAAAGCCCCAAAAAATATATTAATAAAAACAAAAAAGGGGACGATCCCTATAAGTTAATCTTTAAAACAAAATAGTGACTGTCCCTATTATGAAATAAATTAATAATACTGCTTTGTTAAAATCATTGGTCCTTCCTTTGTTATTGCAATGGTATGTTCGTATTGAGCAGAGAGCTTGCCATCAATTGTTCGGGCAGTCCAGCCATTTTCATCCATTTTGGACCCCCATGCTCCGATATTAACCATTGGTTCAATTGTAAAAACCATTCCTTCTTTTAAACGTAAGCCTTTGTTAGGCTGCCCATAGTGGAGAACAGTTGGTGCTTCATGAATTGTTTTACCGATACCGTGCCCGGTAAATTCTCTTACAACTGAAAAGCCTTCTCCCTCTACAAATTCCTGAATCGCATGACCAATATCACCAAGTCGATTGCCTACATGAGCCTTTTCAATGCCCCTTTTTAATGATTCTTCTGTAATTTCCAACAATCGCTCCGCTTCATCAGAAACTTCTCCAACTGCATAGGACCAAGCTGAATCAGCAAGTGCACCATTTAAATTCACAACCATGTCAATCGTAACAATATCTCCATTCTTTAACGGAGAACTTCTCGGAAACCCATGGCATATTTCATCATTTATAGAAGCACATGTCGCAAATTCATAACCTTTATACCCTTTCTGTTCAGGTGTTGCACCATGGTCCTTTAAATAGGAATCTACAAACGAATCGATTTCAAGTGTCGTCACACCGGGTTTGATCCGTTTTTTAATCTCTTTATGACAATTAGCCAATAATTGACCGGCTCTATGCATTAATTCAATTTCCCGTTTGCTTTTTAAAATAATCAACATTGCTTCCCTCCACTTACATAACAAATACTTGCGACCTTTTGTTTTACAATAGAATTGTTAAAAATGTTAATAGTCCCGTGAAAAATAAGATAAAAAGAACCCCTGTGTAAACATATAGCTTTTCACACTTTTCTGTGCAAGGATAAGGTAGCTTTGCTCCTTTTCAACATCCATTTCATATGTTTTATATTCAGATTGAGACAGTCTTATCAGTCAAATAGTGAGGCAAATTAAAAGCAGCAAACAACAACTAAAACTAGTATGCTCATCTGGCTGATGACAATATATGATAAAAAGCCAGCAATTAGAAAGATAAAACGTAAGAAAACCATTTTCTCCAAAATCGAGATTCGTAAACAGTCTGCTTAAAGCTAACCAGGAGACCATTAAAGCTAAAAAATAGAGGATCAGACCCGTATATTGTACGATTCCAAATTCTCTTAAATGCCTAGTCAAAGGAAAAAGCTATACATAAAGAGTTAGCATAGTTGTGCTTTTACCAGCCCCGTTTGGACTAATCACTCTGATCCATTCCCCTTTTTGTAATGAAAACTCCAGCCTTTTCTATTGGTACCCTTAAAATCGTCATTGCCTTGACCTCTCTCCTTTCATACGGTAAATTTAGGAAAAATATTCACTTTACTTGAAAAAGATTCAATTTATTGTCATACTATTCAGAATATACATCATATAGTTTTATTGTGTATGGCGCGCGCCTCCTAATATATGCATGGCAAATATGTTAATATTTTGTAAAAGTATTCTTTTTTCTGGATTATTGGTGTCGAAATCGTGTAAAATATTGTTGTAACGTTTTACCACTTAATTAAATATGTATGAAGTGACATCTGTAGTTGCAGTCATCGAAAGGTTGTAGCAGGCATTGCCAGTGCGATCAAACGATAAGGAGTGGTTTTTTGAAACCTTCAACAAACCGTATGCTAACCAGAATCAAATCAGTCTACATGTTTATTAATGAGCGGGGAACTGTGACCACACAGCAACTTGTTGACGAATTTGGTATTACACCAAGGACCATTCAACGGGATTTAAACGTGTTAGCATATAACGATTTGGTACACAGCCCAACAAGAGGGAAATGGGCGACTACAAAGAAAAAAGTTAAGATGTCATCGTAAGAAATAATCAATGAATAATCACGTATATACATAGAAGGAACCTTGTTTGACAAGGTTCCTCTTTTTTGATTGTATATGAAATCCCTACAAATTAATAGGCTGTGCTTGTCTTAATTCTTCTACCTCATCCTCAGTCAACTCACGGTATTCACCAATTTTTAATTCCTCTTCATCCAATTCAATTGGTCCCATCGCTATTCTTTTCAAGTATGTGACCTTTTTTTCAACCGCCTCAAACATGCGTTTTACTTGATGATATTTTCCTTCTGTAATAGTTATATGGATGGTTGATTGGTTTCCAGAAGTAAGAATCTCAAGCTTTGCAGGCTTTGTTACATAGCCGTCATCCAATGTAACTCCCTTTTTAAAAGCAGCTATATCTTCTACTGTGACCTCCCCTAAGATCGCAGCAAAATACGTTTTTGGTACATGTTTTTTTGGAGACAGCAATTGATGGGAAAGCTGACCATCATTTGTCAATAACAATAATCCCTCAGTATCCTTGTCAAGTCTTCCTACAGGAAACGGCTGATAAACCGCATCCTCCATTTCAAGCAAATCAATAACCGTTTTTTGAAATTCATCTTCAGTAGCTGATAAATAACCTGCAGGCTTATTCATTAGCAGATAAATAAATTCCTTGTAGCTAATGGCCTCTCCATTAACCGTTACGTTCTGTTCTTCTGGATTTACATGTATTTTTGGATCTTTTATAATTTCCCCATCAGCCTTTACGACTCCGGTTTTTAATAGTTTTTTCACATCTTTTCGACTTCCAAAGCCGACATTCGCTAAAAGTTTGTCTATTCTCATTTATTTTCACCACACGATCATATAGTTAATGTTGAAAAAAACCCGGTTTTGAACCGAGTTTTTCAAGATAAAACTCTATAAATTAGGTTTTCCCAAAGACCTAGTGTTTACTTTGCCACAAAACATGGCGAAGTTAGTCAATCTTTCAGAAATATAACCTAGCCATTAGCACGGCGTTTTCGAACAAATCTGTTCAGCCGGTTTCCAATTATCTTCTCCAGTAAACGGGAACGATAAGCTAAGTATAGGTAAACAAATCCTCCAATTGCAACGGCAACGACTGCTACAATAACTGATTGCATCCTTCCATCCTCATAGTTAATCATAACACCAAGCAATGATTGCAGGACAGATAAAACAAGACCCATAAATGTACTTAAAATCAATATCAGAAAAGTCCTTTTAACTAGCAGTCTAAAGGAAATGCCCGAATGGCGTTTAATCATCGCAAATCCGTAAATTAATGAAACCGTGTAACCTGCTGCAGTTGCAATAATTGAGCCGATACCCTCAAACATTTGAATAAGTGTCGTATTAAGTGCAAGCTTTACTAAAATCCCAAGGACTAAGCTAATGACTGCTAATTTTTGCTTGTTCAAGCCCTGCAATATAGCAGCGTTGACTGTAAAAAGTGAAAAAAGCAAAGCCACTGGAGCATACCACATTAAAATGCTTCTTCCAATCTCTTCTGAACTTCCGGCATAAAATACATTGTAAGCAGGTCCTGCTAAAACAGATAGCCCTACAACCGCCGGAATAACAAGGAGCATGATCATTTGTAAAGTTTGATCAATTTGCTTATGCAGCAAGCTCCGATTATTCTGTGTAAAAGATTCCGTGATCGAAGGAATGAGTGTTAATCCAAAGGCTGTTGCCAATGAAACAGGGATCATAACAAGCTTTGGAACATACAAAAGTAAGACCGCAAACATATTAATCGTATATGTCTCATCTTTTCCTGCTTCAAACATTGCATGATTAAAAGAGCTTGTATCAATATAGTTATAAATAGGAATTGCCAAGCCAACAAAAACAAACGGACCTGCATAACGAAATACTTCTTTAAACATTGACCCAAGCGGCAATGCCTTCGTTTCTACTCTATTTGCCTGCATCGCTAAAAGCGTATGCTTCCTGCGGATCCAATAAAAAAACAGCACAAGCAATCCGCCTATTGCCCCAACAAAAGCTGCAAATGTTGCGTAACCAACAGCTAAAACAAAGCTTCCTTTTAATACGTTTATAATAAGATACGTTGCCCCTAGTAAAAAAACAATTCTGACGATTTGTTCAATAACTTGAGAAACAGCCGTTGGCCCCATCGATTGATGTCCTTGGAAAAACCCGCGAATTAAACTCATTAACGGGACAACGATTAGCGCTAAGCTGACCATTCTAATAACCAGGATGGCATCATCGACAGTTATATTACTGATTTCATTTTCTGCAAGTGCTCCTTTTGCAAAAAACGGTGCACTCATATATAGAATTGCGAAAGCAAGAAATCCTGTTAAAAGCATCACCACTATTCCAGCTTTAAACATTCGCCTGCTCGTTTGATAATCTCCCATAGCATTGTATTTCGAAACAAATTTAGAAACAGCTGCAGGAAACCCAGCTGTGGCAATGCTTAGGAATATTGTATATTGTGCATATCCGGTTTGATATAATGCAGCACCTTCTTCTGGAACCATCGCTGCAAATGGAATTAAATAAATCATCCCCAGTATACGGGAAAGATATGTACCCAATGTTAAAACAAACGTGCCTCTTATTAATTTATTCGACATATTTTTGATTCACCATTCTTCTCTATGAAGATTCAACTTTTCTATTTTACCACAATCCTGTGCTTATACCACAGTTTGTAACAAGGTAATGCCTTTTCAAAAATGAATATTTGTCGAACATCAATCATTTTTTGGCTTTTTTTCATCTTCGACTATAATAGGAGGAGTGGACAAAGATTGGTGTGAAGGTTGTGAAAAGAATAAATGAATTACGATGTGTTAGTAATTGGCGGCGGTCCATCAGGCTTAATGGCAGCTATTGCAGCAGGTGAGCAAGGGGCACGCGTGCTGTTAATTGACAAAGGCAACAAGCTCGGCAGAAAGCTAGCGATCTCTGGAGGCGGCCGCTGTAATGTGACAAACCGCTTGCCAATTGATGAAATAATTAAGCATATTCCAGGAAATGGACGGTTTTTATATAGTGCCTTTTCCGAATTTAATAACGAAGATATCATTTCGTTTTTTGAGAACCTGGGAATCAAATTAAAAGAAGAAGATCATGGCCGCATGTTCCCTGTGACCGATAAAGCTCAATCTGTCGTTGATGCCTTAATTAATGAATTAAATCGTTTAAGAGTAGAGATACGTACGAATGATCCTGTTAAAGATGTACATTACGATGATGAAAAAGTGCAGGGTGTGGAGCTTGTTAGCGGGGAAAGAATCTCTGCTAAAGCCATTGTTCTCGCAGTAGGAGGGAAAAGTGTTCCACATACAGGCAGTACCGGAGATGGCTACGTTTGGGCTGAAAAGGCGGGACATACAATCACAGAATTGTTTCCGACTGAGGTGCCAATCACTTCAAACGAAGCTTTTATTCGCGAAAAACAATTACAGGGACTCTCTTTACGGGATGTTGCTTTAAGTGTCTTGAACCCAAAAGGAAAACCGATTATCACTCATAAAATGGACATGATCTTTACCCATTTTGGTATTTCCGGTCCAGCTGTTTTACGCTGCAGCCAATATGTAATAAAGGCGATGAAAAAATTTAAAACAAATTCGATTACTGTAAGCATTGATGCAATCCCTAATACAA
The DNA here is from genome assembly GCF_000981385.1 of Bacillus sp. SA1-12. Taxonomy (GTDB): domain Bacteria; phylum Bacillota; class Bacilli; order Bacillales; family Bacillaceae; genus Metabacillus. The sequence continues at coordinate 9,896 of NZ_LATZ01000133.1, forward strand.
ATGAGGAACAGCTTTTTCAATCAATGGTAAAAGACTTGAAACAAGATGCAAAAAAAGCCATTAAAAACGTTTTAAAAGGATTATTACCTGAACGTTATTTATTGTATTTATTAGAGAAGAATGAAATTGATCCGCAAATGACCTATGATCATTTATCAAATGAAAAGCTTCGTTCATTTGTCAAAGATTGCAAGCAATTTCAATTTGAGGTTCATGGAACACTCTCCATTGAAAAGGCGTTTGTTACTGGTGGAGGCGTTTCTGTAAAGGAAATTCATCCAAGGGAAATGTCATCTAAATGTAAAGAAGGGCTTTACTTTTGCGGAGAAATTCTTGATATCCATGGTTATACAGGCGGATACAATATCACTTCTGCTTTAGTTACCGGACGGCTTGCGGGAAAAAATGCAGCGCTCTTTACAAAATAAGATTTTAACGTAAGAATAAAATCAAAGCAGGCTGTCACGTTGGATGGTGACAGCCTTTTTTCATTCTTTCATATTAACCCTTCACCGACCCAATCATAACGCCTTTTTCAAAGTATTTTTGAATAAATGGATAAACGATTAAAATTGGTAATGTGGAAACAATAATCACACCGTATTTTATTTGATCGGCATATTTCTGAGCATAACCTCCTGCTGCACCACCGCTTCCAGCACCCTCTGCAAATACTTGGTTTGAGATCAGAATATCTCTTAAAACGATTTGCAGCGGCTGCAAGCTATAATCCCTTACATAAATTAGCCCTGTAAAGAAATCATTCCAATGCCAGACTAAATAATATAGTCCGATAACCGAAATAACAGCTTTTGACAGCGGAAGAACGATTTTAATAAAAAATGTGAAATGGGAGCAGCCATCGATTTGTGCCGCTTCATACAATTCCTTTGGTATATTACTCTCAAAAAACGTTCGTGTAATAATTAAATTAAAGACATTAACTGAGAAAGGAATAATAAATACCCACATCGTATCAATTAATTGTAAATCTTTCATCAGTAAATAAGTTGGAATTAATCCCCCATTAAAAAACATGGTGAACACGAAGAAAAACATTAAAAATCGTCTTGCCCGAAATTCTTGTCTTGATAAAACATATGCTGCCGGTATCGTTAGCAATAGATTAAACACTGTACCTAGCAATGAATAGAGCATTGTATTTTTATAGCCCACCCAGATTCTTGAATCTTGAAAAATTTCCTGATAGCCAAATAAACTAAATCCTTTTGGAAATAACAGCACCTTTCCGGTCGAAACTAAGGTAGAGTCGCTAACTGATGCGATAATAACAAAATACAATGGGTAAGCGATGATTAGAAAAACCAAAGCACAGATGAAATAAACACATATATCAAACATCATATCGTAAACATTTTTACCTTTTTTCGTAAGAAGCGCCATGTCATCCCCTCCTTTTACCATAAACTAATATTAGAAACTCTCTTTGCAATGTAGTTCACCATGACTAGCAGTGCAAAGTTAATGAGGGTATTAAACAGCCCGATGGCCGCTGCATAACTAAATTGACTAGAGATAATCCCAATCTTGTATACATAGGTTTCAATAACCTCAGAAACAGGAAGATTTAACGGGTTTTGCATTAAAAATATTTTCTCAAAGCCGGTACTGATGATCGAGCCCATATTTAGAATAAGCAAAATGATAATGGTCGGAATAAGCGCTGGTATTTCTACATTGCGAATGATTTGCCACCTATTTGCCCCATCAATTTTCGCAGAATCATATAATTGAGGATCAACACTTGCAAGCGCTGCTAAATAAATAATGCTATTCCAACCGACATGCTGCCATATATCAGACAGAACATATACAGGAATAAATGTATTAGTTGAAGCTAGCAAATTGACATCGCCTAACCCTAAAGCACTCATTAAATTGCCGACAATACCTGTGTTAGGGGATAATAAAACATTTAGTAATCCTACCAATACAACGATGGATATAAAATGAGGCAAATATACGGTTGTTTGGAGGATTTTTTTTCCCCTTTTCCACTTAATTTGATTGATTAACAAGGCCAAAATAATCGGTGCGGGAAAGCCTACAATAATGGTTGCTAAACTAATCGAAATTGTGTTTTTCAATAAATCTGTAAACATATGACTTTCAATGAATTGTTGAAAGTATTTTAGGCCTACCCATTCTCCCCCTGTAAGCCCTTTGGTAAAATCGAACTCACGAAATGCCAATTGAATCCCATACATTGGAATATAGTTAAAAACAAAGATTATGATAATCGCCGGAAGGATCATCAGCCATAGCTGGTAATCCCGCTTAAAGGTATTCAAAACCGTCTCTTTTTTTTCTACATTCATTCTTGCAACATTATTCGCTTTGTTAGTCTGAGAGCTTATAAAGGCCATAAAAACATTCTCCTTTATTTATAGGAGATGCAAAGATATAACACTTCCGCTTTGCATCCCCTTAGGTCATTTTTATTGCTGATTGCTCATGTATTCGTCGTAATATTTTTGTCTAATTTCAAGGGTTTTATTTATGCCTATCTTCTCTAATTCAGCAACATAAGCATCCCATTCTGAATCAATTCCACCTTCCGTGATCCATTTTGAATATTTCGCCATGCCCAGATTCATCATTTCTGTATTTATTAAACTCAACGTGTTGTTGTCCTCATCACTATATTTAATAAACATACCAGGATAAACGTCTTTTTCCTTATCAATTGATTCGAATGCCGGCTTCAGCGGTTCAGTTTGAGAACCAACGGACTGCATATCTGTACCAAGTGTGAGTTTTAAAGTATCTGAAATATACATTGGTCCATTATCTGCCCAGGTTGTTGTCCATTTCCATGTGCCTGGATCCATTTCTTTGTCTTCTGGCGGTAAAACGCTGTATGAACCATCACCGTTATCCTTAATATTTGTACCTAAAGAGCCAAATAAAACCTGCATACTCACTTCCGGATTATACAATTCATTGATGAATTTCATTGCAGCTTCTTTATTCTCACTTTGTGCAGACATTTGAATAAAATTAACCCCAAAGTTTAACGTGTTATAGTCATAGCTCCATGAAACCTGTTCAGCAGAGTTAGCGGATGCCTTTAATGGAGCCATTGATTGATATTGCGGAGCAACTGTGTTTCCGAATCGATCCGTCAGTTCCCATCCAAATGTATATCCAACTTTTGCATACTCATCTTGACCGCGGGCAACTGATTGGTATTTTGTGTAGTCTTGAGTAAAGACTTCAGGATTAATTAGTCCAGCTTCCCAGCATTTATTTAAGAAGCTAATCACTTCTTTATAACGTTCATCTATTAAAAAGTTCTTTACTTTACCATCTTCAACAAAAACTCCGTTTCCACTGCCGTCTGTTAATGTTATTCCCAAGCTGCCCATTAAAACGGTTGGCTGGAAATAGCCAAATCCTGTTGTACCTGTCGGGGCAAAATCCATTGGAATTTCATCATTAGGATCACCGTTTCCATTGGCATCCTCATCTTTAAATGCTTTCAAAACCACAAACAATTCATCCCATGTAGTTGGCTTTTCTAATCCTAAGTTGTCTAACCATGTTTGATTGATAAACTGCCTTGTAGCGGTTTCAGGCCAAAATCTCTGATATTTTGGCAGGCCGTAAATCTCCCCATCCTTTTGGGTTGATAGCGCTTTTAATTCAGGCTTCTCATCAAACATTTTTTGTACATTTGGTCCATGCTGCTCTATTAATTCAGTTAAATCTTGAAACAAGCCTGTGAATTTTGCATATTCTGCATCTGTAATCGCATTTGGACCAACAATTAAATCTGGAATATCACCTGCAGCAAGCATCGCCCCTTTTTTCTGCGGCCAATCAGCTGTTACCTCTTCCCACTTTATTTCAACACCTGCTCGTTCTTCAGCTTCTTGAAGCCATTCCATTTTTTCAAGCTCTTGTGTAAGTGGGTGTTTTGTAATGAGTGCCGTTAAGACAACTTTACCGTCTTCTGACTTTTGAACGGTTTCCTTATTGCTGCACCCTGCCAAAGCAGCGGCTAAACTTAAGCAAAGCACTATCAGTATTGCTGTAACCTTCCTCATGCTACCTTCCCCTTTGTTTGTTTTTATATGAAACAGCCTTATGCAAACCCTTACATAAAAGATCAGCATAATAACTCTTTCTACCAAATTTTTCTTCTTCTATTTCCGAATTTCCCAACATATTAACATCTACCTATATTATGAATATATTTGTTAATTGAGAGAATTCACAATTCTATAGAATTCCTGTCTTTTTTTTGGATTTTAGAAAAATAGAGCTGTAGGAAGCGGGAAGGATTTTACCTAATTTTGCATCAAACTTGAGATGTAGATAGTTATTTCGAGATTGGAAAACTTCTTAGATTCCTCGTTTTCCTTTCTTTGTAATTCTTTTACAAGCACAAAAAAGAAGGGAGTGAATCGACTCCCTTCCTTTGTTTCATCATGTTTTGTATTTTTCTTTATATTACCTAAATACGATATAAAATTAATGCTGAATAACAATAAAGCTGGTCCCCGTCATCATCAATTGTTACCTCAACACTATATTTAATATCCTTTACCTGATTATCATCCAGCTCTTTTAAGAAATGATTGATTTCTTTCTCTAAATCTTTTTCATGCTCTTCATCAAAAACTGCAACCCTCAGCATTGTCACACATCCTTTTTTACTTTCAATTTATTTCTTTACGAAGCGGAATATGACAAGCTGTAAAAATAAGCATGATAAAACAAAAGAAGGCTGTCAAAAGTTTAAAGGGGGGTAACCCTTTTTTATCAGCCTTCTTCTTATGTATATGATTAGATAGTGCTTTTCGGCTTTGTTTCTCCTTTATAATCAAGCATGCCGCCAGCCATATTCACTACTTTATAACCCTTTTCCTGTAAATAGGCACAAACATTTCCGCTGCGTGCCCCAGAGCGGCAAATAAAGATTGTTTCCTTTTCTTTATCAATTGCATCAAGATGCTCTGGAATATCATTCATGCGAATATGACGAGCATGCGGAATCATCCCTTGCTCCACCTCTTCATCCTCACGCACATCAATCAGCTCTAGTTTTTCTCCTTTTTCAAGTCTTTGCTGTATCTCTTCAGGAGATATTTCCTTCATTTCGTACATATCGTACACCCTTTCAGTTTTAATACCTGCATTATATCAATATTAGATATCAGGTTCCAGTTTCGGGAGCATGTCGTGTTTCAGTAATGTCTTTTATTTTGTGCCTTCTGAATTCCTCAAAAAAAACCGACTAAGCAAGTAAAAACATTACCTGCTAAGTCGGTCTAAAAAATTAATTGGCAACGATATTAACAAGCTTGCCTGGAACAGCAATCACCTTGCGAATCGTTTTTCCAGTCGTATGTTCCTTCACACGATCATCTTCAAGTGCAATTTGCTCAAGTTGATCCTTTGTTACATCTTTTGCAACTAGAAGTTTAGCACGAACCTTTCCGTTCACTTGAACAACAATTTCAATTTCATTCTCCACAAGCTTCGATTCATCGAAAACAGGCCATGCTTCATAAGTAATACTTGTATCGTGACCTAGTTTACTCCAAACTTCTTCAGCTAAATGCGGAGCAATTGGAGAAAGTAATTTTACAAAGCCCTCTACATACTCTTTAGGTAGGACTGTAGCTTTATAGGCTTCATTAATGAAGACCATTAATTGAGAAATCGCTGTGTTAAAACGCAACCCTTCAAAGTCCTCTGTAACCTTTTTCACTGTTTGATGATATACACGCTCAAGTGCATCACTTGATTCATTAACAACTTTTGGACTTAATTCACCATTGTCTTCAATAAATAAGCGCCAGATTCGATCCAGAAAACGTCTTGCTCCATCAAGACCGGTTGTAGACCATGCAATGGATGCTTCTAAAGGTCCCATGAACATTTCATATAAACGAAGTGTATCTGCACCATGTGTTTCTACAATTTCATCAGGGTTTACAACATTCCCTTTTGATTTACTCATTTTTTCATTATTTTCACCAAGAATCATTCCTTGGTTAAATAGCTTTTGGAATGGCTCCTTTGTTGGGACTACTCCGATATCGTATAAAAACTTGTGCCAGAAACGAGCATAAAGCAAGTGAAGAACTGCGTGCTCTGCTCCGCCAATATAGATGTCTACTGGAAGCCATTGCTTTAATTTTTCGTCATCAGCAAGTGCCTCACTGTTTTTCGGATCGATATAGCGCAGGTAATACCAGCAGCTTCCCGCCCATTGCGGCATAGTGTTTGTTTCTCGGCGGCCTTTCTTACCTGTAGCAGGATCGGTAACATTGACGAAATCTTCAATATTAGCAAGCGGTGATTCACCAGTACCTGATGGCCTAATTTCAGTCGTTTTTGGCAAAACAAGCGGAAGCTCTTCTTCAGGAACTGCCGACATTGTTCCATCTTCCCAATGGATGATCGGAATCGGCTCACCCCAGTAGCGTTGACGGCTGAACAACCAGTCGCGCAGACGATAGGTAACCTTCTTTTCTCCTTTTTTGTTCGCTTCAAGCCAAGCAATCATATTTTCAATCGCTTCTTGCTTACCAAGACCATTTAAGAAATCAGAATTTACATGCTCACCGTCCCCGGTATACGCCTCTTTTGCTATATCTCCGCCACTTACAACTTCTTTAATAGGCAAGTCGAACTTTTGAGCAAATTCATAGTCACGCTCATCATGGGCAGGTACAGCCATGATGGCACCCGTTCCGTATGTTGCAAGTACATAGTCTGCTATCCAAATCGGCGTTTTTTCGCCATTTACCGGGTTGATTGCAAATGCCCCTGTAAATACACCTGTTTTTTCTTTTGAAAGTTCAGTTCGCTCTAAATCACTTTTATGTTTTATTTCATTTATATAAGCTTCCACTTGAGCCTTTTGCTCAGCAGTTGTGATTTTTTCTACTAAAGCATGCTCAGGGGCTAATACTGCATATGTTGCACCGAATAATGTGTCAGGACGTGTGGTAAATACAGTGAAGCTTTCGTCATAACCATCAATCGTAAAAATAACATGAGCACCTTCAGAGCGGCCGATCCAATTGCGCTGCATGTCTTTAATGCTTTCCGGCCAGTCCACTTCTTCAAGGTCTTCAAGAAGGCGGTCTGCATAAGCAGTAATTTTTAACATCCACTGCTTCATTGGGCGACGTTCTACAGGATGTCCGCCACGCTCACTTTTCCCATCAATAACCTCTTCATTTGCTAAAACCGTACCTAATGCCGGACACCAGTTTACCGGTACTTCATCAACATAAGCCAGTCCCTTTTTATATAGCTGTAAAAAGATCCATTGTGTCCATTTGTAGTACTCAGGATCTGTTGTGTTTACTTCACGATCCCAATCATAAGAGAAACCTAATGCTTGGATTTGTCTACGGAAATTATTAATGTTTTGCTTAGTAAATTCCGCCGGATCATTTCCTGTATCAAGTGCATATTGTTCAGCTGGAAGCCCAAATGCATCCCAGCCCATTGGGTGCAGAACATTAAAGCCTTGCATGCGTTTCATGCGTGATAATATATCTGTCGCTGTATATCCCTCAGGATGTCCTACATGCAGTCCGGCACCTGATGGATATGGGAACATATCAAGTGCATAAAACTTTGGTTTTTCTGCATTCTCTGTCGTTTTAAATGTTTTATTTTGCAGCCAGTAGTCTTGCCATTTTTTTTCAATCTCTTGATGATTGAAGCTCATCTGTTTTCCTCCTTAAAGCTGGATCTTAATATATTGTTAACCGCTTGAACGGATCAAAGTAAGTTCACTTTCCATGTATACCCTTTGAAAATGGGATACAATAATAAATAAAATATGAAAAAACCTCCCATCCCAAACAGGGACGAGAGGTTTAATTCCCGCGGTACCACCCAACTTTGGCATAGTGACATGCCCACTTTGACATCCGTAACGTGGATAAACGACAAACATTACTTCACCAAACGAGGCTTTCACATTTGTACTCAAAGGCGAGTTCATCAGCAAAAATCGATTGACTCACACCAGCCGTCAACTCTCTGGACTCATTTATGCAGACTACTACTCCTTATCTCCGTTCATGTTGTATATAGATTTAAGATTATTTTATATAAATTTGACCTGAGATGCAAGCAAACACTTATTTTTATTTTGAGACTGCTCTCTTACTTGCCTTACTCCCTATTGAATGGTGTACCCCCCATCAATTACAACTGCCTGGCCTGTTACACCTTTTGCTTTTTCACTTGCCAGGAAGATGGCATAGTCTGCAATTTCCTTTACGGTTAATAAGCGTTTTTGCGGAATGAGCGGATAGAGAACTTCTTCTAGGACATGCTCAACGGGCACCTGCCTTGTTTTGGCTAAATCCTTTAGTTGGTTTCGAACAAGAGGTGTGTCAACATAGCCAGGACATAAAGCATTTACTGTTATGCCGTGCTCTGCACCTTCTAATGCTGAAACCTTCGTTAAACCAATAACCCCATGCTTTGCGCTATTATATGCTGCTTTCCCTGCAAAGCCGATTATTCCATTGATAGAAGCGATGTTTAGAATCCTTCCAAATTGCTGCCTTTTCATAAGGGGAAAGACATGCTTTGTTGCGATAAAAGGTGCAACCAACATTACTTTGATAAGCAGTTCAAATTTTTCAGTTGGAAACTCTTCTATATGTGCAACATGCTGCAGACCTGCATTATTAACCAACGTATCAATTCTGCCAAATGCCGCCTCAGCTTGTTTCACTGCCTCTATTATCTCTTGTTCTTTCGTAACATCACATTTCAATCCAATGGCTTCCTTCCCCAAATCCTTCAGCATATGAGCACTTTCAGCTACTTGTTGTTCATGTAAATCAGTTAACACTACCTTTGCGCCTTCCATAGCAAAAGCCTTCGCCAGCTCAAAGCCTATTCCTTGAGCCGCACCAGTCAATAGTACAACCTGTGATTTAACCACAATGATCACCCTCCGTATTTAAATCCCTAGTCCGAATGAGAAAAGAATAATGGCTAATACAACTGCTAACGCCGGAACAATGACTGTTAATGCCCCAACTGGATAATAGGCATCCTGATGAGATTCACCACAAATACCCCGAATGGTTGTCACAACATACCCGTTATGCGGCAAAGAATCTAACGCACCTGATGAAATAGCGACTACGCGATGCAATGCCTCCGGATTTACTCCCATCTCCATATAGTGCGGAGCAAGCAGCGGGAGTGCAATTGCCTGACCTCCTGACGCTGAACCTGTCATCCCTGCAATGACACTAACTGCTATGGCTCCACCAATAAGCGGGCTGCCTGGAATACTTGTCATCGCATTAACAGCGACTTCAAATGCCGGTACAGCTTTCGCCACCCCGCCAAATCCAACAACAGCAGCCGTGTTTCCAAGTGCTATTAGTGCACCGAGCGTTCCTTCTGAAACAGCATTCCAAAATGATGTGAAATACTTTCGGTTTAATAAATAGGAAGCAATGACTCCACCAAGCAACGCAATTATTAACGCTGATTGCTGTAAGGAATCATGGAAAACAAATGAAATAATTAGGACAACAATAAGCGGAATCAGCCCTGTTATTGGATGGGGCAGTTCTTTATCTTCATTAACAGGATCATGGGCACGGGCAATAAATTTTTCACCATTCGCCACTGCCTTCCTAATCATTCTTCTAAGCCACCAATAGCCGAAAATCATCATAAATACTGCACAAATTAAACTAACCTCCCAGCCTGCATATGGGGATGTCTCCAAATATTCAATTGGAATCCAATTTTGAATTTCAGGTGAGCCGGCAGATGTCATGGTAAAGGTGACAGAGCCGAATGCTAATGCAGCAGGAATAAAACGCCGAGGTAAATCGGCCTGTCTAAATAAACTAACCGCCATAGGATAAACAGAGAAAGCGACTACAAACAAGCTGACTCCGCCATATGTTAAAACAGCACATGCTATGACGATTGCTAGTACAGCCCTTTTCATTCCAATTTTTTCAACAATCCATTTTGAGACACTGTCAGCTGCCCCGCTGTCCTCCATCACCTTTCCAAAAATCGCGCCGAGTAAAAACATTAAGTACCATGATGCAATAAAACCCGAAAAGCCTGTCATATAGTTTCCGACAAAATTCGCTTCCCCCTTACCAACCAGCTGCGGGAATAGCGGCAAACCGCTGAACAAAGCAACAAATAGAGCACATAGCGGTCCAGCTACTAATAAATTCATACCTCTCATGGTTAAGTAAATTAAAAGTGCTAAACCTCCAATTAATCCAATCATACTTAACATATGTTTATCCCCCTTTGTTACCTCTTTATTGAGCAGTTAGTAGTTTCACATACTTTTAAGCTATTAAGCTGGATTTTTTTCAGATGATAAGACTGTTTTATTTTTGTTAGATCCGTCTAGGTGCGCATTTCCAACAGAAAATATGACGTTTATCAGTAACCGCTTTCAATTTCATTCGCAAGCTCTATCGTTTTGAATTGAGTTCCCACCTCCTATTTTAAAAATATATTTTGCAACTTCTGTGCCAACATTGAGGAGATCTAAAAGACGGAAAAAAATATTATATGTCAGCCCATTCATTCCGAATTTATGGAATTTTTTTGAGGACAATTACTTGTCCAATCAAATGGGTAATTCTGCATCAACAAAAAAAGAACAGTCCATCTTTCTGGACTGTTTTCCGTTTTTCTGGACTTCGTTAATCAAGCCCATATTTTTGCACTTTTTCATACATACTTGATTTACTAATTCCCAGCGCTATAGCTGCTTTTCTTTTATCTCCGTCACATTTTTTTATGGTTGTGAGCAGAATATTTTTTTCAGTTTCATTGAGCATTTCCTTAAGTGAGGCCGTTTTTTGCTGAATGACAGCTGGCTTTTTTATATAATCAGGTATTGCCTCTAACGTAATAACATCTGTTTTAGCAAGATGGATGGCCGCCTCTATGACATTTTCTAATTCACGAATATTCCCTTGCCAGTGATATTGCTGAAAAGTATTCATTACCTCTTCGTTAATCATAGAAATTCGTTTTCCTGTACGCAATGAAACCTTTTTTATAAAATAGCTTACTAACGTCTCAAGATCCTCCATTCGTTCACGCAAGGCAGGGATAAACAACGGAATCACACTAATCCGATAAAATAGATCACTGCGGAAAGTATGATTTTGCATGAGAAGCTCAAGAGGACGATTTGTAGCTGTAATGACGCGGACATCCAACGATATTGATTTTGTCGATCCTATTGGCTCCACTTCCTTTTCTTGAAGGACTCTCAGCAGCTTTACTTGCATATGTAAGCTCATATCACCTATCTCATCAAGAAAAATAGTCCCTCCATTAGCTTGCTGAAATTTCCCTTTCTTTCCGCCCTTTTTTGCCCCAGTAAATGCACCGTCTTCATAACCAAATAATTCAGACTCCAAAAGCTGCTCAGGAATAGCGCCGCAGTTTACTTTAATAAATGGTTTTTCACTCCGGTTGCTAAGCAGATGGATGCTATGAGCAAATAATTCTTTACCTGTACCGCTTTCACCCCTTATTAAAACAGAGCTATCGGTTGCAGCAATCGATTTAACTTTTTCTTTTAATTCAGTCATAACCAGGGAGTTTGATTGAATATCATTTAATGTATACTTAGCACCCGTCAGCTCTTGCCGCTCAATGTAAGATTGAATGGACGACAAGTGATGACGTACATGTGAATTCATTTCATGCCATTCCTTTGTATCGCGAAACATAACCGTGCCAAATGCTCCAACTACCTTTTTATCAGCAAAAATGGGAGTGCGGTTTGCAATCATGTAGTTCCCTCGAATATATTGAAGATCTGCAATCTCCTCTTCCCCTGTCTGGACTACAATATGCATTCTTGTGTTTTCAATTACTTCTGTTACATGCCGGCCAATTACCTCTTCTTTTGTAACCTCGCAAAAGCGGCAATAGTTGTCATTCATATAAATAATGTTACCGTTGGCATCAACAATTACGATCCAAACGTAAGCGTTCTCAATAACCGTCTCAATAATCTCCTTAGCATACGGAAAACGTTGATTTAACATTTTACCTTCCCCTAGCAAATGTTTTTATTTTAATCGTAACATATTGCATTTGACTTAAATAGGGGACTGTTCCCACAATGCTGTGAGGACTGTCCCCATTTACACCTATTATGTTTTCACAGCTGTATTATCTACTGCTGGTTTCAGTTTTTTATCGTAAAGAATAGTAGTAAAGATTCCAATAATTAATAGACTAATAATGACCATGAATAGGAAATTGATATTATAGTAGTCTGCAATGAATCCGCCAAGAAGCGGTCCTACCATTTTTCCGCCTGTTGCAGTACTGTTTACAACCCCTTGATAAAAGCCTTGTCTTCCCTTAGGGGCCAGGCTATCGGCGATTGTCGGCACTGCAGGCCAGACGAGCATTTCGCCAATCGTTAAAATAATCATTGCGATTAAGAAGCCTATAAAGTGTTCTGCATTTGCTGCTACGAGAAATGAAACAATAAAAATCAGATAGCCAGTCAGCATTTGCTGTTTTATTGTTTTGGCAACATGTTTAACGAACTGCGAAATAATTGGTTGGGCACAAACAATCAGCAGCCCGTTTACAGTCCATAACAAGCTATATTGGTTTAATGGGATATTAAGTGTTTGAGTGTGAGAAGATATCGTTGTCGACCATTGTACATATCCAACCCAGCACAATAAATAACCAATACATAATGTGACAAGTGCCGTGAATTTTTGCGGATCTTTCACAGAAGCCTTTTGCTCCAAAATAGACGTCTGATTAACATGGACTCCTTTAATATTTCGATATCCGAAGAATGCGATCAAGAAAAAAACAGCATATAAGGCTGCGTTTGCTAAAAAGATATATTGAAACGAGATGGAAGCGACGATCCCGCCAAGTGATGCACCAGCAGCAACACCAACATTTTGCGCTACATAAATCGAATTAAACGCCTTTCTTCCGCCTTCCGGCCAAACAGTTCCGGCGAGGGCATATGTAGCAGGAAAAACGATCCCAGACCCGAACCCCATTAGAATAAGTAAATAAATATAAACCGGCCAACCATGGAAAAACATAAGTGTCACAACAGCGACTAATGTGATAATAATTCCTGTCATGATCGATTTAAACCCGCCGATTCTATCAAATAATACACCGCCGATAAGGTTGCCAATGACACCAGCTGCAGAATTCAACATGAGAACAACTCCTGCAACAGTTAACGATTTCCCTAAATGCTCATGTATATAAATTGTGTTCAGCGGCCATAAAAAGGATGCCCCCATCACATTGATCATCATACCGATAACGAGCAGCCATAAAGCACGCGGCATAATAACCTCCCCCTTAAAGTAACTAGATTGTTAACATACAACAAAAACAACGATGAGGCCCGTATAATCTTCAAATAAAGTGAGACTTCCATCAGTAGGTACAACCCACTGATGGTTAGCGAAACTTATCGGATCTTTACGGGCAGTTATCCCTGCTTATCTTCTTTGCTTCTCCCGAATCATGGAACGGGGGTTTTACTGCCAGTTAAGATTGGGACAAAATAAAAATCACGGAAAGCAAAGATGTAAAAACATCTGCTTTCCGCGATGGTTTCATTGATTGTTCTTCTGAAATTTTAACCGCATATTCAGGTGGTTTGCAATAGAAATTAACCACATCCTGCAAAGTTCTAATAATGGGAATTTACCGACTTTTCGCTCATTAGAGATCTATTTATTTAATAGGATGTACATGAGCAGATCATCAACAAATCTGCCATCTATATAAAATTCATTAATCAGCCTTCCTTGTTCAATAAATCCACATTTTTTATAAAATTGGATCGCGTCTGCATTTGTTGCTAAAACACGAAGGGATAATTTATATATGCCCTTTTCAATAGCTAGCTGCATATAGGTTTCCAGAAGCTTTCTGCCAATTCCTTTCCCTTGATAATCCGGATCAACTGCAAGATCGATTTCCATTACATGCTGATTGGTTTTGAGCGGAGTTGGTTGATGAAACCCTAAATATCCTGCTACCTGGCCATTAACAAGTGCAACAAGCTGACTGCCTTCTGGGTTTCGATTTTCATATTCATCAACTGATTTCCACGTGATAGTCGAAGGAGTTGTAGCTGTACTCCATACAATGTGATCAATTTCTATTAACCTTCCAAAATCACTTTTTTTTGATAACCTAATTTCAATTGTCATTATGTAATCCCTCCTATAAACATTATCTCATTTTAGTAAAGGCAAGGCGCAGAATATTTTGGCGACAAGCATTAGGTCAACAGGCAGAAGATGTCCATTCCTTCATAACTGTTTGATTAGATCCAACAGGCAGTTAAAAACTAGGCGTCCTCATCTCTTAACTTCCTCCCTTGCAAGCACAGTGCTTCTATGAAGGTACTTTGGGGCAGGTCACTAATATAAGGTAAAATTATCTACTTTCCTTTTAAGAAAAATGACTGCAATCCCTGCAGTCATTTTTTATAAACTATAGTTCTCTTCTCAGTGCTGAAAGTACATTAATATTTGTCGCTTTTACAGCAGGGCGCAATCCTGAAATCATCGCTACTCCAATACTGATTACAACTGCAATAACCACAAGACTGACTGGGATATATGAGAATGTAATGTTAAATTCACCTTCACTGCCAGTAGCAGAATCGATGATAATTGGCAGAAGCATATTGGCAGCAATACTAATTCCATAGGAAATAATCACACCGATAATAGAACCGACAATGCCGATATAGGCACTTTCCATTAAAAATAATCGGCGTATGATCCCAGGTTGCGCCCCCAATGCTTTCATGATTCCAATTTCTTGAGTCCGTTCTGTTACAGCCATTGTCATCGTATTAAATATCCCTATTGAGGCAATTATAACAGCTACAGTTCCGACAAAGATTAATCCTGCCTTAAAGACATTAAAAAACAAGTTGACACTATCCAGTTCCTCGGTGATTGAGTAAACCATAAAACCTTTATCCTTCAAATCATTAGTAACTTGAGCCACATGTTCTAGGCCTGATGCATAAACGAGCACTTCACTATAAGGAAGCTCTGAAGCATCGACCCCTTCTTCCATGCTTGCAAACGATAAAATCTCTTCTTTTAACGATTCATCGATATAAATATTTGAGTCGATAACCCAATCCTTCGAAGGCTCTGCGGCAACACCGGCGATGGAGAAGGTATATGTTTTTGTTTCTTTCTTTCCTTCAACATCCTTTATAATGGTTATGGATATATCTTTACCAACAAGATCTCCTTCATATCCAGTCGGTTCTTCTATAGGTCCATTTGATTTTTGCATTTCTTTTTCAAATGCTTCTTTTTCAGCCTCGGTCAATAAGCTTTTGGCAAAATGGTATCCGACAATTACTTCATTTTGAGCTTTAGGAACTTCCCCCTTTTCAAGCTTTAAATTCCCTTTCAGCTCTTCCTCCATATTCGTAATAGTGGGCGATACTTCTCCCTTACGGTTCTCGAACGTTACTTCAACAGGCAGATCAATATAGTTGCGGCGAACAACCGCTGTTACATGATCGGTATCTTCTAGCTCATCTAGATTTTCTTTTGTTATTTGTACAGCTGAACTCTCAATCTCTTTTCCCTCTACTCTAACCTCGGTAATGATTTGTTGTGAAGTAATCTCTTCTGTAATGCTTTTTTGAATTCCGAAACCGACAGATGCCAATACAATCAAAAAGGCACAAGCCATCGTTGTCGCTAGAATCGTCATAAACACTCTTAAACGATTTTTCTTCATATTTTTCCACATGAATTTTAACTGATCATTAAACTTCAACGAAGGCACCTCCTTTTGATAACACGCCATCTTGCAGATGGAATTGATGATTGCTGATTTTTGCTACTTCTTCATCGTGTGTAATGATAAAAAAAGTAATTCCTTGTTCTTTATTAAGTTGTTGAATCAATGCTAAAATTTCCTTCTCCGTTTCAGAGTCAAGACTGCCAGTCGGCTCATCTGCTAAAATGATACTTGGCCTCGTGATTAAGGCCCGCGCAATACTTACCCGCTGCTGCTGGCCGCCTGAAAGCTCATTTGGATAATGCTCCGCATGGTTTTCCAAACCGACACTTTTCAATTGCTCCATCACTTGTTTCTTACGTTCCCCTGCATCAATCCCTTTTAAAGTAAGCGGTAATTCAACATTTTCAAATGTTGTTAGGCTGGGGATTAATTGAAAGCTTTGAAAAATAAAGCCAAAATTGTCCAGACGGAATTTCGCCCAATTTTTTTCATTATAAGCAGTTACATTTGTTCCATTAATGATGATTTCTCCAGCAGAAGGGGATATATATCCTGAAATCAAATTAAGTAATGTCGACTTTCCAGAACCGCTGCGTCCTACAATAGAAGCTATTTCCCCTTTATTAATTTTTAAAGAAATATCCTTTAATACAGGTATGCTATTTTCATTTCCCTTTTTCCCCACCTGAAAGGAATGACTTAAATTTCTTACTTCAATCATTAGCTCTCCTCCTGGTCTCACTTTTTCTTTTTATAAATCACAAAATAGCTTACGATAAAACCTATAAAAGCCCCTATTGCTGCCCCAATAAAATAGCCAATCATGCTATTATCTTCCGAAGACAAATACCCAAAGGAACTAAAACCCAATATCCCTAATAAAATAACAATCATTTGAACGGGTCTTTCAAACGGCTTCCAAATAAAGAATGAGCCATTTCGTTCAAATGGCTGTTTGACAAAGATGTATAAACCAAATGCAAAAAATAGCAAGATTTCAATAATTGGCGTAATATAGTCTTTGCTAATTAAAAAGTTATTTTTAAAAAACACATACGTAAGCGGGGTCATTTTGCTTATGACTTCATAAAATTTTTCATTACTGTAAAGAACACTAGGCCCTGTAATGGCTTCAAGCTGCACAGTATATAAACCAAATAATAAAAACGGCAGGATCGCTACGGTTAATGCTACAAGACCTTGAGCAAACGCTGATCCAGTGATCGCTCCAGCTGATAATGTTAACGTATAAAACAAAAGTAAAGCCTCAATTAAATACGTAAAATAGCTTATAAAGTTATCAGAGTAGATGTCAGTATTCGTAATTATCAAGGCTGATAACCCGAATGAAATCAAACAGCTTATAAAAATAACACCAAAGCCAACGAGCCATTTAAAGAGAAAGATACTTTGTCGTGAAAAAGGCAGAGATAACGTATACTCTAATGAACCATTGCTGCGCTCATTTCCAATTTGTACTATGGCCAATGTAATAATTAAAACGTTAAAGAAAAAGGCAGGATCACTGAACTCAAAGTTAATCTCGTACATATCAGCATAATACTGGTCTTCTTTTAGATTCTTTAGTTCAAGATAATGTGTCCATATTCCAATGGGTATCCAGAAACCAATGGTTAAACACGTTAGTAAAAGCTGCACCCAATGCTGCCTAACCTCTTTACGTATTAATTCTCCGGCTACCATCTACGCTTCCCTCCAAACCTCGCAATAAATACTTCCTCAAGATTAACTGGAAGCTCGTTCCATATTTTTGGTGTCAGCGACTCAAGCCACTTAGAATTTGCCAGATCATCGCGCTTTAAGATTACCGTATAGAAGACACCTGACGATTCCAAAATTGGAATTCCCTTTTCCCTTATCTTTAATTGGACATCTTCCTCAAAAGCAAGTTGTACTTTTACATAATCCTCTTTCAATTCCTCAACATTAATTACATTTGATAAGGTTTCTTCTTCCAAAAAAGCAATTCGATTACAAATTCGTTCAATATCCTCTAAACGATGGGAAGTGATCAAGATCGTTGTATTTCGATTTGCCACTTCATCAATCATCAATTGCATTAAATCATGCCTTGTTACAGCATCGATTCCGTCAGTCGGTTCATCTAGTAAAATTACAGCAGGACGAACAGCAAAGGCAAGAATAAGTGCCATTTGTTTTTTTAAACCTGTAGATAGCTCACGATATTTTTTCGTTTCTGGTAAGCCATAACGGTTCATTAATTCGTTAGCATATGTCACATCAAAATCAGGATAAATGTTTCGCAGGATTCGGATTAATTGTTTATACGTATATCTGTCATAAAAGGGCGTATGAACAGGCACATAGATGACCTTTCTTTTAATAAGTGGATATGCTTCAATTAAACAATTTTCAAATTTTATTTCTCCCTCATCTGCTTGAATAATCGTCTGGATGCACCTAAGCAATGTAGTCTTTCCAGAACCGTTACGGCCAAGTAAACCAAAGATTTCACCCGGTTCTAGAGTTAAATTAATATTTCTTAACACCTCAGTTCCATCAAGCGTTTTCGTCAGGTTTTTTATTTCCAGCATGGGTTTCTCCTCCCACTTCTTTCTTAATTTCATCAATCCACTCATGGATATGGCTGATATCTATTCCAGCATAAAATGCGTCAATGATGAGAGGCTTTAACTGTTCTTTTATCATTTCGATCTTCCCTTCATCAATCGTTTCTCTGGCATTATCAGATACAAATGTTCCTCTTCCGCGCAATGTTTCAATAATCCCCTGCCGTTCAAGCTCCTTATATGCTTTGCTGACTGTATTTGGATTAGCAATGATCATTGTTGATAATTCACGGACGGAAGGCAACTTATCTCCTGATTTTAACAACCCTTTAAAACAAAGCTCCTTCATCTGCTGAATGATTTGTTCATATATGGGAGTAGAACTTCTCGGATCAATTTGGATCATCGTTTCTCCCTCTTTCTGTAAAATCTTATCATTTTATGTACCATGTGTACTACATCAACTAATACACTCAATACATTAATCTCTTTTATCATTTTTGTCAATTAAAAAAGGACCAAATTGGCCCTTTAGTTATTTTCAACTCTTTGCTTTGATTTTATCGGCTGCCCCTTTTTCGCATTCTGAGCTTTTGTTTGTATAACAGGATCTATATCTTGACCAAGCTCAAGATCATTGCTGTTTACGCCATTTTTCGTTTTTTGCTCGGGATTATTTTGTTTAGAACGCTTTTTCATGGCGATCCCCCTAGTGTCCTAATAAAATCATTTCATTTTGTAATGCTTGCAGCTGCAATCGCATCCGATAAAGCTGATCCTGCTGTTGATCGTTCGCACTAAGGGACAAATGATTAATATCATTTACGGCGTTTTCTAGTCCTTGTAATGCTTTTGTATATTCAGTTTCATTATAATGCTCCTGCTGGGCACCTGTCTCAAACTGTTCCCGTGCATAAACCAATGCTTCGTTACAGCGTTGCAAGTATTCGTTAACGGATTGTCTTGTTGCCATCTGTATCTCTCCTCCAAACGATATGAAGTCAATTAAAGCTTCATCAATTTTATTGTTTGCAAGCTTGGCTAAAAACTTGACTAATAATAATTGGTAAGTTGGAAAGAAAACTGTTAATCAGCGAGTGATCATGATAAAATTTTTTGATGGATAAATTGATAAATGAGGAAAATAAGGAGGTATTTTAAGTTGAAGCCATTTAATCCATTTCTGTATGCCTCTGACGATAAACGTTATCATACGTGGAATTACCATTTACGCCATACATTCGGTCATAAAGTTTTTAAAGTAGCATTAGATGGCGGTTTTGATTGCCCTAATCGTGATGGCACTGTCGCATACGGCGGATGCACATTTTGCAGTGCAGCGGGGTCCGGTGATTTTGCTGGTAACCGAGCTGATGATCTTATTAAGCAATTTAATGAAATTAAAGAAAAGATGCATAAAAAATGGAAGGACGGAAAATATCTTGCCTACTTCCAAGCTTATACAAATACACATGCCCCTGTTGAGGTGTTAAGAGAAAAATATGAAGCTGTCCTTGGATTGGACGGAGTTGTCGGATTATCTATCGCCACACGGCCTGATTGCCTTCCTGACGATGTTGTTGAATATTTAGCTGAGCTAAATGAGCGAACCTATTTATGGGTTGAACTTGGCCTGCAGACCGTTCACGAACGAACAGCTCTGCTGATTAACCGTGCCCATGATTTTTCTTGCTATGTTGAAGGTGTCAAAAAATTGCGCAAGCATGGAATTCGTGTTTGTTCCCATATTATTAACGGCCTGCCTTTAGAAAATTACGAAATGATGATGGAAACAGCAAAAACAGTTTCAAACCTCGATGTTCAAGGGATTAAAATTCATCTATTACATTTGTTAAAAGGAACGCCGATGGTGAAGCAATATGAAAAAGGAAAGCTAGAATTCCTTTCACAGGATGAATATGTCAACCTGGTATGTGATCAGTTAGAAATGATTCCGCCTGAAATGATTGTCCATCGAATTACTGGTGATGGACCCATTGATTTAATGATTGGTCCGATGTGGAGTGTTGATAAGTGGAGTGTATTAAATTCCATTGATGCTGAATTAAAAGCGAGGAATAGTTACCAAGGAAAATTTTATACAAAAGAAGGGATCATAACGTAATGAAGCTACAACGAATTTTGCCCTTTGCGAAGCAGCTTCTGCAGAATGTTGCCGGACAGGGAGACATCGTCATTGATGCAACAATCGGCAATGGTCATGATACTGTATTTTTAGCAATGCTTGTGGGAGAAAATGGCCATGTCTATGGGTTTGATATTCAAGCAGAAGCCATTAATAACACAACAGATCGGCTAAAGGCAGTGCAGCTAGACAAGCATGTGACACTCTTCCAACATGGACATGAGTATATAAAAGCAATAATCCCTACTGAACTTCACGGAAAGATTTCAGGTGCGATTTTTAATCTTGGTTATCTTCCTGGCGGTGACCAATCCATTGTCACCGTACCGGAAACAACAATTTCTGCAATTGATCAGCTTTTGGATATGTTAAAACCGGAAGGGATGATTGTGATCGTGATTTATCACGGCCACGAAGAGGGAAAAGTTGAACGAGATGCTTTAATGGACTATGTCAAAACAATTAACCCAGCTGATGCTCATGTGTTACAATATCAATTTATTAATAAACAAAACAATCCGCCATACATCATCGCGATTGAAAAATGCTAAATATCTGGCAGAAATAAGCAGCTTCTTTCACAGGAAGGTGCTTTTTTCAATTTCTTTTTCCAGATAAAAAAGGCATCTTTGCTAGCAAGCAAGATGCCTTTATAAATAGACTTTTGCATAAGGGTCTTTAAGAACTTTTCTTCCAAGGAAGTTTTTGAAAAGCACGATAAGCCCTGCCATTTACATAAAAAAAGTACGAGGTCATTCCACCGAGCTTTATGAGCCTTTTTGCTATTTTATGCAGTTCTTTATGTGAAGCGACCTTATCATCAGATAAATAAACACCTAATAAACCGCGGTTAATCAGCTTATGAAAGTTTTCATGAGGAATACCTGATAAATGGTGGTCAGCTTTCTCAACAAAATGCTCGAGTCTATTCATCATCACTGACTCTGAATCATAATAGCTGCAAAAGTTCAAATCTCCGCCAATTTCGTCTTCTTCCTGGTCAATTAAATAATCAAGTAAAATGTGAAGACCTTGGACATATGGAAAATAACTCTCCCTGATTTGAGTAGCTTGTTTTTCTTCAAAATCTTCATGAAAAGCATAGGCTACTAAACAAAAAATCCCAAGAGTTGACCCTGTACATGCTGAAAATTCGTACCATTCCATTTCAGGTAAATTTTCTTTATGCTGTTCAAACCAATTCTCTAGCCTTGGCACTCTTTCTTCCTTTTTCACATGCTTATGAACTTGCAAATCACAATAATAGCTTGACAATTCAAGTAAGTATTTTGAAATGACGGGGTAATGCTCTAAATCTGATAGAACATTTTGACAGGTTTGAACAAGCTTATGTAAGTATCCGCCATCGTCCTGCTCCTCCCGAAATTGGTAATAATTCTTACAGGGAGCTCCACATGTCAAAGCATCAAGCATCGATTGGTGCAGCATTCTAAAATCTACCGGGTCTAACGAAGTA
Organism: Bacillus sp. SA1-12; assembly: GCF_000981385.1. Classification (GTDB taxonomy): domain Bacteria; phylum Bacillota; class Bacilli; order Bacillales; family Bacillaceae; genus Metabacillus. The sequence continues at coordinate 31,893 of NZ_LATZ01000133.1, forward strand.
CTGCGGTCGCAAAGATTATCCAAGTAATCACTTATCGTTTGATAAGCCACAATGAATTCAATGCACTGCTGCAGATTTGGCCCGGATATAATAGACAATATCCCTCCGCCTTCACAATGAAATCCCTTTTTATCAATACTTGCGATCGCTTGATTTTTCAGCTCCTTATTTGGAATTTTTTCCGCTTGCTCTCTCCAATAATTAATATAAAAATGAACAATTGGAAAAACTTCTCGATATACTTTTTTCATGAGTCTAATTGGATGCTGTGGTACTGTCAAAGGAGGTGTCACCTCTTGTAAATTTTTTTGAAGATATGGCTTTATAATAAGAGTCCTTCCCTCATCTTACGCTTATTACATACTGATATCTTCTGTTTTAGGACAATGTGCGTCAAAAAAACGTTTTGCTGTTTCAAATACTTCATCACGCTCAGGCTCGCTAAAAATTTCATGATAAAAACCTTTCCATTCCTTATAGGATTTTTCCATAATGTCGACCTTGTTAAACCATTCCTTTACCAATGATTTATCCACAATTTTATCTTCTCCGCCTTGCATAAGGAGCAAAGGAATGTCCTGGAATTTTTTTACTTGATTCTGCGCTTCTTCCATTGCCTTTATTAATTCACGATACCATCTAACTGAAACCTTTGTCACATATAAAGAATCATTTTCATCTGTTTCCTGAACAGCTTTGTTTCGTGTTGCAATTGAGATGCTTAATTTAGATTCTACCTTAAAAGTCGGGGCAATTATATTAAGACCTCTTGAAGCAAGCTCTAACGCTTTGTTCGGTTTGTATACAATCCCTAAACAAGGTGACGAAAGAATTACAGCTTTTACTTCATGATGCTTTTCCTGAAGAGCTCGAATAACAATAAGTCCTCCCATGCTATGACCAAGTAAAAATAAAGGCAAGCCAAATTTTTTCGCTTCTTTTATCCAGGCGTTCACCTCAATTATATATTCGTCAAATGATTGAATATGTCCTCTTCTTCTTGTCGTCGTTCCTTGTCCAGGCAAATCCCCCATCACGACATGGTATCCAGACAATTTCCACATTTCTACAAGCCATTTATAGCGGCCATGATGTTCAGCAGCTCCATGAACAATTACAATCACGCCTTTAGGCTGTTCAACCTCAGATTCCCATTTCCACATGACTGCTGCCTCTCCTTTCCATCCATTCAATAAATCTCTGTTATAATATTAGTACGAAAATACATATTCTTTCCATAAGAAAGGGTTGAAAAAATGATTTATCCATATAAAGATAAAACACCAAAAATAGCAGATTCCGCTTTTATTGCCGATTATGTCACAATTACTGGAGATGTCGTAATTGGTGATGAATCAAGTATCTGGTTCCAAACGGTCATTCGCGGTGATGTGGCTCCTACAATCATTGGCTGCAAAGTCAATATTCAAGATCTTTGCTGTCTTCATCAAAGTCCAAATAAACCTCTCATCATAGAAGATGAAGTTACTATTGGACATAGTGTGGTACTACATAGTTCAATTATTCGCAAAAAAGCGCTAATCGGAATGGGTTCCATCATTTTAGATGGAACTGAAATTGGTGAAGGAGCATTTATTGGTGCAGGAAGTCTGGTTCCTCCCGGAAAAAAAATCCCTCCTCATTCACTTGCTCTAGGCAGACCTGCGAAAGTCGTGAGAACACTAACTTCTGAAGATATAAAAGACATGGAAAGAATCAGACTGGAGTACGTTGAGAAGGGCCAATATTATAAATCCATCCAGCATCCATCGTCTCAGAGATGATTCCATCCCATTTTTTTGCATATATTAGTAAAGGCTGGAATCGGCGAAAGGTCGATTCCAAAGCTTTACTCACAAATACTTCCTCTTTTTCCTTAATACATGTTAAACATGCCACAAACTCCTGACTAACAACCCAAACATCCACTTATTATCGTTACAATTATCCATATTATATGCAAACGCCATAAAGCCATTAGTTAAATGTATCGAAACCATTAAAAGTTTGAAAAATTTGTGAAGGAATTTTTTACAATTTCTTATTATTAACTAAATATTTCTCACTTAAAATATAGAAAAGGGGTAAATAAAGGAGCGTCTAAAAGATGAAAACAAAGCTTTTGACAAACATGTATGATTTTGAATGCAGGCTTTTTCGAAGTGTGAATCGTCATTTCGATCAAAAGTTCCTTAATTTTTATTTCCGCACGATTACCTTTCTTGGGGGTGCGGTTGCAACAATTGCAGTAAGTCTGTTTTTAATCTTTTTTACAAGAGGCCAGTTTCAAGCAACAAGCTTAGCAAGTGCAGTTTCACTGCTCATAAGCCACCTTCCAGTTGCAATTGTAAAAAAACTGTATCCGCGTAAACGGCCGTACCTGGCACTCTTAGAAACAAAAGTAGCTGAAAATCCATTAAAGGATCATTCCTTCCCATCAGGTCACACTACAGCTATTTTTTCTGTCATTATCCCGTTTATATTATTTATGCCGCAGCTTTCAATCGTCCTACTTCCACTTGCGATCAGCGTCGGCCTTTCAAGAATGTATTTAGGATTACATTATCCTTCTGATGTATTAGCCGGCTGCTTACTTGGAAGTTCCTCAGGATGTTTAAGCTATTTTTTTATAAGTGAAGCGATTTTTGCCAGAATAGGCTAGATTTACATGCCTTTTTTGGACGAAATAATTTGACGGTTAATTATCAAATTATCTTCATATTGTTAACTAGACACCTTTCACTTTTTGGTAATTGGGGGGATTTTGATGAGAATAGCTATTTTCACTGACACATTTGCACCTGATGTTAATGGAGTGGCACGAACATTAAAACGATTCACAGATTACCTTGAGAAAAATGGTATTGAGTTTAGAGTGTTTGCACCTGTGAGTACGAATGAAAGCTTATTCTCCAGTCATATTCATCGTTTCGCAAGTCTGCCATTCTTTTTATACCCTGAATGCCGATTGGCTTTGCCCAATATGCTGCAAGTAAAGGCTGAGCTGCAACGATTTAAACCTGACCTTATTCATGTTGCAACTCCTTTTAATATAGGTCTTTGCGGCTTGCACTATGCAAAAAAATTAAACATACCAATTGTGGGATCCTATCACACAGATTTTGATCAATATTTAGAATATTACGACCTTCAATTTCTCTCTAAATTTTTATGGAAGTATATGCATTGGTTTCATAAACCACTAAAAAAAATATTTGTTCCATCAAATGAAACGATGGAGCAATTAAAGCGAAAAGGCTTTTCAAATATTCGGATCTGGGGGAGAGGGGTTGATTGCAGCCTTTTCCATCCAAGATATTCAAAAAAACAAATTCGTGAGGAATATGGAATTAAAGAAAAATTCATTTTCTCTTACGTTGGTCGTCTTGCGCCTGAAAAAGATATTGAAACCTTGATGACGATTTCTTTGCAGTTGCCAGATGAAGTAAAAAATCAGGTACATTGGCTAATCGTCGGAGATGGCCCTTCAAAAGAAGAAATGGTAAAAAGGGCACCTGTAAACATGACATTTGCTGGTTATTTAAGTGGTGAAAACCTTGCAAAAATCTATGCAAGCTCTGATCTTTTTATCTTCCCTTCACCTACTGAAACATTTGGAAATGTAGTGCTTGAGGCGTTAGCAGCTGGAACACCAGTTATTGCAGCCAATTCAGGGGGAGTAAAAAATATTATCAAACATGAGGCAACCGGCTATCTATGTGACCCCAAAAATGCAGATCAATTTATTCAAGCTATTATTCATTTATTAAATCATCATGCTCTGCGCCTTAAAATGGGTGACGCAGCACGTAGCTATGCCTTGTCACAAACATGGGAGCAAATCTTCGACGGCCTAATAAAGGAATACGAAGATGCTCTTATTGAAAAGAATCAAATACGTTATGCTTAGGAAAAGCACAAGGCGAATTGGAATAGAAGATGCCTGGAGGCAGTTAATAACGATGGCCGCCTAATCCTTTATTGCACTTGCACATCCGTTGCATAGCTCATGGGGGTTGGAGCTGGATAGAATAACTAAGTAAAAATAATATATTTTCATATCATTTTTTAAAAGGTTTAGCTCCCTTTCAAAGGGACTAAACCTTTTTCTATTTTAAGATCCATTGACAATAAATAGATATTTTAATAATATGTTTATAAATAAATAAACAAAATTCACTTTTGTTTACATTAGTTAAAAAAGGAAGGTTTTTATTTTGGAAATTTCAGAAGTGTTCTGGAACTCATCAATCGAAGAATTAAAAAGAGGATTTGTAGAAGAATCTGATTCCTATCTTTGCCTCTTATGTGGTGAAAAAATTCAAAAAGGAATTATTTATCCTTTTGAAGGTACCCTTTATGAAGCAGAAAAATTTATGAAGATTCATATCGAAACTACTCATATTTCTGTATTTGATTATTTAATAGGACTAGATAAAAAGCTTACTGGTCTAACCGATCATCAGAATCAACTTCTTCGCCTTTTTTACCAAGGAAAAAGCGATAAGGAGGTTCAAATGGAGATGGATATCGGCAGTGCTTCTACCATTCGAAACCACCGATTTGCTTTAAAGGAAAAGGAACGTCAAGCAAAAACCTTTCTGGTATTAATGGAATTACTGAAAGAACAGGATAAACATGCACCTGCATTCTTACCTCTGCACAAAACTGCCAAAATGGTCGACGATCGATACAATATTACCTTGGAGGAGCAGCAGGAAATAGTAAAGAAATTCTTCCCTGAAGGTCAAAATGGAGGTTTAAAAGCTTTTCCGCCAAAGGAAAAGCAAAGATTAGTTATTCTAAGGGAAATTGCAAAGCGAATTGAAGGCGAGAAAACGTATGATGAAAAGGAATTAAATCAACTTTTAAGTACTGTATATGGTGATTATGTGATGATAAGGAGATATTTAATTGAATATGGATTTTTAGCCCGAAAACCTGACGGCAGCCAATACTGGTTAAAAAAATAAAGGATAAAAGGAAGTGAGTAACAATTGGAACGTAAAAAAGAGTTGAAACAATATTATAAAGAAATGCCAATTGAAGCAGGAGTTTACCAAATTAAAAACAATAAAAATCAAAAAGTTTTTATTGGCAGTACAAGGAATCTTAAAACACTAAATGGGATCAAATTCACGCTGGAAAACGGCGGTCATATGAACAAGGAGTTACAAAGTGATTGGAACCACTATGGAAAAGATGCTTTTACCTTTGATATTTTAGAGGTTCTTAAAAAGAAAGATCATGAATATTTTAACGAAAAAGAGGAGCTCGGTAACCTTCATCAAAAATGGTTTGATCATATCCAGCCATATGGGGAACGAGGTTATAACTAAACATTAAACAGCAATCATAATGAATCTTAAAAGCGGCTCACACTATTGCAAGCCGCTTTCTTACTTTATATGAATCATTCATTTTTTTAATGAATAGTGTAAAGCATCACCTAACTTGATTATTAGTTGTGATGATTGTGCAGAAATCTCTTCAGTAGATGCTGTCGTTTCTTCCGCAACCGCTGAAATATTTTGGATTGAATCTAACATAATATAAGTATGTTCAGAAACATTTTCAATCTCTTTATTTAATTTGGATATACACCTGCAATTATGTTGGATATAGAAGCAAAATTTTGATTAAAATCGTCCTCTGTTCCCCGTACACTTTGATTTAACCATTAGATATGCCTATCATTTGTGCCATGATCAGAACCGTTGATTCTGTTTCCTTTTCAATATTTTGAATCATCGTTTGAATTTGGGATGTTGTCTGATTCGTATCTTCTGCAAGTTTTCTTACCTCATCTGCCACTACTGCAAATCCTTTTCCAAGCTCACCAGCTCTTGCAGCTTTTTTAATACTTGCATTTAAGGGCCAATAGATTTGTCTGTTTAGAAATCTGATCAAGCATTTTGAAAAATTAATGGAGGTTAGCAACAAAAAAGCACACAGGAAAGAAGTTGATTCTCTTCTTATACCTAAGTACCTGTTTGAAGATACTCTTTTGAAAAGCTAACTAAGATAGGATGGCCTTTTCAAAGAGCACTTTCCAGCCTCTTCCTGTAAATTTGGGGCATAATGGCTTAATTTCTTTATAAAATAACAAGTTTCAGGAAAATGATGTTCCAGGAATCGTAAGGTCGTCTTATTTAGAAGTTTATTTTCTTTATATTTAATCACCATTTTATGGATAAGTCTGCTCATTTCCAGTGTTGTTCTTCCAACATCATTCGCAAATTCTCTTTGGCGAGCAAACCCTGGCTCTTTGAATCGTAAATAACCTTTAAGGTGGTGATTTTGCACAATAAATATCTGATATTTATTAATAAATGCCTCTGCTTGACTAGAGGCAGTGATTTCGATGGGATCAAGCAAATTTTGAAATAATACAGCATGCCCCAGCTGATCCTCCAGCCACAGATCCATAAGCTCAACTAAAGGTAAAGGGACTGCCTCTTTCCCTTGAATCAAATAACTTAGAAAACGTAAGTATTCTTGATTTTCAGCCAATGTTCCATTTAAGTAGGTTGGTGACAAATTGAGATTCACTTTATTATCGATCCTAAGAGCTTGCAACTTTCCTTCAAATTCGAAATACCCCTTAGCTATAGGCCAAGCGTTGTTAGAAAAATGGATCATTGCTTGATCAGTATGATTCGATGAACGCGGAATCGTTTTTAGCATGGAAATGAGTTCACCGAACAATTGAATATATTGCTGTGATATTTTAACATATTCAACCTCACTGACAGAAAGATGATCTCTTACAAAATAGGCATGATCTTGTAAAACTTCTAACCAAAATAAATGCTCATCCCACACTGGTATTAAATTATTTGTCAAAAATCTTCCCTCCCTCTCTTTCTTATATATTAACAAGAGAGGGAAAAAAGAAATGCTGTACGAAAATAATTAAAATGAGGCACAGTATTCTTGTAGAAGCGAGATTCTTTATCTAAACCGCCACATCCTTCCTCGTCGTATTTCTTCGGGTAGTAATCTATCTTTATTGTTACAATTGCAATTTAAGTGGGGGCTTTACAGCTTGGTAAGATGATAAATAAATACATAACTTTACAATAATAAGAAAAGATAAATTTATATACATTAAAAGGATGTCGAATATGAAAAAAAATAAGATATACATTGTGTTAATGACCATTTTACCTTGGCTTTCTGTACCTTTATTAGGTGTAAAAACATGTAAAAGATTTCTTCCAGGGGCATTATTTATGTGCTTATATCTTATTATAGAAGGATCGATAGCAGAGAAAAGAAAATGGTGGTATTTTCCAACAAAAGTAAAACCAAATGTTCTGGCTGAATTCCCGTTAATCTTTGGTCCTTTTCTAGTGGGAGCTCTTTGGATCACAAAATACACGTTTGGAAAGTTTTATTTGTATGTCATTTTAAATATTGTGGTTGATTCCTTTTTTACCTATTTTGTCATTAATTGGTTCAAAAAAATTGGCTATGTCACTTTAGTGAGATTATCCAGGCTGCAATTATCAATATTATTTTTAGTGAAATCCTTTGTAATGTACGGATTTCAATATCTATATGAAAAGTATTTGACTCGGCATCAATCTCATCAATAATCTTTGTTTACTACAAAAAAAGAGCATAGCTAATTATAGTAGCTATGCTCCTTATTATTCAAAAGCTGCTTTATTTAACCTCTATTAAAGCTTCCTTATGAGAATGAATCTCTCCTTTTTCAACATGAATAACGATATGATAACTGCCGGCAGCTTCAAATTGGTACGATGAGGTGTACATTCCTTTTGTGGCTGTTTCTTCTGCATCGATATAATGATGCTTTTCTTCTCCTTCCTTCCAGATTTCAAATCTAACCGTAGCTTTAGTAAAGGCTTGGTCCTCCATATTCACTGTTGTTTGTAATGGGATGTTTTCCTTTGCTTTCACATTCGTTAATTCCTCTAGTTGAATGGTTACATCATCATGATGGTGATCAGCTTCTGTTTCCTGATGATTCTGATGTTCGTCCTCTGTTGACTTTAATGAAGTACCTTCTCCTACCTGAATTTCTTTTACAGGCATGGTGTGATAGTCTTTTACATCTGTATGGGCAATCACTTGATAGGCCCCATCCTCTTTAAATAAATACTCAGCTGTATATGTACCAGTATCAGCCAACTTTGCATCAACTTTTTCTGATTCATCCCCTAGTTTTATTTCAAAGGTCACCTTTGCATCATCTACTAAATCTTCTCCATAATAAACAGTTGCAGTGATAGGAGTTGTTTCATTTTTATTAACATGCTCTTTTACCTGAATTTCCACTTTCGGTGCTTTCACTTCCTCATCAGCGGTTTGCTGGTGTGCTCCATGTGTCTCAGATTCCTGACAACCGCTTATGATTAGAACACAGATCATACAGGTAATAATGAAAATGACATTTTTCAATTTATAGACCTCCAAAAGTTCTCTTTTAATAAGATATACCATAAATGTAACCTCATGAAGATGTATACGTCTACTTCTTCATCATTTATTCACATTTTGATGATAAAGTATCCCATTAATTTAAAATTCATCATAAAGAAGTACTAGTTGAATGACAAAAGGGTCTGATTCCCACACGGACATACAGAACTTTCATTAAAGCTCTATATAACCTGTTGTTAAGGAATCAGACCCTGCCTAACAGCATTTTAGCTCAAATTATTGATTTAGCGCTTCTTTGCTTAACGCTTCAGCTTTGTCTGTTCTTTCCCAAGGAAGGTCTAAATCATGACGGCCAAAGTGTCCATATGCTGCAGTTTGCTTGTAAATTGGACGGCGAAGATCAAGCATTTTGATAATACCAGCTGGACGTAGATCAAAGTTGTTACGGACAACCTCAACTAAAACATCTTCTGATACTTTGCCCGTACCAAATGTATCAATAGAAATTGAAACAGGCTGTGCTACACCAATTGCGTAAGCCAATTGCACTTCACATTTATCAGCTAAACCAGAAGAAACAATGTTTTTCGCAACATAGCGGGCAGCATATGCAGCAGAACGGTCAACCTTTGTTGCGTCCTTACCAGAGAATGCTCCGCCACCATGACGAGCGTAACCGCCGTAAGTGTCAACGATAATTTTGCGCCCAGTTAAACCGGCATCCCCTTGCGGTCCGCCAATAACGAAACGACCTGTTGGATTAATGAAATACTTTGTATTTTCATCAATTAATTCTGCAGGAACAACTGGCTTAATAACATGTTCCTTAATATTGCGTTGAATTTGCTCCAATGAAATTTCCGGATGATGTTGTGTTGAGATGACGATTGTATCAATGCGAACTGGTTTATCATTTTCATCATATTCAACAGTTACCTGTGTTTTACCATCAGGACGCAAATATGGAAGGATATCCTCCTTACGTACCTCTGTTAATCGACGGGATAATTTATGCGCCAATGAAATCGGAAGAGGCATTAACTCTTTCGTTTCATTACAAGCAAAACCAAACATTAATCCTTGGTCTCCAGCTCCGATAGCTTCAATTTCTTCATCCGTCATTTGCCCTTCGCGAGCTTCGAGAGCTTGGTTTACACCCATTGCAATATCAGGGGATTGCTCATCAATTGACGTTAATACAGCACATGTTTCAGCATCAAATCCATACTTAGCACGAGTATAGCCAATTCCTTTGATTGTTTCACGAACAATTTTTGGGATATCCACGTAGGTGCTTGTTGTAATTTCTCCAGCTACTAACACTAGTCCTGTTGTAACAGACGTTTCACACGCTACACGTGCATTTGGATCCTTTTCAATAATAGCATCAAGGATTGAATCTGAAATTTGGTCACAAATCTTGTCTGGATGGCCTTCTGTTACAGACTCAGAAGTAAAAAGACGTTTTTTAGTCATAATTTAAAGCTGCCTCCTCATATTCGTTTACATTCTTTTTGATCCGGAACTCTTCCCAAAGTCTAATTACAATTGAAAAACATGGAATCTTTGCTTAATATTGGAGCAGTTCCAGTTTTTCTAGTAAAAAGAATCACGTTGGCATGTTTTGTGAACAGAAGTAGTATGTACCTTTACCACATGCATTCCAAGTAAAAACTCTAATGAAGAAGATACTCTTTTTTTCTGTTATCAAAAAAACCTTTCCTCATGAGGAAAGGTTTGTAATCGTTCATAGCCTTTCGCTCTTATCGATCAAGGTCTTCGCCTTGCATCAGGTTAGCACCTTTGCATCGGAAAATGTCGTCGATAGGTCGCCTTTTCCTTTGATAGCAGGTTGCTGGGTTTCATAGGGCCTGTCCCTCCACCAGCTCGGGATAAGAGAATCCGTTCAAGGAAATATCATAGCGTACTGGTTTACTACTGTCAACCAAAAATGACAACTTACCGGCATATTTCTTTTTTTCTACCTAAACCTAAATTAGAAAGTTTTAAATAACACTTTTATCTTCATCTACTATTTATTAGTCTTACCCATTATAAAAACATATATTAATTTTACTGAGGTTAATAATGCTTCATTTTTTAAGTGTTGAAATGCACTTGTACAATATGTTAATGCTCGGACTGAGGAAGCGCCCATACATACTTATAAAATGGGCTTAAAAAAATTCATTTATTTTTCATCAATAGTATGTTTTATTTATTTTAATGTGTTATACTATTTAAAACAAAGCCAGAATGTTGTAATATATCAATATTAGGTGAATTTTTTGTGAAAAGGATGGTAATGGGGATGAATAGTGTGGATATAACAAATGAGTTAGCATTACTTGTACAAGGGGAAAATGCAAAACATAATTTATCAGTTGCTCAACTCGTTGAAAAGGTACTTGAACGCAAAGAAGGAATATTGACTTCAACTGGTGCCATCCGAGCAACTACTGGGGCCTATACCGGCCGATCTCCTAAAGATAAATTTATTGTTAAGGAACGTTCAATTGAACATAAAATCGATTGGGGTATGATTAACCAGCCAATATCAGAGGAAGCCTTCGATAAACTATATAGCAAAGTCATTACTTACTTAAAAGAACGGGATGAGCTGTTCATATTCGATGGGTATGCCGGAGCAGATCCGCGCTTTCAATTGCCGCTTCAAGTAATAACTGAATATGCATGGCATAATTTATTTGCCAGACAACTTTTTATTAAAGGCAACAAGGAATCTGAAACAAAAGAAAAGACGTTTACAATCCTATATGCCCCACATTTTAAAGCCGATCCAAATGTCGATGGCACCAATTCTGAAACATTTATTATTGTTTCTTTTGAGAAACGAACCATTTTGATTGGCGGGACGGAATATGCTGGTGAAATGAAAAAGTCTGTCTTTTCAGTTATGAACTTTTTATTACCGGAAAATAATATTCTTTCCATGCATTGTTCAGCAAATGTTGGCTTTGAAGGAGATGTTGCGTTGTTTTTCGGATTATCAGGAACAGGAAAAACGACTTTATCTGCTGATCCGAACAGACGTTTAATCGGTGATGATGAGCATGGCTGGTCTACCTCAGGTGTTTTTAATATTGAAGGCGGATGCTATGCAAAATGTATTAATTTATCAAAAGAAAAAGAGCCGCAAATTTTTAATGCAATTCGTTATGGCGCAGTGTTAGAAAATGTTGTTGTTGATAGCGAAACCCGTGAAGCTGATTATGATAATGCCTTTTTCACAGAAAATACCCGTGCAGCATATTCGTTAGAAGCGATCGACAAAGTCATTATGCCAAGCATTGCAGGACATCCGCAAACTATTGTATTTTTAACAGCAGATGCATTTGGCGTCCTACCACCAATTAGTAAACTAACAAGGGAACAAGCAATGTACCACTTCTTAAGTGGTTATACGAGTAAGCTTGCTGGTACAGAGCGCGGGATTACGGCTCCGGAAGCAACGTTCTCCACATGCTTTGGTTCTCCATTTTTACCTTTACAAGCTACACGATATGCAAACATGCTTGGTCAAAAAATCGACGAACATGAGGTTCAAGTATTTTTAGTGAATACAGGCTGGACTGGCGGTGAATATGGAGTTGGAAATCGGATCAAACTTCAATATACAAGAGCAATGGTTCAGGCAGCAATCGAAGGAGACCTAGATCATATTGAAACCATTAAGGATGAAGTATTCGGTTTAAATATTCCAATTCACGTTCCAGGTGTACCAGATGATAAATTGCAACCTCATCTTACTTGGAGTTCCAAGGAGGCATATTACACGAAAGCAAAAGAACTAGCTGCTAAGTTTAAGAAAAACTTTGAAAAATTTGCTCATGTCTCATCTGAAATTGCTGAATTGGGCGGACCAATAGAATAATTATTTTAGGAGGCTGACTTCACGTTCAGCCTCTTTTTTTTTGCATAAAGACCCAGATAAAATGCACTTCAACAGAATCGATTGAGAGGAACAAAAATGACAACTAGCAGTTGAAATCAAAACAGAATTAGCACCAGAGCGATTATTGGTAAAAAAACGCTAACAGCATTGGTTATCAGCGTATGAATGGCTGCCACGTTCCGGCTGTGATTCACAAAGCAAAAACCTCTTCAAAAACATTGAATCACCCAAATAGATTGCCTCTATTGGACATTTCCTCCTGGGGAAATATGTAAGTGTCCTATATAGAGCCCCAATTGGACTAACCCTCCTTGAGGAAACATGTAAATGTCTTATAGAGAGCCTCTATTGGACTAATTCTCCTTGAGGAAACATGTAAATTTCTTATAGAGAGCCCCAATCGGACTAACCCTCCTTTGGGAATTTTGTAAATGTCCTATAGAAAGCCTCTTATATCCAAAGCGAGTATTGCTGTTCGTGATTTGTCTTTCATCCGACCCATAAAAAACAAAAAACGAGTCGGGCAATTTTCACTCTGTCGTTTAAAGAGGATACCTTATCGAAAATTATCTAGCAGTCCTATTGGTAGGTCTGAGCAATTGAAAGCCTTTATAATTCCATCCTAAATTTGACAATTACTTTTGTCACCCTTTATGTAGGTTTGACTATTGAAGTTTTCCTCCTCAATTCCCTCAAAAACATGCCAAATCAACAAAAAAACAGTCCGACCAAAGGGAAATCGGACTGTAAATTAGTATTTATCTTTTTCTGTTTTGAACTCAAAAATGCACTTACATCTGGGTTTATTGTCTATCTTTAATTTGTTGAATTAAGTGCAATCAAACGATATGTCACAACTGTTTTCTTTTCCTGAAGCTGAAGCTTTTCTACAATAGCTTCTCCAGTCGTTTCTCCATCTTTTGTTTTTCTAACTTCTACCGGTATATCAATTGGATAAATCCGATAACCTTCTTTGGTTAACTGAAACACATTTTCTTCTAGACGCTGTTCTTTTCCTTTTGTCACAATCATTGTATTAAATTCAACAGGCATTCCCATAAGAAAACCTCCTCTTCATCACATAGCCTTTTATATTTATCATACCACCTTGTCTCTGCCTTGAAAAACATTATTGTTTTTTCATCCATGTGCAAAGCCTATGTAAAGTCTCACGGTTTGTTTTCGGTGGAAAATAGTGAGTAAATTCTTTGAAATACCAGCTCTCAACTTCTTTATTTAATTCCTTTAATCTCTTTTCAAGCCTGTATGAATGCTCAACAGAGACATTTTTATCCTTGACCCCGTGTATAATTAATACGGGGGCAGTCATTTTTTCTAATTCATACAAAGGTGTTCTCCACATATATCGTTCCGGAACTTTCGTAGGTGTGCCGCCAATAACTCTTTTCATCATTCTACGTAAATCCTCTCGCTCATCATAGGTTAAAAACATATCGGATACACCGCCCCATGTTACAACAGAACGGATGTTTTCAGCCAGAAGTCCAGCCAATAAGGCCATTACACCACCTCTTGAAAATCCAAATAAATGGATACGGTCTGGATTCACCTTAGGATGTCTTTTTAAAAGGCCGATCGCTGAGATGGCATCATAACGATCATCACCAGCAAAATCTTCATTTCCTTCACCGCCTTGATTGCCGCGATAAAATGGTGCCATTACAACAAAGCCTTCTGAGGCAAACTGAACAATTCGTCCAATTCTAACCATACCTACATTTTTAATTCCGCCTCGCAAATAAAGAAGCCCATCATAGCAGCCTGATGCAACTGGTTCTGCCAATAATCCTTTTACTTTTAAATGATCTGACACATATGTAACCACCCAAAGTTGAATAGCTGGGTTTGGAGAAGGATATTTCACTTTATTAATGATTTCACCGTTCATCTAATACTTCACTCTTTCCATCTTTAAAATCAATCTTATTTTACTAACATACCCAAAACAGCAGCGTTACTAAATAAATAATAGGCATTCACACATTTTTTCAAATTTCATAAATTATCAGTAGTTCACATCCTGCTTATTTCACCCATCACCGTTTCTATTTTATAAAAAATTTTGGATGCATTGCATCTAGGAGGTTAGCAACATGAAAAAATGGCTGCTGTTAATATGTCTTTCCCTTGTCCTTGTTTTACCACTTTCAGCTTGTAATCAAAATAGCCCGGAAAAAATTAAGGTTGCTGAAGTGACGCATTCTATTTTTTATGCACCTTTATATGTCGCAATGGCAGAGGGCTTTTTTGAGGAGGAGGGCCTTGATGTCGAGTTGACGACAACCTGGGGTGGAGATAAAACGATGACTACGTTGCTTTCGGATGGCGCCGATATCGCACTTGTTGGCTCTGAAACATCGATTTATGTCCATGCACAAGGTTCAAATGACTCTGTCATAAACTTTGCTCAGCTCACACAAACAGATGGCACCTTCCTTGTAAGCCGTGAGAAAATCAATGATTTTGACTGGAATCAATTAAAGGGAAGTACGTTTTTGGGACAGCGTAAAGGCGGAATGCCGCAAATGGTCGGTGAATATGTCCTAAAACAACACCAAATTGATCCAAAAGCAGATCTCAACTTAATCCAAAACATTGACTTTGCCAATATACCAAGTGCTTTTGCTTCAGGAACGGGGGATTTTGTTCAATTATTTGAACCGACCGCAAGCATCTTCGAAAAAGAAGGAACAGGTTACATTGTTGCCTCTTTCGGTACTGAGTCTGGAAAGGTTCCTTACACAACGTTTATGAGCAAAGAAAGCTTTCTTAAAGAAAATGAAAGTTCGGCTAGAAAATTCACTGCAGCCATCTTTAAGGCACAACAATGGGTTCAAGATAAAAGTGCAGCTGAAATTGCAAAATCAATTGCTCCTCAATTTGAAGATACGGAACTCGAGCTTATTGAAACTGTGGTAGATCGCTATAAAGCCCAAGGCTCCTTCGCTACTGATCCAATCCTAGATGAAAAAGAGTGGGATAATCTTCAAAATATCATGGAGGAAGCAGGAGAGCTTCCAGCTCGTATCAGTCATGACACATTAGTAAACAACACATATGCAGAAGAAGTAGTCGAATAGCAAGGAGGACCGACCATGTCATTTTTAACAGTAGAACACATACATCATGTGTATTTTACAAAGGAATCAGCAACCGTTGCCCTTGAGGATATAAAGCTCAACGTTGAGGAAGGAGAGTTTGTCTCCTTCCTGGGCCCCAGCGGCTGTGGAAAAACCACACTCTTATCAATTATTGCCGGGTTGATCAGACCTGTCGAAGGCAGTGTAAAAATTGCTAATAAAATTATTACAAAGCCTGATCCCATTATTGGTTATATGCTTCAGCAGGATTATCTCTTTCCCTGGAAAACCATTGAAGAAAACGTCACAGTAGGGTTAAAAATTATCGGACAAAAAACGGAAGAAACCACAACAAACACGCTTTCTCTTTTAAAAGAGATGGGATTAGAAAATGTTGAACACCAGTATCCAAGCCAATTATCCGGAGGGATGAGGCAAAGAGCAGCTCTTGTGAGAACATTAGCAACAAACCCAAGAATTCTTTTGCTTGATGAGCCTTTTTCAGCGCTGGATTATCAAACAAAATTAAGGTTAGAGGACCTCGTTTGGAAAACGTTAAAGGATTATCAGAAAACAGCTCTGCTTGTCACTCATGACATTGGTGAAGCAATCGCGATGAGTGATCGTATCTTCGTTTTCTCAGCAAAACCGGGAAGAATTAATAGAACCTACTTAGTCCCAAAGGAATTAAGAGAATTAACACCGTTTGATGCTAGACAACACCCTTCATTTTCAACATTATTTCAGCAAATATGGAAGGAGTTGGACCAGCTTGAAGTCAAATGAAACGATTGAACGCCTCCACAAAAACTATAGACGCGGCCTTGAAAAGGAAAAAAAGTGGGTGCAATTTTATCAACTTCTCATTTTTATTTGTTTCTTTGGATTATGGGAGATTGCTGGGAGGAGAGAATGGGTTGACCCGCTGTTATTTAGCTCTCCCTCGAAAATATGGAGTTTATTTGTAACGAAGTTAAATGATGGAACCCTTTTGCCTCATATCGGAGTCACTTTATTCGAAACAGTTTTAGGTTTCATTTTGGGAACATTTCTTGGCGCTTTACTTGCAGCCATTTTATGGTGGTCCAATCGTCTGTCAAAGATTTTAGATCCTTATCTTGTCATATTGAACGCCATGCCAAAAGTAGCCCTTGGACCGATCTTGATTGTCGCATTAGGACCTGGATTTGTTTCCATTATTGCAATGGGAACGATTATCTCGGTTATAATCACTACCATTGTCGTTTATACATCGTTTAAAGAGGTAGATGCAAATTATATAAAGGTTCTTAAAACATTCGATGCTTCAAAAATCCAGGTTTTCAAGGAGGCAATACTTCCTTCGTCCTTTCCAACAATCGTTTCCACTTTAAAAGTAAATGTCGGATTATCATGGGTTGGCGTTATTGTCGGGGAATTCCTCGTTTCTGCAAAAGGGCTTGGGTACATGATTATATATGGCTTTCAGGTTTTTAACTTTACGTTGGTGCTTTTAAGCCTGCTCATTATCGCAGTATTTGCCACTATCATGTACCAAGGTGTTGAGCTTTTAGAAAAGCAATTTATTAAAAACGAAAAAAGAGGCTGAAAAACAATGGTCCCTCACACTCATCCTGAGGGGTTAGTTGTTGTCGCCTCTTATTTTTTCATAAAAATCTATTCTGAACTTCCAGAAGGCTTTTTTGCAGCACTTCATCCTTCATAATGAAACTATATCTTCTATCCTTCTGTACGCCTTCAGGTATTTCTTCCATTAGGATAGGACCAAATGTCTCAAAATACCCTTCCTGCTTAACTAACTCACTAATGACCGCATAATAAATATTTTTTACGATCGTTCTCTCCTTGCCCGCTACCTTGTACTGACCGATATAATCGATTGTTTGAACAATTCCGCCAGTCTCTTCTTTAACCTCTCTAATTGCTGCTTCTAAAGCTTTTTCATTTTCTTCGACCTTCCCGCCAGGAAATTCAAAGCCGCGATCTGAGTGCTTTGTTAACAGCCACTTATTTTTGTATCGACAAATAACCCAAACATGCTTTGGATTTGTAGAAAATGGATGATCCTCAAATGATAAATGAACTTCATTGTGATAATAATCAAAAAACCGATACATACTTAATCCCTCAATTTTCTCCTTATATACCATATTGCCCGACCAATCTGCAGTGATATAACGCAGCAGTTTGACTTTTCCTTTTTAAATCTTATCACAATGTATAATCCATGTATAAGGTTTATTCTTGTTCTTCAATTCTTGACATAAGCCCTTGTGAGCGGATATGTTCCTTCGCTTCATCATCTCCTAGCTCATAGATCATGCGGTATATTTTCTGATTTGTATTATCAATCTCATCATTTTCACGATCATAATGGTATTGGATATAAGGTGTGTGAGCACGATAAAAATCTTTGATATCTGTTGAGTATACTTGATCAAAATATTGTCGCAGTTTAATAATCTCATCATCTGTTGCTTCAATCTTAAAGTCCCAAGGGGAAACAGTGCTAAGTTGAGAAATCTCGCCATTTGCAACTGTAATATAATAAGTTTTCTTCGTATTTTCCATGGATGACAGCTCCTTCACTTTTTCCTTTGATTATTTTTTGTCCCTAATGAATTATTTATTCAATACTTTCTGTCTGTGAATAGTTTTTCATCTAATGGAGAAATTAAAAGAAGCGTTAGATGGAGTTTATGCTGGAGGTAGGATTTGCAATGAATCATGATTTGATTAAACATCTGGAAATAAGAAAATTTCGGGCGGATGAAGAAGATGTAAATGCATATGTACAATCAATCATCAGAAATACAGATAAACAAGATATCCTTATGTGGATTCAACAATTATCTGATCATGATTTACATTCCTTAATCACTCCTTATTTAACTGAGAAGATGGCAGAGGAATTGGCTGAGAAAGAATTTTAATAAAAGGCTGTTTTCGCAAACTTTGTTGCTATTTACTATGCAGTACGGAATGGTTGATTTTCGCTGCTGCCTCCCATCTTAAACAGTGGTTCAAGAGTAACCTCAGCCCATAAAGCACATGCTTAGAAATTTGGCCTGTCCCGTTTCTCATAGAGAAATCTCAACTTATCGTTCAAATCAACATAATATCAGAGTCTCCGATGGATTTAATATTAGTTATAACAAAAAAAGGAATTAACGAAAAATAATTGTTAACCACAGAATGCTTCAAGTTCTACTTCTCAACTCTCACTTCAAGAACAACACAGATTTTAATACTCACTAATTTGTCAAAATTAAAAACAGTTTTTTCAAAAACAGCAAAAAAAGAAAGGGGTCTTACCCTTTCCTTTTTATTTGCCTAAGAACGACTTAAGCATCCAATTATGTTTCTCCAAACCTTGGTGGATCGCTAATAGCATATCTCCAGTAGTTTCATCACCTACCTCGGCTGCCAGATCCATACCTTCTTTCAGTTCTTCTGCAAGTTGAGAGAAATCGTCATAAACGGATTGAACCATTTGTTGTGCTGATTCTTTTCCTTCTGCTTCATTGATTGATGAAAGCTCTAAACATTCCTTCATCGTTGCAACAGGAGATCCCTCCAACGCTAAAAGGCGTTCTGCTAATTCATCAATGTGAACAGCCGCTTCATTGTAGAACTCCTCAAACTTTTCATGAAGTGTAAAGAAATTTTCTCCCTTAACAAACCAGTGATAATTATGTAGTTTGACGTAAAGCACCGTCCAGTTTGCTACTTGTTTATTGACGGTATTTATTAGTTTTTCTGACATAAATAATCCTCCTTTTTATTCTAGTTACTATTTACCCTAAATAGTTTTCTCCAAAACATTCTATTTTATCTAAACATCAATATTTATAGGTAAAGATTTAACATGTTAAAATGATAATAGTTGAATTTATTTAATTTTTTACCCTCTATTTAGTTCGAAAGGAGTCATAATGAAAACTATCTTAATTATCTGTGTTGTCATCGTTATCATTGTCTTGTTATTAAGTGTTTTAACGACTAGTAAAGCGTATCAATATAAACACACGGTCGATCCTGTTAAAAAGGCAGATGATCTTCCGGAAAATGAAAAAGAGAGCGAAAAAGAAAAGTAATGATGAATTTTATCTGTAAGTGTATGCCGCTTATAATGTAAAAATAATAAAAAAAGCACGTTGCAAGAAACGTGCTCTTTTTATTAATCGTTTAATTATAGTTTTCATACACATACGGCTCATCAGGCTGTTCTATTTCTGCAACGGTCGACACCTTAATATAAGGCAATATTAAATCATGATAGTTGATCGTCGTTAATGTCCCCTCTATTTTTATCCATTGATCGTCACCATATCGGTTAGCATCTTTTATTGTCACAAGAGTTCCATAAACAGATGCATCTGCTACACAACAGGAAAGGCCGAATCTAGCAAGGACGAATTGATTATCTTGAAAATCATCCTCCCGATATACAAAGCCCATCATCTCTACCTTTTTTCCGACAAATTTCTTTGGGTTCTGATCAAGAATTGAAGTCATGGCGATATAATCTTTTTCAGTTAGTAAAATCGTATCCATATTAAGCATCTTCTTTTCAAGTTGTGCATAATAATTCTCTGGAGGTGCCTGCAGTTCAAATCCTTCTGGATGTTCTAGAGGAACATCCGGTATATTCGACGATTGTGCCACTTTGTCATCAATCCCCTCGTCCAATTGATCAAGATAGACTTCTTGGTCAGTAGCTTCATCTGCTTGGGCTTCGTTTGCGGTAATTGATTTAAACCCGCGTTTTGCAGCAACTGAGCTATCCAATACAGCTTCTGGAAACAGAAATCCTGTAATTACAGGAATTATAAAAAGCACATATACTAAGAACGACCGGAAAGAAGTAAGAGACCTTGAGTGCTCCATTCCACAAGCACAATCAATTTCTGCCTCCTTTTTTGACCCGCTTCGCCAAATTTGCATCACACCAAGCAATAAAAAAACAACCATTGCAAAATAAATAAAAGGCATCATTTTCGGGGCAATAAAATTCATCATATTCCCTGTTAACACCAACTTCAACATAAGTAAGGTAAACCCAATTAAAATAATGCCTCTTAAGTAGATGTGAAAACGAGAGTGTTCGTTATGTTTCATGTCAAAACCCCCTTCTACAGGAATATCTGCTGATAGACCAGAATGGAAAGATAGACAGTTATTGTCACTATAGCGATAAATGCAGCCACAAATTTTGCCTTGAAAAATGCGAATAGCATAATTGTATTTTTTAAATCAAGCATTGGTCCGTATACTAAAAATGCTAGTAAAGATCCCGTTGTGAACGAGCCTCCAAACGAAGCAGCAACAAAAGCATCCGCCTCAGAGCATAATGAAAGGATATAGCCAAATCCCATCATGACCGCAGGTGATAGGAAGGGATTTGTGCCAATTTCTGTTAAAATGGTACGATCCAAAAATGTTTGAAAAAGGCTGGCAATAAATGCACCTAAGATTAAAAATTTCCCCATTTCAAAAAATTCATCACTGGCATGAAACAATGTTGCTTTAAGCTTCCCTGCTGGTTCAGCTCCATGAGAATGTCCAGTTATCAGTTCCTGGGTCATTTTCAATTGATCTTTATTTTTAAAAAGAAGATAAAACAAAAACCCAATTATGATAGAAAGAACAAAAGCTAACCCCATTCTTGCATAAGCAATTTTAACATGGAATCCAAAGGCATATAAGGTGGAGGCAAACACGACTGGATTTAAGATCGGAGCGCCGACTAAGAAGACTACACCCAGGTGCAAAGGCATCCCTTTTTTCAATAAACGCCTTACAATTGGAACAATTGCGCATTCACATATAGGAAAAATAGCTCCTAATAAAGCGGCAGGTAAAAGGGCAATAATAGCATTCTTTGGCAGCACACGTTTTATAAATTCTTCTGATACAAACGTTTGAATTAAGGCTGAAACGAAAACACCTAATAAAATAAACGGAATCGCTTCTAGTAAAATACTTAAAAACATTGTATTCACTGTTAATAGCTCAGACGGTATATTGAAAGAGATGTCTTGAAAATCTACAAATAAAAATAAATAGAAAAATAATCCAATTAACCCTAGAGCAAATAGCTCTCTTAACAAAGGGAAGATGGGCTTACTCATGTTCTAAACTCCTATCCTATTAATTTTTAGTATGTTATAGGATACTAGTTTTCCTTTAAAGTTATGACAGTTTATTTCAAGCAACTATAATTCATGATGATTTTTCTGCTTCCTTCCACATTTTTAGATATAAACATTGATGTTTTCTATCAAATTACAGTATACTCTCAATATCTTAGTAAGTGAGAGGGGATCAAGATGACTAGAAAGATAAACTTGCCGCCAAAAAAGGAACGTCATAGGCTATTTGGCTCTATTGAACCTGGGTTAAAGGTAAAACCTACTGAGAAGGATCAGATGCCGGATTTGCAAAATACAAAAAAAGACTTTCTCTTTACAATAGACGCAGTTGGAATAAGCAATGTAAAACATCCGATTTTGATAGAATCTGAACTTAATCCTAAACAGCAAACAACCATTGCTAGTTTTAAAATGACTAGTAAAATCTCTCATGATTCGAAAGGGACAAACATGAGCAGGTTTACTGAGCAGCTTGAAACATATCGTCAAAATGGAGGGTTCACTCTCTCAATCAAGAACCTTTATGATTTTACAAAAGAGCTTGCCGTACGACTAAAACAAAAGGATGCCAGTATTGAAGTAACCTTCCCATGGTTTTACGAACGTAAAGGACCAAGCTCTGAATTAATCGGTTTAAATCATGCAGAAGCAACGATAGCTGTTTCTTATACTGAAGGTGCTGGATTTACTAGTTCAGCTTCTTTAACATGTGCAGTAACAACTCTTTGTCCTTGTTCAAAGGAAATTAGCGAATATAGTGCTCATAATCAGCGTGGATATGTAACCATGAATGTAGAGTTCACAGAAGATTTTCATGAGGAAAAGGATTGGAAGGCTGCTTTATTAGAAGCTGCAGAGTCAAATGCAAGTGCAAGAATTCATCCCGTTTTAAAACGTCCTGACGAAAAGATGGTTACAGAAACGGCATATGAAAACCCGCGATTTGTAGAGGATATGGTAAGACTTGTTGCGGCAGACTTATATGAATTGGATTTTATTCAAGCATTTACAGTGGAATGCCGTAACGAGGAGTCCATACATTTGCATGATGCGATTGCTCGTTTAAGTTATCGAAAGGATTAAAAAAGGGCTGTCTTAAGGGATTATCCCCTTTGAGACGCCCTTTTTAAGGTACGGAAAATTATTAAAACACTATAATG
Source organism: Bacillus sp. SA1-12 (assembly GCF_000981385.1). Taxonomy (GTDB): domain Bacteria; phylum Bacillota; class Bacilli; order Bacillales; family Bacillaceae; genus Metabacillus. The sequence goes on from NZ_LATZ01000133.1 coordinate 54,637, forward strand.
TGTGAATAAGCGTTTCGACATCCAGCTCCAGCGACTAGCCCCTCGAGTCATATGCCCCTCAGGAATTGAAGACAAAAAACGTCTTCTATTCCTGAGCGTCTTATGCTTGTCGGGGCTGGTCAAGGCGCTTCCTCTTTTGTAATTACCCAAATACTTTTGCTAGTTCTTCTTTATCCTGCTCAAGCCAAAAGCGCATTAAGCGTTTTGCTCCATCTAAATCATGAAGCTTTGCTTGGCCGCATTGTGTTTCATTAGCAGCTGGAATCTCAGTAACTTCAACCGCTGATTTTAATGTATCCTCTAATAGATCAATAATCTCTGTGACTGAAGGCTTTCCGCTTACTACTAAGTAATAGCCCGTTTGGCATCCCATTGGTGAAATATCAATAATATCAAAGTGATCATATTTTTCAGCATGCTCACGGATATTGAACGCCAATAAATGCTCAAGTGTATGAATGGTATCTGGCTTCATCGCTTGTTTATTTGGCTGGCAAAAACGAATATCAAATTTATTTACCTCACCATCGCTCCCTACTTTATGCACTCCGCAATGACGGACATATGGTGCTTTTACAGCATTGTGATCTAATTCAAAGCTTTCAACTGATGGCATTCTCTTCACTCCCAAAAGTAAAATTTCTTTTCTTATTGTACCATAATAACGCAACTGACGGAGAATTTTAATTAAGAAGCTCCTGCCTCAGGAGGACAACGATTTACTATGCACAAAGCGCGAAAACTTGGATTTTCAGAAAAACATCGTATACTAAAGGAAAACAGATGAGGAGATTTGGTTCGAAATATGAAAAACATTTTTATTTCACTTATTAAATTTTATCAAAAGTTCATCTCACCATTGACTCCGCCAACTTGCCGATTTTATCCAACATGCTCCCATTATGGGCTGGAGGCTTATAAACGCTTCGGTATTATCAAAGGAAGCTATTTAACTATAAAACGGATTTTAAAATGCCATCCTTTCCATCCTGGTGGTTTCGATCCTGTTCCTGAAAAAAAAGAACACGGCCATTAAACGGTTTCGCGTTCAATTAATGTAACCACGATTTCTTCCTGCGTAATGTTTGTATCGTTAATTGCCTGATGAAAAAGCTTCTTTCCTACCGTAATGAGCGGGATTTCCAGCGTCGTGATCTTCATCAATTTTGAAATTGGCTGGTTATCAAACCCCATAATGGCAAGCTCCTCTGGTACGTCTATTTTTTCCGATTGACAGCAGGTTAATATCCCTGCAGCAACCTGGTCGCTGGAAACCAATAAGGCGGAAGGCGGGCTCTTCATTTTCCTCAGGCGCTTTACAACCCCTTCTCCATCTTCAAAGTTAAAGCATTCATAGAAAATATAATCCTGATGAAAAGGTAACTTAACCTTTCTAAGAAATTCTTTATAGGCTAAAGCTCGCTGTTTGCTGTTGGCTCCTGATTTTCTCCCAATGCAATAACCGATTTTTTTATGACCTTTCCTGAATAAATAATCTAAAGCCTTTAAAAAGCTTTTATAATGATCCACATAGGTGGAGGACACCATCTTCCCTCGTGTATCCTCACATAAAATGATTGGTCCGTACGATCGATATTCTTCAATAAGTTCCCAAGTACAAATCCTTGAACAAATAATTAATGCATCTATTTGCTTATGCTTCAACATCGTGAGAGCTTCTATTTCTCGTGTTTCCTCATAATTCGTTTGGATCAAAACTAATTTATAGTTATTTTTTAATGCTTCATTTGCAATACCCTCAAGCAGCAATCCAAAATAAGGATGGTTTGAGAACGGGATGACAACTCCAATTAAAAAGGTTTTTCCCTTACTTAAATGAACAGCATTAATATTTCGTTGATAATTGCATCTTTGAATTGCCCGCAGAACCGCTTCCTTCTTTTCGGCACTTACATATGGATGTTGATTTAATACCCGGGAAACGGTTGTAACTGATACACCGGCCATTTTAGCGATATCTTTAATATTTGCCATTTTACTCACCTTTTCACTAAACAACTTTTCCTTGCTCTGAAACGCGTTCCATACTTTAAGCTAAAACTATAAAATTAAAGGAGGAATGGTCATGTCCATAATAATCGGTTTATTATGCTTATTCTTTATGTGCAGTATGATACTCATTTTTGCATCATTCTCAATTGTTTTATGCAAAAAAAATAATAACACAAAGCGTTTTGCAAACAAGACGAAAGATTTCTACCAATACTTATTTGAAGTGTATGATGATAAATGACCGCTAAACGTGACAAAAGCAGTGGGCCTATACGAACCCACTGCTTTTCACATTTTATGATTGATTATTCATCATATCCATTTACAACCATATCTAATTTCCCTGTTGCAGGGTCAATAACTAAACCATGCACTGGGATGCCATTCACTAGTAACGGATGATTTTTAATTTTATCTACACTATCGCGAACACTATCTTCAACACTGTCAAAGCCTTGCAGCCATTGATTCAAATCAACTCCAGAGTATCTAAGCGTATCAATTTTTTCCTCTGGAATTCCTCTCTCAACTGCCTTTTCAAGGAAAGCATCCGCATTTATTTTGCTCATTCCGCAATCATGGTGGCCGATAACGCATATTTCATCGGCCTTTAATTCATATACGGCTACTAAAATACTTCTCATAATACTTCCAAACGGATGTGCAACAATAGCCCCTGCACTTTTTACGATTTTCACATCACCATTTTGAATATTCATCGCTTTTGGCAATAATTCTACTAGTCTTGTGTCCATACAAGATAAAATGACAAGCTTCTTATTAGGAAATTTAGTTGTTTCAAATTTTTCATACTCTTTTTCCGCTACAAACTTCTCATTATGTAATAATATTTCATCAATAATTCTCATTTCAAAAACCTCCATCTAAAAATAATTAATTTAAATATAGCATATGTCTTGTTTTTTCTCTATTATTGTAATATTATTTAAATCGTAATAATTACTATTTAATACAACCGAAGAATTCTTACTTATCCTTTTTCAGTCATTTCATGCAAAATCTTTTGAAAAAAAGTTCTCAAATCGAAATGATTAAGATATAATAGGTAAGGCTTAATCGGAATGATATTGATTTATTTCTAGTTAAGGGCAGGAACCTCAATTAATAGTATTTTACATGATAAGAAGGAGCTATAACATGAAAAAACGATCATTACTTATAAGTATTTTTTTAATAATAACTGCTATTTTAGCTGCTTGCGGTGAGGATAATACCAAATCAACAGCAGATGATTCGGAATCATCTAACAAGATAAAAATCTATACGACCATTTTTCCTTTAGAAGATTTCACCCAAAAAATTGGCGGAGATTTAGTAGAAGTAGAAAGCATTTTACCCCCTGGTGGAGATGCTCATACATTTGAGCCCACATCAAAACTTATGGTGGATATCGCTGAATCTGATGGATTTATTTATTCAGGAGTTGGGATTGAAAGTTTTGCTTCACAGATAGAAGAAGCTTTGGCTAAAGAAGATGTAGCATTTATTAGTGCCGGAGAAGGAATTGAGTTGGAAGATCATAATCACGAAGAGGAGGAAACTGGTGAGGAAGCTGCCCATGAGCATGCAGATGAAGCTGATACGGAAGAAGCTGCTCATGACGGGCATGACCATGGTGATACAGATCCCCATGTATGGCTTGATCCCGTTCTCTCTATTACATTAGCTGAAAATATTAAACAATCCCTTATTGAAATACATCCAGAAGGAAAAGAGACATTTGAAGAAAATTTTCAGCAATTAAAATCTCAATTAGAAGACTTGGATCAATCATTTAAAGATTTAGTAAAGACAGCTGATAAAAAAGAAATTCTTGTCTCACACGCTGCCTATGGATACTGGGAAAAGCGATATGGAATTGAGCAAATCAGTGTCTTAGGCCTGTCTCCTACTGAGGAGCCTTCACAAAAAGAATTAAAAGAAATCATCGATGTTGCAAATGAGCATGATATAAACTACATTATCTTTGAGACGAATGTAAGCAGCAATGTCACGGATATTGTTCAATCAGAAATTGGTGCAGAAGCCTTGCATTTAAGCAATCTGGAAACTGTTACAGAAGAGGACCTAAATAATAATGAAGATTATTTTAGTATCATGAACAAAAATCTTGAAACATTAAAAAAAGCATTATCAGCTAAATAATCCGTAAAAGGTGAGCGAAATTTCGCTCACCTTTTTTGTTTTTGGATCTACCTACCGGCTTAGAATATTATCTAGAAATTTGTGGACACTATGGAAGAATTAAAAAGGTATGGAAAAGAAAGGCGGAAAGTTGATGGATGATCTACTTTTGGCTCGTTCCCTTTTTGGGACCACAATGGGCTTTCACATTATTTTTGCAACATTGGGAGTCGGCTTGCCATTAATGATACTGTGTGCAGAGTTACTATATCAAAAAACGAAAGATCATGATTATGCAATAATGGCGAAGCGCTGGACAAAGGGACAGGCTGTTTTGCTAGGAGTAGCGATTCCTACAGGAACAATTGCCGGAGTTCAACTTGCGCTCCTTTGGCCCGGTTTTATGGAAGTGATCGGAAAAGTAATGGCACTGCCTTTCCAAATTGAAATATATGCTTTTTTTATCGAGGCCTTGTTTATGTCCATCTATGTTTATGCTGCTGATCGCATTTCCCCAAAAATGAGGATTTTAAGTGTATCCCTTGTGTTATTAGGTGCAAGTGCTTCTGCGGTATTAATAACGAATGTTCACGCCTTTGAAGGAACACCCGCAGGTTTTCGAATTGAAAATGGTGAAATCGCCGATGTAGACCCCTGGGCAGCATTCTTTAACCCAAGCTTCTTTATTTCGGCTTCACATGTTGCCGTATCAGCCTATATGACTGGAGCCTTTATGATTTGCAGCATATCCGCCTTTAAAATGCTTAAGCACCGGAAAAATGAACGAGTTCTTAAGTTTCACCGTAAAGCCCTTATGTTAAGCCTTGCTATTGGAGGAATCTTTTCATTATTAACCGCTTTAAATGGCCATGAATCAGCACAAATGCTTCATGAATATCAGCCTGAAAAGCTTGCAGCGGCAGAAGGATTATTCGAAACACAGGATTACGCACCGCTTGCGATTGGCGGTTTTACAGATAAGGAAACACAGGAAATAAAATATGCCATTGAAATTCCATGGGCCCTTAGCTTTCTAGCTGGAAATAGCTTTGAAACGGTTGTTGTCGGATTAAATGATTTTCCTGAAGAGTATTGGCCTCCATTATTTGTCCACACTTTATTCAATGGAATGGTATTAATCGGCAGCTTTTTAATTTTTTTATCCATGGCTGGATTTATATGGAATAAGCTGTTGAAAAAACCAATTTTCCCTAAGCCTTTTATGCTCGCCTTTGTTATTGCCGGTCCTTTAGCGTTGCTTTCAATCGAATTTGGCTGGATCTTTGCTTGTACCGGAAGACAGCCTTGGGTGATTTACCGCGTATTGGCCACTGCCGAGGTTGTAACAGGATCATCCCAAATTGGATTACTCTTTATCCTGTTTACACTCATTTATGTGATCTTGGGCGTAGCTGTTTTGCTCGTTTTAAAATATTACTTTAAAAGACATCCAGTTGAGAATGAACTTAAGAATGAAGCATCTGGAACCGGGAGTATCAGCATTTATTAAAGCTTTGAAAGGACGGTCGAATATGACAGCAGATTCACTACTTGCCATTACTGTATTATGGGGATTTGTGTTTATCTATGCCGTAATGGCGACCATGGATTTTGGCGCAGGTTTTTGGTCAATGATTTATATCAAGAAAGAAAAAACAAATGCAACAAATATTGCAAATCGCTACCTCTCACCAACATGGGAGGTAACAAATGTGTTTATCGTAGCAATTGTCATTGCCCTTGTCAGCTTTTTCCCTGGTGCGACATATATTCTCGGCACTGTGCTGCTATTGCCGGGAAGTTTTATTCTCATTTTGCTTGCATTAAGGAGCGGATTCCTCGTTTTCTCACATATTGCAAAAGATTATGAAAAAGCACTTACATATGTCTCTGGAATTTCCGGCTTTATTATCCCTGCGCTATTAATGCTGGTTCTCCCCATTACACACGGCGGTTATATTGAAGTGGTTAATGGTGTTCACCAGCTCAATTTTGCAGCCCTTTTTACTAGCCCGAATATCTATGCATTTATGGGCTTCGCTATTAGCAGTACACTGTTTTTGTCATCCTTATTGCTTGCAGATTACTCAAATGTTGCTGATGAATTAGATGCATATCGGATTTACCGGCGCGATGCCCTTATTTTAGGACCGATTTCACTGGTCATGGCTTTTTTCATCATGCTGACATTAAGAATTGAAGCCAATTGGCTTTACACTAAAATGTTGGATTATCTGCCCTTTCTCATTGGTTCTGTTGTGTTATTTCTTCTTGCTGGTTCAGCCTTATTTTTACCATCTGCAAAGCATAAGCAGCGGATTGGCCGACCAAGGTTAGCTGTCATTGCCGTAACCATTCAATATTTAGCAGCAAGCTATGCCTATGGCCGTGCACATTTACCCTATATGATTTACCCTGATGTCACAATTGAATCCGGTTTTACTCATCCAACTGCATTTAGGGCATTATTCGCCACATATATTGTTGGTTTTCTCATTCTATTTCCGGGATTTATATACTTTTGGAAGTTGTTTATGAAGGACAAACGATATTTAAGGCAAAATTAATCTTAAGATCAAAAGTGGAAGCTCTTTGATCAGCCTAGTGTAAATAAAACGATTTGGAATAGAAGCAATTCTTTACCTTCTATTCCAAATTGGCAAGACCCTAGCTTCAGAAAGGAATCAATTAACACGCTACCAGAAGGCTTTTATGTGATAAGGCAGGTATGAAACACGTCAAAAATGGAAGACTATTTATGTGTTTCATTATTACTAAGGAGGTCAATAAAAATGGCACAAGACGTACTTTGTGAAGTGAATAACTGTCACTACTGGGCAAAAGGGAATAAATGCAGTGCTGATGCAATCTATGTAGTCAGTCATGCTGGTAAAAAAGCTGATAACAGTGAAGAAACAGATTGCAAAACCTTTAAACCATCTGACCTTTAAAATTTATGATCCGATAAGGAACAAGCAGAGGCAACTGTTTGTTCCTTTCTATTGTATTATTGATAATGAATTTCATTTTTATTCATGAAGCTACATATTATTTCTGATTTTTCACAAACTACTAGTAGAAATTCCTAAGGGGGTAATCATGTTGAAGGAAAGCTTACTTAATTCATTTCGCAATGAGGTGAAAAACTCAAATGCTGAGTCATTTCCAATGTTCGTTGATTCCTTTACCAATCTATGGGATTATGAGTTTGGATCATTGGATAACCTTCCACATGATGTGGATGGGCTTGTTGCTGATCGCGCAATCGAGTATGGATTAATGGAATAGAAAAAATAAAAAATTGTATTTGAGGCTGACTGGTGATCAGCCTCTTCTTTTAAAAGGTAGACATTAGCTTTGTTGTCTTGGTCAAGCCCCAACGGCAAAGCGTTGGGCGTATACGTACAGTTGTGAGAAAAGGATGCCTTGGCAAATAGCTGTCTCTTTTAGTTTAATCAAATAGGCAGTTAAGCTATTACTGAAAGCAAGCGCCTTTCGCTATATTATTGAACATTTGAAAGCTTTTGTTGTGCGCGTTTTTTTGCAAGCAGTCCATGTTTTGGTGAAAAGAAAAATGCGAGTCCAAACACAATACCTGTTGAGGTCGCCATTGCACCTGAAATGGAAACATTTAATAAGGTTGCCATGTAGTAACCGCTAATCGCTGAGAAAACACCAATGCCTGCACTTATGAAAAGCATCGCTAATAGCTTATCGGTTATTAAATAGGCAGCCGAAGCTGGAACAATCAGCATCGCAACAACTAAAATGGCACCAACACTGTCAAAGGAAGCAACCGTTGTAATGGATAGCATCCCCATTTGCAAATAGTGGATGAACAAAACGGGAATGCCAATTGCTGATGCTAAGGCAGGGTCGAATGTACTAATCTTGAACTCCTTATAAAAAAAGAAAATGATTAGCAGATTGACAAGAAATACAAAGGATAAAAGCCAGACAGCCTTTGGACCTAACTCCATTCCGTTCCATTCAACCGTATCCCAAGGAATAAAAGTGATTTCTCCCATTAGCGCATGATCTACATCTAAATGGATATTTCCTGCAAAGACCGATAAAAGAATGACACCAATGGCAAACAGTGATGTAAAAACGACTCCGATAGCTGCATCTGCCTGAACACCCTTACCGCTTAATACTTGCACGAGCAGAGCAGTTAAAAGTCCAACAACGACAGCTCCGATAAGTAAGGAGGGTCCATCCAGGCTCTGACTTACTAAAAAGCCTCCTACAATTCCCAGTAATACCGTATGTGAAATGGCATCAGCCAACATTGCCATCTTGCGTAAAACTAAAAAGCAGCCGACCATTGCACATGTTATCCCAACCAATGAACCAGTAACAATAATCCACAAATCATATGTCATTCATCATCATCCCCTTGTCACCATAAACTGCAGATTTCGGAAGCAGCAATGGTACACGCTGATGTACTTGTAATAAGGTCAAAAGCTGAGCTCTTGAATCTGAAGAAATCCTGGCAAGATTTAGATCATCCTTTGATTCGAGATCTAAATAAGCGAATTCCATTTCATGCATCAAATACATATCATATAACCGTTGTTTTAGTACAAGCTCATAGCCCTTCTCAATTCCTTTATCAGTTAGCTTCCAAATTTGCTCGCCTGTTTTAGTAATCAGTTCATTTCTTTGCAGCACCTGATTTGCATATTGATACAGACGTTTTGATAATCTTCTTCTTTTCAGAAGCTCTTCTTCTGAAATCTTTTCAAGATTTCCTCCCTCTGCAATCTCGTAAACACTTAATAACAGCTGTTCAACTGCTGTTCTTTTCCGCAAGGTAATCTGTTTTAACAGCTTTGAAAGTAATCCTCGTTTCGGTGCGAAAATGAGTGATACGAGAAAAAGTGCTGTTGCTGCAATAATGATAAGCGGACCTGTTGCCATCCCTTTAGTTATTGTGCTTAACATGGTACCAGTTACACCGGAAATACCTCCAATAATCCCGGAAATGATCATCATATGGCTTAGCTTATCAGTCCAATACCTTGCACTTATTGCTGGAGTGATAAGCATAGCTGCCATTAAAACAACCCCGACAGTTTGAAGGCCGATTACGACAGAGCAAACAATAAGCAAAAGCAGCAAGCCATTAAAAAATGATACTGGCAGTCCCAGCCCCTTTGCAAATTGAGGATCAAAGGTTAATAATTTAAATTCTTTATAGAATAACAATGTTAATAATAGCAGAATCAGTGCAATCACTGCGATTAGCTGAACATCTGCAGAGACCATTGATGCTGCCTGACCAAAAATAAAATCATCCAAGCCGCTTTGATTTCCCGCTCCATTATGTTGGATATAGGTTAACAGAACAATTCCGAAACCAAAAAATACAGAAATAATAATTCCTAACGCCGAATCTTCCTTGATGCGTGAGTGCTGAATAATTCCTTGAATAAAAAAGGCAGAAATGAAACCGGCAATGGCAGCTCCAATTAAAAACCAAATTAACGACTTAGACCCATATAAAAGAAACGCTATACAAACTCCTGGTAAGGCTGAATGGGCCATCGCATCTCCTATTAAGCTTTGTTTTTTTAGCAAAGTAAAGCTTCCGACCACACCGCTTGCTATTCCTAGCAGCATTGTGCCAATTAATACCCATTGTGTATTCGGATTTTGAAGCTGGCTAAGGATCGCTTCAAGCATTTCAAATCACCCCTTTCCCTTCTCCACAACCAACATGGATCGGTCTTGTAAAAAGGTTAGTTTCCCGCCATATGTTTTTTGTAAGTTCTCAATCGTAAAAGCTTCATTTGTAGGTCCATATGCGATTTTTCGCATATTTAATAGAAGCACCCAATCAAAATACTCCTCAACCGTTTGTAAGTCATGATGAACAACCATCACGGTTTTACCTTTTGCTTTAAGTTCAGTAAGAAGGGAGATAATCGCTTTTTCAGTCGCAGCATCGACACCAACAAAGGGTTCATCCATAAAATACACATCTGCATCCTGTGCAAGAGCTCTTGCTAAGAAAACCCGCTGCTGCTGTCCGCCGGAAAGTTCACTGATTTGCCGATTTGCATACTCCAGCATCCCGACTTTGTCGAGACATTCCCGTGCAAATTCCACATCCTTTTTGCCAGGCCGCTTAAACCAGCCAATATGGCCGTATCTGCCCATTAACACAACATCCAATGCATTTGTTGGAAAATCCCAATCAACTGAGCCGCGTTGAGGAACATAGCCAACACGCTTGCGCTGTTTTTTATATGGCTCACCAAAGATCTGGACTTCACCTGAAGCAGTGTTTATTAATCCTAAGATACCTTTAATTAAAGTCGATTTCCCAGCGCCGTTCGGTCCGATAATACCAATCAACTTTCCCTCAGGCACCTCAAAGCTTACCTCTTGAAGCACAGGCTTATGATGGTAAGCAATCGTTAAATTTTCAACTTGAACAGGAATCATTTTTTACACCAACCTTTTTTTATTTAGCCTGTTTTCTCATCCTTTGTTCTTTGGATCAAAGAGATGATGTTGAACTTTCCTCATAAAATGCGAGGGGAGAGATAAGAAACAACCGAAAATAATTGCTTTTTTCGAAAAATCAACAACCTCTTTGAAGAAGATCTTTATTTTAAAGCAGAGACGATTGTATCGACATTGTGCTTAAACATCCCTGCATATGTCCCCTCTTCTGTCCCCTCATCACCCATTGCATCAGAGAAGAGTTCACCGCCTATAACCACTTCATGATTTTGCTTTTTAGCCCCCTCAACAACTGCTTGAATCGACTTTTCTGATATACTGCTTTCGATAAAGACGGCTTTTATGTTTCTATCAACTAAGGTATCAACTAAACTTTGTACATCCTTTAGACCATATTCAGAATCTGTGCTTAATCCTTGTAAGCCCATAACCTCAATTCCATATGCATGGCCAAAGTAGCTAAACGCATCATGAGCTGTAACTAATACCCGGCTTTCTTCAGAAATGGTTTCAATTTGTTCTTTCGCATATTGATCCAGTTCCTTAAGTTCTTGTTCATAGGCAAGTGCATTTTCTTTAAAAAATGACTCATTCTCTGGAGATAGCTTTGTAAGCTCTTGTTCAACAGAATCGATTGTATGGATCCAAGCTTTAATATCAAACCAAACATGAGGATCATGTGCATTTGAATCTTTTGTACGTAATAGCATCTTTTCAGGAATTGAGTCACCTACTGCAACCGTTTGTTTATTTTTAGACATTTTTTCAAAGATTTCATTCATTTTCCCTTCCAAGTGGAGGCCATTATAAAGAATAAGATCAGCTTGATTTAATTTTTGAATGTCTCCCTGTGAAGCTTGATATAGATGCGGATCAACCCCAGGTCCCATTAACGAAACAACTTCTACTTTATCCTTGCCAATATTCTTGACAACATCAGCAACTTGACCTGTCGTTGTTGTTACCTGGATTTTCTCCTTTCTATTACCATTAACCTGATTATTTCCACAAGCTGTGAGAAAACACATAACTGTAATTATTGCTAGACTTACCAACCACTTCTTCACTTTTATTTCCTCCCATTCATTCAGAAAATGTTTCCCTAACGCAACTTTTTAACGAAAAATTTTTTAGCGTTTTAGATATTTTAGTATATGCCACTCTTTTAGATTATTACACTTTTTATTTATTGAGTTAAAAAAGTTTCCTTAATACAAAATTAATGCACACAACCATATTTGTCAATCATCTTTTCTCGACAAAAATAAAAGCAAGTGTCTTGGGGAGCCTCGGGTAACAAAACGATATGGAGTAAAAGATATTTTTGCCTTCAATACCAGATTGGTTAGACCCTTTAGGGCTAGGTGCCCAAGATGAGACGAGAGCGCTCAGCCTCAGTTTAAAAGAAAATAATTATTTCCAAATCAAAAAAAATCCAGCCTAAACAGCTGGATTTGAAAGGTGAGCAGAAAGAGAATCCTTTCTATCGTTTTTAAAAGATTCCTTTCACCAAGAGTATACGGATAAGATAAATAAAACTCCAATATGAAAAAAAGCATTTCTAACTTAACATCTATGAAATACATAAACTTTACTTATAGAGAATTTTATTTTTAAATCTTAAGAATTGCTTTTTATTACCGTTTTAGTATGACGGTATTTTTTAACGATTTCCATGTTTACTTGAAAACCAATCCCATTCCCTTTAGGCACTGCAATCTTGCCATGAACTGCTTTAATTTCCGGACTCACCACATCTTCTTCCCAATACCTTGAAGAGGATGAAATATCACCTGGAATTGAAAAATTAGCAAGAGAGGCCAGTGCGATATTATGGGCTCGGGAAATACTTGTTTCTAGCATACCCCCGCACCAGACCGGAATATTGTGAGCTTTACAAAGGTCATGAATTTTTTTCGCTTCCGTCAAACCGCCGACACGGCCTGGTTTAATATTGATCACACCGCAGCTTCCCAGCTCAATAGCTTTTCTGGCGTCTTCACTGGTGACAATACTTTCATCCAAACATATTGGCGTCGTTAGTTTTTGTTGAAGTTTAGCATGATCGATAATATCATCTGCGGAAAGCGGTTGTTCAATCATCATTAATCCAAATTGGTCCAGCTCTTTCAAGCGATCAACATCTGCCAACGTATAAGCAGAATTTGCATCCGCCATTAATGGTAAATCTGGAAATAGCTTTCGAATATCTTCAATCAGCTTAATATCTTGTTTTGGTGATATTTTCACTTTAAAACGCTTATAGCCTTCTTCAATATATTGACTGATTTGATCCGTCATATTAGTGATGGAAGAAATCCCGACCACTACGCCACATTCGATTACTTCTCGTTCACCGCCCAATGCAGTTGCTAAAGCCACCCCTTGCTTTTTTGCAAATAAATCCCATATGGCTCCTTCAAGTGAAGCCTTAGCCATATAGTTTCGTTTCACCTTGTTAAACACTGCCTGAAGCTGTTCAGGATGTGTGAGCGGCTGATTGATAATTAAGGGAATTAAAATATCTTTTAATAAATGAAAAGCGGTGTTAATCGTTTCTTCTGTATACCAGGGAGTTGAAAAAGCTACAACCTCCCCCCATCCGCTAATTCCCTCTAAATCTGTCACTTCCACTAGTATGCTTTCTCGATCAGTCACATAGCCGATGCTTGAAGTAAAAGGAGATTTTAACGTTTGTGTAATATGGTGCAATTTAACAGTTTTTATGTTTATCATTGTCTTATTCCTTGTTGGTTTACTTGTTCTTTTAACTTTCGACGAAGCAGCTTATTTGAAGCATTTCGCGGTAGCTCCTGTAAAATGGTTATACCTGTTGGTACTTTATATGGAGCTAAGCGGCTTTTACAGTATTCAAGCAACTCTGGTATCGAGAGTGCTTCATCATCTGATGAGACAAAGGCATATGGAGTTTGCCCCCATTTTTGATTTTCAACACCAATAACCCCCGCATCCTTTATCTTTGGGTGGGACAGCAGTATCGATTCAATCTCAGCAGGATAGACATTTTCGCCTCCTGAGATAATAAGATCTGACCGTCGATCTAGAACATACAAAAAGCCCTCATCATCCATATAGCCTTGGTCACCTGTGTGCAGCCAGCCGTCCTTAATCGCTTTTATTGTTGCGTCCTCTCTTTTCCAATAGCCCTTTGTAATATTGGGGCCTTTTACAACGATTTCCCCCTCTTCAAGTGCTCCACATTCTTTTCCGTCCTTGACGATTTTAATCTGGCAAGAAAATAATGGTTTTCCAGCTGAGCCAAGTTTTTTCATACTATACTCTGGTGATAACGTAACAATTTGTGAAGCGGTCTCCGTCATTCCATATGTTTGATAAACAGGAATTCTAAGGGTTTGACATTCCTCGAGAATGCTTTTCGGAACTGGACCTCCACCTGCGAGCATACACCTAAATGAAGGAGGAAATTGCTGCTTATCTAGTTTTTCCAGCATTTGTTGAAGCATAGTTGTGACAACTGAAACGATTGTTACATGATCATGAATAATGGCGGCATTCATTTTTTTAGCATCGAAACGCTCAAATAATACAATCCCCATTCCGTATATCACACTGCGCATTAAAATAGATAATCCGCTAATATGAAAAAGCGGGACTGCTAGCAGCCAGCGATCTTCAGCCCGCAAGCCTAAATTTAATGCAGAGCCAATTGCACTTGACCAGTGATTGCCATAGGATTGCATGACCCCTTTTGGATTCCCCGTGGTCCCAGAGGTATACATAATGGTGGCAACTTGTGTTGTTGCAACGTCTTCATCAAAAGATATGAAAGCCTTTCTCCGTATTTTTACTTGTTTAAGCTCTTCATTTATGAGTAGCTTCACATCCTGTTTCGCGCTAATTTTGTCATGCAATTCACGATCACAAATCAGGTAAGCTGCCTCTGCATCTTCCACCTGCCAAGCTAATTCTTGTTCTGTGAGACGTGTATTTAACATAACAGCAACCGCACCGATGGATAAAACAGCAAAGATTGTTTCAACCATATCAACACTGTTTTTCATTAAAATTCCAATATGCTGATGTTTTTTCACTCCGCTGTATGATAATTGATGTGCCAGAAGAACTGCTCTTTCATGTAATTGTTTAAACGAAAGCTCGATATTCTCTGTTTTTATGGCCAGACGATCTGGAGTTAATTCAGCACGCTGCTTTAACCAATTTGGCATTAATTGTTCCATTTTTTCACCACCTGCTTTTATCTATTTAATAAAAACAGCCTGATGAAAGGAGATCATCAAGCTGTTAACCATTTTTTTATTAAGGGAAGCGAGGGAATTGCTTAAAGTCTGGAGAACGTTTTTCTTTAAAGGCATCCCGGCCTTCTTTCGCTTCATCAGTTGTATAATAAAGCAAGGTTGCATCTCCGGCAAATTGTTGAATTCCTGCAAGGCCATCCGTATCCGCATTAAATGCTGCTTTTAAGAAACGGATCGCTGTAGGACTCTTCTCAAGGATTTCCTCACACCACTTCACAGTCTCAGCTTCTAATTGGTCAAGAGGAACAACTGTATTGACTAATCCCATATCCAATGCTTCTTGAGCATTGTATTGACGACATAGGTACCAAATTTCACGTGCTTTTTTATGGCCGACGATTCTTGCAAGATAACCTGAGCCATAACCTGCGTCGAAGCTTCCAACTTTTGGACCGGTTTGTCCAAATACAGCATTGTCAGCAGCAATTGTTAAATCACAAACAATATGTAATACGTGACCGCCGCCAATTGCATAACCAGCAACCATTGCAATAACCGGTTTTGGAATCACGCGGATTAAACGTTGTAAATCAAGAACATTTAAACGTGGAATTTGATCTTCTCCGACATAACCGCCATGTCCTCTAACCTTTTGGTCTCCACCTGAACAAAAGGCTTTTCCTCCTTCACCGGTCAGAATAATAACTCCAACATTTTCATCATCACGTGCATAGGCGAAAGCATCAATTAATTCCATAACTGTTTTAGGTGTGAATGCATTATGTACATGCGGACGATTAATCGAGATCTTTGCTATACCATTATATGTTTGATAAATAATTTCATCATACTGGCGTTCTGTAATCCATTCTATTGCCATATTTTAAGCCTCCTATTTTCCATATCGAGCTGAATTTAAAAACTCATTTACTATTTTACCAAAAATTCGCGGTTGTTCCACATGAATTGCATGACCCGTGTCTTTTATTTCTTTTAAGACTGTATTGGGGAACATTTGATGCATCGTATTAGCTATGTCACAAAACTTTTGATCTAATTCACCACAGATAAGGAGAATCGGATTTTTTAGTGACGGCAGCTTATCCCACCATGAGGGTTGTACACCAGTTCCCATTCCGATCAAGCTATTGGCAAGTCCTATAGAGGAATTTTGCAGTCTTTTTTCTCGGATTTTCTCTTTTTGTTTTTCAGGCAATCTCTTTTGTGTTGAAAAAAGAGGAATGTCTTCCCAATAATCGACAAACGAAACAATGCCTTTCTCAATTATTTTCTCAGCTAGCTTTTCATCTGATTTTTTTCGTTTTTCCCGTTCCTCCGTGTCCTTAATTCCAGGTGAACTGCTTTCTAAAATCAGTTTATTTACACGATTAGGATAAGTCGCGGTAAAGGATAAGGCCAACCTTCCTCCCATTGAATATCCCAGGAAATTTGCTTTTTCAATGTTTAAATCGTCTAATATTGTTACGAGGTCCTCAACAGCTTCCTCAGTCGTATACCTTGCTGGGTCTTCTGGAATTTCTGTTTGGCCGTGACCAATAATATCAATAAGAATAAAACTTGTATTCGTTATTTCATTTAAAATGGATGTCCAGTTATCCGAGCTGCCTGTAAATCCATGGAGGAGTACAAGCGGTTGTCCTTCCGATTTTACGTCAACATTGTAATTGATCCCTCTAATTTTCATTGGATCAACACTTTTCTTATTTCCTGGGAAACATGATCTAACAATTCCCGGTGAAATTTGACACGGTTTTTGCGGTCAGTCGGAATTTCAATTACCTTTAGACCCATAACTTTCTGAGCAGTATGAAAAGCCGTATGCAATTCATGCCAGCTTTCGACTCTATGATACATACCATTATACATCTTCACTGCATGTGAAAAATCTAAACCAGTAGCTGTTCCATACAGTGTTTCAAAATGCTTTTCTTCATTTGACTGCGGCAAAAATGAAAAAATTCCGCCCCCATCATTATTAACCAGGAGAATTGTTATGTTGAGCTGATTACGAGTTGCTGCAAGTAATCCATTTAAATCATGATAAAATGATAAATCACCGATTAGTAAATAAGTTTGCTTTGTTACATCAGCACTTACTCCAAGTGCTGTTGACACAATTCCATCTATACCGCTAGCTCCCCTGTTTGCTAATAGTGTAATATCTTTTTTATCCTTTTTAAAAAAGGTATCGATATCACGAATCGGCATACTATTGCCAACAAATAAACGACTTCTCTCTGGTAAGAGCTTTTGAAGCTCCCATACAATTTTTCCTTCAAACATTTCTTGAGTTTGCTCCATGGAATGGTTTATCATTTCCCAATAAACTTCATCACTTTTAAACCATGACTGATAGAATCTTGATTCTTGCTTTTCACTAACCATTTTCAGCAGGCTCTCACAAAATAATGTTTCATTACAGGCTGCTAAATGGGAAGCATTTAAAGTAGGATCCCTATATATACCCGCTTGATCTACCACAATTTGAATGATATCCGGATTGTTCTTAAGCATTAACATTAACGGCTTAGAAACAGGCATTGATCCAAAACGAATTACAATTTCTGGTTTAAGTTCATTTCCCAATACTGGATCTTTTAGAAGAGAGTCATAGCTGCAAATGACCCCCGTAGTCATCTCGCTCATGCTGCGTAAATGTGACAGAGGGTCTGCCAATATAGGAAATTTCAAATGATCTGATAACTTTAGAATTTCCTTTTTGAAGGCGTCATCATGTTGTTCGCCACAAATAATCAACCCTTTTGATGAACCTTGGATAATCGATGCAATCACGCCGATCTCTTTTTTAGCTAAAAAGGAGCTTGTATTAGGGATATGTAAATATGTTTCTCGATTATCCTGCTGATTCCATAAGTCAGATAGGCTAATATTAGGCACTAATGGCTCTCGAAACGGAAAATTCAAATGGACCACTCCGGCAGGACTTGTTTCTGTTATACCAACTGCTCTCGCTGCAACTGTTCGAACATACCGAAGCATTCCGGGCTGTTCTTCTGGTAAGGCAAGATCTACAAACCATTTCGGATAATTGCCATACATATGCAGTTGATCAATGGCTTGAGGTGCCCCTACATCTCTTAATTCATGAGGCCTGTCTGCCGTTAATACAAGAAGCGGAACTCTCGCATAATGGGCCTCAACAATTGCAGGGTAGTAGTTGGCAGCAGCTGTTCCTGATGTACATAACAAGGCAACAGGCTTTTTCTGAGACTTGGCAATCCCAAGCGCAAAAAAGCCTGCTGATCTTTCATCGACATTTATATAACAGGTGAGCTTAGGATGCTCTGCCATTAAAATCGCTAAGGGAGTTGAACGTGAACCAGGACTAATAACAGCTGTATCAACTCCGGAACTGACCATTTCATCAACAAAGTTTGCAACATAACGTGTAAAGGTATCAACTACATTCATGATCTGCGCCTCCTAATGCAGACAGCATTGGCTTTAATTTAATCTTTGTTTCATAATATTCGGATTCTGGCTTCGACTCCTCAACAATTCCACATCCAGCGAATAATGCTGCTCGGTTCCCTTTAATTAAACCAGAACGAATTGCTACAACAAATTCCCCATTATCCTCATGATCAAACCAGCCAATCGGTGCGGCATACCATCCTCTGTGCATTGGCTCAAGCTCCCTAATTTTTTCGATCGCCTTTTCTTTAGGATAGCCGCCTAATGCCGGAGTCGGGTGCAGTTTTTCAACCATTGAGATCAAAGAATGACCTTCCTTCGCAAACCCTTTTACGGGTGTATATAGATGTTGAATATTTTTTGTTTTTAATAAAGCTGGCTCAACAGGTGCCGTTACTTCATAACAATACTCTTCAAAAGCTTCCTTAATCATTTTAACAACAATCGCATGCTCAATTAAGTTTTTTTCATCCTGCAGTAATTGGCGGCCAAGCAACTCATCATCATCATCTGTTTTTCCTCTTTTTATCGACCCGGCAAGACATGTGGAAAGAACTTCATTTTCTTGCTTTTTAACCAGCCTTTCTGGCGTTGCCCCGATAAAATGATGCATGCCATTTTCAAAGTCAAAAATAAAACTTGTTGGCTGTTCTTTTTGAAGATTTCCAACAACTTGATAAGGATTAATCCTATTCATAAATTCAAGGTGTACTTCTCTCGCCAGCACAACCTTATCAAGCTCTTTTGCCCGTATATCAGCAGTTGCCTTTTCAATAGCCTCCACCCACTCGGCTGTTTTTAATTCAATCGATGCGAATTCGTTACCTTTTTCACAATCTACTTGATAAATAAGTGGCGACTCATTTTCAAAAGCCTGCTCGAAATGTTTGATACAAGTATCTAATTGATCTAATGGAGTGATCACTTTATTTATTGTCAAATAGGCTTTGTTGTGAAATTTCGTAAGCATAATAGTAGGCAACACAAATTTTGCTTCGGAAAATCCTTCCCAAAGCAGACCTTTTTCCTTTTTCGGATCAAAAGAAAAACCACCAAAAAGTAAAGGGCCTGTCCCAATTTGTTTTTGATTCTCAGTAACGACCCTTTTACTAAAGCGCTTCCATTCTTTTTCAATTTTCTGAAACCGTTCAAATGTTTGATTTTCGCTTTCAATCACGAATTCATTTCCTAGTCCTACCATTGTCATTTCTGAAGATGGCGTTGACCAGAAGAAACGTTCTCCTAAATATAAATCTTGTTCAGAAGCAAAGAAATGGAGGGGGTCAATTGCATCCACTTCTTGCACTCGGCTAACGATCACCGATTGATTCGTTTGCTTTGCCTCTTCCAATGCATGTTGTATAGTTTCTTTTATTGTGTGATCCAAAGTTGTTATCAATCTTATCCCCCCGAAACCGAAAAATCGCTTATATAAAGATACACCTACAAAAAAAGTGTGTCAATAGATTAAGCTGGTGTCCATAAATAAGAAAAGAGCCAATCAACGTATTATATCCTTATTATATAACTTGTTGTTCAGGATTAAAATGAAAAGGTACCTAAAACAATCATCATTTTTTAGGCATATATGGTAATAATAAGCTGAATTGGTGTTTTCAACTTTACACAGCATTTGCTCAATCAAATGTATTTTGTATTTTCACCCATCGTCCTGTTAATTGGACATTCATTTAATAAGTGTCTAACTTAAAACTCTGCCACCTGCAAGTGGTTTGTTCTTTTTTATAAACTTCTTTTTTGTACATTTTTACAAACATGATTTTATTAAGAACTGCCCATAATAGGTAGTAGAAATCTATTTAGGAAGGAGAGTGGATGGCATGCTAAGTTCACAACAAGTAGAGACCTTCCGTTCACAGCTTTTACAAATGAAAAACGAAATTGAACAGCGCTTTAAGATGAATGGTCATTTTGGTTTAGAAGAAGGACACGCCCATGAATCAATGGGTGAACTCTCCAGCTATGATAATCATCCTGGAGATGAGGCAACAGAATTATATGAGCGTGAAAAAGATATCGCACTAAATGAACATACAGAAGAAGAATTACTGGATATTGACCGTGCCTTAAAAGCAGTTGAGAATGGAACCTACGGGAAATGCGAAATTTGCGGAGTAGATATTCCACTAGAACGACTAGATGCTATGCCCACTGCAACAGCCTGTGTGGAGCATGCACGAGAACAAGTTGTCTCACATAATCGTCCAATCGAGGAAGGTGTACTTATGCCTCCATTCGGAAAATTTGATTATGATGAGAAAGATGAAAATGTCGCCTTTGATGCGGAGGATGCGTATCAAATTGTCAACAGTTTTGGCTCTTCTGAAACACCTTCAGACTTTGCTGACCCACAGGATCATTATAATGATGTAAGGATGGAATCAAATGATCCTGACGGGTATGTAGAAGATTTTGAAAACTTTATTGGCACAGATATTGAAGGTAAAGAAATTACTGTATTTCCATCCAGCCAGCATCAACGCTATGAAGATGAGCTTGATGAAGAAGGCATAATGACATCGTTTGGTGATTTACCAGGCTATGAAAAGGATCCTTATACAGAAGATGAAGTATAAAAACGAACTCCCTTGTTGGGAGTTTCAGCTTGTAGACAAAGTCTGATATTCAGGCAGGTCTACAAGCTTTTTTTGTCGAATAAAGAAGTAAAGTTGGTTTGAGGGGTGCAAATATATGTTATCGAAACAATCAATGGAAGGTCGTTATCAAATATCGATGATTGCACTTGATGAAGTAGTTCCTGCTAATCATCTTGTTCGAAAGCTTGAAGCCGCTATTGATTTTAGTTTTATTTATGACCTAGTTGAAGATTTGTATTGTTTGGATAATGGTCGTCCAAGTATCGACCCTGTTGTGTTAATAAAGATGGTCTTTATTCAATATGTATTCGGAATTAAATCAATGAGAAAAACAATAGATGAGATTGATACGAGCGTTGCGTATCGCTGGTTTTTAGGTTTTGACTTCAATAAAAAGATTCCCCACTTTTCCACCTTCGGTAAAAATTATGAGAGACGATTTAAAGACACTGATCTTTTTGAGAAGATTTTTTACCAT
>NZ_LATZ01000134.1 GCF_000981385.1 Bacillus sp. SA1-12
AACCCCATTTCAAATCCTTGATTTGAAATGGGGTTTGCATTTTCTCTTTATTTTCTTAGGCTGGGCATGGATACTTCCATGCCCAGTTTGCCATTTTCTTGAGATTCATGGCAGCAAAAGTTAGCATCGCCTGCATGGCCACTTTTTTAATTCCTCTTAAAGTGGTCCATCGCATACCATGCTTTTCTTTAGCATCTGCAAAGACACGTTCTATTGTCTCTTTTCGTTTAGCGTATATGCTTTTATTCATTTCTGTATGCCGTAAATGATTAACTTCATCAATGTTATCTTCCCAAATATGTCGGTGAATCATTTTCCTCTTGTTCTTACTTTGTGTACAGGAATCAAGGAGTGGGCAATCCTTACAAATGGCTGGATTTGATGCGTATTGTCTGTAACCATCCCTGGTCGTTGTACGGTAAGGAAGTATTTGATCCTTCGGACAAATATAACAATCATAATATTCATCGTAGACATATTCATATTTTTTCATGAATTCATCTTTAGTGTGGGGTCTTGTGTAAGGCATAACAGGTCTAATTTCTTTGTCCATTAAATATTTCGCAACGGGTGGAGTTTTATATCCTACGTCTCCAGCAAGAGCATTAGGCTTGCCTACTTTTTCAATCAATTCATCTACAAGAGGATTTATTACCTGACTATCGTGTACATTTCCACTGGTCACTTGATTGGCAAGTATAAATCCCTTATTGTCACAAACTGTGTGAAAGGAGTAGGCAAATTGTTTCTCTCGTTCATTTTTAACATAATAGCCACTTTCAGGATCAGTTGTGCTTACTTTAATTTCTTTCGTCTCCGCCTTTGTTTGAGGGGGTAAAGGCTTTTTTCCATGTGCAATTCGATCTTCGTTTATCTCTTCTTCTAGTTGAGTTTGATAGCTTTTTGTTTCTGCTTTGACAGCTTCTTTTATAAACTTCCTCTTGTTTGCATTTGCTTTAACATGTGTAGAGTCTATAAAAACAACAGAAGGATCAACAAACCCTTTTTCTATAGCTTCATTAAGAATATGGTAAAAAATCTTCTCAAAAAGATCAGTGTCTTTAAATCGTCTCTCATAGTTTTTACCGAAGGTGGAAAAGTGGGGAATCTTTTTATTGAAGTCAAAACCTAAAAACCAGCGATACGCAACGCTCGTATCAATCTCATCTATTGTTTTTCTCATTGATTTAATTCCGAATACATATTGAATAAATACCATCTTTATTAACACAACAGGGTCGATACTTGGACGACCATTATCCAAACAATACAAATCTTCAACTAAGTCATAAATAAAACTAAAACCAATAGCGGCTTCAATCTTTCGAACAAGATGATTAGCAGGAACTACTTCATCAAGTGCAATCATCGATATTTGATAACGACCTTCCATTGATTGTTTCGATAACATATATTTGCACCCCTCAAACCAACTTTACTTCTTTATTCGACAAAAAAAGCTTGTAGACCTGCCTGAATATCAGACTTTGTCTACAAGCTGAAAGCTAATTCTATTTAGAATTAGCTTTTTGTAATATTTAATGAGGTTAAATTAATCTTTCCAATTATACGTATAGTACACTTCTGTTTCAAACCAATGCTTAGCTTCTGGATCTTTATTCAACAGTTTTTCCTCCATTTGCTTTAGCATTCCCTCCGTTTGTGAACGATGAGCCTTAAGAGCATTAAATTTGATATCTGCTACATCAGTTATATTGATTGTGACATCAGGATCCCCAATTTTCTCAAATCGATCATTGGAAAATGCTAAACAATATGTTAATGGGCGCTTTTCAACCGGTCGTCTTTTCAACGCACGGATCACAGCTGCCCCACAAGCATCATGATCAGGATGTACGGCAAAACCTGGATAAAAGGTTACAACAAGTGATGGTTCAATTTCATCAATAATCTTTTCCATCATATCTGCCAAAAGTTCATCATCTTCAAACTCAATAGTTTTATCACGTAAACCAAGCATTCTTAAATCTTGAATACCCATGGCTTCACAAGCAGCTTCTAGCTCTTTTTTACGGATAAGCGGCAAGGATTCACGATTTGCAAATAAAGGGTTCCCCATATTTCTTCCCATCTCGCCTAATGTACCGCAAGCATAAGTTACAGGAATACCTGCTTTTCTTTTTTGTGCAATCAGTCCTGCAACACCGAACGATTCGTCATCAGGATGTGGCAAGATTACTAGAACATGTTCTTTCATACTTCAATCTCCTTTTTTTACAAAGAATTTAATTTACTCCATATTGACTTAATATTTAAAAGGATTCTCACTTATTTGTAATGCAATGGCCAATTGACCTTCTGAGTTGTGTCCGGCCATAAGCAGCTGATTTTCTTCATTGTAATGAAAATCAGTTAACCCTTCGGCATAGATCCAGCCCTCAGCCAGCTTTAACCCAACACGGTAAGGACCATTTCCTGTAATTTTTGCTTGATTATAAACTACCTTAGTATTGCGAATGAAAGCAACCACAGTCATGTTTGATTCGTTTTTATGGGCTGAATAAGCACCAGTAGTTGTTTCTAAATGAATATATACTTGTTTATTTAAAAATTGATCAAGATATGCTTGTACATCCTTCTTATTTATAGGTAACATTATTAAATCCTCCTTCATAACCATTTATTATAAGCTTCACAGTTTCCACTTTAATTTTTAACTTCTTCTAATACCTTGCTGTGCAATTCAATTAATTTAACTTTATAAGTATCAGGTAATGATGATGAAATAATTCTTTTAATAGCTGAATGAAATTTCACATCCGGTGTTTTTCTTATCCGCGGGTGTGTCATTTCGTCCTTCAGCTCTATTACAATGGAAGACCAAAGTGTTTCAAATTCATCCTCTTTTACATGTAATGAACGATTTACCCATAATTGTCGATAAGCATCTAATAATTCCTTAGCATCCATTCCTATGTTCTCCCTTTATAAACCAATTGACTTTTTTCTTGTACGTCTTATTTCCACTTTACTTAAGTATTTTGAGTTAGATAATGTAAATAGAATTAACGCACTCCAAATAAACGAAAAGGTAATGATTTCAATAGTAGAAAAAGGTTCTTTGTATAAAACAATCCCAATAATCAAGGTGATTGTTGGTGCAATATACTGTAAAACACCGACCATGTATAATGGAATGCGCTGGGCACCACTTGCAAATAGCAATAAAGGTAATGCAGTTGCAATCCCAGCACCAACCAATAACGCATTTGTCGATATATCAAATGCAAGAAACTCTGCTTTCCCATTGCTGAAAATCAACCATAAATAATAAGCAGCAATTGGAGTTACCACCAATGTTTCGAAAGTTAGCCCGATGGCAGGACTTAGCTTTGTCATCTTTTTTGTTAATCCATAGAGGCCAAAACTTAATGCCAATGTAAGTGCAATCCATGGAACCTGACCATAATGGAGTGTCATAATCATTACTCCAATAGCGGCAATAAGAAAAGAGACCTTTTGCAAAAGATTTAGCTTTTCCTTAAAAAAGATCATCCCTAAAAGCACACTAATTAAAGGATTTATGTAGTATCCTAAGCTTGCCTCAATCATATTGTCATGGTTAACAGACCATATATAGACGAACCAATTAATGCTAATTAGCAATGATGACAATAGTAAAGAAAAAAATAACAAAGGCTGTTTGATGATCCTTTGGCTTGCAGTCTTAACATTTTTCCATTCTTTTTTAAATGTTAGTAAAACGATCATAAACATAAAGGACCAGAAAATTCGATGTGCCAATATTTCTTCTGCTGATACATGTTCAACCATTTTCCAATATAAAGGCAAAATTCCCCAAAGAAAATAAGATCCTGCAGTATAAAAAAGACCTATTTTGTATGTACTCATTTCTGATGTATTCATCTGATGACCTCACTCCTTATTTACCTAATGACCATTATAAACATTAAGCTTTATGTCCTACAACATATACGCTTTACTAACCTATTTATAGACCCATGCATATCATGCTAATATCTATTTTTTAAGGTAAGGATGTGGAAGGATGTTTCCTTGGAATAAGCAGTTTCCATTTGACCAAACAGGCTTTACCCAACACTTTAATAAAATGAATCCAAAGGAAGTTGAAAATTATATACAGACTGTTATGAAAAACGTTTTTGGAGGGGATTTATCACAACAATTCCCATTTCAAGGAGAGTTTTTGCAAAAAAATAAGAATGAGAGATCTTTAAAGCAAGGGACTCCTGAAATATTTGAAACGAATGATTATATTTATGTAAAACTACCTGTATCAAATGAGGAAGTTGGCAATTTAAAACTGCAGCACACCCGCCACCAATTTTTTATCCAGCGGGAGTCAGAAGAAACCATGCATATGTTGCCTGCTCCAGTTAAACGGAAAGGTACAAAAGCAAGGTATATCGACGGCTTCCTTGAAATCCAGTTTATTAAACTACAGGATGAGAGTATCTCTGAAGTTGAGATTTCTTTTTAATCAACTTGAATCATTAAAAATTAGAAAACTACCTGTTTTCACAGGTAGCTTCTTTTCTTTGTCCCACTCTTAACGGGCTTTAAATCCCCGCATCATTTTTCTAAAAATGTTTAGCTATGTTGTGGGATAACTGATAAATGCCCGGTAAGAACCGACGAGGAATTGTTTTCCAAGTCAGGTGAGACATAAGGATGATTATTTAAACGTGAAAAGTCTCACGATAGACTCTGTCATATGGAAAAATTCTTTTTAAAGCTTTGAAGAACAGGGCTTACAAGTGCAGTAAAGAGATAAGGACATATGTGTTTGACTGCCATGGTTAGCTGCATAAACCTGACCACTCAGGAACGGAAGACAAGAAACATCTTCTATTCCTGAGTGACTTATTGTTCTAAAGATGGTCAAGGCACACCATCTTTTTATTCCTTAATAAGGATAACCCCCGCCATAAGGGTAACCATAACCGTATCCATAACCCTTAGGAAAACCGCCATATGGATAATATGGGTAAAAAGGTGGTCTTGGTCTAAAAATGGCCGTTCCGACTAAACCGCCAAGTAATCCGCCTAAAAACGGTCCTCCAAAAAAGAACCTCTCACCTGGGTAAGGTCTATTGCGCATCATATAAGGTGACATTATTTACCTCCTCTACTATTTACCTACACTAAAAAGTATTCAAAAAAGTAAACATTGGAGTGGGCTAATAACTATTTTTAGGTAATTTGCTTATTTTTCTAGATTTAGACGTAACAACTTACTCTTCATATATCATCTTTTTTGTCATTCCTCCGTCAATAACAAGATTAGTCCCTGTTATAAAATCATTTTCCTCTATTGTTAAATACAAGCACGCCCTTGCAATATCTGATGGTTTTCCGACTCGTTTGGAAAAATGCTGCAAATGATCTATTTCACGTAATGATTCATATTCTCCAGTCTCAATCCAACCAGGTGAAATCGCATTCACCTGAATGTGATCTTCTCCTAATGAGGCTGCTAGGGCATGTGTTATTGCCAAAATACCCCCCTTTGCTGCCGCGTATGCCTCAGAATTTTTTTCAGACATGATTGCTCTTGTTGAGGCAATATTGATAATTTTCCCTCCCATAGGATTGAGTCTCATTTTTTTTGCTGCTTCTCGAGATGCAAACATAACACTTGTTAAATTCGTTGCAATGACTTTGTCCCACTCTTTGGACGTTATTTCATATGGAGATACCCATTTTGAAACCCCTGCATTATTAATTAAAATATCAATGGAATGGAACCGCTTTTTCGCTTCCGTCATCAGGGATTCAATTTCTGTTAGTTGAGAAACATCTGTTTTAATAAAGTAAACTTGCAAGTTTTTGACAAGACAGTCATTTTCAAGTTTTCTTCCGCACTCTTCATCAATATCAGCAATAACAACGTTGTATCCCTTCATTGCATATTGTAAAACAATCTCTTTGCCTATCCCCTTTGACCCTCCTGTAACGATAACGGTTTTTGCCATTTACTTAGTCCTCCTCAGGAACACAATATCTATTAGCCCAGATTCCAATTTCTCGCACCACACCTTCCAGGCTTTTCCCCTTATCAGTTAATTGGTAAATCACTTTAACTGGAGTTTCATCAATTACAATTCTTTCTAAAAGCCCTTCATTTTCCAATTCCTTTAGACGCTCAGATAACATCTTTTGACTAATACTAGGGATAATGTCTGTCAAATCCTTAAACCTTTTAGGGCCATCTAATAAAACATGAATGATAATTCCAATCCAGCGTTTACCTAAAAGACGAAAGGCTGATTCCATCTTTGGACAAAGATTGATTGACATTTTTTTCGCTCCTTGTTTTTAATTCTTGACTCATTTTATCACATCTATTATGATATGAGAGATGTTACACAACTTACGAAAAGTAAGTTTATTACTTTTAGTATAAAAGAAAGTTACTATAAATTCAACTAAGGAGGCAATTCAATATGAATGCAACAAATACATCTGATTTATTATCTGTATTTAAAGAACGTGCATCTGTACGTAACTATGATTCAAGTGCTGAAATTTCTAAAGAAGAAGTAGCTGAGATATTAACCTATACAACAAAGGCACCTTCAGCTTGGAATCTCCAGCATTGGCATTTTACTGTATTTAAGAGCAAGGAGTCAAAGGAAAGATTACTTCCCATTGCTTTTAATCAAAGTCAAATTGTTGAATCATCGGCTGTTATTGCGATTTTAGGAGACCTTGAAGCAAACAAAAATACAGATCAAGTATATGATCCTTTAGTAGAAGCAGGTTATATGACTTCAGAAATAAAAGATACACTAGCAGGGCAAATTGATCGTGCATATACAGATAAAGGATTCGCAAGGGATGCGGCTTTTTCGAATGCTTCATTAGCTGCAATGCAATTAATGCTTGTTGCAAAAACCAAGGGGTATGACTCTTGCGCAATTGGCGGCTTTAATAAAGATTTATTCATGAAGGAATTCAATATTACAAACAGGTATGTTCCAATCATGCTCATTTCCCTTGGAAAAGCCGTAAAACCAGCCCATCAAAGCAACCGTTTAGACTTAGACAATGTTTCAACATGGTTATAGTCAAAAGCGGAAGCGCCTTAATTAGCGAAGGGGCTAGGCAGATAAATGGGTAACGTCAATCTTCATGAATGCACATGCAAGTCAAGTGCTTCGAAGCTGATACATGAGCACTAATCCACAGTACTGCTTTTAAAAATAAAAAAGGCAGAACTCTCAGATTGCTTTATAGCAATAGAAAGTTTTGCCTTTTCATCAATATCTACATTTCTTCTTTTAACACTGATATTGCCTTTTCTAACTGTGTATCATTTTCTTTTAATTTATTTTGAATTTGTTCCATTATTTTTATAGTTGTTTCACCGGATATGTTTCCATCAACCTTTAATTTTTGTTGGGCTTGTAATTCTTCAACAGCCTGAACCGTACTTTCATCAAAATACCCTTCTACACTATTGTCAAATCCTAGTGCCTTTAACATTTGTTGCGCTGCCTTTACTTCTGCATTGGAATTTCCCTTTTTAAGGACTGTTTCCGGATTTATATAAGGCAAATTGGCATATGCCGGGAGCTCTGCTTTTACCTGTGGCTCTATTCCTTTTTCGTGTATCCATGTTCCATTAGGTGTCAGCCATTTTGCAGTTGTAAATTTCACTGAAGACGAATCCTTAAATGCCTGAGCTGTTTGAATAGTCCCTTTTCCAAACGTCTTTTCTCCAACTAAAGGAATTCCTGCTGATTGATGCAGGGCAGCAGCCATTATTTCACCTGCACTAGCCGTTCCTCCGTCTATAATGACAGTTGTAGGCAGGTCTATAAATGTATCGTCTTCTGCTTTATACACTTCTTTTGAACCATCACTATTTTCGACCTGTAAAATGTTCTTGCCTTTTGGAAGGAAGAGATCTGACATGGCTAGGGCTTGATCCATTAATCCACCAGGATTTTGTCTTAGATCAATGATTAGTCCTTTAACATTTTTATTCTGAAGATCTGTTAGAGCGTTAGCTAACTCTTCTCCTGTAGACTCAGAAAATTTCGTTATTTGAATTTTACCGATATTTCCTTCTATTATCTCAGAATAAACTGTTTCCAATGGAATGGTATCACGAGTTATCGTAAAGTTCAGTTGACCGACACCTGCACGTTGGACAACTAAGTTAACCTTTGTCCCCTTTTCCCCTCTGATTTTCATGACGGCTTCATTAACTGAAAGTCCTTCCATAGAAGCATCATTTACTTTAAGAATTATATCTTTGGGCTTTATACCAGCCTTTTCAGCGGGAGATCCTTTAATTGGCGAAACAATCATAATACTTCCATTGCTTTCTTGAACTTCTGCACCGATTCCTTCAAAAGAAGAAGATATATTTTCGTTAAAGCTTTTTGCTTCCTCCACATCCATATAAACTGTATATGGGTCCTCAAGGGATTCAACCATTCCCTTGATGGCTCCTTCTACTAACTTGTCAGTATCGACGTCCTTGTAATAACCATCTTGTAAAATGTCATATGTTGCTCGTAATTTTTGAAAGGGATCACCGTTATCGCCGCCTGCGATTGCTTTTAGCTGTACAGCACTGTATGTAGCTGCTGACGCGATAACTGCTGTAATGATCATCCATATAATAAATTTACTTTTCTTCACGTACCTCTCACACCACCTTTATGTATGTAACTATTATGTCTAAGCAACTTTCATACGTCAACTATTAAGGAATAGAATTATTGTTACGATATTGAGAAATTTGCAGCTGGCTCTGTCTTTTTTGGATGCACTGTTAAGCCAGCTAATTTTTTTGCTCGGTGTGATCAATTTACCGTTACAGGATCACATTATTCTAATTACACCTGCTTGTTTCCATAATTCTGTTTTTAATTGCAAGTGGTTTGGATATAACTTTCAAAAAATTCCCTTAAAATAAAGAAACCCGACTTTTTATCTAGAACGTTTTATTTTTTTTTGAATAGTTATAATATTGTTTTTTAATATTCGACAAATTGTACGATACTTTTTTATTGATTAATTGTAAAGTTTATTACACGAATGTAAATTTAGGAGGTAGATACAATGCAACTAACTGATTACATTGGAAAATCTGATTTAGAAATTATTCATTTTGTCTTTTCATTAATTAAAGAGATTGATTATAAAATTAAGAATAAAACATTTTTTTATAAAAATCAGGTTACTCATTATATAAATGAGCGTGTCGATCATTTCATCAATCGATTACATGTCAGATGTTCTTTACAAAAGATTTACAAGGCAGAAATTCATCATATGATTACGCCAAAACTAAAGAACATTTTCGAAAGACATTCACTTTTAAGCTGTGTCTAACACCTGCCAATCTGTTCTCGCATAGCTTAGCTTAGAGAACAGATTGGAGGAAGAATAGTTGAATTATTTAAAAATGCTGTCTTTGTTTGGAATTGGCGGTGCACATCCTGGCGGTCTTTCATTAACTAAAAATATTTTTGAAAGTGAACAAGTCCCTTTAAATATAAATATTCTTGATGCTGGCTGCGGTACAGGGCAAACGGCAAGCTACCTTTATCAATTGGGTTATACTATTACTGGATTAGACATTGATCCCCTAATGATTGAACATGCACAAATGAGAAATCAACAATTAGACTTTGAAATTCCTTACTTAAATGAAGACCTTTCGCATACATCTCTGCCTGCTAATACATTTGATCTTATTTTATCTGAATCGGTTTTAAATTTTACCTCGCTTTCTAAAACTTTACCTGAAATTTCTAGGATTTTAAAGCCAAATGGTCTGGTTGTTGCTATTGAAATGATTCGCAAAGCTCCACTTTCAACAGCTGAAGAAAATGAACTGAAATCATTCTATGGATGTAATGGCATCTTTTCTGTTAGTGAATGGGAAAGACAATTCACTGAAAATGGATTTATCATTTATAAGGTGTTACAAGAAGAAGATATTTTCCTTCAAGATCTGGGTGAACCCTCAACAGAATTTTCACCCGTTAAAGCATTACATGAAGATGCTTTTATGTTTCTTTCTGAACATGAAAAAATTTCCATTAAGTATAGTAATAAACTTTCTTTTTCTGTTTTCCTTGCCCGCAAGATAGCCCCGAAGTGAATTTTAATAAAAGAAAGTATTACTTCCATCAGTGGGGTTTTCTCTATTTAATGATGATTAAATGCCGACTATGCTACAGAACTTGGCGAAGTTAACCAAAGCCATCCCCCACTGACACTTAGTGATATTTATCACATTTCAACCCCCACATAACTTTAACTCGCCTAGCTTGGAAACCATCCCTCGTTAAATCTTTTCAGTCAGTTATCCCTATTTTTTTCTTAACAAACTTGAATTGTATAGAAGGGCTTTACTACCCGTTATACTTAAGCTAAAAATAATTGTGCATAGCTAGTATTTACGTACAATCCTTCCTTTTTAATTCACATAGTATGTGTTAAAGAACGGAAGGAGGGAAAAAAAAATCATGTCACAACATTATTATGGTTTATGCTGTCGATATAATGGAAAAGTAGTTCGTATCCATGAGAGAAATGGTCGTGTTCATGTCGGTAGAATCTGTCGTGTGACACCGAATAAAGTCTTTATCGAACCAATGAGGCAAAGAAGCGGATATGGACTTGGTTTTTATGGCGGTTACGGTTACGGCGGCTATGGGTACCCATATGGAATTGGCTTAGGTTTTATAACTGGAATTGCTTTAGCTGGCTTATTCTTTTGGTAATAATCTTTAATTTATAAAAATGGGGCTTGCACAATACAAAAGGGCCAGCCCCCAACAAATGAAAGAAACAAAAAGTTCTGAATCTAATCATTTGTTTGTGAGCTAAAGCCCAATTTTAATGTTAATTATGAAAAATATTATGAACTTGACGATAGATTGTTATGATTGTTTCTAAATCCATTCTAACTAAGCCACTTGATGAGGGTGCGACGAAATCAATAACACCTTCTATCATACTTTGTTCTTGTTTTCCCCATTCAGCGTTTTTTCGTTGACTGTATTGAAGATAAACACCTTTTCCTACAAAAAAAGCGACTTTAGGGCGATATTCAGAAATTTTCCTTTTTAAAATCTCTCTCCCTATCTTATACTCCTCACGTGTGATTTCATTTGCTGTTTTAGTTGGACGTGCGACAATATTAGTAAACCCAATTCCCCTTTTTACTAATGAGGCATCCTCTTCTGGTTTATACAGACGGTCCGTGATCCCCGCCTTAAAAAGGATCTTCCAAAATCGATTGTTTTTATTTGCGTAATGATGACCTGTTTTCCCAGATACAAGACTTGGATTAAATCCAATGAAAAGAATATCCAATTCCTTTTGAATGATATCCATTTTGTCATCCATATTCATCACCAAATTAAATCTTTTTCACCTTTTCGAAATATTCTTCTAATGTAAGGTCATTCTCATAGATAAGAGACGCCTTTTCCTTTCCAACATAGCGTAAATGCCAAGGCTCATATTGATAACCGGTAATTGGCTCTTTCCCTTTAGGATAACGGATAATAAAGCCTGCTTTATGAGCATTTTCTTTCACCCATTTTCCTTCTTTTGTTGCACCAAATTCTTCTTTTATTTCCAAGTTAACACTTCTGCTAGTTACATCCATTGCCAAGCCGGTTTGATGCTCACTTTGCCCTGGTAAAGCCACAGCCTGAAGCGCCTTTTCTTCTCCTTTATTTTCTTTTTCAACATTAAAGATTCCTTGTTGCCTTGAATAAGATCTAAATCCCGATACAGCAAGCAATTCAATTCCATCTTGTTCAGCAAGAACAAATAATTCCTCTAATGCCTTTGCTGCTTCTTCTCTAATATAACGCTGTGGTACATCTGCGTCGCCAAAAGAAAATTCTACATTAGGAACAACCAAGTCCTCTGGCTCATATGATTCTGGTAAACTAAACTCTTTATTTACCATGGCAAGTATGTTGGTTGGATTTTCAATAATTTTATTACCATTTGCCTCTTTCACAACATTAAAATATTGTGAATCTAATAAGAAATCTTCATCAATTTGTTCTTCATCTTGCCCTATATTTTGCTCAATATCGTTTTTTTGTCCAGATTGTTTAATTTCCTGTCCCTCATGTTCTCCGCTAAAAGAAATTCCTTTAGGTAATGAAAAACTCATACAAGCGGATAAAGTTACACTAAGCAGCAAAATAATCGTTATTTTTACATAAAAATACATTTTATCACCCTATCTAAAATCAATAACATTCACATTTTATCATTAATTGTCACCCGAAATAAATGATTATAAGCTCCTACTCTCATCTTTACCTTTATACCTAGAGATTAAAACGTGTATTTGCTCCTGATATTAAAATTATATCGACAAATTTTGCATTCATGCAAGACTTAAATATGCAGAATTCTTGGACATACAAAAAACGCGTGCTAATTGCACACGTTTTTTGCTCTAAATTACTATTAAATGTATTATTTTATTGTAGCATCAAGGGCTACAACAATCATATCATTAAAGGTTGTTTGCCGTTCTTCTGATGTTGTTTCCTCACCTGTTAAAATGTGATCGCTAACAGTTAAAACAGAAAGTGCTTTTCGATTAAACTTTGCTGCTAAGGTGTATAATGCTGCTGTTTCCATTTCAATTGCCAAGATCCCATACCGGGCCCATTTTTCTAATTCTGCGTTATCATTATAAAACATATCTGCAGTAAACACATTACCAACCTTTAAATTTAAGCCTTTTTCAACCCCAGTTTCATATGCCTTCTTTAGAATCTCAAAATTAGCGGTTGGTGCATAATCAACCCCCCCAAATGTTAAACGATTCATTTGTGAATCTGTTGAAGCACTCATCGCTAAAATGACATCACGAACATTTACATCTTTTTGTATCGCACCACAAGTTCCTACACGGATCAGCTCTTGAACACCATAGCTGCTCATAAGTTCATTTATGTAAATAGAAATTGACGGGACACCCATTCCTGTACCTTGAACAGAAATACGCTCCCCCTTATATGTACCAGTAAATCCCAACATTCCTCTTACTTCATTATAACAAGTCACATTCTCTAAAAAGGTTTCTGCGATATATTTAGCACGTAATGGATCACCCGGAAGCAAAACTTTATCAGCAATTTCATTTTCCTTTGCACCAATATGTACACTCATTTTGATTTCCTCCTATTTATGTAACAATAAAAGTCACCTAACTATACCATAAGTCATAAACGAATAACATTCATTACCTCTTTAACTTACCAGCTCTTTTTTATTCTAAGCATTATTTGTCAGCTTTATCAGGAAAATAATCGGATAACATAAAAATGCAAATCATTTTTTGGAGGGATCACCTTGAAAAAGAAATTAGCTCAAGCTGTTCAATATGCCAATGAAACAAATCCAGGGTCTCGTAACGGGGGACACCCTCATGAATCAAAAAAAGGACAAAAACAAAGAACTCACAATACAAATAAAACGAATGAATTGAGGTAATTGAGATGGGAAAAAAACACCGGAATAGAAATACTCCTAAAAAAAATAATCATATTCCACCTGAAGTAACAGCTGCAGAAGAAACTGCACATGCAAAGGAGCATACCTCTGCTAAAAGAAAAAATGGTCCAGGCCATCATTTGTAAACAAAACGAAGGCTGACATGATTAATAATAACAGTCAGCCTTATCTTACATGGATTCTATTTATTTTTTTCCAGCCTTCTGGATAAAGCTTATAATAAAACTGCCCTTTTTTTCCTTCATCAATTAACAAAATATCACCGGTGCAAATATAGCGAGCAACGTAGTCAGTCGGCATTCTGTCTGCTACATTAAAGGTTTGAAATACCTTTTCTAAAACATCCCTATGTTTATTACCATCAACTAAATAGCGGTAAACAACTTCATATCCTTTTTCTTCTCCAAATTTTGGTGTTTGAAAAATGGTAATATCCAATGTTTGGCTGCGTTTTTTGGTTAAAAAAGAATATACCATAAAGACGACTCCTCCCCATTAGCAACATTATGTATAACTACTTAATTAAAGATATAGAGAGGAATTTCCTTCTTCTAAATACTTCTATTTTTGTCGAACTTCTTGCCCATTTTATCAAAAATTGTTGCAACGATAATAAACCATGCAATTCCTGCACTAAATCCTGCAATAACATCAGTTAAATAATGAACACCTAAGTAAATTCTGCTAATCCCAATTAAGGCAATTAAGATTATAGTTGAGAGCAACATTGCTTGCTTTTGATATTTTTTGTGAATGAAACGTGTGATCAGTATATAACAAATAAAGCTGTAAATAGCAGCAGAATTCATAGAATGTCCGCTCGGAAAGCTATAATGTGATGCTTCATAAACAGCATTGAAGTGCGGACGCTCCCTGCTAAAAATCTCTTTTAACTGGTAATTCAATAACCTGACACTAAACAATATTGCTAATAGTAAAAGGGCATCTAATACTTTTCGCTTCAATATAAAAAAAACAGCAATTGCAGCAGATATGGGCAAATAAAATTTTATCGAGCCAATATCTGATATAAATAAAAAGAAATCGGTCAAAAAGGGAGATCGCATTTTTTCAGAGAATAGTGTTACATTTATATCTAAAGCTGTTATCATTTTGAGGGGATACGCTGCAGCACAAGCAATAAACAATAGGAGTGTGATAATAAACCAATTTCTCATCTTCATTTCCCCTTCAATATTATAGTAAGCAAAAACTCATACGGCCTTTCAGGACGAGCCTTACAAATCATTGTATACCATAAACACCGTGCCGTCATCTTTCTAATTTTGCTTACCTTCTTAATCTAAAATAGAAAAAACGACCGGCTAAGATAGAAGCCAATCGCTTTTTTTTTTTTTGATAAATAAATTAGTTTTTCATCCCTGTGTAAATCAAAATTGCATCTCTTAGAAATTCAGCCGTTCCAGGTTGATTCTTATCATAATATGCAGTAAATCTTTCATCATCAACATACATTTGTGCGAGACCTGCATGTGCTTCTTTAGAGTATTTATCCCAATAAAAACTTAACCATTTGCGATGGAGGTTTGCCGCCTTTTGTGCAAGTTCACCTGCAGGATCACCTGTTTGGTACGCTTCGTTTAGGGTTTTAAGCACTTTTTCTCCAAGCTGCTCAACCTCGGCATATTGCTCCTTTGTCATATTTTTAAATTTTTTGTTGCTTTTATCAACCTGTTCATCCCCATATTTAGAACGAATCTCTTCCCCATATTTTTTTTCATTTTCATCTATGAGCTTTTGTTTAAAGCCTTCAAATTTTTCATTATCAGACATCATTATTCTCCCTTCTGCTTCAGCTATTGTTTTATCAACATTAGCAATTAGCCTTTCAATTTGATTCCGCTTTGCCAGAAGCTGATGGCGATGTTCCTTCAGTGCATTTGTCCGATCAAAGTTAGGAGAAGATACAATCCGTTTAATTGTGTCCAAGCTAACCCCCAATTCCCGATAAAAAAGAATCTGCTGTAATTGATCAACCTCTGATCTGCCATACAATCGGTATCCTGATGAATTGATTCTTGCCGGCTTAAGAATCCCAATTTCATCATAATAACGCAGAGTCCTTGTACTGCAGCCTGCTAATTTCGCTAGTTTTTGCACTGTGTATTCCATCCTTTCACCTCCTGACAATTTCACTATACACCTTTACGTTACGTCAAAGTAAATAGGTTTTTAATAATATTTGTTTATCACTTATATTTTTCAAAATATTATGTTTAGGCTTATTGTTGATTTTGCTTAATACAAAAAAGCTGAAGGAACATATTCCTCCAGCTTTAATGAATGGTAAATAAATCTTTAGTTATTAATATATTTTTCAAATACTTTTCCAAAATCCTTTTCATGGTATTGTTCACGAGCTGAAGAAAGCCAATTAAAACCAAATTCAGTTAACCCTTTATATGTATCACCCAAATGGTTATCGTCTGTTCTTGAGTTTTGCAAAACAGCCACTGCTTTGTCTAAGCTTTGTGATGCCATTGTCAGCATGATCTCATTTTCATAGGAAATTTCCGAAATACGCAGCAACGCTTTGTAAAGATCTTTTAATTGTTCAATTTGATCTTTTCGCACATCAATATCCATTCTCTCGCTGCCAATTAAAAACTTTATTTCTACGTCCATATCAATTTTTCCAGCTGTTTCAAGCATGACTCCAGAGATTTTGTGTTGGGAATATGGATAGCGCTTGAGTGTTCGTTTTGATGAAGCTGCACTGGTACCATCTACATGGATAATTGCGAGATTTGTAAAACAATATTCATCAGATTTTGTTTTAATTAAAAAGTAAATTTTTTCATTATCTTCGTGCATCACATAATCGTCAGCATCTGTTTTATCAAAATCAGATGGGTGTATGATTGTACCTATATCAGATAATCCTAAAGCATCAGCAGCAATTTTTTTAAACATCTTTCATCCAGCTCCCTTTAAATAAATATTATATTCTCTTACTATTAACCATGCTTCTTTAAAATATCTGTAAATGCACCTTTTAGAGTCGATAATTCATGTTTATTCATTGTAAAACGAATAACGGATTCATCCATATCTAAAGCTTCTGAGAATAAACCTGCCAAACCTTTTGAACGTCGATCAACCTCTATTATAATTTCTAGTTTATCTTCGTTTATTGGAAAGAAGATTAACTCAACTTCATCAAATTTCCCATAATATTGACCCGAGCTAGGAAAAAATTCAAATTCTTGGATAAATGGCAGCCTTTTTCGAATTTTATAAGAAGCTTCCTCATTTTTTACTTTTCTTAATGTAAATCCAAGCTCCGAAAATACCTTTAATGTCTCATCGATCATATCATTAGGCAAGATTTCTAACATATCACGGTCACTTGGATCGACTGAACCTTTTATATCCACTCCAGTTTGCACCCATACTTTTGAAGTACCGGCACTAATTGGAGTATCAAGCGGAATTTCTAATTTAAACGGAATCGTTTTAGTTTCACCAGGCAAGATAACAAAAGGCTCGTTTAGCTTAATGGTTGAGATGACAGCCTGTTTATGAAAAACTTTGTCATCATCTTCTTTTTCATAAGTCGTATTTAATGTTAAGTAAATTTCATCAACCTTTTGTTCAATGTTTCCACCTTTAATTTCAACAATCCCATCTACCTCTTCGCCAGCTTTTATAGATGAATGTGCAAGTTTTGTGTCTACCTTCGCAGATCCTATTCCTACGCTGGCTAAGATTTTGTTAAAAAGTGACATAACTCTTTTCCTCCCATTATATACATGCCGCAACATCATTCATAAGCAATGATACCTCATAATATGGTTCATCTAATTGCAGCATTTTCCGCAATATTTTTTTTGCAGAATACGATATTTGCAATTCTTCTTCCCAGCTTTGCTGTTTCTTAGATGTTGGTTCATACGAGGAATAAAGTAAAAACAATAAAAAATGTCCTAAAGCATAGAAGTCACTTTTAAAGGAAACTTCCCTAAACAATCGCTTCTCTAAATGGTTTATGTTTTCTTCAATTTTATGAGATTGATCATTTATTTTTCTGGCAAGCCCAAAATCGATGATATAGTATTCTTCTTCATTTTTTAAAATGTTTGGAATTCTTAAATCACGATGAACATAGCCATTTCCATGGATATACCGTACTAATTTTAATATTTCGTATAGTTCTTTCAAAGCAGCTGATTCTGAAAAGGCACTATTTTCTTGGAAGATAAGATCCTCAAATGTTTTACCTTTTTTATACTCCATCACAATAAATTGCTTTTGATTGTCCTCAAATTGCTCGTAAAAGACAGGAAAAGCCGGATGGTTTAGAGCCTTTAATGTATGGGCCTCGCGTTTAAATGCTTCACGTCCTGATGCTTCGAGCATTTTATATCTCCGTAATTGTTTTAATACAGAAATTTGGCCAAGATCATCTTTTACTAGATACGTAAACCCATAACTGCCCTTCCCTATCATTTCAATAATCTTGTATTTACCGCAAATCCAATCAGAGGTCTTTAAAGGAGTTTCACTTAATTCTATTAATTTTGAATAAATTCTTTTCATTAACTGCTGTAGGAGCTAAAAAAACCACTTGATTTATGCTTTTTCTTATAATATTGATGGCCATATTTTGATGGATGATAACCACTCTTACGGCGTTTAAAATCGCTTGAACTATAATGGCGTTGATGGGAATGCTTGTTTGAGACAATTGATTTAAGGATTTTTCGTAACATACTTGATCCCTCTTTTCACATTTTATAAATATATATACGACATAAAAGAACAAAGGTTTCACTTTTTCATACAATAATACATCCATTATAACCTAAAGTTATTATGAGAGTATTAATTCCTCTTTACAAAAGGATGAAACAAATGTACGGAATGTTAAAGCTCTTTAATTTTCAACAAAAAAACAAAAATGAATATAATGAATCCTCTTCTATATCAGAGGATGCTCGGCAGAACCTATACAATTATCTTAAAGAAACTTTAGCCCATCCTTCCCCGGTTATAACAACCCAAAATGAGCGCAGGTTAATACGAACTATTCAAAGTGAAACCGAAAAACATAATGTTAATAATCTAACTCGTACAAAAGCATATCTCCATTTCTTTAACAACCATAATGAAATTCATTGGTCTTTACTTGCACATATGGTTTCCCGTAATGGAGGATATAATATGACTGACTTAAAGAGCTCTTTAATCGGACGCTTTTTATCTGAGAAAGAAAAGAAGAAATTATTCCATTTTATAGAACGAGCAAACGCCTTAATATTTCATGATGCCTATCCACAGCTGCTGCTTTATGAATTAAGTAAAAGAGAAAACACCTCCTTCTTTCACTTGCTACCAGCGTTAGGAATAACAAAATTTATGATACCGGTATGGGAGCATTTTCTCTTGTCAGCTAATTCACAATTTTTAACTTTAGCTTTAATTACCAATGAACAACATTATATTGAAAAACATTTGATCAATTTAAAAACAACAAATGAGTCAATTTTTAAGACTTTCACCTTTATTTTGCAAGAAAAAATGGGCTTAACTCATGTTATTTTTCCATTTAAACGTTATCCTTTTTTAAGAACTTATTCATTGGCTGGTATTGAAGTACGTGAATTTTCTTCTGTGCAGGACCGAATAAAGATTGGGAAGCAGCTCTATTCCATATTGTTTTCAAATCTTTATTTTGACTCTATCATGCATTTTGCAAATCATATCATCCATACTGCGTCTAGAAGCGACTATTGGCCACACAATTTTTCTAAACAAGTTCAAAATGATCAAAAAATATTAAGTCCCTCACTATCTAATGCATGGGATGATGTCTCACATCTTTTTCCTTATCGTAGTGATTGGTTTACTGAAATTTCCATGATTAAAGATTTTGAAAGAGGAATGATCGTTGAGGATGGGGATATTACAAAAGAAGTAAAGCGTGATCTTCACATGTTAATAGCAATGGGTAAACTGCCACTGCCTTCATTGGCCGAAAAAAAAAA
Source organism: Bacillus sp. SA1-12 (assembly GCF_000981385.1). Classification (GTDB taxonomy): domain Bacteria; phylum Bacillota; class Bacilli; order Bacillales; family Bacillaceae; genus Metabacillus. The sequence continues at coordinate 19,536 of NZ_LATZ01000134.1, forward strand.
GAGATAGCTAGTATCTCAAGTAAAAAGTAAAAATTACTTCTGGTTGTGGCTGACGGCTACAATCTTTTTTATGGTCAGCCCCCAATGTCAGCAATTATTAATCACCCATATCAAAATCCAAATCTTCATCAATAATACATTTTTTTAGAAGGTAATCGAATGTTATATCTGCTAATTCTTCCAGTTCTTCTTCTCCTGGAACATACCCTCTTTTTGTGAGCTCATTGTAAAAGAACTCAGCAATCTCCTCTGTATCAATTATCACTTCAATTTCCTTCACAATATCGCCCCCCTCTTATTGTTTATGTCCAAAGAAAAGGACATATGTCAGTAAATTTAAAAAATTAATTACGGAAACAGAGGAAGGATATTAGAGCCTTCCACCCTACAGTCTTAAGGATGCTTCTTGACACATGCTGAAAAGGTGGTAGAAGTGGCAGAAATTATTCCGGCAAGTTTTACAGTGCTCAAAAAAATGAGAAATTGGAGTCTTAAATGGAGGAATAAAGAAAAACCTTGTACATATAAATAGTTTTAGATGGACAAGCTCTTACATTACTATACAGGGGTGATCGAAATGTTAAAAGTAATGAATCAAAAAGAGATAATCGTGAAAGAGGAACATCAGACCAATAAATTCCTTCAGTTTATAGATGGTCCGGGTTATGAAAAGCTTTTACAATTAATGATAAAAGGGTTATTTTCAGGGATTCTATTTTTCTGTATCCCTTACTTTTTATATCTTTTATTGACTTTGTTTAATTAATGCTCCAAGTCCGTTATTTAATAGTTACGCAGCCTTTTCAAAATGTAATCCATCATTTCTTTATATTCTGGTTCTTTGAACAGTTCGTATAAAGCTTTATAATCATTATAAATATCCAATAATTCATCAATCATTTTTTTTCGTTTCAGCAGCTCTTTTGAAGCTTCTGTTTCACCTTTATTATGTTGATTCATCATCATTATTGAAAAATGCCCTTTCTCTCCGATTGTATTATTTAGGTGAAGTTGCTGAATGAATGAATCCGCCTCTTGGTTGCCCACCATTAAGCTCATCTCATCTTCAGTTGCTTCCAGCCATGCACCATCTGAAATCCTGGTTAATTCATATGTTAGTTCTTCCCATCCATCATCGGCATATCTCCAAACTTCTGTTCGAATACCCACGATGCGGAATAATGTACTCCCATAACCTTTAACAATCACAATATCCCCAATTTGATAGAGGATCTCTATACTAATCTGCTCCGATTCAATCACCGTACCATCATAATCAGAATATAATTGCAAAGCGTTTTCGAAGAATAAGGTGTCACTGTGATTTACTTCATAAACAAAGTGCTGATCAACCTTATGCAACTTTGTAATTGTCCCAACTGTTCCATACATAATAATCACGACAATATCCCCAATATTAAATTTTGGCCTGTTTGTATTTTTCACTATCCATCTCTCCTTTGTCGTGATTATGAAGGATATGATAGTATATGCTAATTTTCAAAAATCGTCATGGGCATCTATTGGTTAGATCTTTGCTGCCACTAAGAATAGCCGAATTCATTATTTATCCATTAAAACAAAAAGCTGGTCCAATCAGTCGTCAATATCGACTAACCAGAACCAGCTATTAATAAAAAAGGCAATTTGATTGCTTAATGACAAATTTATTATCCATTATAGTTGTTTTAAAATCTCATTTTGATAACGATCCCACGCCTCATCAAATATCGACATACTTGATAAATAAAGACCATTCATCTCTAAATAAGAACTTACCTCATCATATGTATCGGCATTTTTTGGAAAGCTATGATCTTGATATGCCTCATTGGCAAATTTTGAAATCTCGTCCTTTGGCTTAGGATGCCGATATTTCATTAAATAATGATAAAAAGATTTCATTCCTCATTCCCCCAGCAATAAGATTTTTCTATTATAGCTTGTTATGAATTGGAATGAAACCTTAAAGCTTAACTGGGAACAAGAATAATCCCATCTTAACGGGCAGTATAACACCAAATTCAAAACTGTCGACGAATTATTGAATTAGTTTGTGTTAACAGAACATAAAGATCCGATACGTCTTAGGACAACCAACAGTGGGAAGAAGTAAATCGCACTGTTGGTTGTCTCGCTTTAATTGCTATATACGTGAAAATCTATTTCGAAGCCTAAATCTTCAAGCATTTTGTGATCATCTGTACTTTCTTGACCCTTTGTTGTTAAGTAATCACCTACAAATATTGAATTTGCCGCATAAAGTCCTAGGGGCTGTAATGTCCTTAAATTCACTTCTCGTCCGCCTGAAATTCTTATCTCTTTTGTTGGATTAACATAGCGGAATAATGCCAAAACTTTCAAACAATATCTTGGGTTTAATTCATCAGTTCCTTCTAATGGTGTTCCATCAATGGCATGCAAAAAGTTTACAGGTATAGAGTCTGCATCCAATTCTCTTAAATGATACGCCATGTCAACGACATCATTAAGAGATTCACGCATACCAATGATTACGCCAGAACAAGGTGATATCCCGCTCATTTTGACTGTTTCAATCGTATTTATTCGATCATCATATGTATGACTGGTTGTAATTGCAGAATGATGGCTGCGGGAGGTGTTGATATTATGGTTATAACGATCAACACCAGCATCCTTTAGCCTTTTTGCTTGATCAGGCTTTAAGATTCCTAAGCAAGCACATACTTTTAACCCATATTTTGATTTAATTTCCTTTACTGCATCTGCAACATGTTCCACTTCCATATTTGACGGTCCTCTTCCGCTTGTAACAATACAATAGGTACCAACATTTAAATGATGGGCTTGTTGTGCACCTTGTAAAATTATCTCCTTATCTAGCATTCTATATTTTTTTATCGGTGCTGTTGACACAGCAGATTGTGAGCAATAACCGCAATTTTCAGGACATATCCCTGATTTTGTATTCATGATCATGTTGAGTTTAACTTTCTTTCCATAAAAATGTTTTCTAATTTTAAAGGCACCGTTTAAGAGTAATAGTATATCATCATCAGAACATTGCAGGATGGCCCTTGCCTCCACTTCATTTAATTTTTTTCCTGCAATGACTTCCTCAGCTAAATGTTGCCAATTCATCTTCATTCCCCCATTATTTTTGTACTAAATTAATGGTAATGGAGGGAAAGATTGTATGTCAACTAAATTATTATTTAAGTTAACATATTTCACAGTTATATCAGTAGCTTTTGATTATTGATTTTCCAACATAGGCACATTCGCTCTGCTCCAGAAGTAGCTCTCTTGTCCTGTTTTTTCCCGCAGGAGTCTTGCACACATACCCTCCAATCAACAGAGCAGCAAATTCAATAATCAACTCTCATATACCTTATGAAATGATAAAAAAAAGAGCTCACATACGGAGCTCTTTATCAATTGTGTATTTTATAGGTAAGCTGCACCAACGATAATTAATAAGATGAAAAGTACAACGATTAAAACAAAGCTAGAACCGTATCCACCGTGTCCGTAAGGATATCCATGATCATAGTAGCAATGCATTTTCTTTCACTCCTCATTTGCCTATTTTAGATTTCCCTTTACTTTATGTCATGGGTGGGTGTTTGGTATGTGCATTCGCCCATTTTTTAGGCAAATAAAAAAGGGCTGCTTTATATATACAACAGCCCCTTTGAGACATCCTATACGATTTTACTTCTCAAAAAACTCGATCCATTCCTGGTCTGGCCCTCTAAAAAAGATGTATTTTGCACCATTAGGAAGGGTTGTAATTTCTTTATTAATCCATTCAACCCCTGCCTCATCAAGTCTTTTTTGTTCTTCCTCGATATTATCAACTTTAAAGGCAACATGATGCACTTTTCCTTCGTCCGGAAGATTAGGATTATACCCTTCAATAAATTCAACAATAATTTCCCCATTTACACCTAAAAATGCAAGGTCCTTATCTCCGTCAGTATGTATGAATCGATCCAATAAATCAAGCCCCACTACTTCTTGATAAAATTGAATTGACTTTTCTATATTTGCAACTTGAATACCGACATGCTCAAATCCCAAAACTGCCATCTTATCATCTCCCATAATGTAAAACTCTTTTTTTACCTATCAATGGCAACGCATTCTTACCTCTTATTGAAATAAAGAAACGTACCTTCCATATCCCTCTTTTTCTAGATCTTCCCTTGGTATAAACTTTAAAGCTGCTGAATTAATGCAGTAACGGAGCCCGTCAGGTCCAGGTCCATCATTAAAGACATGACCTAAATGGGAATCTGCTGTTTTACTTCTAACCTCTGTTCGGACCATCCCATGTGAGGTATCAAGTTTTTCAACTACTTCGAATTCTTGAATTGGTTTTGTAAAGCTTGGCCACCCACAGCCTGAGTCATATTTATCCTTTGAACTGAATAACGGCTTTCCTGAGACAATGTCGACATAGATCCCTTCTCCTTTATGATTCCAAAATTCATTTCGGAAAGGTGGCTCAGTACCGCTGTTTTGGGTTACTTCATATTGCATCGGTGTTAAAGATTCTCTTAAACTTTTCTGTTCTTTGTTTTTCCAATAAGATTCAATAAATTGGTCTCTTCCAGAACCTGATCGGTATTGTTTATACCTAGTTGTATTTTTTTTATAAAAATCTTGATGATACTCTTCTGCCTGATAAAATGGTTTTGCTACAAGTATTTTCGTAACAATCGGCTTTGAAAAACGTCCGCTTGCTTCTAATTGCTGCTTTGATTCCTCAGCCAATTTTTTTTGTTCTGGAGAATGGTAAAAAATCGCTGTTTTATACGATTCTCCACGATCAAAAAATTGACCGCCCGCATCTGTTGGATCGATTTGCTGCCAAAATAACTGTAATAGTTTTTCATATGGGAAAATTTCCGGCTGAAAGGTAATTTGTACAGCCTCAAGATGCCCGGTTGTATTTGAGCAAACTTCCTCATAGGTAGGATTTTCTTTATCACCACCTGTATAACCAGATATAACACTTACAATCCCTGGAAGCTCATCAAATGGCTGCACCATACACCAAAAGCATCCCCCTGCAAAAGTTGCAAGTTCAAATCTGTCACTATTTACCAATGTGAAATGCCTCCTTATTTTATCATTGTCCTTATTATATAGCATATTGCAAAATGGATGAAAGTAAACTGTTTGATTAGATAATAGCTTTTCATATCGGATGTACACCTTCATTTCCTCTAACTATTGTAAAGCAACATAAAAATAGAGGTAATCATCTAAGTAATCTTTGTTTACAACTTGACACATTTAAAAACATTCCTTAGTCTAAAAAAAAGAATATTTTGTAGGTTCGGAGGAAATTAGCTTGAAAAGTCGTCAAGATAAAATGTATGAAATGGAAGCACTTATGCGCCATGTATACAGAAAATTACGTCAAGATATGAATCTTGTTTATGAAAATGAAATGTCTAGAAATGAATTTTTCATATTAAAAACCCTTTACGAACAAGGATCCAAAAAATCATCTGATTTATCAAAAATGTTAAATGTATCTGCTTCCCATATTACTGCAGTAACTGACTCATTAATTGAGAAAAACTGGATCCAACGTGTCCGCTCTGTTCATGATAGAAGAATTGTAGATCTTCACTTAACTGATAAAGGTAAAAACACATTGGAATTATTTGAAAAAAAGAAAACTGACTTTTTATTAGAAAAGTTTAATGACTTTAGTGATCAAGATATCGAAAACTTTATTACCTTATTTAATAAATTATTGAAGGCATAACATGCATAAAAAAAACGATAGAGCCTGCTATCAAAGGTGTTTAACCCTTTAATAGCAGCCTCTATCGTTTTTTATACATATTTTTTACGATTTTACACATGCTAGTTTGTAAAATACTAGGAGGTGTAATAACTATGCCGGCACCCTACTTATGCCCGAACTGCAAGACAAATCGTTCACGATTTAATATAATTGAACAACATGTTAAATCAGTAAAATTAAATCCGCAAACAGGAGATATTGTAGAGGAATTGGAACAAGGAACTCTGGATCCTTTTCATGTTGCATACAAAGGGCCAGAATATAGAATTCAATGTGGAGTATGCGGTCTTATTGAGGATGAGCTTTCATTTATTAAAAGAGCTCAGCTAAACCAATAAGAATAACAAAAGCTCAAGTGGCTCCTCTTAAAGAGAAGCCACTCTCCAATTTGCTTATTCACTATTTTGCGTTGAATTAAAAAACAGTTGTTTGTCACTTTTATCCGATTGTTTCGTTAGCTGTTTTCTTTCTTTTCCCATTTTTCCATCAGATTCATAACTTAAGTTATCCTTCTTTTTAGTCAAAACAACCCCTCCTTGTAAAGTGTTACCTACATTTTTTCCAGCTCATAAAAAAATATGTTTAGAATGCTTTAATAAAGCGAGACTTCCAACAGTAAGGAATTTTCTACTGTTGGATAGTGAGACTTATCGGATCTTTACGGGCAGTTTCCTCCCTCAATTATCAAATGAATAACTATCCTATCTTGGTTAAGGGATTACTGCCCGTTAAGATGGGATAAAGCGAGACTTCCATTAGTAAATGGTTTTCTACTGTTGGATAGTGAGACTTATCGGATCTTTACGGGCAGTTTCCCCCCTCAATTATCAAATGAATAACTATCCTATCTTGGTTAAGGGATTACTGCCCGTTAAGATGGGATAAAGCGAGACTTCCAACAGTAAATGGTTTTCTACTGTTGGATAGTGAGACTTATCGGATCTTTACGGGCAGTTTCACCCCTCAATTATCAAATGAATAACTATCCTACCTTGATTAAGGGATTACTGCCCGTTAAAATTGCGAAAATAATACCTAAGACTACTGACCGATTAAGTACGGGAGGAATAACCATATTACCTACTTTTTCAATAATTTACTGTAAATAGTATTAACAAATTTTAACTGCATTTAAAGTTTTTAAAGAGTATGTACAGATTTTGTAAAAAACGTATACACGCCGAAAATATCCATTATTATTAGATTGAGCCAGCTGGTTCAAAAAAGATTACTCATTCGTTACATGGGAGGAAAAAACAATGAAAAAAAGCTTATTATTAAAAGTCGGAGCATCATTACTTGCTGTATTTTTAATGGCTGCATGTAACAACACAGAGGAAACAGATACTGAAAACACAAATACTGAGGAAACTGAAGAAGGCGTTGAAACAGAAGAAGGAACAGAAACTGAAGAAGGCGCTGAAGCTGATACAACAGAAGAAGAAGCTCAATAATTATCATACTTAAATAGTAATGGGCTATCTCAAAATAATGGTCATAATTCCTTTTGAGACAGCCCGTTTTTCAACCATTATTTTTTTGTTTTTCGTCCTTCATATGCCATAAATAGACTGCAATACTTAAAAATAATGTACAATATCCAATATTCAAATAGACTTCATCCATATTTTCCGCGACAAAGTGTTGGTAGGCAAACCCTCCAAAAATGATTGAAATTAAGATCGCAACAATCCCGAATAATACAAACTTATTCTTCATTAAGAATCCCCCTATCATCTTTTATATGCCCAAGGTTTCCTCACTTGATTAGTATGAACAGCAAAAAACAATCACTATTCACATCAGATGAAAATGAACCAGATGATCATTCTATTTTTTTCTCTGTTATTATTTTAGCTTGGTCATTTTCATATGCTACTTCAAAGTTCACCTTATAGTTATTAGTCACTTGTTCTCTGCCATTTCTCTCTTTAGCAGTTAAGGCAGTTTTGACAAGAATATGATTATTCCTTACCTCTGTCTTTAAATCCGTAATACTTATAGAAATAGTATTCAAATATCGTCTGCGAAATGTATCATAGTCCATATTTGTTTGCCATTTACTACCCAGCAAAGAGTAAGCTGTGACAAAATCACGATAATGGATACTTTCAATAAAATAGGTTACTAAGTAATCAGATGTCTCTAGCATTTCATTTTCATTAATTTCGGCTGAAACGTCTGCTTTTGAAGGTGCGGGAAGATTTTTCATCGGGGTTTCAGACCAACTATTAACAAGTGGTAAGACCGAATTCATTGGAATGCTAAACCCAATATTCCCTTGCTCGATACGAGCAGAGTTGATTCCTACTACCATTCCCGTTTGACGGTCTATTAATGGACCACCGCTATTGCCAGGAGCTATAGGTGCTGAAATTTGATAAACATTTTCATATACATAGGGGTCTACATGTAATTCTCTGTCAGTCCCGCTGATAATTCCGGTGGTCACTGTATTTTGAAAGCCGAGGGGACTGCCTAAAGCCAGTATTTCATCACCGATTTCAAGCTTTAAGCTAGGTGACAAAGGCAGAGGCTCGGTTTCTTTTAAGCCATCCACACGAACTACAGCAACATCTGTCTCTGTACTCATCCCAATTACTCTTCCTTCAAATCCCTTTGCATCCGTCGTTCTAATTTTTACTGACTTTGACCCATTAATGACATGAGCATTAGTAATGATATCGCCTTTGTTATTATATAAAAAGCCTGAGCCTACTGAACCGTCATCTAATTCCACCATGACAACCTTTTTCTGAGCTTCACGAATAATTTCCTTTAAATCAGGAATTGCTTCTTCTTTTTCCAGAAAATCATCATTCTTAAGAAGCAAGGATTCACTGAATACCTGTTTAGCCATTTTATCTTTTATATATAAAACACCAAATCCGCCACATATCCATATAATAACTGACAAGCAAATACTTAATACTAAAAGCTTCTTATTCATAATTTATCCTTTCTTCTCTTCTAGTAGCCAGGATATGTTCGTTATTTCTATCTTCGCATTTTCTTTTGCAGAATATGTGACATGTTCAAAATCACCTAATTGACCAGGTTCTAGTTTATTCGGAAAAACAGAGGTTTTACCAGACTCCAGCTTTTTCCCATTTTGGTCTAATACATTAAATTCAATCACGATTGAATGTACTGTATCAGTCCCACTATTTTTCACTTTTCCATTTATATAGGCATCACCGTATTTATCAACCTTTATATTACTGATTGCTAACTGAACAGCCTCTCTTGTATTCCGTTCTTGTTCTTTTTTTGCAGCAAGCATGGCTTTTTCGATTCGCTCCTGCTCCGCCTTTTCAAAGGTTGCTTTTTCGGCAATGACTCTCTCTTTTAATGATAATAACTTTTCATTATTCACTACATATTGCAGTGCTTCGTCAATTACTCTAACTGCTTGATTAAAGTGCTTATCCTCCATACGTTTTTCAGCCTCTATAGCGCTAATCGTCACCATTTTCGTATATATTTGCTGTTTTAACTCCGACGCTTCAGCAAGCTCCAAAGTATATAAGGTAGACAACTTACTGGCAAGTTCATCAATTGACGTAAGTTTATTTATTTCCTCCTTCATTTCGCCAACCGTAATACTTATTTCTACTTGTTGAATATCTTGTGAAAGGCTGATATATAACGGTGATTGATTATTATGATCAACCTGGCTCTTTAATAAATCAATCTCACTCTTTGCAGCATCAAATTGCTCATTCATTATTTTCTTTTCCACTGCATCTAACTCTTCTTTTAACTCTTTAATCACAAGAATCATTTCTTTATCCTGCTTTAATATTTCGTAATCATTACGATATGAGAGGCCGTTTTCAATGTTACGTAACGCTTTATCGTACTCCCCTGCTAAAGCCGCTTCCTCTGCTTTTTCTTGGAAGGCAATAACTTTTGCATTCACTTTGGTTTCATAGAGTTTTGTAGTATAGAGAATAATAAAGACAAGAATAAGACTTAATAATGGCAGGAGGAATTGTAGTCTTTTTAAATTCTTCGCTTTTGGATCATCTGGTTTATTGAGCGGTTTCCCACAAAGATAACAGTAATTAGCATTGGCTTCAATATGATTGGCCCCACAGTTTGTACAAAACATAAAAAAATCCTCCTCTTTTCTGTGGTAAAGGGGATGGAGCAAAGTATATAGTAAATTCATCTAAATCAGGTTTAAGTGATCATACTTAAAGAATAACAACTTCTGTTTCCCCTGTTTTTTAAAAGGAAAACCATCATTTTCTTGCTTATTTTTTAGTATACATGTTTTACCAGCTTCATACTAGGCTAAAAATAGAGGGTATTTCGAATCATTTTTTATCATGTGAATTTATAACTACTTTTGAGGGCTAACATTTATCATGTCAGCCCTTTAAGGCAAAGGTACAAACAGTTGAAAAGTAATATTGTCCTCTTTTAAATTAAAACTTTCCGCTCGTGCGCTGAGTCCATTTTTAAATGTTAACTGATCTAGATTGATATCAATTATTTTTTTTCCTGAGTCAATCACCACATAGTGAGGAAGGTCATAGTATGTGGTCATATATTTTAATACATATGATACAGGCAACTTTAACCTGCCAATTGATAGCTCTTTGACATATAATTGCATATTCCCATCAGGTTTTACGATTGGTTCGAGAATTAAGGCCATATTAATATCTTTATTAAATGCATTTATGACCCCATAAACATTGACATTTTCTTTTAGTTCTACGCGATATTGTAAGTTCTCTTGATCTGTCTCTTCAACTAAGTAATGATTTATTAATTCTGTTAACGATTTTTTGTCAGTACTTATCATAAAAGGCACGGTTTTTTCTGCATTGTCAGCCTGATTTATTTGTTCAGAAGGCTTTTTATCAGGTGTTAATAAGAAGGCAGAAATCAAAAGTACGAACAATAAATTCAAGCTAAGTAAGATTAAAAACGATATTTTCCATTTATTCAAAGGACACTCACTCTTTTCTACCAATTAAATCTTGGTCAAGACCCTCAATTTTTAACGTATTATACACTTTATCTGCTATTAAGGAATACCCTATTTCGTTTGGATGAAACTCATCTTTATAAAGCAATCTTTCATCTGATTCGTTTGAGAATATTTGTTCAACTGAAACAAAAACAGCTTTATCGTCATTTTTAATGATTTCTTGTGTAGCTGTATTCCATTCTTTAATAATTGTATCGATTTCAGGTAACTGCGGAAGCATATATTTAAAAGGATTATAAAGGCCGACATAAATAATCACTGCTGAAGAATTATACTCACGTAAAGTATTGTAAATATCCTTAAATCTTTTTTCATAGTTTTTTTGTTCTTCTCGAAAAGGTTCAAAATCAAGAGAAAAAATATTTTTTCGGACAACATGCATAATATCATTTCCCCCAATTGTCATGACAATAATATCAGCATCTTTTATACTTGAAGTCACTATTTCATCCTTCAGCTTTCGAAGAAGATCCCTTGTTTTATACCCTCTCACACCAAAATTTTCTACTTTTACCTCATGAATATCGTCTTGTTGTTCAAGCTTTTCAGTTACCATTCCTACATAACCGCCGCTATTTGTTTCATCCCCTACTCCCTTAGTTAATGAATCCCCAATTCCAACTAATCTTATCCTCTTTGGAATGAACTCTTCAGCAGGCTGCTCTTTCGTTGGCAGAGAATATGGTTTCGATTCCAGCTTTGCGCTTTGTTCTGACACACAACTTGTTAACAACAGACAGATCAAACATATTATAGTAAGTTTTCGAATCATACGATCACCTTGGTTTTTAGTCTAATGCCCCCCATTATATCATTATAGGAAGTTTTAAAGCTATCTTAAAAGGGGCCGACTCCTCCAATACATCAATATACGGAATCCTAATCACTTTAGACTTCTATATATTGTGTTAGAGTAATCTGCCCCCTTGGAAAACAGTTTATTCCGAAAGTAATGCTTTCATATCCTCTATGATCTGATCATAAGGAGGGTTTTCAACTCCGCTATAATCTTTCATTACAACCCCGTTTTGATCGATTAAATAAAAGCTTGTTCCATGAAGAACTTGATCTGAGTTGGACGGTTTTTGAACAATTGTTTTAAAGCTTTCCATGGCGAAATTCTCAATTTCCTTTTGAGTATAACCAGTTAAAAAGCTCCAATTATCAAATGTAATGGAATATGGTGCTGCAAACTCCTTAAGTTTATCAGGTGTATCCGTTTCTGGATCTACACTGAAAGAAATGATCTTAGCATTTATATCTTCTTCTTTCATTCGATTTTGAATTTCTTTCATATGTGCAGTCATTGGCGGGCAAACTGTTTCACAACTAGTAAAAATAAAGTTAGCAATCCAGACGTCCCCTTTTAAACTCTCTAATGAAACATTTTGTCCGTCCTGATTTTTGAATGAAAAGGACTGAACCTCATAATTTAAAGGATTTTTTATTGGCGATGTATTGCCACATGCCGAAATGATCATGATGGCAAAAACTGATATGGCAAATACAAGGCATTGTTTTATTTTCTTCAACTAATCTTCACCCTTCGCTTTTCATTACCTTGTAAAAGTGTACCAAATTAACTGCCTTAATAAAAGGTAAAGCATGTGAAGATTTTTTGTCATTACTAAGTCAATCCCTTTTTAAAGGTCTTAACAACATCAGAAATAAATTGATGATAATCGAATCGTATGGCAATATTATGGATTGGATAGTCCGCAAGCTTCGAATACGGTCTAAAGTCACCTATACTTAATCCCCTTGCTTCCCCGTTACTAGTATCTATCTTCACTGGTTTTCTTAAGTATTGAAAATATTCATTATTCGCAACAGCCCATAAAGTAAGAAGGTCATGCATTGGCCCCCCTGAAATAGTAGGATCTCTCTTTTTATACCAATCTGAGTAAAAATCAATCATTGGTTTAAGCATCTGACCAATTTGGTCCTGTTTTGCCATGGAATATGAATGTAGTTCTTTCATTACAATTTCTGGGATAATCGCATAATTTGTTATATTCAGCGGAAATAGTTTCACATTTTCCATATATGTAAGAACAAGGTTTGCAGCATATTGATCACTATAAAAATTAGCCTCTGCTACTGGGGATGCATTACCAGGGTAGAGGAATGCCCCTCCCATCACATAAAACTCTTTTACACGTTTAAGCAAATTGGGGTATAGCACAATTGCTGTAGCAAGGGATGTTAATCTTCCAACATTAACGATTACAAGATCTGATTCGTATTCATTTATAATCGTTGTAATCTCGTGGAAATTTTCAAATTCAGATGGGGGTTCCTTTTTTAATTTTGGGATGATTGGCCCCATTCCATATTCTCCATGAATTTCAGGATAAAAGATTGGATATTCTCCTGTCAAAGGACGAACAGCTCCTCCAATAATCGGAACATTTGTACGTCCTGTAATCTCATGCAGATAGGTTGCTGTCCTTGTTGCATTTTCTTTTGGGATATTTCCATAATCAACAACTACTCCTGCAAGGTCAATTTCTTTACTATAGAACGCATAAAGCAATGCAATAATATCATCAATGCCAAAGTCTCCAAAAAACAACACTTTTTTTGCGATTATCCCTCACCACCATAATGATCAATTTGTATTGTTAAATTATATGTTAGGAATATCAAGTTATTTCAAAACATAGATGGTATATGTGGTTCAAATAATGAACAAATTTTAAGGGAGACATACCAAGAGTTATAAAAGCATAAATGAAGAGGCTGCCTCAAAAAGACGGAATCTCTTCGAGGCAGCCTGCATGCTTCTTATAATTTCTTATTACTCTGCAAAATACATAAATCCAATAGCACCGGGACCAGTATGTGTTGAAATAACTGGAGTGGTATACGATATATCAACTGCAAAATCAGGACTTATTTCCTGTATCGATTGTTTAAGCTTTAAGGCAAAATCTATTGCATCTGCATGAGCAATCCCAATAGATTTTACCGTTTTTCCTTTTACATCCTCAGCAAACTGTTTGACCAGAAATTTAACAGCTTGTGAATGGCTTCTTACTTTACCAATCGGAGTATATACACCGTTTTGAAGACTTGCAATAGGTTTGATGTTTAGCAATGATCCAATTAAGGCTTTTCCCTTGCCAATCCTTCCGCCCTTCACAAGGTTTTCTAGAGTGTCTACAGTTATATATAGGTTCGTATTTTTCTTAATTTCCTCAACTCTTTGTACTATTTCTTCACGAGTTAAACCGTTTTTCGCCATTTTAGCCGCTTCAATCACTTGGAAACCTAATGCTTTAGAAATAAATAATGAATCAATAACTGTAACCTCTGCTTGAGACATCTGTGCCGCAGCCTGTGCCGACTGAATCGTTCCGCTTAAGCTATTTGCCATATGGATCGATATAACTGTATAGCCTGCCGCAGCGAAAGACTCATAAACTTCTAGAAACTTCCCCACAGCCGGCTGTGAACTTTTAGGCAGTTCATCCGTTTTTCTCATCATCTCTATAAATTCATTAGGGAAAAGGTCTACCCCATCTGTAAAGGTGGTCTCATTAATGGTAATTGATAAAGGTATAACGGTAATATCATATTCTTCAAGTATTTCTTTGCTGATATCTAACGTAGAATCTGTCACGATTTTCACGTTGCTCAATTTACATCACATCCCAAAAGTACTATCTTCTATTTTACCTTCTGTCCACTATGTTTCAATACCACAATGAACAGCATTTGTAAACGTTTTATTACACTTCATAAATTTTAACTATATCAAAAACAATTTTCACCTTTACCTAAAAAAAAAGGGCTGTCTCATATTATAGGGTCCTACCTCCAAATGACACTATTTAGTACCAACCTAGCAGGAAGGTCCTGTATAGCGGTGTTAGTTGGAGGGGTTACCCTTTTGAGACTGCCCCATTGTTTCTGTTACTATGCATTGTTTTTCAAAATAAAGGATCCAAAGATCGCCTCATAATCAGGCCATTTTATCACCTTTTTTAAGTAATCTTTAAATGAATAAATGCTTTTTGGTTGTTTTTGAGCATAAATTGTGGTTAAAAACGTTTGTAAACGGATTTGAAGCATGAAACGGTATTTGTTATCTTCCTCCAATACTGGGATATCAGTAATTTTTACCTTCTGTCCATTCATCAGCTTGAACTCTAGGCTTTTTAATAACAAGTTATCAATCCTCTTTTTTACCCGTTTCTTATATTATAACCCAATTTTTTAATGAAGTCTGTCTAAAAATGTCATGTATAAAGATTTTTTTATTCGTTTTGTCACAGCCTATCTTTGTATTGACGGCTATGAAGATGATAAATGAAATAACTGCTGTATAATGGAAAAGGAGACTCCGCAGGTTTGTGCTACAGAGTCTCCCAGAAGTCAAGAGGCTGATTAACAGAGCTCTTTAAATCAGTAAATGAAATAAATTGCTATCTTTATTAACCTCTGTAAAATGGAAGCCTTTTTTCTTCATTCTTTGAACTAATGGACCATAATCTTCCCGCTGTTTTAATTCGATTCCGACTAGGGCAGGACCATTATCCTTGTTATTCTTTTTGGTATATTCAAAACGGCTGATATCATCGTTTGGTCCAAGAACTTCATCTAAGAATTCTCTTAGTGCTCCGGCACGCTGAGGGAAGTTTACAATAAAATAATGCTGTAAACCTTCATAAATCATTGATCGTTCTTTAATTTCTTGCATTCTGCCAATATCATTATTACCGCCGCTAACAATACATACAACGTTTTTCCCTTTAATCTGATCACCTAATAAATCAAGTGCAGCAATTGACATCGCCCCAGCCGGCTCTGCCACAATCGCATTTTCATTATATAATTCTAGAATTGTTGTACAAATTTTACCTTCAGGAACAAGTAAAACCTCATCGACAACTTCTTTGCAAATTTCAAAGGTTTTGTCCCCGATTCTTTTAACAGCCGCACCATCTACAAATTTATCAATTTCATCAAGTGAGACAACTTGATCTTCAATTTTGGATTTAAATAATGATGGTGCACCCTCTGGCTCAACCCCAATCATTTTGGTTGAAGGGGAAATACTTCTAAAGTAAGATCCTAAGCCAGAAATTAAACCACCGCCTCCGACACTGGCAATAACGAAATCGACCTCAACATCAATATCATTTAAAATTTCAACCGCAACGGTTCCTTGCCCTGCAATGACATCAACATCATCAAAAGGATGAATGAATGTCCGATTTTCTTGCTCACAGCATTCTACAGCTTTTTGATAGGCATCATCAAATGTATCTCCTGTTAAGATAATATCAACATACTCTTTACCAAATAATTCCACTTGCGATACCTTTTGGCGGGGTGTTGTAGAAGGCATAAAAATTTTACCGTGAATTTTTAATTGCCGGCAGGAATATGCAACACCTTGTGCATGATTCCCGGCACTTGCACAAACGATGCCGTTAACAGTTTGTCCTTCATTAAGCTGTTTAATCTTATTAAACGCTCCTCGAATTTTAAACGAGCGTACAACTTGCAAATCCTCACGCTTTAAATATACATTACATTGATATTTATCCGAAAGCTGTTCATTCTTTTGCAAGAGTGTATGAGTAACAACATCCTTTAACAAATGATGCGCTTTTAAAATATCTTCAACATATACCTTCTGTAAATCATTGATAGTTTGCTTCATGTTCACGACCCTTTCAACTGCTTGTTAATAGAAAATTATATCATGAATATTCAAAATATAAAGGAATTATCGAAAAGTTTTAATAAATTTTAAAATGTAACAGCTTTCATAAACTGCAGAGATTGGAAGCTTGATTGAAAATGCTAAATTCTTTAAACTAAGTTTGATAAATGATCTGTCCTATTAAGATTGAAATTAACTATTGAACCCTTTAAAAGAATATAATGTGTTAAGATAAAAACATGATCGAAATGCTTTCATATGAAAGGGGACCTATATGGCAAATACACATACATTTTCAAAAGGCGAAGAAATTGCCAATTCAATTACTCATGGAATTGGCGGATTATTAAGTATGGCAGCACTTGTTGTCTTAATTGTCTTTTCTTCAATATATGGAACAGCATGGCATATTATTAGCTTTACTATATTTGGAATTACGATGTTGCTATTATATACGGCATCGACCCTTGTTCATAGCTTTCCAGCTGGAAAAGCAAAGGACTTTTTTGAAATACTTGATCACTCCGCTATTTACTTTTTTATTGCAGGAACCTATACACCCTTTTTATTTATTGCTGTTAAAGGCTGGGTTGGCTGGACGTTGTTCGGAATTGTATGGGGACTAGCCATCGCCGGGACAATCTTTAAAGCATTTTTTGTTAAAAAATTTGTGTTCCTTTCCACCGTAATGTATGTCATTATGGGGTGGTTAATTGTTTTTGCTTGGAATGATATTACGGCGAATATTGCTGCCAACGGGGTTGCTTTATTAGTTATTGGAGGAGTCCTTTATACAGTTGGTGCCATTTTTTATGTATGGAGAGGATTTAAATATCATCACGCTATTTGGCATCTGTTTGTATTAGCAGGTTCTGTCTTTCACTTTTTTTCAATTCTTTTCTACCTCTTGCCATAAAAACAAAAGCGAAAGCGCCTGCGACCAGCCTTGGGCAAATAAGAAGCTAAGGAGTAGAAGACGTTCTTTGGCATCAATTCCTTAGCTTCTAGACTTGCGGGGGCTAGACGTTGGAAGTAAAAAGCCCGACATCTGTCGCACGGACTGCACTTACACTTCTTGGTCCTTCTAAACTGGATGTCAAGGAGCATGTCCAACTTATTGGGATTTTAATATGTCTAATAAAAACAAAAAGCAGACTCAATCAAAAACATGCTCGCTTCTGGCCCTGCTAAGGGATAAAGTGAATATGTTTTAGAGTCTGCTTTTTAACTTAGTTTTTCATTCTTTCATAAACAACAAAATCAAAATCGTAAGGATTTTTTTCGTCCTTTATACCTGGTTCTTTAGAGATCACTTTCCAATCGTTATCCTCAGTTTCTGGAAAGTATGTATCCCCCTCAAAATCATGATAGATATGTGTAACGTATAAACGATCTGTATAAGGCAGGATTTCTTTAAAAATCTCGGAACCTCCAATAACAAATATTTCTTCCTCACACTTATTAGCGAGCGCTAAGAATTCATCAATGGAGTGAAGAACCTTGCAGCCTTCACATGAAAAATTTTTGTCTCTTGTTATAATAATATTTTCCCTGCCAGGCAATGGTTTTCCAATCGATTCATAAGTTTTACGTCCCATTACAATTTTATGATTCATGGTCACTCTCTTGAAATAGGCTAAATCTTGAGGCAAGTGCCATGGGAGCTGATTATTCCTTCCGATTAATCGGTTTTTATCCATTGCATACAGTAAAGAAATCACACGCTTACAGCTCCTTTAATATGTGGATGCGGATCATAGTTTTCAATTGAAAAATCTTCAAAATTGAAGTCAAAAATCGATGTTACTTCTTTGTTAATTTTTAAAGTTGGCAAAGGTCTAGGCTCTCTTTGCAATTGTTCTTTTATTTGATCTAAATGATTTAAATATATATGGACATCTCCAAAGGTATGAACAAACTCCCCTGCCTCTAAATTTGTTGCCTGGGCCATCATATGAACTAACAATGCATATGAAGCAATGTTAAATGGTACACCTAAAAAGACATCAGCGGAGCGTTGGTATAGCTGGCATGATAATTTGCCTTCTGCAACATAAAACTGAAAAAAGCAGTGACAAGGCGGTAAGGCCATGTGATCAACGTCAGCCACATTCCAAGCAGACACGATTAATCGTCTGGAATCCGGATTGTTTTTTATTTGATTGACAACATTGGAAATCTGATCAATAGTTGAACCGTCTTTTCCAGGCCATGATCTCCATTGATGACCATAAACAGGGCCCAGCTCTCCATTTTCGTCAGCCCACTCATTCCAAATTCTGACACCATTTTCTTGGAGATATTTCACATTTGTATCTCCTTTTAGAAACCATAGCAATTCATGGAAAATGGATTTTGTATGAAGTTTCTTGGTTGTCATTAATGGAAATCCTTCTTGGAGATTGAATCTCATCTGATAGCCAAATGTACTAATAGTACCTGTACCAGTTCGATCTTCTTTTTTTACCCCGTTTTCTAAAACATGTTTGCACAAATCTAAATATTGCTTCATTTTGCCACTTCCCTTACATATACTACTTCATGTATTTTACCATTATTTATTGAGATTATCATAGTGATTATTAAGGCGTTCCGCTGCTTGTTTTTCTAATGATCGTATAAACCATGATGTCATCGGTGCCTTTTTATCAAGGGTGGATCTTGTATTTTCACTGAAATAATACAAGGCAAACGATTCTGCAAAATACTCTTCTGGAAAATTGCCATAATAAGATTGGAGTGGGAATAACTGGCCAACCTCTTGCTTCCAAATGGAAAGAAATTTAGGGTCTTTTCGGATATAATGAAAGACATAACGATCGATGGCATGTGCCATTTCATGAAGTTCAAGTGAAACGGATCCATGGCCCTTTCCATATTCACTATGGCCAATTTTGGCATATACAACTCTATCTAAACTTAATCCAGGAACTTGATTCCAGTTGGGGTCTGATTCAGAGTAACCCCTTGGTTTTGTATCTTTCAAACTCCTTAACCCATTTTGATTTGTTAATGATCCATTAAACAATTTAATTTGAATCTTTTCATTTGCTGCAAGAATCAAGATATTTTCATCTATTTTTTGTAAATTATTGATCATAATAAGTGCATCTTCTTCAGAAAAAGATGTATCAGGAAGCAAGATCATACCACCTAATACCGGTTTTGATAATACTTTTTCAGTTGAAACAAAGGAATAGGACGAAAGCGGTATCCCGTCGGGAGAAGCAAATGCTAAATGATAAAAGGGGGTCCAGATAAGTGATACAAGAAGGAAAATTAAACCCTTTTTCATGATGTACATCCTCTCAGGTGTAATAGATAATATGGGTGGTAGATTCAGTAATTTGGGCGTTTAAGCCACACAAAAATGGCTGGCAACTTTAAACTATTTCCTCTACAATTCTTTTACTCTATCATACCATATATCGGTCTATTAAACTATCTTCCCCTGTTACCTGACGGCATATAAAAAAGCACGCTATTATACTACGTGCTTTTTAGTATCGTTTATTTATCATTTTTACCAAATTAATTAACATAGCTCATCCAATTTGGCGGGGTATTTTTATCCCAAAAAATACTTCCTAAATCTTTATGGGATTGGAAAGAATCGTGATACGTATGATAATGGAAATTGAACCAATAGCCTTCTAAAGGACGATTTTCTCTGCGAACATGAAAACGCAGAACATCTTCACCTGTTTCCGTATTATAAATATGAAAGATTTTTTCGCTTGTTCCGCCGGATGGTTTTGAAACAGCGAGCTGTTGAAATAATTCGTCATCCTCTACATTTAAATAATATGTAATGATTTCTTCCATTTTTGGAAAAATCACTTCTTTAAATTCATCTTCAATTACAACGCTAATTTTATCTCCAAATTTACTATATGATTTCTCTTCTGCTTCTAACAGAATGGTCGAAATAACTTGATCTTTTGAAGGTGGGAGCTGTTCTACTTCAATACTGGCAGCTGCAGATTGATCTACGCTTTCATCTTTAAGCGGAGATTTAGAAACAGTATCTTCTGCAGGCTTTTCCTGTACGGCTAAAGAGGCAGGAGGTGTAACAAGCCCAAAGGTTGCGATTGAAAACATAATGAAGAGTGATTTTCTTAACCATTTATTCATACTGGCTCTTCCTTCCAAAAATTCTAGTATACTACAATCTTAACATATACCTAGTAGTATGAATATATCAAATTGGTTACAAATTTATACAAACCATCAATAAAATCAACGATAATTCTTTTAATAAATAGAAAAAACGTTTAAAATAAGTTGTACGAACGCATATTAAGGATATCACTTTAGGAGGGCTAAATGATGAGCTATGATACAATTTTCTTTATTGGCTGCTTTATAACTCTTGCCTACTTTATTTATGTAGAGATTACAGACTAACTTACATATTAAAAAATCGGAAACGCCTTGCCCAGCTACGTATGCTGAAGCCTGATGGTTAGCGAGACTTATCTGACCTTTATGGGCAGTAGATTTCTAACAAATATACTTTACACGAACTCACTATACTGCCCGTTAAGGTGGGAAAAATGAGACTTTCATTTTTATCCATACTGATGATTAGCAAGACTTACCGGACTTTTACAGACAGTTATAATTAAAAATTCATTTAAACACTAACTCTCTTTACTCCACGTAAAGGTGCGGCATAGGAAACACGAAGAGCAGATTGACTTAGCATATATGGAAGGGGAAGTGCATTTTGTTTTGGCGCTGGCCGTCAATTACACGACTTCCATCACCCTGACTGCACTTTCACGTCTCGTTCTTAGGAACAAGACACCAAAACTAAGTAAATAGAGTCTCCTTTATACTTCACATAAAAACGGATGCTTCAATTTAGGGCACCCGTTTTTACGCTTCTAGGTTCTTTTTGTTTTTTTTCTAGCTGAATCCAGTTGTTTTCCCTCTGCTTCATTCATCGTCGTTCCTTGACCCTCCACATTAGGAGAACTTAAACCTGTTCTTGAAGGATCTTTTCTTCTCTTTGGCATCTTCAACACCTCCACATTTTTATCATTTACTATCGCTAAATTTCTATTACGCCATAATGGAATTTAGCTGATTTTCGAATGTGGACAGTAAAACCGAATTCTTGAAATCGGCTGCTTCTCCAATGGTCTTTTAAGACAACCCTCCGTCTCGCAACTCGTTTCGCTTCCATTATTGCTTCTTTATGCAGTGCTGAAAAATTAGCGACACTTTTTAAAGGTAAGATTCCAATTGATCCTTCAATGGTTTCTTCAAACATTGGGTCAAAATAGATAACATCATATGAACGATCAGGGCATTGTCGTAAATAGGATAAATGATCACTAATCGAAACATTAATCCTTTTCATCGCCTGATCTAAAACATCTAAGCCCGTTTGCCATTGCTTCAACCCTTTTTTTACAATGTAAGCTAAGCTTTTGCTTTCTTCAATCCCTTTAACAAAGCCTTTATCACCAACTATGTAGCTAGCAATAATGCTATCTGATGCCAAGCCAAGTGTACAATCTAAAAAGAAATCTCCTTTTTGAAGGTTGCACGCTTCGCAAAAAGGATCCTTTTCGCCTCTTAAAAGCCTTTTAATCCGAAACATTGCAGAATTTGGGTGAAAAAACAAAGGATTTTCTTGATCTAATAAATGAAGCTCTAAACGATTCTTTCCTACAACAAGGATATTTTCCTGATGAGTTTTTTTAAAATCAGAAACAGCTTGTTTATTGCGTTTTAAAAATTGTGCACTCAATTCAGAAGCAATCTCCATAGCTGTTTGGATTAAATGAGTATCTGGCCTTCCTGAAGTTGTAACAATCATTACTTTTCTCTACTTTCTTTGCAATTAAAAAGACTGTCTCAAAACTAAAGGGCCAGCCCCCTCGAACTCAATATATAGGATCTTAAGAATTCTATATACTGAGTTTAGTGGAGGGGGTCAGACCCTTATGAGACAGCCTCTTCTCTTAGCAATATTTATTAAAGGCACTTTCTAAATTTTGCATGATCGCCTCTATTGAATTCCCTTCAATATCATGACGAGGGATAAAGTGAACAACCTCGCCATCCTTTACTAGCGCCATTGATGGTGATGATGGTTCATATCCTTTAAAATATTCACGCATCTTGCTTGTTGCCTCTTTATCTTGTCCGGCAAATACAGTAACAAGATGATCAGGCTTTTTCTCAGTATTTAAAACAGATTGGGTAGCTGCAGGGCGTGCCAAACCTGCTGCACAACCACATACAGAGTTAACAACAACAAGCGTTGTACCTTTTGCAATATTTATAAATGCTTCTACTTCCTCTTCTGTCGTCAGCTCCTGAAATCCTGCATTTGTCAGTTCTGCTCTCATGGGCATCACAATTTGTCTCATATATTCTTCATATGCCATTGACATAATAATCCCTCCGAATCTTTCTCCAAGTAATTAAAGAATACTATAGAGAATCTGCCTTTGCAAATACTCAAAAGTGATATTTAACAATAAGATTTTATCCTTTTCTGCTTTCAGTCATTTGCTTCCAGACTGACCCTTTTGCCGCTTCGCCGCCTTCAATTCGTTCAATCGCCATTCTCACCTGCATGCTAACCTCGAATTCATTGTCATCCTCTGCTTGTTTTAAAGCAGGAACTGCCGTTTTATCCCCTACTTCATATAAAAACATGGCCGCTCTCCATCTTACCAGTTTATTCTTATCTTTTAATGCTTCCATCATTGGAACTATTGCTTGTGGATCACCAATATCAGATAAGCAATCTCCCGCTGTTCTTCTAACAGTAACAGACTTATCCTTTAATGCTTTATATAATAAAGGGAGGACAGAAGGCTTTTCGATCATTCCCAAATAAACTGTAGCAAGCCTTCTAATTGACGGTTTCTCATCATTTAAAGCTTTTTCTAAAACAGGGAGATCATCTTCTGTTGGATCCATTTGCTCCAGATGAGCAAATCTTACAGACCAATCTTCATCATCTAACATTTCAAGTGTTACTTTATATGATTTTCTTTTCGGCGGATTTGTTTGCTTATCAATTGCAGTGGCAGCTTTCAAAAGTCTTTGTAATCGCTCATCAGAGTACGCAGCACTTATCTCATCTACAACTTCCTTACCAATCTCAGCAAGCTCGCCATATCTTACTCCATGTTCCTTCCACTGACGATCCAGTACAATGTTTTCGTTCGCTTGTTGTGCTGCTAAAACAGCTGTTTTAAAACGGTCAGGTAAACCAAAACGTTCTTCTGACATTCCATCGGTTAATTTAACCTGCATAGGAATATTATTAAACATCTGAACGAAAACCTTCACTTCACCAAACGCTTCATCTAGCTGTTTGCCGTCCCGGCTTTCTTCGTCTACAGCCTCCCCAAAAGCTTGGCGAACCTGAGCAAGTATATCCTTCCAATCATATTTAGCATTTCTTTCAACAGCGAGAAAATCCGCTACATGATAAACTCCTTTTACTCCTTCAATTTTAAGAATTTCACCAATAATACCCGGCGCTTCTTCCGCTTGGTCCTTTTTATAATTATTACTTTTTCCAGAGGGAAGCTCTTCTGTCAAAAGCACCTTCATTGTATTTGGACTTGGAGTAGGTTCAATTGATTTTATTTTCATTATGAGCACTCCTTCTTCTCATCGTAATATTAGTGTAACATAGCAGTTTTTATCGTGCTATTTTCATGTTTCGGGCATCTATATGCATCTTTTGACTATTTTCTCCCATTCCACTCATGATAAAACTGACTTAAATAGAGTTCAAGGAATTGATGTCTTTCTTTTGCAAGAACTCTGCCTGCATTTGTGTTCATTAAGTCTTTTAACTTAAGTAATTTATCATAAAAATGACTTATAGCATCAGTATTTCCCTCTACATCTGGATGATAGATGAGGTTTCCTTTTGAACCTGCATAGGCAAATGTCCGTGCAATTCCAATTGCTCCAATTGCATCAAGCCTATCAGCATCTTGAACCACCTTGGCAGCAAGGGTTAATTGATCTTGAGGTATCTTTTTTCGAAAGCTTATCACTTTAATAATGCTGATCACATCATGTGTCACCTTTTGGTCAATACCTAAATCCAGTAAAAACTGTTCAACTTGGCTGACATCAAGCTTAATGTTCTCAGAAAGCTTATCATCTATTAAGTCATGAAGTAATGCAGCTAATTCAACAATGAACAGATTTGCATTTTCTTCTTTCCCTATATACAATGCATTCCGTCGCACACGGTCGATATGCCACCAGTCATGACCGCTTCCTTCATTGTAAAGCCTTTTATAGACAAAATCTTCAACATTCTGAACTATTAATTTGTTATCCATACGGCAACTCCTATATATGTTATAAGCGAACGATTATGATATTAACACTTACAAACGAGTGATCATATAGTATCATATCAATTTTTTAAAGGTGTGTTTTGATGAGAAATCCACAGCAAATCATAGGTCAAGCTTGGACTGGAAGGCATGTTGTCATCCTGCAGTGCAGTGAAACAAATAAGCTGATAAAGGTATACAAGAGCTATCATGCTCCAATCGAACCCCCTCGTTTCAATTGTGCGGAAACACTTTCACAGTTACTTAGCATTGGTTATCGTATTCATGCAATGGCTCCATTGCCTAATCAGCGGATCCAGTATGTATTGGTATTATTCTAATATGGCACTCTTGTCATAATAGAAAGTCTGTCAGCCATTCACCAATTGCTTCAAAGTCCGGCTTCCCCATCTCTCACTTCATGCAAATATGTCTGCCCTAACAGAAATAAAAAGAAGAAGCCTTATTTTACGACTTCTTTTAAAAGATTTACGATATCTGGTTTTATTTCAATTGGATTCGTATTTGGTGAATAACGCTTTACGACTTCCCCATTAGCATTTATCAAAAACTTTGTAAAATTCCATTTTATTGCCTTGCTTCCTAATATCCCCGGAGCTTTTTCAGTTAAGAATACAAATAGTTGATGAGCATTTTCTCCATTTACATCAATCTTTGAAAACATCGGAAAACTTACGCCGTAATTCACTTCACAAAAGCTTTCGATTTCTTTATTTTCTCCTGGTTCCTGTCCCATAAACTGGTTGCAAGGAAAACCTAAAACGGTAAATCCTTGATTACCATATTGTTCATATAGCTCTTGCAATTCTTTGTACTGAGGGGTAAATCCACATTTACTTGCTGTATTTACAATTAATAACACTTGATTTTTGTATTTACTTAAAGTTGTCTTTTCCCCATTTATTGTTTCCACTTCAATTTCGTAAATACTCATAGTCATCCCTCCCAGACTCCATCTTTACATATCATTCATGTAAAATTCAACTATAAACAACTAATGAGCGATCATTACCTGTAGCAGTGAACGTAAATGATCAATTATTTGCAGCAGGTCCTCAATATCATCTTCACCATAAGATCTTTGAAAATTCACCTCATAGCAATGATAATAGATTTCTGAGTTTGCAGTTACTTCTTCAGTTACTAATAGCTTAATCGAATGTTCATCCCACAGTTTCTTTAGCTTTCTTAGCAGGAGTTCATCATATGTCTTACTCCTCTTCTCCTCTAGAAGGAGTACTTTTATATAGCATCCTGGTTTTTCAATGGTTTGACTTAGTTCTCCAGAAATTTGATCTTGGTCCATGTAAATTTCCAGTATAGCAGAGGGACTTTTCTTCTTTTCATTTCCAAACGTTATCTTAAACTTTCTAGTCATTGTCGCTAAATCTACAATATCACTTCTATTCAAAACTTTGATCATATCTTCTAGGTCTAAATCATAGACATAGCCTTCTACGATCACCTTTAAATTATCAAAAACAGTTGGATCAAACATGACATCCTCCTTAAAACAATCCAGTTGCAAGACCTTCATCCGTAACATTCATAGCTAGTGCGGCTGGTTTCTTTGGTAAACCTGGCATTGTCATAATACTCCCAGTTAACGCAACAATAAAACCTGCCCCAAGTGAAACCTTACATTCTCGAATAGTGATCATAAAATTTTCCGGTCTTCCTAAAATGTGAGCCTCATCGGTTAATGAATACTGTGTTTTCGCCATGCAGATTGGTAAATGGCCCCACCCCAGTTTTTCAAACTCACTTATTTGTTTTTCAGCTTTACTAGTATATTGAACTCCTGATGCACCATAAACAATCGTTGCGATATGAAAGATTTTTTGCTTTATAGAGGAAGACGTAGAATATAAGTATTGAAATTTATTTTGTTCACTTTCAATTATTTCTAAAAGTTTCCTTGCTAACTCTATTCCCCCTTTCCCTCCATGTTCCCACACTTCACAAAGTGCTGACGGGTGAGAATTTTCTTTGCACCATTCCAAGATTCCTTTTATTTCTTTCTCTGTGTCTGTGGTAAATTTATTGATTGCCACAACATACGGCAGCCCAAAACTTTTAATTGTTTCTATATGCTTGGTTAAATTAGCAACCCCTGCCATTAATGCTGCAGTGTCCTCATGCTGTAGCTCATCCTTTTTCTTACCTCCATGCATTTTTAATGCTCTAATTGTTGCAACAATCACCACTGCAGAAGGATGGATCTGGCCAATTCTCGCTTTTATATTAAGAAATTTTTCAGCGCCCAGATCTGCTCCAAAGCCAGCTTCTGTCACGACATAATCTCCTAGTTTTGCTGCCATTTTCGTAGCTAAAAGACTGTTGCAGCCATGGGCAATATTAGCAAATGGCCCGCCATGAACTAGAGCAGGAGTATGTTCAATCGTTTGTACTAAATTAGGCTTGAGCGCATCCTTCAAAATTAGCGTCAAGGCACCCTCATACCCTAAATCAGCAACCGTTACTGGTTTATTTGAATATGTATACCCAATCACGATTCTGGCAAGTCTGGAACGCAAATCAGCCAGACTGTCAGCTAAACAAAAGATAGCCATAATCTCTGATGCAACTGTAATATCAAAATGATCTTCACGTGGAACGCCATTTGTTGGTCCCCCTAGACCAATGGTAATATTTCGAAGCGATCGATCATTTAAATCTAATACTCGTTTCCAGGTTATCCTTCGTGGGTCTATTTCCAACACATTTCCTTGATAGATATGATTATCTATAAAAGAGGCTAACGCATTGTTCGCTGTTGAAATAGCATGGAGATCACCTGTAAAATGTAAGTTTATATCTTCCATAGGAAGGACTTGTGAATACCCTCCTCCTGTAGCCCCGCCCTTAAGACCCATTGTTGGTCCTAAAGAAGGCTCTCTCATTGCCACTATTGCGCGTTTCTTTAATTGATTAAGCGCTTGTGCCAATCCAACGGTTACCGTTGATTTTCCTTCTCCTGCTGGTGTTGGATTAATTGAGGTTACTAGAATAACTTGACCTGATGACTGATCTTTAAGTCGATCAAGAACGTTCAATGATAACTTTGCTTTATATTTTCCATAAAGTTCATATTCATCATCCTTTAGTTCTAAATAATCTTCGGCAAGTAGTTTGATTGGTTTTAAGAGTGCTTCTTGAGCAATCTCAATATCTGACTTGAAATGATTATTTGTATTCACACTTTTTTCCTCACTTTGCTAGATTTATCCTTCATAATAATTTACCATGTATTATGAATTTATTTGTTTGCCTTTAGATTCTTCAAACATAACATTAGAATTCCCCATTTGTGATTAATGAATAAAAAAACATAAAATTCGAATTGAATTATTTTTCTAAACTTTCTATAATAAAGAATCAATGAAAGATGAATTTTTACGGGGGTGCTTTTATTGCCGATTAACATACCT
This sequence comes from Bacillus sp. SA1-12, assembly GCF_000981385.1. Lineage (GTDB taxonomy): Bacteria > Bacillota > Bacilli > Bacillales > Bacillaceae > Metabacillus. The sequence goes on from NZ_LATZ01000134.1 coordinate 47,812, forward strand.
AGTCATTTACCGGCTAAAGAAATCTTAGAACAAGAGAATATATTTATTATGGACGAAAAGAGAGCATATTCTCAGGATATTCGCCCTTTAAATATCCTTATCTTAAATATTATGCCTGAAAAGGAAAAAACAGAAACTCAATTATTACGATTATTGGGGAATTCTCCACTGCAAGTAAACATAACATTTTTAAGACCTGAGACTCACACGTCAAAAACGACGGCAATGGAGCATTTGAAGGAATTCTACACAACCTTTAAACATATTCAGCATCGAAAATTTGACGGCATGATTATTACGGGAGCACCAATTGAACACTTAGAATTTGAAAAAGTTTCTTATTGGTCTGAATTAAAAGCAATTATGGATTGGACAAAAACAAATGTAACCTCAACTTTACATATTTGTTGGGGTGCACAAGCAGGACTTTTCCATCACTATGGCGTAAATAAATATAAACTGGATAAAAAATGCTTTGGTATTTTCAAGCATGAAATTGTCAATCCAACTATAAAATTATTAAGAGGCTTCGACGACCAATATTATGTTCCACATTCAAGACATACCGATGTATTAAAAGAAGAAATTGATGGAATAAAAGAGCTACAAATTCTTTCTTATTCACAAGAGGCCGGTGTTTGCTTGGTAATGTCTGAAGATGGCAAACAAATATTTTTAACCGGTCATCCTGAATATGAACGGACCTCTTTAAAAGATGAGTATGAAAGAGACCTTGCAAAAGGTTTGGCAATCGATCTGCCTGTTAATTATTTTGAAGACAATGATCCAAGTAAAGAGCCGATTCAATGTTGGAGGTCACATGGAAATCTTCTTTTTGTAAATTGGCTTAACTACTATGTTTACCAGGAGACACCTTATATTTGGAATTGAAAGGGTAAGAATAAAATACCCATTGCTTTAAAATGAATGAAAAAGAATAGGGCAGAGAGAATGCATGCTTTCTGCCTTATTCAATCATGCATTACGTTTTGCCATATGAATAATATTCTTTTCTAAAATTCAATCTTTTTACGATATTTTACATCTTAAGAAATACTTAATAATTGCTTTATAAAAAAGTAACAATTATATGGTAATCTTTAAGACAAATTCGGTTCAATCTGTCATATATATTCATAGTGAGGACTGGATTTGATAATTTGATCCGTTTCCGATTAGATTGAGGTGAAAATGTTGAAAAGAAATTCAAAGGTGTTAATATTAACAGCAAAATATGGTAATGGCCATGTACAAGTGGCAAAAACATTAGAAAACAAATGTAAGGAGCTCGGTTTCGAAAAGGTCATTGTCTGTAATCTTTATTCTGAGTCATTTCCCGTATTTTCTGAGATTACTCAATATTTATATTTAAAAAGCTTTTCGATTGGAAAGCAATTTTACCGATTGTTTTACTATGGTGTAGATAAAATTTATAACAAACGAATGATGAATCTCTATTTTAAAATGGGACATAAACGATTACATGAAATTGTAAAAACTGAGCAGCCAGATATGATCATTAATACATTCCCTATGATTGTTGTACCTGAATATCGCAGAAAAACCGGTACGATCATTCCCACCTTCAATGTCTTAACTGACTTTTGCTTACACAGAATCTGGATTCATGAAAATATCGATAAATATTATGTAGCAACAAACCATGTGAAGGAAAAGCTGATTCAGTTAGGCGTTCATCCAGGCAGAGTAAAGGTTACTGGAATCCCTATACGTTCACAATTCGAGGAGGATCTAAATAAACAAGATATTTATACAAAATATAATTTGGATCAAAATAAAAAAACACTGTTAATCATGGCAGGTGCACACGGTGTCTTAAAAAATGTGAAAGAATTGTGCCATTCTTTTATTTCTAAAAGCGAAAACATTCAAACGGTTGTTGTTTGCGGAAATAATACCCCTTTAAAGGAAAGTCTTGAACCTCTTGCTAAAAGTTATCCAAAACAATTTAAAGTTTTAAGCTATGTTGAAAGAGTGGATGAGCTTTATCGGATCACATCATGCATGATAACAAAGCCAGGCGGAATCACCTTAACAGAAGCAACCTCTTTAGGTGTGCCAGTTGTTCTCTTTAAGCCTGTTCCTGGTCAGGAAAAAGAAAATGCTCATTTTTTTGAAGACAATGAAGCTGCAATTATTGTTAACCAAATAGAAGATATAGCTGAGGAAGTCCACAAACTCCTTAGTGATGAAACGAAATTAACACAAATGAAGGAAAATATAAAAAGAATTCATGTACCAAAATCAGCTGACTTAATAGTGGATGATATGGTGAAGGAAGCTGCTTTTATTAGAGACAAACAGCTGATCGCTGGCTCCGTAAATTATTAAAATTGTTTAAAAGGATGATTTGGGGTAATTTTTCCCTGGAGGTTTAGCATGGACACAAGTACACATATTGCGATTGGATTTGGGTTGGCAGGACTTGCAAATATTGATCCCGCCATTGCCTCTAATCCGATGTTAGCTCAAGCCATCCTGTTAGGAACTGTTATCGGATCTAATGCGCCGGATTTTGATTATGCAATTAAGCTTTTTAAAGGAAATGGAATGTATACGGAACACCATCGCGGAGGATCTCATTCACTCCCTGCTATTATCTTATGGTCATTCACTATTTCAGCTCTTATTTTTATCTTTTATAACCAAATACCCTTTATGTCCCTTTTGTTTTGGACATTATTGGCAGTTAGTGTACATGTTGGCTTCGACATTCTAAACGTATATGGAACACAGGCTGGGAGACCCTTTACAAAGAAATGGCTCTCATTAAATTTCATTCCGTTATTTGATCCGATTATTATGTTTGGACATTGGATTGGTTTTATCCTGTGGTTAGCAGGTGTTTCACCTGGTATTACCTTTATGTATGTATATATCGTATTAGCTATTTATCTCACCTTACGGTATATCATTTCAGTAAACAAACGAAATTTATTATATTCAACAAAAAAAGCAGGAAACTTTACCATCATTCCATCTATGTCATTGCACAAGTGGGATTTTGTTTATGAAACTGAGTCTGATTATGATGTCGGCTCCATTATCGGCAAAGAGATCCTTTGGGTTCATCATTTTAAAAAATCGGATCAAGAAGATGCTATTGTTCGAGCCTCATTAGCTGATAAAAATGTTCAGCATTTTTTAGCAAATTCAAAACATACACATACTATGTATTTTTCAACATCATCAGGTATAGAAGTTCGCTGGATTGATTTGCGTTTCCGACATAAGGAGCATTATCCTTATATGGCAATTGTTAAGCTTGACCCCGCTTTAAATATTTTAGCTTCATATGCTGGCTGGGTACACCATTCAAGAAAGTTGAACGAAAAACTAATTACTGAAACGAAAAAAGCAATGCCTTTATAATCGAAAAAAATGTCTGATACTCCCTTTAGGTTTGTTTACAAGGTTTCACGATGCTGTATGAATCTTTTATTAGCTGCATTTCAATATAAGTGCATGAAGAGCATCATAACTTGGAGATATTAATGAATACCTACCTATAAAGGTATGGATATCCAAACTGGAACAATGTATAGGAGGCCACTATGACGAAGAAATTTAACAAGGGGAGCAAAAATCAAAATTCACCTGAAAATGGATCATATCAAATGGAGATTGCACAAGATCACTTACCAGGTGACAATAGTAAAGGCAATAAGAGGAATAAAGTTAAAAAGGATAAATCCAATTAATAAAACTTCAATAAAATAGAGGCTGACTTTTTAGAAGTCAGCCTCTATTTTTTAACTTAGTTGCTTTCTGCGTGCAATTATTTATTCGCCAAGTCCTTCTGTAGCTATTGCCCGTTTAACAGCTTCAAGAGCTGCTTCTTCATCGCTGCCGCTTGCTGAAATTTTAACTACGGCGCCTTTTGCAATACCTAAAGACATGACACCCATTATTGATTTTAAATTTACTGTTCTTCCATTTGCTTCAAGGTTGACATCAGCTGTGAAAGAATTTACAGCATTTACTAATGCAGTTGCAGGTCTAGCATGCAAACCTGCCTCGCTCGTAATTGTAAAGGTTTGTTCTACCATTTCCATTCTCCTTCCATTATCGCCAATATTTTTTCCAAAGTAGCTTTATCTTATTTATGTATGATGAATATGTATGATTTCTTTCATCTCATGAAGCTGTTAGAAAAAGCTACGTTAGTTATTACCATTATTATAAACTTTTTTTAAAAAAAGGGAACTAGTTTATTAGTCAATTTGATAGACATTTTCACATTTTATTGCATATTGAATATGTAAAGTAAAAGTATCTGTATTCATCCTTTCTATTAAGATTGAATTTCGTTCATAATCATGTAAAAGAGCGATTTCAGACTTCTTTAACTTTAATATGGCCCTGTCACATCTTTTAATAAATTGATAAGCTCTAGTAAATCCTGCTTCATCTATATTTCGACTACTCGTTAATAAAATTTCTGCTCCATGTATGTTCAGCTTGTGCATACATATCCTCTCCACTGTTTTTTATTCATTATATGCTTGGTCAGTTGTGACTATATCCACTATTATTAGCAGGATGGAAAGTTTCTGAAAGTTTTGTTAAAATATTCTGCATAACCTTGACGAAGTTCATAAAATTGTTGTATATTAAAAACATCATTAAGCTGAGTATATATGATAACGTTTTAATAACATCTTTTTACATATTATATTCATTAATGATAAAATTTGTTTTAGCACCACCTGTGCTACAGTATTAGGAGGATTAAGTACTATGCAAAACGGTAAAGTAAAATGGTTTAACAACGAAAAAGGATTCGGTTTTATCGAAGTTGAAGGCGGAGACGATGTATTCGTACACTTCACAGCTATCCAAGGCGACGGCTACAAATCATTAGAAGAAGGTCAAGAGGTATCTTTCGAAATCGTTGAAGGTAACCGCGGACCACAAGCTGCTAACGTTACAAAGTTATAATCACAAGGCAACTTACAACTTGTGATTTAACCATAAACACTCAAATGAACAGAGGCTGAGTTTACTCCGCCTCTTTTTTATATATCTTTTTCTATTAATTATTTCCTCTTTCTATTTCCGCTTCTTTAACGAGACGAGTTCGGCTTCTGACTGACAATTAAGTACTCGATCGCCTTAATATTTTGCTTAATGCTTTTCTCTATTCTACTTACCTCCATTTGATTAAAAATATTTGCGTTGTTCGCTATAAAGACTAATTTATCTAGATCTCTATAAATTTCTGAGAATGCTTCTTTGATCGTTGAATCTAATGGCTCATTACCCATGTCATTTTTCACTCCTCAAGACTATCTTAAACCGAATTTCTAGTTAAAAGGGTCCATATATGTGCTATATTTTTACAAAGTCATCTTCTCATTCATTTTAACATGACATTTCCGTTTTAGATATATATACATGTTTGTTTTTTTTAGCGAATATTTTTCCCTAAATTCCAAAACCTATAAAATGGAGGTGTTTCTATTGGATCAAATCAATCATACTGGATTAATTAGCGGATTGAATGAGTTAAGTCAGATTGAAATGTCTGTAAAAGCAGCACAGAAAATGGTAGGATCAGCTACAATGCAATTAGACCCAGAAGCCATTCACCATGCAGAAAATGCAATACGTGATGCAAAAGATCTAATGAGCCGTACAACCAAAACAGGCGTTGATCAAGAGTTTTTATCAAAACAGCAAGAGCTATTAGAACAATGTGAACATCAATTATCAGAGGCTAAGCAATAAAAAAATCCGCATAGGCGGATTTTTTTATTAAATATGCATTTATCGTAATGACATTTTTTAAGATAATTTTTCGCCAACTTCTTTTATCTTTTGGCCAACTGTGCATCGATTAATGCAAAAAGAATGTGCAAATCGCTTCCCATATTCTTCACGGAAATGCTTCTTTAATAAACAATTCACACAATAAGTATCTAAGATTTCGCTTAGTTCTTGCAATGTTTGTTTTTTATTCATTTTCGCCAACTTCCTCATTTATGATCATTTTACTGTTTATTTGTGTACCGCTCATTGCTTGAGTTGCAAGGCGATCTGCTTCACTGTTCTCTTTTCTCGAAATTGCCTCATATGCAGGTGTTATATGGAGCTTTTTTAATTTATCTTCAATTCGGTCCAGCCAAATAGTGAACTCTTCCTCATAACATGGCCATTCTCCAGCAAGCTGATTTAAGACAACCTGCGAGTCTCCTTTAAATTCAATTTTCTGTCTAGACATACCATTTTCTTCAAGAGCATTTACTAAATAATAAAAAGCTGCATACTCTGCTTCATTATTAGAGGCTAACCCCTCTGCCCTTTCATTTAAGCGAATACGGTAACGACTACCGCTTTGCGTATAATATATGACAACACCAAACCCGGCCAATTTTGTTTGTTTATGATAGCCGCCATCAAAAAAGGCGACAACATCATGAGGTTCGTCCTTAACTATATCTTTCAGACGCTTTAATTCCTTTAATGTCCATGTTTGCCCGTCTTCTGATGAAAAAGAAAGCTGTTTCGCTCGACCAGTTTGTAAAAAATCTTCAGCAAATACGATTGTTTCATCTAAAGTTAAAAAATCTGTCGAAACGATCGTCTGCATTTTTCTTTTCGTATGATAAGTCCATTCAATTTTATACTTCAAAGGCTTCACTCCTGAAATTTGGTAAGTCTGTTTCCAATCTTTTTTTATTAAAGCTTCTTGTTTTCTAATAAAACCTGTTGATTAATAACACTTTCTATTTAATAATGTTATCAATGTGCTATAATCATATTCGATTTCAAGATATTTTAGTAAAGCACTGTATAACCTAAGCCTTTTATTTATAGTATTACCTTGTAAGCCAATGTACCCTATTTTATCATCGTTTTTCTTTTTATTAAAGCTATGTGATAACTCATTGTTGTGATTTTGCCACTATGGTATACGGCACAAAAGACACAAAACTGCTCGATTCAGCAGGAAAATTTACAGGAGGTTTCAAATTATGATTGAAGTGTATGTAGATGGCGCAAGTGCAGGCGACCCTGGCATTTCAGGTGCAGGAATCTTTATTAAAGGCCACGGGAAAGCAGAGCACTATTCCTTTCCTCTTGGAACAATGACAAATCATGAAGCGGAATACCACGCTTTGATTAAAGGCTTGGAAATTTGCCTTGAAAAAGGCTATCAGGTGGTATCTTTTCGTACAGATTCACAGCTTGTTGACCGTGCTATTGAAAAACAATTTGTTAAAAACTCCTCCTTTTCGCCACTATTGGAACGTGTTTTGGAATTAACGAAGCAATTTGATCTGTTCTTCATTAAATGGATTCCAAGCAAAGAAAATAAAGTTGCAGATCAGCTGGCAAAAAACGCAATTTTAAACAGTAAATGATATAGAAAGAGAAGAAAAAATATGCAGAAAAACACTTTAGCGGATATTAGTTTATTATTTGTAGCATTTATTTGGGGTTCAACTTTTGTTATTGTCCAGAATGCGATCCAATTCCTTCCCCCCCATCTATTTAATGGTATTCGATTTCTAATTGCGGCATGCGTTTTAACCCTTTTTATTAATAAGCGTGGAACAAAAAAATGGTCGAAAGATTTGTTAAAATCCGGAATTTTTTTAGGATTCTTTTTATTTTTAGGCTATGCTTTTCAAACAATTGGCCTGATGTATACAACATCTTCAAAGACCGGTTTTATTACAGGTTTGAGTGTTATGATTGTACCTCTGTTGTCCATTTGGATTTTAAAAGAAAAACCGAGAACCATCGTTTTCTTTAGTGCTTTGATTGGGACAATTGGACTTTCCCTTCTGACTTTAGGAGACATGGGAGGGATCAATATTGGTGATCTCCTTGTTTTATTTTGTGCAATTGCTTTTGCGCTTCATATAGTATTAACAGGTAAATTTTCTAACCAATATGAGGCATTGAATTTAACGATTGTTCAATTAATAACTGTTTCCCTATTAAGTTTTGTTAGTTCTATTCTTTTTGAAAGACCTTCATTATCGTTTACTGATTTTATCAATAAAGAGGTAATTACCGCCTTATTTATTACCTCTATTTTTGCAACAGCCATTGCCTTTTTGATCCAGACTAAATTTCAACAGTTTACAACTGCTGCCAGGGTTGCCCTTATTTTTGCAATGGAGCCTGTATTCGCAGCACTTACCGCCTTTATTGTCCTTAACGAACGGTTAAGCGGGGCTGCATTAATAGGTTGTATGCTTATCTTCGTTGCTATGATTTTAACAGAAATGCCAAGTTTTAACGAGTTCAAAAGGGCAAACACAGCGCAAAAGCGTGACTTATAATGCTCGGTATTTTCCGAGCTTTTTTAGATTAAGTTTAATGCTTCAACATGACTGATTGCTTGTTTCCGATTTATTATAGCTTCTTTCTTAAAACTTTCTAATAAGGAAATGTAAAAAGCACCATCAAACTCCTTTTGAATTTTCAGTGTTAGCTCAATTGCAATAATTGCAATTTCATCTGCTGTATCTGTATAATGCTGGCCAAATTGAATAAACCCTGTTGCATCCTCTCCAAATACAAAGCCTTTGTGTGTTAGGTACTCAAGATAATCTGTGACTGTTTTCACCGTTTTTGCCAAGTTGATACCCATCCTTACTTATCAATATATAAAATATGATAGCGAAAAATGTCGATAAATTCCATTGTTTTTTTAACAGAGATTCAAAATTCTAATGATACATAATGTTCAAGCGAAAATGGTCATAATACAAGTGGAGGTGATCATGATCATGAGCAGTAAAAAAAGAGGGAATAATCGCGGTCAAATCGCACCAAGTGTCAATCCTCAAGGACATGGTGAAGATGTAGAATTTTCAACTGAACCTAAAAGCAAGCTGGAAAATGCAGCTAAAAAGAAAAATACAAAATAAAATCAGAGGGGCTGTCTAAAAACAAAGGGTCAGCCCCCAACTAATACAATATATGAAAACCTTGATTTAGCAGGAAAATTCATACTTGAACGTTATTTGGAGCAGACCCTTATTAGACATTCCTTTTCAGTTTTTATTTAGTTAATGGTAACGGATCAATGCTTTGATCATTTGCTGTTAAATCAATTCCATAATCCTTAGCAAAAACCATATGGGTTTCAGCTAATACCCCTTCTTTATTTTCATCCAGATTGAATACTCTGGCCCCACGCAGCCTATTTCGATCAGCACCAGGAAGGCCGTATGTTCCGAAGCCAGTGTTTCCTGCATATCCTAGCAAAATGCCATAATAATTACCACAATAAGTATTTATATGATCGTGCCCACAGAATACACCTTTAACGTCACCACGATCTAACATTGCAGAAAACATTCCGCCGTTTACAGGTCCTGGACATTCATCTTCATTTCTTTCTCCAACAATATTATGTTTTACCGCAGCAAGTTCATGGTTTTCCTGTGTTCTGCTGTCTACGCTGCCATACCACATAAAACGATGCTCCCACAATGGGATATGAATGAATACGAGTGAAGGTACTTTATACCCAAACTGCTTTTCGATTTTTTTAGACTTTTCATAATACCAATTAACTTGATTAAAACGCAGCCAATCCCATGTTGGATACCCTTTAAAATCCTGCCCGGCAATTTGTTGAGGGGCATATCTGCCACTATCAAGCAGCCAGAGATTGAATGCTGCTTGATTGCCCTTAGATTTCTTTATTAAAAGGTTCATGTTCCCAGTACCAGTAAGGTCCTTTTCTCCAGGCGCATTCAAATTATATTTATACTTCATATAAAAGGAAAGCATATCATTTTCATCCAGCCCGCTTTTAGGGGTAGAATCCTCATCATGATTTCCGAATGTTACCGCCCATTTAATCCCTCTCTTTTCCATTGGTTGGACAACATTGTTCATCGCCTGTTTCATTTCAAGCTCTGTATCACAGCCGCCAGCAATATTGTCACCATTTAGAACAACAAAATCAGGCTTCTCAGAGTCGAGCACCTTCTCCATCAATTCGATTGTTCTGCGGTCGATTCTTTCATCATCCTGAGTATCATTAAATTGAACAATTTTAAATTTACCGTTTTTGTTAAATTGAAGCTTTGCCTCTTCACGATTCTCAGCATGTACCTTATTCGTAAGCAAATCTCCTGGAAGCCCAGTTGACGCAAGTGTTAATGCAAGCGTGCTCATTCCTCCTATTTTGATAAAGCTTCTTCTGTCTAATCCTTTGTTATGACCCTCGTTATTCATAACTTTGACCTCCATCTTTTCGATTAATAGGGGGAAAACTACCAATAATTATAAAATGATTATTTCTGCCAATGTCCCCTTATCTACTTCTACATCTTAGAATAAAAACATTGATAGATTATTAATCATACGCGAAATATTCGTTAAGAAAACAAATAAAAATCAAAATGCAAAATTATCAGAGGAGGCATATCGATGCAATACCAAAGGTGAATATACCTATCCTTTTGTATGTCTAAAGTTAGATATAATAATTGTTTTTTAGTTTTGTTTTATCTATCTAATTTTGTTAAATTTACAAAACTTAATATATTCGTAGTCTTTTTTTTATATTCGTTATTTATAATAAGTTATTGCAAAACAACTCAGGAAACAGGTTTTCGTTGGAGGGGCATAATGGATAAGTCTTTACATTCAGAAAGATATAGAGCCATCATGAGAGAACTTGAAATGAAAAATAAGGTTCGAGTCGTTGACCTAGCAGAAAAATTAAATGTAACACCAGAAACAATAAGAAAAGATTTAACTGCACTTGAGGAAAAAAAGAAATTACGACGAATACATGGTGGGGCAGTTCAATATTTTGGATTAATAAAGGAACCACATTTTAACAAAAAAATCGGAATCTTCCATTATCAAAAGAAATTAATTGGAGAAGCTGCTGCAAGATACATATTGGATGGGGAAACGATTGCTCTTGATGTAGGATCAACAACTTTTCATATTGCAAGCTCGATTAAGAATGTGGAAAATATCACGATTGTAACGAATTCATTAGCAGCAGCAGAATTATTAAATAACCGGTTAGAAAACCAGCTGTTCGATGGAAAAGTGATCGTTCTTGGAGGGACATCAAATCCCCTGCAGCGTTCATTAAGCGGATCAATTACTAATCAATTACTAGAACACTTTTATTTTGATAAGGCATTTATTTCATGCGGCGGAATGACCAAAGACGGAATTTTTGATTTCAATATTGATGAAGCCACAGCATCTTCCATAATGATAAGAAGATCAAAGCAAAATTTTGTTGTAGCAGATTCTTCAAAAATAAATCAGCGTGCCCTTTTTCATATCGGGTCAATTTCAGCAATAGATAATCTTATTTCTGATGAGGAAATGCCTTATGATTGGAAATTGGATCAAATCTTTAAAACCGTTAATTGGATTAATGCGGATGGTATAAGTGTCAAGTAATTAGTCTTTCTTTAGTTTGTATAATATCTGTGGGGGATTTGTTCCCCCACTAAACCAAGTTAAATAGCTTCTTTGACAACTGTGATGTTCTTTAGCAGAGTATGAACACCTCTTAACTCCAATTCCTTTACCATTGAAAATGCTCGTTCTTCATTCACGTTAAAAAGCGCATCCTCAATGATACATTCCAACGGTGCTTGACAGTTAATTGCAGCCAGCTTTCTTGACAGGTGAAGCATTTCTAAATCATTCTCTATTTTTGTTTTTTGTCCTTTCGTTAATTCATTTAAATGATCTAAGAGCACATCAATCGTTTTGTATTGAACAATAAGTTTATAAGCCGTTTTTTCTCCGATCCCCTTAACACCTGGGTAATTATCGCTTGAATCTCCCATTAATGCTTTTACATCGATAAGCATTTGCGGATCTATTGCATATTCTTCGATAAATAATTCCTTTGTATAATGCTTGTAATTACCAATTCCCTTTTGAAAGATCAACACATTAACATGATCATTAAGTAATTGAAGGATATCCCTATCACCAGTTAAAATGGTAATCTCCATTTCATGTTCATATGTTTTTGTTAATGTTCCAATACAATCATCTGCTTCAAACCCTTCAATACCCAGGTTTGGAATATCTAATGCGGCCACGACCTCTTTTGCCAGCTCGAATTGTGGAATTAATTCAACCGGTGCTTCAGGCCGATTGGCCTTATAATCAGTAAATAGCTCATTTCGATACGTTTTTGCCCCCATATCCCAACAACATACAACATGGGAAGGCTTTACATAGTCAATAGCTGAAATAAGATGTTTTAAAAGTCCTGTTACTGCATTAGTAGGAATTCCTTTACTATTGATCATAAATTGACCATATACCGATGTAGCATAAAAAGCACGGAATAACAGCGCCATACCATCTACAATTAATAAATGATTATCCCTTTTCATCTCATTCTCCTTTTTGAAAAAATACTACTTGTATCATACCATACAATGTGTTTATATGGTTTGGTACTTCAAACCATTGCCTTTTTTGTTTTGATTAGTCATATGTTCTTTATCTTACCATAACAAAAAAGGCTGAATCAAAAGGTTATACCTCTTTGATTCAGCCAAAAGTTTAATCTTTCTTTTTATCGCTCAGTTTCAATGCTTCATGTTGTGCGTATGAAGCAAATTCATTGTTAAAATCATTCTTTTTCTTTTTGTTATTGTTTCGCTGTGCATTTGCGTTTCCAAGCTTTGTACGCCCCATTTTATTCACACCTTTCAAAAATATAATTCAAGCTTAGCTTTCCACGATCTACTTAAATTAAATCTTCGCAAAGGGAAAAGATGATAGGAAAAAAACGTCAAAATTCTTATACAAAAAAAATGCACAGGAAACCCCACTCATGGAAGTCATACTTTATCCATCATAACGAGCTGTCTACCTCTTCTTTTATGGAAAGTCAAGGTTATTGCCCGTATAGACCCAGTAAGTCTCACTAACCATCTCAGTGGGAATTGCAGTAACGCTTTATTTGTGATATTTTCTCTTTACGAATTCTAGTACCATATCCGTCGTAACTAATTTACGAGTTGGTACAATTCCTTCAGTTGCCAGGTGATTCATTTGTTTTGTAACTTGATTAATTTTATCAACATCAAACGGAAGAGAGTTCACACATAATTGGATGGCTTCTTCAATAAATGATTCGCGCTTTGCTTCGAGCCTTAAAAATGATTGAATGTGATTATGCTGCTTTTTGCTATGCTGTGAAATTGCTTCATGTACATTACTCATCTATATTTCCTCTTTTCTTCATTAACCTTATAACATGTTCCTTAGGATCCCAACATTGAAACGAATAATTTGGTTTCGTTTCATATTTTAGGCGTCTGCACAGATACTTCATTTTTCCTCCGATTTTTATCGCTTCAAAATGAATACAGGTAGCACATACCTGATACGATTTCGAATCCATGCAAGTCCTCCTTTGCCCATGCTACTTCTCATTTCATTTGATTTTACCATATGGTCATTTGATTCATTATATCTTTAACAAATTTATTGTTGCTTGCAGTTTATCCTGCTCCTGTTTTAACTTTTCAGAATCGATAGCATCTATATCCAACAGAACTTCAAAGCCTTCTGATGTCTGTCCTGAGATCTCTTCAACCAGGCTTGAATGGGTCCTATTTATTACTTCATTATAATAAAGGATGAATTCTTTTATAAATTTCTCCAATATAGAGGTAATAGGATCTTCAAACCGTTTTAATAAGTCCTCACTCATTGCTTTCTTTTCATTTTTTTCAAAGAAGGACTTTGCATTTTTAAACAGCTTCAAAGAAGGTTTTAAATTAGAAACCATTTCATTTGAAAATTCAATCGCAATGTCAGGGGTCGAAATTTCTTTCATATCTGGCTTCGATAACGTTATTGATTGTGATTTCTTCTTAATTAGCTGAGAGATCCTGCTGAATTCATCATCATAGCCCTTTTGAATAAACTTTTCCACTCTTAAAGTAGTTGCCTGCAGCTCCTGAACTAATTCAAATTCGACTGTTCTTATTAGCTCATTTAAGCATGCTTGTAACGCTTGCTGAGTATTCGATTGCGTAAATACCCCAGGATGAAACGCTTCTTTAAAGAAATCATTGAAACGGAATAACAATCTTTGCTTCACATAAAAGATTAACTCCTCTATTTCCTGATTAGTATGAGCTGTTAAATGAGTATTGGTCAGCTTGGAGAGTTCCTGCTCTACTTTCTGTTTTTCATCTAAAAGATTCTGCTTGATTTTTTCTTTCTCTATTGCATCATTTTCAGCAGCAACAATAAGGGCGGTCATACGTTCATTTGAACGCCTTAAGTCCTCTTTTATAGAAATAATAGTTGTATTTGTTAACTCCTGTTTGATAAAATATTCAAATTGTTTTTTAAACGTAAAGTAATCCTGTTCATGTTCCAAGTTGTTTGAGAGGATATTTAAACTTGAAACGCCAAATAATCGAACATTCCTAATTTCCTGCTGGAGCAGCTGATCTTTTATATACTGTTTGACAAGCTCTACTTCCTGGTCATCCTTTGCTAAATCAATCGCATTGATCAAGAAAAACATTTTATCCAACGTAAACGAATCCTTTACACGTCCTAATTGACGAAGGAATTCTCTATCACCTTTGGAAAAAGGATGATTGTAATACGTTACATAAAGAATAGCATCTGCCTTTTTTATATATTGAAAGGCGAAAGCTGTATGTCTTTTATGAAGAGAATCAGCACCAGGTGTATCAACTAAAGTGATCCCAGCTCTTGTAATTGGACAATCATAATAAAGAGTGACCTCTTCAACCAAACAAGCTTTTTCTTCTTTAGCAACAAAATCCTTAAACGTTTCTTTTGTGGAGGTGATAAGCAAACCGTTGCTTGTTAAGTGTTGGTAATCGCTTAATGCTTTTTTGTATTTTTTTATCGCATCAATTTCAGACTGTTCTTTTACTTCAAGCTCATGAAGTTGAGAAATCAGCCCCTCTATGCTGTATTGCTTATTATTTAATGATGGAACACTTTCTTTTACTTCATTTTCAATCATTTCTGCTGATTTTAATTTAACTTCAACTAATCCATGCTGTTTTTCTGAAGAAGTTGGAGCAATTTTATTAATCGTTGCAGTTGTAGGTGTTGGTGAAGAAGGCAATAATCGGTCACCAATTAAAGCATTAACAAAAGAGGATTTTCCTGCACTAAATGCACCAAACAATGCAACTGTAAATGAGCGGTTATTGTAGCTGTTTACCTTGCTTTCAAGTGAATCCGTAAACTGCCTAAAGCCGCGAAATTTCTTTAAGCGCTCTATCATCACTTGTGTTTCTTTTATAAATTGTTCTTTGTTTGATAATTGAACAATTGGTTTTTTTGCATCAGACCTGTTTTCTTCATTTGCAATACTTATTTGATTTAATTCTTTTATGTTCAATGATTTCTGAACACGATGGCGATATAATGGGTTTTCCAAAAGCCATTGCTTACTATTTTCGTACTTCTTCACTTCTTCAGCAAGAATGGCTTGTAATGAAGCCTCATAGGTGTTTAATTGATCATATTTTAATAAGATCGCTTCATGATTTGTAATTTCATGAGAGAATTTATTGATTTCCTGTGACAGTCTTTCAAATTCTTCTTGATGAGCTAATTTTAAATGATCGATCATTTTATCAAAAATCTTTATCGCTTTATGTTTACTATGCTTTTTTATTAATTCACTTACATCTGAAGAATAGGTTAAAATATATTGATTATTCATGGATGCACCAGGTTTTAAGGCATCAGCTATGTCCTGTTCCGTGACTTCGATTGAAAATGACTGAACCTCTTGAAGCAATGACTCATCATGGATATCAAATTTTTTAAGATAATCCTTAAATAAAGGGGTAAAATGCCAGGTGATTTGTGTCTCAACATTCTTCTTCAGCTCGTTAACTAACTCTTTTTTTCTTTTATCTCTTTCCTGTTCGGTTTTAGCCTTTGAAAAGAGGAACCCAACTTTAAATGCCGGATCTACCCCTTCAATAAATGATGCCGCCTTTTCCCTTGTTTCATATGGAATAATATTAGCGCTTTTTAATAATGTTGAAACCCTGTCATTTATTTCGGAGGTAAGCTCCTTAATCTTATTTTCCTCTTTTTCAAGTTGATTACTCTTTTGCTCTTTCTTAGTTTGGCACTCCATTAATTCAGCAATAACCTGTGATTGATCAACATCTGACAATTCTAAAAAGTCTTTATATTTTTCCAAATGTTCTTTAAGTAAAGAAGCTACAGCAAATTCCACATTTTTTTCCATGTACTCTTCTTTTTGGTCCACAATCGCTTGAATAATTTCTTTTATTTCATGTAATTGATTATGCTGATGATCATCATTCATTAATGTTGTAAAAAAAATGTCCTGATGATGAAGTCCGATATCAGAGAAAGATGTTTCAATTTGATATTTAAACTCCGAAAATGGGACTTCTTTTTCCACATGTTTGTCAATTTGGTTGACAATGAGAAAGATCATTTTTTCTTTCTGTTTCATCTCTTTTACGAAAGAAAGATTTTCTTCAGATTGAACATGATTATAATCCGTAACATAAAAAATGACATCGGCAATATGAAGCATTGATTCTGTAGATAGCTTATGAGCAGCATCTGTAGAATCAATACCCGGAGTATCCATAATCACAATATTTTCATAAAGATTGTGATATGGCTTTTTAATAGATACCCGTTCGATCTCATCTCCTTGTTTGCAATATTCCTTAATTTGTTCTATTGAATAGTCTCCTTCAAGTTCGATACTTTCTTTTGCCTTAGAATATAAGGTTACTTGGTGATCACCCTTCTCTAGTAATACCAGGTTTGCACTAGTCGGAATTGGACTTGTCGGCAGAATTTGTTCATCTAATAACTTATTGATCATGGATGATTTACCGGCAGAAAAGTGTCCGGCAAAAGCAACATAAAGCTTGTCATTGGACAGTTTATTTACCAATTCAACCAGCTTATTTGCATTTTCTACATCATATGCCTTTATCTTTTGATGCAGTTTTATTAATTTTTGCAACAAATGATCTGTTTTAACAGCAGCTGTCATTGTAATCCCCTTTAATTCTTTATCATTTATTTAGTATCATTTTACAGAATCTTTTTGATTTTTGCTATCTAAAGATATGAATATAGGTTTGATTTTAACTAAGATCCTTTTTAAAATAATGATACTTGCTCATTAGACTCCCACTCCAGTCTTCACGTTTAAGAGGGCTGCTGATAAGGTTCAGCACCGTGCACCTGATGAAGATCCTCTTACACCGCTTTATAAAGCCAAAATAAAAAGCCCACCTAAAGTGAGCTAAACTAAATTATGCCTTTGGGGCATCTATATTCTTTAATATGTAGCCAACCAATAAACTATATGCAACAACGGTACAACCGACAAATAGCATTGTCATATTCTCAGAATACCTCCATGTTTGAAAATGAGAATCCTTTTCAACTTAAACTTATTTTATCATTAATGATAATCATTTTCAACACAGTTTTTTCATTAAAAAGAGTTGATCATTTTTTGGGAATAAATCTTGTTTTTAATTGGAAAGCTTTTTCATAATTTGTATACTTCTCTAATGCTTTTTCCTCTGTTGGGATTCGGATCGACATCATTGCCAGATTTAATAAGGTAAATAAGGTAGCTGTCATGTATGCTTGAAATAGTAAAGGAATAATAAGAATCTCAACAGCAACCACAACATAATTCGGATGCTTCATATACTTATAAGGTCCTTTTGAAACAACATGTACCTTTGGAAGGATGATAATTTTAGTATTCCAAAAGCTCCCTAATGAATAGATGGCCCAATAGCGAATTAGTTGTGACAAAGCTATAATTGGCAAAAGAATGTACCAGATATTTGATACTACCTTCTTAAGAATGATTACTTCAAGCAATAATGAAATGAAAAAGAGGATATGGAGGGTAACGATATATGGATAATGTTCGCTTCCATGTTCAATCCCTCCCTGTTTTAACATCCATTTTTCATTTCGCTTTGCAATAACCATTTCAGTAATTCTTTGCAATATCAGCAGTGAAAATAAAAAAGTAAACATCTTATTATACACTCTCCCATTGAACAAGAAGCAATTCGGAGCTAAAGCCTGGCCCTAGTGCACCTATTAATCCATATTCACTTTCCCGTCCAAGCTCTTTCTCTAAATAGTCTTGAATAACATACATAACTGTTACAGATGACATATTACCGTGATGAATCAGCACATCTTTGGATATTTGCAAGTGCCTGTCCGTCAAGCCCAACCCATCTTGATACGCTTCAAGAACCTTTTTCCCTCCCGGATGTGCGGCAAAGTGGCTGATCGCATCCAAAGTTAAGTCATGCTCTTTTAAGAATTTGATGACTTGAGGCCTCAGCCAGTTACGAACAATCGTTGGGATATCTCGTGAAAACACGACATAAAAACCATTATTCTTAATCTCCCATCCCATTACATCCTCTGAATCTTTCATAAAGCTTGACCTTGTATCTTGGATATGAGGGAGTGCTTTTAATTTAGAAATTGACTTCCTGTTAAACGCGTTACCTGCAAGACATACGCACGCAACTCCATCTGCAAACAAGGATGTCCCAATTAAATTACTTTTTGTCAGATCATCATGCTGAAACGTTAAACTGCATAGTTCTACTGCAACGACTAATACAAGTGAATCAGGATATGCCAGACAGTATTCGAAAGCACGAGAAAGGCCGGCAGCACCGCCTGCACAGCCTAATCCCCAAATTGGGATGCGTTTGGTCGATTCTTTAAAAGTAATATGATTCATGATTTTTGCATCAATACTTGGAGTAGCTATCCCCGTACTGCTTATAAAAATAATCGCATCAATTTCCTTACAATCAATACCTTTATCTAATAGATTTTTGTTTTGTAAGCAGTTGTTAATTGCTTTTACACTTAGCTGAACTGCTTTCTCAATATATGTATTGTTTTTTTCTTCAAATGTATGGGCCTCTTTATACCAATCAAGCTTCTCCGCAAATTGTCTCGTCTCAATCTCTCCATTTTTAAAAACAGTTAATAACCGTTCAATATCTTTGAAGGAATCTTGAAACATTTCCTTAGCAAATTCGTTTGTAGTCTCTTGACTTAATTCATTTTCCGGAATTGCTCTCCCAACTGATAAAATATAAGCCAATTTCCCATTCACCTCAACTTTATTAAGGATACTATTTCCAATTGAAGGTGAGTTTATCCATAAAGTGCCCAAACCGAGTGAAGGAGATAAAAATATCCATAAAAAAAGCCTTTCCCGTATGGGGAAAAGCTAGACGTTTTAAAGGAGTTGTTGTTGTGCAATTTCATTATAACGTAATTAGACCCTTTCTTCATTAATAAATTTTGGTAATCCATTATTCCTTAAAAAAATAAGCCATATAAATTTCATCATCAAACTGCCCATTTATTTTAATTTGCTCCTTTTGAATGCCTTCCTGAATAAAACCGTATCTCTCATAAAGCTTTTGTGCTAAACCGTTAGAAGCAAAGACAGTTAAACATAATTTATGTAAATGATGAAGTCTGCACCATTCAAGGGTATAGCTCATAATTTGACTCCCAATTCCATTCCCTTGGGCTGTATCTATAAGCCAGGTTCTAAATAACCCTGTGTGCCTTTTCATCTCTAGTTCACCTCTTATGACCCGTGCAATCCCGACAACTTTATTTTCTAGTTCAACTGCAACATA
This sequence comes from Bacillus sp. SA1-12, assembly GCF_000981385.1. GTDB lineage: Bacteria > Bacillota > Bacilli > Bacillales > Bacillaceae > Metabacillus. The sequence continues at coordinate 67,536 of NZ_LATZ01000134.1, forward strand.
CATATTATCAAGCTGGTTCATTTCTATTATAAATTCTTTTTCTTCCTCAATTGTATGTGGACTCTCTTTTTGAATATACGTTCCAGCTTCTAAGATGTTTTCAACTGCGTTCACAATATTTGCTGCATCTGTGATTTTGACAGGTCGCAGAAGAACCTCTTTTCCATTTTTAGCTTTAAAGATTTTTACAAGCTCAGTACCTTTCATCTTGGCCCTCTCCTTGAAAATCCGGTTGTTCATATAAATACAGGCTGACATTTAAGGTCAGCCCATTTTATGATTCATTTATGCAACACGTATCGCTTTTCCAAATGGTACCTTTGGAATAAACTCATCTGGAACTAACCAAAAAACCTCTTTTTTAAAAATAATATCTTCATAAAAATAACCAGTTACATCCGTTATATAAAAAAGTGTGTCAATTTCTTCTTTTTCTGCCCATTCTAGTACCTCGGTATAGGATGATTTTCCATGTGTATAATACTTAATTTGCTCTTCTTTTATCGAGGTAATACTTCTTATTTTAAAGTCTGCCTGCACCAAGAGGCTATCAGGACACACTTCACCAAACAGTTTTACAATATTTTGAATTAGAATGGTTCTCGTTTGGTTTGTCGAAGTGTCGATAGCAAGGGCAATTTTCTTATCTTTACGCTCTTGCAGCTTTGCAAGTAAGATTCTTTGCCATTTCATTTTCACAACTCCCCTCACATTTACCCATCTTAACAGGCTGTAATCCCTTATCCTTGTTTGTATTGCTTTTTTCTTTCCATAGCTTGGTGGATACAGCCCCTAAAGATCCGATAAGTCTCGCTATATTCCATCTTAACGGGCTGTAATCCATTATACTGTTTGTATTGCTTTTACTTTCCATAGCTTGGTGGATACAGCCCCTAAAGATCCGATAAGTCTCGCTATATAAAACAACATAACTATTTTGTGCAAATTAAAAATCAATTATGAGGACTTCAGTGAAGTTGTTGTTCAGAGGAGTTCCAATCTGAAAACTGACCGGTGCCATTGCAGCCGGGGCAATCAAAAATACTGTCATACGTTGGTGTGTGTAAACTGGTTAATGTCGTGATAAATCCTTTCCCTCTACAATCAGGACACTTACCTAGAGCCTCCATTTCTGCACGTATTTTTTGATTTCTTCCTACATTCCAATCCGAAAATGCTTTTATAAGATTCACAAATCTCACCTCTTTTTCCTTAATATGTATCCTGAGGAGAAATTTTAAACCATATATTCCTAAAGAATTGTCAAAGCTAATTATAGGTGATTTCTGCATTTATTTAAGTAACTTAAATGAAAATTGATTTATATATTTTTTTCATTTCTTACCTTAACTTTTTACGTGTTATTATGTAAAATAATAAATAGTTTCATATACTCGGAATACAAGAAAAGGAGCTTATTAATGGCTGAGTTAGCATTTAAAGAATATAGTTTCAAAAAAGGCAGTAAAACAACCGTATATTTATATCAAAGCAGCATTGAAATCATTCATCATGGATTTTTAGGAAAATTTAATAGAGTCAAGCTTATGCAATTTAAGAATATCACTGAGGTGATTATAAAGAATCCTGGTTTTGCATCCAATGGAAGCATAATATTGGATTGCGGAAATAATAAAAATAAAAATGAAAGACATGAAAATACAATTGAATTTGCAAAAATTGAAAAAGAGCTTGCAATTGACTTAAAGGAAATGATTGAAACCAAAATTGAAGAAATAAAAGGGCAGCGAGCGGATTCTGCAATCGACAATTTTGATAAACTGAAAAAATTAAAAGAGCTTGCAGATCTTGACATTTTATCTGAGGAAGAATATCAAGAACAAAAGGAAAGAATTTTAGAAAGTTAATTTAGAAAATTAGCAAAGTATAAGATGCTAAGCATTCGCCGACAAACTTGTTCCTAACTTTTAATTCCTATTTGATTAGACTCTAGATATAATAATAATGCGACGTAATTCGCTATAATTGCACTTAGAGATTTTTGTGCTTCGGGAAAATAAGTATGAGATGCTCATCCACTTGCAAAAGTATTGTAATTCAAAGCAAAAGGTCAAACCCACATCATGTTGTGTTGGGGTTCGTCCTTTTGCTTTTTTATGGTTCAGGAATTTATAAAATTACTTGTACTGTGGATTAGCAATTCGACATTTAGCTAAAGCGTCAAGCCCATTTAGAATTGCAGGCAAAAGATCGCGCCTTTATATTCAAAATGAGCTTATTTGCACTAGGCTGAGAAAGGCCGCTTGCGCTTTTGTTCTTATACCCATGAGAATTGCTAAGCAGTTATTCTCCGCATATAGATTTTAAAGCAGCAATTTAATAAATTCTTTGATCGCTTCTTCTTCATCTTCTCCTTTTGTCATGATTGTAACATCTGTTTCCTGCCTAAGTGTTGCCAAAAGTCCCATTAAACTTTTTGCATCTACTCTAAAACTATTACCGACTATATAAATATCAGATTCAAATTTATTTGCAGTTTCTGCAATTTTAATCAATTTTTCTACTGTTAAATGCCGTGTGATTTTCATATCCTTGACTCTCATTTTGATTTACTCCTATTGTAAGAATTGTAAAGTGAGACTTCCATCTGTGGGGGTTTACTTCATCCTTTTGATGGTTGTGCTAACACTTATCAGATTTTTACGGGCAGTTATCCATTAATTGAATCTAAAAAAACGGTTATATTGCAGTTACGATTGAGAAAAAATCCTATTTTATATATACATATGCCGTGATACACTTTTTGTTTCTTTTTAGAGTTCTTTAAACACCTATATAATGAACGCTTACAAAGTATATAAAAAAAGTAAACGAAAAAACGAAGAAAAACAAGATTAAGATTGATCAAATTTCAAATACCATCGTGGAAATATATAGGGAAAATTCCAATATATTTAATAAAGAAGAAAAAAGCATTGGATATGCCCTAATGCTATTCAACCTAACTATGGAAATTTTGTTCATTTTTTTGATTTCGCTTTTAATAAAAATATGGTTCGTGACTCCTTTACTAACATTTATTGTAATGATTGTTTGATGTACAGTTATCAAACCAGCACTTTTTATATTGGGAGTTTTCCCCACTATTCTTGGATCTGTTGTACGAAAAAAGGTAGTAAATCTTATGTACCATATGTGCCTTTAACGTTCTTAATTTTTATTAATCTAGTTTTAATTACCTCTGTTTCGATAACGGATTCTTTATTAGTATACCTGCCTTTCGTATCTCTAGGTTGAGATTCATTGTTTGTTCGTTTTATATCCCTCATTATGTTACCTCTATTAATTTAATTTCCTCCAAGTTGTCTCCATAAGTTCGACACTTTATACCAGTTTCCCTAATAAATTAATAAATAAATATTTTACAAGTAAATTTAATATAAATTGATATTTTTATAAGAAAATTTAATATGCAAATCACGAAGTTTGTTATCCATTTGCTTTTCCAAAAATTATCTGCTATCCTTAAGAAGAATTATTTTTGTTCGGTATGTAAGGAAAGAATAAGTATTTAAACTTTTCGCCTTTGATATCTAATTGAGCAAGGATAGTATTAAACAGTGGATATCCACACAGGAGGCAACAAATATGCAACAAGGTACAGTAAAATGGTTTAACGCAGATAAAGGTTTCGGGTTCATCGAAGTTGAAGGCGGCAGCGATGTATTCGTTCATTTCTCAGCTATCCAAGGCGATGGGTTTAAATCTTTAGACGAAGGTCAAAAAGTGACTTTTGAAGTTGAACAAGGTCAACGCGGACCACAAGCAGTTAACGTAAACAAAGCTTAATTAATGAAGGAAGGACTCTAATTAATTTTAGAGTCCTTTTTTATTTTCAGACAATAAAAATCCCCACTCAATAATGAATGGGGGAGGTAAACATGTAAAAAGGTATTAAAATGGTTAGGTAAAGCATAACATACTATTTGTAGAATACCTAATTTAAAAAAAATAAAGTGTAAAATAGCTTTCTTAACTAAGAAACCTTCTAATCCTAACCTCATCTTCCATGAACTCAGCAAAACTTAATTGCTTCAATATAAATTCCTCATCATTAGATTTCTAAATACTAAAATATATGTCGGCCATCACCAACCAAAGTTGATTCAAGTTTAATAAAGGTCATTTACTCATGTTGTAATTCATGTTGAACACTCCTTTATAAATCCTTCTTAGTAAATACGTGATAATGCAATCAAGCTATCACACCATTCATCAATCTTCTTTTTACGATTTTCTGATGATGTATAGAAGATAATTGTAGGAGTATGTTTGAATTTCTGTTTTATCGATAAAGATAAATCTTTATATTGATCAATCTAGTAAGTAAAGAAAATGATTAAATTATAGGCCTCAGATTTAGAGTCTTTTTTATTCTAATTAAAATTGATATTTTATTTGTTTAATTTCAATTCACTTAACTGTATGCTATAATTTTATTTAGAAGCGAGGTGTCGATTTTGACTGAATATAAAGCCAAAAAAAGTAATCTTAAAGAACTTTTAACCAAAAACAACACTAAGCTTGATGTTCTTGCGGCTAATACAAACATTCCAATAGAACAACTTAATGAATATTTAGATAAGAAGGTTATGAATCTAAATAATGCAATGACCATATCAAAGGAATTAAACTGTACTATAGAAGATCTTTATAAATGGAAAGTTTCTGGAGAGTGATTAAGTTCACTCTTTTTTAATTTTAACCTTGAAAGAAATTGTAAATTAATTACTATTTAACCCCTTCGTATTTGGACATATTAAAATATGGAGGGATGATCTGTGGGACAAAAATTTGAAAAAACTGTATTAAGGGTATTAACTGTGATAGGCACTATTGGTTGTATTATACTAATGAAAAAACCCCCAGTTAAAGATTGGTTATTGATATTTTTATTCAAAGGTTATTTATCATCTATTCTAGACAAGCTGCTTGTAAGAACAGGATATATTAAGTATCCAGTTAATTTGTTCGGAAAATACTTTGATATTAGTTTTATCTACGATTACCTGCTCTTCCCTATATCATGTGTTTACTATAATCAAATCCAAGAAAATCTAAACTTATTGGAATAATATTAAAGGTCTTTTTATTTAGTGTTCCAATGACACTTATAGAGCATTGGTTTGAGAAAAATACTCGATTAATTAGCTTCAGGAAGGGTTGGAATACAACTAAAAGTTTTATCACAATGACATCAACCTTTTTGATTGTCCGTGGTTTCATTGCAATAGTTAGAAAAGCTAATAACACGCCTGTTGAGGAGAATAACAAATAAATTCCAAACAATTGTACATAATAACCTCAAGACACTTGGGAGAGATTTCACACTCACTTTGACCATTTGATCAACTTACTATGTGTCTTATTGATTTTTCCTGTTAATGACTAGCACAAGGATTTGCTTAACTACCCACATGCAATCCTTGTGCCCTCCTTATTAAAGATCAACCGCTGCTCACTCCGAGACTACATTCCCAACTCGTTCGATGAGGCTGAAACTCCTATAAACAATAAAACCCAGAAAAAGTGTTTCTGAGTTTCTCATTTATAATATTGTCTGAAATACGTAATTACTTCTAAACGTCCATCTTTATTAATTCTAATCATAAGTTTTTTCTCATTTGAAAAAATCATTGTTATCACATTATCTTTAGAGCTCCATGAAATTATTTCATTTCCCCACATTTCCATTATGTTGTTTTCATTGATTAGATCTAATTCATCTTTCCCCTTATTAGTTTCATCTTCTAAGTTATTCCAAAATTTATCTGTATCGACTTTTTTCGTTTTCCACACTCTCATATCAACTGGTTCATGTTTGTTTTTCATTCCCATCCACTCCCTTTTTATCTATTTACCATTATTAAACAAAAAGGAAACCTCAACTAACTTTTTTATTTTTGTCTTGCTTCTTGGTTTGATTTTTGGCTGAATGGCAGGCTAAGATTGAAACGGGTTGAAATTCCTCAAGCCATAAAATAAAGAAGTTATAATGCTCTTCGTAGCTGATTATGGTTTCTTCCTTCATACCTTATGACTTTTTAGCAATAAAGAATGCTTTTTCAAAACTAATATTGTCTTCTTCGAATTGATTTTCTTTTCTTTCTCGTTTAGTGATTCTTTTTCTCTTCAAAAAAATGCCTCCAATCACTCTAACTAGAGTAAATGAAGGCATTATATTTCCAACATATCACGATTATTTATCCAACCTTTTATTGAAAATTAATACACAATAGGTTGGATAATTTCAATAAAAAACCCGTAAACAAAATCCCCTTTAAGAAACTTTCCTTTCAACTCCAATACGATTGTTTCCTTCTTTTTTAGCAGTTTGAATGACATTAAAGATAATGTTTAAAATAATAGCTGTTAAACTTCCTGCCACAATTCCGCTATTTGTTATAATTTTTACTGATTCAGGTAAACCTGCAAAAATATCAGGTACAACTGTTACTCCAAGTCCAAGACCAACTGAACATGCAATAATTAATAGATTTTCCTGTGAAGAAAAGTCTACTTGACTAAGCATTTTCACACCGTAAGCAACAACCATTCCAAACATGGCAATCATTGCTCCTCCTAATACAGATGATGGAATAACTGTTGCAAGAGCAGCAATTTTCGGTACCAAGCCTAAGCCGATTAGCATAAGGGCTGTTGTGTAAATAACACGGTTTGTTTTAATGCCTGACATTTGAACAAGACCAACATTTTGTGAAAAGGTTGTATAAGGAAAAGCATTAAATATTGCGCCAAGCACATATGCTAAACCTTCAGCCCGATACCCTCTAGCTAAATCTTTATCATTTATTTTTTTATTACATATATCGCCTAGTGCAAAATAGACACCTGTTGATTCAACCATACTTACAACTGCCACTATCGTCATCGTTAGAATTGGTGCAAGTTCAAAACTTGGTGTGCCAAAATAGAACGGCTTGCCGATATTAAACCATGATGCTTCATATACAGGCTGGAGATTTACCTTCCCCATGAATCCTGCGATAACGGTCCCCGCAATGATTCCTATTAAAATTGAAATAGCACGGACAAAACCTGTAAAAAAACGATTAATCAATATGATTAAGAAAAGGACACTAAATGCTAATATAAGATTTTCTTTTGATCCGAAATCTGGACTGCCTTGACCGCCAGCCATATTATTCATCGCAACAGGAATCAACGTGATTCCAATTATTGTGACAACAGAACCTGTGACAACTGGCGGGAAGAATTTTACTAATTTACCGAAAACAGAAGAAATAAGAATGACGATCAACCCTGATGTTAGGACTGCACCATAAATCGATGACACACCGTACTCATTGCCGATTGCAATCATTGGTCCAACAGCAGTAAATGTACATCCTAATACGACAGGTAACCCTATCCCAAAAAAACGATTTTTCCAAACTTGTAAAAACGTTGCAACACCGCACATAAAAATATCAATTGCAACTAAATACGTTAATTGTGCACCAGTTAAACCAATTGCACTCCCTACAATTAAAGGAACTACAACTGCCCCTGCATACATAGCTAAAACATGCTGGATTCCTAAAGAAAGATTTTTCAATGATTGATTCACGATTTAACCACCTCAAGTTCTTCAACAAAGGTTACCTTACCATCTTTTAATGAATGAATTCTTGCTAAAGATTCGACCTGATAGCCTAATTCCTTTAAATCCTTTGCACCCTTTTGGAACGATTTTTCAATAACGATCCCAATACCTGCTACAGTTGCACCAGATTTTTCAACAATTTCAATAAGTCCTTTCGCAGCTTCACCATTAGCTAAAAAATCATCTATAATTAAAACCCGATCTGTTTCATTTAGAAATTGCGAGGATACAGCAACCGTGTTTTCTTCTTGTTTAGTGAATGAATAAACAGATGATACAAGCAGTTGATCTGTTAAGGTTAAAGATTTTCTTTTTCTTGCAAAAATCACCTTCACATCAAGCTCGAGACCGGTCATAACAGCAGGAGCAATACCAGATGATTCAATCGTCACAATTTTAGTAATCCCTGCGTTCTTAAAACGATTGGCAAACTCCAAGCCTATTTCTTTCATAAGTGGTGGATCAATTTGATGATTTAAGAATGAATCAACCTTTAATACACCATCTGAAAGAACGATGCCTTCATCTTGTATTTTTTTTCTAAGCAACTTCATTTATTTCTTCCCCCTCATGAATGAATATATCGTAACAAATAAAAAAGCGGCATTGCTTCCTAATATAAGTGAAGCAATGCCGCATAAAAATCAAAATGGAGAAAACCATTTTCATTTGCTACATATAAACTCCACCCATAGTCGAGTAATTTACGGTTACTCGGTAGAAACTTGTGAGCCATATCCCCACGATTATATGAGTGCTTATCCAATTAAGAAAAATTATATCAATAAATGGTTTATTTGCAAATGTTTTTTATCAAAAACACGAACTTTTTTAATGTAAACCATTGAGAATTTTCGTAAAATTAAAAAAGAAGCAGCTTTCACTGCTTCTCATTGTATACGTTCTTTAGAGATGATAAATGCTCCGATACTTTTCCTCGAGATAGTCAACCAAATATTGGGCATTCAATCCTTCACCAGTTACATCCTTTATAATTTCTAGAGGTTGTTTGGTTTTTCCATATTGGTGAATATGCTCTGTTAACCATGCTTTTATTTTCGTAAATTGACCTGCTTCAACTAGTTGATCAAAATCTGGCATGTCTTTAAGCAAGGCATGTTTGATTTGAGCAGCATACATATACCCTAATGCATAGGATGGAAAATAACCAAAGCTTCCTCCCGCCCAATGTACATCCTGGAGTACACCCACAGCATCATTTGCAGGGGTAATTCCTAAATATTCCTGATACTTTTCATTCCACACTTCCGGAAGCTGCTCTACTGTAATTTCATCATTAAAGAGGGCTTTTTCAATCTCATAACGAACCATAACATGCAGAGAATAAGTTAATTCATCTGCTTCAATTCGGATAAGGGAAGGCTTTGATTCATTAATCGCCTCATAAAATTCCTCTAGGCTGACACCTTCAAATTGTCCTGAAGAAAATTCCTTCAGATGCTGGTAATACCGCTGCCAAAAGCCTTTATTTCTACCAATAAAATTTTCATAAAACAAAGATTGAGACTCGTGGATTCCCATGGATGTTCCACTGCATAAAAACGTCCCTTCCAGCTTTTCTGAGATATTTTGCTCATAAATGGCATGACCGCATTCATGTATAGTGCCAAATACGGCCGTTCTGAAATCACTTTCATCATATTTCGTTGTGACCCTGACATCATTGCGGTTGAGAGTAATTTCAAATGGATGAACGGTTTCGTCAAGTCGTCCAGCTTCAAAATCATAGCCAATTTCTTTTAAAAGAAATTCACTAAGCTCTTTTTGTTTAGCTTTTGGAAAATTTTTATATAAAAAATCAGTATTTGGCTTAAAACTTGAATGAGATATTTCTTTCACAAGAGGAACAATTTTTTCACGGACTTGTGCAAAAACTTTATCTAAAAGATCCACTGTGATCCCTGGTTCATATTCATTTAATAATGTATTATATTTATTTCCTTTATAGCCCCAATATGTAATCAGTTTTTTATTATAGTCGACAAGCTTTTGTAAATAAGGCGCAAATAGGCTAAAATCTGATTTTTCTTTCGCTTCCTCCCATTTAGCTTCCGCTTTAGAACATAGAATCACATATTCTTGATATTCTTTTGGAGGGATAACCTTATTTTTCTTATATTCCTTTTTCATGAGCTCAACTGCCTTTTGCGTGATTGGATTGAGCGATGCAAAAACGGCTTCCTCTGACAAAGCTGTCAAGTAATCATTCATTTGCTCTGACACAAGCATTTGAAACGCTTCTGTAGAGAGCATGCCAATAACCTCTGAGCGCTGTTCTATCCCTTTTTTAGGTGCACCAGTTCGCATATCCCAATACATCACATTAATAGCCTCTTCATAAGCTTGCATCTTCTTTAGATATTCAATAAAATCATGTTCAATTTGACTCATTTTCCACACTCCCCTTCTCCCTATACCCAATGGCTAATAAAACACTTATTAAGACACTTTCTATTAAAGCGTAATTATCAAAAGAGAGATTGTCAATCAATGATTACCATTTTTATCATTGATTGACAATAAAGGTAACTGCCCCTGCTTATTGCATAATTGGTTCTACAGGTAAGACCGCTGCAATTTTATCTTCAATGAAACGATCACTTTCATGAAGGAAAATGGTGATCGATCCTTTATCTTCATTTGTCCTGATTAATCTCCCAATTCCTTGTCGTAGCCTTAGTAACATATAAGGGAGCTCCACTTCATTAAACGGATCCTGCTTGTCTGATTTTTTCGCTTCAAATACTGGGTCATCTGGTGGATATGGGAGCGACCACATAATAACATTTGAAAGCGAGGGACCTGGTATATCGAGCCCCTCCCATAAGTGAACGGCGCAAAGAACAGATTCCTCGTTTTGCTGAAAATCCTTTACAAGTGAGCTGATTTCTTGATCACCTTCAAATAATATAGGGAAACTCAGGGACTCCGTCTCCAACATGTCTTTAAAAGATTTTAACTCTTGCTGGGATGAAAATAATACAAGACCTCTTCCGCCGGTTCGTTCTAATTCGATAAGCGTTTTTTGGAATTTTCCTCTTTGATTATTTTCAACCATAAGCTTCACTTCCATTTGCTCCTCATAGTCAAAAGGTGATTCGACTGAAAGTGATAAATAATTATTGACTCCTAAGCTATTCGCAATAAAATCAAAAGACTTATCATCTGATAGTGTGGCAGATGAGAAAATAAAAGGTATTTTTTTAGAGAAAACTTTTTCGCGTAAAACTTCTTCTACTTTTCGCGGCATAATAACAAGGCTGTAATCATTTTCCTTTTCTTCTACCCAACTTACAGCATTATTTTTTTGATTAAATAATGATAAGGAGTATTCCATTTGATCGATGTACTCTTCAACAATTTTTAATTCATACTCATCAATTGTAAAGAGCTCTCCCTCAAATACAAGCGCCTCACTTATTTCAGCTAACTTTTGCTGCAATTTTTTAGCTGTTGATTGAAGTTGGTCCTTTTGATTAATTTTCAAACGATTAGATCCTTCAATAACAGTTGTACAAGCTTGTAAATCATCAAAAAATTCATCATTGATCGCAAGTCCGTCCTCAACCAAATAAGCAAGCTCTTCGCGAATCTCATTTTGAAGCAGCCTTTCTAAAAAGATCTGCAATGAACTTTGTTTCACACGGTAAGTTAGTGCCTTTTGTGCTGCAAACTCTAATAAATGTCCTTCATCAAAAACCACGCTGCTATATTCCGGAAGAAGCGGCATTTGCCCTTCTCGCTTTCTAGATTCATATGTCCAAACATGTTCCATAAAGTAATCATGTGAACAAACAATAAGATCAGATGCTTTTCGATAATGATTACGTGACAGCGTTAAACCGCAGCGATGGCGCTGTTCACAGGTAAAACAATCTTGAAACGAATCCCAACCAATCTTGTCCCATTCATCATCAGATAAATGGCTGAATTCCTTTCGGTCACCATATGGTGAAAATTGCTGCATACCAGCTTTTTCATGGACAAAATCCGGGAGAGATTGATAAACATCTAAATATTTTTCATTTCCGTTTTTTTGAATCACATCATCCAGCTTATTTAAACATAAATATTGACTGTGGGTTTTACTTAACCGTACATCCATTTGTAAATGTAAAGATGCTGATAGCTTAGCAATATCTCCCTCTTGTTTAACAAGCTGTTCTATTAATGTTTCGTCAGCACAAGCGATAATTGCTGGTTTTCCTGTGTATCTTGCATAGGCTAAGGCATAGAGTAAGTAAACAATTGTTTTTCCGGTGCCTACTCCTGCTTCAGCAAACATAACCTTTTTTTCTTGAAAGGCTCTTTCAAGTTGAAAAGCCATGAATATTTGTTCATCTCTTAACTCAAAGCCCTTTTCAGGAAGGATATCGTAAAAAACATCTCCAATCCAATTATTTAAGGCTTGATAAAAACTCTCATCCTTTGAAATGGAAAAAGGCAAACGCGACGTTACCATGTACGTTCCTCCAATATACTCGAATTCCTATTTATTCACAAAATATAATTATCTTATTTCAAAATGGAGTTGTCAACTTTTATGCGGAAGCGGTTCACTATAGTAAAGGGGATTTGATAACAATTAAAAGGAGTCAGCGAGGAATGCTACTCCTTTTTTGCAGAAGTTATTTATCAAATAACGTCTCGATGATTAACTGATGATCAATCGATGTTGCATGTGCCAAGGCTTTCATCATATCTTCTCTCGCAGTGCCGAGCTGAAGAACAGCAGGAGAATCTATACCGATTTGTTCCTCTAATGATTTTTGAGTCGAATGAAGCGCCTTTGAAATTAGCTGGAATTGCTGATCTTCGTACATAACTTATACCACCCTTTTTTTATGAAAATCAACTGAATAAAAAACAGACAATTAATGAATCTGATAATTCATCATATGTTCATCTGCTTTCAATTTATTCCTTCTATAATGTTGATTTTTTAGTAATCAGAATGGTTTTATAATGAACAGAAAACAATTATTTTATTCCTATAGGATTTATTTAGAAAGGAAGCTTGTTATTTCCTCTCGTTGTTTTGCTTTCCAATAACGTTCAGGGAACCTCATGAGCCTCTCTTAGACTCTTTTTGATAAAAATAATATACTCAAGTCATAAAACAAAGTTAAAATGAAAAAACGAAGAGAAATTTACTCTTCGCCTTCCACCTTTTTATATCCTAGTTGTAATAGTTCTTCCGTTACCACATCAGGTGTAACAATATAGTATGTATTTCCCTCATCATTTGTAATTATGACTTCAGTTGGGCTTGCATCGACACGAGCAGCATCTAAAGAAAAATACTTTGGGCCAAGCTGGTCAAGTATTGTAGACATACGTTCCACCTCCTTACCGTTTATTATAGCAAGCTTTATCTTGATTTACATAGCTTATTTCCAAGCAAGTGAAAGTTTCCTTTATTCAGAATCAGCCTTTTTTCTAGGCGGACGGACAGATGACCAATATTGATAAAAATCAGTTTTAATAAATCCATTAAATAGCTTACGCTTTTTCGTTGCTGGTTTTCCGTAGAAATCCTCAAAGCCTTCATGTGAAGTCAGCATATAAATGCTCCATGTGTCTAAAGGTGCAAATGCTTGCCCCATTTCCCGATACATTTGTTCAACAGCCTTTTTCTCTCCAAGGCGCTCACCATATGGAGGATTCCCTACAATAACACCGAATTCCTTTGTAGTTGTAAAATCCTTGACCTGCATTTGCTTAAAATTTATTAGTTCGCGCAGACCTGCTTCATCAGCATTTGCTTCTGCAATCCGAACCATTCGATGGTCAATATCAGATGCTTGAATATCAAGGGGTTGATCATAGTTAGCCTTATCTTCAACCTCTTGTCGGGCAAGATCCCACTTGTCCTCTCCGATCCAATGCCAATCCTCTGAAACAAATTCACGATTAAAGCCAGGTGCAATATTTTGTCCGATAAGGGCCGCCTCAATTGGAATCGTACCAGAGCCGCAAAATGGATCGACAAGAGGCTTGTCAGGTGTCCAATTTGTTAATAATACTAACGCAGCAGCAAGTGTTTCTTTTATAGGTGCCCCTCCTTGATCTACACGGAAACCGCGCTTATGGAGGCCTGCTCCGCTTGCATCAATTGTTATTGTTGCCACGTCTTTTAAAAGCGCAACTTCTATACGGTATAACGGTCCGTCTTCAGTCAACCAGCCTGTTGTTTTATAATGAGATTTTAATTTTTCAACCACAGCTTTTTTAACAATCGCTTGACAATCAGGGACACTAGCTAAGGTGGATTTTACTGATTTTCCTATCACTGGAAATTCTGCATTCAAAGGTAAAAATTGCCCCCAGTTTAATGCCTTTGTTCCTTCAAAAAGCTCATCAAACGTTTTTGCCTTAAATTCTCCTACCTTAATTTTGATTCGGTCTGCTGTTCGCAACCAAAGGTTCGTCCGGCAAACAGCTAATTCATCTGCTTCAAAGCTCACCTTACCGTTTTCGACTTTACATTCATAACCCAAATCCCTTACTTCTTTACCGACAATCGCCTCTAGCCCCATCGCAGATGTTGCAATTAGTGATAATTTCTTCATTTTTCACCCTACCTTGGCATCTATTTCTTCATTGATTAATTTATCATAAAAAACATCATCATATGTAAATGAAAAGGGGCTGAATAAGTCAGCCCCCTAATAGTTTATGTTTTCATAATACTGATTAATAACGTTCGATAAGCCATGTTTTGTTCCATTGTACTCCAAACGGCATTGCCTCGTACTCAGGTGGTAATCATCTATCTACAGGAACATGATGCCCCTGTCCTTCTCTTCGTTCATTTCCTTCAAGAAGGTGCCCCTACCATTATTTGGGTTTCTCGCTCGTGGGGTTTACCCCGTTCCACTCTTACAATTTCTTGTAAGACTTCGTCACTGTGGCACTTTCAAGGTAGTCAAGCCATATCCATAGGACTTAGGCTTTTTCCCTGCCGTCAACTCAGGGTTAAACCTAAGCTGCCCTAGCTTATGAATTCGCTAGGCACGATCACTACGGGCATCTCAGCACCGTGCGAGCATGGACTTTCCTCTACAGTCCTATACGACTGCAGCGATTACCTGAACGTTATTAATGAAACAGCAAGAATTATTATACATAATTCTGCTATATAAAACAAGTGTTAAAATCAGGATAATAAAGAGAGGCACCCATCAGGCTGGGTTTTATTGCCCGCTTAAATGGGATCAATCATAAAGCTTGCTGCCAAAAACATGCTTTTCTAAATTTGATAACCGTTTCAAAATATCAAAATTCGTTGTGTTTGTTTGAACAGGCGGCTGTTTTTTATATGTATCATCTAATTGTTTTTTTAACCGAAGATTTTCCTGTTGTAGGTCCTCAATTTCTTGATGAAAGGTTTCATAATCTTTTATGACCATATCAAGAAACTTGTCAACTTCCTCTTGTTTATATCCTCTAACACCAGTTTTAAATTCTCTTTCCAGGATTTCTTTAGCCGTTAATTTTATTTTATCTGAAAGCATATCTTTCACCTCTTATAGCGAAGTCATCAACCTATATTTTTTCAGAAATCTTGGCAATTGTCAATTTCAATTAAACTGCATTTTTCTTTCTCATTTTACACCAATTACCAATAATCAACATTTTTCATCATTTCTTCCTCTACAATCATTTGCAGGTCAGAAAAAGTGATGAGTCCGATAAAATAACTGCTCGATTCTTCCTTTTTCCTAGCGGTCTCTAATAAATATTTTGGTGAACCTTGCTTTTCTTCATCATATACGAGTAAAAGCCCTTCACTTTTCCTAATAAGAAACTCATTTTTTAGTTTAAGCTGTTCAGGATTATCATACTCTCTTTTTGTAATGCTATCTACTAGATCAGCCTGCGACAAGATAAATTCATAGTATTCGCGATTCGCTTCATTCCAGCCGCTTTCTTGATTAAGATAAGGAGTAAGAACAGCTAGCTTTGCGTCCGGGTATTCTAACTGTAAATCCAATACCACTTCTGCAGCCCATAACTCAACACCTAATTGTCCGCTAATAATTACCCATTCAAGACCTTCTTCAAAAAATCCAATTAGCAATTTTTCTATCGCTTTTTTTATATATAGTACCGCTGGATCATCATTTTTAAAGACCCCTAACTCAAACGATTTATATCCAGAGATTGTTAATACTTTCATCGTTTATCACCTAATTATGTCTTATCACTTATAAATTTTCCTTATATAAAAGATAGAAGGAGCTGATTCATCAGCTCCTAACCAATCTGTTATTTATCGACCAAATGGACCAGGACCGAAACCAGGACCAAAGCCAGGACCAAAGCCAGGACCAAAGCCAGGACCAAAGCCAGGGCGTGGACCTCCAAAACCTGGAGTTGGACCATATACGTTAAAGTGTTGGTGTGATGCTACGTTTTCAACAGATTGAGTTTGAGGGAAATAATGTTGATGCTTATAAAAGTCATGATTTACAATTGTTGTGTGTTGTGGATGGATATGTGGTACGATTGTTTCTGAATAATTGTTTTGCACACAGCATTTAGTCGGGTGTACAATTGGTGCTAATACTTTCGGTTTGCAATACATATTTTATTCTCCTTTCAATCATTTGTCTTACACTTCTAGCCTATGATGAAAGGAGTATACATGTACTAATGCAAGTACCTAATTTTATAGAAACGCGTAGAAGCTTTCTTTAAAGTTTGAAAAAATAAAAATAGTCAAAACGACAACGATAAAAAACAAGTATAAAATGCTTTTGTACACGTTATTCTTCTCCCTTTTATAGTCTGTACAGTCCCTTATTTTACATCGTTCAACAGAAATCTACAATTGTTTATTTATGAATATATATAAATTCATCAATTCGTCATTCTTTTTGGCGAAATCACTCATTTTTTGCGCTTGCCCGGGCAATATTTTCGGAATATTTCCTCTTCAGTCTCATCTTTCTCTTTTGAAGTTCATCCAATTCTGATGTAAGTGATGGTTGCTCTTGAATAAGTTTTTTTATTGTCTTTTCTGCATGCTCACTATAGTAGAGAGCTTTCTCCACATTTTTTTCCTTGTGCTCATAATACTTTGCCAATTCTATAGATGCTTTTTTTACAATTCCCTGATTAGTTGATGTTGAAACAATATCTATCCACTTTTCCTTTGCCTTTTCCCAATCTTGTTGTCTTTTATGATGTAAGGCAAGATTAAAGGTCGCTTCATCTCTATGGTCTTCCCCTTTATCAGCCAGTGATTGAAAAGCAGAAAACGCAGAGGCTTTATCACCTACATAATCTAACCACCTTGCAATTTCATAGTGTTCAATCGTACTAGCCGTTTGCTCTGTGTTTAGAAGCTTAATAGATAAATGGGTATATAGTGTTATGAGGGATAAAACATCTATCTCATTATGCTTAAGTACACCCATAATAATCTCTGGGTGCTGCTCTTTTACAAATTGAAAATACAGCATGGGAGCTAGAAAGCCTGGAATATCATTTTCTCTAACAATTTGCAGAATCTTTTCTTCTACATTAGCTAGTCTTACAGAATCAAGTTCATTTTTCCAAAGTCTTCTTGCAGCATGAAACAGATCAAAATGACCAAATGCAGGAAGACTTGGGACGGACTCCCGAATTAATGTATGTCTTGTTTTAACCTGCGGCCAGTCAAACGCCTTGCCATTATAGGTGACAAGTGTCTTGCTATTTATACCTGTTAAAAAGCTTTGGTATAAAGCAACTTCATTACCCGGTTTAGGTAATAAATGCTGCTTAATCACAACACGATCTGACAAAACCTGTGCCTGCCCTAACAAAAAGATCGTATTTCCCGTTCCACCGCCGAGACCAGTAGTTTCTGTATCAAAGAAAAACAATTCACTCGCCTTGTGACCTTTGCATGATAACGGATGTGAAGAGTCACTTTCATTCCACATGGATACGATGTTGTGGAACTTCCCGAGCTGATAAAGTCCATGCTGATAATCTAAAGGGTAAGTCACTTCCCTTATTAAACAAGATTGGCCGTCATAGGAATATATCTGAGCTTGGTGCTCTTTCCATCGTTCAGCAACAGGATTAGATTCTTCCTTTTTTGTTTCAGGGGAATCTTCGTTTCTAATAACATGCTTTTTCATGCGATTTAACTTATTTTTTAACGACATTTTCCTCATCCTTTAATATCGTAAGAAGCTTATGTGAACTTTCTTAATTGAATGTGAAAATCTAAAATTGATCTAACAGCTGTACACTTTTTCGCTTAGCGTTTATACCTTCTATTTCTGTACCTATGCACGAAGGGCAGCCGTCATTACAAGGGCATTTCTGAATAAGGTTTTTTGCAGCTGATCTCACTTGTTCGAAACGCTTATAAACATCTTCAGCTAGACCAATTCCGCCTGGATAGTGGTCGTATAAGAATATAGTAGGTAGTCCTGTATGCGCTGCTTTTATTTGTGTAACCACGTGAATATCATTTCTATCGCACATAACATGTACAGGTACTACATGCTTTAATACGTTAGATATTCCTAATAAAAGCTGTTCTAAAGTCTTTTCCCCTATTTTTGGGTCTGTTTCTTTTAGTTCTAACCATGCTGCGCTAGTGTGTAGTTCTTCTTCGGGTAAGTGGATAGGTCCAGAGCCTATGTTTTCGAAAGTAGACAACTTAATTTTTTTAAAGATCGTCGGTAAAGCATTTACTGTTACGTCACCGTAATTTAAAGATGTAGTCGATCTTTTTACTGTTTTGTCTATTTCTAATACTTTTAAGTTTACAGCTAGGTTAGCATCTGTAAAGTATTCTACGTCAACTTCCCTTACGTATGCTTTTTTATGGTCCCAGTCCAGCTTTTCTACTTGATACTGTACACCTTCATGTAAATAGATTGCTTCGTCATGTAAAAGTGTCATAGCGCTAAAACGGTCCATTTCCCCGATAATTTTTACGTTAGCTGTTTCTGATTGATCGACAATAACAACGTTTTCCTGGGATGCCGACCGTAAGCTTATATTTCCAGCTGGAAAAGATTGATTAGCCCAGTAAAACTTATCGCCATTTTTATGTAAGACACTTTCTTCCACCAGGTATTCTAAAATGTCTGTAATGTCTAATGGTCCGAATTCGTCCCCTTCTTTAAACGGAAGTTCATAAGCAGCACATTTTAAATGATCGACTAAAATAATTAGGTTTTCTGGGTTTATTCTTGCTGACTCTGGTGAACGATCGAAAAAGTATTCTGGGTTTTGTACAATATACTGATCTATCGGGGTAGAGCTTGCGACCATTAGTATTAACGCTTCTCCATGTCTTCTACCTGCTCGTCCTGCCTGTTGCCATGTACTAGCCACACTTCCAGGGTAACCTGTCATTACGCAGACCTGCAGCTGTCCAATATCTACCCCTAATTCTAAAGCATTTGTACTTACTACCCCCAGGATTTCTCCTTCCCTTAAGCCTTTTTCTATTTCTCGGCGTTGCTTTGGGAGATAACCACCCCTATAACCTCTAATTGATCTAGGGCCGATCTTCCCCTTAACTAATTCCTGTATATGACTTAAAATTATTTCTACTCTGACCCTGCTTCTAGCGAATACGATCGTTTGAATTTTATTCTTTAAGAATTCTTTTGCTAAATTATTAACTTCTACAGTAGCGCTTTTTCTTATGTTTAACGGCTTATTAACGATTGGGGGATTATAAAAAACAAAATGTTTTCTACCTCTTGGCGCCCCGTTATCATCAATTAATCGAATAGAATTACCTGTTAACTGCTCAGCTAATTCCTTCGGGTTTGCGATAGTTGCAGAAGTACAAATAAAAATAGGGTTACTTCCGTAAAATTTACATATTCTTTTTAGTCTTCTTATTACATTTGCTACATGGCTGCCAAATACCCCACGGTATGTATGAAGTTCATCTATAACCACGTATTTTAGATTTTCGAAAAGACTAACCCATTTTGTATGGTGCGGAAGAATAGCAGAATGTAGCATATCGGGATTAGTAATAACGATATGTCCAGCCTTTCTTACTACCTGCCGAATAGCTGGGGAAGTATCCCCGTCATAAGTATAGCTTTTAATATCTACACCCATTTCGCTTATTATCTCGTTTAATTCGCTTTTCTGATCTTGGGCAAGGGCTTTTGTTGGGAATATGTATAATGCTCGATTAGTTTCATCTTCTGCGATTGATTGAAGTACAGGAAGGTTATAACATAAAGTTTTTCCAGAAGCTGTAGGGGTAACTGCAACTATATTTTCACCTTTTTGTACCGTTTGAAATGCGGTATATTGATGTGTATATAACTGATCTATACCTCTTTTACTAAGCGCAGCTTTTATTCTATCGTCAACGCCTTCTGGTATATTTCGAGTTCTAGCTTCCTGTGGCTCTATTTCCTGCCAATTAACAATATTTTCATTATTTCGAAGTTCGTCAATTAAGTCTGAAAGTGATTTTTTCCTCATGTGCTTTTTTCACCTCTTTATGATGATTAGTTTAGCGAATATTTGTTTGTATTTCTAGTCAAAAAAATTAACAAAAAATACGTCCTTTATAAAAATGTAAAGTCCTTGGGCTTATTAATTAAAAAGCTTTCGCAATTTTAAACGCCTGTAGACATTACAAAATAAAAAAGAATTAATTCAAAAGAACATGTTTTATACGATATGGTTATACAGTACTTAGCTGTAGCAGAACGTTTCGAAGATCTTTTAGAAAAGGACGAACAAATGGACCTTTTAGCTAACCTATTCCCTAGATCTCTAGTTTACGCTGATGTTATTATTATGACTGGAAGCTTACCAGGGAATATTCCATTAGAAATATGGGTACCTGTAGAAAAAGAACTGATCCAGGTTAAAGTAAAGACTACTGGTATTAATTCTAGCTGAAAACTTACCGAAAAAAGATGTTTTTGCGATTCGAAATAACAAAGTAGGAAAGTCATATAGCCAGCTGGCAGAAAAATCTGACGTTTCGGGGTCTACAATTGCAGCTATCGTTAACCGCCAGACCTGGACGCATATTTAAAGGGGGCTCATTAGTTTTGGAGATAATAAGCCATTCCTATAGGCGTCATGGTAGCATAGAATTTATTTTTGACAGGTTCCCGCTTTCGAGGGTCCTTTTTTACCCAATTAAAAACTATTACTTTATTAAACATGTAAAATGGAACCCGCTGGACCCAGAAGTAAAAACTGACGACCTAGAAGAAATGCAGCTGCTCGTCAATGAGTTCTTAGGCTGCATTGAATTTTACAAACAGCGAAAAGCATATAAAGAAAAGCGAACAAAAAATACGTACAACCCTATGTAATTATCAAAGGTTAGTACGTATTTTTATTCTCTTAAAAATTGTTGCCATTGCCTGAACAGTAACATTTCCAGCCTCAGCCTTATCATTTGACTGAAGCAAAACTTCTTTCCTCCACAACAGTGTTGTATAACATCATTTTACCGAATAAACGTTCGTAAATAAATAAAAAGCAGAAAAATTATTCTGCTTTTTAATGAAATCGATGCATTTCTAAGAAACGTGAATTTATTTTACTTTAACTTCAAGAATATTTGATGTACCTCTTGTAACACTTCCAGTTGAAGCTTTTGTTAAATTTTCAATGATATCAGAATTTGTAATAATGATAGGAGTGATCGTGCTCGCTGCTTTTTCTTTAATTAATTCTAAATTTGCTGTAATTAATGGATCTCCAACTTTTACTTTCTGACCTTCTTTTACATGGACTTCAAAGCCTTCTCCATTCATGCTAACTGTTTCAAGTCCAATATGTATAAGTAACTCCATCCCAGTTTGTGAACGCAGACCGATTGCATGCTTTGTGTGGAAAACTTGGATAACTTGTCCTTCAATTGGTGCAACAACAATACCTTCTGTCGGTTCAATCGCCATTCCTTCACCCATTAACTTCTGAGAAAAGACAGGATCTGGTACCTCTTCAATATTGATTAATTTTCCGGTTAATGGTGCGAATATTGTTTCTTTAGTTACTTTTTCTTTTTTTCCAAATAATGATTTTAACATAATCATGCTCCTTTTCTTTAAAAAGTTCTTTCATGAGAAAAGCTTAGGTTCACTTACTTTAACAACTTGTACCCCATTATTACATAAACCATTTTTTCAGGGTCTTCATATAATAATTTTGAAATAAACCGTGTAAGGAGGGGCACAATGAGCAAAAAAGATGATTTGGTTCCTAAAAACAAAGAACAACCAAACAATGAGCTTGATTTCTTCCAAATTGTAGAGCAATTTTTTCGTTCTGAACCAATTAAGCAATTTATGAATGAATTCAACACATTACTAACTGATTCTTTTCCCTTTCACCATATCAATATAAACACCTATGAAACAGACGAATCCTATGTAGTTGATTTACAAATTCCGCCTGTAAAAAAAGAACAGGTGAACCTTGAACTATTTGATCAGTATTTAACAATTACGATCTCAAATCGTGAAGAAATCAACGAATTTAACGAAAATTCATCAACATTTAGATCCTATACCTCACAAGGAAGCATATCAAGGACAATTTTGCTGCCATACCCAGTTAAAGAAAATGAAATTAAAACATCCTTTAAAGAGGGTTCCTTAAAAGTTTCCATTCCAAAGAAGTCCAAACAGATTTTACTTGACGATGAATTCTAAAAAAATAATATATCATAATAATAGAAATATGAAAAGGTAGCTGTCTCAGAAGGATCAGCCCCTCCAAAAAGACCAATATATGGATCTTTCATTACTATAGACCTATATATTATTCGAGGGGGCTGACCCTTTTTGTTTGAGACCTTTCTTAACTATTTTTATGTGATTTGCTTCCATACTTTGGGTTTTCTTCCGGTGTCGGATCTTTGGCTAAATCCTTCGCTGATAATGTTTCTTTATTGTTCCCATTTTGCTGTCTTTCCACTTTGCCCATTTAACATCACCCCTTTTTGTTATCATTTCTCCGCATAAGAAATCTATAACCGTAAAAAAAACCAAATTTTGTCGCGAGAAAAATAATCTATCCTTCAAACAATAAACATGGAGGTGAAATTTATGGACATTCAAAAAAATAACTTGCCTGATTTTAAAGAATTAAATGACCGAGTAATTGCTGAACCATCTCCTTCCCCATCTATTGCCATCAAAACGAATCTAGACAGTGATGATATTACGAAGGAAAACCCTTATTCAACAAGCCACGCTTCATCTGAATTTAAAAACTTTTTTAAGGAATGATTATGTATGGATTTTACATTAGGTTATCTCAGAGAATCGATCTCTAATTATGAGCAAAGCTCTGTAGCCAAAAGAATTAGCGATAAGTTAGAAAAGGGGGATTTCAAATCAGAAAGAGATTTTGTTTTAACACTTGATGAAGATGAAATCCAATTTTTAAATGATGTGTTACCAGATGAAATTAAATATGCATTTAATGAGCAGGATTTTATAAGAGGCAATCAATTAAATGAGGTTTATGAGCTATTACTTTAAAGACATACTAGGAGTTGGAGTCATGAATCGAAACAGTAATCACTATATAAATATTAAGTTCCAGACAGGAGCCATTGACAGAGAAGGGGTTAATGGATGTCAAGTTGAAGATGTTATAAGTGTTTTGATCGAAAAATTAAAATCTCATCAAAACGGAGAATTTGCTTGTCCTGAGAATTCAATAGCCATTTCGAATTTGCAATCTGCAAACTATGCTCTTCGAGTACGAAAGGAACGTTTGGAGGAAGAACCTATTAGCCATGAATACAATGAAACCTTTTAGTACAAAAAAATATTCAAATACAGATGTTGAAGAAGTCAAGCGTTTAAATGCTCAATCAGGGTTATCCTACAATGAAGTCAAACAACTATTAGCAGAACAATATAGAAAAGAGCGAAAATGAGGCCTTCTCGTTTTGCTCTTTTCTTTGTAATCGTTCTTATGATTTAAAAATTGAAGTAACCCCTTTGAAAAGACCGCCCATTTGGTTTACGGCACTCATCATTTGCCCTGCAGTGTCCATCATCTTATTTATATCCAATTGGCCATCGGATTTTTTAAATTGTGATAGGACGGTTTGAAATCCTGAAGGCTGCTTAATATAAGGTGCTGGCTTAGGATATGGAGTTGGATATGGCACATTCATAAACTGACCATTCATTGTACTTGTTTGACTCCCCCCATAAATAGGTGGGAAAGGATTTTGAAATGATTGCTGGTAATGTTGAAGATAGGGCTGTTGATAAGGATTTTGAAATTGTTGGTGAAGCATTGCTGAATTCATTTGTTGACTACTTTGAAAATCAGACGGTTGTTGCTCATAAAAAGACGGATATGATTGAAAATAATGAGTTTGTCTTTTCCATAATCTTCTTCCTTGATAAGGGTGATACTGATACATTTAACTTCCTCCTCCCGCAAATCGTATCCTAGTTGTTATTACTATATGAATAAAATGCCCAGAGGGTGAAGCAAAAAATGCATACATGATTAGCCGGATATTTGCTCATATTAGAAGGGAAACACAATAAGGGGGTTTTTTTATATGGCAAGAGGTAAACATTTTAACCATAAGGAAAGAGGACATGAACCAACCTTTCCAAAGCATGGAAGCGAGGTTCCGGGAAAAAACACCGAACATATGGCATATGAAATTGAACCAGTCGCAAGTGATGAAACAGGTCCGGTAAGTATTAAGGTTGAAAAATAATACGAATAGGGGCTGTTTTAAATAGCATGGAGCCTAAACAAACACATAGATTTAAAATTGTTTACATTTCTATACAATGTGTTTTTTGGGTGATTGACCCTTGGTTTAACACAGCCCCTCTAGTTTTCAACTGATCGTTTGTTCCTCAGAAAGGATACTTTTTAGAATATACTCGATCGAGTTATAAAGATTATGGAATCTTTGATTATTTATATCATTATAAAACGACTGTAATATAATTTGTTCGATATGTTCAATGGCTGATTCAATCTGTGTCAGATGTATATATTTTGGTTTTTGTTCCTTTACCCAAGCCTCGGCTAAAGACTCCCATAGCTTTGCCTTGTTCATTCCAAATTCAAAAGCAGGCTTAACCTTCGTAAAAAAATACTCTTCCGTTTTTTCCGGCTTCTTCTCAAGGCCTTCAAACCTCTCTTTACAGTCATTTATAAGCTGCAGAAGCTCATTTGAAAGCATAAATAAATTCAACACAACTTCACCTCTGCATTTATCATACCAAATCAATCACATATACGAAAATTTTATATATTGGGGGCGGCAATAGAAAAGCAGGAAGCATGAGTTCGATACGTATCATTCTTTCGTTGTGTTTCCTTTTGTATGTCTAAACAGGAAATTATTTCAGTTAAATGCTGATCAATCTGAGAAGCGTCCTCCATTAATTTTCGTTCCATGTTCTCAATGGCTGCCTTCTCCTTAAAAGCTTTCTCAAGTGCAAATAGCTCTTGTTCCAACTCAGCCAATTTCCCTTCAATGACACTCTTTTCAATGATATTTTCCATCGTTCTCCCTCCTCTTACGCTACTAATTCGCTGTAAAAAAACAACTCCCTTCACGCTTGACAAAACTAGTTTTTATTCGTCAAAGAAAGTGAAAAAAGGCATTCTTCGACATCCATGTTCGACCTGCATGGAAACAATTACATTTGTAAAGACTACATAACGGGAGGTGCATAAACAATGGCAAAAAAACCAAAAGGTAAACAACAAGCTGCTGAAGAAAAAACACGCAGTACTGGCGATAAGAAGCTGGATGGACCTAATCGTCCTTCAACTTAAATAATGTTTCAAAACCTATACTTAATCTAAAAAATTAGAGGCTCAAAAAAGGGACAGTCCTTTAGTTATTTGGGACAGTCCCTCTTCGAAATGAAAGCCTCTTTACCCATTTCTCCAATATTCTTGCAGCAATGATAATAAATGCAGTTGATCTTGCTTATGTTTAAACCACTCCGTTAATTCATAGTTTTTTGGTATCTTTGTTGCTTTAAACCACTTTTTTGTTGATTGCCCATGAAACCAATCCTGTCTTAAAACGTCTATATTATGTGAAACCTCTGGATACGCTGTACGTAATAAAGGTGTTTCCCTTTTTCGTTTTTCGGGAAAGAATTGTTCATAATCAAATCTTGTGCCTGTGTGTGGAACAGCTTGTGAAAATGCTACAAAGGAAGAATTTAAACCAGAATCAAAAAGAAGCCATGCCAAGCGTTTTCCAAGTTCAATCCGATTTATCAGCTGGTTAAAATTTTTAACGGTAAAACCAAACAGCTTCCCATTCAGGGTTGGAAAAACGACTGTACTAAAATGGAAAAAATTTTGGATCTGATAAATGGTTGTCTTAAACACCAGACGCTTGTATAGATTATTGTTTATAACTGGTGATTGGATCACATTTTGCTCATTAATAATTAGTGCTGTCATTAATCGCTCGGTATTGTGGTTCACCCAAAACTCTTTCCATTCCTGTATCATAAATTGCGACACATGGAAATGATCAAGCAAATCAAATAGCGGCTCATTTATCTTTTTTGACCATTCATAAAGAAGAAGCTGTGGAAATGCATCGTCAAAAATAGTCCAATTTGCACATTCATATGTCATAAAAAGCAAGGATCTCTGTTCCATGCTTAAAGCTTTTCTAAACCATTTACCATGCAGGTCTGTCATACTCCAGCCCGCATTTCTTGATACCATACTTGCAAGGAACGCCCATTTTATTTCAGGGTGATGATCATAAAAATCTTCATAGGCTTTTGTTCGGGAGATATTGTCGTAATTTTTGATTCTTGTCGTATTATCTATAGATGTGATGATTTCTTGTTTACATAATGTCTTTTGTTTATTCGCTTTGCTTTTAAACATTGGTTCCACCTCATACCAATTATCGTCTCCTAAATGATTGGAATGTACACTTAACAAAATTGAAACTTTTTTATCATTCCTTTCTTAAGATTTTTGGTATGATAAGTAGTAGTTTATTTTAGGAGGTTACCTATGATTTTTCGTTATCCAAACGGAAAGCCTTATGAACCAAAGGAACAAACGAAACAAAAAAAGCATCCAGACATCACCTATAGCAATCGAGGAATGACGCTTGAAGAGGATTTAAATGAGACGAACACTTTTTATCTTGAAAATAAATTAGCTGTTATACATAAAAAGCCGACACCTGTTCAGATTGTTCATGTAGATTACCCTAGAAGAAGTGCAGCTGTTATTAAAGAGGCTTATTTTAAACAGAGTTCTACTACTGATTACAATGGAGTTTACCGGGGGAAATATATTGATTTTGAAGCAAAGGAATCAAAAAACAAGACTTCATTTCCTTTGCAAAATTTTCATGCTCATCAAATTGAACATATGAAAAATGTCGTAGATCAGGGTGGAATATGCTTTGTTATTTTATCAGCATTTCAAGCATGTTATTATTTGGAAGCACAATACCTTTTTACCTTTTGGAATCGTCAAGAATCTGGTGGAAGAAAGTCTATTTCAATTAATGAGCTTAATGAATATGGCCATAAAATAACGTTAGGATACCAACCTAGGATTGACTATCTGAAGATTATAGATAAACTATACTTTTAAGATAGTATCAAAAAAGTGCAAGTGCCTTAGGATAAGACGTTCATGAATATAAGGTATAATTACTTTTTATTCATGAGCGCCTTAACCCTTAAGGTGCTTGGCGCTTGCAGTCAAGAGTCATCGCATTGACTGTATCTCTGCATGTCATATGCCCTTTGCCAGGCTATGCCGCTTAGCTTACACATGCAGACATATAATAACGCTTTTTCATGGAAGCCTATTATGAAAGGTTGGTAGTAAAATGTCAGAACAGTATAAGAGTCGTGAAGAACGCAGGAAACAACAGGCTCAAAAAACGACAAAGAAAAAAAAGAATAAAAATCATAAATCTGCACCACTATGGAAAAAAATATTTTTAAGCTTGCTTGCCATTGGAATTGTAGGAATGGTTGCTGGCGGGATCACATTTGCCGCTATCGTCGCTGGTTCCCCTAAATTAGATGACAAAAAGCTAAAGGATTCATTCTCCTCCACAATTTACGATATGAATGGCAAGGAAATTTCCGAGTTCGGTCAAGTAAAACGGACGTATGTTCCATATGATGATATCCCAAAAGTTCTTGAGGAGGCAGTGCTTGCAACAGAGGATGCCCGTTTTTATGAGCATAACGGAATCGATATCATTCGCTTAGGCGGGGCTCTAGTTGCTAATGTTCAAGAAGGTTTTGGTGCTGAAGGTGCTAGTACAATTACCCAGCAGGTCATTAAAAACTCACTATTAACAACTGATAAAACCGTTACACGAAAGGTACAGGAAATATGGTTAGCCTTTCAACTGGAACAAAAATATTCGAAACAAGAAATATTAGAAATGTATTTAAACAAAATTTACTTTCCCGGAAACGTTTATGGAGTGGCACAAGCTGCAGAATCTTTCTATGGAAAAGAGTTAAAAGAGCTGGAACTTCATGAGGCTGCGATGATTGCAGGGATGCCTCAAAGTCCGAATAATTATAACCCAAGAACAAATCCAGAAAGCGCGGAAAAAAGACGCAATATCGTTTTAACTTTAATGGCAAAACATGGATTCATTACAAAGGCTGAGGCTGAAGAAGCTAAGAAAGTACCGGTTCAATCAACTGTTGTTGAACCAACAGAAAAAGCAAACACATACCATGCATTTGTTGAAGAAGTTATTGAAGAAGTAAAAGAAAAAACAGACATTGATGCCGGTTCAGCAGGTTTGAAAATTTATACAACCTTAGATCCTGAAGCACAAGATACAGTCGAGGAAGTCATAAACGGTGACAGCATGGATTTTCCGGATGATAAGATGCAGGCAGGCATTACCTTACTTGATACAAAAACAGGTGAAATCCGTGCGATTGGCGGCGGACGCAATCAGCCTGCAGGCGGATACAATTATGCAACAGATACTAGACGCCAGCCAGGTTCGACAATTAAACCTGTCCTAGATTACGGTCCGGCAATTGAACATTTGCAATGGTCAACAGCTGAATCAATTGATGACATACCATATACGTATAGTGATGGAACGCCGATTAATAACTGGGATAGAAGCTATAAAGGGCAAATGACGATCCGTGATGCATTAGCTGATTCAAGAAACATCCCTGCTTTAAAAGCATTGCAAGCTGTTGGATTAGAAAAAGCTCAAGAGTTTGCTCAAGGACTAGGAATTCCGCTTCCGGAAATTTACGAGCCTTATGCAATTGGCGGATTTTCAAATGGGGTCTCCCCTCTCCAAATGGCTGGTGCCTTTAGCGCCTTTGGAAATAATGGGGTTTTCAATGAACCGCATGCCGTTAAGAAAATTGTCTTAAGTGATGGAACTGAAATTGATCTTGCTCCAGAACCTAAAGAGGCAATGAGTGATTATACTGCCTTTATGGTCACAGATATGATGAAATCAGTGGTTGAGTATGGTACTGGTAAATCCGTGAAGATACCAGGTGTAAATATTGCTGGAAAAACGGGAACAACAAACTTTTCTGCAGAAGATAAAGAAAAATATGATGTCCCTTCAGGTGCATCCAAAGATGCGTGGTTTGTCGGGTATAATCCGAATTATACGGCAGCTGTCTGGACAGGATATAATATTTCAAAGGATAGTGAAAAGGTCTATTTAACATCTGAAGATCAAAAACTGGCAAGAGCGATGTTTAAAGAAATATTCTCTGAAATCGCTGGTGATGACGATTCTGACTTTGAACAGCCAGACAGTGTTGAGAAAAAATACATTGAAAAAGGGTCAAAGGAACCCGTTTTGGCTAGTGAATATACGCCATCAAGTATGGTATCAGAAGAATACTTTGTAAAAGGTACTGCACCTAAAAAAGAGTCAAAGAAATATGTAAAGGTAAAACCAAATAAACCATCAGGCTTATCAGTCAATTATGATCAAGTAACCAATTCAATCAGTATTAACTGGGGCTATGATGAAGCTGCATTAGAGAATGTTTCATTTGAGGTAAGCCAATCAGTCGATGGCGGACAATACCAAGTTGTCAATACTTCGAAAAATATGGGATACGAAATAGCGGATGTCACTCCTGGATCGACTTATTCCTTCAGGGTTGTCGCTGTAAATGATGAAGACAGTAGCAATCGCAGCGGTACTGCTTCAACAAAAATTCAAGTCCCTAAAGCAGAAAATGACGTTCCAGTGCTTCCTGATGATGAAGAAGAAAATCAAAATGACGAAGGCAACGGAAATGACAACGGGAACGGCAATGAGAATGGAACTGAAAATGGTAATGATAATGAGAATGGTAATAACGGAAATGGCAACGGAAATGGCAATGGAAACGAAAATGGTAATGGCAATACCGATAATAATGACGGCACTCAAACTGATGATGGCCAAAACTCAGGCGATACTGAAACTCAACAGCCTGGAGATGAAGAGATTCCTTTAGACATTAACGGGATAACAAACGAGGAAGAGGAACAACAAAATTAAATAAGAAGATACAAAAAGGATCACTCCGTTGGGATGATCCTTTTTGTTTGATTAAAACGTTGTATTGCTAATGATTTTGAGAACATTTTTTCAAATTCATTAAATAATTGCTTAAGTTGGATAAAAGAATGATATCCTGAAGGTTTATTGATGATAAAGAATAAACGCTCCTCACAATTTACAGGTTTTAGCGGCAGCGCAGAAATCATCATCTCAGCAGGTTTCAAACTGGGCACTGGCATGTGATTTGTCCAATAAAGACTGACTATAAACAATGAGATGGAGTGAACCATGTCCTCCTCTTTGCGTAACCCTGTTTCTTGGTCAGTAAATGCCTTTTGTAAAGAAGGCATGATATTCTTCCATTGCTCCATCACTGCTGGGATAACAAGTTCAGGATTCATCCAGGGAGCCCTGTTTGTTTCTTCGCCTAAAAAATGAAGCATATCAAAATAAAAGGGTTCTTTTTTCAAGATTTCTACAAGTTCTAACTCATTATGGTTATTAAACGTTCCGCCCTTTTTAAATAACGGTGAGCATAGAAATGATGTTGGAACCAAATAGTCATTTCTATTGTTATTTTGCATGTAATGCCTTCTCCTTTTTCATCCTTTTTTGCCCTTCACGGCATAGATGAAGTAGCGGGCAGACTTCACATTTAGGCGATTGTGCCTTGCAATGGTAGCGACCAAAAAAGATCATGCGATGATGCGTATCTGACCACTCTTCCTTCGGTATTTTTCGCATTAAGGTTTTTTCTACCTCAAGAACAGAATCCTTCCAGCGGCAAATACCTAAACGCTTGCTTACCCTCTCTACATGGGTATCAACTGCAATCGCTGGGACACCAAAGGCAACAGATACAACAACATTCGCTGTTTTTCGGCCAACCCCAGCAAGTTTTGTTAATTCCTCATGTTCACGGGGAACTTCCCCATTGTAATTTTCAAGTAAGGTTTCACATAAGCTACGAATATTCTTCGCTTTATTTCGGTACAATCCAATTGATCTAATGTCCTCTTGTAATTCCTCAAGCGTAACAGCTAAATAATCCTCAGGCTTTTTATATTTTTTGAAAAGATTTTTCGTTACTTTATTTACTAAGGCATCTGTACATTGTGCTGATAACGCGACTGCTATCACTAGCTCAAAAGGATTTTCATGTACCAGCTCACAATGTGCGTCTGGGAACATCACTTGAAACGTATCCAAGCATTCGCGAATTTGGACTTTTGTCAGCATTTCTTCACCTTCTTTCACATCAAATTACGAATCGTATAGTTTTATCTTAGGTCTTGTTAAATTGCCTGTAAATTGCATCGAGAGGTGCCCGCTTTAAGCGGACACTCAACTTTCCAGCCAATTATAAAATGGAACCTTTCGTTGATAATCTTCCGTGCTTACTTGTCCATTTGCGGCATTCCCTTGATGCTGACGGAATTTTTTTGCATGGTTCCTAGCTTGATCTATCGTTCGTATTCCATTCTTTTTCCATTCAAATAGGATTCGATCAATATAACGGAAATTTAATTTACCAGACATGACTGCTTCCCGCAGAGCGGCTTTAATAATAACAGGATCATAATCATCTTGATCAATCCAGATTGCTAAAGTTTCACACTCAAATGGTGATAATGGTCGTCCAAACTCATTTTCAAAAATGGTATAAAGACTTTGGTCCTCTTGAAGACTATGTTCCTGCTCTTGCTTACTTTTCTCCTGTTCCATATACGTATATAATTTATCCCAAAGCGGTTTTAAGGAATAATTCTCAAAAAGGATTGTATTTTCTTCACATTCCTCTATCGTTAAAAACCCTCTTTGAATTAAGCTTCTTAATATGGAGGTACAAGCAGAAGTTGGGATTGACATGTGTCCGGAAAGCTCTGTAGGGGTTGGAAAATGATTGCCGATTTGTTTAAATTTCTTTACTTGTAAAATCATCATAAATTCTTCTTCATTTAATCCTAATTTTGCATAATTATCAAATAAAATAACGGGTATAGATACACTCCCCGTTTCTTGTAGAAATATAAACTGTTCCTTATTCATCAAACACACCTCATCTCAAGTATAACATGACGGTTATGAACATTGAATACATTCACACTCGGTTGTTTTTGCCAATCAAATAAATAAGATGGATTGAAAAAAAACGGATTCTCCTTAATTAGCAAAAGGCAGATAATCTCCTTATCAATAACAGGGATTTATATCTTTAATCTATAAGTATCTAAACCGATGAGTGTCCCAGCCGGGTCCGTATCCTCTCTTGGCTGCACCTTGAACGCTTCCTGTGCCTCAGAGCTGGATGAAGTTCATTTAAATAAAAAACGACTCTTGAAAAGCTTTTAAAAGCAGTTAAGAGTCTGTTTTTTACATGTATAGATGATTTCTCTTTTCTTCCTTACGGATAAAGTCGATTTAATAAACGTGGGAATGGAATTGTCTCTCTTACATGCTCCACGCCACTTATCCATGCTACAGTTCGTTCAAGGCCTAGTCCAAACCCGGAGTGAGGAACAGATCCATACTGACGCAGCTCTACGTACCATTTATAGGCTTCATTATCCAGTTTATGTTCATCTAAACGCTGCTTTAATAACGCTGCATCATGTATTCGTTCTGAACCGCCAATGATTTCCCCATAGCCTTCAGGAGCAATTAAGTCAGCACACAATACAACATCTTCACGATTTGGATCTGGCTGCATATAAAACGGCTTTAAGCTTGTAGGATAGTGGGTAATAAATACCGGTTTATCATATGCTTCTGCAATCGCTGTTTCATGAGGCGCTCCAAAATCATCGCCCCATGTAATGTCGGAAAATCCATTATTATGAAGAAATTCAATCGCTTCATCATAAGTAATTCTTGGAAATGGAGCCGTAATTTTTTCTAATTTAGCAGTATCTCTTCCCAGTGTATTTAGTTCTAATGAACAGTTTTTTAATACGCTTTGAACAATATAGGATACATACTCTTCTTGAACCTTTAAATTATCCTCAAACTCATAAAAGGCCATTTCCGGTTCGATCATCCAGAATTCAATTAAATGACGCCGCGTTTTAGATTTTTCTGCTCTAAAAGTAGGTCCAAACGAAAAAACCTTTCCTAACGCCATTGCTGCTGCTTCCATATAAAGCTGTCCGCTTTGTGATAAATACGCATCCTCATCAAAATATTTTGTATGAAATAACTCTGATGTCCCTTCAGGTGCACTTCCTGTTAAGATAGGCGGATCAACTTTAACAAAGCCCTCTTTATTAAAGAATTCATAAGTTGCCCGAATGATCTCATTTCTTATCTTCATCACGGCATGCTGACGTTTTGAACGAAGCCATAAATGACGATGATCCATTAAAAATTCGGTTCCATGCTCTTTAGGAGTGATAGGATAATCAACTGATTCAGCAATTACTCGAATGTTTGTTACACCTAGTTCATAGCCAAATGGTGATCTTTCATCTTCTCTGACAATACCTGTCACAAAGATTGATGTTTCTTGTGTTATGGATTTAGCCAGCTTGAAAAGATCTTCAGCTACATCCGCTTTGACAACAACACCTTGAATAAAACCCGTTCCATCGCGTAATTGTAAAAATGCAATTTTTCCACTTGAACGTTTATTTGCAAGCCAAGCGCCAATTGTCACTTCTTCTCCAACATATTTTCCTACTTCAGCTATCGTTGTTTTCACGAAAATTCCCTCCAAAAAGCTCCGATGACTTATCATTTACTCCAATTTTACGGGAAGTAAACACCCGTGTTGGAAGTCTCGCTTTATGTATTAACAACACTTATTATACTTATTTTTATTAGGAGTAGCAACGGTACGAAAATTACGATTTACCAGTATTCTTTATCGCCATATGCTTTACAATCTCACCATCATAAAAATTTACCAAATCAAAAGTATATCGTTTTGACTCATCTAGGTATTTGACTTCCCATATTGGGATCCCTTCGTCCATACCTAATTTCACATCAATAATTTTGGCGGGGTTATATTCTTCCTGCACGGCAGTAATAGCTTGATTTTTCGAAATTCCGCTTGATTGTTTTTTAATAATTACCTTCTGATTTTTTTCAGACTGCAGGACCCAAGCATATACCTTATCTCCCTTGCTATTTTTCCCTGTCATCACATGGTATTTTTCCTGTCCATAATAAGTTTCGACTGTTCCGACTGCAGACAGCTTTCCTTGCTCTAACGCCAGTGTTTTTGATTGTTCATGATCTCCTGTATACTGGTCCCTTGCATTATTGTATGTTGATGAAAAAACCCAAATTCCTATAATAATCAGGATACTGAATGTTATGATTAATGTCGTGATTGTTTTTTTCTTCATCTATTGCCATCTTCCTTATGTACGATAAATTGTAAAAACACACTTATTTTTGTCTTCTTGCTCAAGTGCTAACCCAAACATTAGATTTTCTCGTTTTAGCGTCCGATTTAACTGGTCAACAATTTTATACAAATCATCAGAATGATTTACTGTCACTGTAGATAAAATTTCAATTTTACTTTCCATGTCATATTCCTCCTTTGTAAAACAAATATTGTAACTTATATGTCCGTTTGCTCTGGACAAAATAAGCTTACAACAACCTTTAACTTGTTGTACCGATTCATTATAACAATGTATACCCATTAGCTGATAATAAATTTTCTCCTAACTCACACCATTTTTTGGACTGATTGTATGCTGAAGGCATAAATCAGTCTCTTTTTCACTTGATCCTACCTTAACAGGCAGTAAAACTAAGCTTTTTAATATGCCAGATAACTGCCCATATAGATTCGATAAGTTTCGCTAACCACTAGTGGACATGAGAGCTTCCCACTGGTAGAAGTCTCATTTGATCCACTCTTCAATTAAATGGGTCAGTAAATGCATTGGTTTTTTTTCTATTTCCAGCTCAGGTATCGACTTCAGAAATTCTTTACCATAATTTGTTGAGACAATCCGGTTATCTAAGACAAATAATATCCCACGATCCCCTTCATTTCGAATAAGACGGCCGAAGCCTTGTTTAAACCGTAAAATAGCCTCAGGAAGTGAGTAATGATAAAAAGGATTTTTGCCCTCTTTCTCTAATTTCAAGCATTTCGCAGCTATAATTGGTTCATCAGGAGATGCAAATGGTAATCGAACAATCATAAGGGCTGTTAGTTCTTCACCAGGAAAATCAACACCCTCCCAAAAACTGTTTGTCCCCAATAGAATCGCTTTTTCAAATTGTCGAAAGTTCTTTGTTAACCTTGAGCGACTCCCGCTTCCAGTTCCTTGTCCTAAAATAATAAACTCATCAAGTGTTTCATCCTCTTTTAATAATTGATATGTTTTTTTCAACATTTCGTAAGAGGTAAACAAGACCAGAATTTTCCCGTCGGTTATTTGTGCGACACTCCCTATATTTGCTGCTAGTGCTTCTGAATATTCATCAACAGAGACATCATTAACAATTGGCATATCACTTGGAATAAACAGCTTTACCTGATCCTTATAACGGAAGGGGGCGCTTAGTTGCAATTGTTTCGGATAAAAATCCGTTAAGCCAACAGCTTCCATCATATAGGAAAGGGATTTATTTATAGTTAGGGTTGCAGATGTCAAAACTACACTTTGCTTGTTGGCAAAAAATTCATCCGCCAAAAACTCTGATACATCGAGTGGCTGCGCATAAATGGCAACCGCGTTTTTTGCACCCTTTGCATCAATTTCAAACCATGTAACAAATCCTTCATCTTTGGTAAAAAACAAAAAACCAAGATATTCTTTATATTCTTTAAATAATGATATCACTCGTTTAAACTCTTCCAAGTTAATTTTATTTTTAATTGAAAGCTCGTCTGCTTTTACTTTATCCAAAACTCTCAAGGGTTTTTCCATCAAGTTTATTAAATCATTCATCAAAAACTTCACTCGGTTTGCAAGCTCTAATATGGAATCCCATTTTCGATTTTTTTCTTTTCCAGCATCATATTTGTATGAGGTACGATTTAAGTGAGAATCCTTTTTGCGTGTTAACACATAGGAATGAATCGCTGAAAAAAGCTGATGACTTTCTTCTTGTAATTGTAAAAGAAACGAATCAATCTCCTGCAATTCCGGATGTGTTTGTTCACCAACTACTTTTAACACTTCCGTAAAGCTTCTAATCAGTCCTTTTGTATGGAAATACCCTAAGCGGGTGATTAAACTATGAACATCCAAATACGAAAATCTAATTCCTAGTTGTTCGGTAGCAACCCGATGAAAATGATGTGCTTCATCTATAATTACTTCATGATATTCTGGCAAGATCTTTGCTTCTCGATTAAGGTCGGATAATAGTAAGGCGTGATTTGTAATAATGATATTT
This sequence comes from Bacillus sp. SA1-12, assembly GCF_000981385.1. Classification (GTDB taxonomy): domain Bacteria; phylum Bacillota; class Bacilli; order Bacillales; family Bacillaceae; genus Metabacillus. Next base: position 104,105 of record NZ_LATZ01000134.1, read on the forward strand.
GCTTTTAAGGCTCTCTGCTTTGCCCGCTGATAATAGCAATATGAAAAAAATGGGTTGCTTTTAAAGGATGAGGCATCAACTTGCAGTTGGTTCCATAATACTTTTCCACCTGATGGGATATTTAACTCATCAACATCCCCTGTTTCTGTATCCGTCAACCAGAGAAGAAGCTGTGCTTTTGTTAAAACAAAATCATAGTTGTCTTCTTTTTCCTTTAAGGATTGTTCGAATTTTTGCAAGCATAAATAATGGCGCTGCCCCTTTAAAATAGCAGTAACAAAGCTGAATGGTAACATCTTTTTAAGAAGAGGAATTGTACGCTCCGTTATTTGTGCCTGTAAAGTTGTTGTATATGTACTTATAATTAATGATTTTTGTTCGTTTTTTGAAAAAATAATCGCTGGTACAAGATAGGCAATGGTTTTTCCGCTTCCAGTGGCCGCTTCAAATACACCATGTTGATGAGTCTTTAGGACATCACCTATTTCCTTCATCATAGTTACCTGTTCGTTACGGATCCTATATGCAGGAAAAATGTTGCTTAAGTTGCCTGATTTATCTTCAAATAGTTCAAATACCTTTTCTTCATTCACGTTAGCGTTTGAAGGCTCATCTGTCTGTTCACCATCGTTTGATTGCAGCTTTTTAATAGCCAATGATCGAATGATTTGTAAATCATTCCTTGTTTGTTGCTTTAAACTTACTAAGTTAGCTGCGATAAAATCCTCTAAAATATCTTCAATATCACTGATAAAAGATCTCGAAAGTTTTGACAGTTGCTGGAGCGTTATGACAGGCAAACACTTAAGTTTTTCAAGGATTTTCAATAAGAGTAAAGCTGTCACCTCTGCATCACTGTCAGCCCGATGCGGAGATTCATGAAGCATATTAAATTCTTCACTTAAATCTGTTAACTTATAGCTCTTTTCAGTTGGAAATGCCACTCTTGCCAATTCAACTGTATCGAGAATAGGACCAGTAAACTGGAAGCCGCAGCTTTTGAACTCTTCTTGTAAAAAGGATAAATCGAAGTAAACATTATGTGCAACAAAATAAGCATCATGTATCAAAGATATCAATTCTTCAGCAATTTCGTCAAAAGAAGGTGCATCCTTTACCATTTCATTTGTAATTCCTGTTAATTGCTCGATAAATAAAGGAATTTCTTGTAAGGGATTGACAAAACTCATATATCTATCTACAATTTGCCCGTTCTCAATGACAACCGCGGCAATTTGAATAATCTTATCTCCTTTTTTAGGAGCATTTCCCGTCGTTTCTAGGTCAATTACAACAAAACGTTGCTCTTTCATCTGTTACACCTCTATTATAAAAAACGCAAGCTTGTTTCTCTTAGTGTTTGTAATAAATCGTAAAGCTAGACTTACAAAGAATCAACCATTTCTTAAAGCCAGCTTCTTTCTAGTTGAGTAGTGTTACTGAAATGCTTTCTAAGCGATATATTTACTATACCATAATTTGAAAAGAAAAAAGGACTGACTCATAACAAAAGACTGAATTCATTTCTTAAGATGAATTCAATTCGTTTTAGAGTCAGACCTTATAATTTCATTTATATTTCTTTCCTTATAAAATCGTTGCAGCTGGTTCCTGACCTAAAATCTCCACAATTTTATTATTTTCATCCATTATGGCGACCTTAGGCTTGTGTGCTTGAACCTTATCTTCAGGGATTAGCGTATATGTTAGAATAATGACGACATCTCCTTCTTGAACCAACCTTGCAGCCGCACCATTTAAACAAACAACACCGCTTCCTCTTTCACCTGGAATAATATATGTTTCGAACCTTGCCCCATTATTATTATTGACAATTTGAACCTTTTCGTTTGGAACCATTCCTACCGCATCAATAATATCTTCATCGATCGTAATGCTCCCGATGTAATTAAGATTTGCTTCTGTTACACGAGCACGATGAATTTTGCCGTTTAACATTGTACGATACATTTTCTCTCCTCCAAACAATGAATTCTGTTTATGATTCAACTCTCTAAACTTCAATCATTATATTATCAATTAGCCTTGCTTTTATAAACTTGACAGCAACAGCAATGATAATCTTACCACTAATAATGTTAAGTTCATCTAAGCTTGGATAGGACAGAATTTCCACATAATCAATCATTCCATCCGTTTCTTTTGAAATGGCAAATGAGATAATTTCTTTTATTTTTTCTTTATCCCTTTCACCTTGAGCTATAGCGTTCTGGGCTGTCAATAAACTTCTATAAATTGCTGGCGCTTGCTTTCGTTCCAATTCCGATAAATACACATTTCGCGAGCTTTTTGCCAGTCCATCCGCTTCTCTAACTGTATCAACTGGGACTAAATCAATCGGAAAATGAAATTCATTAATTAATCCATCCACAACGGCAACTTGCTGGGCATCCTTCATTCCAAAATAAGCCCGATCCGGTTTAACAAGATTAAAAAGCTTTGTTAGGACTGTTGCAACCCCATCAAAATGGCCTTCTCTTGACTTGCCGCATAATACATTCACCCTTGACTGGACCGTAACTGAATATGAAGGTTTTTCAGGATACATTTCCGTCACACTAGGCAAAAAAATTAGATCTGCTCCAGCATGTCTGGCAAGTTCCTCATCTCTCATTGGGTTTCTAGGATAAGAATCAAAATCCTCATTTGGTCCAAATTGCAGGGGGTTTACGAAAATACTTAATACAACTATGTCATTCGCTTTTCTAGCTTCCTCTAAAAGCTTGATATGGCCTTCATGCAAATATCCCATTGTTGGCACAAACCCGATTGTTTGCTGCCTCGTTTTATATTCATTTATTTGATTAATTAGATCCTTCTTCGTTGCAACGACATTCATTTTTTTACTCCTCCATATAAGCTTAAAAGCTCCTCTTCCTTCATATTAAATGAATGTTTTTCTTCAGGGAAAGTTCTGTTTTTTACCTCTGCAATATAGCTGCTAATTGCGGCTTCAATGGGTTCAGCTATTTTCACATATTGCTTAACAAATTTTGGGACATGGCTTGAACCATAGCCAATTACATCATGATAGACCAATACTTGACCATCCGTTTGATTGCCAGCACCAATTCCAATAGTCGGAATCGTTAATTGCATTGTGATTTCCTTTGCTAATTGTTGAGGAACACATTCTAACACAAGGGCAATTGCACCTGCATCTTCACACTTCTTAGCATCTTCAATAAGCTTTTTTGCCGCATCTGCATTTTTCCCTTGAACTTTATAGCCCCCTAATACGTTCACAGTTTGTGGAGTTAAGCCTAAATGTGATACAACCGGAATGCCGCCATGAGTTAGAGCTGAAATGATTTCCATAACACCGTCTGCCCCTTCAAGCTTAACAGCATTTGCTCCCCCATCCTGCATTAGGCGCGCAGCATTTTTCAATGATTCATCTTTTGAAAGATGATAAGACATAAACGGCATATCTGTTACAATAAAGGTATCTTTAGCACCACGTTTGACAGCTTTTGTATGGTGAACCATATCTTCAACAGTAACATAAATAGTTGAATCATATCCTAGTACGACCATTCCTAAAGAATCACCAACAAGGATCATATCAACGCCGGCATTCTCCGCATCCTGTGCACTAGGATAGTCATAGGCTGTCAGCATCGTTATGGGCTCACCATTATGCTTCATGTTCATAAAATCTGATCTTGTTTTCATATTTCCCCTCCTAATAAGTGCTATAAGATGTAACCACCACTTTTTATCATGGATAGTATCGTAAGCTACATCAAACTTGTTTCCAAGAACAATAGTGTGTTAGGAAAGGGGAAGAAATAACCGAATTCATTATTCTTTAAAGTAAAAAACCCTTCTTTCGACAAAGAAAGAAGGATTTGTGAGCATACTAATTTAAAATCGGTTTTCATCCCTCTGTCCTAGTCCTTTTTGGATCAAGGCAGAATATTAAGGTATCATTCATATCAATTGATTCTGCATTTACTATTGACAAAAGCAGAAAAGTTCATAAATCTTAGTTTCACTGTTAAGGTGTAGTTCGAATAGATACTACCCATTTGAAAGTATAGCAGAAAATCATGTGCATTGCTATCATGAAAAAATGATTTATTTGATCTCAATATCTGCGGAGTAGATTCGCTCAAGTGATTGATCATTCTTTTCAATTAACAATACACCATCATCATCAATCCCAATTGCTTTACCCTCAATTGTCCCCTTGAGAGTTCTTGCGATGATTGTTTTATTTAAACTAATTGCATAGCTCTCCCATAAAAGTTTAATGGGCTTAAATCCTTGAGCTAAATATAAAGAATAAAGCCCCTCAAATTTCAATAAGATGGTTTGAATAAATTGCGCTCTTTCCCAATCCGAACCTGTCTCGACCTTTATTGAGGTCGCCACATTTTGTAATTCTTCAGGAAAGTCTTCTTTTGTTTGGTTAACATTTATTCCTGTTCCAATGATGACAGAATGAACTTGATCTGCTTCAGCTTGAAGCTCTGTTAAAATTCCTACGATTTTTTTCCCGTTAAGCAATATGTCATTCGGCCATTTTATATCCGGCTTGAGAGGTGTAAGCTCTTCTATTGCTTGTACAATAGCAACAGCGGTTAAAAGTGTAAGCTGCGGTGTTCGGTTAATAGGTATTTTGGGACGTATAATCATACTCATCCAGATGCCTGTACCACTTGGAGAATACCATACTCTGGACATTCTTCCTCTTCCGCTTGTTTGTTGATCAGCAACGACAATTGTCCCCTCCGGCGCTCCTTCATTTGCTAAACTTTGTGCGATTTTTTGTGTCGAGGCAACTGTTTCTTCAAAATAAATATTACGCCCCATTAGCTCGGTTTTCAGCCCTAGCTGAATTTCATTACTGCTTATCTTATCGGGCTTTTTTGTTATTCGGTACCCTAATCTTCGCACCGCTTCAAGTTCATATCCTTCTTTTCTAAGCTCTTCTATATGCTTCCAAACCGCAGTTCTTGAGCATCCGATAACCTCACTAATTTTTTGACCTGATAAAAATTCTCCATCTGCTTTTGAGAAGGCTTCTAATAGTTTTGATCGAAGTCCAGATTGCATGTCATTAGCCACTCCTTTATTGCAGACTTATTATTTTCTAGTTTCTTTGCTACAATTGCTTTTTCAATTTCTAAAATTACTCTTGAAACCCAAGGACCTGGTTGTTTTTTTAGGTAATCTATAATATCATGTCCAGTTACAGCAAGCTGACTTTTGCTTCGAAGCGGCAATTGTTGAATTCTATTGACAATTTTTTTCACATTACAATCTATTTGCATTGGGTCTGTCATCAACGAGTAGATCCTTTCAACAGAGACAGCAGTTACATCTCCTGCTTCGTATAATAAAAAGTCCGACCAAGGCTTTTCTTTTATTATTCGTAAATAATCTATATTTTTCTTAACGGCCTTTATTAGTTTACCAGGAAGTTTCCACTTTCTTAAAAAATCTTCAACCGATTTTGGATGTATACAATAGGTAAATAAAGTCCAGTGCTCTATGTTTGTTTTCAAGATCCTCAAATCATACGTAGAAAGCTGCATTAATTCCTTATGTTTCCTTTCTAATCCAGGTAAATAGGAATACATGTTTGTTTCTACAATCATTTTCAATGCTTGTTTTTGATTGACTCCCATTAGCAGCTTTTCAATTTCAGCTGTTTTTCTTTCGACCGAAATCTCCCTTAAAAGATGCGCATGATCACTTATGGCCATTCTCGTTTTAGGACAGAGAGTAAAATGCAATTGACTAACAAAGCGAACAGCACGCAGCATTCGCAATGCATCCTCACTAAATCGTTCTTTAGGAGAGCCAACAGTTTGAATAAGCTTCTCTGATAAGTGGGCTTTACCATTAAAATAATCGAGGATCTTACCGTTTATATCCATTGCCATCGCATTGATGGTAAAGTCTCTTCTTCTTAAATCTTCCTTTAATGATGAAATATATATTACATGACTTGGGCGTCGGTTATCTACATATTCACCTTCCGCACGAAAAGTTGTCACTTCATATGGCGACCCGTTGTGCAGCACGATTATCGTGCCATGCTCTGCCCCGACATCAATCGTATGCTTAAATAGGTTTTGCACCTCAACCGGTTTTGCAGAAGTTGCAATATCAATATCACCAATTTGACGATTTAATAAAAAGTCCCGCACAGCACCGCCGACATAATAAGCCTCATACCCTGCTTGATGTAATTTTTCCAAAATTGGTTTTGCTTCAACAAAAGTGGTGTTCATTTTTTAGCTCCTTATTAATAAGGGAAATAGAATCTATAAGGTTCAATTTTTAGAGGCCCAACAGGTTATAATAGATCGATTCATATTGAGAGACAATTTTATCTGAGTTGAAAAGACTTCGTGCCGTTAAAATCGCATGATCTGACATTCTCTGGTATAGCTTTTCATTGGTCAAAAGCTGTATTGCTCGGTGTGAGACTGTTTCAATATCTCCAACCTCACATATGTAACCAGTCTCACCTTCGTTAATAACCTCAGGTATTCCCCCTGTATTTGAACCAATACACGGAACACCACAGGCCATTGCCTCTAATAAAACTAAGCCAAAGCTCTCTTTTTCGGAAAGCAGCAGCATGAGATCACTCAAAGAATATAATTCCTCTAAGTTATCCTTCTTTCCTAGAAAAAGAACCTTATCATTAAGACCTAATTCCCGGACAAGTCTGCTAACGAACGTCATCTCCGGGCCATCACCTACCAATAATAGCTTTGCCTTAATTTTTCGTTGTATTAATTGAAAGGAATAAATAACATCCTGAACCCGCTTAACCTTTCGAAAATTAGAAACATGAATAATGACCTTTTCATCATCATCAATTCCGTATTCTCTCTTAAGATGTGATGCATCTTTTTTATGATAAACACGGTCATCGATGAAATTATACACGGTTTCGATCGTTTTTTTCGGCTGAATTAAGTCATATGTCTGATTTACTAAGGCATTGGATACTGCCGTAACCTTATCTGATGCTTCAATACCAAATCGAATTAAATCGGAAAGCGATTGATCATAGCCGAGAACAGTAATATCTGTTCCATGAAGTGTTGTCACAATTTTCAGTCCATTATCGACCATTTGTTTCGCCAAATAAGCGCAGATAGCATGTGGGATCGCATAATGAACATGCAATAAATCCAATTCCTCCCTTTTTGCTACTTCAGCCATTTTGCTTGCCAATGCTAAATCATACGGCGGATATTTAAATACCGAATATTGATTTACTTCTACCTCATGAAAGGTAATATTGCAATAAACCTTATTCAAGCGGAATGGCAAGCTCGAAGTAATAAAATGGATTTCATGTCCCCGTTCAGCAAGGAGCTTTCCCAACTCTGTTGCGACAACTCCTGAACCGCCTACAGATGGGTAACAGGTAATGCCGATTTTTAATTTTCTTTTCATTTTCCTTCACCTATCAAATCTGCTGAAAGCAAGATTGGTTTTTTCGTTTTAAATCCTTCCGCATACAGCACTCCAGCCTCTTTTCCAAACAGTCTTTCCCGGCTCTCGACTGTTTCAATATATCCGTTTGTTAATGGAGTATCTGCTGAGCCTTCAGCCTTTTCAAATTGGCTTTTATACGCTCTAAGGCTTTCTATCTTTTTATCTATTGAATCGGATATATCAATAACAAAGTCTGGCCTGTGAAATCCGTTAATCATATAAAAATGAAGGTCTTTAACACGATGTGAAAACTGGCCAAGAGCATCTTTATAGTTGCGTATGCCTGCAGAGAAAACTGCTTCCTCAACTAGTTTCGCACAATGACCATGATCCGGATGACGATCTTCTAAATATGGTGCAAAAACAATAGTAGGCTGATATTCTCTTATCACCGTAACAATACTGTTGATGGCAGCTTCTGTTATGTATAGTCCACGATCCGGTAATGATAATTGGATTCTATTAGAAATACCTAATATTTCTCCAGCTTTCTTTGCTTCCTCTTGACGTAATGTAATGGTCCCATTTGATGAAAGCTCTGACTTTGTTAAATCACATATACCAATTTTGTAGCCCTTATTTGTATATTTTGCAATGGTTCCGCCCATCCCTATTTCAACATCATCAGGATGAGCTCCAATAGCAAGAATATCTAGTTTCTGACTCATGTGCCTCTCCTTCGTTTAATAAAAGGTTAAGGAAGTGAATGACATTCTTTCGAATAAAGTGAGACTCCTTCAATGGGTGTTCTTTCTCACCCCACTGATGGTTAGCAAAACTTATTAGATCTTTTACAGTAGTAATCTGAACTTATCTTCTTAGATATATGAATCCTGAATTTGGGGTATTACTAGCCGTTAAGATTTCCGAAAAAATTTCTCACTCCCTTTAGTAGGTATAAACATATAAGCAATCTTATATTTTATAAAACAAAAACCTATTTATTTTCTCTGGAATGAATTACATTTCTCCATTGTAAGTCACCGCGTTCAAGCCCACGAATTAAAATCTCTGCTGTACCCATATTTGTCGCAAGCGGAATCGAATAAACGTCACAAAGGCGAATTAGGGCTGAAATATCAGGCTCATGCGGCTGTGCGGTTAGCGGATCTCTAAAGAAGATAACCATATCCATATCGTTTTTAGCAATCAGTGCCCCAATTTCCTGGTCGCCCCCAAGCGGCCCAGATTGAAAACGGTGAATAGATAAGCCGCTTGCTTCTTGGATCCTTAGTCCAGTAGTGCCAGTGGCAAATAATTGATGATCTTTGAAAATAGGTTTATAAGCCATTACAAACTGAACAAGATCAGTTTTTTTCTTATCATGAGCTATCAATGCAATCTTCATATTACTTTTCCCCTTTATTCGATAATGTTTTCCAACCCATAAACAAGTAAATCTACTTTCATTACATTTTCAACCGCTAGTTTTACTCCTGACATAAATGAAGCGCGATTATAAGAGTCATGACGGATCTTTAATGTTTGTCCATCGCCTCCAAAAAGAACCTCCTGGTGTGCAATTAGCCCTGGAAGACGTACACTATGGAGTCGAATGCCTTGATAATTTGCTCCGCGTGCTCCTAAAAGAATTTCTTTTTCATTTGGATGTCCCTGTTGTTTTTCTTCACGAACGGCTGAAATCATTTCGGCTGTTTTTAAGCCAGTACCCGAAGGTGCATCAAGCTTTTGATCATGGTGTTGTTCAATGATCTCCACATCCTGAAAATACTTAGCAGCCATTTGAGAAAATTTCATCATTAAAATCGCACCAATTGCAAAGTTTGGGGCAATAATTGCTCCGATTCCCTTCTCAGTTGTTAATTCTTGAAGCTCTTTTAAATCTTCATCAGAAAAACCGGTTGTTCCGACTACAGGTCTTACACCATTTAGAAGTGCTTTTTTAGTATGGATTTTACCGATTTCCGGCGTCGTTAAATCGATAAGCACATCTGGGGATGTTTCAAAAAAGCATTTATCGATATCTGTATAGATTGGTACATCAACATCAAAGCCATCAATATCCTTCAAGCTTTTTCCCCCATGCTTATGATCAACTGCTGCTACTAATTGAAAATGGCTTGTTTCTTCTACAAGCTTAACAGCTTCACTGCCCATTCTTCCACGGGCTCCTGCAATTACAATTTTAATGTTTTCCATCATTCAAAACTCCTTTTATTGATTACCATGTTAAACTTGTCTTTAGATATTTCACTAACCCATTATTAGCGTTGGCCGGTATTTCCTCCATCCTATGCGCCCGCTTTGATCACAATGTCCCGTTGTTATGCAGGAATCTTTAACTTTACCCTCTAACCAACATAGCAATAATTAAAAATAAGTATTAGCATGGCTGAATGTTAAAAATAAGATATTTTTTAGAGTAAAAATATACTTTTAATCTTTTTTTGTCCAGCGATCCTTGTCCCTTGTTTTAAATTTATTCATGACAAGATCATGCGCCTTATCTAAGTCTATATTTAATGAGTTCGCAAGACATATAAGGACAAACAATACATCTCCAAGCTCTTCTTCTATCTCCTTTTCTTTTTCTGTCGCTTTTTTTGGTTTCTCACCATAGTAATGATTAATTTCTCTTGCTAATTCCCCGACTTCTTCCGTGATCCGGGCCATCATGGCTAATGGTGAGAAATAACCTTCCTTAAAACCGCTTATGTATTGGTCAACCTCCTTCTGAAGGTCTTTCATTGTCTTTTGCTCCAACTGTATCACCTCATCTGCTTTTCTCTTCAATGTTAGCTAATACTAATAAGATTTACAATTATTTCGTCATCATTTTTTCAAAATTTGCACCTTGACTTACGATCATCTATAATAGCTTTGCCATGGTCGTATTTTGGGAGGTATTATATGTTAGGAGAATTGCGTTTAAAAAACATTTTATTTATTATAATTGGATCCGCCATTTTTGCTTTCGGTCTTGTGCATTTTAATATGCAGAATAATTTAGCCGAGGGAGGCTTTACCGGCATAACCCTTATGCTTTTTTTCCTCTTTAACTTCGATCCATCCATATCAAACTTACTATTAAATATACCATTGTTTTTTATCGGGTGGCGTGTTTTAGGAAGAACTTCTTTTTTCTACACGATGATTGGAACTTTGGGATTGTCTATCTTTTTATGGATTTTTCAACGGTATCAAATTGATATGCCGTTAAATGATGATTTAACGCTTGCAGCACTTTTTGCAGGGGTATTTTTGGGAATTGGCTTGGGTACAATCTTCCGTTACGGGGGAACAACTGGTGGCGTAGATATCATTGCTAGGCTGGCACATCGCTATTTCGGTTGGAGCATGGGAAAAACAATGTTTTTATTTGACTTAATTGTAATTACGTTATCTTTAATTACCTATTTATCCTATAAAGAAGCGATGTATACACTTGTTGCTGTATTTGTTGGGGCGCGTGTTATAGACTTCATGCAGGAAGGTGCCTATGCAGCCAAAGGTGCGACAATTATCTCCAGCAAATCTGAAGAAATCTCCAAAAGAATTATGGAAGAGATGGAACGGGGAGTTACCATTTTAAAAGGACAAGGCTCATTTTCCAAACAAGATCGTGATGTCTTGTATTGTGTTGTTGGAAAAAATGAAATTGTCAGGCTAAAATCAGTAATTACAGCTGTCGATCCTCACGCTTTTGTTGCTGTAAGTGATGTCCACGATGTTCTAGGTGAAGGCTTTACATTAGACGAAAATAAAAAGCCTTTGCAGCGTTAATTTTAAGCTATGTTAATACATATTTAAGTTTTGTTTTGTTTCCGCTTAAGAATCGAAGATATAGTGGGACATGCATATCTAGGATTTTTTCTACTACCAGATGTACACGGTCATGCTTTGCTACAGAACGTTGTCAACTTACCCCACTGGTGAATGTGTTAAATCTTTTCAGACTTAAACTGCTAGGGTCTTATGTCTCTCTTAACTCGGACAACAATTTCTCGTCCGATCTTTACAGGCAGTCGATTACCCTCCACTCTTCTTAGATGATCTTGAAGTGGGGATTTTACTGCCTGTTAAAATTGGGATAGATAATATCTTCTCATTCGTTTGTAGCTAATTGTCGCTCTTCATGGCGATTTTTATTGCTGGTTATTTTTCTCTCTTTTGGAGGCTTTTTCTTTTTCTCCGCGGTATTTTCTCCAACCTGCATATGATAATGATAATAAGATGACACTTCCAGTTGAGATCATTACCCATAATAAGGAGGGATCAGCTTCATCCTCTTTTACTCTCTCAAAAAGAGATTTTAATTCTTCTTCCATAACTGTCAATTGCTTAACACGGCTAGATTCAGGAATATCTTGAAAGAGGCGATCCTCCACAACTGAAATATGGGCATCTATTTCTTTTACCCGCTGACTATCGAAATCAATCTGTATACTAGGATAAATGACTTCATATAAAGCCAAAAATTCATTCCAATCATGTTGAAAGGACTGAGTATCTCCTTCCTCCACATCCGTTTTCATTTGTGAAAAAGTCTCCATAATCGAAGACTCCATCGACCCCCATAATGGCTGATGTTCAGACACCATTGCATCAACTACAAGGCGGAACTTTGTTAATGAACGAATCTTCTCTTCTTTGCTTACTTTTTCATCTTCTACTATGCTTAAAGCATTTTTATGTGTACTTGTAATTGTTCGAAGATGATCAAGAGATATATACTTTCGATCAATCGGTATCTCATCAAATTTCACAGCAAAATATTCAAGTAATTGGGCAGACTCACTAAATCTTTCTTGCTTTGCTAGCTGTAATGCAGTGTCAGAAATATTATTTAGAGCTTCCCAGTCATATTGTTCTTCAGAAAAAGCTGGTTTTATGTGAAACAGCAACATTCCAATAATGAGTGCAACTATCCATTTCTTCATCCTTGTCCCCCCTAGAACTTCTACTAAAAAACCTATGAAGGAATGGACAAGGTTAGACCAAAATTATTACTGCAAGTAAAGGTTTTTTCATTCAAAAAATCTTCCCTCTGGAGTCTCACATCCCCATTCCAATCAACAGCCTGACAGAATGAACAAAAAGACAAAAAAATAAAAAAAGCCTAGCAATTATTAGCTAGACTGAGGCAAATTTAATTTGTAAGAACCTTTTTTAAGCACTAGGGCATAAGCAATTAGTAACGAAATGATACTTAACCAAAATGTAAAGTAACCTATTTGTGTAATATACTCCATTAAGTCACTGTACTTAGGCATCATTCCAAATACATAATCAATGACATCATTATGTAATGTCCAAACAGCAGCGACAATTAAATGCCAAGCTTTAAAACGATAATACGGTGAATAAAGCAACCCTTGCACAGCCATTCCAAGGTGTGATGCTATGAGCATATACCCTTCCCAAGGTAAACTGCCATTACTAATCAATACGAGAATGTTCATAATAACAGCCCAAATGCCATATTTAAAAAGCGTGACTATGGCCAGTGCCTCAATAAGTGGGAGATTCCTTCTTAGCAAGAATCCAAGTAAAACAATGACAAAAAATAGGCTGGCTGTAGGGCTGTCTGGAACAAAAAGATAAAAATGAGCTGGGGTTTCTGCTAATTGATACCTATACCAATAATAGCCATATATTGTTCCAAAAAAGTTAATTAAAAACATAATGAATAAAATAGGTCTTTGCCCTAAAATCAACTGAATCATTTTCATTTTTTATATACCTGTCCTAAAGATTTTAATTACTTTCTAGTCCGGGTTTTCCAATTGTGAGAGACACAGCAAAAAGAAACGTTCCCCTATCTTATTAAACAACGGATAAGCAGGTCTTTCTATACGTATAAAAAAAGCTGACAAATGTCAGCTTTTATTTTGACTTAACACTAGAGATAAACTCTGATAATACTTTTAACTCTTCATCTGTCCCTTTAAAGACACCAGCTGGCATGGCACCTTGACCATTTTTAGCAATTTCTGCAATTTTAGCAGGTTCTAATCCATTATCAACTAGAGCTTTACCTGCAGCTCCTCCTTCTAGATTGTCGCCATGACAAGAAATACATCCTTGCTCTTGGTAAAGTTTGTAACCATCTGATTCTTTATCAATTTCTGCCTCAGCTTTGATCTTACCTTGTTCAGCAGCAGCTTCCCAGTCATGTGTAGCAACAGATTCCCAAGTTAAGTAGAACGTACCAGCAATTCCCAGAAGCATCATACCAACAGCAATTGGGCGTTTTGCGGGACGGCGGTGCGGTCCGCGATCTAGGAATGGAGCAAGCATTAAAGAACCAAAAGCTAGTCCAGGAATTACAATTGCTCCAATAACCGTATATGGACCAGATGCATAAGAATATTTCAACAATTGGTATAAGAATAAGAAGTACCAGTCTGGTAATGGAATATAACCAGCATCAGTAGGGTCAGCCACACGCTCAAGCGGCGATGGGTGAGCTACTGTTAAACATAAAAATCCAATTAAGAAAACAGCACCTACAAGCCATTCCTTTAATAGAAAGTTTGGCCAGAATGCTTCTGTTTTCCCTGGATATTCCGAGTAGTCCTTCGGAATATTAGGTTTCTTCTCTGCAGGAATACGAGAATCACCTACAAATTTCATACCTTTTCCGCGATGCATGATTTCCCCTCCTTACTAAGGTGGTATCCGATATCAAATGTTTGGATCGTTAGTAAAATTTTTTATGAAACTATTTTTTATAGCGGACCAGAAATACCTTGTTTGCGAATCATAATAAAGTGAGCAGCCATTAATCCGAAAAGTGCAGCAGGCAAGAAGAATACATGGATAGCAAAGAAACGTGTAAGCGTTTGAGCACCTACGATTTCTGGATGGCCCGATAATAATGTTTTAACAGTTGGTCCAATTAAAGGCACGGATTCAGCGATTTGCAGCGTAACCTTTGTCGCAAACAACGCTTTCATATCCCAAGGCAATAAATAACCTGTTAAACCAAGACCAAGCATAATAAAGAAAATTAGTACGCCTACGATCCAGTTTAGCTCTCTCGGTTTTTTATAAGCACCTTGGAAAAACACGCGCAAAGTATGTAGGAACATCATAACAATAACAAGACTAGCTCCCCAGTGGTGCATGCCACGTACTATTTGACCAAAAGCAACCTCATTTTGTAAATAGAATACTGATTCCCAAGCATTCTTAATGTCTGGCACATAATACATTGTTAAAAACATACCAGATAGAACTTGAATAACAGTTACAAAGAATGTCAATCCGCCAAAGCAATAAACAAAGGCAGAAAAATGGTGTGCTGGGTTTACGTGTTCAGGAACTTCATGGTCAGCAATATCGCGCCACATCGGCGTAATATCTAGACGTTCGTCAACCCAATCATAAATTTTGTTAAGCAATCATTACGCCTCCCCTCGTGGTTTCGCTTTACCTAAGAATAAATAGCCGTCCTTAACTGCGCTTTCATAAACATCAAGCGGAGCAATTGGTGGTGTTCCTGGAACGTTTGTCCCATCTTTTTCATATCGCCCATAATGACACGGGCAGAAAAATTGGTTTTTGTTAGCCGGATCGTTATTCCAGCCGACTGTGCAGCCTAAATGTTTACAGATAGGTGATAAAGCCGTAATTTTTTCACCTTCTTTAAATACCCAAGCTGATCTCGTTTCTTCAGATTCATACCAAGCGTCTTTTTGTTTGATTTTAAAGTCGAAGCGTTGAGGTTCATCCGTTATTTCGTCAACCTTTACAACTTGTACTAAATCTGTCTCATCTGCTGGTCGGAGCACAGGGTCAAGTGCGAAGCGAACCATAGGCATAAGCATACCTGCAGCCATGAAACCGCCTACACCAGTAAGCGTATAGTTTAAGAATTGACGTCTAGAAACTCGATGTTTTTTCTCGCTCATCATTTTCCCCCCTCTATCTTAAGCTCAGTCCGTTTAGGACATACGGAAATGACATATAAAACTAGGACATACTCATGATATATCAATCTTTCCATGAGGTCAATAAAATCCTGAGTTCTAATCTTGGAAATGAAAAGGTTTTTATTATTTATTCCAAGATTGTAATAAAATGTTCAAAATTTGTTCGACTTGATTTTGTAAAAGCTTTCTCATCAGTTTTTCATCCATATGTTCAAACGGAACTACCGGCAACCAAATAAGATGCTCTTTCATCTGTTCGATACTGCTGTTTTTTAAAGCCTCATCACTAGTAAGGAAAAAAACATGTTTAAATTCCTGCTTTATTTTAGTTTTCCATTCTATTACATTTTCAATCACATTCGTTGAATTTTTTAGATATGAAAAAGAAGGAAATAAGAAAACTCTTCCTTTTAATTGTCTCTCAAGTTCATTGCAAACATACGTAATAAACTCACCTTTTGAAACAGTGCCTTTAAATTCTGATTCCAAGGCAACAGGTATTAGAGGGATAATTGCAGTATCTACATATTCTTTTGACTGATTGTACAAATCCACATCGCTTAAAACCCACTTCATTTATTCCACTCCCTATCATTATTTAACAATAGATCTATTATAAAGCTTGTCCTACTAATTGTTAAAGGTAAAATGCAAGAGGCTGATGAATATTCATCAGCCTCTTGCAAAAAATAAGCGTTATTTTTTTAGTTCTAATAATTGATTAGTTAGTCTTTGGAATTCAACTTTGTCCTGACGGTCGAGAGCTTCATCAATCAATTGTAAAAGCTTTTCCTTTTGAAATGTTTGCAATGAGTGTTCAAGCACTTTTTCAGCAACTTCCCGATCCTTCTCATTCCCGTGAAGATGTTCTGGCATAAACGGATTTGATTCTAAAACTGCTGCATATTGCGGTGATTGATAAGCAGATCTAAAATTAAGCTGAATAAAAAGCTCTTCATCTTTATTTAAACGTATATCATGGAATGATTTTTCCGCATCTGTTGTCATCACATTTTCTTTATAAAAACGAAAAGGAACTTCTTCAACACAATGCGTTGACATGATTATTCCTCGCGGACAGTATTGTGCTTGTTCTACAAAGTGAACTTTTTCCATAAGGGTATCATGACTCATTAAATAATTTAAAATCCATACACATTCTCTTCTTTTTAGTTGATAATGGTTTAAAAACCACCTGATAAAATCTTTCTTTTCGTGGACAGATACAGGGGCCACCATAGAATTCCCTCCTCTGCAGTACAGTTTATTCTTACTTTGATAATTCCACAAAATAAAAATAAAATCCTTCTTATCTCTCTTAAAACTCATCTTCTAATTGTAGCAAAATCTCACCAATTTCGACATTAGAAGGATCCTGCCTTAAAATTCGTCCAAAAACTTCCTTTGCTTCCTTTCTGCGGCCTTCCTCGATCAAAAAATACCCATATTCGTATAGAAAATCTCGTTGATCCTTGAAAGAATTATATGCAAGTTGATAATGGTTTAATGCCTGTGTATATTCTTCTTTTTGATGATATGCCCGAGCTAAATTCCATTCAAATTGCGGATCTTCTTCTCCATATTTTTTACATTCAGAAATGACATCAATTACATCATCATATTCCTCTTCCTGAAGAAAGACATTAGTCAATGTTAGTGCAGCCTCTATATGACCCGGATCAATTGCAAGTGTTTCCCTAAGCAATTGTGTAGCATCACTCATATTCCCCGATTTAATGGCGACTTTCCCTCCATACATATATAATTCCTTGTTAAATTCATCTACCTTAATGCCCTCTTGAACGGTACTAAGACTCTCCTGCAATAGCCCTTCATGTTCATAAGCCTTTGCTAAATATAAATAGAGGGACGAATAATGGGGATCTGCTTCTTTTAGCTTCAGAAATTGTTGAATCGCTGTTTTATAAAATCCGCCTTGGTATGCGGTAAATGCATAACCAAACAGTGTAGTAAGATCCTCATGTTTATCTGCTGCTTGTTTATAATAGTCTAATGCTTCTTCAAATTCCCCAATTGCACTTAAACACTCTGCTAATCGTTGATCAATAAAAATGCCTGAAATGGATTCTTGCTCTTTTATGATTCCTTCATAATATGGGATGGCATGTTTATATTGGCCTTGATGAAAATAGAACTCGCCTAATGCAAAATCAATGACCGGTTCATCAGGTAATAGCTGTTTTGCTTCCTGCAATTTTTGCTCGCTTACTTCTGCTAAGCCTTGCATCTGGTATAAATCTGCCAATAGTAATAATGCCTGAGGATATGCTTCATCTTCAAACGGTATTTGATTTAATAAGTCAATCGTTTGCTCTTCCTTTTCCATATCTAAATAGAGCTCTGCTAAAAACAAGGTAATTTGAGTTTCTTCAGGATAAAGAAAGTGAAGTTCTTCAATAATTTCATGCGCTTTATCAATTATTCCCCATTGGAAATATTGATCGGCAAGCTGGAGCTTTTCTTCATCATGCAATGTAGGCAAAATATTTGCCAATAAATTTAATCCTTCTTCAGTTTCACCTTTATTTACAAGATTTATTGCTTCGTTTAGTACTTGATTAAACATAGTTCTTCCTTTCTTTTAAACAATGGTAAATGCATGGACGCTTTCTTTTTAATCTTTATTTTATAATTTATATCTTTATCATACATCAAAAGGAGACTGATAGTGGTATGAAACGTCCTGAAATCGGAATAAAACATTCTACACCTATTCCTGGAATAAATGAAGTTTCTCCGTTTACATTGATTAATCTCCCTTGATGTGCAGTTATAGCCGGATGTAGCTCTAAGGCATTAATAGCTGGTTTACCATCGGTATGATACCTTATTTCACTAAGATTGTACAAATTATAGTTTACTTGCCCACCAACGCGAATATCACCTTTTTCTGGATATATGCCTAACCTCATCAACACATCCTTAGAGATGGGCACTCCTTCTTCTAAAGGAGTAATTATGGAAGAAAGCCGATGTTCTTTCATGATTCGTTCCCAATCAAAAAGTTGCTTTGACTTTTTATGAACGAATTCTTTGTTTTTCTTTAGGAACGGAATGAGTGTAATTGGGTTTGAAAACATTGCATCTCTAATCCATCCCCATGATTTTGTGGATAGCTCGTCGGTTTCATCAATTTCAACAAATACCACTGCTATTTGCTGTTGCTTGCATTTTCTAATAATTGAAGGAGAGAGTAAATTAAATGGAATTTTAATGCCAATATAATAATCAATTGGAGAATTTATCATAAGTTGTCTTTTTTGTTTTAGATTTGATCCTAATTCGTGCTCAAACTGAATATCCTCAATTGTCAATAGTGATGTACAGCCTTTTTTCATGTATTGATGAATCATATACTGTTTGAATTGTTGAAAATGAAGTAATGAATGAAGAGAAAAGTCAAGCATGACATATCCTGGGGTTAATAAATAAGTACTCATATCCATTCGCATAAATCGAATATTATCCATTTTCTTCCGCATAAATTCAATTTTGTTTTTATTAATTAATAAGGAGGTTTTTTCTAATCCATTAGCCTTAACTATTGTTGCGTTATCTATTATATATCTCATCAAACACCCCACCTTTCATCCTCTTAAGACAAGCTATGAAAAAATGAGCTTTTTTATTACAATTACGGAGAATTTTTTAAGAGGTAAGAGAAGTGCTAAAAAGGCAAGAAGAAAGAGACAGCCTTATTTATTTGTTTAATCATAAAGATTTTAAAATAAATAAAGGCTATTCTCTTTCTAGTTAACTGTATATTGTAAATGACTAACGAAATATTATTTTCTTAACAAGGAAAGATGCTCAAAAAACGATGGATATGATACATCAATAGCATGAGCATCATGTAATTCAATCGGTTCTTCAGTAATACATGAAGCAATGGCAAGCATCATACCAATTCGATGGTCACCATGACTAGAAACAGCTGCATTACCTGTTAATTTGGTTTTGCCGCTAATCACCATTCCATCATCCGTTGCTTTAATCGCTGCTCCGATTTTCGATAATTCACCAACTACAGTATCAATCCTATTTGTTTCTTTAACCTTTAACTCACTTGCATCCTTAATGATGGTTTCACCTTCAGCTTGTGATGCTAATAACGCAATTACCGGGATTTCATCAATTAATTTTGGAATTAAATCACCGCCAATGGTTGCTCCCTTTAAAGTTGACGTTTTAATCAAAATATCTGCAATTGGTTCAAACGACTGATCTTGATGGGGAATAATCTCAATGGTTGCACCCATCATTTTTAATACATCAAGTATTCCTGTTCTTGTAGGATTAATCCCAACATTTTTTAAAAGAATTTCACTATTTGGTACGATTGCCCCTGCAACAAGGAAAAAAGCTGCAGATGAAATATCACCAGGTACAAAGATATTTGTCGCTTTTAGACTTTGACCCCCTTTTACTGTTGCTGATTTTTCATCTTCTTCCAGCTCTACACTAAATGCTCTGAGCATACGCTCAGTGTGGTCTCGCGATTTGTGAGGCTCTGTTACCGTTGTTTCTTCTTGATTTGTCCGTAAGCCTGCTAAGAGGATCGCTGACTTAACCTGAGCACTTGCAACAGGTGATTCGTAGTGAATACCTTTTAAACTCGCTCCGCGGATAGCTAATGGCGTAAACTGGCCATCTTCTCTCCCATCAATTTTTGCCCCCATCATTCTTAATGGTTTTGTCACTCGTGACATAGGTCTTCTGGCTATCGACTCATCGCCAATAATGCATGAGTGGAAATTTACCCCGGCCAAAATCCCCATCATTAAT
Organism: Bacillus sp. SA1-12; assembly: GCF_000981385.1. Lineage (GTDB taxonomy): Bacteria > Bacillota > Bacilli > Bacillales > Bacillaceae > Metabacillus. The sequence continues at coordinate 124,300 of NZ_LATZ01000134.1, forward strand.
CGGGTAGTAGTACCTGAATTCCCTACGTCTAAAATCTCAGAAGGTTCTTTTAACCCATCTATGCCTTTCCCTTCTACCGTTACAAGACCTTCCTGAATGTCAATTGATACACCCATTTTTCGAAAGCATGAAACTGTGCTCAGACAATCTGCTCCCATTAAGAAATTTGTAATTTCGGTTTTTCCATTTGCCATAGCACCAAACATAACAGCGCGGTGTGAGATAGATTTATCTCCTGGTATTTCAATCGTACCTGCTAAACTAGTAACCTTAGATAATTTCATTACATCTGTCATTTACTCCACCTCTATTAATTACATATAAAGTGAGACTTCCATCAGTGGGGTTCACTTCATCCAACTGATGGTTAGCGAAACTTATCGGATCTTTACGGGCAGTTTTACACATACTGATCTTCTTATCTTCTCTTCATTCTGAAATAGGTGTCTTACTGCCCATTAAGATTGCGATGAATTGAATCGGTCAAGACCAAAGTTAAATGATAAAAGTATCATAATTTGAATATTTGTTAATGCAGTCTATTGCTCGTTCTCGATCTCGTTCTGTTTGGAAGCTTAACCTTAATACGCCATATATTTCTTCTCGAGTTTCAATAATCCGTATATTGGTTAAACTAATCTCTTCCTTAGCTAAATATCCAGTAATTTCAGATATGATACCTGGATAGTCAGGTACATCAACAAATAAATCATAAAACGATGGGATCGCACCTTTTTGTTTTTCCGGCAAACCGTCGCGATATTGTTTAGCATGTTCGAAATATGTGTATAGTTGATCTGCTTCTTCATTTGCAACAAGGCCTTTTACACGGTTCATCTCAGCAATCCACTCATCAAAAAGTTCTAATAAAGGCCCTTTGTTTTGTAATAAGATATCCCGCCACATTGCTGGGTTGCTGGAAGCTATTCTCGTTATATCGCGGAATCCGCCAGCAGCTAATCTTTTTACTAGTGGAAATTGTTCTTCATGGTATTCTGCTTGGCATACCAAGCTTGCGGCAACAATATGCGGAAAATGGCTTATTATCCCCGTTACCTTATCATGTTCATCAGGAGTCATTTCTATGAAATTTGCTTTTGTCCCCTCAAGAACATCTGTTAAACGAGCGAGGTCCTGCGGAGTTACATATTCAGACGGGGTTAAAATGTAAAAAGCATTTTCAAACAAATGGGGTTTTGCGGCTAAAATTCCCGACTTATGTGAGCCAGCCATCGGATGGCCGCCGATAAATTTAATTCTTCCGTTTAGATACTTGTTTGCACATTCTACGATCTGAGCTTTTGTACTGCCAACATCGGTAATTATGACACCCTGTTTCAATTCAGCGAAATGCAGCTGCTCAATGATTTTGATTGTCTGCTCAACAGGTGTAGAAATAAAAATAATATCAACATCCGTTAAATCTGGAATAAGTGCAGCAGAAATTTCGTCAATTGCCCCGATTTTTTTGGCAAGTGAAGCTTGATCTTGATTTATATCAAATCCAATTATATGAATAGCAGGGTTTTTCCGTTTAATAGCTAATGCGATAGAACCGCCTATTAAACCAAGTCCTATTAAATAAATATTTTTCACCATTAAAATCACCTTTTTTGCCTATCATTCTAAGAGGCTATTCATAAAATAAGTACGGGTTAAAAGTTTTGGGGGTCTGCCCCATTGTATTGAGACAGCCCCTGATTTAGAAAATCATTACATTAATTAAGTACAAATTCCTTTAAAATCTCAATGATTTCTGCATTTTGTTCTTCAGATCCCACTGTTATACGTAAATGGGTCGGAAAACCTAATGCGTTACCAGAACGAACAATATACCCTTTTTTAAGCAATGCACCGAACACTTCATCTGAATCACGCTTAAAATCAATTAGGATAAAATTCCCTTCCGATGGATAATAATTTAAGCCCTGTTCTTCACAAAACTGGTAGAACTGTTGGAGACCTTTTTTATTTTTTTCTTTACATTCAGTAATGAATTCAAGGTCATCGAGAGCAGCAATTGCAGCAGCCTGTGCAACACGGCTTGTATTAAATGGTTCTCTTGCCGGTTCTATTTTTCGAATTAAATCAGCATTTCCAATTCCATAACCGACACGTAATGCAGCTAATCCATACGCTTTTGAAAATGTGCGCAAGATCATTACATTTGAATAATCTTTTAACAACGGCACAGTTTCAGGATAATCTTCAGCAGCTACATATTCATAGTAAGCCTCATCAACGACAACCAGCACATGTTTAGGAACCTTATCTAAAAATTCCAGCAAAGCTTGTTTTTTAACATATGTACCAGTTGGGTTATTTGGTGTACATACCCATACCACTGTAGTGTTTTCGTCAATTTGATTAAGCATTGCATCAAGGTCATGATCTCCATCAACAAGTGGAACTTCGCGAATCTCAGTTCCCTCTATCACGGCATTATGCTTATATTGAGGAAATGTTGGTGTTGCCATAACCGTATTTGTTTCAGGACTTAATAGAGCTCGACAAATAATTTGAACAACTTCGTCTGACCCATTCCCAAAAATTAATTCATCCTCATTTACGCCTAAATGATTAGCCACCTTTGTACGCAGAAGAGCGCTGTATCCATCAGGATAAATCGCTAACTGATCAAGTTCATCGAGTATCGCTTGCTTTGCCTTCTGTGAGCATCCGTATGGATTTTCATTTGATGCTAATTTTACTACCTTTGTTAAATTAAATTCCTTTTTAACTTCCTCAATCGGTTTTCCTGGTTGATATGGTTTTAAACTTAATAACTGCTCTTTTACTTGCAAAGCCTAACACCTCTCCTACTTTAAGTGAAACTCAGGTCAGAGGGATTAACTCTCTCTGATCGTGCTGATTCTTATCTTAATGAGAAACTTTACATAATGCAATAAAATCATAAAAAAAGCCTTTTGAATCTCTTTTTCCTTCGTTTATGATGCAAAGATTTTAGCGTATTCTCTAAATGCTTCAATTGCTTTACTTCGAGTGGTGTCGTCTTCTAATTCCGGCTGCAATCGTTCAATCTCTCTCACTAATGCACTTCCTACGACAACACCATCACAAATAGTTGCCAGTTCTTCTACCTGTTCTCTTGAGGAAACTCCAAAACCAACAACAACAGGTACTTGGCTGTATTGTTTTACTTCATCTAAGAATGATGTAATTGCGTGATCAAAGTTCTTTCTAACCCCTGTAACACCTAAAGAAGATACACAGTAAATAAAGCCTTCAGCATTCTCCGTTATCATTTTTATTCTGCTTGATGAGGTTGGAGCAACAAGTGATATAAATGAAATAGAATGGTCTTTACACTTTTGGCGAAGTTCTTCACTTTCTTCAAAAGGTATGTCAGGAACAAGTAAACCATCAATAGTATTTTCTCGCAGTAAAGCGAAAAAGGATTCCTGTTCTAATTGTAACACAGGATTATAATACGTAAATAGAATAATTGGAATATTTACTCCCTTTTTCCTCATTTCAGGAACAAGCTTGATAGCTTTTACGATATTCATACCCTTCTTTAATGCCCTAGATGAGGCCTTTTGAATAACCGGTCCATCAGCAACAGGATCAGAGTAAGGTATCCCTAATTCAATTGCTGCCGCTCCTGCCTCTTGCAATGCAACGGCTAGATCTATTGTCGCTTCACTATAAGGATCACCTGCAGTAATAAACGGAATAAATAATTTATTTTGCAGTGGCTGCTTGAAGAGTGTTTTCATGCTTTTTCTCCTCCTTAAAATGATTCATTAAAGTATGAACATCTTTATCTCCTCTGCCTGATAAACAAATCAGAATACTTTCATCACGAGACATTTGTTTAGCATGTTTAAAAGCAGATGAAAGGGCGTGTGCCGATTCAATTGCTGCAAGGATTCCTTCTTCCCTTGCCAGCAATTCAAGAGCCTGTAATGCTTCTTTGTCTGTAACACTTTCATATTTCACTCTTCCCGTGCTTGCAAGATGAGCATGTTCAGGTCCGATTCCAGGATAATCTAATCCTGCTGAAATTGAATAAGGTTCTATAACTTGTCCATATTCGTCTTGTAATAAATATGTTAATGAACCGTGCAGAACACCTTTTGTGCCCTTCGTAATTGTTGCGGCATGCATGTCTGTTTCAACTCCCATGCCGGCAGCTTCAGCTGCAACAAGTTCAACATTTTCATTTAAAAAAGCAGCAAACATCCCAATTGCATTACTGCCGCCTCCAACACATGCCACTACTTTGGAAGGAAGCTCACCTTCTAAATTAAGAAATTGCTGTTTCGCTTCGTCTCCAATAACACGCTGAAACTCTCGTACAATGTAAGGATATGGATGCGGCCCAACGACTGAACCAATAATATAAAAATGGTCTTCACAATGTTGAACCCAATAGCGCATCGCCTCATTTGTAGCATCCTTTAATGTCTTATTACCGCTTGTTACAGGAATAACTTCTGCTCCCAGCAGCTGCATACGGAATACATTTAATTCTTGACGTTTCACATCTTCTTCACCCATAAACACTTTACATTCCATACCGAACTTTGCTGCAACAGTTGCAGTTGCAACTCCATGCTGTCCTGCACCTGTTTCAGCAATAACCTTTGTTTTTCCCATTCTTTTTGCAAGCAGTGCTTGACCAATTGCATTATTGATTTTATGGGCACCAGTATGGTTTAGATCTTCTCTTTTGAGGTAGATTTTTGCGCCGCCAAGTTTTTCTGTCATATTGCTTGCATACGTAACGGTTGTCGGCCTTCCAGAATATTCCATCAATAAATGATGATATTCCTCCATAAAAGCTGGATCGTTCATTGCATCAATATGGGCTTGCTCGATTTCAGCCAATGGGCTCATTAACGTTTCAGGTACAAATCGTCCGCCAAAATCACCGTATCTGCCATTTTTATCTGGATAAATTAACATACTTTAACACCCTTTCTTCAACTTCCTGGATTTTATCTTTGCTTTTTTGTTCATCAACCTCAATGCCGCTAGAAAGATCTATCGCTTGTGGATTATAGGTTAATAGCTTTTCTATGTTATTCTCGTTTACTCCGCCGGCAATAAAGCAAAGCTTATTATTATTCCTCGAGAACATTATATATTTCGGGACTGCAGACCAGTCAAAGCTTACACCAGTCCCCCCCCACTGACCTTTTAACCTGGAATCAATGATAAACCCATCAACAATATCCTGATAATCCTCCATCTCTTCCAACGTATTTGAATGATGATGCAGTGCCTTCCAAACAGCACCTTTAAATGTATCTCTTATTTTCTTAATCTCTTCAACTGACTCATTTCCATGAAATTGAATAACATCAATCGGAACTTCTTTAAGAACTTGATTGATTTCTACTTCTGAAGGATTTACAAATACAGCAACTAATTTTTTTCCCGAAAAGTCGACGTTGCTTATCCATTCCTTTACTGATCTAGGATCTACTCTTCGTTTGCTCTCAGCAAAAATAAATCCAATATAATCGGCATTTGATTTGGAAACAAGTTTATAATCCTCAAAAGAGCGAACTCCGCAAAATTTTAATAACGGTTTAGACATTGATTTCTTCTCCAAATAATTCTTTTATCGCTAATGTCTGATCGTCTTTTCTCATAAGCGATTCTCCAACTAACAATGCTTTTGCTCCATATTGCTTAACAAGCTCAATATCTTCTTTAGTATAAATGCCGCTTTCACTGACAAGCAATGTATCTTTAGGTATGATTGATACCATATTTTCCAGCTGGCCAATATTTGTTTCAAACGTTTTTAAGTTCCGATTGTTGACACCTAAAATTTTCGGAGTTATTACACTTAATACCAGCTCAAGCGTTTGACTATCGTGAACCTCTACAAGTACATCTAATCGTAATTCTTCCGCATATTGATAAAGCTCTTTTAATAATGTCGGTTCAAGCGCTTCACCAATTAATAAAACCGCATCAGCACCAATCCGCTTAGCTTCATCCACCTGAATAGGATCAATGATAAAGTCTTTTCTTAATATTGGCAGGTTTACTGCTTTTTTTACCGCTGTTAAATATTCACGTGCTCCTTGGAAGTAGGGAGCATCTGTTAACACGGATAAACAGTCTGCCCCACCTTTTTCATAAGCCAATGCAATCTCAACCGGGTGAAAATTCTCTTTTATTAACCCCTTAGAAGGAGACGCCTTCTTTACTTCAGCTATAAGGCCTAATTCTCGATAAGGATTTTTTAGCGCTTGATAAAATGATCGATGCGGCAGATTCTCTTCAACTGGTAAAATAAGATTTTTAATTTCTTCTTTCTTAGTTTCAATTATTTTATCAAGCATAATGTTCCTCCCTTTGATGGCGCAATATTTTTAATTGTTGAAGTGCCTTGCCGTTACGAATGGCTTCTTTTGCAAATATGACACCATCAGCTATGGATGGAACATAATTTGCAACATATAATGCTGCAGCTGCATTGACGGCCACAATGTTCTCTGCACTTTTTGGGCCGTTGCCTCTAAATATCGCTTCGATCAGCTTTGCACTTTCCTGAGCATTATTAACCTTTAATTCTTCTATATCTCCTACAAATAATCCAACGTCATTTGGATGTAAAACATATCGAGTGATTTCACCGTTCTTTAATTCCACAACATCTGTTTCGCCTGAAATCGAAATTTCGTCAAGTCCGTCACGTCCAGTTACAAGCAAGACATGTTCAGAACCTAATCGTTTTAACGCCTCAGCCATTTTCTCAGCATATTCAGTAGAAAATACGCCAATTACCTGTCTTTTTGCGTTAGCCGGATTTGCTAAAGGCCCTAACAAGTTAAAAACCGTTCTAAAACCGATTTCCTTTCTCGGATTCACAGCGTGTTTCATCGAAGAGTGAAACATTGGTGCAAATAAGAAGCTCATGTTCTGATCATTTAGACTTTTAATTGCTTCTTCATTCGAAGTTTGGATATTAATCCCCAATGTTTCAAGTACATCTGCACTGCCGCTCTTAGAGGAAAATGCACGGTTTCCGTGTTTCGCTACTTTTACCTTTAAAGCAGATACAACGATTGCTGCAGCAGTTGAAATATTAAATGTTGAGGCTCCGTCGCCACCAGTACCGCATGTATCGATAACATCATTGTCATAGTAGATGGATGTCATATGATTTTTCATCGATTTTGTAAACCCGACGATTTCATCAACAGTCTCTCCTCGAAGTCTCAAAATGGAAACTAGGCTGGCAATTTGACTTGGTGTAGCATCACCTGCCATGATTGAATTCATAACTTCTTCTGCCTGTGCTTCGGACAATGTTTTTCCTTCAATACATTTTGCTAGCAGCTCTCTCATCATGCATGACCTCCTCATTAAATACCTTTTCAGCTAATTGAATTGCTTTTAACATAGCGCTTGCTTTATTACAGGTTTCCTTCCATTCAAGCTCAGGAACACTGTCTACAACAATTCCGGCTCCGGCTTGCACATACGCAATGTTATTTTTTACTGTTATTGTTCGTATGGTTATACAAGAATCAACGTTCCCATCAAAACCAACGTAGGCAACACAGCCAGCATAACTGCCTCTTGCAGCAGGTTCCAATTCCTGAATAATCTGCATTGCCCTAATCTTTGGAGCACCTGAAACTGTTCCAGCCGGGAAAGAGGATAGCAATGCATCTATTGGGTGAACATCATCTCTTAATGTTGCAGTAACCTTAGAAATTAGGTGCATGACATGGGAAAAGCGTCCTACTTCCATTAATGTTGGCGTCGTTACCGAACCGTATTCTGCGACTCTTCCAAGATCATTACGGGCAAGGTCAACTAACATATAATGTTCCGCTTTTTCTTTTTCATCATTTTTTAATTCTTCTTCAAAAAATTGATCTTCTTCAAATGTTTTCCCCCGTCTCCGTGTCCCTGCTATCGGATGAATTTCAAGATGTTTATTTTGTATATAGATTAAACGTTCAGGCGAGCTTCCTACTAGCTCAGTATCGTTAAAGCGAATATAAAACAAATAAGGAGATGGATTGACAATTCGTAAAATTCGGTAAAGAGAAAAGCCGTCTGTTGATATAGGAATCTCAAATCGCTGTGATAAAACACCTTGAAAAATGTCACCTGCACGGATGTATTCTTTTACCTTTTCTACATCTTCTAAAAACTTGCTCTTCTCATAATTTGATTTAATTTCGTCAAAATTCACCTCAAATTGATCTGCAACAGTTAATGGCAAATGCTCAGGCTGTTCTTTCTGTTTAAGCTTGCTAATGTACTTGTTCATTTTTGCCTCAGCAAGCTGGTAGGCTGCCTGAAGATGTACTTCATCTTCGTCTCCATTTACGCGTTCATAATGGATGAAATAAAGCTTTTTCTCATGATGATCAAAGGCGATCACAGTTTCACATACAAAAAACATACAATTTTGCTGTTTCAGGTCATCTATTTCATGCTTTTCAACCTTTTCTAATATCGATACAGTATCGTAACCAATGTAGCCTACAGCACCACCGACAAACGGAATATCTAATTCTGGTAATTTAATAGCCAAATGATTTTGTAGATTTTCAAATATTTTTGTTAGAGATTTTGATTTCGATATCGTTTTTCTCTGTTCATTTAAAATTGAAAATTCTCCATGGTTTTCTTCAACAAATAAAAACGGGTTTATGCCAATAAATGAATAGCGTGACCAGCTTGATTCAGCATCCTTACTCTCTAATAAGTAAACAGCTTCCTCCTTAAATAACTGGAACAATTGAATGGGTGTAAATGTATCAACAATATATTGCTTTACAATGGGGATTGTTCGATAATGCTTGCTATCTTCACAGAAAGCGGTGTAAGAAGAAATATTCAAGGTTACTCACTCCTCCAATTAATTTGGAGAATGAGCATTTAGGGAGGTTATAAAATTGAAGATGATTAGCACCGTATCACTTCTTTCCATCTATAAACCAATTTATTGATTTTTAGTTTCATCCTATTTAAATGGGACAAAACGATTAGAAAGAAGAAAAACCCAAAAACCTGCTCGGTTTTTGGGTAGACTTGTGCCGTTAAAAATAAAACCTCAGCTAAACTAACTCATTCTCTGCTACCCTATACTAATCTCTCAACTCTTCTACTAAACAATCTTCTTTATCATGTTATTATAGTACACTAATAAATGTCAAGTTCAATGTGTGATTGTTCAGAATTTTCCCACTCATCAATGACTTATAAGGAAAATTTTATTTAGTAAACGACAAATCCGGTCTTAACTTTACAGCTTCAGCTAAATACACGTGATTTATATTCTTTTGCTTTTCACTTGTTTCCACTGTCATCATGATTCTGATACACTTTGGTAAACTGTTTGGAACAGGAATTTCCAGCATACACATGACAGGTACGTATTTCCAGCCCTCAAGTGATCTAAGTGCTTTTGCAGGAAATGTCGCTGTAAGATCTTCAGTTACTGTCATAATAACCTGCGCAACATTTTCTGGTTCGATATTATTTTTTTGAATCATTTCGTGAATTAACTCTTCTGTAGCTTTTAAAATAACTGCTTCTTCGTTTTCGTTTACAGTTGTTGCTCCGCGAATTCCCCTAATCAACCCTTGTCACCCCTTTTTTCCTCTCTCCACTCATTTAGCAAGGAATACAGTTCTTCCCCAGAAAAAGTCGCGGAAGTTGTTACTCCGATCTTTTCTAGCAAAATCATTGTCAACTGATTTGATTTTGTCTTTTTATCTTTTTTCATTTTGTTTATCAATTGCTCCGTAGATTGTGAATCGGGAACTTCTGTTGGAAAACCAATTTCTTTAAACCATGATGTTAATTCTTCGTACGGAAGAGAAGCAGCCAATATTTTATTACTTAACCATGTAGCAAATAGCATTCCGATTGCAACACAATCCCCATGTGAAAGCTTGCCGTATCCTGCCTCAGCTTCTACTGCATGGCCCAGTGTGTGCCCAAAGTTTAATATCGCACGGAGTCCTAATTCCTTTTCATCTTTCGAAACAACATCTGCTTTTATTTGAATGCCTTCTAGAATCATCTTTTGCAGCTTATCGGTTGTAATATCATCTAAACGCCTTACTTCAGCGAACAAAAAATGAAAGAGCGGTTCACTTCGAATGAGGGAATGTTTAATTACCTCAGCAAACCCGGATCTCATTTCGCTTTCTGGAAGGCTTTGTAAGAAGCTGCTATCGTAAACAACCGCTTTTGGCTGATAAAAAGCACCGATCATATTTTTCCCTTCAGGATGATTGATCGCTACTTTACCGCCAACTGCACTATCATGAGCTAAAAGCGTAGTTGGTACTTGTATAAATGGGACACCCCTCATATAAGTAGCAGCAACAAAACCAGTTAAATCGCCGACCACTCCTCCACCAAAGGCAATGATCACAGATTTTCGATCGAGTTCCTGTTTTAAAGCATAAGAATGAAGCTCATAAAACATCTCAAAAGATTTTGCAGCTTCCCCGCTCTTGATTACGTACTTATAAGTCGCCCATTCACTGCCGATAAGGTCTTCGAGAACAGTTTCATATCGAGCATCCACATTTGTGTCGGTAATTATCAAAACTTTAGACGGAGCGAGACGTCTTAAAAGATTAGGCAGTTCATTTATTGCTCCATTACCAACATAAACAGGATATGTCTCATCAGTAGTGTTAATCAAAATGGATTCCATTAGAATTCCCTCGTATGTTCACGCATTTTTTGAATGTTTTCTTTTATTAGCTCCATCCGGTCAACACCAAACTGTTCTACAATAGCATTGGCAATTTCCCACGCTACAACTGCTTCTGCAACAACACTTGCTGCAGGAACTGCACAGCTATCAGAACGTTCAATACTTGCTGTGAATGGTTCCTTTGAATCAATGTCTACACTTTGTAATGGCTTATACAATGTTGGGATTGGTTTCATTACACCCCTTACAACAACTGGCATACCCGTTGTCATACCGCCCTCAAAGCCGCCTAAACGATTTGTTTTACGTGTGTATCCTGCTTCCTCTGACCAAATAATCTCATCATGTACCTGGCTGCCAAATTTCCGGGCAGCTTCAAAGCCAATGCCAAATTCTACACCTTTAAAGGCATTTATGCTGACAATTGCACCGGCAATCTTACTATCAAGCTTACGGTCATAATGTACATAACTGCCGATTCCTGCAGGCAGACCTTCGACAACCACCTCAACGATACCTCCGATTGAGTCACCATTAGCTTTTGCTTGATCAATAGCTTCCATCATTCTTGTTTCTGCTTCGCGATCATAGCATCTTACCGGAGATTCCTCTGTAACAGCTAAAAGATCGTCAATATCACGGTATTCAGTATTCTTTGCTCTTACACCGCCAATTTCCAGTACATGTCCAACAACTTTGATATCTAACTCAGATAAAAGCTGTTTTGCTAATGAGCCAACAGCAACTCGAACTGTTGTTTCGCGTGCTGAAGAACGTTCAAGTACGTTTCTCATATCACGATGGCCATATTTCATTGCACCGACTAAATCTGCATGACCAGGTCGCGGGCGGGTAATTTGACGTTTAACCTCTTGTTCCTCTTCAGGAGTAATCGGCTCTGCACCCATTATTTTTGTCCAATGCTTCCAATCCCTGTTTTCTACTACCATAGCAATTGGAGATCCCAATGCCTTTCCATGTCTTACTCCGCCTAATAATTGAACTTGATCCTTTTCTATTTGCATTCTTCGACCGCGTCCATAACCCTTTTGTCTTCTTGCCAAATCCTTATTTATATCTTCTGCCGTTAAATTTAAACCAGACGGAACACCTTCAACAATAGCAGTTAATTGAGGTCCGTGAGATTCTCCAGCTGTTAAATACCTCATATAGTTCTCTCTCCCTTCAACGCACTAACGCTTTTAAGTACAAATATATCATAACTAGTATGAAAAAAATAGCAGATTTTTAACTCTTTTGATAAAAAAAAGTATCTACAGTCGAAAGTTCATAACGTTCGGCATGGAAAATTTGCTCGGTACTGCCAACAAAAAAAATTCCTTCATGCTTTAAAGCTTTGCTAAACTTTTTAAACAGCATCTCTTTTGCTTCCTCTGTAAAATATATTAGGACATTTCTGCAGACAATTAAATCGAATTGAGTGTCAAATGAATCCGATAAAAGATTTTGCCTTTTAAATTGAACAGAATTTATAATTTGGTCACTAATCTTATAATTTGTCCCTTCTTTTTTAAAAAATTCCATTTTTATTTCTTCAGGAACTTCATTTAATGACCGTTCAGGGTAAATTCCCAGCTTGGCTCTCGCAAGAACATTTTCATCTATGTCTGTTGCTACTATTTTCACACTAGAAAGTGGTACAAATTTTGATAAAATCATGGCAAGGGTATAAGGCTCTTCTCCAGTAGAACAAGCAGCACTCCACACTTTTAACCGGCTATTTTTTTCTAAGAGCCGAGGAAGAATTCTTTCTTCGAGCACTTGCCATCGTTTATAATTCCGATAAAATTCTGAGACATTTATTGTCATCCGGTCTAAAAATTCATAATATAATTCATTGTTGAGATTTAATCCGCTGAAAAAATCCCGAAAGCTTGCAAAGCCTCTTTTCTCATACAAAGATATTAACCGCCTCTTCATTTGTGCTTCTTTGTAGAGGGATAAATCGATTCCAGATTTCTGTTTTATTTTTCCAATAAACTGTTCATAATCTTGATCAATCATTGATAACTCTCCTACTTTAGACAAACCAATAAACATTCAAGAAAGAAGTAAATACTATTCTGCCTATTAAAACTAATAAAATAATCACTCTAGAATAATTTATAGTATATCTTAATTTTGCAAGAATTTGCGCAATTTTTAAAAAGAAATTAAATTCTAGTATTTTAGAAACTTGGCTCTGCTAAACAGAGAGTTAATTTCTGTACAAGTTTTCCTTTTTCGACGGGGTTCTATTTAATATACCTTCTCAGTTTATAAGCTTGTTAAGCCTCCATTTACCTCGATTTAGTATGCAATCTACCTCTCCGCTTTAAAAAACAATATGCCAAAAACAAGGACTCTTTTCTAAGAGATTGTTGTTTTTAAATAGGTTCTAAGATGAAAACTGTTTAAGATTAATTGGAGCTGGCTGCGAGACTCTTGAGGGAGCAGCTGGAATCATAAGTGAGAAACTCATCCAGACTTTTGCGCCAAGAGAAGGCTCACCAAGGTCTTGTGCAAACGAGCTTTTGAAGCGGAAACCAAACGTTCTGCACAATTAGTTATATAACACAAGGTTTGCCAAAAAAAGCGAAAATAAAAAAAGCTAGCAAACGCCAGCTCTTAGTAAATCCAACCATTAATTAATTTATCATATTCAACAAGCTCATTCTCATTAAAAAATAATGATATTTCTCGGGCCGCGCTTTCTGTAGAATCAGACCCATGAATAATATTCTTACTTACAAACATACTGTAATCACCTCGGATTGTACCTGGTTCAGCATCTTTAGGGTTTGTTTTACCCATCATTTTACGGGTTAACTCTACTGCATTCTCCCCCTGCCAAACCATGGCAAAAACAGGACCAGAGGTAATAAAACTTACTAGATCATCATAGAAAGGTTTCCCCTTGTGCTCTCCATAATGCTTTTCAGCTAGTTCACCTGGAATTTTCATCAGTTTGGCACCAACCAACTGTAAGCCCTTTCTCTCAAATCTACTAACAATTTCACCGATGAGCTGACGTTGAACACCATCAGGTTTCACCATTAAAAATGTTTTTTCCATATTATATTCTCCATCCCTTTGATAATTATGTATAGGCTTTCACAAGCCCAAGAAAATGATAACATGTATATAAGAGATTATCAATAAAAGGATGGAGAAAAAATGCGGAAATAATTAAAATTTTCTTTTTCCAATATATTTAGCAATACTATAAAGCGTGGATCTAGCACGATTTTTCGGTAAGCTCTCAATGACCTCAAACGCTTTTTGAAGATATTGATCACTTACACCGGCAGACCTTTCTATAACATCCGATTCCAGAATTCTTTTTAATAGCGTTTGTATTTCATCAGGTCTGGTTTCATTTGTTATCTTTTCAATCTCGACTTTCATAGATGGGTCCTGTAATGCAAATAAAACTGGAAGGGTAATATTTCCTTGGAGAAGATCACTGCCAACTGGCTTACCTAATTCTTTTTCAGTTGAAGTGAAATCAAGAATATCATCTGTAATCTGAAAAGACATCCCAACATAATATCCAAACCAAAATAGTTTTTTATGTATTTCTTCAGAGGCACCTGTTGAAATAGCCCCTAATTGACAGCTAACAGCTATTAATAAAGCGGTTTTTCTCTTTATTCGTTTTAAGTATGTTCGTAATGACTGATCATATCGATATTTATCTTTAATTTGTTCAATCTCGCCTAAGCAAACTTCTACAATTGTTCTGGATAAAATTTGATGGGCTAAAGGATCATCAATATTTGTGATGACCTCTAAGGATCTGGCTAACAAGTAATCTCCGGTATACATTGCAATGCGATTATCCCATTTCGATTTTACAGTAGGCTTACCTCTGCGAAGCTCTGCATCATCAATCACATCATCGTGCACAAGCGATGCCATGTGAATTGTTTCCAAGGCAACTGCCACATATTTAACCCTTTGAATATCATAGTTTCCAAACATAGAAGAAAGAAGGACAAAAACTGGCCGAATCCGCTTACCTCCTGCCTGAAGAAGCTCTAAATTGGCTTCTCTAAGTAAAGGGTGGTGGGAAATAGCTGTTTTTTCAAGCTCTTGTTCAATTATTGAAAGGTCTGTATTCAAAAACGAATACAATGCTTTAAATTTCATACTCTTCACCTTAATACATCTTATTGTATGTGAACCCGTTCTTTTAAAGATGGCAGGAAGATCAGGCAGATTCATTGAAAATACCGATAAACCATTGATCATAAAAAAACTGCCAGGTTCTTTTTGTCTTTTATTTATTCGGCTTAACCCCTAAATGCATGGCTGCGACTCCGCCTGTGAATGACTTAATTTGGATTTGTTCAAAGCCTGCTTCCTTAAACATCTGACCGAGCTCTAACATCCCAGGAAATTCACGAGCAGATTCCTGTAACCATGAATATTCCTTATAACTCTTCGCAAAGATTTTTCCAAATAAAGGCATTATATAGCGGAAATAAAAAAAGTAACCTTGCTTAAACAGCGGTGCAGTAGGTTGCGAGGTTTCTAAACATACCGCTTTGCCGCCTGGCTTTAAGACACGATTCATTTCTTTTAGAACCTGCATATAATCCGGGACATTTCTCAATCCAAAGCCAATTGTCACAAAATCAAAAGTTTGATCCTTAAAAGGAAGACTCATCGCATTACCATGTACTAATTCAACGTTTGATAGCCTAAGCTCATCAATTTTTTGCTTGCCAACTTGAAGCATATTCTTACTGAAATCCAACCCGATAACATGTCCCTTTGGACCAACCTTCTCAGCGAGAGCAATGCTCCAATCAGCGGTCCCACAGCAAACATCAAGCGCTTTTTGACCTGATTTAACTTGCATCCGCCGCATTGTTTCTTTTCTCCATGCTTTATGACGCTGAAAAGAGATAACTGAATTCATTTGGTCATAGTTTTTATATATTTTTTCAAAAACCCCATGAACTCTTTCTTCTTTTGATTGATCCATTTTTATAACCCTTCTTCCACAGTCTTTTTAAAATGTAATGTTTCATGAAAACGAATGGATTGCAATCGTTTATACAGTATGTCTTTTATTTCGGGAGTAGAAAAACCTGTCTCTAGTAGAGATGTCGTCTCCTCAAAAAAGTTTTTGCAAGCATCATTCAAAAACGTAAGGGAGAATGGGCTTTTATAAATTTGGTTTTCAGGTAACTTTCGTTCATTCTCCAAATGAAATTTTTCATGAGATAATCTTTTATAGGTTAAAAAACTAGTGGATAGCAATTTCCAGTGATTTAGCTTCAATAGATCAGCAACCCTATTGAATAAAGCTGTTTCAACGATTAAGAGACTGTCCAAAATTGATTGCATATTGGCTTGGTCATCCTGATATAGACTTATTTTATGTTCATTAATTTCCCTAATGGCCATTGCTAAAGCACGAACCATTTTAAAATCTTTCACTTCCGAAAGCATAAAATAATATAGACCACTATAATAATCTCCTGCTAATACTGTTAATTGCCTTTGAACAAATTCTGTGGAATCAATATCGTTAGCTATGGTCACATTGTCATGAGTATCAAGAGCAGTTTGCACAAGCATAGCCGTCGTAATATAACTTTCTTTTACATCATCTGAAAGATCTATCTCATCAAAAATTGCATAAAATAGCAACAGCTTATCCTCATCTAGTTTTGGTACAGATATATACTTATCCAAATAAGGATGTGCGAGTTTCTCCCTTAACGCTATTTTCATTTTCGCTAATTTTACATAGATGTCCTGCAAATATATCACCCTTGTCCCCAAATTAACATTCTCTCTCTATTGATTATTACACTGCTTAATCCAAGTAAAAGAGACATTGATCAAAGTTCCTGCAGCCTAGCAGTTAACGTGGAAGAGGGAGCTGATACTCTACCATTTGTTCACCAAAGCCTATATTCCACATTAAATTATGTAATAATCCGGTCATTTATAAATGAATCCTAATTAATTATGTAAGTAAATGATTCCAAACGATATATTGTTCTATAAAAAGTTAAAAACAAAATCAATTATAACACAATAAATCAGATTTGTTCTTATTTAATCTTCTTTACCGAGGAATTACACAATGGATAAACGCAAATAAAAGCAGGTATCCCTGCTTATTTTCTTGACTCACTTTCTAATTCTCCAATACTAGTTTGAATTAGTGCTTTACCTCTTATTTTAATGGCAGAGGTATGTTCAGTAAACTGAGCGATCATTACTTCACCTCTATCTAGTTTCTCAGAGTGGTGAAATCGTGTATCTGAACCTCTTGTAAGTCCAATTACATTTACGCCATCTTCAATTGCTTTTATCACAACAAAGTCATTTTTTTGATTCATGCTAACACCTGCCCGTTTACAGTTTAACTTTTGACAATTTAAATGCTTACACACTTGAGCTAATAAATCATATTCTATACCCTATCATACCATTTAATAATAAATAAAAACTATCTTAATGTTTCTAAACGTTTCAATCCAATAAAAATATGTATATTAATCCTTTTCAACATTACGCTATTACCTGCTTTTGATTGCTTAGCAGGTTTTTACACCATCATTGATTATCCTTTTATTAGAGATAATACTTCTGCTCTGGCAGCTTCATCTTTTCTGAAGATTCCTCTAACAGCAGAAGTCACTGTTTGAGAACCAGGTTTTTTTACGCCTCTCATCGTCATACACATATGCTCTGCTTCAACCACAACCATTACTCCATGCGGCTCAAGAGATTTATTTATACTATCAGCGATGGTAGATGTAATTCTTTCTTGCAATTGAGGTCTTTTTGCTACTGCCTCTACCGCTCGGGCAAGCTTGCTTAAACCGGTTACTTTGCCGCCTTTAGGGATATATGCTACATGCGCCTTTCCATAAAACGGCACTAAATGATGTTCACACATTGAATAAAAGGGGATGTCTTTTACTAAAACAAGTTCCTCATGATCCTCACCGAAAATTGTTTTAAAATGTTCTGCAGGGTCTTCATTCAATCCACTAAACACTTCAGCGTACATTTTTGCCACTCGTTTAGGAGTATCTAGTAATCCTTCGCGCTCAGGATCCTCTCCTATCGCTTTAAGAATCATTTTAACAGCCTGCTCTATTTTTTCTAAGTCCACTTGTCCCATTTCTATCCTCCTAATCATTTGGATTTGATTCAGATTCTAGCATAAAAAAGGAGATAAAAGCAAAATATAGAATGAAATTATCTATGTTTTTACACTTTATTACCACATAATAGTAGAACTGAATGCACCAAGAGTATTTAATTAAATTTTTATACAAACTTTAAGATGGTGAAAAGCAAATGAAAAGCCCCTTTAAAAGGGGCTTCTGTGAAGAATGGTTGTATGTAATGAGTATTACATGACAAGTAATAACTTATTTTCCTGCTACAGCATCTTTAAGTGCTTTACCTGGTTTGAAAGCAGGCACCTTACTTGCAGCAATTTCAATTTCCTCGCCAGTTTGTGGATTACGACCTTTACGAGCCGCACGCTCACGAACTTCGAAGTTACCAAAACCAATAAGTTGTACTTTATCACCATCTTTTAGTGCATCTAAAATTGTATCGAAAACAGCATCAACTGCTTTAGTTGCGTCTTTTTTAGATAATTCACTAGCTTCTGCTACTGCGTTGATAAGTTCTGTTTTATTCATGCCTTTCACCTCCTCCCAAAGGGATGGAACTCTTCTTAGTCTCATTTCTTCACAGTTTTGTTCATTTCTATACATGATAGAACGCGAAATTACTATCAACACGCTTATCTTATACGATTTTTTTACATAATTCAATGATTTTCATCATGAATAATGGTGTTTTAGGAAGAATCGACCAAAAGAGAAAATAATTTCTGTAAAAAGAGTAACACATTCAAACGAGTGAATCAAGTTTTATCCTAATAAAAAACCAATAATATCAACGTTTCTTCCTTAAATCAGGAACATACATTCCCTTTTTCTCCTTCTTTCATCAAAATATGTTACATTTATGTAAATGTTATCTCAATATATGTCATTTATAGATGAACATTTTTCAAATTTATTTCAATCTTAAAAAATTATTTTTTTAATATAATTACCTGCAATTTTGGATTTATAAAAGAAAAAAAGACCTCAAACAGAGGTCTAAAATGTTATAGGATGATGGCAATTAATCCACCTGAGCCTTCGTTTATAATTCTCTCCAATGTTTCTTTTAACTTATATCGTGCATTTTCTGGCATTAAAGAAAGCTTAGCTTGGATACCTTCACGTACGATTGAGCTTAAGCTCCGTCCGAAAATATCAGAATTCCAAATAGATAATGGGTTATCTTCAAAATCCTGCATTAAGTAGCGAACTAATTCTTCTGATTGCTTCTCTGTTCCAATGATTGGAGCAAATTCTGACTCAACATCAACTTTAATCATATGAATCGAAGGTGCTACAGCTTTTAATCGAACCCCAAATCTTGAGCCTTGGCGAATGATCTCAGGCTCATCTAGACTCATATCAGACAATGCAGGTGCTGCGATACCATATCCTGTCTGTTTGACCATTTTCAGTGCATCTGCCACTTGATCATATTCCGTTTTAGCGTAAGCAAAGTCTTGCATTAGTTGAAGCAAATGATCTTTTCCGCGAATTTCTACTCCAACAACCTCTTTTAAGATTTGATCGTATAAGTCATCAGGAGCATATAAATCGATTTCTGCAATCCCTTGCCCCATTTCAATTCCCGCTAAGCTTGCTTTATTAATAAAATCATATTCACTAAATTGACCAACCACGCGGTCAACATCACGAAGCCTTTTAATATCCTTCACAGTGTCTTTTACAGCTTCCTGATAGCTCTCACGAAGCCAATGATTTTCTCTTAACACCATTACCCAGCTCGGAAGGTTCACATTTACTTCCAAGACAGGAAATTCATACAAAGACTCTCTTAGCACATTGATAACGTCTGACTCCCTCATACTCTCAACACTCATTGCCAGCACTGGGATATCATATTTCTCATAAAGCTGTTGACGAAGGGCTTCTGTTTCAGGATGATGAGGCCTAACCGTATTAATAATCATAATAAACGGTTTACCAACTTCTTTTAATTCTTCAATGACTCGCTCTTCCGCCTCTAAATAATCCTGACGCGGAATATCTCCAATCGAACCATCAGTTGTTATGACACAACCTAATGTTGAATGCTCTTGAATCACCTTACGTGTGCCAATTTCTGCTGCCTCATGAAATGGAATAGGCTCTTCATACCAAGGAGTATTAATCATACGAGGACCATTTTCATCCTCATAGCCTTTCGCACCAGGTACAGTGTAACCTACACAATCTACTAATCTAATATTGACGTCAAGTCCCTCATCAACATGGATGGACACTGCTTGATTTGGAACAAACTTTGGTTCGGTTGTCATGATTGTTTTGCCAGCTGCGCTTTGAGGCAATTCATCTTGAGCTCTAGCCTTATCAGATTCATTTTCAATATTAGGCAGCACAACTAACTCCATAAACTTCTTAATAAAAGTAGATTTACCTGTTCGAACTGCCCCAACTACTCCTAAATATATATCGCCACCAGTTCGTTCAGCGATATCCTTGAAAATATCTACTTTTTCCAAGTGATCCCCTCCCGATCATACATTATTGGGATAAAGCTTATCCGTCTTCTAATAGGACACTATATATGTATGACGTTGTCCTATTTATTTATGACTTAGCACGCAAATTTTTTTCCAATATCGCTTTCTCATCTATCCATAAAGTGAAAAAGAAAACCCTTCTTTTAGAGAGTATTCTCTAGAAGAAGGGTTCATGACTTTTTTATGAAGAATTTTTTACAACAATGAAAAGGAGCTTTCCTGTTACAAATCAAGCTGCTACTTCTCCTCTTTAAAAATCGGCTCTCCTTTATCATCAATCGTATATGGCAACGAATATGCTGGAACAAAGTACGTATCCTCCACTAGGAGATCACGGATGTCATCGCCTGGTTTATACGAATGATCTTTCTCTTTAAGTGCCTTAAATAAGTCAATTCGGTAATCTACATATATTTCTGCTTGATTATCAATCACTAATGGTAAATGTTCCCCCGAATACGGACTTTCAATTGTTGGAGCTTTATCATAACCGAGCTTTTTATAGTCTAACATATATATATTCTTCGTAATTAGCTCCTTAATCGGAGGATAGCCATTGGATTGTCGATAAACATCTATTCTGATTGCCAGTTCATGTATAGCTTCTGAAATTCGCAAATCAATTAATTTAACGGTGGGATTTTCTTCTACATCTACCAGTACATATGAATAAACCCCGCCATTTTCATAGGCCGTACCTGGTGGTTCTGCCATATATTTTGGCAAAAGGGCGGAAAAGTCAATCGGATATTTTTGATAGATAGGTGTTGACATATCCCTCGTCTTGATTGGAAGCAATCCGCCGGAATCCTCTTGAAATCGATCAACTGCATTTTGAACAGCAACAATTTGGTCTTCATATGGTATCGTATTTTTTTGTAATTTTTCATCTGGGTATAAACAACCAGCTAAAAGGATACAACAAAAAATACCTATTATTATTTTCAAAAAATTCATCTGCTAAAACTTCCTTTTATTTTCTTATTCATTAACAGGTCCACTTAATACAACAAATAAAATGATAATTCCTGCTAGAATCATAAACAAATAGGCGAATATTGTAACGATTACCTTTAGAAACCCTTTTAACTTAAAGCGACTTAAATAAATAAACAAAATAGAAATAAACATAAACCCCATTGATGCAAAAGAAATCCACATTTTCATCAGGGCTGCACTCATTAATACTCCTCCTTATTTGAAAAGCGCAAAGCGCATGCTTATGACCCAAGAGACCAGGCGCTGGATCTAAAAATCAAAGCGCTTACTACATTATCTAATATTTATCTTTTCTAAAACAAGAACAAACTGCAAGACACTATGCATTCTGCACTAAACATAAAACGATCGGATCTTTAATTCCTATAAAATTAAATCATAGAAGCGATGAAACCTAGGGATAAACACCAATAATATGTAGGAAAAGCAATACTTCTCTTTTTATTATTCTAAAAGCTCAAAACTCTTTGTTCCTTTAAACTATTCATTCAACCCATGGTCGATTATAATATACAATTCACGGCTTGTCCAAGCATGATGTTGGCTAACTTAAGAAGCTAGGTCCATATCAAGCGCAAGCAAAATGATTTATTAGATAAAAAAAACTGAAGTAAAGAGGGGACGATCTTTACTTCAGCAGCAAGGTGAACGACTAAATAGTACCCAACAATAAGAACAACTCTTATTTGACTACGTTGCATTTTATGCGGATATAGATGGTTTTGCATCCTCTAATGCCTAGATATGCCGTGTAAACTTTACAAGTTAGGTTTAATGTTCAGGCTACCCAAGGAAGGGATCTTAAGTAAGTCATCCGCGGTATTTGCTCGCAGCTTTAATACCTTATAGGATATTGTTCCCTTTTCATAATTCTTGGTATTATATGCTGGGGAATTTTGTTTGTCACCATTGGGTTCACATATCATACATAAAATCTTTGATTATTTTTCCTTTGCATTAGACAGTCTCTAAATGCTAATTTAGCCGTTATCGATTTCTTTTGGGATCCATAATATGTTAGCGATTTTCCATAATGTTAACAAGGTCTTCCATTTCATGAGTCCTCACACGTGCCATTAAAGAATCTACAGCTAGTTTAGGCTCCTGATCATTAAATAAGACATTATAAAGCGCCTCAGTTATTGGCATTTTAACTTCATATTTCTCGGCAAGCTGATAAGCTGCTTTTGTTGTACGTACCCCTTCTACAACCATTCCCATGTTTTCCAATACTTCTTCTAGCTTTTGGCCTTTTCCAAGCAAATTTCCGGCTCTCCAATTTCGTGAATGCACGCTTGTACACGTAACGATTAAATCACCAATTCCTGTAAGGCCTGAGAATGTTAATGGATTGCCCCCCATTTTACTTCCTAAACGTGCAATTTCAGCCAATCCGCGTGTAATTAGAGCGGCCTTTGCATTATCTCCATAGCCAAGACCATCCGATATCCCTGCAGCCAAGGCAATGATATTTTTTAAGGCACCACCTATTTCAACTCCAATAACATCAGGGTTGGTATAAACACGGAAATTTGAATTGATAAACAAATCTTGTATGTATTCAGCTGCTTCCATATTTTTTGACGAAGAAGTAACAGTTGTAATATGTCTCTGACTAACCTCTTCAGCATGACTTGGCCCTGATAAAACAACAACATCCTTTAATAAATGACCGGGCATAACTTCTTCGATGATTTCTGAAACGCGCTTTAGCGTATCAGGCTCAATTCCTTTACTTACATGAACGATCGTAATTGCGTCCTTAAGCACTTTTGAAATGTCGCTCAACACACCGCGAATGGCTTTCGTTGGGACGGCCAACACCACAGTTCTTGCCCCTTCAAGACTTTGTTCTAAGTTTGAAACTCCTGTGATGTTTTCAGGTAATTTTACCCCTGGGAGATATTTTTCATTTGTTCTTTTTTCATTAATATCGATTATTAATTCCGGACGATGACCCCAAAGTTTAACATGATGTCCATTATCAGCAAGCACAATGGCTAAAGCAGTTCCCCAACTTCCTGCTCCTAAAACAGTAATCTGTTCCTGTTCCATATGATCACGCTCTTTTCTTCGAAAAATGAGTTACTAAACCTTTAGCAGTTTTTTCTGTCAGGCAATGTTTTTGAACGTTTATTTTCTTTCTCTCGAAAATATTTTAATCGGTGTTCCTTCAAATTCAAAAGCTGATCTGATTCGATTTTCTAAAAAACGTTGATAAGAAAAATGCATAAGTTCAGGGTCATTTACAAAAACGACAAAGGTAGGCGGCTTAACAGCAACTTGAGTTGTATAGAATATTTTTAATCGTTTACCCTTATGTGTCGGTGTTGGATTCATTGCCACAGCATCCATAACAACATCATTTAACACATTTGTTTCAACTCTTCTTGCATGATTTTCACTTGCAAGGATAATTTTAGGCATTAACGTATGGATACGTTTTGTGGTCTTAGCTGATAAAAAAACAATAGGGGCATAATCAAGAAACTTAAAGTGATCACGGATGTTTTCTTCGAACTCCTTCATTGTACGTTCATCCTTATCAACCACATCCCATTTATTAACAACGATCACCACCGACTTACCAGCTTCGTGAGCATACCCGGCAATATGCTTGTCTTGTTCAATAATACCTTCTTCACCATTTAGAACAACTAAAATAACATCAGATCTCTCAATTGCTTTTAGCGCACGAAGAACACTATATTTTTCAGTTGTTTCATAAACTTTTCCTTTTTTTCTCATCCCCGCTGTATCAATGATAACAAACTCCTGGCCCTCATATTTGTAAACAGTATCTATTGCATCACGGGTTGTACCTGCTATATCACTTACAATAACACGATCCTCTCCTAAAATTGCATTAACTAATGATGATTTCCCTACATTAGGTCGACCAATTAATGAAAATTTAATCGTAGTATCATCGTAGTCTTCAGTTCCTGTATTTTTAAAGTGTTTTGCCACTTCATCCAATAAATCACCGAGTCCCAAGCCATGGGAGCCTGATATTGGGAAAGGATCGCCGAAGCCTAAAGAATAAAAGTCGTAGATGTTTGCTCGCATTTCAGGATTATCAACTTTATTTACTGCAAGCACTACAGGTTTATTGGAACGGTAAAGGATTTTTGCTACCTCTTCATCTGCTGAGGTTACACCTTCACGTACATTTGTTAAGAAAATAATTACATCTGCCTCGTCAATGGCAATTTCAGCTTGTTGGCGAATCTGATCGATAAATGGTTCATCTCCAATATCGATACCACCTGTATCAATGATATTAAATTGATAATTTAACCATTCTCCAGAACTATAAATACGGTCTCTCGTCACGCCTGGAATATCTTCAACAATAGATACCCGTTCTCCTACAATTCGGTTGAAAATAGTAGATTTCCCTACATTAGGCCGCCCTACAATGGCAACTACTGGTTTTGACATATCTTTACACCCTTCCTATTTTTCCTAAAAAACTTTATCACAAGAGAGAAGAAGTCACTCCCCGTTAAAAACAAGATGGTGAGTGGTTGTACATCTTATATTAAAAGCACGTCGCATTCTTTTATTTAGTATGTAATAGACCTAGCTGAAAATGTATTATTGGTACAAACTTTAATCCCTCTACAAAATAAACCCTTCTATTTAATTAAGAAGGGCTTAACTTTTATATAGTAGCAAACAATTCATAAATACTCAACTTAGTGTTTCACAACAATATACAAATCATCACCAATTCCATGTGCGATTCCATCTAATATCGCCTCTAGATTTTTAGCAAAAAAATGCATTTCTTCTTGTGTTTTACAAATAAATATGGCTGTTCCACCTGCTGCTTTTGTTTCATCTGTTGTAATAATAGCCAAGATAAACTTATCTAAGGAGTTAGTCATTTTATTCCCCCTCGTTCATTTGCCCTGGATTCAGATGGCATTCTTATCGCATTTTCAAGCGTAGGTACCTCACCAATTATATGAATCGCTCTTTCAATATCACGATTTTGCGGAAGAACAAATACACCAAGCCGCCCATCATTGAGATCTCTTTTGGCTAATGGTACTAAAGAAGGCTCTCCTGAATCACGAACAACTCCAAGTGCTGTTGACACATCATGTAAAATCGCTTGACGTTGGCCCAAATTTGCGATCGTTGTGATTGAATTAAAATTTTTAGGTGTAAGCACAAAACCCATTCCATATTTTAGAATAGCTTCCTGCTTATCGGGTATCCCAATATTCATTATATAGATGTTATCTACATATAAACCTGCCCCTTCAAAATGTGGTTTAACATATTGGATATCGACTAAATCCTTAATTTTACTCCCTGTCATCAGTTTTTTACATATGATGAAACAAAGTACAGCTACAACAATAGCAGCATAAAAATTTATGACTAAGTGCGCTAAGGTCGTTAATAAAGAAGTGAAAATAACGAGATAATTTCTGCTTTCAAAAGCAATTGCTATTCCTTCAATGTAGGTCTTTCCACGCGGAACAAGTTCATAACCATCTAATTCAGTAAGTGTATTCCTTTCCATATTCCGAACATCACGGAATTGTGAAGCAGCTAACGTAAGAAAGGTGATAGCCGTGAAATCCTCCTCCATTATAGATGGAATAGCAACTGTTCCTAACCCTGCAGCAATAAATCCAAGCGCAATATGGATGACTTTTCCATGAAGATATGTAGGATATTGTCTATAATCTGTCCTAAGCATATGCAGCCTTGTAACTATACCAACTATTACACCAAAAAGTACTGGCATTGTGTATTCATTCATATTAGCCCTGTTTCTCCTTTGACGGTTTTTGAAGCATTTGTTCGATCGCTAAAATAACAGTTTGAGACATATTCCATATATAAATAATCGAACAACCGATGACCAACATATCTAAAAAGGCAGCAGTCCCAATTGTTAAGCCATCATGAAATTTCCCTAAAATAAACCAATATAAAATTTCGCCTTGACATATGGAAAGGATAAATAGTGAGTATATTTGAACAGAATGTTTTCCTAAGTAAATTGCCAGCACACTGATTGTTACACTGACAATTACACGATAATCAATTAAAAACCAAACAGGATCATAAATTCTAAAAAGCATAATTCCCGCATAAGCAAACATTAACGTAAATGTAGTCATATAAAAAAGAATTGGTTTTCTCTTTTTCTGTTTGACAGCAAGATAAACGCCAAGCAACATAAATAATAAAAGCGAGACTCTTACATTAAAATCCCCTACGACAATATATAGCTCACTGAATGTGATTGTAATCAAAATAAAAATTGTTAACTTTAGACGTATCTTTCCTTTTTTCATTAAAAATGTCGTAATAATCCAAGCTAGCCACATAAACCAATAAAAAAAGATTCCTTCCATTTTCTGCCCCTCCTCCTTTATCCATTATGTCTGTTTCTAATTAGCTTTAATCTAAAAATTTAACAAAAAATAACACTAATGAATAAAAGATTGGAGGCAAAACTGATAATACACGGATAGGAGGGGTGAAAATGGGTAAAGATCGTCAAGAAAAGAAGCTAAGAAAAAGTGGCAGAGTTGAATCTGATCGAGACCAGTCACTTAATTACCCTGGCGCTACTACATTAGAAGGCCCTGAATCTGCAAGAAAACGAAATAAATAACGATAACATATTATTCAAGTGGTTATATTACGAAAAGAGGGCTAAATGGTTTAACCAATTAGCCCTCTTTTCGTATACTATATTGCTTCGTATCAATGCCTCGCTCTGTCAACCAATGATGTGTCTCTCCGCTAATGACAATTGGTGCATTCTGAAGTTCTTTAATACTCCCTTTACCAAGCGCTGTCATAATAATTGTTAAATCTTCTACCATTTGATTTATTTCCTGTACTAATGAGTCGTATCCTTCTTCTATATATACCCTAAGAAAATGCCCAGCTGTTCCTGCTGCAGACGCTCCTAGCGCGATAGATTTCGCTATATCAAGTGCATCTTGTATGCCTCCACTGCCGATAACAGAAATATGATCAACACTTGCTGCCTCAGCAATAGAAGCTGCCGTGGAAATTCCCCATTCATTAAAGTATTGCAGCATTTTCTGCCGCCTCATATTTTCGATCTTTGAAAAATTAGTTCCGCCATAACCCCCAATATCTACGATCGTGACTCCAGCATCTCTTAATTTTGCAACAGCTTCACGATTCATTCCGAAACCTACTTCCTTAACAATGACAGGAACATCAATTTCTTTTACAATTTGCTCAATTCTTTTTAAGGCACCGCTAAAATCACGATCACCTTCAGGCATGACAAGTTCTTGAACAACGTTTAAATGAATTTGTAATGCATTTGCCTCAATCATATCTACAGCTATTTTTGCTTGTTCAACGGTTGCTTCGCTGCCTAAATTCCCAAAGATAAGTCCAGTTCGATTAACCTTGCGCATGATTTCATAAGAATGCCGCTCACTCTTATCTTTAATAGCAGACATTTGTGAACCAGCAGCGACAGCAATGTTTGTTTCACTTGCAGCTCGCGATAATGCTTCATTAATCAACGCTGTATCTTCTCCGCCGCCACCGGTCATAGCATTTATAAAAAGAGGCGAACTTAAAGTAAGTTCGCCAACTTTTGTTGATAAATCTATTTTTTGAACAGACAGGTTTGGTAGGCTTTGGTGAACAAAGGTAATATCATTAAATCCATTTGTACGTTCTTGACCTGTAGTAAGTGCATGTTGGATATGTTCAATTTTTCGTTGCGCTCTTTTGCCCACCTATATCACCATTATTTAAGTTTTTTAAGTTGGTCTCCAATCATTTCTCCTAATTGGAAACCAGAAGAAGAATCTTCCTGTGCTTGATAATTACGGAAGTCCTCATCTGTTGGTTTTGGAGTTTCTTCCAGTTCACGAATACTTAACGAAATTCGTTGTTCAGATTCGTTCACATCTAAAACTTTAACTTTAACTGTTTGATTTTCTTCTAAAACTTCATGAGGAGTTCCAATATGTTTATTTGAAATCTGTGAAATGTGTACAAGACCTTCTACTCCAGGTAAAATTTCAACGAATGCACCAAACGATACAAGACGTTTTACAACACCTTCAAGAACATCGCCCACTTTTACTTTTTCAGTAATGTTTGCCCAAGGCCCTGGAAGTGTTTCTTTAATCGATAAAGAAATTCTTTCATTATCACGGTCTACTGATAATACTTTAACAGTTACTTTTTGTCCCTCTTCAACAACATCTGATGGTTTGTCGATATGTGAATGTGACAGCTGGGAGATATGTACAAGCCCATCAATTCCACCAATATCAACAAATGCACCAAAATCTGTCAGACGCTGAACTGTACCTTCAATTGTTTCTCCCACTTTGATTGAATCCAAAAGTTCGGATTTCTTTTCATTTTGTTGTTTTTCAATAACAGCTCTGTGAGATAAAATGACTCTATTTTTCTCACGATCAAGCTCCACAACGATTAATGAGAGAGTATTCCCCATGTATTCAGAAAAATCCTCTACAAAATATGCTTCGACTAAAGATGCTGGAATAAAGCCGCGAACTCCTAAATCAACGACAAGCCCGCCTTTTACAACATCCTTAACTTCAGCTTCAAATACTTCTTTTGTTTCGAATTTTTGTTGTAAAGAATCCCATGCTTTTTCAGCGTCAACGGCTCTTTTTGAAAGAACCAATGCTTCATCTTCCACTTTTATTACTTTAAGATCTAATTCATCTTGTTCATTTGCTACATCTGAAGCCTTCTCGATATGAAGACTTGAAAGCTCGCTGATTGGAATAATTCCAATATGCTTGCAATTTTCTATTTCGACAATAACCTGCTTTTCTTCTACCTTTGTTACAATACCTTTTACAATATCGCCAACCTCTGGTGTTTCAACATGTACGCTATTTAATTCTTCTACCATCTCAATTACCCTCCTTGGTCAAAACCTGCGCGACTTTTGATATATGTAAGATTTCATTTTATAAAAGAACTATTTTTATTCTTTTAAAATAAAATGAAAAATTCCTCTTTTATTAAACTTCTAATAAATGCTACTTTTTGTCAAGTAGTAAGTCTTCATCTTCCCTTTATTTTTTAATGAGCTTGCCAATTTCTGTCATAATAATTTCTGCCATTTCATCTGTAGAAACTTTTTTTGCACGATATTCATCCATGTTAATCGGTTTGCCATAAACAACCCTTAGTGTTGTAAATGGTTTATATGGTCCTATTATCGCACATGGTACTACAGCTGCATCTGACCGAAGTGCAAAGAATCCTGCGCCTGGAAGCCCTTTTCCTAATTCACCAGTTTTACTTCTAGTTCCTTCTGGAAAAAAGCCTAGCACATTGCCTTCTTTTAATATTTTTAGACCTGTCCGTAAAGCCTCGCGGTCACTTCCTCCCCGATTAACAGGGAATGTTCCGAAGTTTTTTAACAAATCTTTTAATACTGGTACTTTGAAAAGTTCAGCTTTTGCCATAAAAAATACTTTTCTTGGTGCTGTAATCCCAACAACTGGCGGGTCAAAATTACTTATGTGATTCGTACATAAAAGGACACCGCCTTCTTTTGGGAAATTTTCCAAGCCTTCAACTTTTATTCGATAAGTTGGCTTTAAAAAGCCAGCTACAACTGACCTTGCAAATGGATATAATGACACGCTATCAAAGCCTTTCTTCTATATAGTCTTCTATTTTTTTTACGACATCATGTATAGACAAAGATGTAGTGTCAATTTCGATTGCATCCTCTGCTTTTCTTAAGGGGGCAACTTCTCTTTCAGAATCTAGCTTATCACGATAAGCAATCTCTTGTTTAAGTTTCTCTAAATCTGATGCAAAACCTTTTTTTTCATTTTCCTCATGACGCCTTTTCGCTCTTTCTTCAACAGAAGCTTTTAAAAAGAATTTTAATTCGGCATTTGGCAAAACATGTGTACCGATGTCTCGACCATCCATGACAACACCACCTAACTTCGCCAATTCCCTTTGACGTTTTAACATTTCTTCTCTAACCTTTGGATGCATAGCGACAATTGAAACATTGTTTGTCACTTCATTCGAACGAATGATATCTGTTACTTCATCTTTATTTACAAGGACAATTTGTCCACTTTCAGACGGTTGAAGCTCGATATTGATTGCTGCCAAGATATCTGCAACCTTTTCTTCATCCTTAAGATCAATGTTTTCCTTTAACGCTTTGTAAGTCAATGCACGATACATTGCGCCAGTGTCAATATAAATATATGAATAATGCTCTGCAATTATTTTAGCAACCGTACTTTTTCCAGCAGCAGCTGGCCCATCAATTGCAATTGAAAGTTTTTGTTTCATAGTTCCTCCAAATAGGTTTTTAGTCTAGTAGTTTTGTCGTTCGAGAACATATTTGGGCGATGATTAAACTTCTTCGTGATTCCATGCCAAACAAATGAAGCAGGTTATTAATTTCACCTGCCTCATTTCTCTTGACTAAACGTTTCAAGCCATTCCGTAATCGTAATTTTATTAACTCCCTCATATTGAACAACTCGGGAAAGGTATGGTTGAATAGTAGATTGTTGAAGTAACAGCTGTGCACAAACTAAGGCTATAAACTGTATGACAATTAATTTGATTAAAATACGCTCAAACCGTTTCATTACTTTCAACTCCGGTATTTTTTAGGCTGTGAATATAAAGTTTCACATTGTTCCTAGTATGCATAAAAATACCAAAATTTATTCTGCCATAAGCCCTTTTCTCCGCATTTGTATTTGCTGTTGAAAGCAAAAACGGATCAATTTTTGCCGTGTTAGTTCATCGATATTTTTAAACTGTAAAGGCACTTTATAAAATCGTACATTTTCTGCCGGAATGAGACGAAGTATTTTTGCTTCTACTTTTATATAGTCAATATTTTCATCTTGAAAGGGAAGCGAAAACCATATAACTAATTCCTGATCCTGACTTAATTGGGTTGAATTTGGAATAAGGATTGCTGCACCGCCTGCACTAATATCTGCTGTGACAGCTGAAAAAGGCAGAAATTCATTCTCCAACGGGTGGACGGCAACATCTAATGTTGTATCAACTCGTACATATTCTCTCCTTTGAATTCGAATCAACTAATGATCACCAGGATAAGTTATAGAAAGCATTGGAAAAGTTTCTTTTATACGTCCTGTCACCACTGTCTGAAAACTGAATGCATGTTGTTCTTTATTAATAAAAGAGGCAAAAAGCTCTGTGCCAAGCATTAAATAGGACAATCGTCCTGTATCCGTATTAATGGGATAATCAATATAAAGTTGATTTTCTTTGCTTTCCACTAGCCTGCACTTTAGTCGTTCGCCATTTTTATCTTTCGTTTCTAATAGTATGACATCCCCAATTTTCAGCACAAAATCACTCTTTCCTGATACTCACCTTCTTATTAAAGCATGGTCTAAACGGTTGTGCAAGAGGACAAAATTTTAAATATAGAATTGCTGCAAAAAAGGATATCCCCTTAAAGAAGTAAATAGGGATACCCTTTTCTTAAACAATTATGAATATGTTTTTATTTTTAGATTTCTTGAAAAATCGGTTCAGGATTTTTTAATTTTTCTACCTTCTCTTCAATTCCAGTTTCAGCATTAATATAAATTCGGAAGGTGTCCTGATCGATTGTACCTAAGAACTCATAGCAAAGGATTTCTTCTCCGAGCTCGTTTGTGATAACAGCTAATCGATCCTCTTGTACTTCTAAACTCGGGTTTAATCTTTTGACTGCTTCTTGTTTAGCGATTTTAGGCTTTGGAATTTCCCTTAACTTATGTGCCGCTAAATAGTCCCGTGCAGAAAAACCAATGATTTTTCCGTTATCTAAAGCAACCTTTATCCGTACCGTATCTGGGTAAACTCTGACACCATCTAAAATCGAAACGAATGAAAAGACACCGGTATTATCATATTGTGCACTTTCAAAAAGATCTAAATCCTTAAAGCCATGCTTTGTTAGAAAATCACTGGCGTTATTAGAAGCTTCATTTAAACTAATAGCCTGCTTTTTTATTTCCCGATTTTGAACGAGGAAGATCGGATGTCCGCCTTTTTTGGTGATATCCATATTTATCTCAGCTTTATTCTTTTTATCAACCATAGAGACACTATAGAACCCAAAGGATGAACCTTCTCCATTTTCAGTTACCTTTATATTTGTTACATTGTTAGGAACAAATGACTTTGCGATCTTTTTTGCTTCTTCCTCATTTATTTCTTTGCCCTCAAGTTGATTAAAGCCTTCTCGCTTGTCTTTTTTCATCGCAGTAAAGCTTACACCAAAGTCGGATTCTGAATATGCTTCCATATTATTTTCAACTGTTTTAAAGCCATCAACGATCGTATTATCCATTTGCTTTTGTCCTGAAGCAAGGGCTAATTCAACATCCATCCACCTTAAATTATTTTCAATTACTAAATGTTGTACATTACGAAGTTCATTTTGAATATCAGCTGACTTTGAATACAATGATTTCAGCTTTTTATATTCCTCATCTGAAAGAGGTTCTTTTTCTAAATCTCTTATTGCAGTTCGATAACTAAAATCACTAATTCCTGCTAAAAATTCTTCTGTTTTATTAAAAGGGAGCAACGTTAAAGGTAATTGTCCAACATCTGATTGTGCTTCAGATGTAATTCTCCATACATCTGCAAGTGCAGGAGATAAAGATTGTTTGGAATTCATTGCTAATGTTCCGCCAATTCGATCATGTAATTGATCGACTCGATATGTTAAATCATGAAAAGCGCGTTGGTAGTTATTCTCTGCTTGGATTAGCACTGCATTCTTTTCTTGGTGTTCTTTATATCCCCAATAACTTGTTCCAACGACTGCAACTGTTAAAATACCAATCAGGATTCCACGTATCAAACCTTTTCACCCTTTCTATTCACAGAAAATATGCTTTCCGATACGTTTTATTTGTGGTCTGCCCCAGATCCAGGAGCTTGTCGCGGTATTCGGATTGAAATAATAAATGGCTCCTTCCGTTGGATCCCAACCATTAATTGCATCCATCACTGCTTTTTTAGCTTGTTCATTAGGAGTAAGCCAAATTTGTCCATCCGCAACTGCTGTAAATGCACGAGGTTCAAAAATAACGCCTGCTACTGTATTTGGAAATGTCGGACTATTGACGCGGTTTAAAATAACTGCTGCAACCGCAACTTGGCCGATGTAAGGCTCACCTCTAGATTCTCCGTATACTGCATTTGCCATTAATTGAATATCGTTTTGTGAATATCCGCCAGGTAAATTAACTGCTGTTGATTCATTTTGGTTGTTTTCATTTTGCTGTTGTCGTTGTTGCTGCTGTTGTTGACGTTGCTGCTGTTGTTGCTGTTGCTGTTGTTGCTGTTGTTGCTGCTGTTGACGTTGCTGCTGTTGCTGCTGTTGTTGCTGTTGCTGTTGTTGTTGCTGCTGTTGACGTTGCTGCTGTTGCTGTTGCTGCTGTTGCTGTTGTTGCTGCTGTT
>NZ_LATZ01000135.1 GCF_000981385.1 Bacillus sp. SA1-12
CAAAAGACTAAAGTCTAGGATACGACAGATCACATCTCGTTCAAAACCTAGTCCTATGGAAGTTAGAATTGGAAAACTAAACCAATATCTAACAGGGTGGTGCGGATACTTCGCTTTAGCTGATACTCCAAGTAAGTTCAAAGAATTTGAAGAGTGGATAAGAAGAAGACTTCGTATGGTTGAATGGAAACAATGGAAAACACCTAAAACAAGAGTTAGAAAACTAAAAGGTTTAGGTGTTCCTGATAACAAGGCATACGAATGGGGAAACTCAAGAAAGAAATATTGGAGAATCGCCTGTAGTCCAATTCTACACAAAACCCTTGATAACTCCTATTGGAGTTCCCGTGGGCTTAAAAGTTTATATCAAAGATATGAATTTCTACGTCAAACTTAATTGAACCGCCGTATACCGAACGGTACGTACGGTGGTGTGAGAGGTCGGGGGTTAGTCACCCCCTCCTACTCGATTGATAAACATGATTTTGAACAGACATTTCTTTGGCTGTCTTTTGAGCATTATGCAGTGCATGTAAGAGAAATTTATAATCATGCTCTATTTTTTCCTTATTCTTTATTAGTTGATCGAATTTTAATGAGAGTTCATGATAGGTCTTCTGGAGTTCTTGATTTTCTTTCAATAGCATTTTATTTTCTTCGCTTATTCCATGCGGGTTTTCTGGGAGAGTATTCCTTAAATAATCAATACAGTCATCTAATGTTAAAGAAGGAACCTCAGATTTAGTAGTGTTGGTTTCTTCATTTACTTCAAACGTTTTATTCTTGTATTCCATTGGTTCAGCCAGCTTATTTAATTGTAGATCCTTCTTTTTATCATGCATTTTCTTTACATTTTTTTTCTGATTTTTGGCCATTTCTACAGCTTCAACATTTTGGTTTCGTACGACAGCATTCCAACGGTATCCGCATGCCGCAGGCGTACGGTTCAATTTGCCTCCAACTTCATGAAAAGCTGCAACCTGTGTACTTCCTTCTCGTATATGCCTTAGAACAGATTCAGCAAGCAACGTATCGTCATTAAGGGTCCATGCGTCATGCCTAGCTTTCACAATGACCTCCTTTAATGTGTATAGCCACATTAAATAATTTTATTCCATCATTCTTAACAACAGTAAAACCTCCGCTAAATGATTTAAGAGAAGCTAAAAAGATAAGCGGAAGATCACTGTTACATAAAAGATCCGCCAAGTCTCGCTTTACCCGGTTATAGCGGGCAGTAACCTCATTCCAAGATCAAGCAAGCTAAAGGGAGAAATGAACGTAAAGATTAAATAAGTCTCGCTAACAATAAGGGAGGATGAAAAAAACCCCCTCTGATTGAAACTCGCTTTATCTCACTCTTAATGGGCTGCATTACTCTATATCATCCTTTATCCTTACCTAATTCAAGTTTATTATGCAACTTAGTAGTTTCATATCCGTTCTTAAAGCTCAAATTACTTCCTTTGTTGATTTAATAGCTTTTCATATACCTGGCTTAATGCTAATTCAAATTTTCCCGTTCTTTTCGGTTGATAATAAACTTTGTTTTTTAGCCGGTCTGGCAAATATTGCTGCTTTACCCAGCCGTTTTCATAATCGTGAGGGTATAAATAGTCAACCCCTCTTCCTAAAGCCTTTGCACCTTTATAGTGAGCATCCTTTAAATGGATAGGAACATCGCCGGATTTACCTGCTCTAATATCGGCTATGGCGCTGTCCAATGCTTGATAAGCACTATTTGATTTTGGGGATAAGCATAATTCAATAACTGCATTTGCAAGGGGAATCCTGGCTTCTGGAAACCCTAAACGTTCAGACGCTTCAATGGCCGACAATGTACGACCCCCTGCTTGTGGATTGGCTAGTCCAATATCCTCATAGGCGATTACTAGCAGTCTTCTATTAATACTGACGAGATCACCTGCTTCAATGAGTCTCCCTAAATAATGTAAGGCTGCATTTACATCAGATCCTCTAATGGATTTTTGAAAGGCTGAGAGAACGTCATAATGAGCATCTCCATCTTTATCATGAACAAAACTTTTCTTTTGAAGGCATTCTTCAGCTATATTTACCGTTATTTCAATGGTTCCCTCTTGATTTGGTTCAGTAGAAAGTACGGCTAAATCAAGTGCGTTTAGCGCCGAGCGAACATCTCCACCGCAGCTTCCTGCAAAATGATGTAAGGCATCTTCTTTTACGTCAATTAGTTGCCTGCCTAATCCGTTCTCTTTATCGTGAATCGCTCGAACTAAAGCTTGTTCAATCTCTTTTTCATTAAGAGAGTGTAGTTCGAAAATTTGGCAGCGGCTGCGAATTGCCGGATTAATTGCATGGTAAGGATTGCTTGTTGTCGCTCCAATTAAGATAATCTTCCCATTTTCAAGATATGGCAACAAAAAATCTTGCTTTGCTTTGTCTAAGCGATGGACTTCATCTAAAATTAAGATAACTTTCCCTGACATTTTAGCTTCTTCAGCAACAATCTCCATATCCTTTTTATTATTTACAACTGCGTTAAGCATACGAAAGGCTGTACCAGTACTGCCTGCAATTGCAGTAGCAATTGAGGTCTTTCCAATTCCAGGAGGGCCGTAAAGAATCATTGAGGACAAATGCTTCGCTTTTACCATGCGATAAATTATTTTTCCTTCTGCGACTAAATGTGTTTGTCCAATAATATCCTCTAGTCTTTTTGGGCGCATTCTATATGCAAGTGGCTGCTTCAAATTAAACACTCCAAACGTTTCGTTAAAAAATAGGTTATCCTATTAGAAAAACATATTATTTGAATAGCAGAATGTCCAACCTGTATAGTTGGAGATAGTGCCTAATAATATTATAATATGCTATAATGGCTAATGTTCAAAGTAAGAAGCTAAGATAATGTAACTGGGTTGCATCTGAATTTTTATTTTTGACATTTATTAATGCTTGTGATAAGAATTATTATTTCAGGCAATTGGATGAATGATAATACCTAGAATGATTCTTTATTAATGATCAGATTGTTGTCAAGGAATTGGCTTAAATAGAATTTAGTAGGGGTGGTAGGATGAAAATATCAACTAAAGGCCGTTATGGTTTAACAATTATGATTGAATTAGCAAGAAAGCATGGGGAAGGACCTACTTCTTTAAAAAGCATCGCACAAACACATGATTTATCTGAGCATTATTTAGAGCAGCTGATCGCACCGCTTAGAAATGCTCGACTTGTAAAAAGTATCCGCGGGGCTTACGGCGGTTATATTTTAGGTGATGAACCCTCAAAGATTACATCAGGCGATATTATTCGTGTTCTTGAAGGTCCCATCAGCCCTGTAGAAGTTCTAGAAGATGAAGAGCCGGCTAAGAGACAGTTATGGATAAAAATCCGTGATGCTGTAGCAGATGTGTTAGATAATACCACACTCGAAGATCTTGCGAGTTATACAGATAATGATGGCAATCAAGAGCCATATATGTTCTATATTTAATTGCCGAAGTGCCTTGCTTTAGCGACACGTAAAAAAAGCACTGTAATCTAGTTGCAGCTCCTAGCTCCGCTGGTTTAGCCAATCAGAATTAGAAGGGAAAACCCGCATTTTATTCCTGATCGTCTTATGCTTTATTACAGCTGTACACTGCAAGGTCATTTAAAACAATTTTACTAACCAACTAACTCTCTTTAATACCCGTTAAGGTACCGCAAAGGAAACACGAAGAGCGTAAACGATTCGATGTAGACTTTGCTATTAGGAGGGTGAGGTTTATTTGTCGGGAGAAGCTGGTAGTATAAAAGGCCCAACGTCAATCGTTATGACTGCATACCTTTGCTTCGCCGCTTGATCGAAGCAGATAATTTAAACAAGCCAGCCTATTAATTTATAGACATAAGAAACGGAGGGTTGCCATATGAAACGTATTTATTTAGATCATGCCGCTACATCTCCATTGCACCCAGAGGTTGCTGAAAAAATGTTGCCGATAATGACGGAAAACTTCGGTAACCCTTCAAGCATTCATTCATTTGGTAGAGAAGCGCGGCGTATTCTTGATGAATCGAGAAGAAATCTAGCTAATCATATAGGAGCGGCGCCGTCGGAAATCATTTTTACAAGCGGCGGTACCGAGGCTGATAATCTAGCTATTATAGGTACAGCGTTGGCAAATGCACATGCTGGAAAACATATTATTACAACGGAAATAGAGCACCATGCCGTGCTGCATGCATGTAAGCATCTTGAACGCGCGGGGTTTAACATTACTTATTTGCCAGTTAATCAACAAGGTGTGATATCTCTTGAAGAATTAAAGAAACATCTGACGGAAGAAACAATTCTTGTATCAATCATGTACGGTAATAATGAGGTGGGATCCATACAGCCGATTCCAGAGATATCAAGGCTGTTAAAAGAACATAAAGCTTTATTTCATACAGATGCTGTACAAGCTTTTGGGATCGAAGAAATAAATGTGAAAGATTTAGGTGTTGATCTTTTAACCGTTTCGGCCCATAAAATAAATGGACCTAAAGGTGTAGGATTTCTTTATGTAAAATCAGGTATCAAGCTTCAGCCTTCCTTATATGGGGGAGAACAGGAACTAAAGCGCAGGGCGGGAACAGAAAATGTTCCAGGGATATTTGGGTTAAGTTGTGCAGCTGATCTTGCCTTAACTGAACGCCTTGAAAAAAGAGAAAAGTATAAGTCATATAAACAGGAAATGATCGCGATCTTTAATGATCATCATGTTGAATTTGATATTAATGGTTCAGAAAGCGGACTTCCACATGTTTTTAATGTGTATTTTCCTAAAACGCAAATTGAATCACTATTAGTTAACTTAGATTTAGCTGAAATTGCTGCTTCAAGCGGATCAGCATGTACGGCAGGATCTGTTGATCCATCCCATGTTTTAGTGGCTATGTTTGGAAAAGATTCCGAAAGGATCGTATCATCCATTCGCTTTAGCTTCGGTTATGGAACTAATTTAGAAGATATACAACTTGCTGCAGAGAAAATCTCAAAAATCGTAAAAAGAGTAACAGCATAGAGCAATTATGGAGGTGAAACGGATGAAAAAAGATCCAAAAGATACAAGAGTAGTCGTTGGCATGTCAGGCGGGGTGGATTCATCTGTTGCAGCGCTTCGTCTAAAAGAACAGGGCTACGATGTTATCGGTATTTTTATGAAAAACTGGGATGACACGGATGAGAATGGTGTGTGTACAGCAACAGAGGATTATAATGATGTCATTGAGGTATGTAATCAAATAGGCATTCCATATTATGCAGTCAATTTTGAAAAGCAATATTGGGATAAGGTTTTTACGTATTTCTTAGACGAATACAAGGCGGGAAGAACCCCTAATCCTGATGTTATGTGTAATAAAGAGATTAAATTTAAGGCGTTTTTAGACCATGCCATGTCACTTGGAGCAGACTATTTAGCTACAGGACATTATGCTCGTGTTGAATTCCGTGATGGTGAATATAAAATGCTGCGGGGAATTGATGAAAACAAAGACCAAACCTATTTCCTTAACCAATTGGGTCAAGAGCAGCTTTCAAAAGTCATGTTTCCTCTTGGGGACCTGGAGAAACCAATGGTTCGTGAAATGGCGAAAAAAGCAAATCTTGCTACAGCAACTAAAAAGGATAGTACAGGTATTTGCTTCATCGGGGAACGGAATTTTAAAGAATTTTTGAGCGGCTATCTGCCAGCCCAACCTGGTATTATGCAAACGTTAGATGGTGAAGTAAAAGGTAAGCACGATGGGTTGATGTATTATACAATCGGTCAACGACATGGCCTTGGTATCGGGGGCAGCGGTGAACCATGGTTTGCGATTGGTAAGGATTTGAAAAAAAATGTATTATACGTTGATCAAGGATTCCACAACGAGCTTTTATATTCTGATTCAATTATCGCAACCAATGTAAATTGGGTGTCAGAAAAACCTTCTACTGAATTGAACTGTACTGCAAAATTCCGTTATCGTCAGGCAGACAATGAAGTAACAGTTAACATGCTTGATGAAACAACTGCCAAGGTAACGTTCAAACAACCGATACGTGCTGTTACACCAGGTCAAGCTGTCGTTTTTTATGATGGTGAAGTATGTCTTGGCGGCGGTACTATCGATGATGTGTTTAAAAATCGTGAAAAGCTATGGTACCTTGGGTAAGGATACGCTAATATTAAAAATGGGGGTTGACGGATTTTTTCTATGTCATCCCCTTTTCATTGTAAGTTATATTATGCTTTTGTAGAAAGAAGGTATGACAATGGATGCAAATCAACGTGGAATTAAAGCAATGCAGCAGGGAAAGTTTGAGGAAGCAGCAACTAGTTTCTCTGAAGCAATTGAAGCGAACCCAAAAGATCCAATTAGCTATATCAATTTTGGGAATTTGCTTTCAGCGGTAAATGAGCTTGAAAAGGCATTGAAATTTTATGAAAAGGCATTTGAAATAGATCATGAGGCAGCAACTGCTTATTATGGAGCAGGAAATGTATATTTTAATCAAGAAAATTATCATGAAGCCAAAAAAATGTATGAAAAGGCACTGAAAAAGGGATTGGATCAAGGTGACGTGCACTTCATGCTTGGAATGTGTTTGCTTAATATTGGTCAAAACCGCCTTGCACTTCCCTATTTTCAACGTGCTGTTGAATTAAATGAACATGATAGTGATGCAAGATTCCAATATGGATTATGTCTGGCACAGCAGGATTTAGTGGAAGAAGCAATGAAGCAATTTCAGCAAGTTGTTGAACTTGATAAGGAACATGCTGACGCTTTCTACAATCTAGGTGTTGCATATGCATTTAAAGAAGATACAGAAAAAGCTATTGAAATGCTGGAAAAAGCATTAAGTATCCAGCCAGATCACTTATTAGCAGGACATGCACTAAAAATTATGAATGCAAATAAAGAATAAAGCTGCATTTTAGGTAGAAGGGAGAACAGGATTCATGCAGGAAAGTGCTGATTTATTCGGTGAAAAAGAACGTTATGTAAAGGGGCTTGTGAAGGTCGTTATTTTTCACAATGAGCAAAACTTATATTCCGTGTTAAAGGTAAGAGTTCATGAAACAAGCGAAAAGATCGAAGATAAAGAGATAACCGTAACAGGTTACTTTCCTCTCCTGCATGAAGATGATACATATACTTTTTTTGGATCTTTTACAAATCACCCAAAGTTTGGCCTGCAGTTTCAGACAGAGCACTTTCGAAAAGAGATTCCGCAAACAAAAGAAGGAATTATCCAATATTTATCTAGTGATCTGTTCAAAGGGATCGGCAAAAAGACCGCAGAAACGATTGTAGAAAAATTAGGAGAGTCAGCGATATCTAAAATCCTGCAAAACCCTTCGATTTTAGATGATATTCCTAAAATTAATAAAGAAAAAGCGAAGCAGCTGGTTGAATCGCTGGTATCTCATCAAGGTCTAGAGCAAATTATGATTGCCTTGAATCAATTTGGTTTTGGCCCCCAGCTTGCCATGAAAATATATCAAGCCTATCAAGATGAAACATTGTCCATTATTCAGGAAAATCCGTATCAATTGGTACATGATGTAGAAGGAATCGGTTTTGTACGTGCAGATGAACTTGGAAAACAATTAGGTATGCCAGGAAAAAGCCCTGAGCGAATCAAAGCGGCAT
The DNA here is from genome assembly GCF_000981385.1 of Bacillus sp. SA1-12. Lineage (GTDB taxonomy): Bacteria > Bacillota > Bacilli > Bacillales > Bacillaceae > Metabacillus. Next base: position 7,660 of record NZ_LATZ01000135.1, read on the forward strand.
GCCTTTATCTTATTGAAAATTTATCCTTGCAGGATGGACATGTATATTTAACTGTAGACCAGCTTATTTCAAAGACTTTGGAGCTCCTAAATCACTCAAAACAAGAAACCATTCTGGAAATGGATATTGCCTCTGAGATTGATGCTTTAGCAGAAATGAAAAAACTGATTGTAGAAGATGAAAGAGTGTACCTGCCAAGCCTTTACTTCGCTGAACAAGGGTTGGTCAAAAATATTAAAGAGGTGTTGGGACAAACTGTATATGAAGAGCTATTTCCTGAGTCTGAATTTTTACTCTCACTCGGAAAGCTAGAGGAGAGAATGAATGTTCAATATGCCCCAACGCAAAAGGATGCTATTCAAAAGGCATTAATGTCGCCTATGCTGCTATTAACAGGTGGCCCAGGAACTGGGAAAACGACTGTCATTAAAGGAATAGTAGAGTTATATGCAGATTTACATGGCTGCTCACTTGATCCCGCAGATTATAAAAGAGACGAACCATTTCCAATCTTGCTAGTTGCTCCTACAGGGCGTGCTGCAAAGCGAATGAGTGAAGCAACCGGCATGCCCGCTGTAACGATTCATCGCTTATTAAAGTGGAATGGCGCTGATGGCTTTGAACATGATGAAGAAAATCCAATTGCCGGAAAACTCCTAATTGTAGACGAGGTGTCAATGGTCGATATATGGATTGCCAATCAATTGTTTAAAGCACTTCCAAAACATATACAAGTGATCATGGTAGGGGATGAGGATCAGTTACCATCTGTTGGACCTGGCCAGGTGCTTCGTGATTTATTGGCTTCAAAGCAGATTCCTACCGTTCGTCTAACTGATATTTACCGTCAAGCAGAAGGTTCTTCTATCATTGAGCTTGCACACGATATTAAACAGGGAAGATTGCCTCAAAATATAACTGCTCCAACTTCAGATCGGTCATTTATCCAATGCTCACAGTCACAAATGAAAGAGGTTGTTGAAAAGGTAATAAAAAGTGCGATTAAAAAGGGATATACATCAAAGGATATTCAAATATTGGCACCTATGTATAAAGGGCCGGCAGGAATTGATCAATTAAACAAATTGCTTCAGGAGCTTTTTAACCCTAAGACACCTGGAAAAAGAGAGATGAATTTTGGTGATATTGTTTACCGGACTGGTGATAAGGTTCTTCAGCTTGTCAACCAACCGGAAAGCAATGTTTTCAATGGTGATATAGGTGAAATCGTAGCAGTCTTTTACGCAAAGGAAAATACCGAAAAGGAAGACATGGTGGTCATTTCCTTTGATGGCAATGAGGTAACATATACAAAACAGGACTTTAACCAGTTTACCCATGCATTTTGCTGCTCAATCCATAAATCACAGGGAAGTGAATTTCCGATTGTTGTCTTGCCGGTGGTAAAGGGCTATTATCGGATGTTAAGGCGCAATCTAATCTATACAGCTATAACGAGAAGTAAACGATCACTAGTGTTATGCGGTGAAAGAGAAGCTTTGCAGTGGAGTATTTCGAATAACGAGAGTTCTGAAAGACAAACTACACTCAAAATTAAACTAAACGGTTCTAATGAACTCGATGAATTACAAAAAGAACTTCCATTTCCAATTGAAGATGCAAATATCGGAATGGAACACATTACACCTTATGATTTTATGGATTAACGCCTTCTATGTTGTTCTTATAGATTAAACCTTATTCTTAAAAAAAGTGAGGAAATATTTACAAACTAAATAATAAAATAAAAAATATTTTTTAGGGAATAGTAAAACTAATTTATACTCGTGCAAACATATAAAATGCGTAGTTGATCTACACGAATAGATCAACTACACATATTTAAAAATGACTTACTGGTAAATGCTTTGGTTTCCTGATTGACTTTGATTTTGCTGTTGCTGGTTTTGTTGTTGGTTTTGTTGTTGGTTTTGCAGTTGTTGTTGTGATTGGTTAATTTGCTGTGAAATTTGGTTTAACATATTGACTGATTGCAGTGATTGTTCTACATTATTTAACATTTGAGCTGCCTGGTGTATAGATTGTTGTAATTGTTGAAATGTTTTCTGTTGTTGTTGTTGAGCTTGTGCGCTAAATTGTTGCATCTGACTTAATAGCTCATTTGATTGTTGTTGACTTTGCCCAACTGATGACATCGAAGATTGCTGTCCACTTACATTTAATTGATTCAAGGCATGTTGTATAGTTTGTAATTGGCTTTTTAACGGTGCAAGCTCTTCGCCGATTTCTTCTTCTACCATAGCAGACGCAACTTTTTCAATTTTAACCTTTTCTGCATCTTTTGATTTAATATTCTTTTTAATAACTTCTAATTCTGTTTCTTTTACCATAATTAAATTCCTCCTTAAAATAGATTGTCAAGGTCAATTAGTATTGGCAGCTACTAGTGAATCACCAGTAGACAAATATATTGTCTTCTTTCTAAGAATGATTTATTTGTGGTATGAATTTCCACATTTCCTAAGAATGTGTTTCTATTTGTGTTTATTAAGAATAATTAAATTAGAAAATACAAAAAAGACCGAATAAGTCCTTTTAATGTAATTTGGCTTTATACAATTAAGTGGAGATATTGATTGGAAAACGTTACAGAGTATGACTTTAAGGAGTAGGGCATAATCTAAAAATGTTCGGAAAGGTGGAGGATTTCTTTGCGGACATTTTCAAATCTTAAAGGGCTTCCGGTATATAGTAATAAGAACGCTAACTTATTAGGTCATGTGACCGATTTATGTTTATCCCATGAGGGCTTTATTATCGGACTGATTATGGAAGGCAAAGGGTTGTTCAATCGTGACCGCTTCGTTCCAATTTCTTCAATTGATGCGCTTGGCGAAAATGGCGTTATGGTTGAAAATGAAAACAAGCTGCTTTCGATCCAAGATATGAAGACGAATTACACATACAATACCTATGATGATCTTCGCTATAAATCGGTGCTTACAAAAGAAGGAGAGCGACTTGGTTTATTAGAGGACGTTTATTTTTCTGAAAAAATGGGCACAATTGAGGCATACGAATTGACGGACGGATTCTTTGCTGACATCACTGAAGGTAAGAAAGTAGTTAGAGCATCTGGTGAACCACTTACGATCAGCAAAGATGCTATCGTCATCGATTTTTAATGTAAAAAGAGGTGTGCCCAGTTGTTTTCATGTCCGAATTGTAAAAGTAAAGACCTTGGGAAGATAGGCGTAAATCAATATTACTGCTGGAACTGCTTTATTGAACTATCTGTTTCAAAGGGTAAAATATTAACTCATCAAGTTGAAGAGGATGGAACGTTAAGCTCACTTGATGATTTATTTTCTGAGGATGAACGATCAATAAGCATGTAAAGGGGGGATAGGTCTTGAAGCGTACCGTAACCTCACTAGTTTCATTAGGACTTGGTGCTGCAGCATACTATGTTGCACGAAATTCTAATATGACATCTAATCGTTCGATGAGAAAAATGCGTAAACGTGTTATGAAAATGTTTTAAGGGCAGGAGCTGGCAAGCCAGCTCCTTTATTATTTTTGACAATGAATCCCTTAGCATGAATAATTTTCTAACTTCCTTCCACAATATGAAAGAGAGGGAAGGTGAAGAAATGAGAGACCGTCAAATAAAATGGTTACTCCGTATTACTATTTTATTGTTAGGACTCCTTACAATTTATGTGTTTTTTCAGCTTCATAACCTGTGGGATCCCTTTTTTCTCATGTTTAAAGCGATTTTTATTCCTTTTTTAATTAGCGGATTTATTACGTATTTGCTTCATCCAGTAATTGAGAAACTTCACAAGACAGGGGTTCCTAGATCAATTTCCATTCTCGTTATTTATTTTTTATTTTTTGGTTTAATCGGATATGGTTTCTATCGGGGAATTCCCGTTTTAGTTACCCAGCTCAGGGACCTTTCTGAAAATTTCCCGCAGTTTTCAACAACCTATAAAAGTTGGATTGATTCAATTCATGTACAAACAAATCGTTGGCCTGATGGAATTCATGATCGTATCGATTTAATGTTTCAGGAAACAGAAGAATGGCTTGCTTCTATGATTGAAAATATCATAAATAGTTTAAAAAGTATTTTCGACTATCTCCTTTTACTCGCGATTATTCCATTTCTCGTCTTTTATATGCTAAAGGACTATGAGCAGCTTAAAAAGGCAGCATGGTATTTGACCCCGCGAAAATGGAGAAAGGATGCAATCCGGTTTTTAAAGGAAATAGACCATTCACTGGGAAGTTATATAAGGGGCCAATTATTTGTTTGCTTCATAATTGGCAGTTTAGCTTTTTTGCTATTATGGTTTTTTAACGTGAGATACCCGCTGATCTTAGGGCTGTTAATTGGAATAACAAATATTATTCCTTATTTCGGCCCGGTCATTGGAGCGGTTCCTGCCTTAATTATTGCCGCAACCATGTCAACGGAAACGGTGTTATTTGTAATTGCAATCATACTCTCCTTGCAGTTTTTGGAAGGAAATATTTTAGGTCCATTTATTGTAGGAAAAAGTCTTCATATGCACCCGATAATAATTATGCTAGCACTACTAGCAGGCGGAGAAATTGCTGGAGTATTTGGTTTAATGCTCGCAGTACCTATAGTTGTGATTTTACGCGTCATCCTTGTACATATTGTACAACTTAGAAGGCAGCATTGACATTTACATGCACCTTGTCTATAATTCACGATAGAATATTGCTAAATCATTGATGGAACGAAGTATGTTGAAACCGCTTTTTAGAGAGGAATTTCCTTGGCTGAAAGAAATTCTAAAGTACGGACAACAGAAGGCTAATCCTAAGTGCAGAAAAACCTGCCGTTAAAACCACGTTACGGTTTAATGAAGAGATGGACTATTTCTTTGGTTATAAATGTTTAGTTTTGGAACTTAGCATTTTTAACAGCTTCAGGCGCCATCGGCGAAGTAAGGACGTTCATGTGCCGTAAATCAGGCAGTCGCGATTTGACTATGAGCTCATACTCAATCGTCCAGAAGGTTAAAAACACCCTTCGTGACGGCTTGTCCTATGCTTATTGCCAGAAGTTTAACGCTTGCCGCGTTTAAATGTCCATAATCAGGGTGGTACCGCGAGTTAACTCTCGTCCCTGTGGAAAGAGGGATTCTTTACACAGAGGCTGAGGGTTTTTTTGATTTTAATTTTATTTCTGTCTTTATTCATGGCAGTAAAGCATTATTCAAAAAGTTAAATTAAGGAGGATTCCAATGAAAAACTTGAAATCAGCTGAAGTGCGTCAAATGTTTCTAGATTTTTTCAAAGAGAAAGGACATGCTGTTGAACCAAGTGCATCATTAGTTCCACATGAAGATCCAACTCTTTTATGGATCAATAGCGGTGTTGCAACATTAAAAAAATATTTTGATGGACGGGTCATACCTGCAAATCCAAGAATTTGTAATGCGCAAAAATCAATTCGTACCAATGATATTGAAAATGTTGGGAAAACAGCAAGACACCACACGTTTTTTGAAATGCTTGGTAATTTTTCTATCGGTGATTATTTTAAAGTGGAAGCAATTGAGTGGGCTTGGGAATTTTTAACGAGCGAAAAATGGATTGGCTTTGAACCAGAAAAACTTTCGGTAACGATTCATCCGGAAGATCAAGAAGCTTTTGATATTTGGACAAATAAAATTGGTATCCCTGAAGAGCGAATTATCCGTTTAGAAGGAAACTTTTGGGATATAGGGGAAGGACCAAGCGGACCTAATACAGAAATATTTTATGATCGTGGTGAGGATTATGGCAACAATCCTAATGACCCAGAACTATATCCAGGCGGTGAAAATGAACGTTATTTAGAGGTTTGGAATTTAGTGTTTTCACAATTTAATCATAATCCGGATGGTACATATACACCGTTGCCAAAGAAAAACATTGATACAGGCATGGGGCTTGAGCGAATGGTTTCGGTCATTCAAAATGTTGAAACAAATTTTGATACTGATTTATTCCTGCCAATCATTCGGGCAACTGAAGAAATTTCAAATGAAGCTTATCATCAAAATAAAGAAAAGGATGTTGCTTTTAAGGTGATTGCTGACCATGTTCGGACGGTAAGCTTTGCTATTAGTGATGGAGCGCTTCCTTCAAATGAGGGCAGAGGTTATGTGCTTCGCCGCCTATTAAGAAGGGCAGTTCGCTATGCAAAACAAATAAACATTAACCGCCCGTTCATGTATGAGCTTGTACCTGTTGTAGCGGAAATAATGGTAGATTTTTATCCGGAAGTGAAAGCAAAAACAGAATTTATTCAAAAGGTCATTAAAAATGAAGAAGAACGTTTCCACGAAACATTAAATGAGGGCTTAGCAATTCTGAGCGAAGTTATCAAAGCTCAAAAATCGAATGGCAGTGACATTATACCAGGTGAGGATGTATTCCGTTTATATGATACTTATGGCTTCCCGGTTGAATTAACGGAGGAATATGCAGAAGAGGAAGGCATGAAGGTTGATCATAATGGGTTTGAACAAGAAATGGAAAGACAGCGTGACCGTGCACGTTCTGCCATGCAAAAGGTTGACTCGATGCAAGTTCAAGGCGGTGTGCTAGGTGACATCAAGGTTGACAGTGAGTTTGTTGGTTATAACCAATTAACAGTAGAGTCGGCTTCAGTTGCTGTGATGGTGAAAGCGGGAGAATTGATTAAAGAGGCTCACGAAGGTGACGAGGTACAGCTAATTCTTGATAAAACTCCATTCTATGCTGAGAGCGGCGGACAAATTGCTGATGAAGGTTTTCTGACTAGTGAAAAGGTCCGCGTTAAAATAAAGGACGTTCAAAAGGCACCAAACGGACAAAATCTCCATAATGTTGTTATCGAAAGCGGCAGCATACAGCCAGGGGACGTTGTAACAGCTATGGTATCTGAAAACAATCGCAGTGCTATTGTGAAAAATCATACTGCTACACATTTATTACATCAAGCATTAAAAGATGTTTTAGGATCTCATGTAAATCAAGCTGGATCTTTAGTTACATCAGAACGACTTCGCTTTGACTTCTCACATTTCGGTCAAGTAAGCGGGGATGAGCTAACCCGTATTGAACAAGCTGTAAATGAGCAAATTTGGAAGAGCATCGATGTAAATATTGATTATAAATCACTTAAAGAAGCCAAGGAAATGGGGGCAATGGCGCTCTTCGGTGAAAAATACGGAGAGATTGTCCGTGTTGTACAAGTTGGAGATTACAGTTTGGAGCTATGTGGTGGCTGTCATGTCGACAATACAGCCTCAATTGGTTTATTAAAAATCGTGACTGAAACTGGTATTGGTGCTGGAACAAGACGTATTGAAGCAGTCACAGGACAAGCAGCTTACCAATTAATTAATGATCAGCTGGAAAAGCTACAAGAAGCTGCTGCACTTTTAAAAGCAAATCCTAAGGATTTAGTATCAAGAATAGAAGGTTTATTACATGATTATCGTACTCTTCAGCGTGAAAATGAATCATTAACTGCTAAGCTTGGCAATCTTGAAGCGAGCAGTATTGTGGATCAAGCAGTCACTGTAAATGGTGTAAAGGTGCTTGCTGCACAAGTTAATGCGAAAGATATGAATAGCTTGAGAGGCATGATGGATGACTTGAAAAACAAATTAGGATCGGCTATTGTTGTTCTCGGAGCTGCAGAAGCTGGAAAGGTTAACCTTGTAGCAGGAGTAACGAAGGATTTAGTCGAAAAAGGTTATCATGCAGGGAAACTAATTAAGGAAGTTGCAGAACGCTGTGGCGGAAAAGGCGGCGGTCGTCCGGATATGGCACAAGCAGGTGGGAAAAGCCCTGAAAACTTGACAGCTGCACTAAAATATGTCGAGGAATGGCTTGAATCCGTTTTATAATTAGGAAAAGTAGTGTAAAATGTAGGTAAGATTGGATAAACAGATTTTGTCAAGGATCTGAGAAAGAGGTGCGAATCGTGAGTTCATTTGATAAAACAATGAAATTTAATTTCTCTGATGAATCGGTTGAAACAAATGTGAATGAAGTTCTTTATACCGTATACGATGCATTGCAAGAAAAGGGTTATAATCCGATTAATCAAATTGTCGGTTATTTGCTTTCAGGTGACCCTGCCTATATTCCACGTCATCGTGACGCTAGGAATTTAATTCGCAAGCTTGAACGTGATGAATTGATTGAGGAGCTAGTAAAATCTTACTTACACAAACGAGCATGATATCGCATTAGAAATGTAAGAAACGATCGGGATGGATTCGGCAGACTAACGATAATGCTTGCCCCATCCCTTTTCCTTCAAAAAAAATTGAGAGGGACTTTATGAAAATATTAGGATTGGACTTAGGCTCTAAAACCCTTGGGGTTGCTGTTAGTGATGAGCTGGGCTGGACAGCCCAAGGAATTGAAACGATTAAAATAAATGAAGAAAGCCGAGACTATAACTTGAGAAGGCTTTCTGAAATCATGGAAGAGCATCGGGTTGAGAAAATTGTTCTTGGAATGCCCAAAAACATGAATGGTACCATTGGCCCAAGAGCAGAAGCAAGCCTGAGTTTTGCAGAGATCTTAAAAAAGAAGTTTAATGTTCCTGTCGTACTCTGGGATGAACGTTTAACAACGATGGCCGCAGAACGAATGCTGATTTCAGCAGATGTAAGCAGGAAAAAGCGTAAACAAGTAATTGATAAGATGGCTGCTGTCATGATTTTACAAGGGTATTTGGATAGTTTGAATTAAGGTTTAAATAATATAATGAGGTGAATCACATGGAACATGGCGAAAAACAAATTACTGTTATAGATGAAGCTGGAAATGAACAACTTTGTGAGGTACTATTTACATTTGAATCAGAAGAGTTTAACAAATCATATGTACTTTACTACCCAGTAGGTGCTGATGAAGATGACAGTGAAGAAATCGAAATCCATGCATCAAGTTTTAATCCGCACGCTAATGGAGAAGATGGAGAACTAGAGCCAATTGAAACAGAAGAAGAGTGGGATTTAATCGAAGAAATGTTAAATACATTCCTAGATGAAGAAGAACAAGCGTAAGCCTGATTTGGCTGACAAAAGGATACAAACAAAGGGTCAGACCCCTCCTGCAAACACAAATATTTGGAATGTAGCTATTTAATTCCAATAATTGTATCTAAGGGTAGGGGTCAGACCCTGTTTTTTTATACATATTGTATTCCCCCTTAACTCTTAAAGAGAATTCTAAAGCCTTCAATGATGCAGTTATATTTCTCTGCTCTTCATACTCATTCCCTACTTTTCTGAAAAAATTGCCGAAACACATAGAACATTGTAGTATAATAATTGGGATGAGAGGAGGATATGAATGTCAGAAGGAGATTCAAAAAAGGATTTATTCCGTAAAAAGCTTCTAGAAAAGCAAAATGAAGCAAAAGTTGTTAGAAAAATTGTTCTAACAGTTTTTATCATTTTAATTATTGCGTTCTCAGGTATTATCGGAGGCGGATATCTATATATTAAATCTTCTTTAGAACCTGTTGATCCAAATGATCAAAGAAAAATTAAGGTAACTGTACCGATTGGGTCATCAGTATCAAACATTTCGAAAATTTTAGAAGAAAAAGAGATTATAAAAAATGCCCGTGTTTTTAAATATTATATTAAATTTAAGAACGAATCAGGCTTCCAAGCCGGTAATTACACATTTACAAAAGCAATGACATTTGAAGAAATAATTGAAAGCTTAAAGCAAGGAAAGCTTATGAATGAAGTTGCCTTTAAAATTACCATACCTGAAGGAAGACAATTAACAGAAATTGCTTCCATAATCGCCAATAATACAGCATTTTCGGAACAAGAAGTAATAGCAAAACTAACAGATAAAACATTTATTGAGTCAATGAAAGCGAAATATCCAGACTTACTTACTAATGATATTTTTGGCAAAGATGTTAAGTACGCGCTTGAAGGCTATTTGTATCCGGCAACCTATCCTTATTATAAAAAGGAAGCGACAATTGAAGAAGTAGTAGAGCCGATGATTAAGAAAATGAATCAAGTTGTTGTTAAATATATTCCGCAGCTGCAAGAGAAAAAGATGAGTGTTCATCGTTTTATCACGATGGCATCGTTAATTGAGGAAGAAGCAACGGAAAAGGCGGATCGTGAAAAGATATCAAGTGTCTTTTATAATCGTATTGAAAAGGATATGCCTCTTCAAACAGACCCAACCGTATTATATGCCCTAGGCGAACACAAGGATCGTGTATTATATAAGGATCTTGAAGTGGAATCACCTTATAACACGTACCGTAACCAAGGATTACCCCCGGGCCCAATTGCGAATGCGGGTGAAGTATCGTTTGCAGCAGCATTATCACCTGAAGATACGGATTTCCTCTATTTCTTAGCTACAAAAGAGGGGAACGTCATTTTTACAAAAACACTTGAAGAACATAATATAGAAAAAAATAAACATATTACAAATGTAAACAAATAGGTAGCTACTAAAAGGGAATGAAGCAGTAAATCCAATGATTTATTATTGCTATTCCTTAAAACGAAAGGGAACGTGAATAATTATTCGCATTCCCTTTCTTATTGTGGTAAAATATATCGAGTTATTACGGAGAGTGTAAAATTTGTCCGAAATTTAACGGGCACTAATACTCTGTTTTTTAAATTCTAGAGAAACTAAGAAGATTAGAGAAAGATACTGCCCGTAAAGTTCTGCCGAGCGATTGATGTCCAAATCAGGCGGTGTCACAGGGATTGTGTGAAAAGCTTCCTAACCAACAGTAGGTTGAGGAACTTCACCACTGAGGAAGTCTCACTTTATTATTATCAGTCTAAGAGTTCCATTGTGGGGCTCTTATTTTTAGGTTTATATGTAGTTTTACTATAGTTTTTTGCAGGAGGACAATGATGATAAACGAGGAAGTGTTGGCATATATAGAAAATTTGATACCTGATCGGCCTCAACATGTTGAGCGGATGGAGGATTTCGCAGAGCAAAATGGCGTACCGATCATGGAGAAAACAGGTATTGAAGTATTACTGCTCCTTCTCTCTATGCAACAGCCAAAGAGAATATTAGAGATTGGTACAGCAATTGGTTATTCCGCAATTCGAATGGCACTTAAATTGCCAAATACCGAAATTATTACTATAGAGCTTGATGAAGAGCGTTTTCAGCAAGCAAATCAGCATATTAAAGAGATGGGCTTAGAGAACCGAATCCACACTGTGTGTGGGGATGCTCTTACCTTATCAGAAAACATAGGCAATTTTGCTCCGTTTGATGCACTCTTTATTGATGCAACGAAAGCAAAGTATTCAAAGTTTTTTCAAACGTATGAACCAATGCTTTCTGAAAATGGAATTATTTATACAGACAATGTTCTGTTTAAAGGAACAGTTGCTCGGGATCGGTCAGAGTTAACGACAAGGAGACAACGAACTCTTGTTAGAAAGCTTGATGAGTTTAATCATTGGCTGTATACATTAAATTCTTATGAAACGACAATTATTCCTGTTGGCGACGGGATTGCAGTGACAAAACGAAAATGAGGTGTTGAATATGCAAAAACCTGAATTATTAGTTACACCAAAAAAAGTAGAGGACATAGTGCCTCTCATTGAAGCAGGTGCTGATGCTTTTATTATTGGTGAGCAAAAATTCGGTCTCCGTCTCGCTGGAGAGTTTTCAAGGGACCAAGTAATGGAGGCTATTTCCATTGCCCATCAGCATCAAAAGAAAGTATATGTGGCCATGAATGGAATCTTTCATAATGAAATGGTTAATGAGTTAGGCGACTATTTAGCATTTCTTAAAGAGGCTAAGGCAGATGCCGTTGTGTTTGGGGATCCTGCTGTGCTGATGTCAGCTAGAGAAGTTGCTCCTGAGCTTAAGCTTCATTGGAATACTGAAACAACTGCGACAAACTGGTATACGTGCAACTATTGGGGACGAAAAGGTGCTAAGCGCGCAGTACTTGCCCGTGAGCTAAGTATGGAAGCCATAGTGGAGATAAAGGAGCATGCTGAATTAGAAATTGAAGTTCAGGTCCATGGTATGACATGTATGTTCCAATCAAAACGGAAATTACTTGGAAATTATTTTGAATATCAAGGAAAAGTATTAAAAGTAGAAAATCGCAATGAAGAAGAAATGATGTTTTTATTTGATCCTGAAAGGGATAATAAATACCCAATTTTTGAAGATGTTAATGGAACACATATTATGAGTCCGAATGATATTTGTATTATTGATGAACTTGGAGAAATGATTGAGGCTGGCATAGATTCATTTAAAATTGATGGGGTTCTCCAAACATCAGAGTATATTCTTGAGGTAACAAAAAAATACCGTAAAGCGATCGATCTTTACATTTCTGACATTGAAGAGTATGAAGACATTAAAGATATGTTATTAGAAGAAATTGAAGGGCTGCAAGCAAAAAACCGTCCTTTAGATACAGGCTTTTTCTTTAAAGAAACAGTTTATTAAAAAATTAAACAATGATTAACATAAGTCTCGAAAGAAGGAGTGAAAATCATGACTGAAGTAATTGATAAAATCTCAGAGCTTATTGATGGAAAGCGCGTTATTACAAAAAAACCTGAGTTGCTTGCTCCGGCTGGAAATTTAGAAAAGCTAAAAATTGCCGTCCATTATGGAGCAGATGCAGTTTTTATTGGTGGACAAGAATATGGCCTCCGCTCCAATGCAGGTAACTTCTCACTGGAGGAAATGGCAGAAGGGGTGCGTTTTGCCAATAAATACGGAGCGAAAATTTATGTGACAACAAATATTTTCGCACATAATGAAAACATGGACGGACTTGATGAATATTTAATGGGGATCCAGAATGCGGGAGTAGCTGGTATCATCGTTGCAGACCCTCTAATCATTGAAACATGCAGACGTGTTGCTCCAAAGCTTGAGGTGCATTTAAGCACACAGCAATCACTTTCAAACTGGAAGGCAGTGCAATTTTGGAAGGAAGAGGGCCTAGAACGCGTCGTACTGGCACGTGAAACGAGTGCTGAAGAGATAAAGGAAATGAAAGAAAAAGTTGATATCGAAATTGAAGCCTTTATCCATGGTGCAATGTGTATTGCTTATTCAGGACGCTGTACATTAAGTAACCATATGACAGCACGGGATTCAAATCGTGGCGGATGCTGTCAGTCATGCCGCTGGGACTATGGTTTATTTAAGCTCGATAATGACGAAGAGGTTGCCCTTTTTAACGAAAAAGATGCACCATTTGCTATGAGTCCAAAGGATTTGAATTTAATTGAATCCATTCCTAAAATGATTGAGCTGGGGATCGATAGTTTGAAGATTGAAGGCAGAATGAAATCTATTCATTATATCGCAACTGTTGTTAGTGTGTATCGCAAAGTGATTGATACTTATTGTGCTGATCCTGAACATTTCAAGATCGACCTTGAATGGTTAAAAGAATTGGACAAATGTGCAAACCGTGAAACGGCTTCAGCATTTTTTGAAGGTGTTCCAGGCTATAAACAGCAAATGTTTGGCAGCCATTCAATAAAAACACCTTATGATTTTGCAGGCCTTGTACTAGAATATGACGAAGAAACACAAATGGTAACAATGCAGCAGCGAAATTATTTTCAACCTGGTGATACAGTTGAATTCTTTGGTCCCGAAATTGATAACTTTACTCAAACAATTGAAAAGATATGGGATGAAAAAGGAAAAGAGCTCGATGCAGCCCGCCACCCGCTCCAAATCGTAAGATTCAAAGTGGAGAAACCAGTCTTTAGTAACAACATGATGCGAAAGGGGTTCTAAATATATGGGAAAGAAGCCCGTTGTAATCGGAGTGGCCGGAGGCTCTGGTTCAGGTAAGACAAGTGTAACGAAATCGATTTATGAGCATTTTAAAGGTCATTCAATTTTAATGCTTGAGCAAGATTTTTATTATAAAGATCAAAGTCATTTACCATTTGAGCAAAGACTAAATACAAATTATGATCATCCTTTGGCTTTTGATAATGATTTGTTAATCGATCATTTAAAATTATTGCTCAATCATCAATCAATCGAAAAACCGATATACGATTACAAATTGCATACAAGATCGAAAGATGTTATTGTTGTTGAACCGAAAGATGTTATAATTTTAGAAGGCATTTTAATTTTAGAAGATGAGCGTCTTCGTGACCTTATGGATATTAAACTGTTTGTAGATACAGATGCAGATATCAGGATCATCAGACGTATCCAGCGGGATATTAAAGAACGCGGCCGTTCAATTGATTCTGTCATTGAGCAATACATCTCTGTTGTCAGACCAATGCATAATCAATTTATTGAACCGACAAAACGCTATGCTGATATCATTATCCCTGAGGGCGGCCAAAATCATGTTGCCATTGATTTAATGGTAACAAAAATTCAAACAATTCTTGAACTAAATGCAATTTTGTAATAACATAGCATAGATAAAGAGTACTGTGATCATATTATGTATAAGATTAAATTTCTTAGGGCATGTCTAAAGTCAAAGCTAAGGGCAAACTGTTGCCCTTGCTTTTTTCATACAATCTGCTTGATCCCTAAGCAAATCAACTACTTTCTTATCAATGGTCACATATGAGAATAAAAGTATGTTTTATTACTGCATACATTTTTCGATATGAGGCAAAAAGCTTCATGTATACATACTTATAAAGAAATCTCTTATCAAGAAAAAGTACAAAGCTACAGATTAAAAAACGACGGGGAACAGTCTACTAGAAGGAGTGGAACAAACATGGCACAAGAAAAAGTTTTTCCTATGACAAAGGAAGGGAAAGAAAAGCTCGAGCAGGAGCTTGAATATTTGAAAACGGTTAAACGTAAAGAAGTGGTTGAAAGAATTAAAATTGCCCGTAGCTTTGGTGATCTCTCAGAGAACTCTGAGTACGATTCAGCTAAAGAAGAGCAAGCATTTGTTGAAGGTCGTATTACGACAATTGAAAATATGATTCGCAATGCAAAAATTATTGAAGGTGAAGCAGATACAAGCTCAGTATCACTTGGAAGAACTGTTACATTTACAGAACTTCCAGATGGTGATGAAGAAACCTATACAATTGTAGGAAGTGCTGAAGCAGATCCATTTGAAGGCAAAATTTCAAACGACTCTCCAATTGCCAAAAGCTTACTTGGCCGTAAAGTAGGAGAAGAAGTTACTGTACAAACTCCTGGTGGAGAAATGCTAGTGAAAATTGTGAAAATTAGCTAAAAGCAGGTTTATATAGGAAACACCTCGTCGAAACTGATGGCGAGGTGTTTTTTTATCTAGGCTCTTTTCTAAGCGCTTTGTTTTAAATAGGTTTTTGGTTTGTTTGGAGTTTGTTGCATGACTGCTGCATGTACAGCGGTATAGGGACTTATGCAGGTACTTATGCCGAGGAGATTTACCAACCGAGAAATAGTTTTCGCTTGCTGCAATCAACCACTCCGCAATATTAGGCCAGCAGCAACCAAATTTTGCGAGAATAGCCTTCATTAATAAAAAAGAGTGCGATCAAGAGTTGCCCTCACCTCAAGAATTATTCAAACCAAAAAAGATGTTGGCTTGTGTCATTCTATAGGAGGTTTCCATGAATTTCAAAAAAAGATTTTTATTTGTCGGAACTTTTTTTCTTTTAGTCCTCTTTTTCATTCTTTTTCGATTAGCAGACCTTCAATTAATTCATACAGAATCATACTCTAAAAAAGGGGTAAATCTGATCCAGGAAAGTGTTAATCAACGGACTCAAGAGGTTGTTATTGATGATGGACGCGGGCGCTTCGTAGATCGTAACGGGGATTCATTACGTAATCAAGCTGAGCCTTCCCTGGTTTTGTTCCCCTTTTTAAAAGATATTACATGGCCTGCAGATAAGATTGCAGAGATCGTGAATATTTCAAGCGATGAGTTGAAAAATCGTTTACAACATGCAAAAGAACCGCTTGTTCTTTCAAGTAAGGATAGATTATCCTTATCAAGCTCAGAGCTAGATGAAATAAATGATTTTAAGATACCAGGAGTTTTTGGGATATACAAGCAATCACCTATGGAGGAGACGATAGGAGAGCATATTTTAGGGATAACAGGTGAGAATGCAGAAGCATTGAGAAGAAAATATCCTGAACGCAAGGATTTATCCTATAAAACCAAGATTGGATTAACAGGCCTGGAGGAAGCATTTGATGAGTTTCTTTTGCCTGATGAAGCAACGAAGCTTTTATATCATGTTGACGGAGATGGACATCCTCTCTTTGGTGTCAATGTAAAATACATTGCAGACTCGAATCCATTTTATCCTGTTACAGTAAAGACGACATTAAACAAGAATATACAGGAAATGGCTGAAGATGTATTAGCCAAACAAAAGGTTGAAACCGGAGGACTTGTACTATTGGATGTGAAGACAAATGAAGTATTGGCAATGGTGAGCAAGCCTGATCTCAACCGATCAAATAGTAATACCTTAATCAATCATATGCTCCAGCCGCTTTTTCCTGGATCAGTATTCAAAACTGTCATTTCTGCAGCTGCAATTGAATATGGTTTAGATGATGTCACAAGAGAGTTTAACTGTAACCTTAATTTATATGGGGAAAAGGATGGAGAACAGGATGATGGAATGCTGACCTTTGCAAGGAGCTTTGCAAAAAGCTGCAATTACACGTTTACAACTCTTGCTGAAGAACTAATGGAAAAGGATGAGATGGTGATCGAGGATACGGCTGAGAAGCTAGGATTACTTGGACCTGTTGGTTGGAGGGGAACAGTGTTTCATTATCAAAATTTTAAGCAATTTCCTGATGAAAAGGCTGGGCGTGTTTGGGTCGATGAAAAGGATAAAAAAGTTGAGCGAGCGATCGATCAGACTGCAATTGGTCAGAAAGATGTAAAGGTGACACCGCTTGGGGTTGCCAATATGATGGCCACAATCGCAAGAGGCGGTCAAAAAGACCAAGTGAAAATCGTAGAAAATATATTATATAAAAATGGAACCAATATGTTCTCTTTTACGTCTAATTCTTTAGAAGGGGAAAAGATATCACCACTAACAGTTTCTAAGCTGCAAGAGATGCTTCGTTTAGTTGTAACAGATCCTGAAGGAACAGGAAGAAGGTTTCAAACTTCTCCTTTGGAGGTATCAGGTAAATCAGGAACAGCTCAGACAGGTAAGAAAAATGAAAAGGGTGAAACACTTTACAACAAATGGTTTGCAGGCTATTTTCCATCAAGTAATCCTAATTATGCTCTTGTTGTCGTAGAGATGGACACGACAAGTTCTCAAGCTGGAACAAATGCTGCCTTTTACGATATAGTAAATGAATTAGCAAAGATGGACTAAATGGCAGGTGATCTTAGGGGGAAATTAACGGGAAGGAAAATAAAAATAGTTAACAAAATTGGGGATATTTTTTCATTTGTAATATTAACATTCTGTAATAAAAGAGTAACAAATAGATAAAACAACTAGATAGAATGGCATTCTAATGCTAGAATAAGACAGAAGGTATGAGGGACAAAGGAGTGTAGGACATTGAGTTATAATCATGTAAACTCTCGTTATGAAAAAAGAGATAAGCGTAGAAAGACCAACATCGTCTTGAATACATTAATAGGAATTGTTGCAGTTCTTATTCTTGTAATTGGATCTCAGCTCATCTTTGGCGGAAGTGATGCTGACAAAACTGCCAAATATAATGAACCGCCTGACATAAAATTAGCAAACCAAGAAAACAGTAACGAAGAAGCAACTGCAGATAAAGAGAAAGAACAGGAAGAAAGCGATCAATCAGCTGATGAGAAAGATAAAAAAACCGAAGATGAGGAAAATGCAGAAGAATCAACAGAGGATCCTGCTGCAGAAGAAACTACACCAGAAGATCCATTTGAACAGGCAACCATTACACAAGGAGAGCCTGGCTCAGGTGTAGAAGAAACAATTGAAAATCCAGGCTGGAATCCGGTAGGTACGTCTCAAGCTGAGCCGCATTCAGCTAATTATGATAAAAACTCTCAAGATTGGGCTGAAATGACTAAGGCTCTTAGCTATGCGACAGGAATTCCTGAATCAGAGATGATCATTTGGTTCCTTGGAAATAATGGGGGACCAAACGATGCAGTAGGTACAATCTCGCCAAAGGATAAATCTGCGAAATATAAAGTATATATCACATGGGTTGAAAACAAAGGCTGGAAGCCAACAAAAATTGAAAAAGTAAACTAAAAGCAGCGGCAATGGACTGCACCCCAAAAGTTAGAGTGAAATCTAATTATTGGGGTGTTTTTTAGTTGGCTAAATATAGTGAAGAATTTAAGTTGAAGCTTGTAAAAGAGTATTTAGAAGGTAAATTGGGATATAGATTATTAGCACAAAAGTATAATATGAAAGACTCTACACGTATTTTGAGATGGGTAAAAGCTTACGAAAAATTTGGGGAGAAAGGGTTAATGAGAAAGAAGAACAAGGAAACTTATTCTGTTCAATTTAAGCTAGATGTATTAAGCTTTATGAAAAGAACAGGTTCTTCAGAGACTGATACAGCCCTTCAATTTGGACTAACCAACCCTTCTATGATAGCTTCTTGGAAGAAAGTTTTTTTGGAGGGTGGTCCTGAGGCCCTGGATAGACCGAAAGGACGGCCATCCATGTCTGATTTTAATAAGAACAAAAGCAATAAAAAAGTTGCAGAAGAAAAGGAAATGACGTACGAACAAAAATTGGAGAGAGAAAACGAACTTCTGCGTTTAGAGGTAGAATACCTAAAAAAGTTGCGAGCTTTTCAGATGGATCCGGAAGGCTATCTCGAAAAGCACAAGCAGCGTTATCATTCGAACTCAAAGAAATCTTCAAATTAAAGGATGTTTTACGAATAGTCGGTATTCTGGAGTCTTCCTATCATTAACATATAAAAGTAATGAAGAAAAAAAATCCAGATCACGTACTTGAGGAAACTGTTCAATCTATTATTGATGAAAATAATGGCAATTATGGTTATCGTCGTATCAAGCTAGAATTGAAAAATCGCGGTTCTAAAGTGAATCATAAAAAGGTGCAACGCATCATGAATAAACTCGGACTCAAAGGAGATAAGTTCAAAAGAAAATCACGGAAGTACAGTTCTTACAGAGGGACTATTGGAACTGTTGCCAAGAACCGTATTAATCGCCGTTTCCACACAAATAGGTGTCATCAAAAATTAGCAACAGATATCACAGAATTTAAGTGTTCTGACGGTGTAAAACTGTATTTCAATCCCATTATGTATGTTCAACGGTGAAATTCTTTCGTATGGGATAGGTATGCGTCCAACCTTAGAATTAGCCCTTAAACCTCTAGAGGAAGCCCTTGAAATAGTAAAAGTTTCAAAGTACAGGACTACTGTACATTCTGATCAAGGATGGCAATATCAACATAATAAATGGGTAAAAACACTTAAGGAATATAGGGTATACCAGAGTATGTCGCGAAAAGGAAACTGTTTAGATAACTCCCCGATGGAGAATTTTTTCGCGTTAGTCAAACAAGAAATGTATTATGGAGAAGCACTGTGCTCATTTGAGGAATTAAAAAAGAGAATTGAAGAATATATCGATTATTATAATAACAAGCGTATAAAGCAAAAATTGGCAGGTATGAGTCCGGTTCAATACCGCATCCATACCAGCCAATCAGCTGCTTAATACAAAACTCTAACTTTTGGGGATCACATCACAATTGCCGCTGCTTTTTGCATATTTCCCTGTACAGTGGATTAGTGATTGGGTGTCAGCTCTGTAGAATAGGACGTGCACGTGCATCGAAAGTCGTGCTTTTGACTGCAAGCGCCTAGCTCCATTAAGGTCTTGCCAAATTGAAATTAAAGGCAATAGATGCCGTTTTACCCCAAATTGGCATATTTGTCCCATTGGCTTGGATCAAGGCGTACCTGAGCTTTAGTATTTCACGTTTGAGCTTTAAAGTGAACGACAGC
Organism: Bacillus sp. SA1-12; assembly: GCF_000981385.1. Taxonomy (GTDB): domain Bacteria; phylum Bacillota; class Bacilli; order Bacillales; family Bacillaceae; genus Metabacillus. The sequence goes on from NZ_LATZ01000135.1 coordinate 27,643, forward strand.
ACTATAAAATCGATTGCCTTCTTCTGTAACATGCATTTGATGGGAAACAGAATGAACAGTTAATAGGATGGCTTGGTTATGAGTGATTTGCTCGGTTATTTTTTTCTCGAGTTCTTTAATCGATGGTGCTTCGAAAAATTCAATTTTGTCCTTAATAAGATCAAGTTGGAAACTCATTATTTACACCTCTTAATATCCTTAATCGTCATGAGAAAATAGTAACAAAAAATGGTCGAGAAGAACAATCTAAAAATCAGAATAAAAAATAGTGGTCTTGCGAATAAACGGTGAAATAGGTAAACTTCTAATGAGGAATGATGATGGCAAGGAAAATGAAATAACCGTTTTAAAAGAAAGTCAACTTGTTGTCGAAGAGCTGATACATAATGGAAAGGGAATGAAAAAATGAAAATCGCAATAATTGGGGCAATGGAAGAAGAAGTAACAATCCTAAGAGAGAAGCTTGAAAATCGTGAACAAGAGGATATTGCGGGAAGCGAATTTACAAAAGGATTCTATAAAGGGGTTGAGGTTGTATTATTAAAGTCTGGTATTGGAAAAGTGAATGCAGCTATGAGTACAACGCTGCTTTTAGATCGTTTTAAGCCTGATTATGTTATTAACACTGGATCTGCCGGTGGATTTCATCCATCTTTAAATGTAGGTGATATCGTTATTTCTACAGAAGTTCGCCATAATGATGTGGATGTTACAGCATTTGGATATGAATATGGACAAGTTCCAGGTTTGCCGGCAGCTTACACGCCAAATGAAAAACTTGTTGAAGTGGCAGTTAAAAAAGCTGAAGAAATCTCAACCATCCAAGTGGCAAAAGGATTAATTGTCACAGGCGATTCGTTCTTAAATGATCCTGTAAAAGTAGAATTTATCCGAAGCAAGTTTAATGATCTGCACGCAGGGGAAATGGAAGCTGCTGCTATAGCTCAGGTTTGTCACCAATTTAATATTCCATTTGTTGTGATAAGAGCTTTATCTGATATTGCCGGAAAAGAATCAAATATTTCCTTTGAGCAATTTTTAGATCAAGCTGCAAAACATTCAGCAGATTTAGTCCTAAAAATCGTAGAAGCTATATAGAATGGTTAACTCAAGAAGGAACGGTTATAAATCGATTCCTTTTTTTGTTGTCCCATTTTTAACGAAAGTAATACCTAACTGATGGAAGTCAAATTTTGAATGTATTGTTTGTTTTAGTCCTAGCCTATTTGGAGAAATTTACTTGGTTAATAGTTTATTAGACTATGTTATTGTGTTACTATAACACATCAAATAGGTGGGAGATAAAATGAATAAAAAGGATATTCAGTCGCTAATGGTTGATTTTAAGCAGTATGCATTTATCCTGCTGGCTGTAAGTGTCTTTCTCTATATTGGCGTAGTCTTACCTGATCATGGCAAACCGGAAATATACGATATTGCGCTGATGATCACAACGGTTTTATTTTTACTAGGAGCCTTTGTTTGCTTTAAAGCTTCCTTAAAATATAAAAAACAATTGGATAAGCTAGAGGATTAAAATAAGGATTAATGAAAAAACGCCTACTTTTTAGGCGTTTTTTTTTTGACTTTCACTTAGTTACTGGGGCACATAAACACTAAACACATTTAATAACACAGGCAGAGAAAACGTAGTTAGTCAATATGATTAAAAGGATTTAAATGGTAGCGTATTCAATTATCTGAAAATAAAAACATTACAAGAATGATGAGAAAAACTATTTACAGATTTGGAAATCATGGATATAATTACCAAGGAATAGCAAATAAAAACTAAGGAGGTCGAAGAAGATGATGAAGTGTTCAACATTAAAAACTGCAAAACAAAACTTAAAATTAAACCATCTATTCGACCATATTGGTGTATCATCCCTTTCCTTCTAAGAGGATCTGAAGACTGATTAATGAAATGACGCCATGGGTCAATTAGAACTGCATGTGGCGTTCTCTATATATAAGGATAACGTCACAGGCTGCCCTGTGGCGTTTTTTTATTGATAGGAAATTCATAATCCTACTATGAATTAGCGCTCATATAACAGCTACAGCGCCTAGCTCCGCAAGTCTAGCCACTCAGGAAGTGAAGACAAAGAGCCTCTTCTATACCTGTGCGTCTTATTTGCGCTAGGATGAGCAATGCGCTTTCGCTTTTGTTCTACCTTTTAAGCTCGGCAGCCTGTATACACTCATCAATGAGGTGCGAATTGCTTTAAAGGAGGTGATACACATGACAATCAATCTATTTTTTATTACATTGACTTTTTCAGTATCAAAAAGAAAACATTCAAAAGAAGAAATTGAAACAAATCAAGAAGTGCAAAAAAGAATGGAACAGTCAAAAGTAAAAGTGTTAAACGAGTTTCACATGTAATTTAAAACGAAAATAATAATTGGAGGCGATGACAATGATGAAAATCAAACTGCTTGTACATTTAACTGTAAAGAAGGATTCCACTTAGCTTAGATCAAGGTAGAAATTATTCAAAAGCCGTTTATAACTCATAAGATTGGCAAATAAAAAAGAGAAGAGGAAAAATTTCTCTTCTCTTTTGTCTTTATTCCTTTTTGCGGTTTCTTTTTTCTTTTTCCGCTCGATAAAATTCATGGAACATTTTCATAAGAGCACGTTTTTCAATTCTAGAAACGTAGCTTCTGGATATGCCTAACTCCTTTGCAATTTCACGCTGAGTCTTTTCTTTTTTTAAATCCAAGCCGAATCTTCCGATAATAACTTCTTTTTCTCTTCCGTCCAATATATCAATATATTCCTTAACTTTCTCAAGCTCCATATTCAATTGGATTGTATCGATGACATCCTCGTTTTCGGATTTTAATACATCAATTAGGCTAATTTCATTTCCCTCTTTATCTTGACCAATTGGATCGTGTAAGGAAACATCTTTTTTTGTCTTCTTTAAAGCACGTAAATGCATAAGTATTTCATTTTCTATACATCGTGCCGCATAGGTTGCCAATTTTGTTCCTTTCCCTTGTGAATAGCTTTCAATCGCTTTAATCAATCCAATTGTTCCAATTGAAATGAGATCTTCAGAGTCTTCCCCAGTGTTTTCAAACTTTTTTACGATATGAGCAACAAGCCGCAAGTTGTGTTCGATTAAAAGATTTCTTGCATACTCATCACCCTCTGCCATGAGTCGCAAATATTTCTTCTCGTCTGTTGCAGACAAAGGCTGTGGGAAGGCATTATTTTTTACATAAGATACTAAGAACACTAATTCTTTTACGAAGAAACCTAGTGCTGTTATGAGCCCTGTCATACCTCCACCTCCACTAATACTTTATGTAGGCAAATGCCTATAGTCATGTTTATGTTCGTGGCAGGTAGTTCGTGCATGTACAATGAAATAAGATAAAAAACGATAAAATATTTACTACGTATGATATTTGTACATCAATAGGAAAAAGCCTAAAACCTAAGTGGGGAATTATCCATAGTTATGTAGTACAAGATGTAAAAGGAAGTGGGGAGACAGTGATGTATGGCTATGAAACTTATGGTCTTGGACCGTATCCATATTACCGGCATATACAGGAATCAGTTGTGGCTACTGGTATGCGTTTATTGTTATCCTGTTACTATTATTGGTTATTGGCTGCGGTTACTATTATTATCATTCTTTTCGTTAAGTCAATTTTGAAGGGTCTTAACAAACATAAAAGGACCATTCCCTTTTTTTGTTTTGTACCATAGATAGATTATAATAGTTGTAATGACAAACAAATGTTATAATTACTTCACTTATTACATGATACATAAGGGCGTTTACGGAAATACTAAATCAATAAAGAATCATTTTAAGGATAAAAAAAAGAGCCGTTTACCGGCGTGAAATGATTATGAAGAAGCTTTTAGAACATGTCCTAAGGAACGGCGTTTTATTTCATTTGCGATTAATTCGATAAAATCATCATGTAGTTTCATTTCAGTTGCTTTAAAATAGGATTCAATTAACAATTCGTCAGAAAGTTTACGCATGCATAGTGGCCAACTGAGTGGCTCTACACCTCCTAACCTTGCTTATTTTTAATAAGGAATTACCTAATCTGTTATATTTTGTTATTGATTTAAATCTAACATGAATAAAAAAATGGAACAACCGTTCTCTTATCCACAGATATTGGTGGATAAACTGTGGGTATGTTGTTTATAAAAGGTAAAAAGTGAGGTATTACAGAGGGGATAATGTGTATAATATTATCCACAAGTGTTGAAGAGAATCGGAATTTGTCGAAAAGTTTTTATGATATTGTTAAGCTTTTTCTCATAAACTATAAGTTTCTTTTGAAAGTATACGCTAAATTGGTTATGATGTAATATGGCAAAAAAATGAATAATGAGGTGTTTAAACTCATGCTACGATTATTCTTACCAGGTGACTATGTGAAAAGTGTTTTTCATATTTCACCGCAAAAATTAAAAGAAAGCGGAATTAAAGGAATCATTACTGATTTAGATAATACGCTTGTCGAATGGGATCGGCCAACTGCAACACCGCAATTGCAGGATTGGTTTAGGGAAGTAAAAGAGCATGGAATTGATATTACAATTGTTTCCAATAATAACGAAAAACGGGTAAAGGCATTTTCAGAGCCTCTTAATATTAAATTTATTCCTAAGGCAAGAAAGCCGATGGGGAAGGCATTTTTAAAAGCAGTAAAAACAATGAAACTGAAAAAAGAAGAAGTGGTTGTCATTGGTGATCAATTATTAACAGATGTTCTAGGTGGCAATCGCAACGGATTTCAGACGATATTAGTCGTCCCTGTTGCATCTACAGATGGTTTCTTTACAAGGTTTAATCGGAAAATTGAGCGGAGAATTATGGATAACTTAAAACGAAAAGGGATGATTCAGTGGGAGGAATAGAAACGTGACAGAACAGCATTTTTCATGTATAGGGTGTGGAGTAGCCATTCAAACAGAAGATCCGAATAAACTAGGTTTTGCTCCGGAAAGTGCCCTTGCAAAGGACGATATCATTTGCCAGCGCTGCTTTCGCTTAAAAAATTACAATGAAATACAGGATGTTTCATTAACAGATGATGATTTCCTGAAAATCCTCCATGGTATCGGGGAGTCCAAAGGATTAATTGTTAAAATTGTCGATATTTTTGATTTTAATGGAAGCTGGCTGCAGGGAATTCAACGATTTGTTGGAGGCAACCCAATTCTGCTAATAGGAAACAAAAGCGATATTCTGCCGAAATCAGTTAAGCATCAAAAGCTGATCAATTGGATGAAACGAGAAGCGAAGGAATTAGGCTTAAAACCTATAGATGTTTGCTTAGTTAGCTCTGCGAGAGGCCATGGTATTAGAGAAGCTGCTGAGCTAATTGATTCCTATCGTAACGGACAAGATGTTTACGTTGTAGGAGTGACAAATGTTGGGAAATCAACATTTATTAATCGTCTGATAAAAGAGGTAGCTGGTGTTAATGATGTGATAACAACCTCACATTATCCGGGGACAACATTGGATTTAATTGAGATCCCGCTTGAAAATGGGGCTGCACTTTATGATACTCCTGGTATAATAAACCATCACCAAATGGCTCACTTTGTTGATAAACAGGATTTAAAGCTATTAAGTCCTAAAAAAGAAATTAAGCCGAAGGTATTTCAATTAAATGAGGGTCAAACTCTGTATTTTGGCGGACTTGCTCGGATGGATTACGTGTCAGGCGGAAGAGAGTCATTTGTTTGCTATATCCCGAATGAATTAAAGATCCATCGTACAAAAAGAGAAAATGCCGATGCTTTATATGAAAAGCATGTCGGTGAGCTTTTAACACCGCCAAGAAAAGAGGATGCAGGATCATTTCCTAAGCTTGTACCACATGAATTTATGATAAAAGAAGGCAAAACAGATATCGTATTTTCAGGCTTAGGCTGGTTAACAATCAATAATCCGGGGAAAAAGGTTATAGCTTATGCTCCTCAAGGTGTAAATGTATCAATAAGAAAATCGCTAATTTAATCAGGGAGAGGAAAAATATGGGGAACTTATATGGCGTAATTGGATGTCCTATTAAACATTCAATGTCTCCTGACATCCATAATGATGCCTTTAAGGAAAAAAGCCTAGATGGCTATTATCATGCTTTTCATGTTGAGCCAGAAAAGCTGGGAGAATCCGTTCATGCACTTAAGGTTTTAGGGGTAAAAGGGTATAATGTAACAATCCCGCATAAGCTCTCAATTATTCCTTATTTAGATGAGCTTGATGAAACAGCAAGGATTGCTGGTGCCGTTAATACTGTAATCAATGAAGAGGGACGGCTAATTGGTCACAATACAGATGGAAATGGTTATGTAAGATCTTTATCAAAGGTTTTACAAAAACCGATTCAGGAGCAAAAAGTTCTTATCATAGGTGCAGGCGGTGCAGCAAGAGGCATTTATTTTACTTTGGCTCATCAAGGATGCCGTGAGATTGATCTTTGTAATCGAACTGTATCAAAGGCAGAGGAATTAATTAATGAATGCCCATTTGAACAGACGAGTAGGGCATTATCCTTGGAACAAGCTGAACAACAATTAGAAAACTATGATGTCATTATTCATACAACAGCTGTTGGGATGCATCCGAATATTGAGCAAAAACCCCTTTCTATTAAACATGCTAAAAGGACAGCAGTTGTGAGTGATATTGTTTATAATCCAATTAAAACGGCATTACTGCAAGAAGCGGAAGAACGAGGTTTAACGATTCATAATGGCGTGGGTATGTTTGTTCATCAGGCAGCACTAGCCTTCACATTATGGACAGGCACAGAGCCATCAATTGAGAGAATGACAGAAATTGTATATGACAAGCTAGGAGGAACATCATGTTAACAGGCAAACAAAAACGTTTTTTGCGTGGAGAAGCACATCACTTGAATCCCATTTTTCAAGTTGGAAAAGGCGGAGTAAACGAGAATATGATTATGCAGATTACAGATGCATTAGAAGCTCGGGAGCTTTTGAAGGTATCTGTTTTGCAAAATTGTGAAGAGGATAAAGATTTAGTTGCTGAAGCATTAGTGAAGGGATCAGGTGCAGAACTTGTTCAAGTTATTGGCAACACTATTGTCTTATATAAAGAATCGAAGGAAAATAAACAACTTCGTTTACCTAATTAATTGATTGGGAGGGGGATGAAATGTCAATAAAAATAGGGCTATTAGGAGGTACATTTGATCCGCCTCATTTTGGCCATTTATTAATTGCGAGTGAGGTATTACATTCGTTGCAATTAGATGAAATATGGTTTATACCCAATCAAATACCTCCCCATAAGCAAACAGAAGAATTTACTAATAGCAAGCACCGTGTTAATATGCTGAAATTGGCGCTTACTAAAAAAGATCAATTTAAGATTGATACAATTGAATTAGAACGAGAAGGACCTTCCTATACATATGATACGCTTTGTCTTTTACGTGAACAATATCCTGCTTATGCCTTTTATTTTATAGTTGGTGCAGATATGATCGAATATTTACCGCACTGGTATAAGATTGAAGAGGTAGTCAAGCTTGTGACATTTGTTGGAGTCAAACGGCCGGGCTACACAACGAGTACGAACTATCCGGTAAAAGAGGTTGAAATACCGCAATTTGATGTTTCCTCAACCATGCTGCGAGAACGGATAAAAGCTGGAGAAAATACTGCTTATCTTTTACCTGATGATGTGAAAAGATATATAGAGGAGAATCGTTTATATGGAACGTGAAGCTGCATTAAAGATTGTCGCAGAACAAATAACAGAACATCGCTACAATCATACAATAGGAGTTATGGAAACGGCTATTCAATTGTCCTATCAATACGGTGCAGATGTTAAAAAAGCAGAAACAGCAGCAATTTTTCATGATTATGCAAAATTTCGTCCAAAAGAGGAAATGAAACAAATCATCGTCGAACAGAAAATGCCAAAGCAATTATTAGAACATAATAGTGAGCTGTGGCATGCACCTGTAGGAGCTTTCCTTGTAGAAAAGGAAGTAGGAATCACTGACCTAGAAATATTGAGTGCAATAAAATATCATACAGCGGGCCGCCCTGACATGACGTTATTAGAAAAAATTATTTACGTTGCGGATTATATTGAACCAGGAAGGCATTTTCCTGGGGTGGACGAGGTAAGAGATCTGGCAAAAACAAATCTTGATCAAGCTTTACTTAAATCGTTGCAAAATACGATCATGTTTTTATTAAAAAAAAATCAAGCGATTTATCCTGATACAATTCAAACCTATAACTTTTTGGTGCTAAAAGGAGGAAGATCTAATTAATGAACGGAAGAGACATCTTAACAATAGTTGCAAAAGCAGCAGATAGTAAACGAGCTGAGGATATTATTGCTCTTAATATGAAGGGTATTTCCTTAATATCAGATTATTTTCTCATTTGTCATGGTAACTCAGACAAGCAAGTTCAGGCAATAGCAAGAGAGATAAAAGAAAAAGCTTTAGAAATGGAAATTCAGGTAACACGTCTTGAAGGTTTTGATGAAGCTCGCTGGGTATTAATTGACCTCGGAGATGTTGTTGTACATGTGTTCCATAAAGATGAAAGAAGTTATTACAATCTTGAACGCTTATGGGGAGACGCACCAGTAGAGGATTTAACAAGCGAGTTAAACCAATGATCTATCAAGGCTTTGCTTATATATATGACCAGCTAATGAAGGACGCTCCGTATGATGAGTGGATTACCTTTATTAACAAGGCCATTTCGGCTTACTATCCTGAGGCTAATAGGTTAATCGATGTAGGCTGTGGAACGGGTGAAATTGCAATCCGCTTGGCAAAACAACAGCTTAATATAACTGGTGTGGATTTAAGCGAGGATATGTTATCAGTCGCTCAGTCAAAGCTTGCTCAAAATAACGTTAATATTTTATTTCTGCAACAAGATATGAGGGACCTTGCAGGGTTCGAGGAAAAATTTGATGTCGTTACTATTTGCTGTGATTCGCTTAATTACCTAGAAACAGAGGATGATATCCAGGCAACATTCCGAGCCGTTAATCAATTGCTTGGACGCGGAGGATTACTACTATTTGATGTTCATTCATTATATAAAATCCATCATATTTTTGCCGGTGCAACATTTGCAGATCAAGACGAGGATATTAGCTTTATTTGGAGTTCATATGCTGCAGAAGAACCAAACAGTGTAGAACATGATATGACATTTTTTGTTAAGCGTAATGAAGGGTATGAGCGTTTTGATGAGGTGCATTATCAACGCACCTATCCAATTGAAACCTATACTTCCTGGCTTGAGGATGCCTCTTTTGAAATCATAAAGGTTTGCGGCGATTTTCATTTTGAAACCCCGCCAATCTCAACAAGTGAACGAATTTTTTTTGTTGCCAGAAAAAAGGACTGAATAACCAACAATTTTCAAAATGCAATTTAGAAAAAGAGTGTTTTTAATGTGTTTCTCGTCTGTTTATCACAACATACAGGTATTCTTACATTAAATGAATTTTATCTTTTGTAGAAGATAGGTGTGGAAAAAGCAGCCTGGAGTATCTCGGCTTGCTGAGGTGAACTTTTTTTAAGTTCACCTTTTTATTAATAGCTTAGCCTCCCTTTAAAGCTCCGAGGCTGTCTGCTAAAAACGGACATTTGGAGCAGCATCAAGAGACAGATTTACAAGATCAAAAAATAAAAAACAGACGGAAAACCGTCTGTAAATGAGAAATGTTTTATAAATTGGAAGAATGAATTTAAAAAAGTGCCTCATTTTGCAGGATCATCACTTATCTTTGTCGAACTATTTATGCGGGATTTTATTAAATTGAACAGATACCTCTTCAATATCTTCGTAATACTTCTCATGTGTAACATGGTATACCTTTTCAAACATATCGCCTATTTCTTCCTCAAGTACCTTGATACCCAGCCCTGTCACTCCGCCCTTCACACAAACCTTTTCTTGTAATGTCGGCAAGGTGTATAACTTTGTCTCAAGTAATTTTCCCATGCCAATAATCATTTCGCTTGCTAGCTGAACAGCTTGCTCCTTTGAAATGGTTGTTTCGGCAACAGCCCCATCTACAAACTTTTGCAGTAAATAGCTAAAAAAGGCTGGTCCGCAGCTTACAATATCTGAAGAAACCCTTGTAATATCATCATCAATTTGCACAGGAGTTGAAATTCGCTTGAACATTTTATCGATTTTTTTCCTTGTGACCTTATGGCACGAGTTTCCATAGGTAAGCAGAGATACTCCTGCAAAAGCACGATTTGTAATGCTTGGTATCGCTCTAACAGCCTGGCATTGAACAAGTGACTCCAGCTGTTCAACACTTATAGGGCTTGTAATGGACACGATGCATTGATTTGGTAATAAAACATGGTCAAGACTTTTTAAAAGGGGGTGTATGTCTAATGGTTTAACACAAATAAATAGGATTTCCGAGCGTTTCGCCACTTCTTCTGCTGAATCCATCAAATTTGTTTCAGGATAACAATTTTTTATGTCTTCAGCCTTAGACTTCGTTCGATTTGTCATATAAATGAATGAGGGTCTGATTGCACCCGATTCAATAAACGATTCAATTAAAATTCTTCCCATATTTCCTGTTCCAATAAAACCTACATTCAAAGTATATCCCCTCCTTAGAATGCATATCTCTCATACACAATATGTTATTAATCAAGTAATTATGAATAGGAAAAAGGAGTGCAGTTAATGAGTTATCTTCAAAGATATAAAAATTGGATAATAATGGTTTCTATTATATTCGGGATGACCGCATTTTATTATCTGTTTATAAAAGACTCATCCTCTGTCTTAGAATCGAATGAGCAAGTAGAGATAGATCCTCTTACTATAGCAGAGCAAGAAACAGTAAAATCAGATCCGCCTGAAAAGGTAGAAGAACCAACTGTCATAGTAGTGGATATAAAAGGAGCAATAAAGCTTCCGGGAGTTTATGAATTGCCCGCTGAAACGAGAGTGCATCATCTAATTGATAAAGCTGGTGGACTGACAGAGGAAGCTGAAGAGCTCGCGGTAAATCTTACCGCACCTTTGGAGGATGGAATGGTACTATATATCCCTAAAAAGGGAGAGGTAAAGGAAAATCAATTAACTGCACCTGCAGGTTCAAGCGATGTAAAAGATAAGGTTAATATCAATTTGGCAACAAGTGAAGAACTCCAAACATTGACAGGCATTGGACCGGCAAAGGCTGAAACTATTATTGCCTATCGTGAAGAAAATGGATCATTTACAGCACCAGAGGACCTCCTAAAGGTATCGGGCATTGGAGAAAAGTCATTTGAAAAGCTGAGAGAAGAGATTACTGTCAAGTAAGTGTATAATTTAGAAAATCCAAAAATAATAAATTGACGATTATTCAGTATTCTGGATACACTTAAGGTAGTAAATTGTCGAGTGGAGGAGTTTTTGTGAGCCGTATTTCGTGGGATCAATATTTTATGTCACAAAGCCATTTGTTGGCTTTAAGGAGTACTTGTACAAGATTAGCAGTAGGAGCGACTATCGTTCGAGATAAGCGAATTATTGCAGGGGGATATAATGGTTCAATAGCAGGTGGAGTTCATTGTTCTGATGAAGGCTGCTATGTAATTGATAATCATTGTGTGAGAACAATTCATGCTGAAATGAATGCCTTGCTTCAATGTGCAAAATTTGGTGTCCCGACTGATGGAGCTGAAATCTATGTGACACACTATCCGTGTCTTCAATGCTGTAAGGCACTTATTCAAGCCGGGATCAAGACAGTGTATTATGCTATTGACTATAAGAACCATCCTTATGCAATTGAGCTATTTAAGCAAGCAAATGTTAAGGTAGAGCAAGTCGTACTCGAAAAATCATTGTTGAATGACAAAGATGATGAAAAACGTGAATTTGTTACAAGCTTATTAGACAAGCTTGCAAAAACAGAAATGGAAGAAAGTGAACTGAAAGCACTCTACAAGAAAGTTGATTTACTATTTTCCTAAACATGCTTAGGAGGCTGACTTACAGCCTCCTGTCATTTTCTAAGGCAGGTGTTTATTTTTTTGAAAGGTAGGCTTTATTACTTAGCTGTTTCAGCTAGCTTGTCACTTATGATCTGTCGTTTTCAATTCCACCCTGCAGCAATCGCTGCTACAATTCTTTTCCTCTTTTTTCTTTACTATAGAAGACAGCATTTCCTTCTTTTTCTTTCATTTCTTACAGTCATTTTCTTCATTTTTGTCTTTTTTTTCACAGAAAACCAGAATAAAACCGGGTTATCAGAAGGTCCTTTTTCGGGAAAGGGGATTTTTTCTTCAATACCATATAGTGATGGAAATCAATTGAGAGGTTATTCTGAAACGAGTCATGGCGAGAAACTTGTCTTCACTTATACGATAAAATCCCTAAAAGAAAAACAGGCTCTTAACAGGATCAATCCTGGAATGGTATGCTCCTTTACCGCTGCTCTTCCTGCAAGTTATCCTTCCTTATTGTAACCCATATGGAAAAGTCGTCATAATAGATGTTGGACAAGGGGATTCGATATTTGTTCAGCTTCCTTTTAAGAAAGGGACCTTTTTGATAGACACTGGTGGAAGAATGACTTTTCCAAAAGAAAAATGGGAGGAAACAAGTGATCCATTCTCAATTGCCGAGGAGGTAACGATCCCTTATTTAAAATAAATTGGTATTACTAAGCTTGGTGCATTGTTTTTAACCCATGGCGATACCGATCATATCGGAGAGGCTTTACCTTTAATTGATGGACTAAAGATAGAAGAACTAATCATACCAGATGGCTTCGTAAGAGAAGAGATTGAACAAAAGGTCATTAAAGCAGCAGAAAGGAAAAAGATAGAAGTGAGAACTGTTCAGGCAGGGGACAAGATATCATTTCAAGATTTTTCTTTTTATGTTGTTGCACCAATCACCCTGACAAATAGTAAAAACGATGATTCATTAGTGTTATGGACAGAGTTGGGAGGATTAAAATGGCTTTTCACAGGTGATGCAGAAATGGGGAGTGAAGAGAGAATCATCAGTATGTTTCCATCATTACGTGCAGATGTCTTAAAAGTTGGACATCATGGCAGTAAAGGTTCATCATCGGAACCCTTCCTTGATTCCATCATGCCTTCGATCGCTCTAGTCTCAGCAGGCTATAAAAACCAATACCGGCATCCCCATTCAGAAGTAGTTGAAAAACTATCGAGTCGCGGGATTACATTGTTACGAACAGACTTGCATGGAGCAATTTTATATAATTTTAAAGGAAAGTCTGGAACCTTTTCCATACATCCTCCATACGATAAATTAAAAGAATAAAGAACAAAAGCGCAGAACAGCCTAGGGCAATTAAGACGATTTGGGGTATAAGGCATTCCTTTACCTTCAAAAGCAAATTGTCTAGACCCTGGCAGTCAGCAGCATATTCCAGTAGCGCTGACTGCAATAGCTCGTCCTTTTCTTCGGAGCTGGTAATGTAAGCTATCCATAATGTAAACCATAAATTCTAAGCAACGAAAAAGAGACTGCTTTTAGCAGCAGTCTCTATGTAAGTATTTACTGGTTTATTATGCGCTTACTAATTTAATAACAGTTGCAATAATGAAAATTACCGCGAAAAACCCAAATGAAGCAACGAATCCAACTCCTGAATCTACTGCATCATTACGCTTGCTTTGTACACTCTTTTCAAATTCGTTCACTGTTACCCCTCCTATATCATACTTAGTATAAGCGATTACCATAAAAAAATCTACATCATCATTCTATTGTTTTTTACAACCAAGGCTGTTATTCCCAGCTTTGCTAGAAATGACATCAAATAATCAGTCTGTCATTGGCTAAACTAAAAATCAAATCGCTGTATCGTTTCCAATTAGGTTCCTAGGTCCTAAAACGAAACGTTCATATAGATGCGAGGGAACTAAATGGCTATACCGTTTAGTTCCCTTTTACATTGCGTTAGCCTTTGCTTCAAAATAAGTATTCTCACTTGCCAAACCTCTTTTTTCATTTTACGATAATATGAAGTGAAATGAACGAATGGAGAACAATAAAAATGATTTTTGATGTATGGAAAGATATTAAAAAAGGAAAGCTACAACCGATTTATTTATTGATTGGAAAAGAAGCATTTCTTATGCAAGAAACTGTACAGTTAATCGTGAATGCAGCATTAATGGAAGAGGAAAAAGACTTCAATTTTTCCGTTTATGATATGGAGGAAACAGCAATCGACATTGCGATAGAAGATGCTGAAACGCTTCCGTTTATGGGGGAAAAGCGGGTTGTCATTGTGAAGAATCCAGTTTTTTTAACAAGTGAAAAGAAGAGGGAAAAGATAGAACAGCGAATAGACCAGCTTGAAAAATATTTACAAACACCAGCACCTTATACTGTTCTTGTTATACAAGCTCCATATGAAAAGCTTGATGAACGTAAAAAAATAACGAAGCAATTGAAAAAACAATCTCTTGTAATTGAGATGAAGCCTTTATCAGACCAAGAAACAATAAAATGGACCTTAGGTATAGCTGAGCAAGAAGGAGTTGATTTATCAGAAGAAGCATTAAATGAGCTCATGGTCTTAACGGCCGGAGATTTAATGATCATGCATCAAGAAATGAAAAAGCTTAGTACATATGTTGGGGAAGGTGGATCAATCACACCTGATATAGTAAAGCGTCTTGTCTCTAGATCTTTGGAACAAAATATTTTTGATTTGATCGATCATGTCATCCATAGAAGAAGTAAAGAGGCTTTACAGATTTTTTATGATTTGTTGAAAAATAATGAAGAACCACTTAAAATTCTGTCCTTATTGGTAAATCAATTCAGGCTGATTTTACAAGTGAAAGAACTGTCAAATACTGGTTACGGGCAGCAGCAAATATCTACAATTGTAAAAGTCCATCCCTTTCGGGTGAAATTAGCTCTGCAGCAAGCACGATTGTTTAAAGCAGAAGAATTAGCTCATATTTTAATGGAGCTGGCTGAGGCAGATTATGAAATGAAAACAGGGAGAAAGGATAAACAGCTAGTATTAGAGCTGTTTTTACTAAAATTGTTTAAAACAAATTAAATCTAAGGGCAAAATAAAAAACGATCCGATAAGGGATCGTTTTTTCATTACGCAGATAATCCGTTAACACTTTTCGCTAAACGAGATTTATAACGTGCAGCAGCGTTCTTGTGAACTAAACCGCTTTGTGCAGCTTTATCAATTCGTTTGTTAGCTTCTGTAAGTGCAGCTTTTGCATTTTCAGCATCATTGTTTAAAACGAAAGCATCTACTTTTTTAATAGCAGTACGCATTGCAGACTTAATTGTTGCGTTATGTGCGTTACGCTCATTGCTTGTTTTTACGCGTTTAATTGCAGATTTAATATTTGGCATATCTTTCACCTCCTAAGAAGTAAATCGAGATCTATTCAACTCGATATATCCTTTACATGAACAAAAGATATTCTATCAAACGGCTGAGATTATTGCAATACTAATGTAAAGGAAAATACATTGAAACCCCTAAAATCCTATAATTATTTTTTTATCCAACTTAAAAGACAGTAATACCCCACTTCAGCTACAAGTTAAGCGATTGAAAAAGTTCCAGATAACTGCCGTAAAGTTACGGCGAAGGACAGGACGTCCAAATCATACAAGACAAAAGGATGAGGAATCTTAAGCGTAATAAGTCTTAGGATAACAGCAGGGGAAAATGGCCGACAAACTTTGCTGACTATGCAAAGCCGCTGCTTGTATCATTTTGTCCTTCGAGAAACCCCACAAAAAAAGTCTTACCTTTTTTTATTTAATTTGACCCTTGTTTTTTAAACGCTCCCTTCTTTTTAACATCTTAAAGAATGTTTCAATCTAATAATGGCAAATATAGTGATAGGAACGATTTGGGAGGTATCTTAATGGAAAAGCCATTAGACTTAAGTCAATATTCCGTACGTACAGATTTAGCAGTTGAAGCAAGAGCGATGGCACTTGAACAAACTGGTATACAAACTGCTGTAGATTCTAGCAATATTGCTGGCGTTATTATCAAGGAATGGGAAGAAGAGGGGATTAATCTCTCATTTTTAGAAATTAAAGAAGAAGGATCGAAAGCAGTTGGCAAAAAACCGGGAAAGTATTTAACCATGCAAATGGATGGAATTCGTCAAAAAGATTCTGAACTGCAAGAAAAGGTTGTTGACGTTTTCGCAAAGCAATTCAGCCAATTCTTATCTGACTTGAACATTTCTAAGGATGCAAGCTGTTTAGTTGTAGGATTGGGCAATTGGAATGTAACACCAGATGCGTTGGGGCCACTAACGGTAGAAAATCTATTAATAACAAGACATCTATTTAAACTTCAACCAGAAAATGTAGAAGAGGGATTTCGTCCGGTTAGTGCAATTGCTCCTGGAGTCATGGGGTTAACAGGTATTGAAACAAGTGACATTATTTCGGGAGTGATTGAACAATCAAAGCCAGATTTTGTCATTGCAATTGATGCATTAGCTGCAAGATCGATTGAACGCGTAAATACAACTATCCAAATATCTGATACAGGAATCCATCCAGGCTCTGGTGTTGGGAATAAAAGAAAGGCACTCAGCCAAGAAACATTTGGTATTCCTGTAATAGCGATAGGCATTCCAACAGTAGTTGATGCTGTTTCGATTACAAGCGATACAATTGACTATATTTTAAAGCATTTTGGCAGAGAGATAAAAGAAGGGGAGAAACCTTCAAGGGCTCTTACACCTGCCGGAATGAATTTTGGCGAGAAACGGGTATTGACTGATGAAGACATGCCTGGTGAAGAACACCGTAAGCAATTTTTAGGCATTGTCGGCGGACTTGAAGATGAAGAAAAACGCAAACTCATTCACGAAGTTCTAGCGCCGCTTGGGCATAACTTAATGGTTACCCCAAAAGAAGTGGATATGTTTATTGATGATATGGCTAATGTGATTGCGAGCGGATTAAACACTGCCCTGCATCAACAAGTAGATCAAGGGAATTCGGGTGCTTATACTCACTAGTAAATAATCAAGTATCTCTCTTAACCTTTTTGGTAAAGTTCTACTTCCTTATACTTGTTCATACAAATTAGTAGACAAGTATAAGGAGGATTCAAATAAATGAAGCGAAATCACACCAACCGTAATATGATCGTTACTTTTGATGGGACAAGCATAAAAAAAGGGATCGTCATAAGCTTCATTATTCTATTAATGACATTTTTACTTTCGGGTGTATTAACGTCTCTTAAACCGGAATATCGATTGACTTCTTCATCAATCAATGATTTGACAAAAAATATTGATAGTGAAGCATTTTTGCAATTATTAGGAGCGGAGAATAGATTTTTTATATCTGCTCTGCCGCAGGAAGCCGAACCTATTAAGTTGTCATCGATTATGTTTAAAGTGTTGACTAGCATTAACCCGGATGACCCCAGAAGTTTGCTGGGGCGTGAGTTACCTGGTTTTTCGCTATATGATAGTGAAATTGTTGTTGCAGGTGATGGGACAAACTATACGAATATGCCTTATGAATCACCACCGCCAACAGAGGTATTAGAGCAGGAGCGGGAAGCATCAATTAGCAAAAATGATGTGGTGAATAACTCTGAAGAAGGGGATCCAAAAGACCCGCCAACTTTAACAACTGGTGATAAAAAAGTAGTTTATATTTACAATACCCATAATACGGAATCATATTTACCGCTATTAGACGGGGAAACGGATATGAATCGGGCATTCCATTCGAAAGCAAATATAACAATTGTCAGCGAACTCCTTGGAAAAGCGCTCCAAGGTGAAGGGATTGGCAGTCAAATAGAACAAGCCAGTGTCCAGGACAATCTTAAGCAAAAGGGCTGGAACTATTCAAAATCTTATTCTGCTTCACGTACACTTGTTGAAAGTGCGATGGCAAACAACCGAAATCTAAATTACATTATCGATATTCATCGTGATACACAAAGAAAAGGGGTAACCACGATAAATATCAATAATAAATCGTATGCAAAGGTTGCTTTTATCATTGGGGGAGAAAATCCTACTGCTGAGAAAAATGAAAAGCTTGCAACAGAATTTCATACACTATTGCAAAAAAAATATCCTGGTTTAAGCCGCGGAATCTTTGAACAAGGCGGAAAAGGCTTCAATGGTGTATACAATCAAGATTTATCAAATAATGCTATGTTAATTGAACTTGGCGGTGTCGACAATAATTTAACTGAACTTAAAAACACGGTTAATGCAATTGCTGATGTATTCAGTGAATACTATTGGCAAGCCGAAAAAGTAGATGGAACGACAGAAGCTCAAGAACAGTAATCTAATTGTGAGGGAAGCAAGATGATAAAATTCATGTTTAAATGTTTTGTTCTATGCTCCGTCTTGTTATTTGGGGTCCTTATTGGAATGCAGCAAGCAAACCAAGGAATGATAAAAATGAAAGGATATAATGATCCTGAACTGCAAAGTGCCTTTCAAATCAATAATGAACAAACAGGCGATATTGAAGCATCAATTCTTGGAAATAAAGTAACCAGTCAGGACCTGCAAGAAAAACAGGAACAGCTGGAAAAAATTGAAGCATTTAACTTCTTCTCTCAAATCGGAAAACAATTTGCAACTGCAGTAAGTAACGGTGTATCAGCTCTTATCGAAACCTTTGCTGAATGGATGAACAATTTATTAAAATAAATGCTGATAGATCCATGATCTTGCTCTATAAGTAGAGTGGGTGGATCTATCAGCATTTTTTATCAGGCTCTTTTTTAAGAGATTGTGTTTAAATAGGTTCTTTGACCATAAAAGGTTTGTTGGATGAGCAACTGTATAGGGAGAGGGAGATCTCACAGGAGTTGCGCTGAGGAGACTCACCTCCTGCCCCGCGGAAAGCAAGCATCTCTCTGCAATTAACCACTCCTCACTATTTGGTAAATAGCAACAAGCACCGCATAAACGGCCTTTTATTTTGTTAAGTGGGAAAATAACGATTGTACGTAGTCTTGGAGTCAAGTTCCAGAGCCTAGCCCTCGTAACAAAATCCATTCGGAATTGTAGGTGAAAAGCACCTTCTATCCTGGAACGTCTATACTTTTCCAAGCTGATAAAAACACTTCCGCTTTTATATTATTGAATGTTGAAATATCAATTGATATAATGAAGAATAGTGTACTTGTAAGCTATGTAGGAGTGAAAACATAATATGAATAGAGAAGAAAAGTTAAAAAGACAGTCGAGAATCAGGAACTTCTCGATTATTGCACATATTGATCACGGAAAATCAACGTTAGCAGACAGGATTTTAGAAAAGACGTCTGCACTAACACAGCGTGAAATGAAAGATCAGTTATTAGATTCAATGGATTTAGAAAGGGAACGTGGGATTACCATTAAGCTCAATGCCGTTCAATTAAAATATAAAGCAAAAGACGGGGAAGAATACACGTTTCATTTAATTGATACTCCTGGGCATGTCGACTTTACCTATGAAGTTTCCCGAAGCCTTGCAGCTTGTGAAGGGGCTGTGTTAGTCGTTGATGCTGCTCAAGGGATTGAAGCGCAAACACTAGCAAACGTCTATTTAGCACTTGATAATGATTTGGAAATTTTACCTGTTATTAATAAAATTGATTTGCCAAGTGCTGATCCTGAGCGGGTTCGAAATGAAATCGAAGAAGTAATCGGCCTGGATGCTTCTGAAGCCGTTTTAGCTTCCGCTAAAGCAGGGATCGGGATAGAAGAAATCCTTGAACAAGTTGTTGAAAAAGTACCTGCTCCTGAAGGTGATCCGGAAGGTCCATTAAAAGCTCTAATATTTGACTCCTTATATGATGCTTACCGCGGTGTTGTTGCATATATCCGTGTTACGGAAGGAACGGTTAAGGTCGGTCAAAAAATTAAGATGATGGCAACGGGAAAAGAATTTGAAGTAACAGAAGTAGGAGTATTCAATCCTAAGCCCGTTCAACTAAAGGAATTAAATGTGGGGGATGTTGGCTTCCTTACAGCTTCTATTAAAAACGTAGGAGATACTCGTGTTGGTGATACGATTACAGATGCGAAAAACGGTGCAACAGAACCTCTCCCAGGTTACCGTAAATTAAATCCAATGGTCTTCTGCGGTCTTTATCCGATCGATACGGCCAAATATAATGATTTACGAGAAGCATTGGAGAAGCTTGAGTTAAATGATTCATCCTTGCAATTCGAACCTGAAACCTCACAAGCTTTAGGTTTTGGCTTCCGTTGCGGATTTTTAGGATTACTGCATATGGAAATCATTCAGGAGCGTATTGAGCGAGAGTTTAAAATTGATCTCATTACAACGGCCCCTAGCGTAATTTATGATGTGTATTTAACAGATGGAGAATCACTAAAAGTAGATAATCCTTCAAATATGCCTGATCCGCAAAAGATTGATCATATAGAAGAGCCATATGTAAAAGCAGCCATCATGGTACCAAATGATTATGTAGGTGCTGTCATGGAGCTCTGCCAGAAAAAACGCGGTATTTTCATTGATATGCAATACTTGGATGAAACGAGAGTAAGCATCAATTATGAAATCCCATTATCTGAAATTGTTTATGATTTCTTTGATCAACTAAAGTCGAATACAAAAGGCTATGCTTCCTTTGATTATGAATTAATTGGTTATAAAACATCGACATTAGTAAAAATGGATATCTTATTAAATGCCGAGAAAATAGATGCTCTATCCTTTATTGTACATCGCGATTCTGCTTATGATCGCGGTAAGGTGATTGTTGAAAAATTAAAGGAACTGATCCCTCGCCAACAGTTCGAAGTGCCGATTCAAGCGGCAATTGGTCAAAAAATCATTGCGAGATCGACCATTAAAGCAATGCGGAAAAATGTTCTAGCGAAATGTTATGGCGGAGATATCTCCCGTAAACGTAAGCTGTTGGAAAAACAAAAAGAAGGTAAGAAAAGAATGAAGCAGGTTGGCTCTGTAGAAGTGCCGCAGGAAGCATTCATGGCTGTATTGCGTATGGATGAAAGCTGATTTTTTTTCCCCTTTCCACTAGCATGGTATACTGAAGGTGCCATTTATTAAACAATTTTTAAACAATGCCGCAGCTATGCTGCGGCTTCTTAATTAGAAGGTGAATTCATGATTCAATCAGCATACATTCATATCCCATTTTGCCATCATATTTGTCATTATTGCGATTTTAATAAAGTCTTTTTTAAACAGCAGCCGGTTGACGAATATATTGAAATGCTTATAAAAGAAATGCATCATGCTGCCCAAAAAAACGAACACCAATTAAAAACAATCTTTATTGGCGGAGGGACACCCACTGCCTTATCCGCTAGTCAGCTTAATCGATTAATGGAAGGAATCAGGCTAGAGCTATTACCGGTAAATGAACTTGTTGAGTTTGCTATTGAAGCAAATCCGGGGGAGCTGACATCAGAAAAGCTGGAAGTATTAAAAAACGCTGGTGTAAATCGCTTAAGCATTGGCGTGCAAAGTTTTAATGATGAGCTTTTGCATCGGATTGGCCGCGTCCACCGAAAAGTAGATGTATTCCGAACAATCGAGCAGGCGCAGAAAATCGGCTTTGATAATATCAGTATTGACCTTATGTACGGATTGCCAGGTCAAACGGTAGATGACTTTCAAGAATCTTTAGAAACGGCATTTACTTTAAATGTAAATCATTTTTCAGCCTATTCATTAATTGTTGAACCAAAAACTGTGTTTTATAATTTAATGCAAAAAGGCAAATTAACACTCCCGCCTCAAGATGAAGAAGCGCAAATGTATGAGCTGGCGATGGAGGAAATGGAAAAACACGGATTCCATCAATATGAGATAAGTAATTATGCAAAACCAGGCAATGAAAGTAAACATAATCTCACTTATTGGAATAACGATTATTATTTTGGCTTTGGAGCAGGAGCTCATGGGTATATTAATGGTGTACGGACATCCAATACTGGTCCAATAAAAAAATATATCGAGCAAATTAAGCAAAAAAGCGAAGCGTTTCAAAGTGAAATTGCCGTTAGCAAGGAAGAAGCGATGGAAGAAGAAATGTTCCTCGGTCTCCGAAAAATAGAAGGGGTAAGCAAAGCAACGTTCCTTAAAAAGTTTGGTGTTCAAGTCGATCACATATTTTCCAGCCAAATAGACAAGCTTGCAGACCTTGATTTAATCATATGCGATGAAAAAGGGATAAGATTAACCCATAAAGGGAAACTTCTTGGCAATGAGGTGTTTCAGGAATTTATCGGTCTTTCCTAATTTATACAGAAAGAAGCGTGAATTTCCTAAATTTAAGTGTGATTTATCAATTGACAATTTATTTTGGTTTTGATAACTTTTTATATATATTTAGCACTCGCAATCTTAGAGTGCTAACAGAGGTGATAATAGTTGCTTACAGATCGCCAATTGTTGATTCTACAAGTAATTATTGATGATTTTATTCATTCTGCTCAGCCTGTTGGTTCGAGAACATTAGCGAAAAAAAGTGACATTACGTTTAGTTCAGCCACGATTAGAAATGATATGGCTGACTTAGAGGACCTAGGATTTATTGAGAAAACACACAGTTCATCAGGGCGTGTCCCATCTGAAAAGGGATATCGTTATTATGTAGACCATCTTCTGTCTCCACAGCGTTTAACGAAGACAGAAGTAGGTCAAATAAAATCTATTTACGCAGAAAAGATCTTTGAATTAGAAAAGGTTGTTCAAAAATCTGCGCAAATTTTATCTGAATTAACAAATTACACATCAATTGTTCTTGGTCCGAAAGTGACTGAAAACCGCTTAAAGAGAATTCAAATTGTGCCGATTAATAAGGATGCAGCTGTTGCGATTATTGTGACTAACACTGGTCATGTCGAAAATCGAACCATTACGTTCCCGGAATCTATTGATCCAAGCGATATTGAGAAAATGGTGAATATCCTGAACGAGAGACTTGCTGGTGTACCGATAGTGGAACTGCAGGATAGCATTTTCAAGGAAGTTGCGATGGTTCTTAAGGATCATATTCAAAATTATGATATGCTGTTGAAGGTAATGTCTGGAACGTTAAAGCTAAATGAAAATGAAAAGATTTACTTCGGCGGGAAAACAAATATGCTAAGCCAACCAGAGTTCGCTGATGTGGGAAGAATTAAATCGTTGCTTACAATGATTGAGCAAGAAAAAGAATTATATGGGTTATTACAAACTAACCATTCAGGAATTACTATTAAAATTGGTAAAGAAAATGATAATATAGCAATGGAAAATTGCAGCTTAATTACGGCAACCTATTCATTAGGCGAAAAACAGTTAGGGACAATTGCTGTTTTAGGACCTACTAGAATGGAGTACTCACGTGTTGTTAGTCTAGTAAACAGAATGACCCGTGATTTATCCAAAACTCTTACTAATTTGTATTATGGTTCCTAAGCTTGGTTATATTGGAAATGGGATGGAATAAGATATATTCCATCCGATTCCCATGTTTTTAACTACTGACATTTATCAATATTGATACCTTTATAACATTCCTTTTAAGGAGGTGAAACAGTGTGTCAAACGAAAAAAACGTTGCTGAACAAGAGGAAACAGTAGATACTGTACAAAATGAAAATGCTGATGCAGATGTTGAGGTTGTTAATGCTGACGAAGTCATCGTTGAAGATGGATCTGAAGCAAGTGATGTATCTGAGCAAAAACTAGCAGAGCTTCAAGCAAAGCTTGACGAAACAGAAAACAAATTGCTTCGTTCTCAAGCAGACTTTGATAACTACAGAAGACGCAGCCGCTTAGATTTGGAGGCAGCTCAAAAATATCGTGCACAAAGCTTAGTATCTGAAATTATACCTGCTCTTGATAATTTTGAAAGAGCGTTACAAATAGAAGCAGATAATGATCAAACAAAATCATTGCTACAAGGTATGAACATGGTTTATAACCAATTAGTCCAAGCGTTAAAAAATGAAGGCGTTGAAGCAATCAAAGCAGTTGGTGAACAATTCGATCCACATATTCATCAGGCGGTTATGCAGGTGGAGGATGAAAATTATGAATCCAATACTGTTGTTGAAGAGCTGCAAAAGGGCTATAAATTGAAGGATCGAGTTATTCGACCTGCAATGGTAAAAGTAAATCAATAACATTCATTCTTACATATTAGGAGGTTCTAATTAATGAGTAAAATTATCGGTATCGACTTAGGTACAACAAACTCATGTGTCGCAGTTTTAGAAGGCGGAGAACCAAAAGTGATCCCAAATCCAGAAGGTAACCGTACAACTCCTTCTGTTGTTGCTTTCAAAAACGGTGAACGACAAGTTGGTGAAGTTGCAAAGCGTCAAGCAATCACAAACCCAAATACAATCATTTCAATTAAACGCCATATGGGTACTGACTATAAGGTTGAAGCTGAAGGCAAAAACTATACACCGCAGGAGATTTCTGCGATAATCCTTCAACACTTAAAATCTTATGCAGAAGAATATTTAGGCGAACCTGTTACAAAAGCAGTTATTACTGTACCAGCATACTTCAATGATGCTGAACGTCAAGCTACAAAGGATGCTGGTAAGATTGCCGGTCTAGAAGTAGAGCGTATCATAAATGAGCCTACTGCTGCTGCATTAGCATATGGTTTAGACAAAACGGATGAAGATCAAACGATCCTTGTTTATGACTTAGGCGGCGGTACATTTGACGTATCTGTTCTTGAGCTTGGTGACGGTGTATTCGAAGTTCGCTCAACTGCCGGTGACAACCGTCTAGGCGGAGACGACTTCGACCAAGTAATCATTGACTATTTAGTTGCAGAATTCAAAAAAGATAACGGCATTGACCTGTCCAAAGATAAAATGGCGTTACAACGCTTAAAAGATGCTGCTGAAAAGGCGAAAAAAGATCTTTCAGGTGTAACATCAACACAAATTTCATTACCATTTATCACTGCTGGAGAAGCTGGTCCGCTTCACTTAGAAGTTAGCTTAACACGTGCTAAATTTGATGAGCTATCAGCTGATTTAGTGGAAAGAACAATGGGACCTGTTCGCCAAGCATTAAGCGATGCCGGCCTTTCTGCAAGTGAGATCGATAAAGTAATCCTTGTTGGCGGTTCAACTCGTATTCCTGCCGTACAAGAAGCAATTAAAAAAGCCCTTGGCAAAGAACCTCATAAAGGCGTAAACCCTGACGAGGTTGTTGCACTTGGTGCGTCCATCCAAGGTGGCGTTATCACTGGAGATGTTAAGGACGTTGTTCTTCTTGACGTAACTCCGCTTTCATTAGGTATCGAAACAATGGGCGGTGTATTTACGAAGCTTATTGATCGTAATACAACGATTCCAACAAGTAAGTCACAAGTGTTCTCAACTGCAGCTGATAATCAAACAGCAGTAGATATTCACGTGCTGCAAGGTGAACGTCCGATGGCGGCTGACAATAAAACATTAGGTCGTTTCCAATTAACAGACATTCCGCCAGCACCGCGCGGCGTTCCGCAAATTGAAGTATCTTTTGACATCGACAAAAACGGTATCGTAAATGTTCGAGCAAAAGATCTTGGTACAAATAAAGAGCAAACTATTACTATTAAATCTTCTACAGGTTTATCAGATGAAGAGATCGATCGCATGGTAAGAGAAGCGGAAGAAAATGCGGATGCTGATAAAAAACGTAAAGAAGAAGTTGAGCTTCGCAATGAAGCAGATCAATTAGTGTTTACAACTGAAAAAACATTAAAAGATCTAGAAGGTAAAGTTGATGAGGCAGAAGTAGCGAAAGCAAACGAAGCAAAAGACGCTTTAAAAGCAGCGATTGAGAAAAATGATTTAGAAGAAATCAAAGCGAAAAAAGACGCGCTTCAAAACATCGTTCAAGAGCTTTCTGTAAAACTTTATGAAGAGGCAGCAAAGCAAGCTCAAGCTCAGCAAGGCGGAGAAGCAGCAAGTGGTAAAGCAGATGACGTTGTAGATGCTGAATTTGAAGAAGTTAAAGACGACGATAAATAATACCCCTTTGGTGAAAAGTCAAAGTCAGGCTTGTCTTGACTTTGGCTTTTTTTGGGGTAAAAGGCTTATTATAAACCTTCTGCTTTAACCGAACAATCATTCATCATGACAGCAAGAGCATACGACGAGGCAACAAACTGGAGAACTATTTGTTGCTTTTCCTCTCTTTTGAGTGATACAATTTACCTTATGTGAGAAAATCGGGAGTGAGAAATTATGAGCAAGCGTGATTACTATGAAGTACTTGGGTTAGGTAAGAACGCGACTAAAGATGATATTAAAAAAGCTTATCGAAAGCTTTCTAAGCAATACCATCCTGATATTAATAAAGAAGCAGACGCAGCAGATAAATTTAAAGAAATCAAAGAAGCCTATGAAACCTTAAGTGATGATCAAAAGAAAGCACACTATGATCAGTTTGGTCATACAGATCCAAATCAAGGTTTTGGCGGCGGTGCTGGCTTCGGCGGAGATGGTTTTGGCTTTGAGGACATTTTTAGTTCAATCTTTGGCGGCGGAACAAGAAGACGTGATCCAAATGCACCAAGACAGGGTGCTGACCTGCAATACACAATGACATTAGAATTTGAAGAAGCTGTGTTCGGGAAAGAAACAACAATTGAGATCCCAAGAGATGAAACATGTGAAACATGTAATGGTTCAGGTGCACAAAAAGGGACAAAGCCCGAAACTTGTTCACATTGTGGCGGCAGCGGTCAATTAAATGTGGAGCAAAATACTCCATTTGGCAGAATCGTAAACCGTCGTGTTTGCCATCATTGTGAAGGAACAGGTAAGATCATTAAACATAAATGCGGAACATGCCGCGGAACTGGTACAGTGAAGAAACGCAAAAAGATTCAAGTGAAAATTCCTGCCGGTGTTGATGATGGTCAGCAATTGCGTGTGTCAGGGCAGGGTGAACCAGGAGTTAATGGAGGACCTCCTGGCGATTTATATGTCGTTTTCCATGTAAGAGATCATGAGTTCTTTGAAAGAGATGGCGATGACATCTATTGTGAAATGCCGTTAACTTTTGCTCAAGCAGCATTAGGAGACGAGATAGAGGTTCCAACGCTTCATGGCAAAATAAAGCTAAAGGTTCCAGCAGGGACACAAACAGGTAAAAAATTCCGCTTGACTGGAAAAGGGGTTCCAAATGTTAGAGGTTATGGCCAAGGTGACCAATATGTCATCTTACGTGTATTAACCCCAACAAACTTAACTGAAAAACAAAAGGAATTAATACGTGAATTCGCGGAAATTAGCGGCTCAAAGCCCGATGAACATGAAGAAAGCTTTTTTGATAAGGTAAAGCGAGCGTTCAAAGGGGATTAAGATAGAAATATTAAGGAAAGAACAATGTTAGAAGGATTGGAGTTGGTAGATATGAAGTGGTCAGAATTTAGTATTCATACAACACAAGAAGCGGTTGAACCCATTTCAAATATCCTGCATGAGGCTGGAGCAAGTGGAGTAGTTATTGAGGATATTGCTGATTTTGTTAAGGAAAGAAGTACAGCTTTAGGAGAAATCTACCAACTTGATCCGACAGATTACCCTGAAGAAGGGGTTGTTGTAAAAGCGTATTTACCAATTAATAGCTTTCTCGGTGAAACAGTTGACGGAATAAAAGCTGCCATCAACAATTTGCTTGTATATGATATTGATCTCGGGAAAAATCAGATCACGATTAGTGAAGTAAATGAAGAAGAATGGGCAACAGCTTGGAAAAAATATTATCATCCAGTGAAAATCTCTGAAAAGTTTACAATTGTTCCAACATGGGAGATCTATGAGCCTGTCAGTTCAGATGAATTAATTATTGAGCTTGATCCAGGCATGGCATTCGGAACTGGTACACATCCAACAACTGTACTTTGTATACAGGCTTTAGAACGTACTGTTCAAAAAGGTGATCGGGTGGTCGATGTGGGAACAGGATCTGGTGTGCTGTCGATTGCTGCTGCATTGCTTGGGGCTGAGAAAATTAATGCTCTTGATCTAGATCAAGTTGCAGTAGAAAGTGCACGGATCAACTGTAAGCTAAACAAAGTACAAAATGTTGTTTCTGTTTCGCAAAACAATCTTTTAGATGGAGTTAACGGTCCAGCGGATCTTATTGTATCAAATATACTGGCAGAAATTATTGTTCGTTTTATTGATAATGCCTATGATGTCTTAAAACAAGGCGGGACATTCATTACATCTGGTATTATTCAAAATAAAAAGCAAGAAGTGAAAGATGCACTTCAAAAAGCTGGTTTTATTATTGAAGAAACAATGGTTATGGAAGATTGGGTTGCGTTTATTGCTAAGAAGCGAAGCGATGAGGGGGTAAAAGCCCTGGATTCACAAAGTGTTAAACAAAATTAGGGGTGGCTGCTATGCAACGTTACTTTATAAAAGAAGTAAAAGCTAATCTTAAAACAGCAATCATTATTACCGGTGATGATGTCCATCATATTTCCCGTGTCTTACGGATGCAAGAAGGTAATCGGCTTGTTTGCTGTACAAAGGACGGATTTGAGGCACTTTGTGAAATTGCTGAAATTACCAATGACCAAGTAAACTGTTTTATAATAGAATGGATGACGGTAAACCATGAGCTTCCAATAGAAGTAGCCATTGCGAGCGGGCTGCCTAAAGGGGATAAACTCGAATGGATTATTCAAAAGGGCACCGAATTAGGTGCTTCTTCCTTTATCCCTTTTAATGCTGCTCGTTCAATCGTTAAACTCGAACCAAAGAAGGTCGGAAAGAAGTTAGATCGCTGGAGAAAAATTGCAAAAGAAGCCGCTGAGCAATCATATCGAAATAAAATTCCATCTGTTTTTGAGCCTTGTCTGTTCGTTGATTTATTAAAACAGGCTGCTGATTACGATGTTAAGATTATTGCATATGAGGAATCGGCTAAGCAAGGTGAGAAAAAGAACCTCGCAAAGGCTTTCGCAGAATTAACGGATGGCGGGTCGTTATTTGTCGTGTTTGGCCCTGAAGGTGGATTAACGGAGCAAGAAGTGGCAAAGCTCGAAGAAGAAGGTTTTCTTACTTGCAGCTTTGGTCCAAGAATTTTAAGAACTGAAACAGCACCCTTATATTTATTATCAGCTGTTTCGTATTATTTCGAATTATCGAGGTGATGATTAATGGCAACAGTTGCCTTTCATACATTAGGTTGTAAAGTGAATCATTATGAAACAGAAGCCATTTGGCAATTATTTAAAGAGAATGGCTATGAGCGTACCGAGTACGAGCAAATTGCAGATGTTTATGTGATAAATACATGTACAGTAACGAATACAGGTGATAAAAAAAGCCGTCAGGTAATTCGCCGTGCAATTCGTAAAAATCCTGATGCCGTTATTTGTGTAACAGGCTGCTATGCTCAAACCTCTCCAGCAGAGATTATGGCGATACCTGGTGTAGATATAGTTGTTGGAACACAGGATCGTGTGA
Source organism: Bacillus sp. SA1-12 (assembly GCF_000981385.1). Lineage (GTDB taxonomy): Bacteria > Bacillota > Bacilli > Bacillales > Bacillaceae > Metabacillus. The sequence goes on from NZ_LATZ01000135.1 coordinate 57,151, forward strand.
AGATGCTGGACTATATTGAGCAATTTAAAAAAGAAAGACAACCGATTAATGGTGTGCGTAATATTATGAAAACCCGCGTATATGAAGAGCTCGATGTACCTTCATTTACGGATCGGACACGAGCTTCATTAAAAATTCAAGAAGGCTGTAACAATTTTTGTACGTTTTGTATTATCCCATGGGCGCGAGGGTTAATGCGATCACGTGACCCAAAAGAGGTTGTGGCCCAAGCACAGCAGCTGGTGAATGCTGGCTATAAGGAAATTGTTTTAACAGGTATTCATACAGGCGGATATGGTGAGGACTTAAAGGACTACAACCTCGCGATGCTTTTGCGTGACTTAGAGGAACAAGTAGAAGGCTTAAAACGCATTCGTATCTCTTCGATTGAAGCAAGCCAAATTTCAGATGAGGTTATTGAGGTTTTGAAAACATCGGAAAAGGTTGTTCGTCATCTGCACATTCCGATCCAATCTGGCTCAGATTCCGTGTTAAAGCGTATGCGCAGAAAATATACAATGGAATTTTTTGCTGATAGATTAGATCGTTTAAAAGAGGCTTTACCTGGTTTAGCAATTACTTCAGATGTGATTGTTGGGTTTCCGGGAGAAACCGAAGAAGAATTTTTGGAAACCTATAATTTTATTAAAAAGTATTCGTTTTCTGAGCTTCACGTTTTTCCTTATTCTAAGCGGACTGGCACTCCTGCTGCTCGAATGGATAACCAAGTCGATGAGGACATTAAAAATGAACGTGTACATCGCTTGATTGAATTATCCGATCAATTAGCAAAAGAATATGCTTCACAATTTGAGGATGAGGTATTGGAAGTCATTCCGGAGGAACCATTTAAAGAAACGGAAAACGAAGGCTTATATGTAGGTTATACGGACAATTATTTAAAGGTCGTTTTCCCTGCTACTGAAGAAATGGTCGGTAAAATTGTAAAAGTTAAAATAACAAAGGCAGGTTATCCTTATAATGAAGGTCAATTTGTAAGGATAATAGAGGAGCCAATTCAAACAGAAGAAAAGATTAGACTTTCTTCTTAATACAATCGGAAAGGGTTGACATTCGTCAATCCTTTTTTAAATAGTAAGAGAGTATAAAATTACTGTCTGGCTTCATGCGCCATCGGATAAAGGTATTAAGTTGAATAGGAATAGAAGGAAAAGAACACCTGCTATTCCTATTCCTTTGTTCTTTAATATCATTTTTTATAGTGTAAAATGTCTTAATTCGTACAAATTAAATTTGTACTCGTTTTTATTTCTCAAAAATGTTAAGATGTAAGAGGTCGGACAACTATATACATAAAAAGGAGCGATGGATTTTGTCAAATATAGCAAAAATGATCGATCACACAGCTTTAAAAGCGGATACAACAAAGGAAATTGTTGAAAAGCTTTGTCATGAGGCCAAAGAATATGAATTTGCATCTGTATGTGTAAATCCAATTTGGGTAGAAACCGCAGCACAGCTATTAGCAGGTTCGGATGTAAAGGTTTGTACGGTAATTGGTTTTCCTTTAGGTGCTAATACACCGGAAACAAAAGCGTTCGAAACAAAGGATGCGATCGAAAAAGGAGCAACTGAGGTTGATATGGTTATTAATATTGGTGCTCTTAAAGATAAAAATAATGAACTTGTTGAACAAGATATAAAAGCAGTGGTGGAAGCTGCTAAAGGTAAAGCATTGACGAAGGTAATAATCGAAACCAGTCTTTTAACGGAAGAAGAAAAGGTAAGAGCTTGTGAGATTTCAGTTCATGCCGGGGCTGACTTTGTAAAAACCTCAACTGGTTTTTCAACAGGAGGAGCGACTGTAGAAGATATTGAGCTTATGAGAAAAACAGTTGGTCCTGATATTGGTGTTAAAGCATCTGGCGGAGTTCGTGATACAAAGGGTGCAGAAGCATTAATAAATGCCGGTGCAACTCGTATTGGAGCAAGCTCGGGAGTAGCAATTGTAAAAGGTGAAACATCGAATTCTGATTATTAATGTTCGTGAGCCCATTTTTTTAAAATATACAATCAGTCATTTAAAGCCTGCATAAAATAATCAAATCATTCAAAGAATATTTTATAAACGGACTTTTTATGATATGAGTTGACCTGCATTATTCGTTATATTATAATTGCAAAGTACATGTTTAGTCATACTATAGACATGTTTTATTTAAAGATGTCGATTGGTTGTATTCGGAGGGAGGGAAAGAGAATGTCAAAAACGGTCGTTCGTAAAAACGAGTCGCTTGAAGATGCTCTTCGTCGTTTCAAACGTACTGTATCTAAAAGTGGTACAATACAAGAAGCTAGAAAGCGCGAATTCTATGAAAAACCTAGCGTAAAGCGTAAGAAAAAGTCTGAAGCAGCTAGAAAGCGCAAATATTAAAAGAGGGTGTACTTATGAGTCTTCTTGAGCAATTTAATCAAGATATGAAACAAGCGATGAAAAACAAAGAAAAAGACAAATTAGCTGTCATTCGAATGGTGAAGGCTGCTTTGCAAAATGAAGCCATTAAGTTTGGCAAAAGCGAATTGTCTGAAGAAGAAGAATTGACGGTTCTTTCTCGCGAATTAAAGCAACGTAAAGACTCCCTCCAGGAATTTAAAAATGCTAATCGTTTGGATTTAGTTGAAAAAACACAAGCTGAAATTGACGTTTTGGTCGATTATATGCCTGAACAGCTTTCAGAAGAAGAGATTCTTGAAATTGTAAAACAAACTATTTCAGAGGTCAATGCTTCATCTAAAGCAGATATGGGGAAAGTAATGGGAGCACTCATGCCCAAGGTTAAAGGAAAAGCAGACGGAAGTCTTGTAAACAAGCTTGTGCAACAACAACTATCATAAATGATAATAAGACACCTTGCTATGCAAGGTGTCTTTTAATTTTGGAAGTTTTTGCGAAACATCTTGTTATGATACTAGAAGTGATAACAACAAATGTGCACTGAATCCCACTTTTTTAGAAAGAAGCAAAAATCTATTAAAAAATAGCCTTAATTATAATGAAATGTTAAAACATACATAAAATTTATTAGGAATGAATGAAACTAATTGTAAACCAAAATCGTATTAAGAGTAGGGCTTAACTGAGAGGAGGGTTTAGACGATGAAAAAGCGCTTTTTTCAGCTTATGATCGCTTTTGCTTTTATTTTGGCCTTATTTGATGGATTTAGTCATGAGCTTCAAGCTGATTCACACCAGAAGGTATTTATTATTCCTCTTGAAGAAACAGTTGAGAAGGGTCTCGCTCAATATATTAAGCGAACAATCTCTGAAGCTAATGCTCAGGAAGCAGACCATATCATCCTAGAAATAGATACATTGGGCGGTGCTGTTGACGGTGCGATGGAAATTGCGGATATACTGCGTTCAAGTGAGATTCCTATAACGGCATATATTAATAGAAGAGCCATTTCCGCTGGGGCTTATATTGCATTGAATGCCGATCAAATCTATATGGCTCCTGGGAGTCAGATGGGTTCTGCAGCCATAATTACAGGAGATGGCAATGCAGCAGATGATAAGGCACAATCACTATGGCTGTCAGAATTAAAGGAATCAGCAGAACGTAATGGTCGTGATCCTAAATATGCGTTAGCTATGGCAGATAAGGATGTTGATATCCCTGAATACGGCGCTGGGAAAGGGGACTTGTTGACTCTTGAGTCAAAGAGTGCTTTAGAGGTTGGCTACTCAGAAGGGACTGCAGAAGACCGTGAAGACTTATTAAATCAATTAAATTTATCAAGTGCTGAGATCATTGAAGCAAAAGAGAGTTTTGCTGAAAAAGTTGCACGATTTCTTACACATCCGGTTGTTGTCCCCATTCTATTGTCAATCGGCAGCTTGGGTTTAGTTGTTGAGCTTTATTCACCCGGCTTTGGTCTTGCTGGAATTACGGGATTAACTTCATTATTTCTATTTTTCTATGGTCACTTAGTCGCGGGATTAGCAGGAATGGAATCAATTATTTTATTTGTATTAGGTATTATTTTTCTGATCGCAGAATTGTTTGTGCCGGGTGCCATACTTGGTGTTCTGGGCATTGGCAGCATTATCACAAGCTTATATATTGCTTCAGGTAATTTTGTAAATATGACGATTTCTTTAGGAATTGCTCTTGCTGTTTCTATTACAGCATCCATTTTATTAGTAAAGGTGTTTGGAAAACGTATGAATCTTTTTAAAAAATTAATTTTGCGTGATTCAACAAATACCGAAAGCGGTTATGTATCAAATAAATCGCGCACTGATTTATTAGGGCTAGAAGGGGTTGCTTTCACAACTTTAAGGCCATCTGGAACAGCAGTGATTGCTGAAGAACGTATTGATGTGGTAACAGAAGGCGGATATATAGCAAAAGGACAGCATGTAAAAGTTGTTAAAGTAGAAGGGGCAAGAATAGTTGTAAGAGAACTGAACTGAATGTTAATTTATCTTAGCATTGTAGTAAGAGTATTAAGTAAAGTAAGTCAATTTAATATGGATAGATTATGAAATATTAGGAGGAAAAACAATGGAAGCATCAGCGATACTGTTCATTGGACTTATTATTTTAGGCTTAATTTTTTTAGGCATTTTCTTTACTTTTGTACCAATAGCTTTATGGATTTCTGCGTTAGCGGCAGGTGTTAGAATAAGCATCTTTACCTTGATTGGAATGAGATTACGACGCGTTATTCCAAGCAGGGTTGTAAACCCCCTAATTAAAGCTCATAAAGCTGGCCTGGATGTAACAACTAATCAGCTGGAAAGCCACTACTTAGCTGGCGGAAATGTAGACCGTGTTGTTAATGCTTTAATTGCAGCAGAAAGAGCGAATATAGAATTAACCTTTGAAAGATGTGCGGCAATTGATCTTGCTGGTCGTGACGTGTTAGAAGCCGTTCAAATGAGCGTCAACCCAAAAGTAATTGAAACGCCGTTTATCGCCGGTGTTGCAATGGATGGGATTGAGGTAAAGGCAAAAGCAAGAATTACCGTGCGTGCAAATATTGAACGCTTAGTCGGCGGTGCCGGCGAAGATACGATTATTGCCCGTGTAGGGGAAGGGATTGTAAGTACCATCGGTTCATCTGATAATCATAAAAAAGTGCTTGAAAATCCAGACCTGATTTCACAAACCGTTTTAGGAAAAGGTCTGGATTCTGGTACTGCCTTTGAAATCCTTTCGATTGATATTGCAGATGTGGATATCGGTAAGAATATTGGTGCCGAATTACAAACAGAACAAGCAGAAGCAGATAAGAAAATTGCACAGGCTAAAGCTGAAGAAAGAAGAGCAATGGCTGTTGCTCAAGAACAAGAAATGCTTGCTCGCGTTCAGGAAATGAAGGCTAAGGTTGTAGAAGCAGAGGCAAAAGTACCTCTTGCAATGGCTGAAGCGCTTCGCTCTGGAAACATTGGTGTCATGGATTATATGAATATTAAAAATATCTCAGCAGACACAGATATGAGAGATTCAATTGGCAAAATAAATCAAGATCAAAATGATAATGACCAATATTAATCAATCCCTATCATCGGATTATTTTTAAACATGGCACTTTATCCCATTCCTCATGTAAAGGAGGGAGCAACTTATGGAGCTGCTTACAGAAATCATTACAAATCCAATCGTTTGGGGGATCCTTGCTTGGGTGTTCACAAAAATTTTCACATCAAAGAAAGACGATGCACCTGCCGAACAACCTAAAAAGCAGGTGAATCAACCAAAAGAGAGAAAAGACTCAAGACCGTATCCTACGCCTGTAAAGTCAACCAGTGAACAAAAGCACCGTAAAGAGGCTACTCAAGTTATTGAGACCGTTCAGCAGGCATATGAAAAAATGAAAAATTTGCAACCTGCAAAAGCTATAAATAATAACCAAGCAAAAGAACAACAAAAAAAGACACAGGTTAATCAAAAAGTATCGACCTCAAATGCAAAACGTATTATTAATAAGAATAGCCTTTCCGTGGATAAACAAAAGGCAGTTCAAGGGATTATTTGGAGTGAAATTTTAGGTCCGCCAAGGTCACAAAACCCGCATTATACCCGAAAAAGAAGACATTCATAACTTCTAACAATAATCGTGTTATAAGAACCCGCTTTCTCTCATACATATGAGATGAAAGGGGGTCTTTTTTTATGGCAAAAAAATGGCGTCAGCAGCTAACGAGATGGATTACAAATACAATTGAACTACCGCCGGATGTCATGATGGATCTTCCTAGAATTACGATGGTTGGTCAGCTTCATATTTACATAGAAAATCATCGAGGTCTCCTTAAATTTACTGATACGGAGCTTCGTCTTCTATTAAAGCAAGGACAGCTTTTAATTAAAGGAGAAGCCTTTGTCATAAAGACGATTTTGCCAGAAGAAATCCTTCTTGAAGGGAAAATAAATCAGGTTCTTTATCTTGATGGAACTTAAGAGAGCATTGCATAAGTTCGTTATTAGAAGTCTGCTGTGTAGTGCACATTTTTACACAGCAGGCAAGCATTGGACTTATAATTAATCACCATATCTATGTTGTTTATATATAGGGGGATGAGCATGAAAAATCAATGGACAAGTTTTTTATTCGGGGTTGTAAAAGTGAGTATTCAAGGACGAGGAACTGAACGTTTTTTAAATGACTGCATTCGTGAGAAGATTGTTGTTTGGAATGTAAGAAGAAATCAAAAAGATGGGATGCATTTTTTCATTCGCCTTCAAGATGTACATGCCTTAAGAAGAGTGGTAAGAAAGAATGAATGCAAATGCCGTTTTGAAAAAAGATTGGGCTTCCCATTTTTCTTGAGAAGATCCTGGCGGAACAGCGGATTTGTATTAGGTCTATTAGCATTTTTGTTTGTTATTTTTGCTTTATCAAATATGATATGGGGTATAAAAGTAGAGGGGGCTTCTCCTGAAACAGAGCATTTAATTAAAAAAGAGCTGTCACGGATTGGGGTTAAAACAGGAAAATTTCAATTTTTTGTAGAAAACCCTGATGAAATTCAAAAAAGCTTAACAGATAATATTGAGCAAATTACATGGGTTGGTGTAGAACTAACGGGCACAACCTATCATTTGAAGGTAGTCGAGAAAAATCAACCTGAAGAAGAAAAACTTGTGAGCCCAAGACATATTGTGGCAAAGAAAAAAGCAACCATTAAGAAAATGTTTGTTGAACAAGGACAGCCCCTAACAACGTTACATGAAAATGTTCAAAAAGGGCAAATATTAGTATCAGGTTTAATTGGAAAAGAAGATGAACAGAAAAAAGTGGCAGCGAAAGCAGAAATTTTCGGTGAGACTTGGCATTTATCGACGATAACCCTCCCATTAAAGACGACTTTTCACGTCTTAACTGGGGAAGATAAGCATAAGCATTATCTTCAACTAGGTTCCGTAAAGATTCCCATCTGGGGGTTTAAAGATCCTGAATTCACCTCCTATATTGTCGAAGATGATGCACGTCATGTTAATTTTTTAAACTTCACATTGCCGATCGCATATGTAAAAGAAACGTATCGTGAGAATGAAAAAGTCACCAGAGAATATACGGAAAAGCAAGCAAAGGAAGCTGCGTTGGATCGTGGCCGCAAAAATATTGAGGATAAACTTGGTGAAGGTGAAAAAGTAATTGGAGAAAAAGTTTTGCACGAGTCGATTGAGAATGGTAAAGTAAAATTAACCGTTCATTACCAAGTAATAGAAAATATCGTAAAAACTACACCAATTGTTCAGGGAGACTAAAGAATGCCAGAAGAATTAGTGACCATGAGTCAAGAATTAGAAAATCCAAATGAAGCCATCGCTTTATTTGGTAATCATGATGTTCATCTTAAGCGGATCGAGGAAGAATTAGCCGTATCGATCGTAACTAGAGGCGGGGCAGTTTTTGTTTCAGGTGACTCCGAACACGTTAAGCTGGTGGATGAACTGTTAAAATCACTGCTAGTTATTATCCGCAAAGGGGTAAATATTAGTGAACGTGATGTGATCTATGCTATCAGCATGGCTAAGGAACAACAATTAGATCAATTTGAAAACCTTTATGTACAAGAGGTAGCAAAAACAGCCAAAGGAAAATCTATCAGGGTCAAAACACTGGGGCAGCGTCATTATATTGCTGCTATTCAAAATAAGGACTTAGTTTTTGGGATAGGGCCAGCTGGAACTGGTAAGACATATTTAGCTGTTGTGATGGCTGTTAATGCTTTAAAAAACGGCAGTGTTAAACGTATTATTTTAACCAGACCCGCTGTTGAAGCTGGTGAAAGCTTAGGCTTTTTACCCGGAGATTTAAAAGAGAAAGTAGATCCATATTTGAGACCTCTATATGATGGACTTCATGATGTTTTAGGAATGGAGCATACCGGAAGGCTTATTGAGAGAGGGACAATTGAAATCGCTCCTCTAGCCTATATGAGAGGCAGGACGTTAGATGATGCATTCGTTATTTTAGACGAGGCGCAAAATACAACACCAGCACAAATGAAAATGTTTTTGACACGGCTGGGATTCGGCTCCAAAATGGTCATTACAGGTGATCGTACACAGGTTGATTTGCCAAAGGGAGTTAAATCAGGCTTAACGGTTGCAAGAGAGATCCTTGCGGACGTTTCTGGCATTTCATTTGTAGAGCTGGAACAATCAGATGTAGTTAGGCATCCGCTTGTTGCAAAAATTATTTCAGCATATGAACATGCCAATGAAGGTTAAGTGACCCGGCCTTAATTCGGGTCACTTCTTTTTTAGGGATGTAGAAAACAACAGAATGTTGTAAAATAAAAACGGAAAAATTCTTTTTGAAAAGGTGTTTTTTTACCGTATTTTGTCCTAAAGGTTGAACATTTTGGGGTAAAAAGAAATAATGAAAGAAGTGAACCAAAAAATTTTAGTTTTATGCGCAGTAAAAGGTGGTGCCTTTTGTGAAAAAAAAGACTGAGAAACAAAAACCAAAACAATTTATCGAAAAACTAAATAATTATAAGTTCCTTCATGTTTTTTTATATGCCATTTTAGCTGTGATCTTATTCGTATCTCTTTATAGTAATGTAAAGCCGGAAACATTGGACATCGAGCTTTTTACTGTTTCAGATGAAACAATTTATTCACCAACGACGGTTGATGATAAAGTTGAAACGGATAGAAAAAAGCAAGAGGCGTATGATTCGGTTGAAGATCAATATGTTTTAAAAAAGGAAATTTCAGAAAAACAGGTTGATCTCATTTCGTCTATATTCGATGCGATTATTGAAGTTCACCAGGAAGAAGAAGCAGAAAAAAATGCGGAAAACACTTCAGACGCTATGTTAACCCCTGAAGAAAAGGTAAAACGTTTACAAGATAAATTAACACCGTCAATTAACGAAAAAATTTCGAAGGAAACATTCATCCCTTTGCTTACAACGACCAAAGATGAGATAGTCCTTTCAAAGGATGCTGTTGTCACGGCGGTCAATAATATTATGAGCATGGAAATCCCGATTATTCAATTATCTGAAGCGAAAAAACAGGTGGTTGAAGAACTGCAATATACATCGCTGAAACCAGACGTTCTTCAAGCTTCTCAAGAACTAGCTCGTTATGCGATTACTCCAAACGTTGTGTTTGATTTGAAAGCGACAGAGGAAAAAAGACAGCAAGCTGTTGATGCAGTGAAGGAAGCTCAAATTAAACAGGGACAAATTCTTGTTGAAGAGGATGAACTGATCAACCGGGAAGTTTATCGGAAACTTGGATTAGTAGGATTGCTGGATAATCAACAATCATACAAACCATTTTTAGGATTAGGACTGCTCATTCTTTTAATTCTTATCGGAGTTATCTATTATTTTGAGAAGAAGGATCGTCCAATTTCTAAGAAAAACAATTCATTGCTTCTGTATTGCTTAATATTCGCTATTACCATTCTTTTAATGAAAATCGTTAGTCTGTTTCAAAAGATTGATTACACCCATATAGGCTATCTTGTTCCTGTAGCAATGGGTGCTATGCTTGTTAAGTTGTTGCTAAATGAACGTTTAGCGACTTTGACATGTATGATATTTGCAATTTGCGGCAGTGTTATATTTAATGAAGGTGTTACTGGAAGTTTTAACTTTTCAGTAGGGATTTATTATTTATTTGGCTGTCTTGCAGCGGTATTATTTTTCGGTGAACATAATCTTAGATCGAAAATTTTACAAGCAGGATTATTTGTTGCCGGAATGAATGTACTTGTCATAACAGCAATTATGCTCATTCGAAACAGCAGTTACTCCAATGTTGAAATTAGCTCATATTTTATTATGGCATGTGTGTCAGGGTTAGTTTCTTCCGTTTTAACAATAGGTTTTATGCCATTTTTCGAAACTGGATTCGGAATCTTATCAACGATGAAATTAATTGAACTATCTAATCCTAATCATCCTTTACTTCGAAAGATTTTGACGGAAACACCAGGAACCTATCATCATAGTGTAATGGTTGCCAATTTATCGGAGTCTGCTTGTGAAGCAATAGGGGCAAATGGGTTGTTGGCACGAGTTGGAGCCTATTACCATGATATTGGAAAAACGAAGCGTCCGCAGTATTTTATTGAAAATCAAATGAATATTGAAAATCCACATAATAAACTGTCAGCACAACTCAGTAAGAACGTTATTATTTCACATGTAACTGATGGCGTGGAGATGTTAAAAAAGAATAAAATGCCAAAGGAATTTATTGATATAGCAGAACAGCACCATGGTACATCCTTATTAAAATATTTTTATCATCAAGCAAAGCAAACAAATCCGTCCATCTATGAAGAGGAATTCCGGTACCCTGGTCCAAAACCGCAAACAAAGGAAATTGCGATTATATCAATCGCTGATAGTGTAGAAGCGGCTGTTCGCTCAATGTCAAATCCAACACCGGAAAAAATAGAAAAACTTGTTCGTTCGATTATTTCGGATCGGCTGCAGGACCATCAATTAGATGAATGTGATTTAACTTTAAAAGAACTTGATATCATTGCAAAGTCTTTCTGTGAATCGCTAAAAGGGATTTTCCATTCCAGAATTGAGTACCCGGAATTAACTAAAAAACAGAAGGTGAAACAAGCATGAGACTAATCATCGATTGTATTGACGAAACAAATGAATTATCAGAAGAGAAGCAAACAAAAATAGAGGATTTGCTGCAATTTGCAGCAGATGTTGAAAATGTAAAACAAGATGCGGAGCTATCTGTTACGTTTGTAACAAATGAACGTATCCAAGAAATAAATCGTGAGTACCGAGATAAGGATCAGCCTACAGATGTCATTTCTTTCGCTTTAGAAGAAATGGGAGAGGGGGAACTGGAAATTGTCGGATTAGAACAGCCTCCTATGCTAGGTGATATTATCATTTCCATTCCTCGCGCAAGAGAACAGGCGATTGAGTATGGCCATTCATTTATGAGAGAACTAGGATTTCTTGCTGTCCACGGTTTTTTGCATTTACTTGGATATGACCATATGAATGATGCAGATGAAAAAGTAATGTTTACTAAGCAAAAGGAAATTTTAGATAGCTATGGGCTTAAAAGATCAGCCGAACTCTGAGTGGAACAGATTTTATAAAAGTTTTAAGTTTGCGTGGAGTGGAATTACCCAGACGTTAAAAACAGAGCGAAATTTTCAAATTCATGTGATGATTTCAATCTTAGTCTTTATCGTTGGTTTTTTCTTTGAATTTACAAAAATTGAGTGGGTGATCATCCTGTTTTTAATCGGCGGTATGCTTGCTTTGGAATTAATGAACACGGCAATCGAGCATGTAGTTGATTTAGTAACCGAGGAAGTTAAACCACTGGCCAAAGCGGCAAAAGATGCAGCAGCAGGCGCCGTTTTGGTTTATGCGATTCTATCGGTTATAATAGGGATCATCATTGTGATTAATCATATTTGAATTTACATGGTTCTTATTAATATTCGATATTGTAAGTTTATTGCAAATGTATTGCGAAAATTCTTACATTTTAATTACAAAATTGATGAAAACATGAATTCACTGTGAAAATTAGGTAAAATAAAGGTAAGCAATGGAAATTGCCGTTAGGGAAAGGAAGAAAGATAGTGAACATTGAACAACTCATCAAAGAAGCTAAAGCAGCACGTGATTTGGCCTATACTCCCTATTCAAAGTTTAATGTAGGCGCCGCTTTGTTAACAAAAGATGGTAAAATATATAAAGGCTGTAATATTGAAAATGCTGCTTACAGCATGACCAATTGTGCTGAACGTACAGCCCTTTTTAAAGCTTTTTCTGAAGGTGACAAAGAGTATGCTGCAATAGCAGTTGTTGCAGATACGAAAAGACCGGTTCCGCCATGTGGAGCATGCCGTCAAGTAATTTCAGAGCTTTGTCCAAAGGATATGAAAGTAATTTTAACTAACCTCCAAGGTGATGTTGAAGAATTAACTGTACAAGATTTACTACCAGGTGCATTTTCAGCGGAGGATTTACATGAATAATAACCAAGGATATAAATCAGGATTCGTTTCCATTATTGGAAGACCTAATGTCGGTAAGTCAACTTTTATTAATAGAGTAATCGGCCAAAAAATTGCGATTATGAGTGATAAGCCGCAAACAACCAGAAACAAAATCCAGGGAGTTTATACGACAAACAGTTCACAAACTATATTTATCGATACACCGGGAATTCACAAACCGAAGCATAAGCTCGGGGACTTTATGATGAAGGTAGCTCATAACACCTTAAAAGAAGTGGATCTCATTCTATTTATGATCAACGCTGAAGAAGGCTATGGCCGAGGTGATGAGTTTATCATGGAACGATTAAAGCAGACAAATACACCTGTTTTCTTGATCATTAATAAAATTGATCAAATTCATCCAGATGAGCTTTTACCTTTAATCGAGCAATATAAAAATCTTTACCCTTTTAAAGAAATTGTCCCGATCTCTGCTTTGCAAGGGAATAATGTTGATAGGCTCTTGCAGCAAATTGAAGAAATCTTGCCTGAAGGTCCGCAGTACTATCCTGAGGATCAAGTAACAGATCATCCCGAGCGCTTTATTATCACAGAGTTGGTTCGTGAAAAAGTCCTTCATTTAACAAGGGAAGAAATCCCACACTCAGTTGCAGTTGTTATGGACACACTTGAAAGACGCGAAAATAATCAAGCTATTTTTGTAGGTGCTACGATCATTGTAGAACGTGATTCTCAAAAAGGGATAATTATTGGAAAAAAAGGAAGTATGCTCAAAGAAATTGGAAAAAGGGCCCGTGCTGATATTGAAGCTTTGTTAGGGTCAAAGGTCTTTTTGGAGTTATGGGTGAAGGTTCAGAAGGATTGGCGAAATAAAGCATCACAGTTAAGAGATTATGGATTTAGGGAAGATGAATACTGATCCATTTACTTTGTTCTGATCAGCCAAATAATGCAGCTTCATAACACGTCAAAAAATACACTACTTATTCATGAAATGTATTAGCAAAAATTGTTTAACATGAATCGGACTGAAGAAGGTCAAGATAACTATAAAGAAATTGGATATATATTGCTTGCTAGTCTTAACAACTGAAAGGTGGGGTTATTATGTTGGATTTTACCTGGAAGGTCTTTTCGCAAACAGGTAGCATTGATACGTATCTTCTTTTTAAAGAATTAGAAAAGGAGAATGATGACGGACCCGATTCTCATGATGATGAACTAGCTGAAATGGATTTTCCAATTTCCTAAATCTTGCCTAAACCTTTGGAAGGTGAGGGAAATTTGCTTCAAAAATGTGAAGGAATTGTAATTCGATCTACGGATTATGGTGAAACAAATAAAATTATTACCATATATACTCGTGAAGCAGGAAAAGTTGGGGTAATGGCAAGAGGCGCGAAAAAACCAAATAGCCGCCTCACGTCCATAACCCAACTTTTTACGTATGGAACGTTTTTATTTCAAAAAACAAGTGGTTTAGGCAGCCTTCAGCAAGGGGAAACAATCCGTTCTTTAAGGGGGATTCGCGAGGATATTTTTTTAACTGCATATGCATCTTACATAGCTGAATTATTAGATAAAAGCACAGAGAATCAAGAGCGAAATCCCTACTTATTTGAGTTGTTGAAACAGACTTTCGAATATTTGGATGACGGAGTCGATCCAGAAATCTTGATCAATATTTTTGAAATGAAAATATTGACAGTGTTGGGTCTTCACCCCCAGCTTGATGGTTGTGTTTTGTGTAAAAGCAAGGATGGCACCTTTCATTTTTCAATCCGGGAAGGCGGGTTTATCTGCCATAGATGCTTTGAACATGATCCATACAGGTTGCAAATATCCCAAATAACGGTGAAATTATTACGGCTGTTTTATTATTTTGATTTAAGCCGGCTTGGGAACATTTCAGTGAAGCCCGAAACAAAAAGGGAACTAAAAACTGTGATTCAAGCCTATTACCAAGAATATTCAGGGTTAACACTTAAATCAAAACGATTTTTAGATCAAGTGGATTCCTTAAAAGGCAAACTATAGTGTCTGCACAGTTGACATCCAATCATTTTTCGATTAAGATGCAAGTATAATTTAACATCTTGCGTTGAAGGAAAAGAGTACTTACGAAGTTTCCGATTAAAGCGACCTTAGGATGGTGAAAGCTAAGGATTGGCTCGTAACGAAAGGCATTCTGGAGCATTTTTTTTAAGTGGCTTATCTTCTTTTTTAATGATAAGCAATTAGGGTGGAACCGCGGGTATGCTCTCGTCCCTATGTCATGAATGGTGGCATAGGGACGAGGGCTTTTTGTTTTGTCGCCACTATTCTTAAATCTTAACGGTTAGTAACATTCCCCTTTCGAGATTCGAGAGAAGCTATAAAGAAAAGTGAGGTATTGCTGATCATAATGATCCGAAAAGCTGGGACTTGTACATCCTTACTTCGAGAAATGACGTAAGCATATGCTTTTATTTATTATGGAGGTGTAACAAATCAATGAATATTCAAGAAATGATTTTAACGCTGCAAAAGCACTGGTCTGATCAAGGATGTGTGTTAATGCAAGCGTATGATACTGAAAAAGGTGCAGGTACAATGAGTCCATATACGTTTTTAAGAAGTATTGGACCAGAGCCATGGAAGGTCGCATATGTTGAGCCTTCAAGAAGACCTGCTGATGGAAGATATGGGGAAAACCCTAACAGACTTTATCAACATCATCAGTTCCAAGTTATCATGAAGCCATCCCCGGATAATATTCAAGAATTATATTTAGATTCATTGCGTGCTCTTGGAATTAACCCATTAGAACATGATATTCGTTTTGTTGAGGATAACTGGGAAAATCCATCACTAGGCTGTGCCGGTTTAGGTTGGGAAGTGTGGCTTGATGGAATGGAAATCACGCAATTTACATATTTTCAACAAGTCGGCGGTATAGAATGTAAACCAGTATCAGCAGAAATTACCTATGGAATCGAGAGATTGGCTTCATATATTCAAGATAAGGAAAATGTTTTTGACTTAGAGTGGACAGACGGCTTTACAATCCGGGATATTTTCTTGATGCCTGAATACGAGCATTCTAAATACACATTTGAAACCTCTGATACGGAGATGTTGTTTCAATTGTTCTCTACCTATGAAAAAGAAGCAAATCGACAAATGGATGAAGGGCTTGTCCATCCCGCATATGATTATGTTTTGAAATGCTCTCATACATTTAACCTGCTTGATGCAAAAGGGGCTATTTCTGTCACTGAAAGAACCGGTTATATCGGCAGAGTGCGTAATTTAGCACGAAAGGTAGCAAAAACCTTTTACGAGGAAAGAGAAAAACTTGGTTTCCCAATGTTAAATAAGGAAGGAGGAGCAAAGGATGAGTAAGCAGGATTTATTGATTGAAATTGGATTAGAGGAAGTTCCGGCGCATTATGTAACAGATGCAATGAATCAGTTCAGTGATAAAGTAACAAACTGGTTAAACGATCAGAAACTATCTTTCGGAACAGTAAAGCCATATGCTACGCCAAGGAGATTAGCTGTCTTAGTAAAGGATGTTGCAGTTAAACAGCCAGATATAGAAGAGGAAGCGAAAGGACCGGCAAAAAAAATTGCTCTCGACGAAAACGGCAATTGGTCCAAAGCGGCAATTGGCTTTACAAAAGGTCAAGGTGCTTCTGTATCCGATATTTATTTTAAAGAGATTAAAGGTGTCGAATACGCCCATGTACAGAAATTTATTGCAGGAAAAGAGACGAAAGCACTTTTGACTGATATGCGTCAAATGATCATGGGTTTAACATTTCCTAAAAATATGCGCTGGGGAAGCCAGGAGATGAGGTATATTAGACCAATAAAATGGCTTGTGGCTTTATTTGGCAAGGATGTTATCCCATTTGAAATCGCAGGTATTCACACAAATTCCTTTAGCTATGGACATCGTTTTTTAGGCGATAAGGTTGAAATTGCTGCACCATCATTATATGAAGCGGTATTATTAGAGCAATTTGTCATCGCTGATCCTGTAAAAAGGAAAGAAGCAATTGTCAATCAATTAAATGATTTAGAGAAAGAACAGAATTGGGTTATTCCTGTTGATGAAGACTTACTTGAAGAGGTAAATAATTTAGTTGAATATCCAACAGCATTATTCGGGAATTTTGAAGAGGAATATTTGGCTTTGCCTGATGAAGTTTTGGTAACAACGATGAAGGAGCATCAACGTTACTTTCCAGTAAGAAATCAAAGCGGCAAGCTCCAACCGTTTTTTGTTACAGTACGTAATGGTGATCATAATCATCTTGAAAATGTAGCAAGAGGAAATGAAAAAGTATTACGGGCGAGACTTTCTGACGCAAACTTCTTTTATAAAGAAGATCAGAAGCTGAAAATTGAGAATGCAGTTCAAAAGCTAGATAAAATTGTTTTCCATGAAGAATTGGGAACCTTAGGGGAAAAGGTTAACCGTATTGTGCAGCTATCAAATTTATTAGCAGAAAAACTGGGAGTAAGCAGTGAAGAAAAACAAGTAATTGAACGTGCTGCATCAATTTGTAAGTTTGACCTAGTGACACATATGGTTTATGAATTTCCAGAGCTTCAAGGTAAAATTGGTGAAAAATATGCTCGGATTAGTGGTGAAAAGGAAGCCGTTTCTATCGCCATTAATGAACATTATATGCCGCGCCATGCAGATGATGAAGCACCAGCTTCCACAGTGGGGGCAGTTGTTGCACTGGCAGATAAACTAGATACAATCTCGGGATTCTTTTCGATCGGCAAAATACCGACAGGTTCTCAAGACCCTTATGCATTAAGAAGACAAGCGAGCGGCATTGTGCATATCCTACTTAATAAGAAGTGGAAGCTTGAAATTCCTGAGCTGATTCAAAATGCGCTTTCGCTATTTGGAGAGAGAGCAGCCAATGAAGCAAGTCAAGAACTCCAATCATTCTTTAAACTTCGCTTAAAATATTTATTAGCAGAAGAGGAAATTCGTTATGACATAGTCGATGCCGTGTTAGACTCTTCTACATTTGAAGTTACGTCGATGGTTGAACGGGCAAAGGTTCTTGAAGCAGCAACAAGCAAAGAAGGTTTTAAAGAAACTATTGAGGCCCTTGCGCGCGTAATGAATATCGCGAAAAAAGGAGCTGACCAAGAAATAAATGTACAATTATTTGATAGCGAATATGAGCGGTCACTTTATGATGCATATCTAGATTCAGCAGACAGAATAAACACATACAAAGCTGCGGGTAATGAAGAAGAAGTTTATCATGTACTTGCAAGCTTAAAAACTGTCATTAATGATTACTTTGATCACACAATGGTTATGTCGGAAAATGAAAACACCAAGCAAAATCGCTTAGCTCAAATGGTAAAGCTTTCAAAACTTATCGAATCTTTTGCAAAAATGAGTGTAATCATTGTTAAATAATTGCTATTAAAAAAACAAAAGGGTTTGGCAGATATGTCAGACCTCTTTCTTTTATGAATTGCTATTTTTGTAATCTTTGTTGTTATTTAAAGAAAGATAAAACAAACTACTTTTCAAAAAAATATTAAAGTATATAATAATTTTATATAGTATAACCTATTTGCTTATAAAGCAGCTCGTCTTTTTTTGAACGGTGATAGATAAGGCGATGAAATAGATGGGGCAAGGGTGGTGAGTAAAATCGAACTAAATAAACGGCAAGAACAAATTTTAGAAATTGTGAAGGAAAACGGCCCGATTACTGGAGAGCAAATTGCTGATCAGCTTCATCTAACGAGAGCGACCCTTCGACCAGACTTAGCGATTTTAACCATGGCTGGATATTTGGAAGCTAGACCGCGAGTTGGTTATTATTATACAGGCAAAACAGATACACAGCGTTTAACAGATGAGTTAAAAAAGCTGCGGGTAAAGGATTTTCAATCAATTCCTATTGTTGTAAGTGTGAAAATTTCCGTTTACGATGCGATCTGCACCATGTTTTTAGAGGATGTTGGGACATTATTTGTCGTTGATGACCAGTCTCACTTAGTCGGTGTTCTCTCTCGAAAAGATCTATTACGCACAAGCATTGGGAAACAAGAGCTCACATCCATACCTGTAAATATTATAATGACTAGAATGCCGAACATAACCGTTTGCAGGCCAGATGATCTGATTTTAGATGTGGCCAAAGCCCTAATAGAAAAACAAATAGATGCTTTGCCGGTTGTAAAGGACACTGATGAAGGTCTTGAAGTGATAGGGAGAATAACAAAGACAAATATGACGAAAATCCTGGTTGGTTTTGCGCAGGAATTTTAGCTAAGAAAAAGGAAATGGGGAAAAACGATGAGCTACCGTATGATTTATGTTGTATCAGATTCAGTTGGTGAAACTGCAGAGCTTGTTGTAAAAGCTGCTGCAAGTCAATTTAATGGCGTATCTGCGAACACAAAGATTAAACGTATTCCATATGTAGAAGATAAAGGAACCATTACCGAGGTTATTTCACTCGCGAAAGAAGATAAAGCGATTGTTTGCTTTACTCTTGTAATTCCCGAGTTAAGGGAGTTTTTAATTAAAGAGGCTACAAAACAAGGGGTTGTCTATTATGATATTATCGGCCCGTTAATTGATAAAATGGAAGCATCATACGGGACTGCGGCTAAATATGAACCTGGTCGAGTACGTAAGCTTGATGATGATTATTTTAAAAAGGTTGAAGCCATTGAGTTTGCAGTCAAATACGATGATGGTCGTGATCCAAGAGGTATTTTAAAGGCAGATATTGTATTAATTGGCGTATCAAGGACTTCAAAAACTCCTTTATCTCAATATCTGGCCCATAAACGCTTTAAAGTTGCCAATGTGCCGATTGTACCTGAGGTGGAACCTCCAGAGGAATTGTACAAAGTATCTGCACAAAAATGCATCGGCCTCCGAATTAGTCCAGATAAGCTAAACAATATTCGCAGAGAACGTTTAAAATCTTTAGGGCTTAATGATGAAGCATTCTATGCTAACATTAACCGCATTAAAGAGGAATTGGAATACTTTGACAGTATTGTTGATAAGATTGGCTGTCAGGTAATTGATGTTTCAAATAAAGCAGTAGAAGAAACAGCTAATATCATCGCAAATTTTATGAACAAACAAAATGGATAAGGGGATATAAGCGAGGAGGGTGGCTCCCAGAGATAATACGGACAAACATACTAAGAGCCAGCCTCTTCGCCTTTATTTTGCGACTTGGAATGTAGAGGATATATTATACATTTGAATAGCGCTTTGACATTCAGCTGCAGCGTCTTGCCCCTCGAGGTCATAAGCCACTTAGGAATTGAAGACAAAGAGCGTCTTCTATTCCTAAGTGTCTTATGCTTGTCGGGGCTGAGCAAGGCGCTTCCGCATTTCAAATAAAAAACAATAGATATTTAACTTTCTTTATATTATAATAAAAAATTGTGATAAAATATTTTTTTTAGGTTTAGAACTTGACATGTAGGAATAAACTATAAATTGTAAACTGTCAAGAATAAATGGTAAATATTTTTCGACAAAAGCTGGTGTGTGAATGTCACAAATTTTTAGTTTTTAGCATGTTTTAAGAAGGATTCTGTCGGAGTGATGTAGAATAGAGATTCATGACGAAATAACAATGAAAATATACGTTGATGCCGATGCTTGCCCTGTAAAGCAGCAAATAATGGAGGTGGCTAATAAATACAATATAAACGTCATCTTTGTTGCTTCCTATAATCATACCTCAGATAAAACATATGGTGGAAGCTGGGTCTTTGTTGATACAGGAAAAGAAGAGGCGGATTTATATATAGTCAACCACGTGCAAAAAAATGATCTTGTGATCACACAGGATATTGGATTAGCTGGACTTTTACTTAGAAAAGGCGTTCTTGTTGTTACTCCGAGGGGTAAGCGGTATACCGAAGAAAATATCGATACCGCCTTGCAATTTCGTTATTTATCCGCAAAGGAAAGAAGAAGCGGCAAGTATACGAAAGGCCCAAAAAAATTCACAGACGAGGACATCTTAAATTTTATCACAGCACTAGAAAAAATTTTGTCGAAAGATGCAGGAGATTTCATTTGAATCTCGAATAACATTAACACGGAGTTGTTACCATGGGAAATCGAATTCCCGAAGAATTAATCGAAAAAATACAACGAACTTCTGACATTGTTGATGTGATAAGTGAATATGTTCAATTGAAGAAACAAGGTCGTAACTTTTTTGGGTTATGTCCATTCCATGGAGAAAAATCTCCATCATTCTCTGTCTCAACTGATAAGCAAATCTTTCATTGCTTTGGTTGTGGTGCGGGAGGAAACGTTTTTTCATTTCTCATGCAGCATGAAGGATATTCATTTATTGAGGCAGCACAGCATCTGGCAGATAAAGCGAATATTGAGTTACCGGCAATCGCTGTTGAACAGGGAAGAACTATTTCAAAAGATGCCGAAAAAATGATTGAAGCACATGAACTGCTAAAGAAATTTTACCACCATTTATTAGTTAATACAAAAGAGGGGCAGACTGCTTTAGATTACTTATTAAATCGGGGGTTCACACAAGAAATCATTGATTCGTTTGAAATCGGCTATGCACTTGATTCTTGGGATTTCATAGCAAAATTTTTGGTGAAAAGGGGATTTAATCCTTCCTTAATGGAGGAAGCAGGGCTATTAATAAAGAAAAACAATGCTGATGATTATTTTGATCGATTTCGCAATCGAATTATGTTTCCAATCACAGATCATAATGGTATGACAATCGCCTTTTCTGGGAGAGTACTTGGCGATGAAAAACCAAAATATTTAAACAGCCCTGAAACGAAAGTTTTTAATAAAAGCAAATTACTTTATAATTTTCACCGTGCAAGAGTACATATTCGTAAAAATCAACAGGTCATTCTTTTTGAAGGCTTTGCAGATGTCATTTCGTCGACCCGGGCCGGAGTTGAACATGGCATAGCCACGATGGGAACCTCTCTTACTGAGGAGCAAGCAAAAATAATCCGTCGAAATGTATCTGAGGTTATTGTTTGTTATGACTCAGATTCTGCTGGAATTGAAGCGACAATGAGAGCTTCAAAAACGCTGAAGGAATTCGGCTGTCAAATAAAGGTAGCTGTGATTCCAGATGGATTAGACCCTGATGACTACATCAAAAAATTTGGAGCAGATAAATTTAAAAACGATGTAATAGGGGCAAGCGTACCGTTAATGACATTTAAGATGAATTATTACCGCAGAGGGAAAAACCTTCATAATGAAGGTGAAAGACTGCAGTATATTGATCATGTCATTTCAGAACTTAGCAAGCTTGAAAGCGCAGTTGAGAAAGAAATTTATTTAAAACAGCTTTCAAAAGAATTTGATCTTTCGATGGAGGTTCTAAAAGACCAGCTCCATCAAAAGGAACAGCAAACAAAACCAGAGCAGCATGCACCACAGCAAAAGCGGCCTGAACAGCAGTTTAAAAGGGCTCCTATTCAATCGAAAAGACTGTTGCCCGCATTTCACACTGCTGAGCGAATGTTGATCGGTCATATGCTAAGGAGCAAAGATATTGCTGAAAAAGTTCTCGAACGACTTGGACTTCAATTTAATATTGAAGAGCATAAAGCAATCGTTACTTATTTATATGGATATTATGAAGAGGGAAATGATGAAAATGTAAGTGCATTTCTTTCAAGGCTGCCAAGTCCAGAGCTCCAACATATTGTTTCCAACATTGCGATGATCTCGTTAAACACTGAAGTAAGTGAACAAGAACTATCAGATTATATAAAACAGGTGTTGAATCATCAAAAAATGTTAATGATAAAAGAAAAAGAAGCTGAAAAAAATGAAGCTGAAAGAAATAAGCAGTTCAAAGAAGCAGCTCAAATTGCAATGGAAATCATTCAATTAAAACAAGCGCTCAAGACATAGTTAATAAGCTAAAGATTAACGTTTATAGTAGATGTGTGTATTGAATTTCTTCGTAAACACATTCTTATTTAAATAGGATATTACCGGTAAACAATAATCCGATAGCTTATCTTTAATATGTGATAAGTTTTGGAAGGAGGGGATCCGATGGCTGATAAACAAACCCATGAAACTGAAGTAACCTTTGAACAGGTGAAAGAGCAATTAACTGAAATTGGGAAAAAACGCGGAGTTTTGACATATGAAGAAATAGCAGAACGTATGTCAAACTTTGAAATTGAATCAGACCAAATGGATGAGTATTATGAATTTCTTGGTGAACAAGGTGTTGAATTAATAGGAGAAGCTGGTGAAGGTAACGATGATGATCCGAATATTCAAGATCTTGCGAAAGAAGAAGAATTTGATCTAAATGATTTAAGTGTCCCGCCTGGAGTTAAAATAAACGACCCGGTAAGAATGTACCTAAAGGAAATTGGTCGTGTCGATCTCCTATCTGCAAATGAAGAGATTGACCTTGCAAAACGTATTGAAGAAGGCGACGAAGAAGCAAAAAGAAGACTTGCAGAAGCTAACTTGCGTTTAGTTGTAAGTATTGCTAAACGATATGTTGGTCGCGGAATGTTATTTCTTGATCTTATTCAAGAAGGTAATATGGGCTTAATGAAGGCTGTTGAAAAGTTTGACTATCGAAAAGGGTACAAATTTAGTACGTATGCAACTTGGTGGATTCGCCAAGCGATTACTCGTGCCATTGCCGACCAAGCACGTACGATTCGGATTCCCGTTCATATGGTTGAAACAATTAACAAGCTGATCAGGGTTCAGCGTCAATTACTTCAAGACTTAGGCAGAGAACCTACTCCCGAAGAAATTGGGGAAGATATGGAATTAACCCCTGATAAAGTAAGGGAAATTTTAAAAATTGCACAAGAGCCTGTTTCACTGGAAACACCAATTGGTGAAGAAGATGATTCACATTTAGGTGATTTTATTGAAGATCAGGATGCAACTTCACCGTCTGAGCATGCTGCATATGAGCTTTTAAAAGAACAGCTGGAAGATGTGTTGGATACATTAACTGACCGTGAAGAAAATGTTTTGCGTCTTCGCTTCGGACTTGACGATGGTAGAACAAGAACGCTTGAAGAGGTAGGGAAAGTCTTTGGCGTCACTCGTGAACGTATTCGTCAAATTGAAGCTAAAGCACTTCGAAAATTGCGTCATCCAAGTCGCAGTAAGCGTCTTAAGGACTTTCTTGAATAAAATGAGGCGGACATCATTTGTCCGTCTTTTTATGTATGGACGATCAACTAAGAAGGATGCCCTTTTTGAAAACGGATAAAAGAACCATTATTATCAACGAAATTCATCATTGGAAAAGTAATGAAATGCTTCCGGAGACATATTGAGACTTTTTGTTAGCGCTTTATACAGAAGGGAATCAATCGGATAAAGAATTCCAATTACATAAGCAGCGTGAAATGCTTACTTCTTCCTATTGGGTTTTACATGGATCACTACTTTCTTTGTTCATCGGAATGCTTCTTATTGTATATTTTACTGAATTGTCTTTCGTTTTGCAAATGACCATAGCATGTTTTTCTCTTTTATTTTCAATTTCTGTTACCGCTTACTTTATCGGAAAAAGAGCATTTTTTCAAGTGTCTTTAAGGGTTATGGTAATTAATTTCTTAATCCTTTCACTCACTTTAACAGAGTTCTATACCTATGGAGATTCTCTTTGGATTGATGGAGTGGTTGTGGCAAATTGTTTACAGTGGGTTCAAATCAGATCTCTGTATCGTCTCCTATATATATTCATTAGTAGTATCATGAGAATCATTCTATTTGGTGAGTATTATATTCTGACAATATTAAAAAGGCGAAATGTCAATGAAATTATTGGAAGAAATAAATCTCTTTTTTTATTTTTGTCTAAAGTGTGAAAAACATGGAGATGTTAGAAGATAGGTCTTTTACTTATTGTAAAATTACAGTAAAATAGAGGTTGTTTACAAAAACAAGTACTTATAAAATTTATCCCGCAGCAACAGGCAGCGGACATTGTAAGCGTTAAATTTATAAAATATATGTATGAACTGCCTGTAAAAGCTAGATAATTTAAACGACATTAGGTGGCAAAGAATGCCTGACTAATGAAGATTTACTTATTTACATAAGGGAGGTTACATGATGAATCGCAATCCACTTATACCATTTTTATTAATTGCCGTTTTAGGTATCGGCCTTATGTTCCTTTTATCATTTAAAGGTATTGGCGATCATGAAGAACTGGCAAAAGGTGATGAAGAGCCAAAAACAGACGATGTTGCAAACGCTAAACCCGAGGATATCTACAAACAAAGCTGTGTTTCCTGCCATGGTCAAAATTATGAGGGTGCAGCAGGTCCTGCGCTTAAAGGTGTAGGAGAAAAGCTTAGTGCAGATGAAATTAAAGAAACCATTAAAAATGGTAGAGGAATCATGCCTGCTGGTTTAGTTCCAGACGAAAAGCTTGATGAAATGGCTGAATGGGTTTCTCAAATTAAATAACGAGAATGCTCGTGAAATGCCAAGATAGAAAAGTTTTTTAAAACCTTGTATATGAAAAAGTCCTTTGCATTTGTGAAGGACTTTTTTTATACTTGCTATGTTAAAGGTTATTGTGAATAATTTAATTATTTTCTTTGGGTGAAGCTGGACAAGGGAAAGCTAAGCAAGAGCACAGTACTAAAAATGGAGGCTCGAACCACCTGTAATAAGTGCGTCCCCAGTGAAAATCAATAGAGACCATGATACTTTTTAGTACTTATTAACATGTAAAATAAAATAAAAGTGGTGACAAAATGAATGAATTGAAGTTATCAAAAAGGCTGGAGACAGTTGCTGACTATATTCCTAAAGGGGCTGTTTTTGCCGATATTGGTTCAGATCATGCCTACCTGCCTTGCTACTCAATCTTAAAAGGCATCGCAAAAGCAGCTATTGCAGGAGAAATTACCGATGGACCTTTTTTATCTGCCAAAAGCCAAGTGCTAAAAACTGAGTTAACTGATAAAATTTCAGTCCGTCTAGGTGATGGTTTATCTGTTATTGAAGAAGGAGAAGCCGTCGATTGCATTACGATAGCAGGGATGGGCGGAAGCTTAATAAAAAAAATATTAGAAGATGGCAGCTCGAGGTTAAATCATGTGAAACGTCTTGTTTTACAGCCGAATATCCATGCTATTTCTATTAGGAATTGGTTAATTGACAATGGATGGACACTTATAGATGAAGAAATTCTTGAGGAAGATCATAAAATCTATGAAATACTTGTGGCTGAAAAAGGAGATCCGTTGCTTCCATATCAATCCATTTCCCAAGAAGCGAACCTGTTACTAGGGCCAATATTAGCACGGAAAAAATCTCCCGTATTTATAAAAAAGTGGTCCCAAGAATACAACCATTGGAAAACAATCGTTCAAAAGCTCGAACAGGCAGGACATACATTTGAAAATAATGAAAAGTATAGAGAATTAACAAATAAAATGAAGCTTGTTGAGGAGGTATTGCAATCGTGAGCAAAATTCCAAATGGTCATGAAGTGATTCAGCTTTTTGAGCAATTCTCGCCAAAAGCTTATGCAGTTGAAGGAGATAAAATCGGTCTTCAAATAGGCACTCTTAATAAGCAGGTCCATCAAGTAATGATTACATTGGATGTTATGGAATCAGTGATTGATGAGGCGATTGAAAACAATGTCGATCTGATTATTGCCCATCACCCGCCAATTTTTCGTCCAATTAAGAAACTCTCAACAGATAATACATATGGCCGAATGTTGGAAAAGTGCATTAAACATGATATCGCTGTTTATGCGGCACATACAAATTTGGATGTTGCTAATGGCGGAGTAAATGATTTGCTAGCTGAAGCGTTAGAGCTAACAGATTTAGAAGTTCTTGTTCCTACATATGAGGATAAGTTAAAAAAATTAGTTGTATTCGTGCCAGAAAGTCATGAAAAGGCAATGAGAGATGCATTGGGTAATGCAGGTGCAGGTCATATTGGAAACTACAGTCATTGTGCCTTTTCAACGAGCGGGGAAGGCAGCTTTTTGCCGCTTAATGGGGCAGAGCCATTTATAGGGGAAAAGGGGCAAATGGAGTTTGTAAACGAAGCCCGAATTGAAACAATATTCCCAGAGTCTATTCAAAAAAAGGTTGTGCAAGCCATGCTAAAAAACCACCCTTATGAGGAGGTTGCCTATGATATTTATGCTTTAGATCAGCCGGGTACTTCGTTAGGACTAGGGAGAATTGGAAAGTTGAAAAAGGAGATAACTCTTCAAGAATTTGCAGAGCATGTAAAAACATCTCTTCAAGTTGAACGAGTTAGAATGGTAGGAAATCCAAACTCAGGAGTAAGAAAGATTGCTGTATTAGGCGGGGACGGTAATAAATATATTCAACAAGCAAAATTCAAAGGTGCTGATGTCTATGTTACTGGCGATTTATATTTCCATGTGGCACAGGATGCATTAATGATGGATTTAAATGTAATTGACCCTGGCCACCATGTTGAGAAGGTAATGATTAACGGTGTATCGGCTAAATTAGGAGATATGTGTAAAGAAAAAAAATATGAGGTACAGGTATTTGGGTCAATGGTTAATACAAATCCATTTAGATTTGTTTAATTTACAAAAATGGGCTGTGGAGACAGCCCATTTTTAACTTTGACTTATTAATTTTGTGGTTACATTTACGACATCCAGCTACGGCTTTAGACCCTAGAGGGGCTTTTCAAGAGGCTTTCGCTTTTGTACTTTAACTAGTTTTTTTCGTAATTTTAACCTTAGGAAGAATCTTAGTTAATGGAACTTGGTGATCCAAATTCCAGGTTGACTTGTCCTCAGGTTTATATTGTTCAAGGAATTGAATAACTTTTTTTGTAATAGGTGTTGGTGTTGAAGCACCTGCTGTTACCGCAACTTTTTTCACATCTTTTAACCATTCAAGCTTAAGCTCGCTTAAATCTGAAATACGATAAGCTTTTGTTCCGGCGATCTGTTCTGAAACCTGAGCGAGACGATTGGAATTATTGCTTTTCGGATCACCGACAACAATCGTTAAATCAGCATCTTTTGCTTGCTCTGCAACCGCTTCTTGACGTACTTGTGTGGCTAAACAGATTTCGCGGTGAATCTCAACATGCGGAAATTTATCCTTAACCTTATCCATAATATCTGCAACATCCCACTGACTCATTGTGGTTTGATTTGTGACAATAATTTTCTCATTGTCAATTTCTAATTGCTCAACATCCTTAGTCGTTTCTACTAAATGAACAACATGTGGTGCTACACCAACAGCACCCTCTGGCTCAGGATGTCCTTTTTTTCCAATGTAGATGACATGATAGCCTTGCGCCTCTTTTTCACGGATAAGCTCATGTGTTTTGGTCACATCTGGGCAGGTTGCATCAATTGTGACAAGTCCTTTTTCTTTTGCAATCTTTCTAACTTCAGGTGATACTCCATGAGCAGTAAAAACAATGGTTCCTTGATCAACTTTTTCTAGGATTTCTAAACGGTTTTTACCATCAAGCGTAATAATTCCTTCTTCCTCAAAGGCATCTGTCACATGTTTATTATGAACAATCATACCTAAAATGTAGATTGGTCTTGGTAATGATTTATCTAATGCAGCGTTTTTGGCAATCACCATAGCGTCTACTACGCCGTAGCAATAACCGCGTGGAGCGATTTTAATTACGTCCATTATCTTGCCTCCTTAAGAGATCAAAAAAGGATAAACGAAGTATTTAGTCTGTATGCTTCGTCCCTTTTTCCTACTTAAAAAAAGCCGTAAAACCGGCTTTTGTACTCTTATAATCTCTTAATATTATAACGAACATTTGGTAAGATTACAAAGAGGAAAATTAGATATACATTTTCGGCTTGGAACGCTTCGAAGCAGATGAACGATTTTTCGGATCATGATGAGTTGAATTTTTTTCGTCTGAGTCAGTGTTTTGCTTCTGCCTATCCATTTCTTTATCTTTATTCTTATCCTCATTCTTTTCCTTTTGTTGATTTGATGATGTCTCATTTGAAACGGTTTCTGTCTCTTCCGACGAATTATCAGATCCATCTTGATTTTGATCGTCGCTGTCGTCACTATTTTTTAATTCACGATATATTTTAATCATTGCCGGTAAATTTCTTACTAATGGACCGTATTGTTGAACCATCGGGGTCACCTGCTGGGCAACACCTAATACCTTTTGAACATTGCCAAGCATGTTTGATATATTAGCAGGGCTTGTTAACCCTTGAATGGCCCCTGTAGCCCTTGAAGCAACTGATGCACCTTGAATAAAGCTTTGAGGGTTCGCAGCACGAGCTGCCCCTTGGCTTCCTGGCAAGATACGGGATAATAAACCTTTTAATCCACCTCCCCTTGCTTGCATTTGCGGATTAAATGGTCTGCCGCTCATGCCCATAAAGGATCCTTGAAAAGGCGATCCTTGAAAAGGCTGCCTTCCTATCGGCATACGACCTTGATGTGGAAAAAAACCTCTTGAATTCATTGGAGGCATTGGTCTTTGTGGAAACATTAAAAATCCTCCTTCCTTAGTTGGTTGCCCTATCAATAGACTATGCAATAAGGTGGAGAATGGTTTCTGAACTTTAACTTTGCACATTCCAATTTAGTGAGCTACATTTTTTACATAGCTTTACAAAATTTGAGTTTTTTCTTTCATTTGATATAATTTAATGATGGATTGATAAAGTGCACATATAAAGCTTTATCGAAAAGGAGATGATGTGTATGGAACAAACAAAATTTGAGAAATTTTTGTTTAAGCCATTTATTATAGAAGCAATAACAAAGGAATTGAAATTTTTTGAACCGACAGAAATTCAAGAAAGACTTATTCCATCGATCTTAAAAGGTGAAAGTGCAATTGGACAATCACAAACAGGGACAGGTAAAACACATGCTTACTTATTACCATTATTAAATAAAATTGAACCTGAGCGTAAAGAGGTTCAAGTCGTTATCACTGCACCGACTAGAGAATTAGCTACACAGATCTATAATGAGGCTGTTAAGGTTATCTCATTTTCAAAAGAGGCAATCTCCGCAAAATGTTTTATCGGTGGAACGGATAAGCAACGAGCAATAGAAAAGCTAAAAACACAGCCGCAAATTGTTGTAGGTACACCTGGCAGGATTAATGACTTAGTTAAGGAGCATGCATTAAACGTTGGAAGAGTTAAAACCTTGGTTGTCGATGAAGCGGATTTAATGCTTGATATGGGCTTCATTAAAGAGGTTGATATGGTAGCAAGTCAAATGCCTGAAGATTTACAAATCCTTGTCTTTTCTGCAACGATTCCAGAAAAGCTAAAACCATTTTTAAAAAAATATCTAGATAATCCGAAGTTTACACATGTTGCTCCTAAACAGGCAACAGCGGCAAAAATCGATCATGTTTTAGTTCCTGCTAGGCATCGTGATCGAATAAAATTGGTTCATGATATGCTGGTTAACTTCAATCCTTTTTTAGCGATTGTCTTTACGAATACAAAAAAGGCTGCAGATGCAGTAGCAGATGCTTTAATTGAAAAAGGCTTAAAGATTGGCCGAATACATGGGGACCTAACTCCTCGCGATCGTAAAAAAATGATGAAGCAAATCAATGATCTTGAATTCCAATATGTTGTTGCCACTGATTTAGCCGCACGTGGCATCGATATAAAGGGTGTCAGCCATGTTATTAACTATGAGCTGCCTACAACAGAATTAGATTTTTATATTCATCGTGTTGGCAGAACAGCGCGTGCCGGCAGTTCGGGTATTGCTGTTACACTTTTTGAAGATTCTGATGAGGATGCATTAAATAAATTAGAAAAGCTGGGCATTGAATTTATAAATCGTGATTTTGTTGGCGGAGAATGGAAAGAAATTGAGGACCGTAAGCGACGTCAAAAACGAAAAAGAACGACTGACGAGGTTGATGCTTTAGCGAAAAGCATTGTCCAAAAGCCGAAAAAGGTAAAGCCTGGGTATAAGAAGAAGATGAACCGTGAGATGGAACAAATTAAAAAGAGAAAAAGAAGATTAACAAGAAAAAGCAAATAGGGGGAAGAAAGATGCTAAAAATAGGTTCACATGTCTCAATGAGCGGTAAAAAAATGCTCTTAGCTGCAAGTGAGGAGGCAGTTTCATACGGAGCAACGACATTTATGATCTACACTGGTGCACCGCAAAACACGAGACGTAAGAAAATCGAGGATTTAAATATTGAAGCAGGCATCGCACATATGAAGGAAAATGGTATCGATGAAATCGTTGTTCATGCACCTTACATTATTAATATTGGCAATTCAACAAATCCCGCGACGTTTGAGCTAGGTGTAAACTTCCTTCGTTCAGAAATCGAGAGAACTCAGGCAATTGGTGCCAAACAGATTGTCCTCCATCCTGGCGCACATGTTGGAGCTGGGGCAGAGGCAGGCATTAAGAAAATTATTGAAGGCTTGAATGAAGTGCTTGAGCAGAATCAAGAGGTACAAATTGCACTAGAAACAATGGCTGGCAAAGGATCAGAATGCGGCCGCTCATTTGATGAGCTAGCTAAGATCATTGATGGGGTTACGCATAATCAGCACTTATCGATCTGCTTTGATACATGCCATACACATGATGCAGGGTATGACATTGTAAATAACTTTGATGGGGTATTAAATGAGTTTGACTCGATCATTGGGTTAGATCGACTAAAGGTTTTGCATATCAATGATAGTAAAAACCCAACAGGAGCAGCTAAAGACCGTCACGAGAATATCGGCTTTGGTCATATCGGCTTCCAAGCATTGAATACAATTGTGTATCATCCATCTTTAACCGAGGTCCCTAAAATCCTAGAAACACCGTTTGTTGGTGAAGATAAAAAATACAAAAAACCACCATATAAATTCGAAATTAATATGTTCAAGGAACAAACATTTGATGAAGGATTATTAGAAAAAATTATTAATCAATAATCAATTATGCCTAAAGAAATAAAAGGCTGTCTCAATACATTTAGTCCCCATCTTAAAAAAATACAAAATTGGCCTTCCATCCGGTTAGGTCCTCTTTTGAATTTATCTTTTGATTTAGGGCTTTTTACGTGTGACAGCCTTCAAACATTAAGTACTTTTAGTTCGTAAATTTTTGAAAAATTTGATTAACCTGCTGAGCAGTTTCAAGAGATGTAATTTTGGCGATTTTTGCTAGCAGTTTTTTTCGTTCATTCTGATTAAATATATTGATATTTTGGCCATTCATGGCTTTCACTACCTCAATGGCTTGAGCCCGACCGATGGTAATATTAAATTGCTTCGCATATTGCAATAGTTCCTCGACAGATATATTGTTTAGCTTTTGATTGATAATTTTTTGAAATAAGATCATTTTCAAACCTCCTCTAACACAATGTATGGAGGTATTTTTAAAATGTGCGGTTTTTATCCCTTTATTTTAAACTTTACATGAAAGATAAAATTCTGTATAATTTTCATGTTAAAGAGTATCGTTGTATTACTTTTTGTAAATCGTAACGATTCTTAAATTTAGAAGGGTGAAGACAATGAACCAGCCTATAATCGAAATAAACGATTTAAACTTCACATATGAGAGGCAAAGAGTGTTAGAGCACATTAATATGACAGTTGAACAAGGAAGCTTTGTGGGACTTGTTGGTCCAAATGGTTCAGGAAAAACAACATTATTAAAATGCTTGTTAGGTTTATTAAAACCTCAGCAAGGAGATATAAGGTTATTTGGACAACCGATACAAAAGTTTAAAAACTGGCATGAAATTGGCTTTGTATCACAAAAAGCAAATAGCTTTAATACAGGATTTCCTGCATCTGTTTTTGAAGTGGTATCAAGCGGCTTAACATCAAAGTTAGGCTTATTTAAATTTATGGGTCCAAAAGACCGAAAAAATGTGGCAGATGCTATTGAAGCAGTAGGATTAGCTAAGTTTGCAAAACGAAACATTGGAGAGCTTTCAGGCGGGCAGCAGCAGCGTGCATTTATTGCTCGAGCGATTGTTTCAAATCCTAAACTTTTAATTTTGGATGAGCCTACAGTAGGTGTCGATGCCCAAACTGTTCAAAATTTCTACGAAATGCTGACACATCTAAATAAGGATTTAGGAATTACCTTAATTTTAGTTACTCATGATATCGGTACGATTACAGATAAAGTGTCACATGTGGCATGTATTAATAAACATCTGCACTTTCATGGTAATGCTAGAGAATTTGAATTATTAAAGGATGATGAGATGTCCGAGTTTTATGGACATTCTCTACATGTGTTAACACATGACCACTCCCATTAATGGAGGATGTAACAATGTTAAGCAGTCTTTTTGAATATGAGTTTTTAAAAAATGCATTTTTATCTGGAATGCTAATTGGAATAATTGCACCGCTTTTAGGGGTATTTGTGGTTGTGAGGAGAATGTCTCTTATTGCTGATGCCTTGAGTCATGTTACATTGGCTGGAATTGCTGCCAGCTTATTACTTGAAAAAAAGGTTGCGGCATTTACTGGCCTTAACCCCATTTATTTAGGAATGGCCTTTTCGGTCACAGGTTCACTATTTATAGAGAAACTGCGTACAGTTTATAAGCATTATCAAGAGCTTGCAATTCCCATCATTCTATCCAGCGGAGTAGGAATTAGTGTCATTTTTATCTCGTTAGCAGATGGATTTAATACAGACCTATTTAGCTATCTATTTGGCAGTATAAGTGCTGTTAGCCGGACAGACCTATATGTTATTATTGCAATTACAATCATTGTGATAGGGATCGTTTTCATCTTATATAAAGAGTTATTTTTACTATCATTTGATGAAGAGCATGCAACGGCATCAGGTATCCATGCAAAATGGATTCATTTTATTTTTATTCTGATTGTCGCTTTAGTGATTGCCGGGTCAATGAGAATTGTTGGAATTTTGCTTGTTTCATCGTTAATGACATTACCTGTTGCTGCAAGCATCCGGATCGCAAAAGGCTTTAAGCAAACAATTTTCTTTTCTGTACTATTTGGTGAACTTTCTGTTATTATTGGATTATTCCTAGCATTTTATTTGGATTTAGCTCCAGGAGGAACCATTGTCATATTATCTGTACTCATTCTTATTTTTGCTATTTTATGGACAAAATTAACAAAGGGGAAAGTTTCATGAATGTTCAAGAAGCTCTCGACTTATTAAAAGAAAAAGGCTATAAATATACGAGTAAAAGAGAGGAAATGCTTCAGTTATTTGCCGATCACGATAAGTATCTGACTGCAAAAGATGTTTTAGAATCCTTAAAGGATGATTATCCTGGATTAAGCTTTGATACCATTTATAGAAATTTATCATTGTTTGCGGAATTGGGAATTTTTGAAATGACTGAGCTGTCAGGGGAGAAGCATTTCAGATTTACCTGTAATGCAAAACACCATCACCATCATTTTATTTGTTTACAATGCGGGAAAACAAAAGAAATTCCTGGATGCCCCATGGGAAATTTAGAAGAAAATTTAGCAGGCTATGATATAAGCGGCCATAAGTTTGAAGTATATGGAACATGCCCGCAATGCCATTAAATAAAAAATGCTGTCTCACTCTAAGAGACAGCATTTTTATTTTTTTAAAAGGTAAGAAAGTATAAAAATATGTCTAAACGACTTCAATTAGCCTCAAATTTTTCCATAGGCAGATCAAGGCTATTGCGCTTTTCTTAATTAGAATACTTTAATCTCATACCATTGATTTACCCAGTCTCTGGCCTCCAGCCAATCATTAACCCTAATAACACCTTTTGGTACAGGGTCCTGGTTATAAGGAGTATTAAACAAGATAACCGGGATTTGATGTTCTTCACTTATCATACATGCATTATCATGCTTGTCCTCAAAAAAAATCGAAATTTCATTTCGTTTAACAGCTTCTAGCTTATCATGACTGCCGATTAACTCAATATGGTGATAATAAACGTCCTTTTCTTTAAACCAGTTGTACGTTATATCAAGCAAGTGGTTTCTTCTTGCACTAATGAATAATAGTTGATGGCGATCCTTCCAATTATCTAATACATGCTTAGAGTGCAAGGAAAGAGGAGCTTCTTTATAAATAATTGGTTCAAATTCATCCATCCAATGCCAAAAATCTTCCTCGGTTATGTTTAATACCTTTGTTAAATCATATTCCTTTAAATCATTGTAAGTTAATTGTTTTTTAAAAGATTTGTTTAAATATGGAATGAATGTTTTTGGGTCTGTAATGGTACCATCTATATCAATTCCTAGACGCAACATATTATGCCAACTCCTTCGCTGATTCCCTAATAGTAGTGTACCATAATGAAAATTTAACGGACAGAAAAGTTTTACAGTAATAGTTCAATCCTCAATGCCTATACTATAAATGCTCCTTTATTTCAGAAAGGAAGGGATCTGAATGGCAGACGAAAATAAGTTCGATAATCAAGAACGCGATCGTTTAGACAACCTTAATTACAAGGGATTTACGCCACTAGATCGAGAAATTGACGATGACTATCAAACAGAAGCTGCTGCAGAAATAGCGGCGCCGGTAAATGTAGGCAGAGACAATGCTGCAGATGAAAGAGTCAATGACCGCAATCAAGTAGTAGGCCAAGGCAGAGGAATGGGATATTTAGCTTTAGCACTTTCCATTATCTCGCTGTTTATCTTACCTGTTATTTTAGGAGCAGCAGGTATCATTGTCGGATTCATTGCCCGCAGAAGAGGAGCAAATGCTTTAGGTGCATGGGCAATTGGTATTGGTGCTGTTTCCCTCGTTTTAGGAATATTTATTACGCCATTTTTCTAAAACGACTAAAATATTGAGATTGACTTAAGGCATTGACCCCTCAATAAACACAATAGTGTGGTTGAGGGGTCTGCCTCTTTATTTTTAAAATGTTGTGAAGGAGGAAAAGAGTATGAATGAAAACAATGCAAATATGAAGATTCAAAAATTATTGGGCGATAATGGTCCTAATCCTGAGAGACAGGCCAGTGAAACTGATTCAGCCAATTTTGCCATCAATAATCGTTTTTATGAAGAAAAAGAAGTTAAAGATGATATTGAAACCACTATCTCTGCCAGCAGTAATATCGGTGCTGTTTTGCTTCCAGTGAATAATGATCCTCGTTAGTAAGGATTTTATTGAGGAAATAATAAGGGTCAGTCCTCGAACAACAGTTAGAGTACTGACGCTTATTAAAAACTTAAGCTTTTAATTTTTCCGCTTCTTGCTTTGCAAAGTATTCTTCGGCTAATTTATCAATTTCCTTTTTCAGTTCCTCAACCATTGTTTCTTCAGGCACTTTACGAACAATTTCTCCTTTGCGGAATAGAAGTCCCTCTCCACGGGCACCTGCAATCCCAATGTCAGCTTCACGTGCTTCACCTGGTCCGTTAACAGCACAACCTAATACAGCTACTTTAATTGGTGCTTTAATTTTTGAAATATATTCTTCAACTTCATTTGCAATGCTGATTAAATCAATTTCAATTCGGCCGCATGTTGGGCAAGAAATTAATGTTGCAGCATTTGCAGCTAAACCAAATGATTTTAATAGCTCACGTGCTACTTTAACCTCTTCAACAGGATCAGCACTTAATGAAACACGAAGCGTGTTACCGATCCCTTTATTTAAAATAACACCTAACCCGGCTGCACTTTTTACTGTACCGGCAAAAAGGGTACCTGACTCGGTAATACCTAAATGAAGCGGGTAATCAAATGCCATTGCGGCTTTTTCATATGCTTCAATTGCAAGGTTAATATCGGAAGCCTTCATGGAAACAATAATATCGTGGAAATCCAAATCCTCTAAAATCTTAATGTGATGTAAAGCACTTTCCACCATCCCATCTGCTGTTGGATATCCGTATTTCTCAAGAATTCTCTTTTCAAGGGAACCGGCATTTACACCAATTCGGATTGGGATTTTTCGTTCTTTTGCCGCTTTTACAACAGCTTCGACCTTTTCTCTTCTCCCAATATTCCCCGGGTTGATTCTAATTTTATCTGCTCCGCCTTCTATCGCTTTTAATGCCAGCTTATAATCAAAATGAATATCCACGACAAGCGGGATATTAATTCTTTTTTTTATCTCAGCAATTGCATTTGCTGCGCGTTCATCAGGACAGGCAACACGTACAATCTGACAGCCTGCTTCCTCTAAACGTTTGATTTCAGCAACTGTTGCTTCAACATCATGTGTTTTGGTTGTGGTCATACTTTGAATAACAACTTCATTATTACCGCCAATTGTTAAATTCCCAACTTTTACTGGTCGGGTTTTAGTACGATGTATGATTTCACTCACGTGTAAATCGCTCCTTAAGTTAAGTTTAATGCAAAACTTCATCATTATAATGATAATTGACTTTGGCTATTTATTCTACTAAATGAACTTCCATCCTCATTTTACAGGGAGGACTCATAAATGACAAGGATCATCTACTGTTCATAATTTGGAAAACGGTAGGTTTCCCCTGGCAAAATCTCTTCTGCTTTTACATCTGAATTTAGCACTTCAAAATCTTTGATGATTTCTTCAATTGAGGCAGGAAGACCGTTATGATGTTTTTCAATAATGGTTAAAACTGTGTCGCCTTGTTTTATTTTTACTTCAAAATAGGGGATAGAGGCTGGCTCCTCTTTTATTTTTTGCTCTTTTTCTGATACTGGAGGCAACTGTGCCATACTAAGAGCTGGCAATGTCCCTACTTGAAAGTCGTAATACACGATATAACAAAGGAAAGTCATTAGTAAAAATACGAAAAGTCGCTTCATTCTTTGGTCCTCCATAACCGGTTTAATATATAAATAAAAAAATAAATACTTCTTAATACTTTCATGCATATGGCTTGTCCAAAAGAAATATTCCGGTTGAAGAAATAAAT
Organism: Bacillus sp. SA1-12; assembly: GCF_000981385.1. GTDB lineage: Bacteria > Bacillota > Bacilli > Bacillales > Bacillaceae > Metabacillus. The sequence continues at coordinate 94,543 of NZ_LATZ01000135.1, forward strand.
TTAATAAATGGATGATATGATAAAAAAGAATCATGACTTTATAACTAAAAATAACGAAAATTCACAAGGTATTTACACTTGCTTAATATTTCCCTGTCATAATTTTAAAGGAATTGGGATAGGGGTGTTAACATGCCAAAAAGAATAAACATATTGAAGCGAATACAAATTCCTCTGCCTAAACGTTCTATCGTTAAGCTAAAAACAAAATTTAAATATGCAAAACAAACGATTTTCTCAAAAATGACTCTTCAGACAAGGTTAATCATCTTGGTTTTATCTTTATTATTAATATCAATTAGTATTGTAGGATTTACCTCCTACAATAAGTCCAAAGACTCAACAATGGAGATTATCGAGGAACGATTATATCGTGAAGTTAACACGACCTCAGATATCGTTGAGAATCTCGCTTTTGCTTATATTGGGGATCAAGAGAAATTTATGGAAAGAGTAAATGAGGTTGTGGTACCTGGACAAGCTTCTGCATTAATACAAGATGGTTTGCCTGCACAATTTTTCCTTGTTACTGAGCAGTCTGCAGAACCAACGGAAATCAATAAAAATGCAAGTGTTACTCTTACAAATCATCATGTAAGCGAAATCCGCAAAAAAGATCATGGCGTTTTGGCATAAAAGAATAGCTGGTATTGACTACACAATATCCTTTAAGGAAGTTCAAGAATTAAAGGGATTTTATCTTATTCTAGTACCAACTGATAAATATATGAAGTCTGTTAATGATCTTGCTGCATTTATCGGTATCGTAGTATTATTAAGTGTTTTATGACTACCGTTATGCTTATTCTGCTTGTTAGAAACATAATCATCAGAGAGTTTTGTGTCGATTTCTCAAGAGACATTAGTAAGTGCTGAGCAAATCCTTAAATGATCTGAGGAACAAATGACGCAAATTAAGCGTACCCAAGAAATGGGCCTCACTCTAACAAAATTATCAAGAACATTATCTGATTATACAAAACAATATATGATAAAATAAAAAAACGCGGGAACGCGTTTTTTTATTTGCTTTGAAATTTTATAAGATTCTTGAAACTCTTGCTGAAAGCTCAAAATTCATCTGGTCCGATGTAGTAGCAATGCAAGTATATTCTTGAAATTGATGTCCTGCTTTTGTATTTAAGCAGGTTTTGAGTGTTTTTTAGATGCTGGCACTTCTTTTATGGTTAAGTAAAGGACGATTAAATGGACAAACCAATTTAATAAAAATCCGCTTGGTACGATTACTTGTAAACCATCCATAATGAAGAAAAAGACAGTTGCTAGTGTTGAGGCATATGCTGATAATACCCAAACCTGTTTGAAATTCAATCTTCTTTGAAGGCTGTTTTTGAAGGCTAATCCAAAAAGCGCTAAAATCGTTACTTCTATAAATTTAATGAAAGAACTGAATAAATAGATGCCAACAATTAAGATTGAGATAAAGACAGGGAGAAGCTGGTTAAATTGTTTTGAAACTTCAATAAGGTCTTCTTTAGATAATGACATATTTAATAGGCTGTATTCATATGATTGGGCCTGACCATTTGCTGCAAAAACAAATCGATCGTGCAAAATGCCGATTGCGTTTTCCTTTGCTTCAATTTCATCTTCACCGTATGTTGCTGTATCATCTAAAATGATAATAAAATCTTCTTTTTTAATTTCAACCGGTTTGTCTACTTCTGCTGAAAGCTTGCCATCCTCAATTGAAAAGGAAGGTAATTCATCTGTCAGCGTTTGGTCAAAACCTTTTAACCCTTCTGTTAGCCCGTTTGACAAATAATAGGCAGCAGGTATGGTACTTAATATTGATAAAATAAATACATAAAGTATTGTTTTACCGATCCCTTGAAATCGAAAAGTGGAGATGATCTTTGGGGAGTAAAGACTGGTAAGCAGTTGTTTAAATACATTCATCAGATGACACATCCTTCTTCATTATACGACTATATTTTATATCCCTATAAAGAAGAATACAAGAAAGAACGCACTTAATGAAATGAAACAGTTTATGAAAGCGTTATCTATTGCGATGGCAAATAATTTGTAAAGAATTTGAGGAAATGCCTTTACAAAAAAACTAAAAATCGTTAATAATTGTAAGGGTTGTAGATATTTGTCGACAAAAGACGAAGTTAAATGAGGGGATGAAAGCGGTGGAACTCGATTTCCAGAAAATGATATTTGAATTTCTGGGAGGCCTTGGGATTTTTTTGTTTGGAATAAAAATCATGCGCGATGGCCTTCAAAGATCTGCAGGGGACAAGCTGAGAGATATTCTAGATAAGTTTACAACTAACCCATTAATGGGTGTTCTAGCAGGTATCATTGTTACAGTCTTAATTCAATCGAGCGGCGGTACAACAGTCATTACTGTCGGGCTAGTTAGTGCTGGATTTATGACACTTAGACAAGCAATCGGTGTCATTATGGGAGCAAATATAGGTACGACTGTTACCGCTTTTATAATAGGTATCGATGTTTCCGAGTATGCTTTACCGATTATTTTTATTGGAGCAGTCATGTTTTTCTTCTTTAAAAATAACCGATTACATAGTATGGGACAAATCCTTCTAGGCTTAGGTGCATTATTTTATGGATTGGAACTAATGGGTTCAGGAATGAAGCCATTAAGATCCTTGCAGGACTTTCAAGACTTGACCCTTAGTATGAATGATAATCCGTTATTAGGGGTTTTAATCGGAACTGTTTTTACTGTTATTGTTCAAAGCTCAAGCGCAACTGTTGGAATCCTTCAGGAATTATTTGGACAAGGGCTTATTGATTTACAAGCAGCTTTGCCAGTTTTATTTGGTGATAATATTGGGACAACAATAACAGCAGTCTTGGCATCAATTGGCACATCGATTGCAGCAAGACGAGCTGCATTAACACATGTTCTTTTTAATCTAATTGGCACAACCATTTTTATGATTTTCTTGCCATTGTATTACTCCTTTATTCAATATTTGCAGGCGATGATGGGATTAAATCCAGAGATGACGATTGCTTTTGCTCACGGATCATTTAATATTTTTAATGCTATTATTCAATTCCCTTTTATTGGAGCTTTAGCTTGGATCGCTACAAAGATTATCCCAGGTGAAGATTCATCGATTAATTATAAACCAAAGCATTTGGATCCAATCTTTATTGAACAATCTTCTTCTATTGCGTTAGGGCAAGCAAAAGAAGAAGTGCTGCGAATGGGGAAATTTGCAGCTCTTGGATTGGAAGAAGCCGATTTGTATCAAAAAACCTATTCCAAAAAACATGCTGATACTGCTATGCAATTAGAAGAGGCAATTAATAACTTAGATCGGAAAATTACAGATTATTTAATATTAATTTCAAGAAACGAAATGTCTAATTCTGAATCTCAACAGCATAGCATGCTTCTTGATACAGTTCGTGATATTGAGCGTATTGGGGATCACTTCGAAAATGTAGTTGAATTAGTTAGTTACCAGTTAACAAACAAAGTGAAATTAACGGATTCTGCCAAACAAGATTTAGAGGATATGTTCCGACTAACCATCCAAACATTTAAAGATGCAATTATAGCTTTAGACGATAAAGACACAGCTTTAGCTTCCAAGGTGTTAAAATCTGAAGAACAAATTGATAAAATTGAGCGTATCCTTCGCAAGAAACATATTATGAGGATTAATGAAGGTGAATGCTCAGGTTCAGCAGGAATTGTATTTGTTGATATTATTAGTAATTTAGAGCGAATTGGAGACCATTCGGTAAATATCGCAGAGGCAGTTTTAGGTTATAGAAATTAATGCTTAGGAAATAAAAACGATATTAGGTATAATGATTCTTGGGAACCCCTTGCTTTTTTTATTCCAGTACCTATCTAATGGAGGTTTTATGATGGAATATGTATATTGGTCTCTGATCGTTTTAATGTTTATTATTGCATTTGTTGGGCTGGTTTACCCTATTATTCCAAGTGTAGTTTTTATTGTCGCAGGATTTATTTTATATGGATTTTTGTTTGGTTTTTCAAAGCTTTCGATTGTCTTTTGGATTATTGAAGGGTTGTTTGTTGCCATATTGTTTGCTGCAGATTATCTGACAAATTTAGTTGGAGTGAAGAAATTTGGAGGGAGCAAAGCTGCAATCTGGGGAAGCACAATTGGTTTAATCGTTGGTCCATTCGTTATCCCCTTTCTGGGAATTATCCTTGGGCCATTTATTGGAGCAGTCATTGCCGAATTGATTGTTCATAAAAAGGATTTCTCATCGTCAATAAAAAGCGGCGTTGGTTCACTTATAGGTTTTATATCTGGTGTTGTAGCAAAAGGTGTTCTGCAACTTATTATGATTGGTTATTTTTTTGTTGTCATTTTATAAGGGCAATGATCTGAAAAATATAGTACATAATTATCTGATAAAAGCAAAAAATGATAGATGTGTTGTGTGCTTTTCAATTGAAAGTAACGGCCAAATTTGGTAACCTTAGGTTGGAAAGCAAATTCATTGCTTTTGACTTGTACATATTAAAGGAGGAAATAGAAAATGGCTTATGAATTACCTCAATTACCTTATGCATATGATGCACTAGAACCACATATTGACAAAGAAACAATGAATATTCATCACACAAAACATCACAACACATACATCACAAATGTGAACGCAGCTTTAGAAGGTCAAGCTGATCTTGCAAGCAAAAGTGTTGAAGAATTAGTATCTAATTTAGATGCTGTTCCTGAAGCAATTCGTACAGCAGTACGCAACAATGGTGGTGGACATGCTAACCATAGCTTATTCTGGACAATTCTTTCACCTAATGGCGGTGGAGCACCATCTGGTGAGCTAGCTGATGCGATTAACTCTAAGTTCGGCAGCTATGACAGCTTTAAAGAAGAGTTCGCAAAAGCTGCAACAACTCGCTTCGGTTCTGGATGGGCTTGGTTAGTTGTAAACAATGGTGAATTAGAAGTAACCAGCACTCCAAACCAAGATTCTCCATTAATGGAAGGTAAAACACCAGTTTTAGGCTTGGATGTATGGGAGCATGCATACTACTTAAATTATCAAAATCGTCGCCCAGACTACATTGCTTCTTTCTGGAATGTAGTTAATTGGGATGAAGTAGCAAACCGTTATAACGCTGCAAAATAATATATATTTGATTGAAGAGCTAACATTTGTTGGCTCTTTTTTATTTTTTTACTAAGCATAACAGGGACATCATTTTTAAAATCAAAAGATAGATCTCCTTCCTTTTTAAAATAAGAACTCTTCCTTCATCCTTTCATATAAGAAACATCCAAACCACATCAATTTTAATAAAAATACATATCTCCAAAGTGATAAGACAGACTATGTAGTAGAAGTTGAAGGGGAGTAGTTCTTATGTCAAAACTGCAAAAGATTATTGGTAATGTGCATGTTAGTAAAGATCTAGTTTTATTATTAGTTATAGGCGGCCTATACTCATTAAGCATTTCTTTATCCAATACCTTTGTAAACGTCTATCTATGGAAGCAATCAGGTGAATTTGTTGATTTAGGTATATACAACTTATCAATAGTTGTCATGCAGCCGCTCACGTTTATATTCGCAGGGAGGCTGGCTAAAAAGATTGACCGTGTCATTGTATTTCGGCTTGGTGTTATTTTTTTGGCAATTTTTTTTCTCACCGTGCTAATGATCGGTGATTCAGCAGCAAAATATCTAGTTTTATTAGGAGGAACTCTTGGTGTCGGGTACGGCTTTTATTGGCTGGCCTTTAATGTACTTACATTTGAAATAACAGAACCTGAAACAAGAGACTTTTTTAATGGCTTTATGGGGATTATGAATTCAACTGCTGGAATGGTCGGACCAATTGTAGCAGGCTATGTGATCTCCAGGTTAGTAAATTACTCAGGATATACCATTATTTTTTCCATATCACTATTATTATTTTCCGGTGCGGTTGTTCTTAGTTTTTTTTTAAAAAGAAGACCTGCAGAAGGAGAGTATTTATTTAAACGGATCTTGGCGGAAAGAAAAAAGGATAAAAATTGGAGACTAATTTTACACGCTCATTTTTTTCAGGGACTTCGTGAAGGAACCTTTGCGTTTGTAATTGGCGTTTTTGTTTTTATTACGACCGGAAGTGAATTAGCGCTTGGTAAATTTGGTTTGGTTAACTCAAGTGCAGCATTTCTGGCTTATTATTTAGCAACTAAAATCATTAAAAAATCCAAAAGAAAGATGTTCATTTTAATGGGGGGGATTTTTCTCTATTTGTCCATCTTCATTCTTCTTTTTGATTTGACCTATACCAAGCTGTTAATTTATGCCGTTTTAATCGCATTTGGATACCCGATGCTTTTAGTTCCCTACTCATCAATAACATATGATGTTATCGGCAGGGCTTGGAATATAGCAAAGGCTAGAATTGAATATATTGTTGTAAAAGAAATATTTTTAAACTCAGGACGCATCATGTCAATTCTTGGATTTTTGGCGGCGGTTATCTTTTTTAATGAAAAACAAAGCATCCCTATTTTATTAGCGATTATAGGAGCTGGACATTTCATTATTTACTTTTTCGTAAGAAACGTGAAAATTGAGGAAAGTCCCGTACCTATAGACGAAACTGGCCAAAAGCCTATTCGTAAACGGCATCTTGCAGATGGAGATAGCGGTGGGTAATTGGAATTAAGTGCAATTATGATAAAAAAGTAGGAAAGAATAGGAAAACAGTCATAAATGTTCCCTATTCTTTTTTTATTTTTTGTAAATGCATAAGCAAATTGTAAACGTAGGAGACTAATAAAAACGCTTTGTATAATAACAGTTTTCGCACCTTATATACCCAAAATCATACAAAATATGACAATCTACATCACGAATTTACAAAACCTTTACATTAAGTTAAAACGTTATTAATACTCAAGCGTTATTCTAATACACGTAGGACAAAACAACCAATATTCTAGGGGGAATTAAAGAATGAAAAGCTTTAAATTTCTAGCATTATCAATTATCCTCTCTTCACTTGTAGCATTTGCTGCAGCTTGTGGAAATGGTGAAGATGCGGCTACAGGTGAAAATGGAAATACTGAAACTGCTGAGCAAGAATCTGCTGAATTAGAAGGAGAAATCGGCATTGATGGTTCTTCAACTGTAGCTCCTATTGGTGAAGCTGTATCTGAAGAATTTTCAATAGATAACCCAAAGGTACAAGCACCAATCGGAGTATCTGGAACTGGCGGCGGATTTGAAAAATTCACAGTAGGTGAAATAGATATTGCTGAAGCATCTCGTCCAATTAAAGATGAAGAAAAACAGGCAGCTGCTGATAATGGTGTTGAATTCACAGAATTTAAAGTTGCATTCGATGGACTTTCAGTTGTTGTAAACAAAGAAAATGATTTTGTTGATAAATTATCTGTAGAAGATTTAAAGAAACTTTGGCTTGAAGATGGGACTACAAAAAAATGGTCTGATATTAATCCTGACTGGCCAGCAGAAGAAATAAAATTCTTCTCACCTGGAGCTGACTCTGGTACTTATGATTACTTCGACGAAGTGATTTTAGAGGAGCAGCCAATCGTTAAAAATGCAACATTATCTGAAGATGACAACACATTAGTAAAAGGTGTTACTGGTGATAAAAATTCAATTGGTTACTTTGGATATGCATACTATTTAGAAAACAAAGATAACTTAAAAATTGTTCCAATTGTTAACGAAGCTGGTGAAGCTGTAGAACCAACAAATGAGACTGTTGAATCTGGTGATTACAATCCACTTTCACGCCCATTATTCATTTATGTGAATAATGCTTCTATCAAAGAAGATGGTCCTGTATATGAATATGTAAAATTCTACCTTGAAAATGCTGGAGCATTAGCAGAAGAAGTTGGTTATGTATCTCTTCCTGAAGAAGAATATACAAAACAACTTGAAACTCTTGAGGGTTTAAAATAATTACTAAATATTGCGGATGAGGAGCATTGCTTCTCATCTTTCTTCCTATGTTTGGAAAGGGGTATTTCAAATGGCTTTAACAAATCAGCAAAATATTAGTGTGAGAGAGTTAATCAGAGAGAAAAAATCTAAAAAAAGCACTAATCAAGTCGTAGAGAAAATGGTTCCTGGAATTTTGTTTATTTTAGCACTAATATCTATTATGACTACAATAGGTATTGTATTAACTTTAATATTTGAGACAGTTACCTTCTTTAGCAGAGTACCAATCGTTGAATTCCTAACTGCAAAGGAATGGTATCCTTTCTTTGAAGAGAGCGCAACATATGGAATTGGTGCATTGGTATCAGGTACTCTATTAATTACATTAATCGCCATCATCGTAGCTGTTCCAATTGGATTAGCTGCTGCTATTTTCTTGAGTGAATATGCATCAGATCGTACAAGACGAATCATCAAACCGATATTAGAAGTATTAGCCGGAATACCAACAATTGTTTATGGTTTTTTTGCTTTAACATTCGTCACACCATTATTGCAAAAAATCGTTCCGGATTTAGGATTATTTAATGCACTGAGCCCTGGTATTGTTGTTGGGATTATGATTATCCCAATGATTGCATCTCTTTCAGAAGATGCAATGAGCTCTGTACCGAATTCCATGAGAGAAGGAGCTTTAGCTTTAGGGGCTACTAAATTTGAGGTAACGATGAAGGTAATAGTTCCTGCTGCTATGTCAGGTATTGTTGCATCGTTCGTATTAGGTATTTCTCGTGCTATAGGTGAAACAATGATTGTCTCCTTAGCTGGCGGAGCTACTCCAAAGCTAACATTTGACCCAACACAATCAATTCAGACAATGACGGCGTATATCGTTCAGGTTAGCGGCGGGGATGTTGGTTATGGTACAACTGTTTATTACAGCATCTATGCAGTTGGAATGACATTATTCTTGTTTACACTTATCCTAAACCTTTTGGCACAATATATTTCCCGACGTTTTAGGGAGGAATACTAATATGAAATTAATTGATCAAAATATTGTAAAAAACAAAATGGGTGGACGTTTAGCGTTAAATAAAACATTTAGATGGATTTTCTTTGCAGCTACTTTTGTCGCGTTAGTTGTTTTAGCAATTCTCTTATATCGGATATTCACTCAAGGATCTAGTTACTTTTCACTTGAATTTTTCCAAAATTATGCATCTAGAAGACCGGAGCGTTCCGGTATTAAAGCTGCAGTTGTGGGTTCATTATGGGTAATGGCTGTAACAATTCCAATTGCATTAATATTATCTGTTGGAACAGCTATTTATTTGGAAGAATATGCAAAGAAGAGTAAAATCAACACATTTATTCAAACGAATATTTCAAACCTAGCAGGTGTACCTTCTATTGTTTTTGGATTATTAGGTTTAACAGTATTTGTTCGTTTCTTTGACTTTGGACGAAGCATTTTAGCTGGTGGATTGACAATGGCTCTCCTTGTACTCCCTGTAATTGTTGTCGCATCACAAGAAGCAATTCGCTCTGTTCCAAAAGAACTTCGCGAGGCGTCCTACGGAATGGGTGCAACAAAATGGCAAACGATTATGAGAGTTGTGTTGCCAGCTGCAATTCCTGGTATTATAACTGGAAGCATCTTAGCCTTCTCACGTGCAATAGGTGAAACAGCTCCATTATTAGTTGTTGGTGCATTTGCTTTCGTTAACTACTTGCCAGAAAACGTAATGAGCACATTTACAGTAATGCCGATTCAAATCTATAACTGGGCGGCGAGACCGCAGCCAGAATTCCAAGATGTAGCAGCTGCTGGTATTATTGTGTTATTCATTTTCTTAATTGTGATGAATTCAGTTGCAGTGTTAATTCGTAATAAGTTTCAAAAACGTTATTAAAAAGCTTTATCTGGAGGGGTTTTCATATGGAAAGTGTAAAAATTAAAAGAGAAACTACACAAAATGAACAAGTAAACCAAAATAAAAATGTTGTATATAAAACTGATAATTTAAATTTATGGTATGGGAAGGATCAAGCGTTAAAAAATATTGATCTTGATATTTATGAAAATGATGTAACAGCGATTATCGGGCCTTCCGGATGCGGTAAATCAACTTATATCAAAACACTTAATCGAATGGTCGAATTAATTCCAATTGTTCGTACTTCTGGACAAATTCTTTATCGTGGAAAGAATATATTCGATAAATCTTATGGAGTAGAAGAACTTAGAACAGAAGTAGGAATGGTTTTCCAAAAACCAAATCCTTTTCCAAAATCTATTTATGACAATATTGCATACGGTCCTAGAATCCATGGAATTAAAGATAAAAAAGTTATTGATGAAATTGTAGAAAAAAGTTTACGCGGTGCAGCGATTTGGGATGAAGTAAAAGACCGTTTAAAGGAAAATGCATATGGGCTGTCTGGCGGGCAGCAACAACGTTTATGTATTGCACGCTGTCTAGCCATTGAGCCTGACGTTATCCTAATGGACGAACCGACTTCTGCACTTGATCCAATCTCTACATTGAAAGTTGAAGAATTAATTCAGGAGTTAAAACAAAATTATAGTATAATTATCGTAACTCATAACATGCAACAAGCAGCTCGTATTTCAGATCGTACCGCATTCTTTTTGAATGGAGAGGTAGTTGAATATACGGATACAGATCGCCTATTTTCAAATCCGTCTGATAAAAGAACGGAAGATTACATTACTGGTCGATTTGGATAATAAAAAAATAAGCCGTGCATATTTAATGTCACGGCTTATTTTATTACTAGCTTTCCATGTTATGAAATCTCATTTTTAGGGAATAAGATAGTATAAGGAGGTATGAGTATGTCTGTAAGAGAAAGATTTGAGTTTGACCTAAAAAACTTAAGAGATAAATTAATTGAAATTGGAAGCTTAACTGAGATTGCACTTAGCAAAGCAATAGATACCCTTGAAAATCAAAATATTGAGCAAGCATTAGAAATTATAGATGATGACAGCAGGGTGGATGAGCTAGATGAGGAAATTAATGATATCGCTATCTTGTTAATCGCTAAGCAACAACCAGTGGCTGTTGATCTACGAAGAATAATTGTTGCCATCAAAATCTCAAGTGATATTGAAAGAATGGCTGACTTTGCTGTTAATATTGCAAAATCAACGATTAGAATTGGTGATGAACCTTTAGTTAAACCGATCCATAGTATTAAAAAAATGCATAAGATTGCGTCGGAAATGCTATCTCTTTCCATAAAAGCCTTTAATGAAGAGGATATTGTATTAGCTAAAAAAGTAGCAGATATGGATGATCAAGTTGATGACCTATATGGGGAAACAATCCGTGATATCTTAGATCTTATGGAAATGAAAAAGGAAAATTCCCAACAACTGACTCAGCTATTATTTATCTGCCGTTATATTGAACGCACAGCAGACCATGCAACAAACATATCGGAAAATATCATGTTCTTAGTAAAAGGTCAGCGATATGATTTAAATAGTTAAACCATTCATCATTATGGTGCACTACTCATCTGTGGAATTACATATATTACCATTATCTGTTTTAAGATAAAACCACAAAAAAACAGCCATTGTTGATCAAATGGCTGTTTTTTCGTGGAATTCATATGTCTATGTTCTACCTTGTTAAGGCATCTGCTAACTGTTGGAAAGTCATTCCTCTTTGCACTGCAAAAGTGCCGAGTTGAATTCTTTGATGATATTTACCTTTAATTAAGAATTGATCGAAATTAAAAGAATCATCAATGATCCCATTTTGCTCTAATAAATCAGAAATCTCACTAGTTGTCATCCCTGATCTAACAACAAGATTATATTTAATGACCTCTTTTTTCGGTTCTTCAGAAGTCTCTGTTGGAGTACTTTCTTTTTGTTGTGTATTATTTTCTGCTGGTTGTTGTACTGCTTTATCCTTTGCAGCTAATAATTCTTCATACTCGCCAGTTGTCAAAGCAATTTTCCCATTACTTGTCAAATATGATTCAATATCCTTTTGAGTTACTTTCTTATTCTCTTCATCTGCTGATGCAGATTTGTTATCAGATATTAAATATGTTCCACCAAGTACAGATGTAGCTACAATCATGCCAGCTGCAAATGCTCGAAATCCAGTTTTACTCATGTTAAAACCCTCTCATTCCTTTCAACAATTGAACGGATTTCCTTAACGGAAGTACCTTCTGATAAGGCAATTGCTTCAATAGACATACCTTGACGATATTTAGCTAAAATACGAGATGTGTTTAGTTGGTTGTCATCTGAAGCTGATTTAGAATCTTCCTTAAGTGGCGTATCATTTTGTAAGAGTTCTTCTTCAAGCACCCTCATTTTCTTTTTTAGTTTATAGATTTCCTGCATCGATGACATTTGCAAATGATCTAGCTCCTGCTCTAGTTCCTTTACATTATCGCGCTGGAAAAATGATATGCCGATAAGCGCAATGCTTATTATAAACAAGATAATAATCATGACTGTCATTTTATTCACCTTCTAATTGATTATTTCCCTCTACCTTTATATCATAAATTGCCAAATTAAAGAAGGGATTTTTTCTAAAAATGTAGATTTTTGACGATTAATCTTTGAAATCTGTTCACATCTTGTTTTATCCTCATGATAAGATAGAGTGAGACTTCCATCTATGGGGTTTTCTCCACTGAAAGTTAGCATTTTTTATCGGATCTAAATTCCGAGTTCCTGCCCGTTAAGCTGGGATAAAGTGAGAGATAAGCATAAAATAGAGAGATGAGGCTGCTATGAAAAGAAACGACAACAGTCAAAACAATACCTATAATATTCGTGGGCAATCGACAATTTGTGAGGACATTGTAAAAATAATTGCTTATCCTTTTTTCTTCCTTATTACATGGAATATTGGAGCTACTACGAAACTTTTACTAGAGAATATGTTAGGGGAAAAGTTTGAAGATTTATATACAAGAATTATCTTAAATAAAAACTGTGAGGAGCAGTATGCCACTGATTTTCCCATCAGTAAGTCGTGCGGGGTTTTACGAATAGAACATCTTTCAACAGGTGTTTACGATTGTGAAGTGGTTGTTTCTAACTCTCGTAATGAAATGATTACTGTTAAACGATCAAATTCATTGCATTGTATCCAATCTAAAGAGAGCAGCAATCATCCTTATCGATGGAAGAAAGTCATTCATGAAGATCCTTTTTGGCTAAAGGCCTACGCAGGTTATACACTTTATGAATAAAGAAGGTGTCAATATGGGTGAAGGGTTTAATCCCACGGTGTTAATTCTCACAAGTGAGTATCGAGAAAACATCATTGGAGGACTTGGCAGGCACGTAACAGATCTGACTTCAGAAGTCTCTAAACGGGGAATAAATTTTATTGTTGTAACGATATCGAACAAAAATGAAGAATCGTATAAGATTGAAAATGGTGTTCATGTTTTTCGTTTGTTATCATGGCAAAGAAGTCCACAGGACTTCCTGGATTTTATAAGAAATATGAATTTCCGTTTTGTTCAATTTGTATTACAGGAAATGAAGTTATCCTTTGATCTCATCCATGTACATGATTGGTTAACTGGGCTCGCAGGGGAGCAAATAAAACAAATTCTACATAAACCACTTATTACAACAATACATGCTGCTGAAAGGGGCAGAAAGCTAGGAGAGGACAATTTACTAACTAATAAAATCACTGATTATGAATCAAAGCTTATCAAGGTTTCTGATCGAATTATTGTATGCAGTCAGTTTATGAACAATGTCTTGCAAAAAGAATTTGGATGTCCAATGCACAAGCTTGAAGTCATTCCCAATGGGATTATTCCACGAAACTATTTGGACAAACTTAAAAGGAAGGAATTAATTCCGTTTGGGAAATCTAAGTATTTTCTTGGAATGGGCAGGCTTGTAAAAGAAAAAGGCTTTCAGGTTTTAATCGATGCTTTTGCTGATATTCATAAAGATTATCCTCAGATTAAACTTGTTATTGCGGGTGAGGGACCTTATGAAGATGAACTAAGGGAACTAGCAAAAAAACTCCATATAGAAGAGAATGTTTATTTTACAGGTTTTATACAAGACACGGCCAGGAATACATTATTAAAGCATTGTGAACTTGTCATCATACCAAGTTTATATGAGCCATTTGGCATTATCGCATTAGAAGGAATGGTTACGGAGAAGCCTGTTGTTGCATTTCACTTAGGGGGGCTAGCTGAAATCCTTAAAGAAGACAGAGGCATCTTAATCGGAGAAGCGACTGTTAGAAACCTTAGGGAATTTCTTCGGCATTATTTGACTGATCCTAAACAATATCAAGAGATTGCTCATAGAGGGTATTTGGCTGCAAATACAATATATAACTGGTCAAATCTTTCTTTTGAGGTGATTGATCTTTATAAAAAAATGATAAAAACAGAAGATTTTTCGGAAGATATATAAAATATAATGAAAATGGTATGGAATTTGTTTTGTAAAAATGCTATTATATTAAAGTCTGATTTGTTTTATTAGTTTTTTAAGTTTGGAGGGAAAGAAACATGCGTGTGAATATTACTTTAGCTTGCACTGATTGTGGCGAACGTAACTATATTTCTAAAAAGAATAAACGTAATAACCCAGATCGTCTTGAGCTTAAAAAATATTGCTCAAGAGAGAAAAAAATGACTTTACACCGTGAAACAAAGTAACAGTAGGAATGATTATTCCTACTGTTTTTCTTTTTGGCTGTATTTCGTATACCTTTACTTGATTAAGTCTCAGTTGCACGCTTTCCTCAGGAGCGGGCGGTGAACTCCTCGGAGTACGGCTACTGCGGTTCTCAACTGCCTTACAGCTCTTTCACGAGTCTCGCTTATTCGTTCAAATAACCATTTTTCGCAATAATACATAAAACGAAAAACAACAATCTTTTAGAAAAGATCAAGTATATGAGGTACAAGTGCTGATATGGCGCTTAACGCCGAGCTTTTAACTGCAAGCAGTCTAGCCTCGATAAGGTTTAGCGGATTCGGAAGTAAAGGCACAGAATATCTTCTTTCAAAATGTCTAATTTGCCTAGGATGTTCAAGGAGCTAGTACATCTATCCTTTCAGATAGTATTTTAAGTTTGTACATTTTTGATAAAATCAGTGATAGCCATTCACACTACCAGCTATAATGAAAGGAAGGAGGAAAGTAAATGGATAAGAAAGAGCTACGAAACCTCATTAAGAATAAATTGGCTGCAATGACTGAAGAGGAATATTGGAGTTATTCAAAAGACATCCAGCAAAGATTATTTTGTTTGCCAGCTTGGAAGAATGCACAAACCATAGCGGTGACAATTTCAAATGGACGAGAGGTTGATACAAAAAGAATCATTGAAAAGGCATGGGGAGAGAAGAAGCGCATTGTTGTACCAAAATGTGATCCAGCCGGAAAAATAATGGCTTTTAGACAGATTGCCTCCTTTAACCAGCTTGAACGTGTCTTCTTTGGTTTGTTAGAGCCAAAGGTAGAAGAGACGGTTGAAATAAGCCCGAATCAAATAGATATGATGATTGTACCGGGAATTTGTTTTGATCGTAAAGGGTACCGTATCGGCTATGGAGGAGGGTACTATGACCGTTATTTGACGATATATCATAATGATACATTATCACTGGCATTTTCGACGCAAATAGTTGAAAAGGTACCAAAGGAGGAACATGATATCCCGGTATCAAAAATCATAACGGAATGTGAGGAAATAAACTAAGATGCCCGAGGTTCGTCACATTATGGCTGTGCTATTTATCCTGTTGATCGCTTATGGCGGCTGGAAAGTAAAATCATTAACTATCAGCGGAGCAATTGGTGCGTTTATCGTTGGTTTCCTTGTTTATCTCGGATTTTCCTTTCAGGGACTTCTATTATTAGGCAGCTTCTTTGCAAGCTCCAGTTTGCTAAGCAAGTTTCAGCGATCGAAAAAGTTATCCCTTGAAGATATGCTGGTAAAAGGGGACCGCAGAGATATCATTCAAGTTTTGGCAAATGGAGGAGTTCCAGCACTGCTTGGCCTGTTGCAATATACTGATAAAATTTTCTCAGAGCAAACGCTGCTACTTGGCTTTTGCATCTCAATTGCCGCAGCAAATGCAGATACATGGGCTTCAGAAATTGGTACGCTAAGCAAACAAAAACCAAGATTGCTGTTAACCTTGAAAAAGGTTGAAAGAGGTACATCAGGTGCCGTATCAATTCTGGGTACTTGTGCTGCTATTGCAGGAGCTTCATTTATCAGTATTTTTGCTTGGTTTATGTTTTCTCTATCACTCCATTTAACCGTGTTGATTATTGCGTTCGGTTTTCTTGGGAATCTTATTGACACTCTGCTGGGGCAGACATTTCAACTTAAATATAAGTGTAAAGTGTGTGGAAAAATAACGGAAAAGCAATATCATTGTGAAACTTCTGGCATAAAACAGACGAAATTTAGTTTTCTAAATAATGATGCGGTTAATTTCCTATCCATCATTTTGTCTTCGTTATTGGCATTCATCCTCCTATCCCATATCAACGGGCAGTAAATTTCCCCATCAATAATACAGAAATGCTAAGAGAAGTTGAGGATAAGTGTCGGCAAGGGGAAATATCCTGCGAAGGTCAGGTTGATTAAGTCAGACGGGACATAAGGATGTAGCTGTTTTAGCGTGATAGGTTTCGCTAATCAACAATTGTGCTGAAGAAAACCAAACTGTTGGAGTCTCACTTTATAGCTTTAAATAAACAATACATAATTTTAGCTTTCGTGTTAAAGGACAATATTGTCATTTTAAAAAGGATAAAAAAGCTCTTTCCTACTCATGATAAGAATAGGAGGGATGTAAATGAGACGACTTATTATGCTAATGGCAGGATCATTTGCGATATATCGATATCGATATCAAATTGTAAATTTTGTATTAGGTCAGCCAGAGCTACGCAGATTTTTTATTCAATTATCAATGAGAGTTCCGTTTTTGAGAGATCGTTTTGTCAATCGCGCCTTTCATTAAAAATGAATTTCAGATTAGAGGCTGTCTCAAAGCCAAAGAATACAGACCCCTTGATTACAAACAATAGGATGTAAAAATTTGAAGTCCTATATCTTACTCGTGTTTGTTTGAGGAGTCAATCCTTTTTGAGGCAGTCTCTTTTCTTAGGATTAGCCATAAGCAGGATTCTTCCTTTTCGTTTTTAAATCTTGATATAATGAAGAAAACTGATGGTCGGAGCGGATAATATGGTGTTAGAACAGGATTATTTATATTGGAAGCTAATCGAACAGCTAGTGATTGAACAGAGGTATACCATTTTGGCGCTATCTCAGGATGGTCAAGAGGTTTTGCTTGAGCCGTATAAGCAAAAACAATTTACACTTGTTCGATTGAGGAGAATGGACATTGATTGGGGAAACACGATTGCTCAAGATATTCAACAAGCTGGGGAAAAGTTTGAACATCTATTAAGAAATGGGGTAAGAGGCCCGATTCATGTAATGAATATTTATGTGACGTCCTTGCCGCCCGTAGATGATTTACCAGAAGAATTTGTAAAGGGATATAGCAGATCAAAAGGGAAGATTGACATTACTTCATGCTTGTTAGTAAAGGATGAGAAGGAGAAAGAGAAAGAATTATCAAAACTAACTGAAGCATTACATATACCGATCAGGCTTGACATTGAGAGTTTCCAGGAAAATATTGAAATCGAAGATATTCAGCAAGTAAGGAATCATGTCATTACCTATCATAATCAACAAAGAGAAGAAGAACGAAAAGTCTTTCAATATGGCAAGCCATTTTGGACATATGTTTTTTTAGGGTTGCAAATTATGATGTTTCTTGTTCTTGAACTATTTGGGGGAAGCACTAATACAGAAACATTAATTCGGTTTGGTGCTAAATTTAATCCGCTGATTTTTGAAGGGGAATGGTGGCGTTTTGTGACGCCTATTGTTCTTCATATTGGGTTTCTTCATTTATTGATGAATAGCTTTGCACTTTATTTTATTGGCCCTGCAGTAGAACGAGCATATGGTTCATCAAGATTTTTGTTTATTTATTTAGTTGCAGGCATTTCTGGTTCCATTGTCAGCTTTGCATTTAGTCCATTCCTTTCTGCAGGAGCTTCAGGGGCCATTTTTGGCTGTTTTGGTGCGTTACTATACATAGGGGTCCTTAATCCGAAAGTGTTTTTTAGAACGATGGGCTCGAATCTTTTAGTAATCGTTGCTATTAATATAGCAATTGGGTTTGCGATACCGAATATCGATAATGCCGGACATATTGGCGGTTTAATCGGAGGCTTTTTAGCTGCACTGATTGTTCAGCTTCCTAAGACCAAGAAAATTCCCCTGAGGCTTTTAGGAATAGTGTTGACTGTGGCATTAATGGCCGTCATGGTACAAAATGGTCTCAAAGACGCCAAAGACCAGCATTCTCAGTATATGGTCCTTCAAGGGCAAGAGCTTATACAGGGTGAAAAATATGAAGAGGCCTACACATACTTAAATAAAGCGATCAAAACGAACAATGATTCAAATGATGTCTTATTTCTATTATCAGTAACTGAAATTGAATTGAAAAAATATGATCAGGCGATGGGGCATTTAAAACAAATTATTGCAGATGATGATACTTACCATCAAGCACATTATAACCTTGGCGTGTTATATGCAAACGCCGGTAATATGTCATTAGCTTTGGAACAGGTAAACAAAGCATTGGAACATGATCCGTCAAATGATAATTATTTAGCTTTTAAAGAAAGAATTATTCGTTAAGCTGAATCTTCTGAATCAGCTTAAATGGAAGGCCATTTTCAGCTTGGATAAGAATAACAATATGTGAATTATCTTTAGCTATTAAAAGAAGAGGCATTGTGCTGCCAATTTGGGAAATCACCTTGCCTTCTTTTGTTTTAAGCCCAAGAAAATAATTTTTATATAACCCCTCCCACAGGCTGCCAATCACTTCCTGTGTTTTCGCCATAGTTAAACCTAAGAGCGGCTTAGTATTGTATGCGGCAAGCTCGATTAACGGGATCGTTTCATATTCCTCTTGTTTGATATGATAAAAATTAATTAATTGCTTCCAACTCATTTCAAGTTGCTTTTCTGTTACTTTGTCAAGGATATTTTTCCACTCCTGTTCTTCCTCTGTATGCGGCTTTTTAAAAGCAAACCTATTTGTATATTCGGAATCAATTACATATAAATGATCGCGTGTCATTTGATGTTGACTGCGAATAAGATCATTTTCCAAATGAATTTCTCCATAATGTAAACTGATGGCTTGATAATAGCTGCTGTCTCCCCCTTTTATCTTTTTATCCTGTGCAAGTTTTTGGCTATGATCCTCCCATTTGGATAGAGTATCAAATAATTTACCATCCGCGAATAACAATGAAATATCTTGTCTTAAAAAAATCTCTTTATTTGTTAGAGAGGTAACATTCCAATTAATTGTATATTCGTCATCATGATTTTTTCCAATAAACTGAAGTGTAGTTGAGGCTTTCTCGAAAATTACTGATTCATCGATCGGGAAAAAAATAATACTCTCACGAACTGATTTTCCATGATAGAAAGCATAAAGAAAACCAGAAGTAATTAGGGCTAATAATAGGACAAAGATCCATTTTGACCGCATTTACATCAACTCCGAAGTAGGACAGGTTGCTAAAGTGTATGAGAAACTCGCTCAAAATATGAGTAAAGAAGGAGCTTAATAAGAAGAAAAGATGCAAAAACAAAATGTCATTACAGGTATGTTTTTCCATATTTTCGTCTAGGATGAGTAACAAATTGTGTAACGAAATGGAGATATCTTATGACATATGAGGGAGAAAAGAAATACGTGTCAAAAGACTTTCAGGAAAATATAGATTATTTATCTGAACGTTTAGGTGTAAAGAAAAGTTTTGATGTGATCCGTCTGGACCTTGAATATGCAGATCGAAAAATGGCATTATTCATGGTTGATGGATTTGTGAAGGATGATATACTTCATTATTTAATGAAATATTTATCTCGTCTAGTGCAGGAGCAGCTTGAGGAAAACACTCTTGAAAAGTTATTAAAGACGTATATTCCATATGTTGAAATTGAAAAAACAAATGATTTAAATTCGATTGTTCATACGGTCTTAGCAGGGCCTACCGCACTAGTTGTTGATGGGATTAACGAGGTCATCTTAATTGACGCTAGGACATATCCAGTCAGAGGTCCTGAAGAGCCTGATATGGAGCGGGTAGTACGTGGCTCCAGAGATGGTTATGTAGAAACAATCGTCTTTAACACGGCTTTAACAAGGAGAAGAATAAGAGACCGTTCTTTACGAATGGAATACATGCAGGTTGGCAGACGATCAAAGACAGATGTAGTTATTTGTTATATAGAGGATATTGCTGATTTAGAGCATGTTGAGGACCTGAAAAAATCGCTAAAAGCAATTGATACCGATGGTTTGCCAATGGGAGAGAAAACAATAGAAGAATTTATCGCAGGCAGGCATTTAAACCCCTATCCAATGGTTCGGTACACAGAAAGACCAGATACGGCAGCAGCACATCTGTACGAGGGCCATGTGATTATTTTCGTGGATGGTTCACCAAGCGCTCTTATTACACCAACAACATTTTGGCATCATCTTCAGCATGTTGAGGAATATCGAAATAAACCCGTAGTTGGAGCTTATTTACGATTCGTTCGCTTTATAGGAGTTTGGGCCTCGCTTTTTCTTTTGCCCTTATGGTACTTATTTGCGGTAAATCCAGAACTGTTACCCTCTGGAATGGATTTCATCGGTGTCAATGATCATGGGGAAATTCCGTTGCTAATCCAATTTTTACTGGTAGAGATCGGGATAGATGTTCTAAGGATGGCAGCTATCCATACACCATCATCATTAGCCACTGCACTAGGATTAGTTGCTGCCTTGATGATTGGGCAGGTAGCTGTTGAAGTTGGACTATTAACATATGAGGTCGTTCTTTATTTATCTATTGCAGCAATAGGAACGTTTGCCACACCAAGCTATGAGCTTGGACTTGCAAACCGTATTTTTCGAATAATTTTACTGCTCTTTACAGCATGGCTGGGCGTTATTGGATTAGTTGCTGGGATCACCTGCTGGGTGATAATGCTCGCACGCATGAAATCATTTAACGTACCATATCTTTATCCATTAATTCCGTTTAATTATCGTGGAATGAGAGATGTCTTATTAAGAGCGCCAATGCCTTTAAAGAACAGACGTCCGCCGTTTTTACATCCTAAGGACCCGGACAGATAAAGCCATCCATATATTTCTTAGAGGAGCTTTCCTCAATGATCTCCGTAAGTTTAAGATGAAAGAAGAGCTGTCTTAAAAAGGATTAACCTTTTTAGGACAGCTCTATTTTATTTTGGAGGAGATAACGCAGAAGTTCCACTGCTATAGTTAATGAAGTGGAACTTCAATAAAATTCGAACTTAAGGAACAGCATGTATAAAAAAGTTTTAAAATGAAAAAACGTTTTCTTGACGCATGGTTCAATTCCTTTATACTTTAAAGAAGGAGCTACATTCTTTAGCAGAATGAACTGATTCCTAATTAATTTAAACAAGGATAGACAAATGGAAGCAGGTGATTAGGTGAAAACAGTTTATGATGTACAACAGCTTCTAAAAAAATTTGGAACGATCATTTATATTGGGGATCGAATTGCTGATTTAGAATTAATGGAAGATGAATTAAGGCAGATATACCAATCAAATCTGATTGATCCAAAGGACTTTCAAATGGCCATCCTTTTGTTAAGACAGGAAGTTCAAAGATTAAAAGGGTAATTCAGTAATAACGTAATCCGTAAGTCATATAAAATGAATAGTTACCTATCCCCACGAAAAGGAATCCTACGTTTTGTATTGGAGCGATAGGTAAAAAGAGCCTAAATGAAAACGGTTACGAAAAGCATATATATAATAGTAGAAAAAGGTGATTTTTTTGAATGAACAGTGGTTAGTTGGTATTGATTTGGGTGGAACAACAATTAAAATGGCATTTATTAATTACTATGGTGAAATTGTAGAGAAGTGGGAAATTCCAACAGACAAATCTGGTAAAGAAATTACAACAGATATTGCAAAAGCAATTGATTCAAAATTAGATGAGCTTGGGTATCCAAAATCAAAGCTTGCCGGGATTGGTATGGGAGCTCCTGGACCGGTTAATTTAGCAAGCGGCCTCATTTATGAGACTGTAAACTTAGGTTGGAAGGATTACCCTTTAAGAGATCATCTTGAAATGGAAACAGGACTGTCAGCTGTAATCGATAATGATGCGAATATCGCAGCGATTGGTGAAATGTGGAAGGGTGCTGGAGACGGTGCAAAAGACTTAATTTGTGTCACACTCGGAACAGGTGTAGGCGGAGGACTTATCTCAAATGGAGAGGTCATCCATGGTGTTAACGGGGCTGGCGGCGAAATTGGGCATATCACAGTAGTTCCAGAAGGAGGCGCACCATGTAATTGCGGTAAAACTGGCTGTATTGAAACGATCGCTTCGGCTACTGGAATTGTGAGAATAGCAAAAGAAATGCTTGCTTCGTCTGACAAAGAAAGTGTCTTACATAAACTAAACATCAATGAATTAACTTCAAAGGATGTATTTGAGGCACTTCAGCAGGGCGATGAAGTTGCAGAGGAAATAATTGACTATGTTACTTATCATCTTGGCTTAATGCTTGCCAATGTATCAAATGGATTAAATCCTGAAAAAATTGTTATTGGCGGCGGAGTTTCGAAGGCAGGAGATCAATTAATTCAAAAAGTTGAACATTATTTTAAACGTTTTGCCTTCCCGCGAGTAGGAGATGCTGCGTCAATTACAGTTGCAACACTTGGGAATGATGCAGGGGTAATTGGCGGTGCTTGGTTAGCAAAAACTAAGCTTACTGATAAATAAACAATGACTAATTCGGGATAATAAAAAGGAGCCTCTAATTAGAGAGTGCTCCTTTTGTTTATTGTAATTGAAATTCCCTAATTCCAAAGGCAGATGCACATAATGATCTCACTGTTGTTTTCTGAATTTTTTAACTTTAATACCAACGAAACTTTTTATGGTTTCAAACGTCTAATAGTAGGGTATAGAGAATAAGCTAAACATTATAATTCTATCATGCTATTGTTGGGGTAATGTTAAAAATGATTGATTTTTTGTAAAAGAAGTATTAAGATATGATTTAGTTATTTGATGCTGACTAATATATGGAAAACATTAGAGATATTAGAGAGTGTAAGTGCGATTGTTCCAAGGGATGAGGAGGTATTTGGATGCGTAAGAAATCTTTTTCGAAAATTTCATACTTACTTTTAGCAACATTATTCATGTGGATCAAAACATACGTTGTCTATAAAACTAGTTTTGACATTAAAATTGAAAACTTTACTCAAGAATTCATTTTATTCATTAACCCACTCAGCTTTTTGTTGTTAATTTTTGGAATTGGGTTATTTATGAAAGAAAAAAATCGTAACCGCTTTATATTCGGTGCTAGTATTTTTGTAACTGGTTTATTACTAGCAAACATGGTTTTCTATCGCTTCTTCAATGACTTCTTAACCATTCCCGTTTTATTTCAGACAAGCAATATGGGAGATTTAGGAAGCAGTATAAGCGGTTTATTTTTGCCAACAGACCTGTTAATGTTTGTTGACATTGCCGTTTTATTCTGGTTATTAAAAAAGCCAACTTTCAAATCTTCTTCACAATTAACAAGAAAAGAAAGATCAGCATATTTCTTATTAGTTGCAGCTGTCTTCTTCTTTAATCTTGGATTAGCAGAAACAGAGCGTCCACAATTATTAACTCGTTCCTTCGACCGTGAAATGCTTGTGAAGAATATTAGTGTCTACAACTTTCATATATACGATGTCTTTTTGCAATCAAAAACTTCGGCCCAGCGCGCTCTGGCTGACAGTAATAGCTTGACTGAGATTGAGAACTATGTAAATGCAAACCGTAAAGAACCTTCACAGGACCTAAACGGTATTGCTAAAGGAAGAAACGTTATTTTAATTTCGTTAGAATCTTTGCAGAATTTTGTTATCAATGAAGAATTAAACGGGCAAGAAATTACACCTTTCTTAAATGATCTGATTAAAGAGAGCTATTATTTTGACAACTTTTATCATCAAACCGGTCAAGGTAAAACGTCAGATTCAGAGTTCATTGTCGATAACTCGCTTTATCCATTAGGCCGCGGTGCAGTGTATTTTACTAATAGCAGCAATGAGTACACAGCTTCCCCAGAGATTTTAAAGGAATATGGGTATTACTCATCTATTTTCCATGCGAATAATAAAAGCTTCTGGAATCGCGACATTATGTATGATACGTTAGGATATGACCGTTTCTTTGATGTAAATGATTATGAGGTAACTCAAGAAAATTCAGTAGGTTGGGGTTTAAAAGATGTTGACTTTATGGAGCAGACCGTTCAACATATCGATGAACTTCCACAGCCATTTTATACACGACTGATTACCTTAACAAACCACTTCCCATTTGAATTAGGGGAAGAGGATAAAATGATTGAAGAATTTGATTCAAACAGTAAAACTTTAAATCAGTACATCCCAACTGTAAGATATATGGATGAAGCTATTAAACATTTCTTCGAGAAATTAAAGCAGACAGATGTATACGAAAACTCAATTATCATTTTATATGGTGATCATTATGGAATTTCTGAAAACCATAATGTTGCAATGGAGAAGTTCATTGGAAAAGAGATTACGCCATTCGAAGCTATTCAATTACAACGGGTGCCATTCATTGTGCATATTCCTGGTGTAACGGATAAAAATCCGCAAACCTTCACAAAGGTTGCTGGTCAAGTTGATATCAGACCGACCATTATGAGCTTGCTTGGAATTGATACTAGTGAACAAATTCAGTTTGGTACTGATGTTTTCTCAGATGAAAAGCTTTCATTTACGGTTTTAAGAGACGGAACCTTTATTACTGAAAATAATCTCTATACTCGTGGCGTATGCTATGATAAGGCTACAGGTGAAGAAACAGATCAAGCTGTTTGTGAACCTTATATGGAGAAAGCAAAGCAAGAGCTTAATTATTCAGACAAAATCATTTATGGAGATTTGCTGCGTTTCTATGGTAAGGATGCAGAAACTGTAGATGCTGAGCAAAAAAAATCAACAACTGAATCAAAATAACCTTTAAAGCTGACTTGAAAACAGGATGTCCTTCAAGTCAGCTTTTTTGTAAGGTTACATGATAACAACAATCCAACTCCTCCTACATAAACTAATACTAAATGGGCTAATAGGAGGGAGAAGTCAATATGATCATCTGTGCGAAAAAGGCACTCTCGCTTGAACTGCTGGTAAAACACTTAGGTATTGCTAAAGAACTAATTATAGATAGCAATAAACCAAAATCGCTTGAAACAGGTATAATTGAAGCAAATACACCTATCAAGATTCCTTATCATTCTGGTTTGAAGCTTGAAAGAAGTGAATTTGTAGATCTTATGAACAAACCAGCGATTATGGTGCAGGATGACAGCGAGCATGATACAATTCATAATACGAAGAAGCCTTATGATTCTAAAGGGTTATCCAAAGAGATTGATCTTCTTTTATCTATGTATCCATTTATGAAAAGAGAGATTATAGGATATAGTGTTTTAGGCAGCCCCATAATTGAGTTAACAATAGGCAGAGGGTTAAAGAAAGTGCATATGAATGGATCATTTCATGCCAATGAATGGATCACAACAAGTATTATGATGCACTGGCTTGATCATTATCTACAAGCGTTAGTCAGCGGAGAAAGGCTGGAGGAACTCGATTGCTTATCATTGTATAATGCTGCAACCATTTCCTTTGTGCCAATGGTAAATCCTGATGGTGTTGATTTAGTGCTAAATGGATTACCTAATCAATCTTCATTTAAAGCCTCAGTTCTTGAAATAAATAATAATAGCCGAGATTTTTCACAATGGAAAGCGAACATAAGGGGAATTGATTTAAATAATCAATATCCTGTTAATTGGGAGATTGAAAAAGAGCGAAAAATCCCTAAATCACCAGCCCCTCGTGATTATCCTGGAGATGCTCCTTTAACAGAGCCTGAAGCGATTGCCTTGGCAAACTTAGTTAGGAAGCGCCAGTTTGATCGTCTGCTTGCTTTTCATACTCAAGGTGAGGAAATTTATTGGGGCTATTTAAGAAAAGAACCTGAAGAAGCTGAGGCCATTGTCAACGAATTTGAAAGGTTAAGCGGCTATAAGGCTGTAAGGGACATTGACAGTCATGCAGGTTTCAGGGATTGGTACGTGAATGACTGGAGAAAGCCAGGCTATACAGTAGAATTGGGGTTTGGTGTTAATCCATTGCCGTTTTCCCAATTTGATGATATTTATCGAAAAAGCAAAGGGATCTTTTTAGCTGCTTTATATATGTAGACAATTATAAAAGGTGTTGGAATCACCCAATACCTTTTTAACTTGCTTTTTTTGAAATATGAAACAAACCATTTTCTAATACGTAAAATAGTAAAGCGTATTTTTTTCTATGTGATGAATAACATTAAATAAAAAGAGAAACGGGGTGAAAGAAGAGTTGATGAGAGTAAGTAAAATTCTTTTCCTGCTTATGTTCATTCTACTTCTTGGTACAGGCTGTAATCCTTCTCATCAACCAGATCAAAACAAAGAGCTTTCACCAGAAAAGGAGCTTCCGCAAAAGTCGAAAAACCAATCCATAGAAAAAGAAGCAAAACTACCTTTAGAATTAGATGAAGGCTTTTTTCATTCTGTTGCTGATTGGAAAAATGATGAAGAAATTTTTTATATCACCAATCAATCCGGTGGTTCCACAATCCATACATATAATCTATTCACTGGTGAATCTTCCATCTTCTTTGAATCTAATGCACCAATTTTACAGCTTCAAGCTAACGAGGATCACAGTCTTTTTCTTGTCCATACAAGTCCAACAAGCTATGAAGCTGAATTAATTGTTTTAGATCAACAGGCAGAGGTTAAATTCCAAACGAAAATAGAATCATACGAATTGCAATATACGTGGAACCAAATGAATCACAAGGACCTTTTTGTATCCAGTTTTAATGAGGATTGGACATTTCAAACATATCTTATGAATGTGAAGGAACAGAGCATCACAGCAAATCCAATTCAAATCCCATTTATCCAATGGCTAAATGAACAAGAAATCTCGTATCTCAAATGGGATCAGGAATCCCCAGCGCTTACTGCCCCGCTTTATGTTTATAATTTAGAAACAGAAGAGGAAACCCTTCTGTCAGAAAATGTGGTAGCAAATACAAATTTTGTGAATAGACTTTCTACTATTGAATTAGCTGATGACCAAGGAAATGCAGTTGTGCGGTTTTATGATATAGAGAATAAAAAGCAATTTGCAGAGATGTCCACTCGCTTGGTTGGGTTATATTCAGATTGGTCGATTCCCTATTATGACATGGATGAAAAAGAAGATGTGTTTTACATGATTGAGGCCGATGAAACATTGACAACTTATTCCTTAATTTCATTTGATCTGCAAACTGAGAAAAAGGAAATGCTAATTGAAAACATGGAAAATATGCCGCTTAAACTGTCGCCAAATGGTAAATACGCTCTTTTTGGGGCAAGGTTTGAACATATTATCGAATTAAAGAACAAAGAAGTAAATGAACTTATTAAACTGAAATAGGAAGGAAGATACTATGGCAATCGTTGATGTAACAGTGATCCCGCTAGGAACAAATGATCCAAGTGTAAGTAAATATGTAGCAGATATTCAGCATATTTTAAATAATTACGAAAAAGAAGGCAGCATTAAGTACCAATTAACTCCGATGAATACAATCATTGAAGGGGAGCTTTCTACTTTATTTGAAGTTATCAAAGCGATTCATGAAGCGCCATTTGCTAAAGGAGTTCAAAGAGTTGCAACAAATATCCGGATCGATGACCGCCGTGACAAAAATACGACGATGGAAGGCAAGCTTGAGAGTGTGCAAAGACATCTAAA
This sequence comes from Bacillus sp. SA1-12, assembly GCF_000981385.1. Lineage (GTDB taxonomy): Bacteria > Bacillota > Bacilli > Bacillales > Bacillaceae > Metabacillus. The sequence continues at coordinate 122,568 of NZ_LATZ01000135.1, forward strand.
TGAGGAATAAATAAAAACCCTTGGCAATTTGCTAAGGGTTTTTTGTGCCTATTAAAAGAATAAATTTTTGTACGTTGTTTTTTGTCTAGCTCCAGCACCTAGCCCCGCAAGACTAGTCATTCCAGAATAGAAGGTATAATAAACATCTTCTATTCTGGAACGTCTTATGATTTTCGGGGCTGAGCAAGGCGCTTTCGCTTTTCAAATTAGTGTGCAGTTGGGAATCCGTGATGTATTACAGTCATAACTGCAAACCATCCGAATACAGCTAGTGTTCCAAATGCAAAGAAAGCGCCAAGAAGGTTTTTGTCTTTTAGTGAACGAATTAATCCAAAAATGGCAAGAATGGTAACTAGTCCAAAAATAATAACTAAGCCCATTAAAAAAAGCCTCCTTACTTATGTAGATCGTTTTCATTGTATCGCTTATGAGATATACAAGATACAAACAAGTCCTTCTAATATTTTAATCGGTTTCATGACGTTTGTCGAGTTTATTTTCCAATAGATTGACACTGCTAAATGTCTTTTGTGTATAGCATGACCAATTACAATAAAATTCAGTCATGTGATGTAGATATCGTATAATAGAGGAATAGTGTAAAATAAAAGGGGAATGAATAAGTTGGAGGTATTGAAATGAAATGGAGACAACTGCCATTAGGCCCTCTACAAACGAACTGTTATCTTTTCTCAAATGAAAAGAATGAGTGCCTTGTAATCGACCCAGGCGGAGACGCAAATAAGCTAACAAATATTTTACAGCAGCAACATTTAAAGCCACTGGCTATTTTACTGACACATGCACATTTCGATCATATTGGAGCCGTAGACGAGATTCGCAATGAATGGAAGGTGCCTGTTTTCGTACATAAAAATGAGAAAGATTGGCTGACAAATCCTTCTTTAAATGGCTCCCAATATTTTATGGCAGGGGAAATAAGTGCTTCACCTGCTGATGAACATATTAAAGGGGAAGGAACTTTACAAATCGGCAGCTTTTCATTAAAGGTTTTTGAAACACCAGGACATTCACCTGGAAGTGTATCTTATTATTCTTCTGAAGCAGGCTTAGTTTTTTCAGGTGATGCTCTATTTGCCGGCAGTATTGGCAGAACAGACCTGCCAGGCGGTAATCATGAGCAATTAATTAAAAGCATCCATGATAAGCTTCTCACGCTTCCAGAGGATACTCTTGTGCTTTCCGGTCATGGTCCTGAAACAAGTATTGAACTAGAGATGGAAAGAAATCCGTTCTTAAATGGATTCTAAAAAAACAGGCAGCATAGGCTGCCTGTTTTTAGGTAAATAAAGTTAATTAAGGTTTATACTTAATTTTTGTGTCTAGCTCCAGCACCTAGCGACTAATGAACTTCACACTCCTCCTTACGATAAGTCAACATCGAATCGCTTTCGCTCTTCGTGTTTCCTTTATCTCATCCGGAATGCTCCAGTTCATACGTCGCTGAGCAGGGTGCTTCCCATTTCTTATCAGTGTCCCGCATTTTGTCCAGGAATCATCATGAATGTTGTCCAATACGTAAATCCGACAAAGAAAATCGTTAAGTAAGCACCGAAAATATAAATGTACATGCGCTCTGATAATTTTAAGTAAGATAAAAAGACGAAAAATCCGGTTTGTCCGAAAAATAGTAAGGACGTGGTCTTCATGTCACCAAGATAAAACATAACAGCGAAGATTCCTGTCCAAAACCCTAATACTCGGAACATACGATCCATATGTATCCCTCCTTTGTTGGCTTTGCCCTAAGCTGTATGGTTGCCCTGTCAGATGACAGGTACATAACGTAATGATGTGTTGCATGAAACAACTTCATAATCATAGCTTTTGACAAATCATACTCTAACATACAAGTCCATTACTTTAATAATTATAATGTAACGCGAACATACTTGTAAATAGCGTTTACATGATCGAAAAAAGAAAACAATTTAAAGACAGCATTGTCTTAAAATGAATTGAGTAATGAGTCAAATCAGTTACAAAAAAAAGTCGTCTGCTTAGGAACAACAGACGACTTTTTTTAGAAATAAGAAAGTATAAAATTTGTACTTTGATTTCTGGCCCCAGGTGCCATCGGTTCTTGGGGCATAGTCAAATCGAATTGAAAGTAAAAAGAACACCTTCTATTCCGATTCGTCTCCTGCATATCGCTGAATGATTTACGCCTTGCACTTTTTTAATAGCTGGGCTAGCTGGATTCGAACCAACGCATGACGGAGTCAAAGTCCGTTGCCTTACCGCTTGGCTATAGCCCAATAATGTAACTGCTCAAATACCTTTTTGCTCCTTAAGAACATTTAGTATTATATACTAATTTTGATTTTTTATAACATCCTTATGGTGATTCTCTATCTTTTTTTAAATTTATTTTGTAAGAAACCATATTTTTAATCCGCTAAAATTCCCTTATATCAATGTGATAATCTGATAGGTATCATGTAAAATGACCTTGTATCAAGCAACAGAAGGGAGATGATAGTATGCAATTCATTGAACTGCTCAGTGAACGGCTAATTGAAGAGGCATGTGCATTACGAGCTTCTGATATTCACATCGTTCCTAAAGAAAAAGAAACACTTATTCATTTCCGGGTTGATGACGATCTGATTGAAAAGCACAGCATGAAAAAAGAAATATGTGAGCGGATTATTTCACATTTCAAATTTCTCGCTTCAATGGATATTGGAGAGAGGAGACGGCCGCAAAATGGGGCACTTTCGATCACTACAACTAACGTAAATGTCCATCTCCGCTTATCAACATTGCCAACCATTCATGAAGAAAGCCTTGTTATCCGGCTTTTGCCTCAAGAAAAAATTCCGCCAATTACACAGCTTTCATTATTTCCTGCCACAACAAGCATGCTGCTCTCCATATTAAACCATTCTCACGGACTGATGATTTTTACCGGTCCGACTGGTTCAGGCAAAACAACAACTCTCTATTCACTTATTCATTATGCGAAGCGTCATTTTAATCGAAATATAATTACCCTGGAAGATCCTGTTGAAACAAAGAGTGCCGAGGTGATGCAGGTTCAGGTAAATGAGAAGGCAGGTATAACCTATGCAGCTGGTTTGAAGGCGATTTTAAGACATGACCCCGATATTATCATGGTAGGTGAGATACGTGACCGGGAGACGGCTCAAATTGCCATTAGAGCAAGCCTAACCGGGCACCCAGTCAGGTCAATAGAACTAAGCAAATTATATTTTTGTTTAATTAATGCACTTATTAGATCAAAGAGATACTTTGAATAGCTTCTTTAATAATTAGTTTCTTTTTTAATCTTCACTATTTAAATAAATTTTACCAAATTAGGAAAGAAAATAGGAAAAGAAATGAGGGATATCCATTGACTTATATATACAACCTTTATAGTACTGATGAAGGGCATTTTGGTATAAGCCAATCTTATAATATTCAATGTGATCTACCAATACATAAGTTTCGTTCTATTATGATGGAGTTTCGCCGTAATGATGAAATAAGTAATGATATAGAAGGATTCGTCAAATACATGCAAGAAACTTTTCCTAATTCCTTTAAGCTGTTTCATTTTGACGATACAGTACAATTTGATGCAGACCAGGAGAACAGTATGATTCTTTCTAATCTATTGGATGAAGTAGACCAAACGGTTTAATAATAATGTATGCCACAAACATTTTCCATTTCTGCATTTTAGCTATCACCATTATGAAAACCTTATAATTCAAATAACGAATGAAGACCTCCTATTTATAAGAGGGTCTTCTTTTTAAATAATCTGGACTTTACTATCCGAAAATAGCACTTCACTTTCTTGGAGAAATGCTACCCGATAGTATAAGTGAAAATTTTCACAATCTTGTGAGGGAATAAAAAAGGGAAACGACTATTTTGAGAATCAGCTCGTTAAGGGGTACCGTCAGGAAAATGTGGATATACGACGATAAGGTAAAAAAAGCCCAATTTCTATAAATTTACGGAGAAATTAGGCTTTTTCGTTTCTTCATTAAAGCGCCCTCTAATGGAATAATTAACCTCTCTTTTCAAAAGCTAACCAAGTTCCTAAACCAATTAGAGTAAATCCACTAACCCTTTTCTGCCATTGCATTACAGTTTTATTTTTCGCTAAAACATTTCTAATCGAACCCGCAATAATTGAATAGCAAACATCAATTATTAGACCAATCAATCCAAAAACAACTCCTAGAAATATGAATTGGAAAAAAGTGTTCCCTTTGTCGGGACTAATAAATTGTGGGAGAAAAGTAAGGAAAAATAAAGCAACTTTCGGATTAAAAATATCAGTTATAGCTCCTTGCCAAAAAGCTTTCCACATACCACCATGAATTTCTTGAATATTAATGTTTATTCCCTCTTTATCTCGAATAGTTTGTATTCCTAAATAAATTAGATACGCAGCACCAATATACTTTACGATTTGAAAAGCAAGTGCAGAAGTCATCAAGATAGCTGATAGTCCGAATGCTGCAAGAAGAATGTGGAACATAATCCCTACTTGCATCCCAAATGCTGTGGCAATTCCAACCTTTTTACCCCCAGCAATGCTACGGCTCACTACAAATGCTACATCTGGTCCTGGAACAATTGATATTACCAATGTAGCAAATAAAAAAGCTGTAAAATTAGTAAAATCTAAATTAATAAAATCAAACATAAATACACCTCCGAAGCAAATAGATATTATCACTATAAATTAATTAAGGAATACTCTCAATATTTATTTTTACATTAGCCCGCCCGTTCGAATAAAGAATGGTGTTGCCGCAGCAACTTACTTATAAAATTCAAGATAGTTTCAGCGTTTTCCTTCTTGCACAAACCTGCCAGTTAGTTGAAGAAGCACCGTGTATAGTGGAAATTAATAAAACTCAATATCAGTTATAACCAAACTGTCAACAACCGGTCGATCTCCAATCTTATCTAAATCTATCCTTTTTACAAGCATTTGAAGTAACATATTCTTTTCAAGAGAGTCCATGTGTTCCCAATTTTCACGAACATTGTTTAAAACCTCGACTAATTCGTTTGGACTCATTTTTTCATTAACAGGGTGATGGGAAGATAGCTGCTTTTTAATTTCTTCTTCTTTTAAATTTTTTTTCTTCATTCATTCTCTTAGTGAAGTCTTCATCAGTTAGCATCTCATTTACCCAGGCATACTGCCATTTTTTCCGTCTTTTTTCTAATAACTCTAATTCAGCATTTAAAGAAGTTATTTTATGGTTTGTTTGATTTTCATCTTTTGCAGATGAAACATCGTTCAAGAGATCTGTCTCTATTTTTATTTTTTCTAGTTTCATTAAAAAGTGCTGCTCAATGAAGCGTTCAGCCATATTTTTCTGGTCACACACACCTAATGCTTTATTGGAGCAATAATATGAAAGAGATACATACTTCTTACCATTTCGTGTCATACCACCGTATTTACCACACATAGGAGCTCCACATCTTGCACACTTGGCGACACCAGAGAAAATAAACTTACTTGTTGTAGCTCTTGGATGTACAACACTTCTGTCATTTATAATTTTTTGTACTTTATTAAAAATATCCTTATCAATGATTGCAGGGACAGCATTTTCAATTTCAAAATACTGATCATTATGAACGCGGTAGTTATAGCGCATTGTTCCTATGTAAATAGGATTTCCTAAGCTTTTTCTCTTGTCCAGACATTACCTCTTTTAGTTTTGACATTCAATAAATTTAATTCATTTGCAATTTTAAGCATTCCTTTTCCAGACAAGTACAGATCATAGATTTCAGCATCCTTTTCATTAATAAGTAGAGTATCATTCTTTTTATCAAGTTCATATCCGAAAGGGGGGAGGTTCATAACCCATTATCCTTCTTTTGCTTTTTGCTCCATACCCATGCGGACACGCTCTCCTAATCTTTCACGTTCAAATTGAGCAAATGAAGCTACTAGAGTTATAAACATTCTGCCTACTGCGGAGGTTGTATCATAGACCTCGGTAGAGCTTTTAAACTTACAATTATATTTTTCAAATGTTTGAAGTAGGTTATATAGGTCAAGGACAGACCGTGTAAGACGATCTAGTTTATAAACAACGACCACATCAATTAATCCTTCTCTTATATGTGTAAGCATTCGTTGTAACTCGGGTCTGTTGGTATTTTTTGCACTTACTCCTTCTTCAATATAGTAATTTGCTATTTCCCAACCTTGAGATTCGCAATAAGCTGCTAGCTGACGTTTTTGAGCAGATATTGAATAACCCTCAACTTGTTCATGAGTTGAAACTCTAATATATAAAGCTGCTCTCAATTGACATCAATCCTTTCCAAACTAACCCTTATATAAATAGCTGTACGCATTTTATCACCTCAAAATAATTATTGATTAATTATTGAAGGATTTTGGTATATTTTTTGAGACACAAATAGTAGAATGGAACATTCGTTCTATTAAATTGTAAAATAAAACCCCTTAATTAAAAAGAGGGGAAGAATATAATATTATATTTTTTGTAATTAAATAATTAGCTACTAAAAATGCGGTCTTTCTTCTTCACTAACGGTGCAGAATAGTGCAATAAAGGGTCCGAAGGTTATAATTAAGGATGCAGCTTTATTAAAAAACTAAAAAGTTATTATGTTCGAGAAGAGGTTAACAATGAAAAATAGAGAGGAAGCTATCGGTTACTGTTTGGGGATGGGTAATACATATGAAGATTATCCATTTCGCGATAAGAATTGGACATTAATGCGACATATAGATAACAAGAAAGTGTTTGCGTGGATATTTGAAAAAGATGGCCATATTTGGATTAATGTGAAATGTGAACCCGGTTTTTTGGATTATTGGCGTCAGATATACAATTCGGTAGTTCCGGCATTTCATCTTAATAAGGACCATTGGAATTCGATAATTCTTGACGGTACTGTACCAAACGAAGAAATTTACGAAATGATAAAACAAAGTTATATGTTAACTAAAAAAAGTAATAGTAAAGTTAATTTCAAAAAGTGAAGGCATTGATTCAGCAGGAAGCATTAATGCCTTTTTCAGTGGAACTTACTAGGATTTTGAAATAATCTACTAAAAGTAACAGGTGCGAGTGCGGCCGAGCTTAGGTCGTATCATATAGCGGGTGGGATTCCCGTCGAGTAAGAACTAGCCATTCACTCGTAGCGAGTCTTGGAGGGCTAAAGGTAACTTCAGTCTTTAAGCGTAGACAGTTAGATAGCGGGCCGAAAGCCGAATGGTTGAAGGGATTGAGCTCCATAATGTTAGTAATTCGAGAGGGCTGATGCCTTTCGCACAGCAGAAAGCAACATTTTATCTTTCGTTAAAGGCAAGAAGGATGAAACCTCTCTGGAGTCAGAGACCTTGGCACGTTATACATTGATATGATACGGCAACTCGGGAGACCCTACCGGTCTTTTCTTTTTTTTTAGAAGAGTATGGTGTACAAGCGATAACAAGCAAGGAAACCAAATGCCGATGTAGGGAGTCGGATAGCAGCGTAGTACCAATGAAGTTGGGTAATGCCGATGGAGGAAAGGCTAGCTACCAGTTATCACCCTTAATAGGGACACATTTACTACACACAGAGGTAGGGATAATAAATGGAAACAAAACTACTAAGGATAGCAGAATTAGCAAAATCTGATCCTAAAATGAAATTTACTTCTCTTGCACATCTTTTGGGTAAGCAAGCACTAATTCAATGTCATCTTGAACTACCTAATAAGAGGGCAACTGGGATTAACGGTACCACAAAAGAGCAATACAGTGAAAATCTAGAAGGAAACATCGAGGATTTAGTAAGTAGACTTAAAAGCAAAAGCTATCGTCCTGTTCCAGTAAGAAGGATGTATATTCCAAGCTCAATTCAGACAAGAAAAGACCATTGGGAATACCGGAACATGAAGATAAAATTGTTCAAAAAGGCATTAAAAGATACTAAATACCATCTATGAAAATGACTTTCTTGATTGCTCCTTTGGATTCCGTCCAAATCGTAATTGCCACGATGCTTTGAAAATACTGAATTACTACATTGAAAAGAAGTCAGTAAATTATATAGTAGTTGTAGATATCAAAGGATTCTTCGACAACGTTGACCACACATGGATGATGGAGTTCTTAAAACTGCGAATCTCTGACCCTAACCTACTAAGAATAATTGGTAGGTTTCTTAAAGGTGGATATATGGAGAAAGGTAAGAAATACAAAACAGACAACGGCACACCGCAAGGGAGACCTCCGAAAAAGGCACGTTTAAATGTGTTCTTTAGGTGATTTTTACATTTTCCGGGTGTTTATAAGGGATATTCTATGTTAAAAGGGGTAAATTCAAGAGATAAATGAGGGTTTTCTCCTTTTTATTCCCTATGATTCTTGTAAAAGGGCAGACTTCTCCCGTTGTCGTTTTTGAGTAATTAATTTACTCATACGTTTTACATTACAAGCTATTGTTGATAGAAGAGAGTGAATGGATGTTCTTTCTAACCCTCTTTAACGGCTGCGACGTAAACTATGATTTCTTACTTTATCTGCATGTCGACGCTCAATTAACCATCTATTTTTACTCGCCTTTTTATAATCATTTGTTTGATAGTGCTCACGTCCTCGTGCTAAATCAAAGTAATAGTTACTAATATACACGTGTCTTACTGTTTTACTATTAGTACACTTTGTTCTTAAAGGACAACCTTGACACTTTGATTTAGTATATGTAAACTCATACCCTTCTTCTTTACCTCTATTCTTTTTTTCTCTATATCTAGTTGTACTTACGCCATTAGGGCAAGTTAACTTCATATTTTCTTTATCAAATTGAAAATGTTCAGGGGCAAATAGTCCTTGCGAGTGCTGTTTTGTCTTCATTACACTGATATGTCCAACAATTTGGTTCTCATATAAGAAGCGAAGGTTCTTACCAAACCAATACCCCTTATCTGCAGAAGTTTCAGTTGGTAATGCCCCATGGCATTTTTTAAATTGTGTAATAAGATCAATCAATTGGTCACCATCCTCTGCATTGGCTGGAGTGACTTTAACAGCTGTAATGATTTCACTTTCTTCATCTATCATAATATGGTCTTTATAGCCTTGTATTGTACGCATATCTGATTTATGTCCTGTTCTAGCCTCTGGGTCAACAACACTAATAATTCGATCTTTTGCCGAGTCCTTACGGTCTGAAATGACTTTTTTCAACATAACGATCGTCGTTTTTTCTTCTTCTTTTTCAAACAATGGTTCAGCAGTTTCAACAAGCTCTGTCGCTAGTTCTAATACATGTGGTAACTTTTCATCGCGTGTTTGTCCTTTGAGTTCTTCCCATAGCTTTTGATAACGCTGTTGAAAATCTTCTCCTTTGGTCTGATCAACTAATAGTAATTCACGAACCACTTTCTCAAAAGCTTGGCGCACTAGAGAAAGCCATGTTGGAATGGCTACAGCAGCGATGATATGGGTAGAATCAATAATTGCCCGTTTAGGCTGACGATTAATTAGGCCTGCTTCTATACATTGATCAATAAGATGCTTAAAGATTTCTTGAAACTTTTGAAGGCCCACACGATTTACACGAAAATAACTAATGGTCGAATCATCAGGTAAATCCTCATCAAGGTTTAATCCAAGAAACAGCGATAAGCTAAATTAACACGAATATGTTCAATAACTTGAACATTGGAAAGGTCATACAGATATTCAAGAAGACAAATTTTAAACATAAACTCTGGTTCTTCGGCAGGTCGACCACGATCGGCTGAGTATCGATCAGAAAGCATGTCACGAATAAAAGATAAATCGATGGTTTCATCAACTTTTGATTTCCTTGGATTTACACACTATTGCGGTAGGAGTAAACAAGGGAAATTTCGAGTAAAACGGAAAACAAGCAAGAAGAAAGTCCAAGCTAAACTAAAAGAAACTAAAGAATGGTTGAAAATTAACAGAAATAAAGACATTCATATGATTATGGATCGATTTAAACGCTCACTAGTAGGTTATTACAACTATTATTGCATCACAGATAATACTCAAAGTGTAAACAAATTCAGAGACAAAATAGAGTTTTTACTGTTTAAATGGCTCAATAGAAGAAGTCAAAGAAAGTCCTTCACCTGGGATAAATTCAGATTATTTCTTAATAAATATCCACTACCTTATCCAAGGATTAAAGTGAATATATACGATTTAAGAAAAGGGATTAACTATATTCTGTAAATGATGACTTGGAGGAGCCGTGTGCATTAGTAGTGCAAGCACGGTTCTGAGAGGGGGGAGAGTACAATTTACCGAAATATTAAAAGGCTCTCTTCTACTCGACTGCTTCAATAAGGAAGGATCGCTTTTCTTATTGAAGTAACATAAGCAGGATAGTTTAACAATAATTTACAACGAGTGAAACCTTTTCTACTAAGTAAACGTAAAATTTATTAAGTTATTAATATAAGAGGAGTAATTAAATGAAAAAAAAATTAGTAGTAACTGTGATTTTTTTGTTAGGTATCATAGGAACTGTAGGTTATCTTCTTCCAATCGAGGGATTTGATATTGAAGTTAAAAATCAAGCGAAAAAAGAAGTATCTGGCTTATATTTGACCTATGATAATATTAAAAAGGATATTAAAATCCCCACCATAAAATCAGGCGATAAATATAAACTAAATATTAATCAGAATGAAAATTCTACTGAAGAATTTGACGAAGCCGCATTAAAACTAGAATATAAAGATAACAAAGGGAATTTACATACAGAATATGTAATTGGTTACTTTGAAAAGGGTTACTCTGGTGATGCTACAGTAAATATAAAATCCATTGATGCAAATGGAAAACTTGAAATAGAAATCAAAGAAAATACATCATTGTATTAGATATTGTTTTTAAATAAAGGGAAGCGATTGCTAAGTAAAAGCAGTCGCTTCTTTTGCTATCGGGCAGGCTAGTTTAACAAGGAATATAAAAATAAATGTAGAATTAACCATACTAAAAGGGATTGCAAAGAATGGGGAAAATTAACTAAATGCACAAGAATATTTTAATTAGAAAATTGTATGTTGGATTAATATTAATAGGATTTTGCTTTATTTTTATATTTATTAGTGCGTTACTTATGGGTTGGGATATTCTTCATTTCTGGCTTATTATAATTTGGGGGTCTCCACTTTACTTAATTTATGCACCTATATGGTCCATTTTTTCAGATAAAATAGGGGGGGAATTTGCAAAGTTCCCCACTAATCAGAAAATTTTATCCTTATTAATTCATATTTTAGGAGGACTAATTGCATCATTTTTAATCTTATTCATCTCAAGCCCTTCAGACATTTTAAAAATAGACGTTGGTGTACTCTTATTTCTGTTTAATATCGGGGGTATATTTGCATTTCCGTATTGGGTAGTAGATACTATTTTCGTAGAAAATAATAAGAAAAAAATAAAGAGAATTTAACAAATCTTTATTAATTAACAGGTGCCCTCTTTAAAAAACTGCTACAAATGCAGCCTTTTTCTTAATGAGCTAACTGGGCAGCTTAGTTTAATAAGATACCTCTCATCTGTTTAATTGTATACCTGCTCATGTTATAATAAGGAACTTAGGATAATTACGACTTTTACTCATAAATGAACGGATGCCAAATAAAGCCTCCGAATAGCGAAAAAATATGGGGTGTAAGAGAATGAATAAACGATGGACGATTGGTAAAATTAAAGAATTTGTTGAGAATAATTCGGAAAGTAAGTTGCTAACGACGGAATATAACGGTTTTTCTCAAAAGTTACTATTTAAATGTGCATGTGGTAGCAACTTTGAAAAAACATTTACAAAATTTAAAAATAATAACCAACGTAAATGTGACGTGTGCCAACCGCCAAAAGCGTCACGCTAAAAGTATATAACGGGTGCGATGCTTCAATAGTGAAGGATCGCTTTTTCTTATTCAAGTAACGGGGCAGATTATTATAAGGGTTATGAAATCCTACGAATAAGTGAGCATTCAAGAGATAAACGTATCAAACTGTGGGAGTTCAAGAAGAGGATAGACAAAATAAGGCATTGTATTTCTAATTTACATTAAGAATTCCAACACTATATTCTAGAAAATATGTTCTGATTGTCATATGATATCACTAAGGAAAAATTGAAAAAGGATGTATAAATAATTTGAACAAAATCAACACCCATCAAATGGATGAAGGATGATTCCATTGGAAAATGTTTATAAAAGGTTTCTTTCCCGAAAAGTGATTACCGCGTCCATAACGGGACCGTTATTCACAATAATTCTTTGTATAATAGAACCTAATGTATTGGGTGGAGGGGCTGAATATAATAAGGTTGGTAATACAGCAATAGAAACAATACCATTTTATTTAATGTTATTTTTTCCTGTAATTTTAATTTATGGGACCTTAACTTCCTTTATTAGCGATATAATATCAGAAGGGTTTACTAAAACTAATAAGTCATTTCAAATAGTTTCAGCAATTCTTCATTTAATATTTGGTGCTGTATATTGGACTCTAAGCTTAACTGCTGCATCAATTTTCTTCATAATCGATAGATTATTATTACAAAGAAAAAACGTTTATAGATGGAAAGAAGCGATATATAGTTTAATACTTCCTTTATTGGTGTTTATAATTTTTTATGTTCTAAGGTAAAAAAATTTTACTAACTGGTGCTTTGCTTCAATAATGAGCAAGGCATTTTTCTTTAACTGACAGTATTTACTCTTCATAAAAATTGTAATTTTTCATATCCATGACACTTATACCATCATCAATAAAAAATCCACTACAGTCCATTCCTGGGAGACACAATTTGCTTTTAAACGGTCAGTTTGTGCTCGGATGGAATAACCTTCCTTCGCCAAATAGCTGTACGCATTATATCACCTCATAATAATTATTGATTAATTATTGAAGGATTTTGGTATATTTTTGAGACACCAAAAAGTCGCGTTTAGAACATTTGTTCTTGATATATTGTAAAATAAAACCCCTTAATTAAAAAGGGGGAAAGAATATAATATAAAATTTTATAGTATTTAATTATTTTTCTGCTAAAAGTACAGACAAGTTTTTCTTCAACTACCATGAAAATTAACACCTGTTAGATCCGAAAAATGGCAATACTTAAATAGACCTCATTCTGTATGGGGTTAATACTATATGTCAAACATTCCCTTCATTCGGTAGAGTATATGTGCATACGGGGATTCTGGTACAATCCTTAATGTAATATTTTTTAAAATAAGAAAAGCTGCCATAATGGCAGCCGACCCGTTTTATATTCCAATATTTAATGATGATGTTCATGAACTGCATCATTTTTCGGTAAATCTTGTTTTAAGTATTGTAATTCCGATTCCGTTAATCCCCCTACGACAAACTGCTTTTGAGGCATAATTATTGAACCATTATTGCTTGCATGTACTTTTATATAATAAAGACCATTACTATCGAAATCCTTACTTAAAGCATACTTCCCGTTTCCGACTTCCTTGGCTTGTTCCATATTGTAATGGAGGGAGCCATCCTGTTTCCATATCTCAAAATGAACATAATCAGCGCCTTCAACTTTTTTACCATCTTGTGTTAAAACAACTTTAATGTTCTCCTGGTTATTATTTGAGAAGGTTTCGGGTATAATAATTTCTGCTTCAAGCGGACTTTCTTTTTGATATAGGTCGGCAGCATCTTCCTTGAGTGAGCATGCACTTAGAAATAAACTCAATATTAAAACAAAAACCGGTTGTATTTTATTCTTCATGGAAAAACTACACCCTTTTTCTTTATTATGCATTCATAAATCTCTTGACTGCACTGATTCTTTGGATTACCAACAAATCAAGTAGCCACACAACTATAAGTGACAAACCAACTAGCGGAAAAAGTATTCCTAAACAGATTACTACAATTAGGAAAACTTTCATTTTCTTAATGCTTGGTGCTGCAGGTGCACCTATTTGGTTTTTAGGCTTCCGTTTCAGCCATAAATAAAAACCACTAATAGTCACCAAGACGATGCCTAAACAAATAAGAAGGCTAAGTAATTGGTTGAACAATCCAAATTGAGTACCTTTATGAAGAGTAATTCCCCATGCAACTATTTTCCCTATCAGTCCATAGTTATCATAACGGTAATCAGCTAAAACGGCCCCTGAATATTGGTCTATATGAATGGTAGCCTCATCTTGTGCCTTTGGAGGAAAGGCAGATAAGGTATATACGCCTTCTTTTTCATTCGGAATGCTTATGGTATAACTTGGATGCATACCCTCCCGGTTTGCTATTGCTACCACATCATCGATAGGAAGCGGAATAAAACCTTGAATCTTTGAAATTGGAACATCAAGGTTTTCTGCTGCCCACGGGACATCGGCTATATCTTTTGTTTTTACGCCGGATGTAGGGGCATTTCCCGTCCATATAGAAGGTGGATACCCAGCCCCAGAATTAGTAGCGAAGGATTGGAAGTTACTACCCCAGAAACCTGACCAAGGCAACCCAGTCATAATTAGAAACAACATACCACCAGCAATCCAAAAAGCAGGAACAGCATGTAAATCTCTCCGCAAAATCTTTTTCCCTTTATTAAATCTGGGTACCAAAACACCAAATAGGTTCGGTTTCTTTTTTGGGTACCATAGAAACAGACCGGTTACTATTAACACTACTGCCCAACAAGCAGCCAATTCGACTATTCTGTCACCTAAAGTTCCAGCCATCAGTTCTCCATGAAATTCTTCAATTTTATCCATAATTCGGTCTTCACTATTTAACGTACCTAACGAATCACCCGTATAAGGATTAATGAATACCGTAAGGGAATCATTATTATTAATAATGCCCACTTCGCTTGAGCGATTCGCGTTCTCACCTGGACGGAATGACGTAACTACTGAATCTGGATATAACTCTTTCACTTCTTCGATTTGGTGGGATGCTGGCAGTTTATCTCCACTTGGTGTAACCACCCAGTAGTCTTGGTAAATTATTTGTTCGATTTGGGGCTTGAATAAATAAACTGACCCTGTAATTGCCAGGATAAGTAGGAAGGGTGCAAAAATAATACCAGCGTAAAAATGCCACCTCCATACCGTCCGATATACCGAGATGGGGGCTTGTTTCCTATCTTGAATAGAAGTGCTTTGAACTGTCTCCATATACTTCTCCTTAAAAAATAATTGGTTTCCAACGCATTAGACAAAATAAATAGTGATTAACAAGATTTCCGTTAGCGGTCCTACTCACTCGGTAGCCTAAATCCAATACTTCAGAAACCTCTTTGCTTAAATAAACCCAAGTTTGTTCTTTAACGCAAAAGTAAACGTTCCTATTCCGATCAATATCGAAGTTAATTGTAAATCCACCACTCTTTTTATGTAAATAGCCCATACGGGCTATCAGTGATAAGTGTTTTTTAGTTATTATACTTATAAGAGAATAAAGAATTAAATTTAGTAGGGAGAGAACGTGCTTGTCTTATCGTCTTTTACAGTTACTTTGTGTGATTTTGCCAACATTATTAATCGGGGGATTCGAATACGTTCGCCACGATTTCCTTTTGGGTTCTCTATCAATGGAAGCAGGAAATTTATATATTACAATCCTTACTTTCTTGCTCTCACTTTTGTTTTCATCCTGGATGTTTCGTATTATCAAAGTTACGAATGACAAACTCATGAATGAACAGTCAAAACGAGCTGTATATGAAGAGCGGGAAAGACTCGCGCGAGAACTTCACGATGGAATTGCTCAATCCATTTTCTTTCTAAATATCAAACTGAAACAAGGTGATTTTGAAGCAGCATCTCGGGCTCTATCCACTATCGATAACCATGTGCGTCAAGCTATTTTTAATCTTCGGTCTGAGCCAGAAATAAATGATTCGCTTAATTCAAGGATAACCAAATGGATTTCCGAATGGAGTTCGATAACAGGCACTGAAGTAGAAGCGGAAATTCAGATTCCCAACGGTTCATTTACCGTAAAAGATGAAATACAAGTCTTTGCGATTATCCAAGAAGCTTTTGCAAATATTAGAAAACATGCTAAAGCTTCTCAGGCGGTCATTAAAATTAAGGGGACAGAGAATGGGTGGCAATTGAAGATTGCCGATAATGGAAGTGGAATCAACGGCTCGGAGAAATCAGATAAGAAATATGGATTGTCGATTATGCAGGAACGTGCGAAGCAACTAGGAGCAACATTACAAGTAATAAACAGACAAAAGGGCGGCACCGAAATAATCGTCACAAAGGAGAACCGATAATGCAAACTTTTAGAGTAATCATTGCGGATGACCATCCACTGGCAAGAGAAGGGATCAAAAGTGTACTGGAAATTGATAATTCCTTTTTGATAGTTGGTGAAGCTACTGATGGACTCGAAGCCATTGAACTTTGTGACCAACTTCAGCCCGATTTGCTTCTTCTGGATATAAACATGCCAAGATTGAGTGGTCTCGAAGCAGTAAAAAAAATACGGTCTTCTTTTCCTCATATACATGTTGTCATGTTGACTGTGTCAGATGATGTAAAAGACCTGTTTACGGCTATACAGTTCGGAGCACAAGGATATTTACTAAAAAATATGGAGCCGGATGACTGGATTGAGTATCTTCATGCCCTGCTCGGGAACCATACAGAAATCTCCCGTGAAATAGCGAGTAGGTTACTCTATCGCTTTCGTACACGCAATATCCATGAGGAAGTGAGTCCCCTGACTTTGACACCGAGAGAGTGCGAAGTCCTTTCCAGGGTAGCAGCTGGTGATACAAACAAGGAAATTGCTCGGCGATTTGTCATTGCAGAAAATACGGTTAAAAACCATATAAAAAATCTGCTTGAAAAGCTTCAGCTAGATAATCGTGTGCAGCTTGCTGCATATGCTGTCAGGCATGGTTTGTCAGAATAAAATCATACAATGGATTGGTGCGCTTCTCCTTATTCTTTTGGAATATTAAAGGAACAGGCTTGTATATTGTGAAGGATTGCACTTAAACTTGGTGCTTTATTTGAACAAGAAACTTAGATAAGGACCTCCTGTGGGGTCCTTTAAATTGTATGGTTTCAAGCTAATTACAAAGTAATCTCTTGCTCGTTTTTAAAGTAGTCATAATCTATAGCTTTTACTACAAAAATATTGTTAATTTGTACTCCAACATTATGAGAAATCATTAGTTGTGATAGTTTATTACCATCAAAAAGAATAATTTTTTTAGCTTCACAATCGTTCAGCATATTTTCTTGCACCATCAGTAAAATAAGAGATAGTAATAAACACGCCTTTTCTAGCACCCTTACCATCTAAGGCTCCTGAAAAGCTTTGTACAACTTCACGTCCAATACTCTTGTTCGAACCATATCTTTTAGCTTGGACATATATGTTATCTAACCCTAACTTATCTTCTTTTATTACTCCATCTAAACGTTCATCGTTTGTTCTTTGAGTAACTTGACCGTCTCCGTAGCCCATTACTGTGAGCAGATCTACTACAATGTCTTCAAATTTTGTCCAATGGATACTTCTTAATTGATTTAATAATGTATCAGCTAATTCAGTTTTGAGTTTATCCAACTTTTCCTTTACAACAGTAAGAGGATCTACTATCTTTTCCAATTCTTCAATTTCTACAATGTTTTCATCCAGTAACTCTAACCCTCTTTGGTAATCTGGTAAGTTAATTTATTTACTTCATCAATATACTTTTCTTTTTTTAAGCTATATCTTACGCTTCTTAATCTTGTAAGAAATATTGAATCTTTGGTATTTTCATATTTCATCACTCGCTGCTCTTCACTTAAATTAAAATGAGCTACTAACGCTTCAGAAACATCAATAGCAGTATAGGCTTTGCCATCTTTTATTCGTTAGAAATGGGATTTCCATATCTTTCATCGATGGATTAGATACTTTAATTGTTTCATTATAATTCCTAGAAATTTTATGAGTATTGTATTTTTGAATAATTTGAAGTTCTTCTTCTTTATTTTTTGGAATTCCTTCGCTATTTAATATGTCCTTTATCCTTGGTATTGTACACCCTATCTCATTCATATTCTTTAGAAAATTCATAATTCTTAATGATTCCAAATTGTACAGTACTTTTTCCTGTTACTTGAGTAGGTAGATATTCTTTAAAATGCTTAACCCATCTCCTTCCAGTAGCTTCAGACCAACCAACGAGCTCAGACATCTTAGTTTTTGTAAGCAGTTCAAAATCATCCATAATTGTTTTCTTCCTCATCTTTATGTGTTATTTTTTACTGAATTTTACCATACGGAATTCAATATATATTAGTGCTTTCATTTAATCGTACCATTTCATATTTAAATTTTAATATACAATTGCAACTCCACTTAAATATTACTTATTTAATATAAATAACCCGTTACATAACTCCTTATTTTTTACTGATATATGTATAAAATGGGCAAAAAACCCAGTAAAACTTCAAATGAAAACACACAATAAATAAGTGTGGTTATAAGGGAGTGCGTAAAAAATACTATAAAAATATTAAAAAATTTTGAGATGTGATAACCCCTTAGGGATTCCGTTCATCTCACAAATTTCATATATAGAAAGATTGGTATTTTGATATTCATACAGTTGGTCATCTGGAAGTAAAAGTTCTACAGCAAAAGTGTTAGCTTCAACTTCGATCTTGTCGAGAGAAAATAATGTTTTCTCTCTTAGAAAAGGGGTTTTTGATCTAGGGTGTAAGAGAGCATGTCCCAATTCATGAGAACATACAAAACGTTGGAAAGCTTCGTCTAAGTTGTTATTGATGAATATATACTTGTTTCTCTTGTCATACTTATAAATACCTTTTATCTCATTGTGTAGATTCCAGGGAAAAACGTGAATTTTCTTTAAAGATGCTAGTTCAAAAGGATTGTTTGTCTGATATTTTTTTATTAAACTTTTCAACTTCATTTTTAATCCATTCCATGTAAATCGCTCCATATTACTACAACTAATCTGTGTTCTCTTGTCTATATTTTTTAGGAATGTATTTTTTATTGATACGTTGTGTTTGACGCACTGCATATTCCATTGCTTCCAAAAAAGATTCAATAGCTTCTTCGCTCATTGGTTCACCATAAAAAAGTAGGCCATCTTCGTTAGTAAGGTCTTTCTTAATTTGCTCCATACGTTTAGCAATGTCTTTTTCATCTTTTTTTGTTAAGTTGGAAGTATTTACAATGTTATCACTTTCTTTACCAGTAATTAGGTAGTCAGTTGATACATAATAAATATCAGCTATTTTCGCCAACATATCCTTATCAGGAGTCCTGATTCCATACTCCCAATTTGCATAGGTTGAAACAGTTTTGATACCAAGTCTTCTGGCTACCTCTGTTTTAGACCAACCTTTTTGCTCTCTAAGTTTTTCAAGTATTTTTGGCGTTATATTATTCATAATTTACACCTTTAGCCTTTATTTTATATGTTAAATATTAACACGATTTACACAGAAAAGATAAAAAGTTACACAAAAAGAGTAAAAATTGTATTTACTTAAACTATTTGAGTAAGTTATTATATAATCAAAAGTTACACAAAATGAGTAAGAGAGGTGGTATAGTGACTCTTAAAAGATTAAGAGATGTTCGTTTATCACAAGGAAAATCTCAAACTTTTATGGCGAAAAAACTTGGTTATAAGTATGCAAGTGGCTATGCCAATATAGAAATGGGTAGAACTAAGCCAAGTCTTGAGAAAGCAAAAAAGATTTCTGAGATTCTCGGTGTAGACGTGAATTATCTTTTTTTTTATGAAAAGTTACACAATTCGAGTAAAACAATAATCGCATAAGGAGGTACAAATATGAACCAACCATCAAGAGAAGCAATAAAAAACATGCTTGAATATTTTAAAAAAGTTTCTGCACCACGAATCTTAGCCAAGCGTGCTGAAGCTGAAAAAGTAAATCCCAAAAAGGAGGCTGTGTAATGAGAGATTTACAAATCTATAAAAATGATTTTTTTGAAGTTGCTGCAAAAGTTGAAGATAATCAAATTTTGTTTGATGTAGAGCAAGTTGCTAAGTGTTTAGGAATTACAGAAACAAAAAACGGATCTGAATATGGTAGGTGGAATCGAGTAAACAGTTATCTTCCTAATAATTCGCCACAAGTGGCGAAAGGAGATTTAATACCAGAACCACTTGTTTATAAATTAGCTTTTAAGCTTCAAATGAAATTGCAGAACAATTTCAAGATTGGTTGGCTATTGAAGTTATTCCATCTATTAGAAAGACAGGTTCATATAAAAGTGAAAAAGTTGTCCCATTATCTAAATACCAGGCACTAGTCACAGTTCTTCGCACAACAGCTGACCTAGTAGAAGGTCATGAAGAACTAAAAAACACCATTGGTCAATATGGTAAAAAATCTTAGAAATCGAGTCCAAAGTTGATGAACAAATCACTTTAACATCAGGTGAGCAACGCAGACTTCAAAAAGGAGTGGCAGCAAAGATATATGAAATCAGTGCTGATCCACAAGAGAGATCAAGACTTTACCGTGAACTATATCGTGAAATCAAAGATCGCTTTGGTGTTGCTAGTTACAAAGATGTTAAGCGAAAGGAATTATCATCTGCCCTATGTTATATAGAAAACTGGATTCCAAGAAAGGTATCTTAATTTATTACTATATTAACAAATTATTCCTATTTGAAAGGTAGAAGGGAGGTGTAACTATCATGAAAATTGGTAGAGCAGCAAAGGCAGTAAAAGAAGCAAGATGTGCAGTCAATTTGACACAACAACAACTTTCCTTTGAAATTTTTGAATCTCGTGAAGCAATCTCTCAACAAGAAAATGGACGTTATAGAGTTCAGCCTAATATTGCAACCTATTTTGCAAATGAACACAACGATCCATTCCCAGCTATCGAAGCAGCACATGAGTACACAAAATGGGGAATCGCAAAGTTAGACGGGGAAGCTGCTGATTTACATAGATCAAGCATCTCAATTAAAACAAAAGAAGAGTTAATGGAGGCGCTAGAGGCAGTATCAGAAGCAAACAAAAAATTAACAGTTAATCCTAAAAGTATTGAACAAATAGATATCAAGGTAATAGAAAAATCTATTCAAGAATCTATTGATGCCATAACAGCTTTAACTCATTACGTTGCAATTCTTTGTAAGGAATACAGGATTTCATGGGTGAAAATGTGGGCTCAGCACAAAATGAAATTGATTTCGAGGAGGTTCTTAAAAAATGGATGATCAAACTATGTTTTATGCAATGTCAGTATTAGTTTTCGTAGCACTGATGTTTGGTTATATGTGGGGATCAATGAATAAAAATGAGAGTAAAAAATAAGCAGCAAGCTCTGAAAAGCTAACAGCTTAAGGGTGGACCCTTTTAAAAAAGAAATTGTCGAATAAAATCATACCACTCTTCTTGAGTGATGGCAAGAACACGTTCTTGTCATGATCGAGACTGGACAACCTCTCATCCCTCTCTAATAGTCCTTTCTTGATCGTGATGATGCGAATAAGGCATCAGA
This sequence comes from Bacillus sp. SA1-12, assembly GCF_000981385.1. GTDB lineage: Bacteria > Bacillota > Bacilli > Bacillales > Bacillaceae > Metabacillus. Next base: position 144,129 of record NZ_LATZ01000135.1, read on the forward strand.
AAGGTGGTGGGAATATGTATCAAGTTGAGATTGTTTATAACCAAAAGGACGCAAATATGTTTCTCTCAGAAAATGCAAACTTGGATATTAAGGACATCAAACTAAGTTCTCTAAACACAGCCGACAGTACAAATGAAGTCATCATGATCATTTATAAAAAATAAAAAGAAAGCCCATTTAGAAAAATGAGCTTTTAAAGGGAAATTATAGAATAGAAAACTAGACTTATTTTAGTGGATTCCCATTTGTAAATCAATTGGAAATGAAAAAAATGATAGAAATTCCCTATACCGAATCAGATAAACGTCGATTGGAGCTATCGGGAGGAAAGATTATAGAAAAACCTAATGGTATGCCAATCTTTCAGTTTGATTCTAAAGAGAAATTTTACCTATTTGTTGCCTTAGGGAAAATTAAGAATGACAACAATTTGATAGGGAGGAAATGACATGTTAGAACATCCTGATATAACACGTGTAAATTGAACAGGCTATCTCAATGTATTTGATCAACCGGAACTTACAGGTATTGATTATTTTGGTGATGAGATTTTAGAAGGTGACGATGTAGTTGAGTTTGATGGAGATGTGATATTAAGAGATAACTTGGAAAGGTTTTTAGTAGAAATCGGTTTTGAATTTAAAACAGCAATATAAAAAGCCCACTGGGTAGAGTGAGCTTTTTAAAAGAGATCCATGAAATATCTATAACACTATTTTAGAGGATCTCCTTCAAAAAATCAAATGGAGGTTAAATAGATGGCTAAAAATTTAAATGCAATTCCAATACATGAAATAACCCATTCAGAATGGCTAATGGAACGAATGAAAGGAATTGGTGGTAGTGATGTAGGTATAATCCTTGGATTAAATAAATATCGTACTCCCTTTGAATTATGGCTCGAAAAAACAGGGCAAGTTGATCCAGTCCAATTAGATAACGAAGCAATCTATTGGGGAAATGAAATGGAAAACGTGGTTGCTAAGGAATTCGAAAAACGAACAGGTAAAAAAGTAAGGCGTACAAATTTTATGTTTTCTCACCCTGAATATCCTTATATAAGAGCAAATGTTGACCGTATGGTTGTTGGTGAATCAGCAGTTCTTGAATGTAAAACTGCATCAGCATTCCTAGCAAAAGAATGGGAAGTAAATGAGGTACCTGATACCTATTTAGTCCAGGTCCAACATTACTTAGGTGTAACAGGAAAGCAAAAAGGTTACATAGCTGTTCTTATCGGTGGGAATCGCTTCGTTTGGAAAGAGGTCGAACGTGATGATGAATTAATAAAAATGATCTTTGATGCTGAAAAGCACTTTTGGGAATATCACGTTTTGCAAGGCAACCCTCCTGAACTTGATGGATCTACTGCTGCTGAAAAATACTTAAAAGAAAAATTTGACCGTGCTGAAAAGGATAAACAAATTATTCTTCCATCCGATTACAAGGAATTACTAGAACAATACAACAAGTTAAAAGCTGATGAAAAGCTATTATCTACAGCTAAAAAAGAAATTGAAAATAAACTCAAAGCTACTCTTAAAAATGCTGAAACAGGTACGGTAGGAGATTACATTGTTTCATGGAAAAATCAATCGCGATCAGGTGTTGATTCTAAAGCTTTGAAAGAAAAGTTTCCTGACATTTATAAAGAAGTTTTAAAAACATCTTCTTTCCGCAAATTCGATGTTAAGGAGGCTAAATAATGGCTACAAATAGCATACTTAAAAATCAATTAGCAAATAAGCAAGAGACCTCTGCTCAGCAAGTCTCTGCTAGTTCCCTTGGTCTTAAGTCGTTACTAAATACACCTACTATGCAAAAGAAATTTGAACAGGTTCTCAATAAAAAGGCACCACAATTCATGGCATCACTCTTAAATCTCTACAATGGAGATCTGCTTTACAAGCAGCTGAACCAATGTCAATCGTTACATCAGCGATGGTTGCCGCAAGTTTAGATTTACCAATGATATGCCTGGATTGTACCTTTTTACGATTCTAAAAAAGGTCATAAAGCAGCACAATTCCAGCTCGGATATAAAGGCTACATTCAACTAGCTTTACGTACTGGCCAATATAAAGCAATTAATGTTATCGAGGTTAGAGAAGGTGAGTTAATCAAATGGAATCGCCTAACAGAGGAAATTGTACCTGATCTTGATGGAGCAACTAGCGATAAAGTAGTTGGTTATTGTGGTTATTTTAAATTAATAAATGGCTTTGAGAAAACAGTTTATTGGACAAAAGATCAAGTAGAAGCACACCGTATTAAACATAACAAAATGAAGGATAAAAAAGCGTTAAATAACGTTTGGAAATCTGATTATGACTCTATGGCGATGAAAACGGTTCTTAGAAACATGTTAGGTAAATGGGGAATCTTATCAATAGAAATGCAAAAGGCCCTTGCAGAAGACGAAAATGAACGTGAATTAAAGGATATTACAGAAGAATCAATTGAGGAATTTTTTAATGAAGATTTAAATATCATCGATGTTCAGGCATCAGAAATAAATGAAGTTGAAAAAGCCTCTGCGAATAAAATACAAGATGAATTTCCATTTGAATGATGATTGTGGTTCATATTCCACATGACTACCTTTGGATGACAGAAGGCTACCATGATCGAGGGAAGCTATTCAAACAGTATGTTGAAGGTTATATAAAGAATTACTTCCCTCATCTGGAACTGGTGAAAATTGAAGGCATGAAGGCTATTTGTAAAAGGAAGTAGGTGATACGGTGTCCGACAGCTATCCGTTTAATACATATTCAGGACTACTAACTCCAGAACATTACAAACGAATAGGGAATGCGATCTGGTTGTTTTTATGGTGTATTAGCTCCACTACAGCTGAGAAAGAAAAGGACGGTATTATGTGGGGCATCGTATTAGGAAATACACCTCAAAAGCTTCCAGATCTAGCAAAGGTATTTGGAGTTAATCAGAAAACGATTAGTAGATGGATAGATCAATTAGAAAAAGAAGGCTACATCAAAATTACTCGTGCACCATATGGTCTAATATTTACCGTTAAAAATTCGAAGAAATTCAAAAACAGATCGGACAAAAATGTCTTATCTGAAATGAATAGAGATCAGACAAAAATGTCTGATCAGACAGAATTGTCCGATCCAGTTAGATCAGACAAAAGTGTCCGATCTAATAAAGATATAACAGAACTAGATATAACAATAAAAAATAATAATGCTGCTGTTAATATAGCACATGGTATTGATGAACAAACTGGCGGGGTGCCTACAACCGAAATCGTCCAGCTAGCTGATGCCGATCAGAGTAAGGGACAAATACCAGGTAGTTCTCCAAGTGCTTATGAACAGATCAAAGAAAAATATATGCGATTAACTGGTATTGGTGGATTTGATGTTAACGCCAAGGATAAACACAGCATTCAAAAACTTCTTGAGTACAATATTGATCTAGATAAGGCATTAATCTGGCTAGAAGAGTGTTTTAGAGACTACAAGCCTAAACATCAATTTGACAAGATTAATAGTTTTGCCTATTGCTTGCCCATCATCCTAGATAAACATGTTGCTGAACAAGAAGGAACAAAGGAAAATACTCCAATGCTAAAACGAAAAGCAAGCTATTACAACAAGAAGCCGATCCGGAAAGAAATAGTACCCGACTGGTTAGGGAAAGAACAAAATCAACCAAAAAGTGAGATGACACCAGAAGAGATTGTTGCATTCGAAGAACAAAAACGCAAACTGTTTAACCGAATAAATAATTACAAAAAACAGAAAAGTGGGTGATCTTATGAACTTGCAAGCTACAAAGCTTTCACTAGCAGTTGAACAACGAAAAGATTATTTAAAAAACGAGCTTCTACGCTATGGGTATTTCAAAACACCTGATAATCGTCAGCTCTATGAACTAACTTTATCTGAACTTGAGCAAATACATATTAACGTCAAGGCTCAATTTGGAAAAGAGATGTCTAAGGATGAGAGCGCATGAAAACTGGGAGCATTATCTTGAAAGATTATGATAAGTTACAGCTCGTAAAACGAGTGCAAGAGTTAGAAAAGCGTGGTTATGTTTGTGCTACTCGAATCAAATCATTCAGGAAAACTTCAAAGCAATTTGATTTGATATGGGATAGTTATTCAGGTAAAAAGCTTAAATTTGTTGGAGCGAAAGAACTTGAACTATTCATGGTGAAAATGGTAAGGGAGGATCGGCCTAGTGCCTGCTAAGAAATACGGCAACAAGATCGTCAATTTAGATGGCCATAAATTCGATAGCAAGGCCGAGGCCAAATACTATGAGCAGCTGAAATTGCTTAAACAGATTAAACAAATAAAATCATTTAAGCTCCAACCAAAATATTTGCTGCATGAGGCATTCCAAAAGAATGGCCGTACTTTCCGCAAGATTGAAT
>NZ_LATZ01000136.1 GCF_000981385.1 Bacillus sp. SA1-12
TTACATTTTAATAGTTTAAAATACATTTTTAGCTTATTCTTGATACAAGATATTAATACGCGTTAGGTACAGGATAGTAAAGCTTTTAAGCTAGGTAAGAAGTTTCGATTAGGTTGACACTCAGCTAATGCAACATGTTATCAAATAGAGGGATAAACTTTTTAATAAACTTTTACATAAAATCTATCAAAACTTAAAAAATCACATTTACAATATAGAAAAAAAGGAAGGGGAAAGACCAAAATGTACAAGTATATAATTAATGTATTATTCAAGGGGAAAATTTATCAAACCAATGTAATAGCTAACAAAAACAAATCAGAAGAAGAAGTGTATCAAATTGCAAAAGAGCAAATTTTGAAACAATGGGCAGGTTAAACAACAACATAGGTTATTAATTTCACCGATTAAAGTGAAACATGCTCCTTTTGCCATATACATATAGGTCAAAACCAATGATTTGAAGATAAATAAAAGCTAAGTGCCAACTTGATCTGCCCCGTAAATGTTAGACACCAAACTAACATTTACGGGGTGTTTTAATGGCCAAATTTACAACGGAAGAAAAAATTCAAATTGTATTAAGGTATTTAAAAAGAAATGAAAGTATTAATAAAGTTGCGGAAGAAGTTAATGTTAGTCCTCCTATCTTAAGTGGATGGATACGCCTTTATGAACAATTTGGTTTAGAAGCATTTATTAAATCCTATACAAGTTATTCTGTAGAGTTTAAACTAAATGTACTCAAGTTTATGAAAGACACGGGTATATCCTCTTATGACGCAGCTGCCATTTTCAATATTTCTTCACCAGGCTTGATCCGAAACTGGCGCAAGTTATTTGAGACTGGAGGAATTGATGCCCTACATCCAAAGAAAAAGGGGCGATCATCCATGAAAAAAGAAACAAAAACTAATGTTAAAAAACAATTACCAGTTGAAGGATCGCTTGAGGCTCTACAGGCTGAAAATGAGCGTTTACGTATGGATAACGCCTACTTAAAAAAGTTGAACGCTTTAGTTCAAGCACAGGAAAAATTACAAACAAAGTCAAAGCGCAAGTAATTTTTGAGCTAAAGAATGAATTTGATATCGTGGAATTAGTTAAAGTCGCTGACATTCCACGTAGTACATACTATTATTGGGAAAAACAATTAAATCGAGAGGATAAATATGCGAGTGTAAAAGAAGTTATTGATGCCGTTTATCATGAGCATAAAGGTCGTTATGGTTACCGCCGTATCCACAAAGAATTAGCGAAAAGGAACATTCACTATGATCCAAAGACCATTAATCGTTTAATGAATGAGATGGGCTTAAAATGCGAAGTGCGTATGAAAAAGTACCGTTCATATCGTGGAAAAGTAGGTAATATCGCACCTAATATACTTTATCGCGATTTCCACGCAGACAATATGAATGAAAAATGGGTAACCGATATAACAGAATTTCACTTATTTGGAGAAAAACGTTTTTTATCTCCAGTTTTAGACTTATGTAATGGAGAAATTATTGCGTATAAAGTAATGAAACGTCCGGTTTATCCACTGGTTGGAGAGATGTTAGATGAAGCAGTGAAGCGAATACAGCCCGGAGATAAGGTCATCCTCCATTCAGATCAAGGTTGGCATTATCAGATGGATAAGTATCAAAATAAATTAAAAGAATATGGTATCCGTCAAAGCATGTCTCGTAAGGGGAATTGTTTAGACAACGCAGTCATGGAAAATTTCTTTGGCTTATTAAAATCGGAACTTCTTTACTTACAAGAGTTTGAGAGTATGGAACATTTTGAACGAGAATTAGAAGAATATATTTATTATTACAATCACAAACGAATGAAGGCAAAATTAAATGACCTAAGTCCAATAGAATACCGGACTCAGGTCTTAGAAGCTGCCTAATCTTTTTGTCTAACTTTATTGGGTCAGATCAAGGTTGTCACTTAGCTTTTTAAACATTTCTATATCCCATTAAAGCGCCCTTTTCTTAAATAACTTATATTCTTTAATTAACCTTAACCCGTATTATTCATTAAACCAAAAATTCTCTAGTAGACTTTGAGTAACCTTTTTATAATTTGCTTGTTGTTTATTTTAAATAAATCCTTTATAGATAAAGGAACTTTCGTTTTATAGCAAGCAGTTACAGTGAGCATCAATACGAGGCTGGCTTCTTAGTTTTAAGACATACTTGTCAGATGCTCCTCAAGACGATCCATGGTCTGTTCGGCACCTGGGACGGCATATGCTTTCACCTTATCGAATACAGCAACATTTTCTTCAAAAATTTTGCTATAAGTGAGTTTGGTCTTACCATCCAGATCCTCAAAGATTGCTGTCGCCAGAAAATGGGGAAACACAGCATGTTTGATGACGATTCGCTCGGGTTTTACGACCTCGACAAAGATGTTGGTGTTGGGATAATCAACGCCATCAGGACCATGCATGATAAACTGCCATGTACCTCCCGGTTTCATATCAAACTTCTGAAAAGTGTTCGTAAAACCTTGAGGTCCCCACCATTTCGACAGGTGCTCCTCTTTCGTCCAAGCATCAAATACAAGTTCGCGTGGAGCATCAAATACGCGGGTAATCACAATCTCTCGTTCACCTACTTGCGTTGCGATTTTGTTTGTTGCGTTGTTTTGGTTCATGTCCATCCCTCCAAAATAAATTTGACTTTGACTTGTATAGCATTTGTCATTTATTTTTCTCAACTGTTGACTCTTTCTGTAGATACTCGCCAAGTTTGTCTAGCAAAAATTTCGTTCCATGTAAACGATCGGCTGGTGAATCATGACCGTCGAGAAAAGCACCCTGCTCTGTGAAAATCAACTGGGTCCCGTCTTCTGCAGGCTTGAATTCTATCGTTGTTACGGATACGGATATCCGTGTTTCATCCATATCCATCGTGTAGGAATAGACAATACGCTGGTCAGGAACGATTTCTAAATACCGTGCATCTTGGGTGAATACTGGCCCCCCTGGAGGTCCGCCTATATTACGCTCACGTCCGTCGATTCGAAAATCAAATTCCTCTGACTTTTGAAACCACAGGGCCTTTTCTTCAGGGTCCGACCAGGCTGTGAACACTCGTTCAGGTGAAACATGATAAGTTTTTTCAATCGTAAAAGTATCGTGAGTTACAAAGCGTTTCTTCATTATTTTTTCCTCCTCTGGTCTGGTTGATTAGGATGCTTGATAAGGAAGTTCCCAAGCAGGTCGAAGTGGCGTTCCATACTTTTCCGCCGTTCAGTGAAATAGTTTTCATGATTCTTTTTCATCATTCTTAATAGTTGTGTAAAATCTTCAACCGTCACAGGTTCTTCCATTTGCATAAGGCTTGATACATTTTGTAATTCTTTTAAAAGCTTCTGCTGATTTCTGATGTTTTCTTTAAGGCGACCTATCTGGAGTTTAACAACTTCGAATGGATCGTAATCTTCATCAGCCAGAATAGATTTAATCTCATCTAGCGATAAACCCAGGTCTTTTAACGTAAGAATTTGCTGTAAGCGTAGAATGTCATCTTCGACATACAACCTGTGTCCGAATTCAGAATATCCGGATGGCGAAAACAAACCGATTTGATCATAATAACGTAACGTTCGAATCGTTAATCCAGTTAATTTTGCTACTTCTCCAACTTTCCAATATTTTGTGGATTTAATGGTCATCCTCTCATTTCGCGCGATTATTTTTACCGGTAACTTTACGATAACCCATTACGCGACGTAAGGTTCAAGTATTTTAATATAAAAATTCAAAAATATCAGTCAAATAATAGTTTAAATCCAATTTTTTACTTTTGGTAGGATATCTTATTCAAGAAAATGCCCCTTTAATGGAATAACGGTATTTGAGTATTATAAATAACTTTATTATTGATCACATAGGTTTACATAATGTTTTAAACGAAAAATAAAAGCTAAGTATCAACTTTAGTTTAGGTTGACACATAGCCTTAAAACATTTCTATATTTCATTAAAGCACCCATAATGGAATAACGATAATAGAAACATGGATGCAAATTAGCATCTTTTTATTCAACTTACGCCTCTGTTGGTTCAACAAGACAAGTCATAAAATCTCCCTTAAACAAAGGAGGTAAACATCATTTTGATAGTGAAGGTTGTTTGTTGCTATTACAAATTACTGATTATTTCATATAAATTACTACAAGCATCCATAAAGCTAAAACACCAAGGATAGCGAGTGTTATACGCGTAGATAGTATCCGTACTTCAAAGTTGGTTTTCTTAGATGGTTCAGGATATGCAATTACGTAAATTCCCTTTAATAGTGCAAGCCATGCAATGAGTGTAATGAGTCCTTGCCAGTTAGGTACCCATACATTATTCAGGATAACAGTACCTAAACCTAGGAAAATTGATAGAAAGCCATACATAATCCCAAATCCCCTGTCTTCGACCACTAGTTTTTTCAGTTCACGTAGTACCGATGGACGTACGAAAAGTATTCCCGATACGATAACCGTCGTCCATCCCCAAAACAATCCTAAAAAGGTACTTGCTTCCATTGTTGTCTCACTCCTTTCGATTATATTTATATTTCAGGTATTTCCTCTTTAGAATTGAATGTGCAGAGGTGTTAGGAATGAAATCTGGCTGAGTCCCTTGTCACTCCAAAGGACAAATAAAAGCTAAGTGTCAACTTTCGCATAGGTTGACACTTAGCTTTAAAACAAGCAATCAATGAATTTTTAGTTTGATTCTTACTCCATTAAAGAGCCAAAGACAGCCGGATAGCTGAAGCAGAATTCTATTGACCAAATTATTTGTAATAACTTATGATATCTTCTTCAAATTCCACTATTTTTTTTCCGCTAACTTGTTCCAGTGCTTTATTAAAATCATTTGTCATTTTTGTTTTTTCCATAAGCTCCATTAAAACATTGCTTCCATACACTTTTAATAAATAGTTAATGGTGAAATAACTCTGTAAATAAGGATCAGCATGTTCAATAAATCTTGACTCTTGCCATCCGTTACCGCCACTTATCTGTTGAAGCGGCAACCATTCAAATTGAAAAGATTCGTATTCTACAATCGTTTTATCATTACCGATATACTCAGCTATACCTTCTAAAAACCATTGAGGGAATTCACTAGGCGAAACCCCAATTTCATCGATTTTTCTATAAGTAGCAAAATGTCCATACTCATGCATAATTGACTTTTGAAAAAAATATAATGGAGTCTCTTTTTTTTGCATAATATTTTCTATATCTTCTTGATAAACATGAATACCAATTATCTTATCAAAATCAGTATAGAAGCCTGAGACATCAACGAGTTCTGAAAATCGATCTATTTCTTCTAAGTTCATAAACATTAAATCAACAGGTTTCTTATCATAATTTCCTATTACTTCATAAACGGTCTCATCAGCCCATTCCAATGTCTTAATCGTTAATGGGATAAGTTCATTTTGTTCTTCATCATAAAAAATTGTTACATTATTGATTTTTTTCTTCATTTTGATTTCTTTCAGTTCTTGTTCCAATTCACTATCAAAATTGAAAGTGGCTACTGCTTTAAATGTTTCAATAATTGATAGTTTTTCACCTGTTTGATTATTTAATTCTTCTTGAAAATACTTAAGAACAACGAGAGAAATAGTTATAAAAAAGATTAATAGAATAACGAATGCAGAAATAATCAGTCTCTTGTTAGAAAGTTTAATAACAATCACACCCCTGTGTTCCTAATAGTTAATGCCACAGCTAAACATTTTATTATTAATGTTGAAGATTAAGTTACAGTTTGTCATCCTGGTGTTCCTTTCCCAAAAAATCCTCTGTAACCATGCATGATTTCAAACCCCCATCATATACATGGGTACAAGGATGATTGGGGGAGTAGAAATGAATGAAATTTTATTTTTAATTGTCGTGTTTTTGCTGTTAAGTTTTATTACGGGATTAAGAATGCTCATTGATGTATGGGGCAAAAAATACCGATATAAAAGCTCATGGGAGATGCTTTATTCAGATGATGAAAAAGGCAAGGCACGCAATCGGACAATAAAACATTATGGAAAATGAGATGAAAAGCAGGAGGGGGCTCCTGTTTTTTTCTTTGTCTGAAATCACGAAGATGGCGGCCCTGCATATTAATTTAATTAGATGAATAGATAACAAATTGTTCTTTGCTTATCTTTATAGTATAGTTGAAACACGAACTTATTAAAAAGAGGTTATTGCGAATGAGCTTACAACAAGAAATAAATAAACGACGGACGTTTGCCATCATCTCCCACCCGGATGCTGGGAAAACGACATTAACAGAAAAATTGTTATATTTTGGGCAGGTAATTCGATCAACTGGTACGGTAAAAGGGAAAAAAACTGGTCAATATGCTGCCTCTGACTGGATGGAGATCGAAAAGAAGCGTGGGATTTCGGTTACATCGAGTGTTATGAGCTTCCCATACCATGACTTCCACGTCAATATTTTGGATACACCAGGACATGAGGATTTCAGTGAAGACACGTACCGTACGTTAACGGCCGTTGATAGTGTCGTGATGATTATTGATTCTACAAAAGGTGTGGAGCCGCAAACGATTAAGCTTTTTAAGGTTTGCCGGATGAGAGGAATTCCTATCTTTACCTTTATTAATAAGCTTGACCGCGAAGGCAGAGAGCCATTAGAGCTGCTTTCAGAAATTGAGGAAGTGCTTGGGATTGAGTCATATCCTATGAACTGGCCGATCGGAATGGGGAAACGCTTTTTAGGGATATATGATCGTTTTAACGATCGTATCGTTCAGTTTAAAGGAGAAGAGAAAGAGGAGATTATTCCTTTGCAGGAAGTTGCAAGCCACGGTATAGAAGAACATCATGTTTACCAAGAAACCTTAGGGGAAATCGAGCTTCTTGAAGAGGCTGGAAATGAATTTTCTCCAGAGCGAGTGAAAAAAGGTGAGTTAACGCCGGTCTTTTTCGGAAGTGCGTTAGCAAACTTTGGGGTGCAAACCTTTTTTGATACCTTCCTGCAATTTGCTGCACAGCCGCAGCCACGTAAGACAAATGAAGGGTTAGTAGAGCCGGAGACAAATCAATTCTCAGGCTATATCTTCAAAATCCAAGCGAATATGAATCCGGCTCACCGTGATCGGATTGCATTTTTACGCGTTTGTTCAGGAAAATTTGAACGCGGCATGAGCGTGAATCTTAGCCGGACAAATAAAATCATTAAGCTGAATCAAACACAAGCGTTTATGGCGAAGGACCGCGATACAGTTGATGAAGCCTACCCGGGAGATATTATTGGAATATATGATCCAAACATTTATCAAATTGGTGATACCTTAATTGAAGGAAAAGGTCAATATCACTACGAGGAGCTTCCGCAATTCCCGCCTGAGTTATTTAGACGGGTCCAGGCGAAAAACGTCATGAAGGCAAAGCAGTTCAGAAAAGGAATTGAACAGCTTGTTCAAGAAGGTGCCATTCAATTATTCAGACAGGATCTCAATGATTCCATTATCTTAGGGGCAGTCGGACAGCTGCAGTTTGAGGTATTTGAATACAGAATGAAGGCTGAGTATAATGTCGATCTTGAATTCACATCACTTGGCGAGAGAATCCCGCGCTGGATTAAAAATGAAAAGTTTGAAAAACGATTCTTTGATTCAAGAAGCATGTTAGTTCGCGACCGTTACGGCGCTTATGCTGTCCTTTTTGAAAATGAATTTACACTAAGATATTTCTTAGAAAATCAAAAGGATATTGAACTGGTCGATTTATTTGTAGAAAATGACTATCAAGGTGTTACATCATAACGATAATAATAGGCTAATTCCTTTTGGAGTTAGCCTCTTTCATTGGCAGCATGGTATGATGGTAATGGAAGACCAAGACCTGGCAGCTGCAAGTTTGCAAGAACGGGGGACTAAAATTGCAGATCATTCAAGCAACCATAAAAGACATTGACGATGCTTCAACACTATTTAATGAATACAGAGTATTTTATGGCCAGCAATCGGATATTGCTGGTGCTAAAGTGTTTATTGAAGAGCGGATAAAGAAAAAAGAATCATTTATCTATTTAGCAGTGGATAAGGGAAAACCAATGGGCTTTGTACAGTTATACCCTATCTTTACATCAGTTGGCATGAAGCGAAAGTGGCTGCTGAACGATTTATTCGTTGCCGAAGCTTATCGTCGTAACGGTGTAGCCAGGGCGTTAATGAACCAGGCAAAAGCATTTGCGGAACAGACAAATGCGGCTGGAATCCTGTTGGAAACGATGAAGGACAATTCGAAGGCTCAAGCACTTTACGAAAGCTTAGGTTATAAAAAAGAGGATTCTGTGTATTTTTATCATCTATCACTATAGGAACATGCATGGGTAAAGGAGAATGAATATGTTATTAAAGGTAGTATTAGCGTTGTTCCTTCCTTTTTTATTAGTGGTCCTCTTTACGAGAGTAAGCTATAACCACTATGTAGGAACAGCGCTGACAGCGGCACTGCTCATTGCTTCTTACATAAAAGGATATACATACAATCCATTTATTATTGCATTGGATATTTCCTCCCTTACAGCCGGATTTTTCTATGCACGAAAAATGAAAGCAGCATTATTAAAGAAGTAAGAGGTTTGCGCACACTTAAAACGAGATATACTTAAAGAAAAGAAGGAAGCTCCCGGATGGTGCTTCTTTTTTCATTGATTCAGAGAAATATGAAGTTGCAAGAAAAACTTGATAAGTTGCAAAAAAAGTGCCAAAGTTGCAAAAAGATGATCAAAAGTCGCAAAAATATGTCCAGAAGTTGCAAGATTATTATAAAAGGTTGCAAAAATGCCGATCATCTCTCAAACAGGCTGAGGTTTAGCGATATGAAAGCACGATGATATAAAAATAATACGAACTATAGTTCGTATTTTTAGTGATTTTCCATGTATTTGTGGTAAACTATTACTATTGAAACTTTCTGAATGGAGGCTTATGCGTGAGCGAGCAATTTGAACTAGTCTCGAAATACAAGCCGCAGGGTGACCAGCCCGAGGCAATTAAGTCATTAGTCGCTGGAATTCAGCAAGGAAAAAAACATCAAACATTGCTAGGTGCGACGGGAACAGGGAAAACCTTCACTGTTTCAAATGTCATTAAAGAAGTAAACAAACCAACATTGGTTATTGCACATAATAAAACATTAGCAGGACAGCTCTATAGCGAGTTCAAGGAATTTTTTCCGAACAATGCTGTCGAGTATTTCGTCAGTTATTATGATTATTATCAGCCTGAGGCCTATGTTCCGCAAACCGATACCTTTATCGAAAAGGATGCAAGCATAAATGATGAAATCGATAAGCTGCGCCACTCAGCAACATCTTCTTTATTTGAGCGTAAGGATGTCATCATTATTGCCAGTGTATCCTGTATATACGGCCTCGGTTCACCGGAGGAATATAAAGAGCTGGTAGTCAGCTTGCGAACAGGCATGGAAATTGAACGAAACCAGCTGCTTCGAAAGCTCGTTGACGTTCAATATGCGCGGAATGATATTGATTTCCGAAGAGGTACCTTCCGGGTGCGAGGAGATGTCGTTGAAATTTTCCCGGCATCACGGGATGAACACTGTATTCGCGTTGAATTTTTCGGAGATGAAATTGACCGGATTCGCGAGGTCGATGCATTAACAGGCGAAATTTTAGGCGAACGCGAGCATGTTGCAATCTTCCCTGCTTCTCACTTCGTAACAAGAGATGAAAAGATGCAAAAGGCAATCCTTAATATTGAGGCGGAGCTTGAGGAACGTTTAAAAGAAATGCGGGAAAACGGCAAGCTGCTGGAGGCGCAGCGCCTTGAACAGCGAACAAGATATGATCTGGAAATGATGAGAGAAATGGGCTTTTGTTCGGGAATTGAGAACTATTCACGCCATCTCACACTTCGTCCGGCAGGGTCAACACCATATACCTTGCTTGACTTCTTTCCAGAGGACTTTCTAATTGTTATTGATGAGTCACACGTTACACTTCCGCAAGTCAGGGGTATGTATAATGGTGACCAAGCGCGAAAGCAGGTGCTGGTAGATCACGGCTTCCGTTTGCCATCAGCCTTAGATAACCGCCCGCTCCGGTTTGAGGAATTTGAAAAGCATATTCATAATATCATCTACGTTTCAGCGACCCCAGGCCCATATGAGCTTGAACATACACCAGAGATGATCCAGCAGATCATTCGTCCAACAGGCTTGCTTGACCCAACGATTGATGTGCGTCCAATTGAAGGACAGATTGATGATCTGATTGGGGAAATTCATGCAAGGGTTGCCAAGAATCAACGTGTGCTGATTACGACGTTAACGAAAAAAATGTCTGAGGATTTAACGGACTATTTAAAGGAAATTGGAATCAAGGTAAATTACCTTCATTCTGAAATAAAAACGTTAGAACGGATCGAAATCATACGAGAGCTTCGGCTTGGAAAATATGATGTATTAATTGGAATTAACCTGTTAAGAGAAGGGCTTGATATTCCAGAAGTCTCCTTAGTAGCGATTCTTGATGCCGATAAAGAAGGATTTTTGCGATCAGAACGTTCGCTTATTCAAACCATTGGCCGTGCTGCAAGGAATGCTGAGGGCCATGTTATCATGTATGCCGATAAAATGACCAATTCGATGGAAATGGCCATTAATGAAACGAAGCGACGCCGGGAAATCCAGCTGGCCTTTAATGAAGAGCATGGTATCACACCAATGACGATTCAAAAGGAAATTCGCAATGTCATACGTGCGACAATGGCTGCTGAGGAACAAGAGCAATACGAAACAGTTGGTGTAAGCAAGCTGACGAAAATGACGAAAAAGGAACGCGGCAAGGTCATTTCCGAAATGGAAAACGAAATGAAGGAAGCGGCAAAAGCGTTAAACTTCGAACGAGCTGCCGAGTTGCGTGATTTACTATTAGAGCTTAAAGCGGAAGGATGAAACGAGTATGGCAATGGAACATATCGTTGTGAAAGGAGCACGTGCTCACAACTTAAAAAATATTGATGTGACCATTCCGCGGGATAAGCTTGTTGTGCTGACAGGTTTGTCAGGTTCAGGGAAATCATCCCTTGCTTTTGATACGATTTATGCAGAGGGTCAACGGCGCTATGTTGAATCCTTATCAGCCTACGCCCGCCAGTTCCTGGGACAAATGGATAAACCTGATGTTGATACGATCGAAGGGCTGTCCCCAGCCATTTCGATCGACCAAAAAACAACAAGCCGAAACCCCCGATCAACGGTCGGTACAGTAACGGAAATCTATGATTATTTGCGGCTTCTCTATGCAAGAGTAGGCCGCCCAACCTGCCCGATTCACGGCATTGAAATTTCTTCGCAAACAATTGAACAAATGGTGGACCGAATCTTGGAATACCCGGAACGGACGAAGCTCCAAATTCTTGCGCCTGTCGTTTCAGGAAGAAAAGGGGCACATGTAAAGGTTTTTGAGGATGTTAAAAAGCAAGGCTATGTCCGTGTTCGTGTTGATGGAGAAATGATGGAGCTTGCTGATGAAATTGAATTGGATAAAAATAAGAAGCATTCGATCGAGGTTGTTATCGACAGGATTGTCGTAAAAGAAGGGATTAGCTCACGTCTGGCAGATTCTCTTGAATCAGCTTTACAGTTTGGAGAAGGCAAGGTGATTATTGATGTCATCGGTGAAGAGGAGCTTTTATTCAGTGAGCACCATGCCTGTCCGCAGTGCGGTTTTTCCATCGGTGAGCTTGAACCGAGGATGTTCTCCTTTAACAGCCCGTTTGGTGCATGTCCTGAATGTGATGGCCTAGGAACAAAACTTGAGGTTGATCTCGACCTTATTATTCCGAATAAGGAGCTTACCCTGCGTGAGAATGCAATAGCACCATGGGAACCGACAAGCTCACAATATTACCCGCAAATGCTTGAGGCGGTATGCAACCATTATGGCATTGATATGGATACACCAGTAAAAGATATTCCGAAGCATCTGCTTGATAAAATTCTATTTGGCAGCAATAGCGAAGAAATCTATTTCCGCTATGAAAATGATTTTGGCCAAATCAGAGAGAACTATATTCAATTTGAAGGTGTTGTCCGCAATGTGGAACGCCGTTTTAAAGAAACAAGCTCAGACTATATCCGCGAGCAAATGGAAAAATATATGGGGCAGCAAAACTGTCCTACTTGTAAAGGACATCGCTTAAAGAAAGAAACGCTTGCTGTTTTAATCGACGGCAAACATATCGGTGAAATTACGAAGCTTTCTGTTAAGGATTCACTATCGTTCTTTCACCACATTGCCCTAACAGAGAAGGAAATGACAATTGCTAACTTAATCTTAAAAGAAATAAGCGAGCGCTTAGGCTTTTTAAATAATGTCGGACTCGACTATTTAACACTTAATCGTGCAGCAGGAACATTATCCGGCGGTGAGGCACAGCGGATTCGCCTTGCCACACAAATCGGCTCGCGATTAACAGGTGTTTTGTACATTCTTGATGAGCCATCAATCGGTTTGCATCAGCGCGACAATGACCGTCTCATCCAAACCATGCAAAATATGCGTGATATCGGTAATACGTTAATTGTCGTTGAACATGATGAAGACACAATGATGGCAGCGGATTATTTAATCGATATTGGCCCAGGAGCAGGAATTCACGGGGGAGAGATTATTTCTGCCGGTAAGCCTGAAGAGGTGATGAATGACAACAGCTCCTTAACTGGGCAATACCTGTCAGGCAAGAAGTTTATTCCGCTTCCTTATGAAAGAAAAAAACCTGATGGCCGCTATATCGAGATTAAAGGTGCCAAGGAAAATAACCTGAAAAACGTCGGTGTGAAATTTCCTTTAGGGACATTTATTGCCGTAACCGGTGTTTCTGGTTCAGGAAAAAGTACATTGGTCAATGAAATTCTTCATAAATCGCTTGCTCAAAAGCTTCACCATGCAAAGGCAAAGCCTGGCGAGCATAAAGAGGTAAAAGGAATCGAGCATCTTGAGAAGGTCATTGATATTGACCAATCACCAATTGGTCGCACACCGCGTTCTAATCCGGCAACCTATACAGGAGTATTTGATGATATTCGCGATGTATTTGCTGCAACAAATGAAGCGAAGGTGCGCGGATATAAGAAAGGCCGCTTTAGCTTCAATGTGAAGGGCGGCCGCTGTGAGGCCTGCCGTGGTGATGGGATTATTAAAATTGAAATGCACTTCCTTCCAGACGTTTACGTCCCTTGTGAGGTTTGCCATGGCAAACGCTACAACCGGGAAACACTCGAGGTTACGTATAAGGGGAAAAATATTGCGGATATTCTTGAAATGACGGTGGAAGATGCGGTATCTTTCTTTGAAAATATCCCGAAAATTAAACGGAAACTGCAAACGATCTTAGATGTCGGTCTAGGCTATGTCAAACTTGGGCAGCCGGCGACAACTCTATCAGGCGGTGAAGCTCAAAGGGTAAAACTTGCCTCAGAACTTCACAGACGTTCAAATGGAAAATCATTTTATATTCTTGACGAACCAACAACAGGGCTTCACGTCCACGACATTGCCCGCTTGTTAAAGGTGCTGCAACGTTTAGTTGAAAACGGTGATACTGTTTTGGTCATTGAACATAATCTTGATGTGATTAAAGCAGCAGACCATCTTGTTGATATGGGCCCTGAAGGCGGCGACAAAGGCGGACAAGTCGTAGGCATCGGTACCCCTGAGGATATTATGAACAATGAAAAGTCATATACAGGAAGATATTTAAAACCAATTATTGAACGCGACCGTGAGAGAATGAGAAAGCTTATTAAAGAAAAAGAAGAGGTTGCCCAATAAAGCTTGGTTAAATTGCTTAGGAGAGCATTGAACTAATTCGATGCTCTCTTTTTATCGTTACCAGACATGAAGTCCATTTGTGCGAAGACTAAATTTGTCTGAGACGCCGTGCAGGAAGGCCATATATATGTCACCTAATTCGAATTATGTACATGTTAACTTATGTTGTACCTGATAACCTTATGAAAAACAAAAAAGGGGGCTGTCCCATACCTGTTGAGACAGCCCGTTCATATGCGGAATGTAGTAGAATACTTTGGATCTTCATTATCACAGGTTTTGTAAGCGATTTCAACTTTTGGATAATGGAAATAAGACCGCTGAAGCACCTAAAAATAAATAAATTGATAAATGCTAAAAAAGATAATCTGAAACTTATCTTTTTTTCATACGTATTAAAGATAAGGAGAGTGAAAGGAAATTGGATAAAACAAATAAAGTATTAGCATCAATCAACTATTTTAGTGTGTTTTTTGCTCCGTTTCTTTTGCCCATTGCGATTTATTTTATTGTCGATCACAGCGAAGTGAAACAGCATGCTAAAAAGGCGCTTGTATCTCACATACTTCCATTTTTATCAATTATAGCAGTCATCGGAGCCATCATTTTTAGCGGTTATTCTAATCTTTCTGAAGCGGCCTTTTTAACAGTATTTTTTGGCGGCTTTATCATAGTCGGGCTGATCAACTTGATTGTTTTTATTTGGAATCTTGTAAGAGGAATTAAGTTATTAACAATGATATAAGATTTATAAAGGCAAGTTATAGGGGAGGATGAACGATGAAGGAACAAAAAATTCGAATTTTAAAGCTGGTAGAACAGGGGAAGCTTTCTCCAGATGAGGCATTGTCCTTAATTGAAGCATTGGATTCTGATGAGCAAAAAAAAGAAAAGAAAATAACGGCTTTGTCAACAGATGTAATTGATTTTACAAATCAAAATCAGGCTGGCCATACAAGTGAAAAGCAAGCATCATTAGGAGCTAAGCTCATGGATTGGGTGGACACAGCTGTAAAAAAGGTGAAAGAACTTGATCTCGACCTAAACTTTGGTAAGTCGATTGACATTCAGCATGTCTTCCAGCTAAATGATTCAGCGATCCATAGTCTTGATATCCAGCTTCCGAATGGTAGTGTGAATCTTCAGCCATGGAATGAAAGGGGTATTAGGGTGGAGTGCACTGCAAAGATGTATCGAGCTGAAAATATTGAGCAGGCGAGAGAAGCCTTTTTATCAGAAGTAGAATGTTATGTAGAAGGAAATCGATTTATCCTTCATTCAGATAAAAAAACAATGAAGATGAGTACCATTGTGTATGTTCCTGAACAGGCCTATGAGCAAATTAAGATTAAGCTGTTTAATGGTCCAATAAGAGGGGAAAATTTAAGAGTAAATACGATAAAAGCGAAGACAGCAAATGGGATGCTCTCATTTTCTGCACTCAATGGTAAGAAAGGTGAGTTTGAAACAGCAAATGGGCAAATTAAGCTTTCAAGTTCCAGGTATGAAAAGCTTGAAGTTGAATCCATTACAGGTTTGGTTCAGTTTAATGGCTCAGCTGATAAAGTCGATGCCCAAAGTTTTAATGGCAATCTTCAATTAACCTTAGATCATGCATGTGAAGCACTTTATGCGAAAACGACAACCGGGAATATTGAAGTCAATGTACCTGAGGAAAGTAAGGTAATCGGTGTGCTTAAATCAAATTTAGGTTCTCTGTCTGCGCAGTTAAAGGATGTTGACATATCATTTGAGAAAAATGAAACGATTCAAAAAGAGCTAAAATTTCGAACATCACCTGAAACCACGTTCTCACTATTTGCCGATTCAAAGACAGGGTCGATTTTAATTAAAAATTCGTAAGGGTGAAGGCAATGAAAAAATTATATCGGTCTCGTTCAGACCGAAAACTATCTGGCGTCCTTGGAGGTTTATCCGATTATTTAGGCATTGATGCCTCCATCTTAAGAATTTTGTTTGTCATCTTATTAATACCAACTGGCTTTTTTCCATTAGGAATTATCTATCTTGCCTGGATCTTCTTAGTTCCTGAAGAGTCGGATGTTAAGTAGTATGATAAGATGGATGATCAGCATTCTTGTAAATGCCTTAATTTTACTTGTTGTATCAGGCTACTTTGACTCCTTTTATCTAAGTGGAATCGGAGCTGCTTTAGGTGCAAGCTTTATCCTTTCTCTTTTAAATGTTTTCATCAAGCCATTTCTCATTTTGCTCACACTTCCTGTAACGTTTGTGACATTGGGGTTATTTCTTTTTGTTATCAATGCGGTGACGTTAATGATCACAGAAGGCCTGATGGGAGATGCGTTTAACATTGATGGGTTTGGTACAGCAGTCCTTGCCGCCATCGTAATGGCCCTCTTCCATCTTATGATTCAAAAAGGGATCATAGAGCAGGATTATTGACCGTAAAGGATAAATAAAGCGAGACTTCCATCCGTGGGGTGTACTTATCCCGCGGATGATAAGCGAGACTTATCGGATCTATACGGTCAGTTGCCCCTGCGTATCTTCTTATATCACTTAAATCCTAGAGTGTAGGTTTACTGCCCGTAAAGATGGGATAAAGCGAGACTTCCATCCGTGGGGTGTATTTATCCCGCGGATGGTAAGCGAGACTTATCGGATCTATACGGGCCCGATCCGCGCATATCTTCTAAGCACCTTTAGACGGGTGTTACAGCCCGTAAAAGATGGGATAAACGGTAAAAGCAGAGTACCTCTGCTTTTTATTTTGCTGTCCTTTTACACCACTTTTTCCCAATCCTTCATTTCAAGATTTTAATGGTAAAACCACTAAAATATGCACATACTACCATTGGGTGAGAAGCATGTATAAAGGTAACCAACTTTTTGTTGTCATATGTATTACGGTTTTTATTTCTTTAATGCTCCCTACACAGCTGGTTAAAAGCAATACACTGAGTCATGCCGAATCAAAGATTGCCGCATCAGAAAGCTTTTACCATGCTCATCAATACTCTTCTGCCGAAACGAATCAAATGATTGTAAGCGAGAATGCGGCAAGTACAGAGCCGCCAACGGCTTATGACCCCTTAGGTGAAAAAGAATTTTCAACAGAAAAATATCAGTCACTCAATGAACAAAACAGCAGTGGAAATGAAACATATTCAGTCAGTAATTTTCCTTATCACCGCTTTGATATTGAGGTTCATAAAGATGTGAAACCATCAGACCATGTTACCGTTCATTGGAAAGGAAGGTCGTTACAAGGAAGACAGGTAACGATGTTTGGCTGGAATGTCACAACAGAAGAATGGGTGGAGCTTGACCAAAAAATAGCCGAAAATAGTCAGTTCACCTTAAATGGCACAGTGTCTGCCGGAGATTATGTTAAAGATCACAAGATCAGCGTCATTGTTCAGGATCAAATCGCTTCCCAATCAAAGAGCTTCGACTACTCATTTGTTTGGATGTCAGATACACAGTATTATGCTCAAGATCATCCCGCTGTGTTCAAGTCGATCACTGAATGGATCTCACAAAATAAAGATGTCATGAACATCAAGTATGTGCTTCATACGGGTGACATTGTGAATAAAGGTCGTGCTAATCAGCAATGGAAACGGGCAAATAGTTACATGAATACATTAGATGTTGCAAAAGTCCCTTATGGTGTACTTCCAGGAAATCATGATAAGGGGGATAACTTTAACCAGTATAAAAAATATTTTGGTGAGAATCGGTTCCGTAAAAAACCGTATTATGGCGGCTCCTATCAAAACAATCTAGGCCATTATGATTTAATATCTGTCAAAGGAAAGGATTATATCTTTCTTTATATGGGAGGAGCTGTAAAAGAGAGAGAGATCAAATGGATGAGCAAGGTGTTAAAGAGGTACTCTGATCGTACAGCCATCCTGGCCTTTCATGAATATTTGCATAAAGACGGTAAGCGGTCTCATCAAGGGGACGACATCTTTGAGCAGATTGTGGTGCCGCATAAAAATGTGGCAGCCGTGCTTTGCGGTCATTATTATAACAGCGAGCTGCTAATTGATGAATTAGATGATAATTTAGATGGCATTACAGATCGTAAGGTATATCAAATACTTGCTGACTATCAAAAAGCACCAAATGGCGGAAACGGCTATATCCGTCTTCTTCAAATTGACGAAGAAACAGGTTCGATTGATATCCAAACGTACTCACCATATTTAGATCAGTATTATTACTACGATCCGGAAAACGAACCTGGAAAGGATTCCTTTACGATGGACATTGATGTGAAGCAAAAACATAAAATGGTTGCGACGAGTTATTTTGAGGTAAATGTTTATAAGAGGATTAAAGGGGAGAAGGTGGTAATGGTGCAGTGAAAAGGTTTTAAATGATAGGGGGATCGTAAAAAATCGTTCCCCCTACCTAAATTAGTTAATATTTAAATGCTGTTTCAACATGGCAGATAGTTTTGTACGCTCAGATTGAGGTACGATATAGTAATAGACGCCCTTGATTTCTGTTCCTTCCCCTTTTATTTGCACCTGTTGTAATTCATGTCGGGCTTCTTTATAGTTAGCCTGAATATCGATCATATTACTGAATGTTAAGTTTGTTCTAACATTTTTAGCAATTACCTCTAATATGTCACTATAATTTTTTAGAGAATTAAAGCTTGCACCTTTATCAATAACGGCTTTCATAATCTGAGCTTGTCTGTCTTGACGGCCGAAATCACCGCGCGGGTCAGCATATCGCATACGGGAATACTTTACTGCATCTGTACCATTTAATTCTATTTGTCCTTTCGGAAAGTGTACTCCTTCATATTCAAAATCAAGTGTATTATTGACCTTTACTCCCCCTACTGCATCAACAATATCTTTAAAGCTTTTCATATTGACTTCTATATAAAAATCGACAGGTATGTCTAAGAAATCTTCAACTGTTTCAACTGTTGCATCTAAGCCGCCGTATGAATAAGCATGGTTAATTTTATCCACTTTTCCTTGGCCTGAAATCTCGGTCCTTGTATCACGAGGGATGCTGATCATTTTCGTTGATTGATCCTTTGGATTCACAGTTAATAAAATAAGCGAATCAGAACGGCCGCGGTCATTCTCACGTTCATCAACCCCCATAAGTAAAATGGAGATCGGGTCCTGCTTACTGAAATTTACTTTTTCGTCGCTGTTTTTGGATGCATCGGACTTTAATGGTTTATGTGTCTGTTGTAATGTATTTTCAACAGAACTGTAAACCGAATACCCGTATACACTGACACCAATTATCAGAAATAAAATAATGCTAGTGATCATCTTAAAGGTTCGTTTGTTCTTTTTGCGTTTCGTATTTCCTTCCATATTTCAATCTCCTTTACAGTCTGTTATGTGAAGAGTAAAGTGCTCAGTTAAAAACATCATCATTTTAACAGAAAAAATTGAAGAGTTTAGTAATCTTTATAAATTTGA
This sequence comes from Bacillus sp. SA1-12, assembly GCF_000981385.1. Taxonomy (GTDB): domain Bacteria; phylum Bacillota; class Bacilli; order Bacillales; family Bacillaceae; genus Metabacillus. Next base: position 19,306 of record NZ_LATZ01000136.1, read on the forward strand.
TTGAAAAATGGTCCTTTTCTATTAAAAAAAATGATAGAGGTAGAAGAAAGGGAAATTTATGAAATTATCTTCTCCTTTTGTACCATTTCTCTCTAATTATATGATTCCTCCATTCATTTCTTTAGTTTTATCATGTATCGTTTTTCGTTGTTCAACTGATCGGAAACTCCATAGTTTTCGAGAGTGAATTTCTAACTAAAGTCATAAGTATGGAAGGTTTATAAACAAATACATGTAAAAGTTACTAGTTAATTTAGTAAAAATATGCTATGACCCCTACTAATAAATCATGTATACAAAGGAAGCTATGAGGAAATGTAATCCTATAAGATTCGTTAAATTGGCATATATACTGAGCAAAATCCTTTTGATATTCTTAAATGGGTTTTTAGTAAATGAAATGTGATAGAGCTTTTATTGCCTTTGGATGGTAGGTGAAATGTAGCTAAATGGGGGTTATAGAAACAGCATTTTTTGTGAAAAAGTGAACAAAAAAGGCATTTCTCTATTTAGTTAGACTATAGAAGCAGTTTGAAAAGCGGCTAAGAAAACCATGATTCTCATAAAAGATAGATTGTATGAATCAATAGGGTTATTCTTATTTTTTATATTAGATCAATAGAATTCCTTGCTTTTCATTCATAAGTCTTCTTAAAAAAGGTATAAAGCAGGTGATTAGATGTATAACAGGATGAATAAAAAAATCAGTAGGGATCCTGAAGGGAATTCTATCCATTTTGTTTTTGAAAAAGATTCAAATAAAAGATGGGGTATTTTACTCGGTATTTTCTCCATATCGGTTATTTTTTGCCTCTTACTAACTTTTTTATTGGGTTTAAGTGTTTACTTTAATCCCATCTTACCAAAGTGGAAATCAAAGGAGATTAATGAATATTCAACGATCAGTCAATCAGAAATAAGAAATGTAGAAGCCTCTACACCTAGTTCTCCTAATGGGAAATTTCTGCAAAATACGGTAAACAACAATCAAGATTTTTATGCTTTCTATGTGAATTGGGATGTAAATAGTGAACGTTCATTAAGAAGTAATATTGATGAAATAGATGTTCTGATCCCGCAATGGTTTGATTTGAATTCAAAATTGGAGTTAAAAAGCGATATTCAAAAGGATGTAGCGGATTTAGCAAAGAAGAATGATATAAAAGTACTTCCTTTAATAAACAATGAAGTGGATGGGAAATGGGATCAAGATATCATCCATAATTTACTAAGTTCCCCTGAAGCACAGAATAAGCTAATAAAAAATCTTCATCAGCAGATTAAGCAGCATGGATTTGATGGAATAAACATAGACTTTGAAAACATTCATAAGAATGATCGTGACAAGCTGACAAACTTCATGAAGAAGCTTTATAGCACTTTTCATGCGGATGGACTTATGGTAACTATTGATGTACCGCCCGAAAATCCGGCATTTGATTATGTTAATCTTGAAAAGTATTGTGATCGTATGATGTTAATGTTATATGATGAGAATTACATCAATCCAGGTCCTGTAGCTTCGTCATCATGGTTTGAAGATGCTCTTTCAAGCATACCAAAGGACAAGCTTATCGCTAGTCTGGGGAATTACGGATACGATTGGGATTGGGAAAAGCAGCAAGGCGGAAAAGCAGTATCCTTTGAAGAAGTTATGAGAATGGCAGACAAAGCCAACCTGAAGATACAATGGGATGATATGAGTAAAAATCCTTATATACGATATAAGGATCATAATAAATCACATGAATTATGGTTTTTAGATAGTGCTACCTTCTACAACCAATGGAAAATGGCTGTATCAAACGGAGCTAAAGGTGTAGCATTATGGAGATTAGGCACTGAGGATCCATCTGTTTGGGATGTAGTGAGAGGACATAAAACCAGCGAGCTGCTTACAGTCAAAAATGGAGGTATTACCTACAGTTATGGAGAAGGGAGTATCTTCCGCTCGTTAACCGATCAGCAAGAAGGGAAACGCAGTCTGGAATTTGATGATTCTGGTTTTATTTCAAGCGAATCATATCTTTCTGTTCCAAAAGCATCGGAAATTGAACGTCTAAGTAAGCCAAAGAAAAAAGAGATTGTGTTAACGTTTGATGACGGGCCAGACCCCGAATATACAAAAGATATATTGGACATTCTGAACAAGTATGAAATTAAGGCGACATTCTTTACAATTGGTAAGCAAGCAATGCTTCATCAAGATATGGTTACGCAAATATATAAAGAGGGCCATGAAATTGGAAATCACTCGTTCTCACATGCAAATATCGATGAAGTATCTGAACCTCAATTAAAATTTGAATTGAATACTACCGAGCGCATTATTCAAGGCATTACAGGGAGATCGCCTATATTGTACCGTCCGCCATTTGGAAATTATCTAAATACACATGATGGGGATAACATGGATGACTATGTTAAAACCAAGTTTCAAAGGTTAATAGATCTTACGCAAATGGGTTATATCACCGTAAATTATGACATCGATTCCAGAGATTGGAATACGAACAACAGCAAAGAAATCGCTGATAATGTGATAAAACAAGCATCTGACGGTGATATCATTTTACTTCATGATGGCGGGGGAGATAGAACAGCCACGGTTGAAGCACTGCCTGTCATTATTGAAAAATTAAAAAGCCAGGGTTATACATTTGTAACCGTTGGTGAATTGATGGATAAAAGCAAAAATACTATTATGCCTGCTGATACACAGGTAGAAAACCCATTGATACAAAGCATAAAAGTATTTTTAATCAGCGTAGCCACTTTTAACAATATTATTTTTGTTTTATTTTATGGTGCATTATTTATTTTCACTTTACGTTTGTCAATCCTTCTATATTTAGCATTTAAACATAAAAGAAGGACTCCTCCTTTAAGTGCCGGAGACTCGTTTCAACCATCTGTCAGTGTTGTGATTGCTGCTTACAATGAAGAGAAGGTTATTAGAAGGACGATAGAGTCGGTTTTAAAGAGCCATTACAGGGATCTTGAGGTCATTGTGGTGGATGATGGTTCATTTGATCGAACCTCGGTTATAATAAGAGATAATTTTTCTAACTGCGAAAATATCCATCTCATTCATAAGAAAAACGGAGGGAAGGCCTCAGCAATTAATACAGGAATTAAAAAGGCGAATGGTGACATTATCGTAGCCATAGATGCTGATACCATTATTTCACCCGACGCTATTTCGCTGCTTGTCCGTCATTTCATAGATTCCAAGGTTGCTGCCGTATCCGGAAATATTAAAGTGGGGAATATGAGAAATTTATTAACCATTTGGCAGCATGTTGAATATGTAACAAGTTTTAATTTAGAAAAGCGCGCTTTTGCTCTGCTAAATTGTGTTACGGTTGTTCCAGGTGCAATCGGTGCTTGGCGCAAACAAGTGTTTGAAGAAGTTGGCTATTTCACAGCTGACACCCTAGCAGAAGATACAGATATGTCGTTAAGAATTCTGCGCAAAGGTTATAAAATTACGATTGATGAAAAGGCGTATGCTTATACTGAAGCACCAGAAAACAGCAGAGATTTTCTTAAACAACGTTACAGATGGAACTTCGGAACTCTCCAATGTTTTTGGAAGCATAAAAAAGCCTTTGGTGGAACCAACAATAAAGCATTAGGGTTTATTGCGCTCCCTAATATGTTACTGTTCCAATTTGTTTTTCCTTTGTTTGCCCCATTTTTAGATGTATTATTTGTTTTGGGAATTTTAACCGGCAATCTAAAAGAATCATTTTTGTTTTACGGCTGTTACTTTTTAATTGATTTTTTCATTTGTTTATACGCGTTTAGGTTGGAGAAGTTAAGTCTAAAACCGTTAAGTCTTTTATTCTTGCAAAGAATTTTTTACCGGTACCTGTTATTGTGGGTTTCATGGAAATCACTTTTTGCCGCCCTGAAAGGTACACGTGTAGGGTGGAATAAATTAAAAAGATCGGGAAATTTGGAAGTCAATCAAGAAGCAAAGAGGGCAGTATAATTTTAAGATTGGCACATAAAAAATCCTTCTAAACATCACTGTTCCCAGGGATGTTTAGAAGGATTTTTGTTTAATTAGCCTTAATAGGTGCAGACATCTTCCTTATTCCCTCTTGAAAATTCGTTCACTGATCTGGCGAAGAAAGTGCGTCCATTTCTCTTTGAATGCTTCTTCATTCGGATCGTGCCCCGTTATCATCCTAGTAACATCAGGATATAGAAGCGGATAGATCGTTAAACTGGACATCATCAACGTAATGAAGGCCGGATCAAGCTCCTTTGGAACCAAGCCCATTTCCTGTTTCGCTTTCATATCCGCATTATAGGAATGGAGGATCTTCTCGCGCTGTTGTTCTCCTTTTAAGTTATTTGGTCTGTTTTCAACAGCCTCCCAGGCGGTGAACTTCAGAAACTCTAAAAGGTATTCTTGGTTTACATGGTAGCGGAATTCTGCTATTTCCACCGGATTAGCTGGTAAAACAAGATTACCGGATGGCAAAGAGGAGATAAAATCCTCGATCGTTTCATTGATTAATTGTTCTTTTCCTTTGAAATAATGATAGATCAATTGTTTATTAACACCGGCACGCTTAGCAATCGATTCAATTCTTGCACCTGTGTATCCCTTCTCAAAAAATTCTTCTCTTGCTGCTTTCAGGATCGATTTACGAGTCCGTTCTGCGTTGCGAATTTCACCCATTTTTATCACCTTTCAACATAACTACTCTATGTTAATGGTATTTTTTTAGAGCACTTAAGTCAAGTTGAACTGAACAGTCAGTAAAATTCAACTTTACAAGTGGTAAGTAATACATTATGCTGAATTCAAATAACTTACCATTTATAAAGTTATTAAAAATCATATAGGGGTTGAATATAATGGGATTACAGGCGGAAAAAATATTTGTTAACTTACCGGTTAAGGACTTAACAAAAACAAAGGAATTTTTCTCAAAAGTGGGGTTTGAATTTAATCCTCAGTTTACGAATGAATCAGCAGCATGTATGGTGATCAGTGATGATATTTTTGCGATGTTATTAGTTGAAGAGCATTTTAAGTCGTTTACTTCTAAAGAAATAGCCGATTCAACAAAAAGTACGGAAGCGATCGTTGCCTTATCAGCTAATAGCAGAGAGCAAGTGGATGAGATTGTAAATCGAGCTTTAGAAGCAGGTGGCAAGGCTTCATACGAACCGAAGGATCATGGATTTATGTATGGATGGGGTTTTGAGGATCTTGATGGTCATCTTTGGGAGTTTATGTACATGGATCAAAGTCATTTAGAATAGGATGATTGATTCTTAAGCTAACATATATATGAGATTCTTTGTTAGAATGTAAGCGCATAATAAAGCGGGATGGAGATCCTTGAAAAACAATGTAGGACAAATATGCTCAACGTAAATAACCAAAATGAGGCCGTTATATTTTGGACAGAAAAAGTAGGCTTTACTGTAATCACTGAAGAAAAAGGCAAGGAATGCGATGGATTGAAATTGCTCCAACTAAGGATGCGGAAACAAGTAATTATTCTCCATATTAAGGAGGCAATCGCCAAAATGGAGCCTGAACTAAATCTTGGTACACCTTCTTTAATGTTCTTCACTACAGATCTCGATACACTACATAACGACCTATCAAATAAACAAGTGACAGTCGGGGAACTTGTTGATATGGCTTCGACAAGTATTTAACCTTGCTGATGATGAAGAGAATTATTTTGCGTTGATGGAGAGAAAGTAATCCCTTAACTGAGTGGTCTTTGTTCTTTATGGGTACGTTTATTAACCATTATAGGTGCTGTCAACAAGCAAATGCCTGAACTTAAATCACAATCTGTAAGAAATGTTTGGAAAGTAAATGCGCTTTTAAGTGGGGACGAAGCTATTGCCCGTTGGTATAGGAGAAAAAACAATCGTTGTTTAAGTTGAAAAACAGTGAAAAATGACATTCACGGCAGGCGTGTATCTAATTGCACGCCAGTTTTTTATTATGTATGGTATTAAAATGAAGATATGAGGTGGGTTTATTTTATTTAAAAGAAGGAAACATCTATTTTTAATAGAATGCAAGTGCATTAGAAAAGGAGGACGATCTCGTTGGAGAAAAGAACTTTACTGGTATCGCCATTACCGGAATTTGAAGATGAAATTGGCCGATGGTTATGGTGTTTAGAAGATGTTCGACGTACTCTTATTACAGAATTAACTGGAATTAGCCAAAGTATACTCGACACAAAAATAGATGAAAGACAAACGATTGGCTCGCTGTTATATCACATAGCATTCGTAGAGGCAGATTGGTTATATATTGAAGTCCTTGGCGGTGTATGGGATCCCGAAATACGCTCGTTGTTTCCGTTAGAAGTAGGTACTGAAGACGGCTCTTTAACCCATATTGAGGGCCAAAGTCTAGAAGAACATTTTTACCGTCTTAATAAGGTCCGGGAAGTATTTCTTTCCCACTTTCGTTCAATGGACCTAACAGATTGGCGTAAACCGAGATTACTCGAACATTATGACGTCACCCCTGAGTGGGTTGTTTACCATCTGATTGAACATGAATCACATCATAGGGGGCAGATTTTCCATTTGCTTAGGAAATTACGGAATAATTAAGATGCTAAAGAGAGGCAGCTTTTAATCCCTATTGAAATAACGGATCCCTTGACCTTCATTTCCGGCTTAGCTAGCTCCACAGAAATCATTGATGAATGGCTCAGTTTCTAAATGTAAAAGCGTAAACTCTTCTGATGATAAAGATTGCAATCTATTATCAATACTAAAAATGCTAGTTTTGAGTACTTTTTGAGTATTTTATATAAAATTCACCTTGTAAAGAAGGATATCATTCTATAACATCTAAATATTACAGTTGTAAGATTTAGAAAATTGAAATCCAATTTAGAAAGGTGAGATTTCAGATGAAAAAATTTGTAAGGGACGGATAGGGAAAGTTGTGTTTAGTTTGTTGCTGATATTATTGGTTGTGATGACATCGGTTAATGATCAAACGAATGCTCAATCAAAAAAATTATCACCCGCTCAGATTACTAATCATGATAAGTCGATTGTATTAACGAAATTGAATGACAAAGTATGGGCCCATACCTCATACAATGAATGGAACGGCATAACCTCTGACCACAATGGGTTAGTTGTATCTACTTCAAAAGGATTAGTCCTGATTGATACCGCTTGGGGGGACGATCAAAAAACAGAAGAGTTAGAGAAGATGCTCAAAAAACATTTGAAGAAAAAAGTTGTTCTGGCCCTGATTACTCATGCTCATGATGACAGCATCTCAGGCATACGGGCGTTACTGAAGCAGGGGATCGATGTACGCAGTACGCTTTTAACAGCAAAACTAGCTAAAGAATATGGATATCCTTCGCCAAATCCTACACTCGATGCAGACCCGGTGATAAAAGTAGGCGACACAGTCATTGAAGCTTTTTATTCCGGAGAAGGCCATTCACAAGATAACATTACTGTTTGGCTTCCGGAATATAGCTTATTATTTGGCGGATGCTTCATTAAATCATTAAATGCAACAGATTTAGGAAATCTTTCTGATGCAAATGTGGAACAATGGGATGACTCCGTAAAAAGGCTAAGCGAAAAATATCCAGATGTCAAAACAGTTATACCTGGGCATGGGAGCTGGGGAGATAAGCGCTTACTTTTCCATACACTTGATTTGATCAAACAACAAAAAGTGTTTATGGTTACGGACTAATGAGATAAACAAAGTGTTTGAAAAGCTAAACGTCAATCTATACGGAAGTTGAAGTTTTATCTAAGACATAGGATCTATGTGATCATAATAATAGGCAGCTTTCTAAGCTGCCTATTTTCACAGAAACTTTTAGAGGATTTGTAGTGGAAGGATAAGAAGATATACATCATGATTGCCAATGAGATCAGCAGAAAATATGAGGTGTTCAAACATGAGTTTTTCTTTTAAAGAATGTAAACATAGTGATATTGAAAATTTAATCCAGGAGTATGTTGGTACATTAAGTTCTCCTATTGATTCCTTCCTAGAGGAGCATATTCTCAATTCTGTATTTTATACAATCAGTTACAACTCTGAACTTGCAGGGTATTATGCCATTCATCCTAATCAGTGCCTTACACAGTTTTATGTAAAGTTACCATTTTATAAAGAATCCCAAGAACTTTTTAAAAATGTTTTGAGGAATCATTCCATTCAATCAATGATGGTTCCAACATGTGACGAACTTTTTTTAAGTTTGGTAGTAGACCAAGAGTATAAGATTGAAAAACAAGCTTACTTTTTCCAAGATAACAAAGTGGAAATGCCTAAGGGGAAATTATATAAAGGCGGGGAATTCAGAGCTGCCGTTTCCCATGATAGTTCAAAGATAAATGAGATATGTAAGGACTTCATTGATAAGTTGGAGGAGCGAATAGAAAATAGAGAAATATTCACCTTTACCAAAGGAACTATCCTGCTTGGAATAGGGATTGCAGAACGAAGTAAGTTGCTTGATAAATATGCAAGTATAGGCATGTTTACAAATGAACAGTACAGAAAACAAGGAATAGGCAGAACGATCATACATCACTTAAAGGATTGGTGTTATAACCATAATCTACATCCGATTTGTGGATGCTGGTATTATAACACTCTCTCGAAACAAACGTTAGAAAGTGCTGGTATGGTTTCTAAAACAAGATTATTAACGATTAAAATCCTATAGGTTATAAAAGATGACCATCTAATATGAAAGGTGATCGAAATATGAAACTTGAAACGAATCGGCTGTTGCTAAAAACTCTTGATCTTAATCTAATAGAGGCCGCAGCCCAGCGTGATACAAAAGCAATAGAAGCCTTGGGATATAAAACCAATGGCGAGTGGCCGGGCCCTGATTTTTTTGAAGCTTTACCGTACTTTCGGGAGCTTCTGATTAAAAACAATGGTACGAAAGGATTTGATTCGTGGATCATGGTGGCGAAGGACAACCAAGAAATAGTTGGCGGTATTGGCTTTTTAGGCGGGCCAGATCAGGATGGTATGATTGAAATCGGTTTTGCCACTAATAAAAGCTGCCGCCGCAAAGGTTATTGTTTTGAAGCTGCCCAAAAATTAATAACTTGGGCCACGAGTCAAGAGGCAGTTACATGTATCATTGCCAGATGTGAACCTGACAATATCGGTTCTAAAAATGTATTAACGAAATTGGGATTCCAAATTGACAACAGAGATAGAGAATTAATTTATTGGAAATATCGTAAGGTGATGTAATAGTTTGATTTTTAAATGAAATTCGGGATTAAGGACGCAAATATCTCGAAATTTGCTTTGCGTAAGTTGTCTGGCTTTTTGTTGGCAGGACTCGATTTATGAGTAAGATGATCAGCGCTACCTAAGATGCTATAGTCGTTTTTAACTATTTGAATGAACTGTTTATTCTGATGTTGTAATGGATAAAAAAGGTAGAGGAGGAAATAACATAAAAAGCTTATTTTCTAGCGTAAGTATCTTTGTGTTAGCTCTGGTAGGTGGAATGGTATTCGGAATTTCTTCTGCTCAAGCAAGTGTTCCTCAGTATTCTTTTCAAACAGAAGATGGAAAATGGGATGGTGAAATTGGGAACCCTAATATGGGGAGTGACTTAGAGGTACAACTCGTTTCCCCGATCTATTTAAAGACCTCTTCAGGAAGTAAGCTATTGACTAATTACAGTAACATATGGGCTCGTCTCTGCAATGCTAGTACAGGAAAGTGCACAGGTTATCATAGCTTAGCAGGTGGAAAGACTTTGTTCACAGACATGAAAATAGGCAAATTTTATGTTGATGTGAAAGATGGATATTCTTCTGGAACTGTATATGGAAAACTACAAGTTGTTTTCAAATGATTTGGATTACTTGCTACTCATTTTTAATGGGTAGCTTTTTGTTTAGTTAAAAATCCTATTGTCCCAATAAAGGATTTTTTCTTGTTCAACAAACAGGCGCTATCCTTGAATGCAGGGCAGTGTTCTTTTACACTTATGGTCCAGATTGTTGTGCGAAATGTTTCTAGCTTAAATTGGGAATGGTCACATTACCCAAGTAAAGGTTAGACAGTTCCTTCCGGAACTGAAGGATTATATCGAAGAATCAAATGGTGGGGTAACGCCCTGAAGGGTTCTCTCTTAGTCGAATAGCACTTGAATTAGTAAGAATAATAGTGTTATAAGCTCGGCGAAAAGGCGTGAGAATTTACCGTAACAGTTCGGCTGACGAAAGCCTACCCGAGGGGGTGGTGTAAATCATGATGCTTGAGTTGAATGAATATGGTGAGAATGCAAAAGAACCTAAAGTAAAAAGGTTAAGCTGACGAACTTCTGAATGTACGGGTCTAGACTGGCAATACATAGAAATGTGTATATCACCTAATGTGAGGTTAGCAGTGGATGAGTAAGAATGACAATTATGAAAGTCCATGATGTGTTACAGGCATAAGAACGGCTAACAGGCTTACAGGAAGCACCTAAGTTCATTCTATAATAGATATAATTCAACGTTGTAAGCTGATAACGTGGAGGACTTACTTTCTATGAAGCGTTGATAAGGAAAGCAATAATGAGA
>NZ_LATZ01000137.1 GCF_000981385.1 Bacillus sp. SA1-12
TCAAGGGAAGACTGTTGGCTTACAAGCATATGATGATCAACTATTCATTTATTATAACACGGAGTTAATTGTCCAACACCAAATTAGTCAATTAAAAATCAATTACAAGGATGAGCACTACAAAGCTGAGCTCAGCAGAGCTCTTCCATACTATCCTGATATTGATCATCTGGCAAAGAAAAATTTAGAGACAATTGGAGATGTGTATAAAAATGAATAACACCTATCAACAGTTAGTACGAAATTTAGAATATTTAAAGTTAAAGCAAATGATCCAGCATCTAAGTGAAACCATCGATTTTAGTGTTGGAAATCAAGTATCTTTTGTAGAAACACTTGTAAAACTCACAAATTATGAAATTGATGTTCGAGAGAAAAATATGATTCATTCAATGGTAAAAGTGGGGGCATTTCCCCACTTAAAAGAACTAAACCAATTTGACTTTGAATTTCAGCCGTCGATTAATAAACAACAAATTCTTGATTTTATCACTTTACGATTTATTGAGAGAAAGGAAAATATTATATTTTTAGGCCCTAGTGGTGTGGGGAAAACTCATTTAGCCACTGCCATCGGCATAGCAGCTGCTAAAAAGAGAACCAGCACTTATTTTATTAAGTGCCATGATTTACTCCAGCAGTTAAAGAGAGCTAAAATTGAAAATCGTTTAGAAGCAAGATTAAAGCATTATACCAAATATAAACTGCTTATTATTGATGAAATTGGCTATTTACCTATTGATCCAGAAGATGCGAAATTGTTCTTTCAACTTATTGATCTAAGGTATGAAAAGAGAATTACAATTCTAACAACTAATATCAATTTCAAGTCATGGGATGAAGTCTTTCAAGATTCTAAACTGGCCAATGCGATTTTAGACCGGGTTTTACATCACGCAACAGTAGTAAGTATTGTTGGAGAATCTTACCGAATCAAGGATCATCTTGCGAAAGAAAATGAGTAGAATTTGTACATACTTAAACGATCAAAAGTGTACATACTTAAACGATCAAAAGTGTACATACTTAGGTTGACATTTATACTCAGACCGGAGGTTTGCCGCTCACTTCCTTCAGACCATAGACACCCTTGTGTTAGGCTAACTGTTACTTCTGTCTTCACAGTTCGGAACTTTCACCCTATAGATTACACCCATGCTGGGCGCACTTAAAAAACCCGAAAGATTGTTTCTTCCGGGTTTACTTTGTTTCTTTAACTTAAAATTGTCCATTAGCATTTGAAGGTGAAATTCAAATGTGTTAGAAAAAAACTCAAATAATTTATTTATCATTAATCATTTTCTAATCCCTTTTTATTTAATCTAAAAATTTATTAAAATGAACTAAGGTAATGATAATTAGAAAGTTTGTGCAACTTTTATTGCTTCCATAATACCTGTTTTAATTATTTCTTCTGCTTTGTTTGGATATTGATTATGTCCTTCAATGACAATTGTAGTAATATCTTGTACGCCCCAGAAGTTTAAGAGTACTTTTAAATAGCTTACAGACATTTCCAATGATTGTGCAGGCCCTTCTGAATAGATTCCCCCACTCGCATTAAGTAATACGACTTTTTTATCAGAGAGTAAACCTACTGGCCCTTCTGCTGTATAACTAAATGTTTTACCCACCTGTCCTATATAATCTAAATACGTATGAAGCGCGGCTGGAATTGTAAAATTCCAAAGAGGAAAAGCGAAAACAACTTTATCAACAGAAAGAAACTGGTTTAAATATTTATTAACTATATCAGTAGCATTTTTTTCCTCTGGAGTCAATTCCAAATTTTTTGCTAATTTAAACATCCCATTTATTTTATCCGTATCATAATATGGTAGGTTTTCCTGAAAAACATCGAGTTCTATGATATGATCTTCCGGATGAGTCTCTTTATAGGTTTCTAAAAATGCTTGATACATTTGAACACTTACAGCTTGCTCGATTGGGCGAGAATTTGCTTTAATAAATAAAACTGTTGCCATTTAACTTCACTCCTACATTTGATTAATCCAATCTTATATATTGATCATGGTCTTTGTGAAACTTTACTTAAAAAATGTCCTCCATCATTTCTCTATTGTTCAATCAATAAATCTTTTCATCTCCTTACTCTTTTACCTGTAATACTTAAGCAACACCTGTTGCATAATTTATGATAAGATAAAGAAAACCTTGGAACAATCATCAATTATTTAGAATCATTGCTTATGCGACACATCTGAATAATTGTCGATTTTTTTAATAACTTTATAAACTTTAAAATTTGGGGTGAAGCGTAATGACTTCAGGAAAAACTGATCCTCGAGTAATCCGTACAAGACAACTTATACAAGATGCCTTTACAAGCATAGTCCGTGAAAAAGATTTTAAAGCTATAACAATACGAGATATAACAGAAAAGGCTACAGTTAACCGTGCAACATTTTATGCTCATTTTACAGATAAATATGAACTTTTAGATTCGACGATAACGAATGATTTTAGGGAAAACCTTAAGCAAAGAATCAATTGTCATCATATTTTCAACCAAGAAACAATGAGAAATATCCTTTTAGTAATGTGTGATTATCACAAAGATTTAAGTACCTTATGTCCTAGCAGGTATCATTCATTAGGTACAATCATTCAAAATAAAATAATTGAGGAATTACAAAACTTGATATTAAGCCTCCTTCTAAAAGGAAATCATCAAATATCTTCTGATAAGGAATCACTAAGAACAACGTCTATCATGCTAAGTTGGGCTATATACGGGGCTACTTATACATGGAATAAAGAAGGGCGAAAAATTTCCGCAGAAGATTATGTGTCAAAAATGCTTCCTATTATTTTGAATGGTGTAGATTCTATGATTATCAAACAATAAAAATTAATTAATATTTAGCAATTACTCAAGGCCTAATTTTTTTTTGAAATTACTTACGATTAATAAAAAACAGGTTGTCCTACTTTAACAAACCCAGTAAAGACGACCTGTTTTTCTGAAATTCATGTACATTTATTACTTACTACGACCTATATTTTTATTTTTGTTAATTTCTTTTTGAACTATAGGGGCAACTTTATTTGCTAATAAATCGATTGCCTTTTCTACTTTAACTAGTGATTGTCCTCCTATATCTAATTGTCCCATAAATCGGGAATGTCCGAATAATTCATACTGATATAATATTTTCTCCGAAATCTCGTCTGGACTTCCAATTGCTAAAATTTGTTCTGCTGAACGTTGTTGTATTAATTGTTCCTCTGATACAGAGAAATGTTGTCCCCGCTCCTTCATAAAATAGCTAAGATATTGATTATAATAGGATAAAAATTCACGAACTGCTTTTTCACCAGTTTCTGCTATATGAGCATGTCCACTCACAGACACCCTTAATATTGAGAGGTCATGCTCTGCTTCCTTTGCTGCTTGCCAGTATAGATCTGTTAAATGCTTTACTGATTCAGCTTGTCCACTTAACAAACCAAGCGCCATATTCACACCAAGTTTCCCTGCACGAATAGCACTTGCAGGTGATCCACCTACTCCAATCCAAAGCGGTATTTTTCCTTGAATAGGTCTAGGTGAAATTTGAGCATTTTGAAGCTCTGAACGATACTTCCCTTTCCAATTTACGATTTCTTGATCTTGCAATTGTTGAAATAATTCTAGCTTTTCCATAAATAATTTATCATAATTTTTCAAATCAGCTCCAAATAGAGAAAAAGATTCTAAAAATGCTCCGCGTCCTAGAATAATTTCTGTACGGCCATTTGACAATAAATCGAGTGTTGCAAAATCTTCATAAACTCGAACTGGATCAGCAGTACTAATAACTGATAGTGCACTCGTGAGCTTAATATTTCTCGTCTCTCGAGCAATTCCTGCTAATAACATCGCATATGAAGAGGTGACAAAATCCAAGCGATGATGCTCGCCAATTCCAAATATATCAAGTCCTGCCTGATCTGCCATCTTTGCAATTTCAATTATTTCGTCTACACGAGCTTTAGCAGTGGCAGTTTGACCATTTATGCTAGGGATACGATCGCCTAATGAATAAACACCGAATTCAAACTTATTTTTCAACTATTCTTCCTTCTTTCTATTATTTAGAGTAATAAGATAACCATCCGCAACAACACAAATTATCTAAACAACACTTGTTGCGTAATGAATATATCAATTTATTTTTTGTCACTCAACCAACAAACCAAAGGATCTATTTCTTAAACAACAAATTGATAAAATTGATAAATAGTTAAAAATATTAAATATTATTGAATTTCATAATAAACGCTGACTCTCCTTACATATAAAGATGTTTTTCGATACTATGTAGTCCAACAAAAAATAAACCTTGTAAGGATTTGCAGCCTAACAAGGTATTTTAAAAGTTTTGTGAGTATCGTATATTAATAAGGGGAAATTATGGACAAAAACAAGAATACTATCTAAATTAAACAAATTAATACTGAATAAAAACACTATTTTGAAAATTGAAGAAAATGGGTTTACTTAACAATTTCATTTTGAAATCTTTGTTTTCATGTTATTCTCCTAATACAACATAAATAAAAAAGCGCCATTCCTTAGTAAACAAGGATGCGCGGAATGTTATTATCCCCTTATAGTGGACAGTAAAAAGAAAGGATTAGGCTTTCCTGTAGTATTCTATAAGATCCTGCCTCCCTTTTGAAACAAGAAATCACTCCTAACACGCTGCCCTTTTTATTCCCTTCTTTTTCGAAAATACAATGGTGCATAGCCGGTAACTGACTTAAACACCCTGCCAAAATGGGTCACACTGCCGAAGCCTACCTTCTTATAAATCAGGTTCACCTTTATGGAAGAAGACTCCAGAAGCTTCTTCGCTTCCTTGATCCTAACGTTGTTAAGGTACTCTACAAATGTAAAGCCTGTCACTTCTTTAAAAAAGCGGCTTAAATAGTAGGGACTTACGTAGAATTCCTCCGCCAGTGATTGAAGCGAGAGATCATGCATATAGTGGCTGTTGATGTAGCGTATAACCTCCGAGATCCTTTCATGCATAGGGCTGGGAGATTCTAATGGCTCGATGCTGTTTTGCTTGATATGTCGGCAGCAAATAATGAGCAGCTGCAGCACCAGTGTCTGCACATACATCTCGAAGCCTGGTTTTTTATCATGAATCTCGTGAATGATCGATTGTGAAAGGGTTTCAATGAAAAGCCGTTCATGAAGCGGACATCTGACGATTATGTAATCCTGTTCGAATAAAGACTGAAGAACCTCCCTATAGGATTGATTTCCTGCTGTCATGCAGGTCTCATGCATATTGACGATCAGCCGCTCGTGCTCCGGCATTTCTGTATTGGTTGTCCGATGGAGAATATTAGGTGAAATAATGACGATATCGCCTTCGTTAATCACTAATGCCCGGTCCTTTATAAAAAATTCCCGTTTACCAGATATTAAATAGAAAATTTCAAACGTACTGTGAAAATGATTGGCAGGCATATTGTGACTTAGAGTTTTACGGTGTGAAACCATGAATGTCTCATCAGCATTTTTATAGAGTATTGCTTGCATTCTGTTCACCTCCTCTCACATTGATTTTCTTTTTAATTCAATACTTCTGTTTCGTTTCCTGCAAGATATAAGAAGTTTTTGATTGATTCCGCAAAAAATGTACATTTTACTGTGTTAACCTAATCTTAAATACATATAGGAGGGATATTTAACATGAATCTTTCAGAAACCAATAAGTTATCAACAGAGACTCTAACCCCTATTCAATGGGCTGAAAAGGCATGCGAAACGTTAATGGCAACATTCGAGCCGGAACTGCTTCCGCCTGAGCGATTTCACTATCATCAGGGAGTCTTTCTTTCAGGTATGGAGAAAGTCTGGAGGCTGACTCAAAAAGATCAATATTACAACTATATCAAAAGCTGGGTAGACAGCCATATTCTTGCAGATGGCAGCGTTCCAAAATGCAAAACAGATGAACTTGATGACATTCAGCCGGGCGTGCTTCTCTATACCCTTTATGAGCAAACAGGTGATGAACGGTATAAGAAAGCATTGTACAACCTTGTTCCTTTGTTAAAATCATGGGAAACCAATCCATCAGGCGGCTTCTGGCACAAGGGGCATTACCCGAATCAAATGTGGCTGGACGGATTATATATGGCCGGACCAATCGCAGTTCAGTTCGGTAAGACCTTTGGTGAAAGCGACTATTTTGATATGATGGCGTATCAAGCCATTCTCATGGAGAAGCACACGAAGGATCCAGACACCGGCTTGCTATATCATGGATGGGATGAAACCAAAGAAGCCAATTGGGCAGACCCTGCAACCGGCTTAGCTCCAGAGTTCTGGGGACGCGCAATCGGCTGGTACCCTGTGGCTCTGCTGGAAATGTTCGATCACCTGCCTGAAGGCCATAAGGATAAGAAAAAGCTGACAACGATCCTTCAAAACCTGCTCATTGCCCTAACGAAATACCAAGATCTAGACACCGGCTTATGGTATCAGGTAGTCGACAAAGGTCATCTGTCCGATAATTGGCTGGAAAACTCTTGTTCCTCCCTGTTTGTTCAGGCCATTGCTAAAGCTGTCCGATTAGGATATTTAGACGACAAATATATGGAATATGCATGGAAAGGCTATCAGGGAGTCATTGATACGTTGACGTTCGATGAAAATGGAAACGTACTCATCGGCAATATTTGCATCGGTACAGGGATCGGTGATTACGCTCACTATATTGCCCGCCCTACCAGTGTGAATGATCTTCATGGAGCTGGAGCGTTTATTCTGATGTGTGCGGAAATGAGTCAGGCAGCAAAATAAGATACAAGTCATGATAAAAACAGGTGATCTTGTTCTTGAAGGATTTAAAAAAACTTAATTAGCAAGGAGATTAACAGTCCAATGTACATAACAATTGGACTGTTTCTTTTTATCAAGTGGTAATCGAATAAATAAAATAACATTTCGATACATTTAATTAAGTTGTTATAAGCCTGTTATAACACCTATTACTCACTTTAGGAATGCGGCCTTATTTTCTTGTATGAAATTCAATAGCCAATTGGAATTTTATGTTAATATAATAGAGGTTAAATGAAGGGAGATGGTGATTTTGAGATTAAACATACGGATGTCATGAAACCTTTTAGAAAAATTAAATTTCTTGTTTCAGCCTTGCTTATGGTCATTTTACTTACATTAGTTTCAGGATTCCTTTATGAATTTATCAGTTATAAAAATGATAAAAGCAATTACCCACCAGATGGACAAATGATTAAAGTAGGAAATAGAGAACTACACATGAATATTCAAGGAACCAAAACCAGCCTGCCTCCTGTGGTGATTGAAGCAGGAACTGGTAATTGGTCTTATGATTGGTTATACGTACAGAAGGAATTATCAAAACATACACAAGTCATTACCTATGACCGCGCAGGATATGGATGGAGTGACCCGCCGCCAAACGGATTTTCTATTGAAACGACGATTGATGATTTGAGTAAGATTATCGATTTGGCTAAAATTGACACACCTGTAATTTAGTAGGACATTCTGTTGGCGGGATTAATGCCCGTCTCTTTGCGGATAAGTATACAGAAAAGATTTCCGGATTAATTCTTGTTGATGCTAGAAATGAATTTTTTTCAGAACAAGCTAAATCATATAATGACAAGTTTTTTGAGACACAGGACCAAACGATGAATCAGGTATTATCGCAAATTGGAATCGTGCGATTATTCGGGGAAAATATGTTTTCAGATTCTATGCCAAATTACCTTTCCTCAGAAAAATATGTAAATGTCCAATGGGATACTCCGTTTTTCAAAGTATTAAATGAAGAAATTAAACAAATAAGAATTTCTGAGAAACTACTGAAAAATACTCACTCTTTAGAAGATACACCCCTAACAATTATTACACCGAGTGATGTAGAGTTGCAGGCAATTGAATTAGGGTTCTCAAATCAAGAGGCAGACAGCCTTGAAAAGGAATGGAAGGATTCACAAAGAAAATTGACCAAATTATCCACTAATATTGAGTTTATCTCTGTTCCTAATAGCGGTCACTCAGTAATGTATGATCAGCCTGATATTATAATAAAAGCAATTTTGAAAATGGCTGATGAATTTTAGCATTACTAAACATCAAACATCATAACAAATGATTTATATAGAGTCATCCTCGTATCACAAAAATGCCCTGAGCAAAACTATGAGCATTTTTGTGTTCTATTTTCTATGTTAATAAACAGTTATTCGTTGTTATGTCATCATCCATTTTCTTTACTATGTCCATTGTAAATATCTATTTTCCACCATTGTTCCAGGCTTTTTTTATATGATTTCACTTATTGATCAAGATAATGTAGTAGTTTTATTTTTTCATAAACTTATTGGGCACGTTACAGGTTAAAAATGGTTTATCTCCCCTGATTCTTGTGAAATATAGTAGTACAATCTAAAGTTAGAGGGGATCTAATATGGTAAACAATCATAGTCTAAAGGATAAAGTAGCTGTCATAACCGGCGGGGGCTCAGGAATGGGTAGTGCAGCTGCGTTTCGTTTCGTAAGCGAAGGTGCTAAGGTGTGTCTGTTAGACATTAATCCTGATCACGCGAATAAGGTGAAAGAGCAAATAGAGAAAGCTGGAGGCAATGCCTTGGCAATAAAGTGTGATATTAATTCATCACAAGAAGTAAAACAGGGAATCAAGGCAGCAAAGGACCAGTGGGGAAGGATTGATATTTTATTCGCCAATGCCGGAATCGCTGGAGAATTGGCTCCGATTGAAACGATGAACGAGGATGATTGGGACCGAACCATAAACACCAATCTAAAAGGAACATTTTTAACAGTTAAATATGCAATACCCTTTATGAAAGAACATGGCGGCAGCATTATTATCACAAGCTCTGTCAGCGGGAGCCGCGTTTTCTCCCAAGCAGGATTTTCTGCGTATAGCACTTCAAAAGCTGGACAACTTGCGTTTATGAAAATGGCTGCCTTGGAACTGGCGCAATATAAAATTCGTGTCAATGCGATTTGTCCTGGTGCGATTAAAACTCATATTCAAGAGTCGATTCATACATCCCCTGATGTAAAAGAAATTGAAATTCCGATAGCATTTCCTGAAGGGGACCAGCCGCTTGAGCACGGCCAAGGGAAATCCGAGCAGGTTGCGGATTTAGTTGCATTTTTAGCTAGTGACTTCTCTTCACATATAACAGGAACAGAAATCTTTATTGATGGAGGAGAATCTTTATTGAAATAAAATAGTGGCTGCCTTTTTTTTGGGCAGCTTTTTTCATGTATGTGGATTGATTGTTGCTCAGAGCATAACCTGATAGCCACGCCATAAAAAAGGAATGTTCAATAACATTCCTTTCAACATCTGTATTTTATCTCTATTATCTTTTACATTTATAGAAATTCTTCTATTTCATGATCCGTTTTTAAGGTTTTTTAAAACCATAGGCATTTCCTTTTCTTCTTTTCTTTCCTTCTCCTTTAGCTTTTTATCAGCTGAATTTGCTGATCGAAATCTTGCAGCATCCATTCCATCTATAATATTCGTCAAACTAACACCTCCTTTTTGCTTTTATTATTTCCTTCAATGTGAATAATATCTTGATTATTATTCTGTGGATGTATTGAAGAATGTGCTGAAGAAAATGAAAGCAATCGAGTAGGAGGGGGTGACTAACCCCCGACCTCTCACACCACCGTACGTACCGTTCGGTATACGGCGGTTCAATTAAGTTTGACGTAGAAATTCATATCTTTGATATAAACTTTTAAGCCCA
>NZ_LATZ01000138.1 GCF_000981385.1 Bacillus sp. SA1-12
GAGCCGCGTAAACGTGACTATTCTAAAAGTAAAAAGGGGGATAAATAATGAGTGAGAATAAGGTTGTTCAATTTATTATTACTCGTCAAGAATCACCTGATGCTGCCCCTTATCAAGAAAAATTTGAAATTCCATATCGCCCGAATATGAACGTTATTTCGGCGCTAATGGAAATTCGCCGTAATCCTGTTAATGCTGAAGGGAAGAAGACAACACCTATTAACTGGGATATGAACTGCTTGGAAGAGGTATGTGGTGCATGCTCAATGGTCATCAACGGGAAGCCCCGTCAATCATGTACGGCTCTTGTTGATCAGCTTGAGCAGCCAATCCGTCTTGAGCCAATGCGTACATTCCCTGTTGTACGTGATTTGCAGGTGGATCGTAAGCGTATGTTTGATTCACTTAAAAAGGTTAAAGCATGGATCCCAATTGATGGTACGTACGATTTAGGTCCTGGACCGCGTATGCCTGAGAAAAAACGACAATGGGCTTATGAACTTTCAAAATGTATGACTTGCGGTGTGTGTTTAGAGGCATGTCCAAATGTAAACAGCAAATCTAATTTCATTGGACCAGCTCCATTATCACAAGTACGTTTATTTAATGCCCACCCGACAGGTGAAATGAATAGATCAGAGCGTCTTGAAGCTATTATGGGTGATGGCGGTTTAGCAAACTGCGGAAACTCACAAAACTGTGTACAGTCTTGTCCAAAGGGTATTCCTTTAACGACATCAATTGCAGCATTAAACCGTGATACTGCAATCCAATCATTCCGTAATTTCTTTGGCAGTGACCAAGGCTAAAAATGTTTTAGCATTTACGGCAATTCTTGTATTGGTGAAAGTGGCTAATGTTTTGTTTTCTAACAAATAATTGAATCTTAGAGTACGAAATAAACTATTTATTCGTACTCTTTACACATTAAGAATAATTAAATATGTTTTATTATTTCAAGTTAAGGTCTCATAGGGGAGACCTTTTTATTATTTTATTTTGCTAGCAACAAGGTTTTTGTACATTCACTGTTGAATAGCAATCTTCCTTTTCATCAACTGAAATACCTTTCTTTCACTCCTTAAATTTTGATTTCACAGCAATCTAAATCTTTTATAGTTTCATTTTTGAAATGTATATTTAGCATAGGAATTCTCTCCTAATACAAATGAACTCCATTCAGTTGGGACAAATCCGTAATCATCGCTCTATGCCAGCTCCAATGATCAAATAGGGATAAACGCTTTTCATTAGATTGATTGTTTCCTACCAAGCTTGTCTCATATTGAATTTCTTCCTTTTTCCTCATATCCAGACATAGCGACATTATTTACAACCCTAAAGGCTTCAAGTTCAAATCCAAGCAAACTGAAAAAATGCTTAGTAGATAAAATGCATATTTTCTGCAAATTGTTTTGTTAACCTTTTATACAGAAGGGCTTAGAAGGGTATCGAATATTGAGGAGGGAATAGAAATGAGGAAAAAAATAAGTGTAGGAATTGCATCCATTCTTTTCGCATCAGTCTTATCTGCTTGTGCTGCGGATACGGAGAAAGTTGAGCAGGATAAAGATACCGAGATGAATGCAAGCTCAGATGAGAGGATGGAAAACGATCACTCAGAAATGGATCATGCAAATATGGAACATTCCAGCTCAGGGGAAGTTCCTGAAGGGCTGAAAGAAGCAGAGAGTCCTGCTTTTAAAGTTGGCAGTCAAGCGACTCTTGAAACCGATCATATGGAAGGAATGAAAGGCGCAAAGGCAACGATTGCAGGTGCGTATGAAACGACAGCCTATGTTGTTACATATAAACCAACAACAGGCGGAGATAAAGTAGAAAATCATAAATGGGTTATTCACGAAGAAATAAAAGATGCAGGTGATGAGCAACTAGAAGCTGGTTCCGAGGTTACCTTAGGAGCAGATCATATGGAAGGGATGAATGGAGCAACAGCTATCCTCGAATCAATAGAGGAAACAACCGTCTACATGGTCGATTACACACCGACAAATGGGGGGGAAGAGGTTAAAAATCACAAATGGGTAACGGAAAGCGAACTTTCACCTGAATGAGAAATAAAGCAAAGAGACTGTCGATTAAAGGGTCTAACGCTTTTGAGACAGCCTCTTTTTTAAATTAACGTATAAGGTTTTTTTGTTTCGGTGAACATCACCAGCGCTTAGCCAATCATGAATTGGAGGTTAAACGCACTTTCAATTCATTAGCTTCTTTTTTGACCGAGGCTGAGCAAGACGCTTGCCTTTTCTATATAATGGCTATTCCTTCGTACTCCATTTATACCCGATTCCCCAAACTGTTTTCAGATGCTCCTCTACAGGAAAGGCTTGATTTCGAAGTTTTTCTCTAATATTTCGAATATGGGAATCAATTGTCCTGTCCTCTGTTTCAGCGCTTATCCCCCATATGGTTGTAAGAAGGTGATCGCGTGAAAACACCTTATTCGGGTAGCGTAAAAATAATTCTAATAAGGCAATTTCCTTCGGTGTCAGGGTGATGGTTTCATTCATGTGTTTGACTTCAAAGGTTGATAGATTCAACGTTAAATTGTTAAACGATAGCAGTTCTTCTTTATGAAATTGTCTGCCCGCTCGGCGAATCACAGCATCGATTCTTGCTATTAATTCTTGTTCGTTAAATGGCTTAGACAAGTAATCGTCTGCCCCGATTTTTAGCCCCTTAACAATATCTTCCTTATCACCTCTTGCGGTTAACATAATGATTGGTACATCCGAAAACTCTCTCATTTTTTTACAGGTTGTCCAGCCGTCCATTTCAGGCATCATGATATCAAGGATGACAATATCAACCTTTTCTTTTTCTAGATAAACAATCCCGTCTTCCGCTGAATTTTTTTTTATGCATTTGAAGCCATGAGGGGATAAATATAAAGATAATAAATTTAGCATCCTTTCTTCATCATCAATTAGTAAAACAGTTTTCATTTTATGGCTCCTTTAATAAAATTTTAAAGCATGTTCCTTTCCCGATTTGACTTTCGACGAAAATTTCCCCATTATGAGCTTCCACGATTTCCTTTACAATCGACAGTCCTAATCCAAAACCGCCGGTTAACCTTGAGCGAGATTTATCAACTCTGAATAGGCGGTCAAAAATATAAGGTAATTCATCGGAAGGAATTCCTATTCCTTGATCTTTAATCGTAATGATGATGTTCCTTTTCTCTTGAGTGGCCATTATCTCAGTCGTTGTCTGTTCATTTGAGTATTTTAGCGCGTTATCTAAGAGATTGAATAAGACTTGTTGAAAACGTACAGGATCGATAGCAGCAATCAGATCTTCATGACAATGAAAGGATAAATGAATTCCTTTTCGGGTAAAGACAGGAAGAAATCTTCGATATATGGTTTGAAGGAAAGGACAGAGATACATTTGTTCCTTCGAAATGGTAAATGTATTTTGGTCCATTTTTGCAAGGTCAAATAATTCTTTCAGCAGGTTACTTACATGATCAGCTTCTTCATGAATGATATGTAAATAATGTATTCTTTCCGTTTCATCAATTGTGTTTCTTTTGCCAATATCCGCATAGCCTTTTATATAAGTTAATGGGGTACGAAGCTCATGAGAAATAATGGCTAAAAATTCATTACGCTCCTTTTTTACATAGTTTAAGTCGTTAGCTAATGTTTGAATCGACTTTGCTAGCTCGCCAAGTTCATCTTTAGTCGTAGCCGGAAGCGTTACAGAAAAATCTCCGCTGCTCAGTCTGCTGGTTGCTTCTTTCATGGAGACAAGCGGCTTTGTTAATGCTCTTGATAAAAAGAATATTGTTATTAATAGAAAAAATAGAATGAGTAGTGCAGCAAAAAGGAAATGATGATTTAATTGTGATATTACATGTTGAATCCGAGCCTTGCTCTTAAACATGTAAACATAGCCTTTCGATTCATTTCCTCCATCATAAGGTGAAACAGTTGAAATGTATTTTTTCTTTTGCCAATCTGATTGTAGAATGAGTCCTTTTCTTGGAATGCCATCAACCTTCTTCTTTAAGATGTTTTCCATACCTTGATCGATTGGTTTAGATGATTCAATTACTTCTCCGATCTTATTCGTGATGACAACTTCCGTATCCGTTTGTGATTCCATTAATCCAATGTGATGAAGCGTAGTTTTATCCGGTGCCATTTCTAAAACATCACGATGACTATTTCCTCTTGCCAATAATGAATCTAGTTCATCGCTGACAAGAGAATGGACGATATTACGATGGAGAAAAATCATGGAACACGTTTCAATAATAAAAATACAAATAAAGAACCATAAACCTAATTTAACAGAAATCCTCATATCTGCTCACCCATTACATCCTTTTGTGAATTCAAAAAATAAAACCCTCTTTATCATAATAGTTTACTGCGAAATTGTTGAGAAATTATGCAGGACTGCTTCATTTGTAAGGAAAATGGTTGATCGGGATAATTAAATCATATTGAATAATTAGGGAGGAATAGACGAAAACTACGTACTAATCTAATGACCAGGAGCAGGAGTATGAAATTGCTGTTGAGGAAGAAAAAACCTAAAAATTCTACACCTTTTCTTATTTTATTAATCATACATTTTTTTATTTTAATATATACCCTTTTTAAAAAAAGAGATAAAAGCTATTTGATCCTATTATTTACGAACATTGGCTTTTCCTATTTTTTTGAGTATTTTGTTCTCAATTTATTTCAAGGATATCGATATAAACCGAGAATATTAAAGAATAACTATCAAGATAATATTTTGGGGGCAATCTTTTCTCAGGGGACTTATGTGCCGATTGCAGCTACAGTTCTGACTGCATTTAGCTTAGGATTTCGCTGGAAACTGTTAGTAGCCATCGGTTATGTTTCAATTGAACGTCTATTTATTTCTATGAAGGTCTTTGGGAAAAAATGGTGGAAAACCTATTATACCCTTTTCTTCTTACCAATCTATTTTACGTGCAGTGATATTTGTCATCGATTATTAAAAAATAATCACCCTGTCGCACAAGGATTAACCTCATATTTAACAATCACCTCGATAAATGTGAGTATTTTATTTTTACTCACATTATTTGGGAAATTAAAGTTTGGTTTTGGAGTAATAAATTCGTGGAGAGAGCATTTTATTATTGTACCGGGTTATTCCTTTATCTTATCGGCAGTATTATTGATTACATATAAAGTAAAAACAAGGTTATCTACTTATTATAGAATGATCTTTGTTGTTATTTTGGACTTTTTCTTGTACCAAAAGAACCTACTTAATAACAAAAAGACAATCCTTATTCTTTTTCCGTTCCATATCCTGATGTGCTTTATTTCAAATAAACTGTTCAATATGATTTATAAGGTATATCCAGTTGACTCTAAAAATGGAATACAATCGAATAAGCAGTAGATGATAAAAAAGCTAACAAGCCCTACTTGATCTGCCCCGTAAATGTTAGACACCAAACTAACATTTACGGGGTGTTTTAATGGCCAAATTTACAACGGAAGAAAAAATTCAAATTGTATTAAGGTATTTAAAAAGAAATGAAAGTATTAATAAAGTTGCGGAAGAAGTTAATGTTAGTCCTCCTATCTTAAGTGGATGGTTACGCCTTTATGAACAATTTGGTTTAGAAGCATTTATTAAATCCTATACAAGTTATTCTGTAGAGTTTAAACTAAATGTACTCAAGTTTATGAAAGACACGGGTATATCCTCTTATGACGCAGCTGCCATTTTCAATATTTCTTCACCAGGCTTGATCCGAAACTGGCGCAAGTTATTTGAGACTGGAGGAATTGATGCCCTACATCCAAAGAAAAAGGGGCGATCATCCATGAAAAAAGAAACAAAAACTAATGTTAAAAAACAATTACCAGTTGAAGGATCGCTTGAGGCTCTACAGGCTGAAAATGAGCGTTTACGTATGGAGAACGCCTACTTAAAAAAGTTGAACGCTTTAGTTCAAGCACAGGAAAAATTACAAACAAAGTCAAAGCGCAAGTAATTTTTGAGCTAAAGAATGAATTTGATATCGTGGAATTAGTTAAAGTCGCTGACATTCCACGTAGTACATACTATTATTGGGAAAAACAATTAAATCGAGAGGATAAATATGCGAGTGTAAAAGAAGTTATTGATGCCGTTTATCATGAGCATAAAGGTCGTTATGGTTACCGCCGTATCCACAAAGAATTAGCGAAAAGGAACATTCACTATGATCCAAAGACCATTAATCGTTTAATGAATGAGATGGG
>NZ_LATZ01000139.1 GCF_000981385.1 Bacillus sp. SA1-12
GTTTTGTTCTAACCTGCTAGTTAATGCAAGAAAAAAGCAAAGCCTTACTCCTTAATGAAGAAAAGCCTCCGTTAAATTAGTAACAAGCTAATCAGTAGGTTCCTCTATTTCAAAATGAGAATGCCAATTTTCAAAATACTCATTTTTAGCTTCTTTCCAAAACACAACAACTGGGAAACTATGAAAAGTTTCACTTTGAGTTATTTCTTTAATCAATTCTCTGGCAGACGTTTCTCCAAAATCCCTAACAAAAAACTTTTTATCTAAGGGAAATTCCCAAACTTTGAATTTTGTCATTTCTTCATTTGTATAACCTGCTACATCCCGTAACCAATAAACAGCAACCTCTTTACTGTGGCTTATAACAACTTGAACAATGTGAAATTTGAAATCATCCTCTATTGCATAAGCTTTTAATTCTTTGACCTTCTTCATTGTAACTTGTTCTCCCTACATAAGTTTCTTTAACAATTTATGTCCATTATAGTTCACTTTTGTTCTTGAACTCCCTCAGTTTGATACGTTTATCTCTTGAATGCTCACTTATTCGCAGGATTTCATAACCCTTTTTAATTGAATTGACGGGTAAATAAAATGAGTTCAGATTAATTTTGCTTCGTGAAGGCATAGTTAAATAAAGGAGTGAGTTGATACTCCAATACTAGTTAACTCCTAGGTTTAGTAATTTATTCATTTTATTTTAACAAAAAAACGCCAAACAGGCGTTTATTCCATAAAATGTATTCGTTTTGCAGTGCCCTCTTAATAAGGATTGCGTTATTTCATATTTGACATAAAAAGTGACATAAAAAAGACGAGATTTTTCTACTTGTATGTAGGACAAAGCATCCATCTAGTGGATGGACGATCTTGTTAAAAGTATTTATACTCTAGAGATATATTTATACAAAACTTAACATCATGAACAGACCGTACAACTATTGATATATTTTATTGCGATTAAAAAATATCGATGTATGAAGAAGAAAACCGAAAAAGAAAAGACGATTCCCCTAAAGAAACCGTCAAAAGGAATGTGCTATGAGTAAATTATAGTACAAATCATAACAAAATAAGAGTAAAAATTATGGGATAGCTTATTCAAGATCAAGAATCGTGCCCTTTTATGGAGTAAAGATCAAACGAAAAATTCATTGATTGCATGATTTAAAAGCTAAGTGTAAACCTAAACGAAAGTTGACACTTAGGTTTTTATTTATCCTCAAAACATTGGTGTAGATCTATGTGTAATTATATTAAGTTATTTTAAAACTCATTATTCAATTAAAGGGCCATTTAATGGTGCGAAACGTTTCTAACCTAACTTGGGAGTGGTCACATTACCCAGATAAAAGTTAGACAATTCCTTCTGGAATTGAAGGATTATATCGAAGAGTCAAATGAAAGAGTAACGCCTTGAAGGGCTCTCTCTGCGTCGAATAGTACTTGATTTAGTAAGAATGATAGTGTTATAAGCTCGGCAAAGAAGGCGTAAGAATTTACCGTATCAGTTCGGCTGACGAAAGCCTACCCGAGGGGGTGGTGTAAATCATGATGCTTGAGTTGAATGAGTAAGGTGAGAATGCAAAAGAACCTACAGTAAAAGGTTAAGCTGACGAACTTCTGAATGTACGGGTCTAGAATGGCAATACATAGAAATGTGTATATCACCTAATGTGAGGTTAGCAGTGGATGAGTAAGACTGATTAATATGAAAATCCATGATATGTTACAGGCATATGAACGGCTAACAGGCTTACAGGAAGCACCTAAGTTCATTCCATAATAGATATAATTCAACGTTGTAAGCTGATACCGTGGAGGGCTTACTCCCTATGAAGCGTTGGTAAGGAAAGCAATAGTGAGAATAGCTACTGTATAACTTATCTTTGTATCAGTGAAAGTGGTGGCACAGTACCAATGAAATGTCTAATCCACATGGAGGGATAGCCACTAGACTAATGAAGATTCATTTAATTATGCAAGGCAAATCTTTATCGATTAATAAGGTTCTCGTAAGACTAAAAGAGGTTCACCTCCCAAGGGAGGCACCGACTTATTGAAACGGAAGAATTGAAACACAAAAAGTAGTATTACTTGAAAGTGTTGATGATTAAATCGAATTGGATTAGTTGGGGCGCCGTATGCGATGAAAGTCGCACGTACTGGTGCTAGCAGGGGGAAAAGGGGGCGATAACCTCAAACCCTTACCTATCTGTCATGAGTAAGGTTCCAAAATAAAACTGGATATTTATGTTAATATTAGGTGTGAGATTGTCCTTGAAAAATTTATAAAGTTCAGAAGTATGAAAAATGGAAATTTTTAAAATCAAATTAGAATTACATTATATCTTATTTAAGTAACGGTGGGTTTCTCAAATGGTAAATTACAACAATATGAAGGAGATGAATTATGTCATTTGAATCAACATTTAAAAAATATAAACGATTACTAGAAACAATTGATATTGCAAGATATACTGTCAGTTGTAATAATTCTCGTTTTAAGGTAGCTGCTTATAATAGATTGGGTAGTACCAAAGGATACTTAGTATTGCGCGAAGATGGAGAAGTATCTCCAAGAGAGGAGGCAATTCTTCCTTACAAGATGTTTATAGCATTTAATTCTTATATGTTTGCTCTTCATGAACAAGGTCAAGCAGAAAGTAAGAAACCAACTGCTGTCTTTCAGGATACGATAAACCTTTTGGAACAAATTAACCCCTTAGTTCAATCAAGTAAACAAGAGATTGATCTTGTTACACTCATAATAATAGAGTTAGATAAAGGTTATCAAAGAATAAGAGAAATTCATCCGAAAGCCATGAAAATTTACGAAGAAATGATGAATAAATGCTTATTAGATGACAACTTCTTGGGGAATATTAGAGCTCTGATGAAAGAATTTACAAGTCTTCAATATAAGCATTTACATCTTCAAATCAATGCTAGAGAACATTTAATTTTAATAACTAAAGAACTTAACAATGTATTAAAAGATTTATCTGGTGAAGATAAAAAGGCGGCTATAAAAGCAGAGGAAGTATTTAAATTTCTGACGGAAGAAAAGTATCAATCCGGATTGAAAAATAGTTTAATAGAGTTCGAAAAAGACCCTTACGGAAATCAGAAATCTTTTTATAAACAAGCTGATTGGGAACAAGCATTAAGTAAAAATAGTGATGAAAAAAACAATATGGAATTCCAAAAAAAATTACTAGCTCATTTAAGAAATTAAGATACATGCTAAAAAAGTCTATCATTGCTTTTGAAATATGGTGTTATTCCATTGCTAAAGTTCGATAAAAGCGAGCAAGCTAAACATTGGTGTAGATCTATATGGGGCTTGTAACGAAAATAAGCGATCTTGTTATTCATCCTAACCAGAATAACAAGGTCGCTTACGTAACTTGTAATTATCATACAAATCTTTTAAGTATCGAAAATTGACTAACTCTCAAAATAACATCTTTATGGGGATAAAATAACCATACTAGAAAGTCAAACTAGTACCTAGCGTATACATAAAAACTCCTTCGCCTTTCGCTATTCTGGGGGTATCACCCTCTTTTTTTAAATAAGCTATAGCTTGTACTAATTATATAAAATAAGCTCCATGTTAAAAATTCAAAATATTAGAAATATTAAGAAAAATGTATTTTTGTAGAGAAATGATTAATTAACACTTTATTTGTCCTTTCAGCAAATCCTAATCGACTTTCTTTTTGTTATAAAAGTATGAGTTTAGGAAAAACAAATAATAACTACTATAAAATTACATTTTTACTGATTGGATAGTTTTAGGGCTATTACCCCTTTTTTATTACAATACGTTCACAATAGTATTACAACTTTTATATAGTTCTTGTCTAACATGGTAAATCAATTTAGAGTAGGTCTAAAGTATGTATTCTAAAATTAGAAGTAGGGATTGTTCCTGGTTAAATTTCTTATCGTTGAATTGCTGCTTTTAGGGGAGTGTGAACAATGGATCTTCGTGAAATAGACAAAATGATCCAAATGTTAGAGAGGATCGAAAAAGAAATACAAGAAACAAAGAAATCACTTCATTTAATAATTAATACAATAGATAAGTATGACAAGTTTGCATATTTAAAAATATCTTAAATAAATTATGTGACTTTTTTCCAAAGTATCATCTCAACAAATGGCTACACTTACATGTGTGGCCTTTTTATTTGCAAACTTAAGTTGAAATCAGGTTTAAACCTGATTGAAAAGCTTCAGTAAGGTTTCCACACATATGTTGATCAACAATTTCAACACATCAAAGACATTCCCAAAATTTAGAATGTGCATTAAAATATAATAATAATTTAATAGAAAGGTTGAATCCCTATGCGTGAGGTTTATTCAAACATCTTGTTAATTGTGGGGTGGCTATTTTTAACCTTTAGTTTTTATTTATTCTTATTGGCCTTTATAGAAATAAACGCCCTCTATATTGGTGCTTTTCTTCTTATTCTTGGCCTGATTTCTCTATTCGCTTCAAAAAGGATTGGTAATCATTCAGGAAATTTCCTTTCCCTTTATCGGTAAAAAACGCTTCAATTGGGGCGTTTTTTAAAATTACTTAAACCTTATTTTCATAAGTAATAGGGACTAAATCGATCCCCATCTTCTGAGCAGCAAGATAAAGTGTGTATTATCTGTAAGGATCTTTTGTATCCCTCTTAATCGTAATAGGTTCATCTAAGTAGCCTGTCCGTTTAACATGATTCATAGCTTACTGTATTTTTTCAACACTCGGATTAGAATTTAAAAAACCTTCAGTTACAATAATTTGATCCAGTAATATAAATTTCTCTGTTCCCTCTGGTTTCAAAATTTAACTCTCTCCTTATATGTACTATTGACCCTTTTGCAAAAACAGAGATGACCAAGCTATTTAATGTTATATATATTCAAATCGATATAGTAGTATTCCATGTTAAAGTATGATGCCCTTTAAGTATTAATAAGATATTTAGCAATAATGGTGTTTCTTCAATCCTGCCTTTTTATACAAACTTAAGATAAAATCAAGTTTAAACCTGATTAAAGTTTTCAGTAAGGATCTCACATGTGTTTAACATTTCTTGTTGAACTAACGCACCCTTTACTTTAAGTACAATTCTTCACATAAAATTTTTCACAAAAAAGGATTGGTATTCTCCAATCCTTTTTCTTGGTTCTAATTCAACTTTCGTATAATTTCTAACAAACTTGTGATTGAAATTTTGCCCTCTATAGGAGTTGTTATATATTAATCAATATAGTCAAACATGAAATATAGCCCCCAATCTTGATCGTTGGACCATGGATCATAGAACCCACCTTTTATTCCATTCACTGTATATGGGGTAAGTTTTGCACATGACGCACTTCCATCTGATGAAAATAGATTTAATACACCTCGAAGAGAAGACTCTGCTTTTTTATAGTATTCAAGATCGTTAGTTATTTCAGCTAAATTTTGATATACACGTCCCGTATAGGCACTCCAATAATGTGGAAAAGTGTCACCATACAATCTATTTTTCCCAAACCAGTATCCATCCCAATGCCTTATTGCCGTTTCGTAAAGGTGATAGTCAGGTTGAAGACCATTGAAAAGTTCTAATATTTCCACATGTTTTTTTGCTTCATTAAGAAACTTATTATCATCCGTTAATTTATACATTTCTAGTAAAAGATTTGCAGCAGGAGCCACAATGATCTGTTCAAAGTTCACTTCTGATTTGGGATAACTAATCCCATAACGATTTATAGTATTCACATGTTCTTTAAAGTAACTAAAAATTTTGTATCTTTCAGTGTTTAATTTGGCTTCTTCTAGTAAGTTAAGCATTTCAAACATTGGCATCTCAATCGGATAAAAATTAGCTCCACCTTGCTTATAGTATGCCAATAATACTTTAGACATGTCCTTTAAAAATTCTTCGCTCTTCCATGTAAGATATAACTCCTTAAATAGGACAGCCAACCAAGAATAGTTATATAACCGATGAATATCGTTATTTCTTTTTATGTCGTTAAATACGATACCTGTCTCTTCATCATAAAGCTCTCTTCTGATGTAATTGATATACTTTTTTAAGCTTTCTTCCATTTGCACATTCTCATTGTTTCTTAGAAAACGAGCAAGTAATACTCCCATTCCAAATCTTTCTCTGCCCCCGTTATGATCATGGTAGTGAGAGTAATATATTTGATGATCTTCATTATCATAGATTAGGTAGGCACCATCTAGGTGGCTATTAATTTTATGGTACTGTTGCTTATTTACAATAAATTCAGATCTGCTTTGCGTAAGTTTTTTTATATCAGGCAGTACAAGAATCTTTGCTTCCGTCGTAACTCCACTTATTCTTACAGAATAGCAATACTCTCCAGGGAGCAAATTTTCCTCTCTAATTTTCAACATATTTTTTTCTTTATTAAATTCAATTGGCTTTCCGTCTCTAGAAATGTAAACTTCATGGTTTATTAGATTTTTATGGAAAATGATATCTATATTGATTGCTTCATGTTCAAATAAGGTGTAATTTTCAGCTTGTATGTGTATATAGTTGGGATAAGTTAGAAGTATATTATAAAAGTCTTTTTTTCCTTTATGCCAAAATAGTTCCCATTCAATAATATAAGATTCTCCAGGTGCTAATTGAAACGGAGCTACATGTAACAAAAAGTCTCCACGATCATTACTGATTAATGATAAATCACGCTCAACACTATATGAATTTAAACTTCCTTTTGTTAAGATTAATCCTAAATGAGGGGCTTCCCCTCCCATTCTCAATCCCATAACATAACTTACTTCTCCACCACACCATATATGAGCATGACATTTATTCACAGTACAAATATCTGCTGAGTCATAATCATCATTAAAAGTTGTGTAAATTGAGGTATCCCCTAGCTTTGAAAAAATGTCAAACTCTGTATTATTTGTAAACTTGTAAACCTCTTTTAAAGTGTTATGATCAGTTAAACTGCGAATTACAGTTGTATCTATTCCTTTCGGTGCTTTAATAGTTCCCCATAGTTGTGTTCCTTCTACCCAATTCATCTTATATGGGTCATCGTTATGAGATATTGAACTAATGTATTTGTCTTCCTTATATTCAATGGCAAAAGAACTTTCCTTTATATCATCCCAATTTTTTATCTTCATAAAAATCCCCTCATCCCCTCATACTGAAAATCAAACTTCAACATTAACCTTTAATTGAACCATTCATCCTCTTTTTGATTATATTTAAATTATTTTGAGTAATAAATTAAAAATTCGGTTTCTTTTGTTCAAATAACAGCGTACTTTTTATAGTAAGTAGAAATAATATTTAGAAAAATCCTTATTCGCAACAAACCTACTGGTTATCTAAATAAAAAAGCTGCATCGATAGTAGTTGAATCATCAACGTAAGCCCCCGATAGTGGAACAAATATTAGAACAAAAAATAAAGACATTCTCTTCACTTTTCTGCACCGTTAGTTGAAGACGATAAAGAAAAAAGGCTGCCACAGCAACCCATTATCTTCTTCAACTCTTGCATCCTTTACTTGAAGAAGAGTGATACAATAATAAAGCCAATTATGATTACAAGAATAAGAATTCCCGTACCCTTCCAACCTAAGCTTCCAACTAAATCAGCGAGATTTCCACTGTTCGCTTTATTAAAAGCATCGTTCATATTCCCCGTTGGATTGCTTTTTAATTCTTCATGTCTTAATCTCTCTCTTTTTTGTTCAGGAGTTTCTTTGCTATCTTGCACTTCAACACCCCCTGTAAATTACAATCATTCCTATTATATTTTACCACAAATAACCATTATTCTTATTGAACTATTCTGCATCTTTAGTTGAAGAACGAAAAAGAAAAAAGGCTGCCACAGCAACCCATTGTTAAATTCTTGCACCAGATAGTTGAAGAAGACTTTTAAAGAAACGGAATGCTTATTCCCCATATCCCAGCAGCAATACATAAAAGTCCTCCAACAAGAAACAAAATTTTAATGAACCAAAAATTAATTGATACAGGTAATGGAGTTATATGTCTGACACTATCATAAGTCTTGTCGTTAAAGAACCGTTCCCTTGTTGTGTGAAAAAACATATATATTGCAAAAATGCCAACCACCAAAACAAATATACCCGCATAAAAGTCTTTTTCCATTCGATTAACCCCACACAACTTAAATTAATTCCTTCTTTATACAATTCCCAAGCTCATATTGTTTCAACCTTTGTTCAACTATGCTGCCCGTTACTTTAATTAAGAAGAAAAAGCTGCCACAACGACAGCCTTGATCTTCAACTCCTGCACCAGTTAGTTGGAGTAGGATAAAATCTCATTCTCCTGTTAATATCCCTGTAAAAATAATGGTAATAACAAATGCTAACAAAGTAAGTAATACCCTATTAAATAAATGAATAGGCATTAGATGTTCTTTTAGCTTAAAATTTCCATTTAAAACAATGATTAGTATCGCAATATAAATAATTATTGCTATTAAATCAGTGTAAGTATATGGCTTGCTTATGTAACTATCTGAGTAAAACCCTGTTAGGATTATTACAGTAATTAGAATAAACTGGATTACAAAATATTTAATAAGATTCAAATAGCATAAGCTCCTTCTCCTTTTCTCATCGTGTTTCACCATTATTTTAGCTGTAAAAAGCAACTTTGGAAAACAGTAAATATTGAGAAAGCTTCTTCAACAATACTGCCCCGTTAGCACAACAAAAAAAGCTGCCGCAATGGCAGCCCTGCTCTTCAACTCAAGCACCCTTAAGTTATAGAAGCGAGAAAACCTTCCCTGTTTATTTAATCCAATTAGGGATATGAGGACCAAAGTATTTACCTATTTTCTCAACTTCAGTCATTACTTGATTTATTCTTTCTTCAGATAAAAACCAGTTATTCTTAGTTATTTGGGTCCTGTCAATAACAGGTGAAATAAAGAATTCAGTTTCTTTTGGAAACTCCGTCTGATAAGTTAATAAAGCTCTACGAGAATGATATGATTTACAAACTATTATTACTTTATTAGGGTATATCCCTTTATTTCTTAGAACTTCCAACGAAAAACGTGCATTTTGAAAAGTGTTTTGTGCCTATCTTCCTTTAAAATTGCATTTTCAGGCACATCGTTAGCTATGCCAACTTTTTGTAAAAAACCCCATTCAGTAGTTTCTACTTTTGGGTTTACTCCTCCTGATGGAAGTATGTAAGGTGCTAATCCAAGATGATACAAAGAAGCAGCTTTCTCCATTAATTTCTTTTGACTAGCACCAGGAATTAAAATAACATCCGCTGAAGAAATTTCAGTTTCAACAAATATAAAGTTGGTAATGCAATCGAACGGATTAGTCATTATTATTCTTCCTTTACATTTAGGTTAATTTACTTTTCAAAATACACAACATTACCAAGTAAAATCCTTCTTATATTCTCCTGCTTCCTTAATTGAAAAAAAGCGTCCCTGCTTATAACAAGAACATACTCTTTTAGCTTAATGAAGATTATTTTTACAAAACCTTACTACCTCACTATAAGATAAGTCACCACCGAATAAATCTAATGAGCTTCCTATTGTTATATCTAATTTTCTATTGGAAACTTTTAAAAATTTCTCTAAATCTTTTATTGAACGCACGCCACCTGCATATGTAGTTGGAATTTTAACCCACTCAGTTAACTGCTTTACTAAGTCTTCTTCAATTCCAGTACGCTTTCCCTCTACATCAACCGCATGAATCAACAATTCATCACAATACTTCTCTATTTCCCTAATTGTTGATTTATTGATCTCAAAATTACTAAATGTTGTCCATTTATTTGTAACAACAAACCACTTACCGTTCTTTTGTTTACAACTTAAATCAATTACCAGTTTTCCTTTTCCAACTTCATTCACTAATTTATTTAACTTATCTATATTTATATCACCATTATCAAAAATGTAGGATGTCACTATCACATGAGAAGCATACATTCCATTATAAGATTGTTGAAATTGAATTAATCAATACTTAAAATCCAAATTCATCAGGATCAATTGGTTCTGCAAATTGTACCTTATCAGGATTATTTTTAATATCTTCTAATACTTTTTGTGCTAATTGCTCACTGTCTTCACCTTCTAAATGTTGAATTACAGATGGTGTTTTACTTTGTTGAATAGAAAGCTCTTGTTGTCTTTCTTTTTGAATTTCATCAAATGTTCTTTCTTCTGTTGAAACTAAACCACTCAGTGAGAAAATAAGTGTAGCAAGTATTAAACCAAGTCCACTAAATAATTTCATTTACAGGCTCCCAATTTCTTTGATTTTTACAATCACACAAATATACCATTTTTTTCAAGTTTTATAAAGTGTAAACTTGTCTAACTCATCCACTTTTCTTGTTATTTCTGTTGCTTTTAAAAAGGATTATCCATTCAATAATTTTGCCACCAACTTTTCTTTTCTTAAGTAGCAGCAATTTGTTCTTGACTTCACGCCAAAAAGCCAAACCCATATGGATCTCAAGGGTTTGGCTTGTCTGGTAGCTACCAGGCTTTTTCTATTAATCTACCATGTTATCCAGTATTTTGAGAAAGATCATTAGGGGGCTACTTAACTGGAGTAGGGTTTTGTAATGGATCGTCTTGTCCCATTTTTTCTAACCTTTTTTTTGTATACATACTAGTCAATACTAACAATAACAAGGATAAGATTACACATCCGCCTGCTATCCATAACAGCCATGGCATCAAAGCTTCAAAAATGATCTCCATATAAATCCCCCTTATCATTTTTAAAATTAATCTATGTTAGTAAATTCTGGAATAATCGTTAATTTCCTTCTTGATAGGATCAGGAAATGCGTATTAGGGGTACGTATGGTGCTACGCATACTTATAAGCTACCTACATCAGAAACAAAAACAATGGACGTTGTAGGTAAAGACTTCCCAGAAGGGTTCGACGTAGTTATCCCATGCTTACTTGAAGGTTCAGGAATGGTAGATGCGATTGATGCAGCAGCCCAAAATGGACGAATTGTTATGTATGGTTAGAAGAAGCCTTTGAATTACGCAACTCCCGTAAAGGGGATACTATCCACGTTATGATTGATTGTGAAGTAAACTTAGATATGAAAGAATAAGGTGCGATTATATATTATCATGATTTAGAATGTTTCTATTGTACAAAGAATCAAGATTTACAAAACTTGATGACCATTCTTATTGAAGCAACGTGTGCTTTAGTTCAACATGCTAAATTAAAGAAGACGATTTCTAAACTCAAGAAATCGTTTTTTTATGGGGAAAATCTTCTTACCGTTGTAAATCCGAAATTTCCTGACTCTACCCCTACTTATTGTGCATAAAATTTACTTCCTAGATATGCCACTTCTTAATATCGATACTCCTAATAATGTAATCGGAATGACCAAACCCATCGTTCCAAAATAATAAACCATCCATTTAATAAACTCACCAGTATATACAATATTTGGGTAAACAACTATGGAGAGAACAACCAAAATCATACCTAAAGGGAATGACAAAACCTTATAATCCTTTAACTTCAAAGTATGAGCTAAGGACAAAACAGAAGCATAAAAACAAATGGATAATTTAAAAAATATAGAAATAAACCAAATGCTCGCTGTGACAGCTTCAAGTCGTTGCAGAAAATTCCCAATATTAATTTTTTGGGAAAGACTAAAAGTTGGATAGAATTCCCTAGCTGTTATATCTACACCAAGAACCAATATGGAAAATACCGTAAATACAATTAATAGAATTCCTGCTTTAAATGCCCCCGAAAAGAATTTTTTTTCCGCTCCCTTCTTCTTATGTACATAAGGAATAATCATTAGAAAAACAGAAATTTGAAAAAATGGAACGGCGATGAAAGGCAGACTCGCTCGAACTATCGTTTTTACATCGCTCTTAAAAAGAGGTTGTATATTTGTAAATTTAATTTCAGGGGTAAGAGCGATCAACAGTATAAATATCATAATGATTAACAATGGATAAATTATTTCCGCTGCCCGAGCCAACGTTTCAAGTCCTAAACGAATCCCCATGATCACAACAACAATAAAAAGAATTAAGATAGCTTGTATAGGAGTTTCTGGCATAAGGAGCGTTGTTACGAAGTCACCTACATCCCGTAGAACAAAGGCAGATATCATATAAAAATTAAAGAAAAAAGCTAAATTAACTAATTTCCCTATCCATTTTCCTAAAACGACTTCCGTATATTGAGCAAAATTCAAATTAGGATAAAGCTTTGCAACGGAAGTAATCAGTTTAACAACCAACAACCCAATTATTACTCCAAATCCAGCAGCAATCCAAGCATCTTGTTTTGCTTCAGCAGCAAGTGCTGAAGGAATGTAAAGGATAGAACTGCCTATAGTAAATACGAAAACAAATATCTGAAATTGTCTTACTGATATCACACCATTTTCAAGCATACTTATACCTCTTTCGGTAAAGTTGTATCTTTCTAAAATACCCTTAATATTATTAACAATCCTATAAA
Source organism: Bacillus sp. SA1-12 (assembly GCF_000981385.1). GTDB lineage: Bacteria > Bacillota > Bacilli > Bacillales > Bacillaceae > Metabacillus. The sequence continues at coordinate 12,549 of NZ_LATZ01000139.1, forward strand.
CTATTAAACATTTCCAGCCTCTAAAAAGCTGGTTGAGATAAAAACGGGTTTTCCGGTTAAACCGGATAACTTTTATGATTAGAAATAAAGTTAAATCGTTTTGAAAAAGTTGCTCCGTTTATAAAAAGGTCTCCAAATTAACGTATCTTAGGCGACATATTGCAAAGACATTTATCTAAGTTTAAATTATTAAATTTAGGAAATAATGGATGAAAAAATGATAGTGGGTAGGAAATATGAGATTTTTTAAAAAATCACTTAAAAATCGATCCATGTCTATACAAACCAAACAATTTCAAGATTCGACTATGGGAGATAAGTTAAATAAAAGTCTAAAAGAAAATATAAAAATAGTGAAAGAAGCTCTTGGAAATAGTGATGATATCATCATTCGGGAGATCAGGATTGGAAAAAAGAGGGAGATGAAAGCCGGGATTTTTTATGCCGATGGTTTGACCGATGCTCCTTCTATCCAAAATTTTATCCTTGAATCATTAATGTTGGACATACGAGAAATGGAACTTGACAAAATCGAACATTTAGATGAGAATCCACTGCAACTGTTTAAGGATTCTGTGTTAACCGTTGGAGAATTAAAGGATTTAACTGAATATAGTACACTTTACACATCACTATTAGCTGGCGATGTCATCCTTCTTTTTGATGGTTATTCACAAGGTTTTGCAATTGGAATGAAAGGCGGAAAAGACCGCGGTGTTTCAGAAGCAACCACTGAAAATACCATCAGAGGCCCAAAAGAAGCTTATTCGGAAAGTTTACGAACAAACACAGCATTGTTACGACGGAAAATTAACAATCATAACCTTTGGCTGGAAACGAAAAAGATTGGAACAGTTACAAAAACTGACGTTTCGATTGCATATATAAAAGATATCGCCAATGACAAAGTCGTTCAGGAAGTTCGCAATCGTCTTGATAAAATTAATATTGATGGTATTTTAGATGCAGGATATCTGGAAGAGTTAATACAGGATGATACATACACACCGTTTCCTACTATTTTCCATACAGAACGCCCTGATGTAACTGCTGCTAATTTGCTGGAAGGACGTATAGCTATATTTGTTAACGGAAGCCCACATGCTCTTTTGGTCCCTTCTCTGTTTGTTCAATTTTTTCAGACAGCAGACGATTATTATCAACGTGCAGATATTGTTACACTACTCCGGATCCTTCGTTTTATCGGTTTTTTTATCGCCCTGCTGGGTCCATCATTGTACATCGCCATCACGACTTTTCATCAGGAAATGTTGCCAACACCACTGCTCATTAACCTGGCTGCTCAACGGGAAGGAGTTCCATTTCCAGCCTTTGTTGAAGCACTCATGATGGAAATTACATTTGAAATTTTGCGTGAAGCTGGCGTTCGAATGCCAAGAACCATTGGTCAAGCAGTTTCCATTGTAGGGACATTAGTAATTGGAACAGCTGCCGTTGATGCTGGCATAGTCTCTGCAGCTATGGTTATTGTCGTAGCGATTACGGCGATTTCAAGCTTTATCGTAAGTTCTTTTAATCTTGCTATATCGGTAAGAATGTTACGTTTTATTTTTATGGGATTGGCCGCCTCTTTTGGTTTATTTGGAATCATTGTCGGGTTGACCGCCCTTACCCTTCATTTATGCAGCTTACGTTCATTTGGAATACCTTATTTGTATCCGTTTGCTCCGTTTAATGCGGAAGATCAAAAAGACGCAGTCTTTCGGTTTCCTCGTTGGGCCTTATTTTCACGGCCACGCCTAATCAACCAAAAAAATGTTAAACGGGAAAATACACCTTCACCCAAGCCGGGTTCTAGAAAAAAGGATTAAAGTAAAATATACCAATGAACACTGATCCCTGGTTAATATACGAGAGGGATTAATTATTTAATTTCTGAGTTGAAGAATTGGTTAAAAGTAAGCTAGCCTTCAAAGAATCATTTTTAGGGAGTCACGATATATGGTTTTTTCCATGTTTTTTCTTTTTTGGAAAAGGACTAAGTATTGCAGTGAAATTTGGATGTAAATATTCCTAATCCATTTAATTTGATAACATCAAAATATATTATGCCCAGACCCTAAATAGAAAAAATGAAATTGTTTGAAAGAAGGATCAGAAATGAGAAAAATAAAGGGATTATCTATCCTCATACTTTTACTTTGTCTTTTATCTGGGTGTTGGAACCGTAAAGAATTAAATGATCTTGCCATTGTCGTAGGTATGGGAGTCGACATCTCGAATGATCAATATGTAGTAACCACACAAGTTGTCAATCCTGGTCAGGTTGCTGCAAAACAAGCTGGTGGTCAGAAAGCACCAGTTATACTCTATCAACAAAAAGGAGATACCCTCTTTGAAGCGATTAGAAGAACAACAACTGTTTCCCCTAGAAAACTTTATTTTCCCCATCTTAGAATTCTTGTAATCGGTGAAGAGTTGGCTAAAAAGGGCTTAAAAGATACACTAGATTGGTTGTCAAGGGACCATGATGTTAGAACAGACTTTTACATTGTGGTCGCGAAAGATTCGAAAGCAGAAAATGTGTTAAAAGTAATGACGGCTTTGGAAAATATCCCAGCTAATAAATTGTTTTCATCTCTAGAAGCATCAGAAAAAGCATGGGCACCTTCAATGACTGTTACTTTGGATGAACTAATTCCAGAATTAGCGAGTGAAGGAAAACAGTCACATTTAACAGGATTAAAAATAATAGGAAATCCACACGAGGGAGAAACGATAGAGAATGTTCAAGAAATTGAACCTGCTGTTCAGTTGCAATACAGCAATATAGCCGTTTTTAAAGAGGATAAACTGATAGGATGGTTAAACGAAGGTGAAAGTAAAGGGTTAAACTATATTTTAGGAAATGTTAAAAGTACGATTGGTGAAATGGCTTGTCCAGAAGGTAAAGGGAAAATAGGAGTTGAGGTACTTCGTACAAAATCTGACTTAAAAGCAAAGATTGAAAACGGTTCTCCAAAAGGAACTATTAATATTCAAATTGAAGGGAATATCGGTGACGTTCAATGTAAGAAATTGGATTTATCAAAAACAAAAACAATCTATCAAATAGAGAAAAAGGCAGAAAATGAAGTTAATAAATTGCTTCGAACGACCCTATCCACGGTCCAGGACGATTTTGAAGTTGATATTTTTGGCTTTGGTGAAGCGATTCAAAGATCGAATCCAGATTTTTGGGATAAAAATAAGAAGGATTGGGACAAAAAATTTACCGATATGCCGATAGATTTAAAAATAACTGTCAAGATAAGACGGGTGGGTACTATAGGAAATTCCCCAATTGAAAAAATCAAGTAGTAGTGTTGGTCGGTGCTGAAGGAAAATGAACTATAGGTAAGCTGTCGTTTATAATACCTAACGACCGGATTTAGAAATTTGTGGAATTTCCCGTCCATGTGAAGGTAGATGTCAAAATACGATGAAATAGGTTCAATGGGCCAGTCCTTCCTAAAAGAAGGAAAGGAGTAAATCTGTATGATTGTAATTTTAGGAATCCTTTTGGTAGCTGTAGCGATCGCGCTGATCGAAGTTCCTTCCCTCTTGAAAAAAGGATTTAAAAGAGAACTATGGGTATTTGGGATCCTGCTCCTTTTTGGAGTAGGGCTAAGTATAGCTGAGGGATTGCAAATGAATATCCCGAATCCTTTGGATTGGATCAAAGTTGTTTATATGCCATTTAGTGATTTTCTATACGGATTATTAAAATAGAAAGGAAAGGAGGGAAAGAGATGCTGGAAAACGGAAAAATTAATGGTAAGCAATTTTCAGTATTGGTGTTTATGTTTACGACTGGAAGCTCTCTCTTATTGGCCCCCTCTATGCTTACTTCCGAAGCCAAACAGGATGCTTGGTTAGCTGCAATACTTGGAGTGGTAGTAGGGATTTCATTAACATGGTTATATCAATCTCTAGGGAATTTATATTCCGATATGACTTTGGTTGAATATAGCGAAAAAATACTTGGAAAATGGATAGGAAAAGCCCTCTCTCTTTTGTTTTTTACTTTTTCATTTATCCTGGCAGCACTCGTTCTTCGTAATATCGGGGATTTTATTTCAACGCAAATCATGCCGGAAACACCGATCCAATCCATCCATATTCTGTTTCTTATCATTGTTATGATGGGAACACGCTATGGGCTTGAAACTTTAGCGCGCGCAGGAGAAATTTTATTTCCAGTGTTTATCGTGCTTTTTCTGTTGCTTTTCATTTTTATTTCTCCTCAAATCGAGTTGGAAAAAATACAGCCGATTCTTAAAGAGGGAATAAACCCCGTACTGCGGAGTTCCCTTCTATTTATCGGTTTTCCTTTCCTGGAGCTGGTTATTTTCTTGATGATTTTCCCCTTTGTGAATAAACCAAAAGAAGCTGGAAAGGCCCTTTTCATGGGAACTTGGATGGGCGGATTAATTGTAATCCTGCTGACAGCTCTGGCTATCATGGTTATAGGTGCAGATTACGCAACGAGTAAATTATACCCTAGCTATTTTCTAGCACATAAAATAAACATAGGGAATTTTTTACAGAGGATAGAAGCCATTGTAGCAATCATGTGGTTTATTTCTATCTTTTTTAAACTGACTATTTGCTTTTATGTATCTACTTTAAGCCTTGCCCAGATATTGAACCTAAAAGAGTATCGGATGCTTGTATTTCCTTTAGGGATGATTCTTATTGTTCTTTCCATTATAAGCAGTCCTAATATCGCTTATGGAGTTAATGTTATCCTAAAATTATGGACAACTTATGCTTTAACATTTGGGCTCTTTCTTCCACTGCTTTTGTTAGGAATGGCTGCAGTTCGAAGAAATGTTAAACCTAAAAGTGATAAGAAGGAAGGATAATCTGGGATCCTTATCCTCTTGGGGAACGGGGTTAAGTGTAATTGTAGAATTACAGATTGGTTATCCCTATCCCAAAACCCCTTTATATTCAGGAAACACTTGTTCAAGCACTGCCTGAAATTGGAGCTTTGTTTGTATCATAACGCCAGATATATTTTCATGTTGTCTTGTAAGATTACGAAGGTTTAATAACTGGACGCCACGCTTTTATAGAACAACTCACAGAGTAGATAGGCTTCAATGGAATCTGTCTTTACTTTTCTTAAACTTGATCCTCTAGCCTTATATGAAATCAATAAATATCTACGTTCCCAAGTATTGAACGACTGAAGTTTGATAATGCCCAGTAGCTTCTAATATTACTGAAGGTTTCTTCCCAGCCTCTTCTTTGCATCCTCTAGAAACGATACAAGTGAACTAAGTCCCTCAAGAGTATGATCTATTTTCAACTTCTTACTGTATGGCTTACCTTTATCTGAAATTGCTTAAACCTGACTTTCCCCTTTAGATATATCTAGACCTACGACTGGATTCATTATAAATCTCCTCCTAATCAAGTAATTTGCCAGTAACCCCTAATTCCTCCATGCAGTGTCACAGCTTTGTTTGTTATACGAGATCTACGTCTCAACCATCCTCAATTATGTTTCTACAATTAGGGGGCGAACGTGGGTTAAGCCCCTATACATGCTATTAGGATCTGCTTGTCCACTATTCCCAACTTTTTTAGATTCATTTGTATATCTTTGGAATTTATAGTCAAGAATGGTGAATACAACTAGAAATAGAAGGGAGAAGTATACATGTGGGGCATAGGAAAGCCACGAAGTAAACTAGGAAAGTGGATGGACAGGAATGGATTTGAACAACAAACACTAGCTAAGACAGCAAAGGTTAGTAAAAATACAGTTTCCAAAGTCTGTAATGAAAAAGATTACATTCCAAGACAAGATGTAATGAAAAAGATACTAAAGGCTATACGACAGGTTGAGCCTAATGCTAAAATGAGCGACTTTTGGGATATGTAAATTGCTTGGTAATGAGTTCATCATTTTTTTAGCACCTTTTACTTTTAATCAGTTAAATGAAAATGTAAATAGCATTTTTTATTAAGTTTCTTACCAATTAGCAACAACTCCTCAGTTCATCTATTTTTCCCTTATAATAATAAGCGTTCACAATCCTTTAATTTATTCAAAGTACTACAATTACTACAATAGTATCCTTTTACACTATTATTTAATAAATATTGTTCAATAACATATTCTGTAATTTTTTGAGGCACACCACAGACTTTGCAGAAGAATAAATAACTATCTTTTTTCACTTGCCTCATCTCCTTTTAAATTCCATATCTTGTGTTTCCAACTCGTAAACAATTCTAGATTTTATAAAAGCTATTTCACTTGTTAACCGTTCAATCACTTGGACTTATTTAAGGAGTTGTTGTTTATTTCATAATAATCTTACATGGTGCACATTAAAAGAGGTTTATTTTCCCTTAAACCTATTGACTAACCCATTTTTTATTACGAGCATATTCCTCTACAACATCTTCAATACTATTGATTATTTTCTCTTTATTTAATCCCCTAGACTTACGAAATGTAAGCGACAGCCATACAGACAATGGTTATCGGGCCGTTTAATTCCGAAGCGATATACGATGATTGCTTCAGTTAACACACTTCCTGACTTCAGGACGAAAAATTCCATGACTATGAACTTAATTGTAGGTAGTACTACAGTCCTGATTTATAGAAATTTTGTTATTTTTCTTTAAATTCAGCTGGAAATTCCGCATAATATCTCTTGGTGTGTCTGAAAGAATTTATCGCTTTAAATAATTAAAGAAAAAAATGATTAGGAGATTGTGTACTATGTATAACAAGGATGAATTAGAAGGAAGAATCAATGATCTAAGAAAAGAACTGATCCAAAGTGTTGAAAAAAACGGATTAAATAGCCCTGACACCATTAGTTGTAGTCAAAAATTAGATCAACTTATTAAGGTTTATCAAAAAGAATATAAAAACCAAAAAGAAAAAACTGGACCTCTTTAGGGGATTGTTTGTTGTTGATAAATATTCGTACTTCAGAATTTATAGAATAGGGATCAAAGAACCGTATTCATGCTAACCTGCCCATAAAAAAACTTTAATTAAAATACAGTCCACTTAGAACCCTTCATCATTTACTCTATATCCTGTGTTTCATCAAATGTTATTGTAAATATTGCATAATGTTTTAAATTTTGAGGTTGGAAATTATTAACACTATTGTATAAAATATGTATAATGGAATTACCCCTTTTTCCTTAGAGTAAACTTGTTCATTTACAGTTTACTCTTTTTTACTTGTTAATATTTTGATACATGTATATGAGACAATAAAACCCCTTGAATAATTTCATTGTTCGATTAATAAGTTGAGGTTTGTTTATGGTCATTTGTTTTTTTGAGGACTCCTCCATCTTCACTGCAAGGCTTTGAATTATGATTCTGTTAATTTTGCAGGATATACCCAATATGCTCTCGAACGAGATTTTCTAATACAAAACATTTTCGTGTGAAAAATTCATATTCCTTAAATGTTTATTGTTCCCCCTTTACAAACTGATTTTCACCTTGTTTTATTGCTTGAATCAATGTATGGCGCTGTTTGTAAATAAAAGAACGTTCATAACGTGCTAAGATGTTTATTTTATATAATTAGTACAAGCTATAGCTAATACATAGAAAAGAGGGTGATACCACCAGAATAGCGAACGGCGAAGGTGTATTTATGCATACGCTGGGTATCAAAATAATCATTATCTAAAGAAAAATGAAACAGGTTATTTTAATAAATCAGCTTTCTGTAACAATGAAAGGATTAATAAAAATAATGAGTAAGGTAATAGTATAAGAGATCTTGTTATTCTGGTAAGATTGAATAACAAGATCTCTTATTTTCGTTGTAAACCTTAATTGTTAATCAAAAAAAAACTTAAGATAGGTTCCTATCATCACTTTCTGATTTATTAAAGCTCTTTGAAGTTGATAAATCTTCATCATACCAATTAAACCAATGAATATACTCCTATACGATTTATGTCAGTACAAATAAAGTAGTTTACTTTTAAGAAATCACTCGTGATTGGATAAATAATACATAACAAAAAAGTTTTTTAATAGATCCCTTTATTCAACTATAGCGCCCGATCGGAAGATGATCATTTTTATGTTGTCTTTTGAAGATAAGCAGCCGTTAATTTAATAAATTATTTATTGGGCAGCGTCAGGAAAACGTTAAATTTACAACGTTAAGGAAATCCAAATATAAAAAAGCCTAATTTCTCAGTATTGTAAGCGAGAAATTAGACTTTAAGCTATTTCACAAATGTTCCCGTTGCTTAATAATCGACTATATGACGGCTGTTGTGGTACTGAACTTAGGGATCCACAATACACTCTAACAAGTTATAAAGAACTTATAACTTTGTATCTATACTTACACCACAGGAAAGCTCTGCATTATACTTTCTTTACGATCTTTCATGAATTCTCTTCCCCATAGATGAAGTTCTTCAATTTTTCCTCCACATGCATTAAAAAGCTTTATATATCGCCCAATTTCCCTTAATTTTATAAAGTAAGGAATCTCTTTAAGCCATACCTCTTCCAAATTGTTTTCAGCACTATATCCTTGCATAAACGATGGAAGAAATATATCCGTATATGAACTCAAACTCTCAAAGGGAGACGCGTGAAATAATGCTACCGCAATATCATCAATAAACCATGAATATCTACAAGCGTCAAAATCAAAAAGACAAATAGAATCCCCATCTATATAAAAATTGCCGTAATGAAAATCCGCATGAATTAATCCATATGAATCTACTGAATACGGAAGTTTAGATAAATATTCCAACAATGCGACATACCGTCTTATAATGTCCTTCTCGGATGTAGGCAAGTCAATACCCAATACTTTTTCTGTTTCTACTGACCAGTCTGGTCTTCTTGTTATCGGATCCTCATGAATATATTGCTTTGTTATGCTATGCATTTTCCCCATAAACATCCCCATTCTCTTGAACAGGGTTTCATTTTGATCCCCTTCCCTTACTGGACGACCCAGTGCTTCTTCAAAGCAAACCACAGTAAAGCAATTATCGTCCACGATTAACTGCTCTGCCAAATTTCCATCTGCGGAATGTACAGGCCTAGATATACGCAATCCTTTGTCATTAAGAAAATTAATCCATTGGACTTCCCCGATAATTTTTTCAAATTGTTTATGGGAATTATTCGTTACGCGTAGAAAATATTTGGCACCCTCTCGCTCGAAGGATCCAACTAAACTATGCTCTGAAAAATGTGTTATTTGAGTACCCTCAGACCGAATTCCGAACTTAGAAGAAGCAGCATGAAAAATCTTTCTGTGATATTTCTCCAAATGGCATCCCTCCCAAAACGATTTTGGCTTCTATTCTTGATAATACCACAACAGGAATAACGTGAAATATTTGAGGCATATTCATTCAGGTATTCTGCCATTTAGTTCAATAAGCCTTATTCAACAATATTTCCCGTTTGCTTAATAAGAAAACAATCATTTTTATTTCCTTTTGTTCCATTACCTTAAGATTAATATCAATATTAATATTAGATGATTAGTAACCTTGGTAAATCTTGATAAACCAGGTTATTTAGCTTCAAAACCTTCAACTTCATTCAATACTTTATATACGGTACTTCTTCCAATTCCGTATTCTTTTGCAATATCTACGGCACGTTCTCCACCTTTAAACAGCGTTACAATCTGTTGTTTTTGCTTTTCTGTTAAAGGTGGTCTTCCACCTGTTCGACCTTGTTTCTTAGCTGATTCTAACCCAGCTCTAGTACGCTCCCTAATAAGGTTACGCTCAAACTCTGCGAATACTGCAATCATACCAAACATAGCTCTTCCGGCTGCTGTTGTCGTGTCTATACTATCGCTTAATGATACAAAATTAACCCCTTTTTGCTCTAAATTTTCATGAATAGTATAAAGCTGCTTTGTAGAGCGTGCTAAATGGTCTAACTTATAAATAACTAACGTATCACCTTTTCTTAATGCTTTAAGGGCTTTTTTCAATTCTTCCCTGTCTGCTTTTCCTCCACTTTGCTTTTCAAAATAGATTTCAAACTCTTCCCCTTGATCTGCTGCATACTTTTCTATAGCTTCAATCTGTAGCTCTAAATTTTGATCTTCTGTTGATACCCTTGCATAACCTATTATCATACGTTTTTGTCTCCTTGCCATGCGTTTTTTGCACTTTTAGGATAGACGACTTTATAGACAAATAAAATAACTTTTTTGCTGTTTTTATTCTTGTTGGAACTATGTCTATTATACGGTCGTTAAATAGACATAAGAATAATAATGGTAAGAGCCAAATCCTATTTAAGCCCTCCTAAGGGGGTACCACCAGCAAAACGCGAATTTACAAAGTTAAGGATATACAAATATAAAAAGCCTAATTTCTCGGTTGTTATAAGTGAGAAATTAGGCTTTAGTAACTTATGAAAAGCGCCATGTAATGGAATATTTGAGTACCTGCTATTCCTCAAGAGAAATTCCAAGCCCAAGCCTTACGTTACAATTCTTTATTTAAGTTTTATGAGAAATCAGATGATAAAATCAGCAATGTGACGTTCTGGGGCATTGCCGATAACCATACGTGGTTAAACGACCGTGCAGAACAGTATTATGACGGAGTGGGCAAAGTTGCCCCATTTGTTTTTGATCCAAATTACAATGTAAAACCTGCATATTGGTCAATTATGGACTAATAATATAGGAAATCAGCTCCGATCAGTAAAAATAAAATATGAAAACACAAATTAAAGAATACTAAGGTATTTAACCCCCCATTATCGCTGATCAAGAAAAAAACGCTCTAATTGGGGCGTTTTTTTATGAATACTTAAACCTTATTCTCAAAAATAATAGGGAATAAATCGATCCCCATCTTTTGAGCTGCAAGATAACGTGTGTAGCCATCTGTAAGGATCTTTGTATTCCTCTTAATTGTAATGGGTTCATCTAGGTAGCCTGTCCGTTCAACATGATTTATAGCTTGCTGCATTTTATCAACACTCGGTTTAGAATTTAAAAATTCTTCGGTTACAATAATCTGATCCAGTAAAATAAACTTTTCTGTCCCCTCTGGTTTCAAATTTATTATCTCCCCTTACTGTACTATTGACCTTATTATAAGAAAAAGTTGATTAAGATATTATAACGTTTTCAAATATATTCAAATCGATATATGTATTGTTCCAAAAGGCGCTTTAATGAATAAGGGTTACAGGAAAAAATGATAAAATTTTATTCTTAAGCAATATGAAGTTGTTTCAAAACCTAAGTGTTAATCTAAACGAAAGTTGACACTTAGGTTTTATTTTTCCTCAAAACATTAGTGAAAACTTATGTTTTATATAAATCGCCAAGTATACCAACTAAAATTAAAATCAAGTTTAAACCTACCTTTTCTAATATAGACTTTGAGATACGGTACAAAAAAAGACAGGATTAATAAATTAACGTTTAAATGTAGAGATCGCGTGTTTAAAAATCAGATGCTGCTTTCCACTTGAGTTAAAAACTATTGAAAATTTATCATGACCTTCAATGGTTCCTTTCATACGGAAACCATTTACTAATATAAGCTCAATTTCTTTTTTACTGCTCAAGATTTCATCTAATATCTTTGTTTGTAATTCCATTACATTCTCCCCACTCTTTTTTAATTTCTACCATTAGATTATCAAATATTATGTTATATGACTTGGGGAAACATTATTATATAAATAAATCTTCGGTTAACCCCTTTTACGACATAAAATCAAAATAAAACCCGAACAATTTTCTTGATGATGATTTTTCGTCCTTCTTCCTAGGAGGGTGTTTTTAAGCTTTTGATAGTTCATTTATAAAAACCAGTATCAAAAATTATAAAATGGAGGATACAAATGAAATCAACAGGTATTGTTCGAAAAGTAGACGAATTGGGACGTATTGTTTTACCAATTGAATTGAGAAATGCTCTGGGTCTTTACCCAAAAGAACCTGTCGAAATCTTTGTTGACGGAGAAAAAATCATTTTTAAAAAATATGCACCTAATAATGCATGTATGGTTACAGGAGAGATTTCAGAGAACAATATCATACTTTCTAACGGAAAAGTTGTGTTAAGCCGTGATGAAGCTATAAAACTAGTAAATGAATTAAAATATAAACTGTAACATTCTTAGTTTACATATTGGAGCATTATCGATATTGAAAAAGAAACTTCGCCTGAAAGACCCTTATTTATTTAGATTCTTCTTCTCCTAAAATCGCAAATGGGCTAAAAGCCTCAAAATGAATATGTTCCTTTGTAATTTCCAAATCATTTAAAAACCTAACCATTCACTTCCATAAATGGAATGGAACGCATCTACTTTTAAGTTTATATAGCGACAATTTTAAAAAGTAATCTAGGAATGCAATTTAATTAAGAATTTATCTTTAAAATACAAAGTGAGGTGACTGGAATCACCTCATTTTACTTAGTTAGTTATCTAAATTACTCGTCTTTTCTATTTTCATCACCTATATCTCCTGGATCTTCTGTATCTTTTTCTGCATCGTTTTCATCGTCTTTTAACATGTTATCATCTTCATCAGGAATGTTTTCTTCACCCTTCGATAATATCATTGGCGTTGTTGTCATTGTTATTGCACAGTTGCCATAATTTGCGCCATTTTCATCACCATAGTTATTCTATACAAAACTTATGAAAAAGGATCTTCGATTGAATATCCCTTCGTGCTGCTTGTTCATTGTAACATCCTTTTCTTTTATTTAATAAAGTTCAATACAATTACAGTAAGAACTCCCAAACTAATAGAGCCTTTCAAAAAATAATAATTATACGTATGGGTAATAGCAAGCTGTTTAAATTGACTTTCGTAAGGTTTTGGGATTGGGTAGCCTTCAATCAGTCCCAAATGATTCATGGCATCATTAAACGGTGTTCCCTCCATTATCGTTACGCTCAAACTGTCCAAACGTTTTTCAACACATTTCTTTACCTTCTCAAGTTTTCAATCCATTATGATTCAACCTTTAACTTAAAAAGGGTTTTCCTAACAAGAGCAAAAGCAATCAATAAAGTAATTAAACTTGCAATAAAAAAACCAATTGCATATGTAGGAATACTCGCTTTTGGTACTTTGTCATTTATCTCTTGTCCTAAAAAATATATTCCAACACCGTCACCATCAACATTTGTTCCAAGAGACCATAATTCCAATCCTTTGTTTACCATTAAAAAACTAATCAATGCAAGAAAAGTAAAAACAATCCAACGATAAATGGTGTTCATTTTTTATTCCTCCTTTTACGAAAGATAGCATATATTTTCCAATTTATCTTTAAGTTCTTATTACATTACCTGTACCTCCGTTTAATAAAATTACAAAGGCATATGAATATCTTATACAAATAGTTAACATAATCATTGATTATCGGTATGAAAAAAGATCTTCGTTAGAAGATCTCAGACCGTAGACAAACCCCATTTCAAATCAAGGTCTTGAAATGGGGTTTGTCTACGGTCTGCAACTTATTTAACTAAATAAGTTTATAAATAACCCTATTTACAAATACTAAAAAAAAGGATGATTTGATTGAAAATATTTGATAACTGGTTTCAAGTGTTCTCAACGTTGTTTTTTTTAATTGTTTCCTTTGTATACTTTATGTTGATGTGGGAACCCATTGGTTCTAAATTATATCATTGATGGACTTCTACTTACTGGATTTGACAGTGAGGACTTTGCTCTCTTAGGAACTAACCTCTTATCCAGGTGAACAAAGGGTACATGAATACTCTCATAATGAAACATTTTAGAAAGTACCAATGTATTTCAGGCTTATGAACATATCTATTTAAAAATTAATAAATAATAGTAATTGGATTTTAGATTTCGATAAACTATCTTAATGGAGCCACATCATGGAAAGGTTTATACAAAACTTAGATTTATCAGCTTAATTTTTTTAATAATTGCCTTGATTCTAGCTGTTGGTCAATAATTTTTACTCAAGACAGTTAGGTTCTTGCTATATATTTTAATGAATTTCTTCAATCAAACCAAAGAAGATGTTTTAGAAAAATGAGTACACTATACCCCTTTTTAACTACATGCACTTTTCTCGGTAGTTCGATTTATTTGTTTATTTAGCTCAAAAAAATGACCTCAGTCTCTACAACGACTCAGGCCACAATCAAGTATATAAACACTACTATTATAGATACAGTACAGTTTAATTTTACGTTTGCTGTTGACGCCCTCTTACCATGGAAGGAGACATGCCAAATTTTTTTTTAAAGACCTTTGAGAAATAAGCCACATTTTCAAATCCTGTTGAGTAGCAAACATCTGTAACGGACAATGCCGAAATTGCAAGTAATTCCTTGGCGCGATCTAATCTGCGATTTCGAATCCATTGAAGAGGCGAAGTGTTGTAGATCGATTTGAAAATCATGTTTAAAGGATGACAAACTACGCCCTGACAAATAGGCAAGATCATTTAAAGATACCGGATTGAACAAATTTTCTTCAATGATCTCAGTAATATGCTTTTTTTCCTTGCGTTTTATTTGCAAAAACTGAAACAATAACTTGTCATCTTCGTCTGTGAGATCAAACAACAACTCTAACAATTTAATTTTAATTAAACCAGTATTAATTCGGTCTGGTTCTTTAATCATCAGCTTTATTAATTGTAAGACAGATAAAACAGCCAATTCCTTAAAGATACAAGGTGAAATTGGCTGTTTTATTTTCTAATTTCCTTTGCGTACAAAATTTCCGAAATGTTGGCGGTACCCCAAGCCCATCAAGTTAAGATATCATAATACCCCTCGGAACGAAAATTATATGCATGTTGCTTGTTTTTATCTTTTTGGGGCTCGTTCTTGTGAGCCTGATTTGCGATGTCTTGGATTCTACTACCTTTTCCAGATGTGTTTACCTCAACCTATCAAGGATCCGGAGGCAGTAGCCATACAGCTAGCGTAAAGATTCAATTAGAATATGAACTTCCTTAGCAATTCCTACACGTTCACTCAAAACCCGGTAAACAAAATTACAGTAAACTATCCATTAGGTGATTTTACCCCAAAATAAAACTGCCGATTAAATCGACAGTTTTATTTAACAGATTTTAAGCTGATCGGAAGTCCTTCTTCGATTTTAAAGGTATAGAAAGCCTACTCCCCCATTTCGTTGTCATCAGATAAGCATATTGGTAGATCGGACTCTGGATGAAGGTAATCACGAATGTAAATATGAAGACCGGACCGCCAAGCAGCCAACCTAATAGAAGGACAAGGCTTTCAACCATGATCCGCACCCGGCTGATCGACATCCCCAATTTATCGGATATCGAAAGCATGAACCCATCCCTTGGCCCAGCCCCGATCCTCGCTCCTGAGTACATTCCGCCACCGATTCCCATCAGTACAACACCTAAGATCAAAACAAGTACATCTGTGAAAACAGAAGAGGATCGTGGAAATGCCTCCATATAAAGGAACAAGTCAACTAAAGGACCGACAGCCAAAGCATTCAGGAACGTTCCGATGTTGATGTAGCTCCGATCTAAAAAGAAGGAGACGACAACAAGAAGCAGTCCTACCAGAACAGTCCACGTCCCAATCGTAAGGCCGAATTTTTCAAATAAAGCGATATTTAGAACATCCCATGGGTGTATCCCTAAATGTTGTACTTGAATTGCTACTGAAATGCCATAACTGAAAATGGT
>NZ_LATZ01000140.1 GCF_000981385.1 Bacillus sp. SA1-12
CTGGATAGACCGAAAGGACGGCAATCCATGTCTGATCTTAATAAGAACAAAAGAAATAAAAAAGTTGCAGAAGAAAAAGAAATGACGTACGAACAAAAATTGGAGAGAGAAAACGAACTTCTGCGTTTAGAGGTAGAATACCTAAAAAAGTTGCGAGCTTTTCAGATGGATCCGGAAGGCTATCTCGAAAAGCACAAGCAGCGTTATCATTCGAACTCAAAGAAATCTTCAAATTAAAGGATGTTTTACGAATAGTCGGTATTCCGGAGTCTTCCTATCATTATCATATAAAAGTAATGAAGAAAAAAAATCCAGATCACGTACTTGAGGAAACTGTTCAATCTATTTTTGATGAAAATAATGGCAATTATGGTTATCGTCGTATCAAGCTAGAATTGAAAAATCGCGGTTCTAAAGTGAATCATAAAAAGGTGCAACGCATCATGAATAAACTCGGACTCAAAGGAGATAAGTTCAAAAGAAAATCACGGAAGTACAGTTCTTACAGAGGGTCTATTGGAACTGTTGCCAAGAACCGTATTAATCGCCGTTTCCACACAAATAGGTGTCATCAAAAATTAGCAACAGATATCACAGAATTTAAGTGTTCTGACGGTGTAAAACTGTATTTCAATCCCATTATGGATATGTTCAACGGTGAAATTCTTTCGTATGGGATAGGTATGCGTCCATCCTTAGAATTAGCCCTTAAACCTCTAGAGGAAGCCCTTGAAATAGTAAAAGTTTCAAAGTACAGGACTACTGTACATTCTGATCAAGGATGGCAATATCAACATAATAAATGGGTAAAAACACTTAAGGAATATAGGGTATACCAGAGTATGTCGCGAAAAGGAAACTGTTTAGATAACTCTCCGATGGAGAATTTTTTCGCGTTAGTCAAACAAGAAATGTATTACGGAGAAGCACTGTGCTCATTTGAGTAATTAAAAAAGAGAATTGAAGAATATATCGATTATTATAATAACAAGCGTATAAAGCAAAAATTGGCAGGTATGAGTCCGGTTCAATACCGCATCCATACCAGCCAATCAGCTGCTTAATACAAAACTCTAACTTTTGGGGGTCACATCATCCAGAGAAATTACGAAAGCTGCTTTTTTATATTCTTTATATATGTATTCAACCAGGGTACGCAGGAAAATCAAACGTTCTATTTGAAACGTTTATGCATAGAAGACTATCTAAAAAAGAGCAATCAATTTAGTCTCTCACATTAAAAACTTCAGTTGATATAAGCATGAGTTCAACAATTTGCTTTGCCATGTATTGAGGGCTTGAGGGAAAATCTTCTTCAATCCACCGAATAATTAAACCTGCAATTCCATGAGCCCGATAGATATATAACCACTTCGGATTAAGTTGAGAGCCCTCTTCAAGCTCATAATCATACTCTTCTATAAATATTACTTCTATTGCTTTTGCCATCTTATAACGAAAATCCACACTAATATGATCACTTAATAATAATTTGAAAAGCTTCTCATTTTCTTTAAAATAGTCAAACAAGGTAATATCTTCGATGTGCATTTCCTTCAAATTAACCTTCTTAACTGATTTATATGGATTACGGATTTGCTGAAGCATTTCTTCTAAAACATCTTGAATGACTTCATTAAGCAGATCCTCCTTCGAATTAAAGTTCGCATAAAAGGTTCCACGATTATATTGTGCTTTACGCACGATTTCAGAGATTGAAATTTGATCAAATTTCTTTTCATAAAGCAATTGTAAAAAGGTTTGTTTTAATGCAGCCTTCGAACGTTGAATTCGCTTATCTACAAATTCCTTCATTCCTTTCACCTCTACTATAGTATGTTCAAAGTATTTCATCTCTTCAACTTTTACTATACAAAAGACATTTATTTGTCTAGTAATGTACAAACTAACCAAGACTGATGATTGTAAACGCATTCCATTCTTTTTATAGTGTGAGTATGAAAGAATTTAATGAATGAGGAGGCATTTACATGACATTCCCAGTACTAGAGGGTAAAGTAGCGATCGTAACAGGTGCAGCAATGGGCATGGGTGAAGCTACAGCAAAATTATTTGCAGAAACGAAAGCAAAAGTTATCATTGCAGATTTTAACGAAGAAAAAGGACAAGCAGTAACAGAAGCCATTAAAGCAAATGGTGGTGAAGCTTCTTTTGTAAAGGTGGATATATCAAAGTCGACAGAAGTACAAGCAATGGTGAAATTTGCAGTTGATACGTATGGAAAATTAGATATCGCTGTAAATAACGCTGCGCTAACGCCGGATGATGAACCAGCTGCTGAATTTGACGAAGCATATTGGGATCGTCTAATCTCAGTTGATTTAACAGGTACTGCACTTTGCATGAAATACGAGCTGCAGCAAATGCAAAAACAAGGAAACGGCGGTTCAATTATTAATATTTCATCTGTAAGTGGTTTCCGTCCACAGCCTAACAACATAGCCTATGTTGCAGCAAAGCATGGTGTTGTAGGTATGACAAAAGTTGCTGCAATGGAAAATGGGCCGCTTAACATCCGAGTGAACTCAGTTGCTCCTGGCGCAATTGATACACCAATGCTGCGCGGCGCATTAGAGCAATTTGGATTCACTGAGGAAGATTATGCTCCACAGCTTAGCTTATTAAACCGTTTTGGTCAACCAAGAGAAATTGCTCAAGCAAGTCTTTGGTTAGCTTCTGATGCATCTTCTTATGTAACGGGTACAACCATTCATGTTGACGCCGGCTATACTTCACGCTAAATAATGAATAAACCGAAGAGATAACACTTCGGTTTATTTATTTTCTTATATTTAATCAATATAGTTTACTTTTTATCAATGAGTTCCTGCAACCTCTAAAACTACTTTTGTTACATTCTTTTTTTGAAAAGATGATTGGTTTATTTTTTCTTGCAGCTTTTCATAATAAAGGTCTGCATCAATAGGCAACTCAACTGGCTCGTTAAGCCAAGAGGATAAGTAAATGGCATTAGAGATTTCCAAGCCTTTTATTCCCTCCTCCCCTGGTGCCAATAAAGGTGTGCCATTTGTGATCGAATCAATCCAATTTTGAATGATCCCTTGGTGTTCTCTATTAATGCCTTTAATAGGGATATCGATTGTCCAGCATTCAGGTTTTCCAAAACCACCAGTATAGGTTGCATTGAAATCACGTTCTGATTGTGTTAAGCGATAAAAGGTCAGTTTTTGATTCTCAACCACTATTTTCCCGCGATCACCAGCAATTTCAAACCGGTTTGTTCCAGGTGCTTCACCGGTAGTGGTAATGAATAGGCCAGTAGCTCCATTTTCATATTCTACATAGGCTGTAAGATCATCCTCTACTTCTATATCATGATATTTCCCATATCTGCAAAATGCATGAACTTTCTTCGGCATAAGTCCTGTCGTCCATTGCCATAAATCCAGCTGATGCGGCGCCTGGTTTAATAAAACCCCTCCGCCTTCCCCTCGCCATGTCGCGCGCCACTCGCTTGAATCGTAATAACTTTGAGAGCGGTACCAATCAGTGATAATCCAATTCGTTCTTTTAATTTCACCTAGTTCACCGGATTGAATAAGCTCGCGCAGCTTTTGATAAATTGAATTGGAACGCTGGTTATACATAATGGCAAAGACTTTGCCGCTTTCCTTTGCTGAGAGATTCATCTCTGCCACATCTTTTGTATGGACACCGGCTGGTTTTTCAATAAGAACATGCAGCCCTTTTGAGAAGGCCTTTATTGCCAGTCTTGGATGATCATAGTGAGGAGTTGAAATAAGAACGGCATCAATACCAGATTTATTCAAAAATTCATCTTCATCTCGGTAAACCTTCACGTCCCCTGCTGCATCACTTATTAACGATTCTAGTTGCTCTTGAAATGGATCGCATATGGCGGTTAGAATAGCTCCATTTATTTTTCCTTTACCCAATAGCAGTACATGTGATCTTCCCATATTTCCAATCCCAATAACGCCTACTTTAATTAAACTCATCTATCTCACTCCATATTCATTTGTTCAATGTTTAACGGGCAGTGTGTTCTTATTCCTTGTATTTTCATTTACTTGTTTTGCCAATTGCTTTAAGTTTCTTAAGCTTGTTTCTAGGCATTCCAATGGCGGACGTTCACAAATGTCCTGCTCGACCGCATACCATTCGATTCCATTTTCTTCACCCCATTGTAAAATCGGGAGAAAATCAATAACGCCTTCGCCAACTTCTGCAAATGTTTGTCGCTCATCATTCGTCATATCCTTTAAGTGGATGATCGGCATCCGATTTGCATAAGGAGCGATATATTCTAAGGGATCCATTCCTGCCTTTTTTAACCAGTACACATCAATTTCTGCCAGGATGTGATTATCTTTCGATGGATTAAGTAAATAACGAAGAGCGTCTTGCCCGTCTATATCGATGTCAAACTCGAATGCATGATTGTGATAGGAAACCCTATATTCTGGCGCATCCTTTGCAATCTGGTTCAGCAACATTTTTATTTCTTTATATTCTTCAGGGCTTCGTAATTCTGGAGCCAGAAAGGGAAGGATAATATCTTTTGTGCCATACAATTCTGCTTCTTTTAATACCCCATTAAGGTCATTCTTTATACGATTTAATGAAGTATGCATTCCTGCTGCATACAGGTTATTTTCTTTTAATGCCAAAGCAACTTCGTTTTGGTCATAGTCTTTTGGCAATGCTGATATCTGCACGCCTGCCCAGCCCATTTCCTTAATGGTTTTGAATAATGGACGGATTCCCTCTTTTAACTCTTCTCGTAATGTATACAATTGGACTGCAAATTTATTTACCACTATTACCCGTTTCCTTTCCTTATTATGATGAAAGTTTAGAGAAGTTCATTTGCCGTTATATCTGCTTTTCTAAAAAATAAGGATCAATATATTTAGCGCTCTTAAAACTTTTTAAACAACATTATTTCATTTACAATCTATCCAGCATATATGACTTTCTCTTGCTTTTGACTAGTAACTACAATAGATATGCAATCACATTTATCATTATAGGTTAAACAATGAAGCAATTCATGGTCTCATATTGCCTAGTTTTCTCCTAAAATTATCTGAGATTGTTATTAGTTAATAGTTAAAAATCAGATTGGGTTAGTTCCAGCCATTTCAGCAAAAAAAGGGCAATTTATTGTACATAAACAAATAAAATTGCCCCCATCCTTATTAACCTTTCACAGATCCTAATAACATACCTTTGGCAAAATGCTTCTGGAGGAAAGGATAGACAATCAAAATCGGTAATGTTGCCACAACAACGACAGCAAGTTTCAATGATTGTTCAGGGGGTTCTACATATTCTGCACCCATCGAAGTGGGGTCGCTTAACATTGTTTGTGACAAAAGAATGATTTGTTGAAGCAATACTTGAACTGGCCATTTCGTATTGTCATTGATATAAAGTAATGCACTAAAGAAATCATTCCAAATCGCGACGGCATAAAAGAGTGCAAAGGTTGCAAGTACTGGTTTTGACAGAGGAAGCATAATTCTCCAGAAGATCCCAAACTCAGTACAGCCATCAATTTTAGCTGATTCTTCTAATTCTGCAGGGATATTCTGAAAAAACGTTTTTACAATAATTAAATTAAATGGATTAATCGCTGCAGGCAAAATCAATGCCCAATAAGAATCCAATAATCCCAATGATTTTACAACTAGATACGTAGGGATCATGCCCCCGCTGAATAACATTGAAAAGACAATGAGATTCATAATGGTGCTCCGCCCCATTAAGTGTTTTCTAGATAACGGATATGCCATCGTAAAGGTAAAAAACAGGCAAACAAGCGTTCCGACAACCGTTACACCAACTGAAACTAAAATGCTTCGGGTAAACGTAGCTGTTGAAAAAATATATTTATAGGATTCCAGTGAAAATGTTTCTGGAATGATAAAAAAACTTCTTCTTGTTAATTCTGCTTCTGTAGCAAATGATCCAGCAATAATATAAAGGAATGGACAAACCATGATCAATCCGATGATCCCTAAAAAAATAAAGTTGAATACATCAAATACTCTTCCAGCGGGAGTATTGTGCATTTTTGGCATTCCCATTTCCAACACCTCCACAAATTTCTGAACAGTTCATCGTTAAAAGATTCCATCTTGTCCTAATTTCTTCGCCAGTTTATTCGCCCCTAAAACAAGAATAATTCCGACGACTGATTTAAATAAGCCCACAGCTGTACTATAGCTATATGCACCTTGGGTAATCCCGACAAAATACACATAGGTATCAAAAACATCTGCCACACTGCGGTTTAATGAATTTGACATTAAGTAGATTTGTTGAAAGCCTGTATCCAGAAAATTACCTAATCGCAAAATAAGCAATACAATAATTGTGCTTCTTACTGCCGGCAACGTAACATGCCACAATCTTCGGAAACGGCCTGCTCCGTCTACAATCGCGGCTTCATACTGTTCTTGGTCCACAGTGGCCAAAGCAGCTAAGAAGATAACCGTTCCCCAGCCTGTTTCTTTCCAGATTATTTGTCCCATGATGAGCGGGCGAAACCACTCTGGTGATGATAAGAAGTTCATTTCCTTCCCATAAAAATAGGAAACTATTTCATTTATTACTCCGCCGCTGGTTGTAAAGAAAATATACGTGATACTTGCGATAATGACCCATGACATGAAATGTGGTACGTATATAAAGGTTTGAATCGTTCTTTTATAGGAATTAATCCGTAATTCGTTTAAAAGAAGTGAAAGGATGATTGGTGCTGGAAAAAAGAAGACCAGGTCTAATGCCGCTAAAATGAATGTATTTCGTAATAATCTAAAAAAATCGGGGGGTTTTGAAAGAAGTTTATGAAATTTTCAAATCCCACCCATTCACTGCCTAACACTCCTTTAAATGGAGAAAAATCTTGAAAGGCAATGACTACTCCCCACATAGGTGCATACTTAAAGATGAGAAAATAGAGAATTCCCGGAATTAATAAAAGATAAAGCCAGCGGTCTCTTTTCAATCGCTGCCGGTTTGTAATGGTAGTCGTTTGCTTTTGGCTCAATAAATTAGTCGATTGACTGTATTCTTGATTAACATTTTGTGTTTTAAGAAATGCCATTTCTCTCCCTTCCTTCCTATGGTATACGATTTTTTGTGTAAAGCCAGGAGGTGAACATACACCACCTGGCTTTCAGATCTATTTATTCTTTGACTCTTTGTACAGTTTATTTATTTCTTCGATATAATCGTCTCCACCCGTACTGCTCCATAATTCAATCGCATCTTTAAATCCGGCTTTATCGATTTGCCCAACGATAAATTTAATGCGTGCATCATTAATGATATTGTCTAATTGCTGACCTTTTTGTGCGTATACCTCAGAAACGAGTGATTCAGCAGGATTTGGAACAACGATTTCTTCATTTTCCTTTTGGACCTGTGCTTCTTTGTCTCTTAAAGGAGTTTGCTTTGCTTTAATAAAACGTTCTTCCGGGATGTATGGTTGAAATTGATTAAAGCCTGTACCTTCATTAACAAGCGCTTCATTGCCTTCCTTTAAATCTACGAATTTACCGTCTTTTATTTCATAATGGCGACCTTCTATCCCATTGTTGGCTAACTCTTGTGCTTCCTCGTCATTTAATTTATCAATAAACGTTAAGACCTTTTTCAACTCTTCTTCTGTTTTTACGCTTGATTTAGGTATGGCAAGCAAGCCGGAATACCCTGAAGTAGGAAGATTATGGAGTCCGGCAGGCCCTTCAACAGTACCGATCACATCGATCGGCTCCTTTAAATCAGGATTTGCCGCGAGCATATCTTCTTCTGCACGATGGGCATGGTCTACTACATCAACAATCACTCCAGCCTGTCCATTCAAAAGCGGATCTACCCATTTTTGCGGATCCATGACCGCAAAGTCTTCATTTATTAATCCTTCATCATAGAGCTTTTTAAAGAATTCTAATGCATTGAAATATTCCTCTGTCATAAAGTCAGGCTGTAAGTTTCCATCAGCATCTTCTCCCCACTTATTTGGAACGCCAAACCATGTTTGCATAATATCCCATGGACCTGTGTATTTCGAAATAACCATTCCGTAAGTATCATCTTTTCCATTTCCATCTGGGTCCTTTTCCGAAAAGGCCTTTAACATATTGTAAAAATCATCGATTGTTTTTGGAGTTTGCAACCCGACATTTTGCAACCAATCTTTTCTAAAGGTAATTCCATTTCTTCCCAGCGGACGTGACCGATATATCCCGTAAATTTTACCGCCAATTGAGCTATTATTTAAAATCATTTCATTTGCTTGACTTAAATTAGGATAATCCTTTAAATAAGGCCCCAGTTCCCAAAACGCACCATCTTTTACTGCACTTACAAAACTAGGATCCTTTGATGGAATCATCATAATATCCGGAAGCTCCCCTGATGCTAATGTAATATTTAGTTTTTCTTGATAAGAACTATTAAGCGCCCAGTTTATTTTTATATCTGTATTTGTATATTTTTCTAGTGCTTTTAAAATAGGATTGTCATCACCTGGAGGATCTGGTTGGAAAGTTGTTGTCATAATGGTGATCGTGTTATCCGATCCGCCTTTATCTGTATCACTGTTTGTTGTTTCTGAATTGCTGCATGCGACTAATGATGAAGTAAGAAGCATCGTTGAAAGGAATGGAAGGACAATCTTTTTACTTAATTCTTTTTTATCTTTTCTCATTTAAAATCCAGCCCCCTGTAATGAAAGATTTTTATTAGAATCAAGCCTTCACTGATGTGAACACTATATTTCTACCGTTGCAATAAAACCCTTCTATTTTTCTGAAAAATTTCATTTATTTCCATTAAGCACATTGGTTTACTGAGTATTTGGTGTGAATTTCAACTTTATTAACTAGATAATCCTTTCTTGTAAATCGAAATTTTGAGGTGTTATCGTTATTCTATTTAGTTGTCAGACAACAGGGCTTCATAAATTTGTAAATTTTGATAAGCTGCCTTCATTGGTGCCATCTGTCGAAAGCCAATTTTTCCCCCCTTTAAAATGCTTCCATATTTCATTCCATCGTCTTTCCATTCAAGCACTGTTAATTGGTTAATAGAAAATTGGACGATCCCTTCATATTTTACTAACCTCATATGATAGGGAGCTATTGCATCTTCCACAGGTGGAAGCGGATCTGCCCCCATCGCTGCTAGATGGAAGCCGTAGCTTTTTCGCAGGTTGCACGTTCGAAACGCTCGTTCATCCTCATGTTTATGTCTAAAATAGGATAGATGGAGAGCATTGATTGCTCCTGAGTGATATTCAGGATACTTTCCATTTCTTTGAGGGAGATTTGCGCTAAACAAATCTTCCCCATTTCGTCCTGCTGCAGCAAAAAACATCATACAAAGACCCGGTTCCCTAATTGGATAAAAATCCCATTCGATCATAATGTTATCTGGAAAATCAACAGGGCACCAAAATACCCAGTGGGCATTGTCACCATAGATAGCCGGGTCTAATTGATTTTCTAAATGAAGACGATCTTCCTCAAAACAAACCTTTGCTTCACCTTCAAGAACCCAATCAGCAATATCGTTATTTGATGACAATGAATTACTGTATAGTCTTTTGCCTTTATCAAAAGAATAACGTTTGATCATCATACATACCTCCTAAGCACACTCGTTCAGACCTTACTAAAAACAAATAGGCTTGTGTCTATTCCTCCGTTTTTTTGAAAACCTTTCATCGAAACATTGATTAAGTGAGCAGTTTCAAATCATTATTTTTGGATAGGCTTTCATCAGAAATTAAATAATCTCCTATTAACTCTAAAGCGATCAATGTATTTAAACACCATTGTGATGTTGTATTTGTGGTTATAGCGGGAACTTCAGTGATTTTCCTCCATGCTTGAACTTCGTTTTCTTCCATAGGCAGCTTCACCTGACTTATTTCTTCATTTAATAACAGATTCCAAGCTTTTGCTGCTATAGAAGGACTCTGTTTTTTTGCTGCAGCATAGGCAACCATACCTGCCGCTAACATTCGATTATTAAACATCTTGTTATGCAATTTCCCATTACTTTTTTTCATCTTTTCTTCTTGACTTAGTTCATAGAACTCGCCGAATTCCGCCAGCATGTCTTCCCATTCTTTGTCTTCTAATAATTGGGCAAGCTCCATCCATGCTTGTGGACCGCCAAAAGCGATAATCATATGATAGCCCCCCTCAACACCATCCCCCATATGATAAAGCTCATTTGTATCAGGGTTATATCCAAAGGTTGGACCTGAAAGTAATCGCAATGGCAATTGTTTGAACGTTTCGATTCCTTTTATCATTTTATTCCGATAGTCAATATTCCCTGTTCTCTCCCATTCAGATAACCAATTCGAACAAAACGCTGCCCAATCCGGACCTACACGAACATGTGTCTTATATTGATCATCTGGGTAGAATTCTCTCATTGGGTCTAAATTTGAAAGCGCAAGTTCTGCATCTTTCACTTCAATTAATAAGTCCCTAGTACGTTCATCTGTTGTGAGGAAATAATAGAATTTATGGAGACCTGCCATGCTAATTCTTGCTTCTTTACAGCCACATCCCCAATGGACGACATTGTGTCTGGAGCCAAGACCTGCGTATTCACCAAAGTGATAGACATCTACTTCACTCGTATGACGGGTCATGGCCTCAGCCATTTTGAAGATATCTTCTCTGCCGGAACGTAAAAAGG
The DNA here is from genome assembly GCF_000981385.1 of Bacillus sp. SA1-12. Taxonomy (GTDB): domain Bacteria; phylum Bacillota; class Bacilli; order Bacillales; family Bacillaceae; genus Metabacillus. Next base: position 10,735 of record NZ_LATZ01000140.1, read on the forward strand.
CATACCACAGCCAAATATTCGGCACCAGTTCAGTATTTTGCCACGCAAAGCCCCCTAAATCGTATCTCCATTGATGACGAATCGGATCGTAAGTATGCATCACATCTCCATAATTCCAGAAGCCATACCATCTGCGTTGTTCAATTTCACGTTTGTAAAAGCTAATCGCCTTATCAAGCTCAGATTCTAATTGCGCTTTTATTGGATGGCTGGTATCTGGTAAACTCCAAATACCTAATGCTTTTGTTCCATAATAATAGGTTGGATCACAGACTAATAAAATCGGTGATTGCCATTCTTCTGCTTTCTCGACTAATTCTTCATGTGATGGCACATTGATATAGCACTGTAAAAAAACCTCGCTAGTGTTTGAAATTCCATATGGTGTTGCTCGCATTTCGTCAAATCCTTCATAGGCACTTACCACATGAGTTTCACTGCTATAATGTCTAAAATCCATTGCCTCACAGTCAGGAGACCAGAACCAGACCTTTAATTTTGCCGTTGCTTTATTTAAACCAGTTACTTCTAAGGTTGAAGGGAACTTCTGCCAAAAATTTTTAACTCCAATTCCAATTCCGCCATTTTCACCACCTGCATAAATCAAACCCTTGGATCTTGTACCATGAGTTGATTCAACCCATGAATATCCATTCTTTGTCCGCTTCGCTATTCGGTAATGGTCTGCAGAATCTTGCGTAAGTTTAAAGTCATTCCAGATCGCATTTTGTTTGACGTGGTCTAGTAAATTTTGGTGTTTTTGTTCTAAAAGATTAAGCATTTCTCCATTAATTTGTTTTTCATAGAGTCCTTCGGCATTTCGATGTCGTCTTGTTAACAATAACTGGGCAGGTTCTGAGTAAATTCCTTCATCACCAGTAAATCGAACATGGCGATTCCATGGTTCGCCTATTAAAGGAAGCGAAAACTCCATTCCCAGACCTTTAATAAAATCGGTTTGAGGATCCCCATCATAGAAAAATGTGTGGACCATTTTTATCGAAGGAGATTCGGCATAAAAATAGATACGTAAATGGAAAGGCAGCCATGATCGCTTGTGATGACTAGAAATGGTTGCATGCTCACCTTCTATTTTAATAACACATCTTAAAGGGCCGTGCTGTTCAATTTCTGCATGATTGATCATACTTTCTAAAGGGATTTCCTGAATCGTTTTTACCTCAGAACTCTCGTCTCTTACTTCTTGTACTGAAATTAATCTTCCTTTTTCCCCCATTATTTTTGAACCGCTTACAATTCTCTCAATAAAATCGGTCCCTTGTTTATTTATGATCCATTGCATATCTCCTGTATCAACTTTTATTTCATTCTCTAAATCTATTACTTGCAAAGGAATGTCTGGGTTTTGAGTTTCACCGACTGTTAATTCATATGAACCATCATTTGGTTGAAAAACTGCGCTATGGCCGGTCCATTTCACACTTCCATCCGGCCAATAGGCCATCGGCCAACTTTGAATAGGAGTCTTCTTACCATCTTCGTCGATTAGAGTTACCGTGTCTTCTCTTTTTAGAATACCTCTCTCCCACGGGACTCCCCATGAAACACCAGAGGGACTTTTCGGACCATGTTTTAACCATTTCAATTTCAAAACCAACACAACCTTTCCTCTTATTTTGAAAATGTATGAATACCTTCAACTCTATTATTCTGCAGATTATTTTTCCCTTCAATCAGACTATTTTGATACATAGCAATCACCCTTGAACTTTAGGTAATGATACTTTTTTGCCATTTAATCTTTTTTTGCAATTTGTCTACTTTATTGCTGTTTCGATGACAAAGAAGCTATTGAGGTTGTTATACGCTTACATTTTCTTGATTTTCTATATAATAAGAGATTCTTTTTTCCCTTTGACTTTTTCTTTGATCTCAGCAATCCCCTTTTGAATTTCCTTCATCTTTTTATCATCAAGTTTATAAAACTTCATGGCAATAATTGACACAACCAACCCAATTGCTGGCAAACCGAACGCTAAAACTAGTGTTGCTGCAAATAATGAAGGAGTTAATGCTTCCCCTACCTGCGGGAATGCTGAATGATACCCTATTAAACCTACAACTGCACCAACGATTGTCGGAGTTAAAGATGAAACCAATTGATCAATAAATGAGAAGATAGTGCCCATCATTCCAGGTACATAACGTCCTGATTTAAACGTTTCATAGTCTGAAACATCTGCGATCATGGGTACAACAAGAGTAGTTGGAATACTAGCAAACCCCAATGCTAATGAATATAAAGCTAAAAATAAAATCGTTTCTGTCCCTATATTCGTAAGTGAGATTGTTGCAGGGTCATCAATTAGCAGGAATAGAGCAATCAAACCAAGAAAAGCTAGGATCCCAATCCAAGCCGATTTAACATAAGAGTTTTTCAATCCTTTTTTTCTAGCAATGGCAACCACTGTGAATGTTATTAATAGTGTTGGGGATGACTGTAATTAGCCCTATTTGACCGCTTAACGCATAATCTCCCAGCAATATCCCAAACAACATGACCCCTACGACTGAATTACGAAGCAGTCCTGTAGCAAGTTTATCCATAGAAGCTGAAAGAGAGAGCATTTGCAATGGTCTGTTCCCTTTAATGACCGGCCAATAATCACGAAGTTTTGTGCTGATCGTTTGCTCAGCCAATCCATAAAATTCTTTACGATCTTTTGCCCAAATACCAACTGCAGCAAGGAAAGCAAATATTCCAGACAGAATAAGACCATAGGCATTTAATTCAGTAAACAATCCTAGATTAAATTCTCCGTGTTTACCAATTAAATAAGAGGAAACAAAAATTTGGTAGAAATTCCTATATTATAAATCCCATCAAAAATGGCATAAAGCGGTCGCTGCTTTGGATTATTAGTTAGTACCGTCTGCGCTGCTTTTGTAACACTTGTTTGAAGTGAATAACCGACTTTATTTACAATTAACATCGCAATAAAGAAAATTAACTGAACTGATTCTGGTAATAAATGAGTTACACTAAAAATAATCATCAAAGTACCTGCTGAAATGAGATTACCTATTATCATTAATGGAATAAACTTACCAAATTTCGACTCTGTTTTATCGATGATATAACCTATACTGGGATCAATAATCCCATCAAATATACGTGCAGCCATTAAGATTGTACTTGTTAGCATAACGGCAAGCCCAACTAGTCCTGTCGCATAATAAGAGACAAAGCCTAAAATAAATAAGTGAAGATTTGATGAAGTGTTATTTAAGGTAAAAAAAGCAATTTGCCATATCCTTGCATTGTTATATCCATTTCTACTTATTGTTTTACTTGACATGATTTTGTCCCCTTTTATAGATTAAATACATTCATTTGTTTAAACTAACTAGAGACTGCGCACTGTTTAGAACTCTATACTAGTCTTCTATGAATCCTACAAGTACTCCTCATAGTTTGGTAATGAGCGGAAGAAAGCTGTTCCTCTATGGCAAAAAATTATCCAGTTGGGGAATCCGTTTTCAAAGCTCCATATTTTAAACAGGTTTTATATCCATCTATGGATGGGATTCCTCTTTCTTAGACTAACGGTTTTGCAGACGCATTTTACGATACGCTCTAGCTGTTACGCCCATTTTTTCATTGAAGTAACGACTAAAGTGGGAGGCGCTTTCAAATCCGCAATCATAAGCAATCTCATGAATGGCTTTATCAGGCTCGATTTCAAGTAAATATTTCACTTGTGTTAACCGACATCCCATTACATACTCCATAACAGTAAATCCGGTCATTTCCTTAAATACATGTGACACATAGGATTTGCTTAAATTCAACGCTTCTGCAATCGTTACTAGTGTCAATTTATTCATATAATTCTTTTGAATATAATTTGCTATATTCTCGGCATGTTCTATTTTGTCGCCTTTTTGATTCGGAATTTTAATCGATACCAACTGTCCTAAACGATATACACTAATTAACACTTGTATAAACAAAACCTTCATTTCTGTTTCTGCAAGGTCGTCATGATCAGATTTTTTCTTCAACTCAGCAAGATGGTAAATTAATTCTTCTAGCCGCTTCGATTCTTTACTTTCATTTGTTCGGATTAAACAATGATGCAGCTTTTGAAAAACCTCGATTAAATACACACTTCCCAGTTCCTCCAATACCCCTTTAATCCACTCCGGAGAAAAGTGAAGCAAACTTCGAACATAGTCCTTGTCAGGATCGAAATTCGGTCGGTGCATCGCCAACCCATCCATAAGTAAAATATCTCCGGGTTCTAAATCATAAATTTTATTATGAATTAAATACCGGCACGATCCCTTATGAAAAAAATAGATTTCATATTCTTGATGGGAATGAAAGTCAAAAGAGTAATCATCCTTCCCTTGTATTCTGTATTTTACTCGCAATATTTCTTCCTTCAATTCGCCATTCCTCCAATTGAAACTACTATCAGTTTATATCAGAAAAGCCATCATTTCGTTACCTGAAACTGTCTTGATTATAACTAAAATTGACTGAGAGTGCTTTCATTAATAAGAACGTCGAGAGATAATTGGATGCCTTATGTAGTATATTTACATAACCGCTCCCATGGATCGTTTGATTTATTTTCCCTTTTTTTTGGCCAATAAAAAATAAAAAACGTCTTAAACCCAATATTACCAAGGGTTTAAGACGTTCATTTATATCTATTGAGAAATTGTGATACTGTCAGCAACAAAACTAGTATCACGACAAAGCATCATCCTTGTGCTTATTTTAAGAAGAAAAATAAGTCGACAAGAACACGAACAGAAAAAAACAGTGTGTATGAGTAAGTTTTATCCATTATGGAAGAAGAATGACATGTTATCTAGTATCCTAAACTTCAACAAAGACCCATCCCTTTAGAGATTGTTTTTGCAAGCCAAACTTTACGCAAAACTCTTTGAGTACCAGTGCTCCGGAATCATTTCCTTCTCCAGCTCGAGAAGTTCATTGATCATTTGATCAGCATCAGCAATTGAGTTAACTAGAGGGTCCGTCAACATAGCTCTTCTAAGTTTCTCGCGGCTCCCCTCAATCACGGCTTCTGCCGTCAATTCATGGGTATCCAGCACGAGTTCCTGCATACCTCGGATTCCGCGAGGCATCTCTCCAACAGGTAACGGCTTCACACCATCCATCGTTACCTCACACAACAATTCGAGGAAGGCATCATTGTTCATGTTTGTTACTGCTCCTTCATTAAATGTGTTAATATAGAACGGTTTACCCAATCCCCCCACCATATTTTCAATAATATCTGTTGCGTGGTCTGGAGCAAAAGAAGTCATATACTCATTAATTGGTGTTTCTCCACTTAGGAAACTGTCCACTTGCCGCCACATATCCGCATGCCGCTGATAGCGGTCTTCCGTTTCCCAGATTGAAAGCGGTGGAATCGCATCCTTCAGTTTGCCGAGTCCTTGCCAATAAGGGACATACTCTTTGGTATGAGCAGTACAAGTCGGGACATACCCAAAGATGTCGTACAATTGGTAACTTATTGCATCATTGAAGAGAGCCTTGGCTCCAGTATCGCCACCTACTGTCTCCGTCTCAGCTGATCGTTTCATCGAGTTTGCAATCGAAGGGAGTACATTCATTCCTTCGTACGCTGCCTTTAATAGCCATGTAAAATGGTTCACTCCGGCAATGCGTATATCGAACTTGCTGTCAATCTCCTCCGTATACTCACTTATATCCTGAATAATCCCCGCCCGTTTTGCATAAATGATTTTTTTATGAGGCATATGGTGAGAATCACATAAGGCAAAGCTCTTCAGATTAGGTGCATAACGTTTTAACGCAATTCCATGTACAGTGGAAGGATTGATATAATTAATGACCCAAGCCTCAGGACAGATGGCTTCGATATCTCTGGCGCAATCCATAATAACAGGGAGCTCACGCATTGCCCGGAAAATTCCGCCCGGCCCAATTGTATCTCCAGAGCACATTCTTATCCCATACTTCTCAGAGACCGCACAGTCAATTCCTCTATACTTTACTGTATCTTCAGCAAAACTAAGAACCACGAAGTCCGCGTCCTTAAGCACCTTCCTCCGGTCAACCGATCCCTCTATCTTCAAATCTACTTTATTTTCTTTGACAACCATTCTGGCAAGCTTCATTAATTTATTCAAGCGTTCTTCATTCGTATCTACCAAGGCTAATGTGCCTTTGTTTAGATACTCTGAGTGAACCATCTGCCAGATGGCCTGCCGACCAAAAAATAAGCTTCCCGCTCCTATAACGACAACTTTTGGTTTATAACTAGTCATGTTCTTCTCCTCCAATCATCTATTTCACCATTTATTATAGGTGAATAAAGGAAAATCGGAATGTAAGAGAGTAAGTATATCATGTCATTTAGTAAGATTCTTTTACCTATGCAGTCCCTTTCGTTATAATAGATTAATACCTACTATATCCAAAAGTACGGAGTTGAACGCCATGGATAACATGAAAATTTTTAATGAGCTGTCTGAGCTTGTTATGATCCACATTAATTCTTGCAGCGAAATTACTCATCCAAGCAATTGGGTAGAGAGCAAGCATCATCCAGATTTCGACTTATGGTACCTTTCCGAAGGACAAATTGAAATCCGTATTCAAGAAAAGGTATACTGCGCTTCAGAAGGAGACCTGATTCTTTTTAGTCCTAAGGTAGCATATACGGCTTCAGCTCTAGGTTCAGGATGTAGATTTATTTTTACACACTTTGATTTTGTGCTTGGAAATCATTTTGGAATTTTAGACAGCTTTCAGCTTTCAGGCATTATTGCCAGCGATATTGTTAAGGAAGAATGCAACCTATTTTTAGATACTTATGACCAATATAAACGCAGCAGCCCGATGTCAGGTATCCGATTAAAGGGATGCTTCACAATTCTAATTGCCAAGATCATGGAACTATACGGACTTGGGGAATATCGGGGAGAATTTATCCATCACTCTTCCGACCAGAAGCAGTTGATGAGTTTACAGACTCTTGATCCAGTCTTTGATTATATCCAAAATCATCTGCATCAAACGATAAACGTTGGGGAGCTGGCAATACTAGCTGGTATGTCGGAGAAGTATTTTTTCTATTATTTCAAACAATCCTTAGGTATTACACCAGGCAGGTATATCTATCAATTAAAAATGAATCGCGCACGAGAGCTGTTGTATAGTAAACGATATTCAATTAAACAAATAGCTGACATGCTTGGTTACCCTGATCCATACAGCTTTTCAAAGGCGTTTAAGAAATTTTATAAAGTGCCTCCTTCCCAGTTTGTTTGGTAATAGAGAGAGTTCCTGCAGAAGTAAAAAATATTATGGTTAAAATACGATACTTCAATGTTATTTATATATTTCTTTTGATTTATATTAATGCCGTGTATGTCATCTCTATTACTCTATAGATTCTCATAGGTAAAATAAAGACCACTCACTATATATTCATAAAACAGTAAAGTGGTCTTTATCTATTAAAAAGTTGATTTTCAATTACCCTTCATTATGATCTGTGTCTTCCAACCACTTGAAGTAAAACATATTTATACTGGCTGCAAGTCAAAATACTTTGATACTACTTTAAGTGTTGTTTCTTTCGCTGTCTTAATCGTTTCTTCGGCATCCAGTTTATAATATTCAGGACGGAATAATTCAACAGATACAACGTCAGAGTACCCAATTTCCTTCAAAGTTGATAATAAGGTATCTAAATCAATCGCTCCAAGTCCAGGCCACACGCGGTCTTCATCTGTAAGGAAACCAATTGGGAAGTCCTCTGTGTCATCGATATGCAAAATAAAGATTTTAGAACCATCCGCTTTTTTAAGATCCTCTAATTTTGACCCCATCGCATGGAAATGAAAACAATCAAAAACTAAGCCAACATTCTCACGATTAACGGTTTCGACAATATCATATGCTTGGCCAAATGTATTGACAGTGCATTGCGGATGCCCTATAAATTCAACTGCAATTTTCACGCCATAAGGTTCTGCGATATCTGACAGTTCTTTCAGCACTTCTACACAGCTATTTTTAATATCCTGTTTCAACATCTTCTGTTCTGTAACAAGCGGTACGGCCACCACATATTTTACGCCCAGTTTTTTCGCAGCTTCCATCATCTCTTTGAATTCATTAATGATTTCTGTGTGACCTGCTTCATCACGATTATTGAAAAACACTAATGCATTAAATGCTAGCGGCTTGATATGGTGCGTGTTGAAAAATTCAACGAGTTCGTCCAAAGACTTTTCCTTTAAATACTCTGGCAATTTGTCCATGGTTCGAATTTCGATATAGTCATAGCCATGTTTCTCACAATATTCCAAGTCCGTTGCTAGATTGGAATTCTCCAACGTCGTAGCCTGATTAAAACAAAGTTTCATATTAAGTCCCCCATTCGTTTTCATTCGACTGTAGATGTATCAACAAAAACACCTTCTATTAAAAGCCCGTTATTCTAAGTCTCTTCACTTCAAACAGTATGCACGATTTTTCTAACTGAAAACCCTAACAGCGACAGTGCCATATTTAATAAGAGTTTTAGACTGTTGCACCAATTGTTTTTTCATTTTTATAGAAGTCTGGCTTCTCGGATAATGTCACAGGCTCTTTTTCTCCTGAATGCTGGGCTTTTACACAAGCATCCGCTGTGACAGCTGCAATGTAGCCATCCCAAGATGTTGGACCATTAGGCTCGCCTGTTTTCTTGATTGAGTCGATAAAATCTTGCAATTCTATGTCATAAGCATCGATAAAGCGATCTTTCCAATCCATTAAGATGCATGTACCAAGCTTCCCATCCTTACGAGTGGTGATCCCTGGGAACTCAGGCAGATAGGCAATCCCTTCTTCACCGATCACTTCACACTGGATATCATAGCCGTACTGACAGTTTACAAACACTTCTGCTGTAATGATGATACCGCTATTTGTTTCTAACGTAATGAGCTGCGGGTCGGATAAGTGTGCAAGTGCGCGGGATGATTTCTTCGGAAATGCCACCTGTACAGATTTATAGTCATCATTGATTAACCAATGCAATACATCAATTTCGTGAATGAGTGTATCGTGAATGGCCATATCTGTTGTATAGTTCTCTCCTACAGAAGGGTTTCTGTGTACGCAGCGAACCATTAATGGATTGCCAATGTAATTGCTGTCAATGGCTTGTTTTAATTGTACGTAACCATTGTCATATCTTCGCATAAATCCAACCTGTACTAAACGCTTACCATGTTTCATTTCCGCTTCTACAATTCTCATGCAGCCTTCTGCTGTTGTTGCTAACGGTTTTTCACAAAAAACATACTTCCCAGCTTCAATGGCTGCCAGTACACTTTGTTCATGAGCAGGACCCCAGCTTGTTACTAACACCGCTTCCACATTTTCATCAGCAACAAGTGCTTTATCATCAGGATAGATAACTGCATCTAGCTTGAATTGATTTACAACGTTTCTTGCCGATGCTTCGTTCACATCCGTTACAGCGACAATTTTTCCACCAGATAGTTTGTTTGTGATTCTTTTAATATGTTCACTGCCGATTGCACCTGTTCCGATCACGCCAAATTTTAAAGTCATGGTCATTCCTCCAAATTTATTTAGTAGTTGCCGAAAGTTTGTTTTTCTTGAAAGGACAAGTCTTATTGTTTTACGTTCAACCTGCACATCATCTTTATAACTATTTACTCTCACTACTTTCGTTATATTTCCGACATTATAGCCTAAACAAAGGACAACGCTTACAAATTCAACGTATCTATAAGGATAGTGTCCTCCAAACAATATCTTCTCTTTTAAATGAAAAAGACAAATGGACCTGAAATCCCTCTTCTTTGAATTAGGGTTATCGATTACCCTTAAAAAGTTGATTTCATTTTATCCTATACTTCAGGATATTTCAATATCTTTTTAATAAAGTTTATATTCTGATAATTATTTTAGAGTTTTTTCCGCATCGATCTGGTTTATCGATTCCTCTTTGTGATAGATGCCTCTTCTTTACAGTTCAACAAAAAAAGTTTAAATGCAATAAAAAGACGAGAAATCAAAGTAAAACTATGATTTTCTCGCCTTTTTTTCTTTTTGAATAATACATTTTAAAATGGTTTCCAGTAGATAGAACTTCTCATCCAGATATAAATTTCAATCTACTCTTTATTAAGTTTTGCTGTTGAATGACGAATAATAAGTTCTGGTAAAAGAGAAATACGTTGCTTCATGTTATTCTTTTTATTAATTTGCTGAGCCAACAGTTCCATTGCCTGTTTTCCCATTTCGTGTATCGGTATATTTACGGATGATAGCTGAGGCTCTACAATCTTACACATAACCGTGTTATCAAATCCGATGATAGAAAGTTCATCCGGTATCCTGATCCCAAGGCCCTTCGCTGCAAGCATCGATCCAATTGCCAGTATATCATTACAGCCAAATATCGCTGTAGGCCTTTGTGCATTGTTAAGCAATTCTTTAGCATGCACCGCTGCCCCTTCAATGGTTGGTTCATTAATTGTAATAACTAAGTTTTCATTAACCTCTAGTCCGGCATTTTCGATAGCCTTTTTATATCCCTTAATTCGTTCCGTCCCGCTTATGGTTGCGTCCTCGGCAATAATTCCAATTCTGCGGTGTCCTAATGACAACAAATGTTCAGTTGCAAGATAACCTCCTAAATAATCATCTCCGGTTACACTGCCTACAGGAAGTTCCGGTCGTTGAAATGCAAAAAGGACGATCGGCAATTCTTCCTCAATAAGCTGTTTTAACACTTGTTCGTTTTTAAAGATCGAAGCAATAATTATACCGTCTACATGTTTCTGCTTTAATAAGGTAATATGTTTAGCTTCCTTTTCAGGGTCACTCCCGGTACTGCACATGACAACACTAAATCCCAACTCCTGCCCATATTCCTCTATATATTTTAAATACTGGGCATATATAGGGTTAGCCGCATCAGGAATTAACAGTGCAATAGTGTAAGTAGATTTTCCTTTCATCGCAGAAGCCAGCACATTAGGTTGATAATGAAACTCCTCGATGATTTGCATGATTTTATTTTTTGTTTTCTCGCTTATCCGGCCCTTATTATTAATTACCTTGGAAACCGTAGTAGCAGAGACTCCCGCTTCCCTCGCAATATCGTAAATGGTTGGTTTCATTTCTTCCCACTCTTTCAACCGATGTATATTCTTTTCACAACGAAGTGGTATGCACAAACTCCCAGCAATCGTACTGATTTATTATTGGATTATTATATCATAGTCCATTGTGTTCAGCATATCTTTCTCTCTTTCAAATTCTAGATATGGTAAGAATAAAAGGTAATAAACCCCTAATAAAAAAAGACTGCAAAGAATTCATAAGAACTCCATTGCAGTCTATTGATCTATTTCTATACCGGCATTTCTCTCCGGTGTAACTTCAAATCAACATCTTTTTTTGGTTATTTATTTTGCTTGGATGTCAACCTGTTCCAAGTATTCCTGTTGATCTTGCTTATCATGATTACGGAATTTATGTTCCAACTGTTCAAGAGTCAGTCCCTTTGTTTCCGGTAAGAATTTATTCACAAATCCGATTGCTGCAAGTCCCAAAGCAACAAAAATAAAGAACGTTGTAGATAAGCCAACCTTATCAAGCAATACTGGAAATGCCAAGCCAATAAAACCATTAACAACCCATAAGAAAAGAACAGTAACACCCATACCTATCCCGCGTAAACGAAGCGGGAATATCTCTGAAAGCATCAACCATGTGACAGGTGAGATTGCTCCCTGTTGAAAAGCAAGAAACGTTACTGTTAGAGTAAGTACGACGTATGGCAATGCCACAGATCCTTCAAGCGAAAGAGAGAATATCCCAATAAGTAAAAGTGACACCGTAGTTCCTGCCAAGCCAGTTATCAACATTGGACGACGGCCAACTTTGCCGAGAAGCCAAATACCAACAAAAGTAGCTAAAACTGAAATGGCACCGTTTGCAATATTACCAACAAGAGCAGCCTCAGTTCCTAAACCAGCATCTTTAAGAATTTGAGTACCGTAGTACATGATTGAGTTAACACCTGTAACTTGTTGCACTACTGCAATTCCAATCCCTAGCAATAGGATACGGCGAATCCAAGGTACACTTAAATCTTTATATGTTGCTTGCTTAGTCCCTGCCTCTTTCGCAAGAGTTTCCTCAATTTCATTAAGCTCTGATTGAGCTTGTTTTTCTTCACGTATCTTAAGGAGGACGCTTAGGGCATCCCTATTTTTTCCTTTTGATACCAGCCAACGCGGGCTTTCCGGAACTCTAAGCATGCCAAAGAATAAGAAAATAGCTGGAAGTGACGCGATTGCAAGCATGTAGCGCCAAACATGATCATGATGAGACATTGTGTTGCCTAAAATAGCATTGATAACAAAGGCTAAAAGTTGTCCGGTAACGATCATCAATTCGTTCTGAGTAACCATTCGGCCCCTTCTGTCTGCTGGTGACATTTCCGCTAAATATGCTGGAACTGTTACTGATGCTCCCCCTACAGCAAGACCTAAAAAGAACCGGGAAATAATCATAATCGTTACGTTCGGTGCAAGTGTACATCCAAGTGTAGATGCAAAGAAAAGCACTGCAAGATATTGAATATTTTTGCGACGTCCGATAATATCTGAAAGCCTGCCGCCAATTATTGCACCGAGTGCTGCCCCAAAAAGAAGTGAACTGGCAACAATACCTTCAGTGAATGAATTAAGGCCAAGTGCTTCAGACATAAACGGCAAAGCTCCATTAATTACACCAGTGTCATATCCAAAAAGAAGCCCTCCGAATGTCGAGACTAAGATAATCGTACGTAAAAACGACTTTTGGTTTCCCTGTTTATTCATATGGATTTCTCCTCTCTTCCCCTTCATAAATAGATATGTTTTTTCTCTATTTATTTTTTAATCAAAGAATGACCGTTAGTTAGATGAACAATAATATTTAAGTGCTTTTAATGTTAATATGATAATAACGATCATTGACTTTTCTTAAGAAGCGCCTTAGATAACGCTTACATTTCCAGTGTTTTCAGTAACACTTTTTTTCCTACACCTGTTGAATCAACGCTATAGTAATCGATTCCTTTTCAACTAAAAGATTTATCGATTACCTGCTAGAGGCAGAAAGTTTATTCTATTTTTTTATAAAACCTCCTTTTTGTCTGCTTTATTTTTACCCTTTTTACAAATACTTTAGATTAAAACGTTTTCAATCCTTATCTAACAATAGGGTAATCGATAACCCTAAATATGGTTTTATATTATCCTATCCTTAAAAAGATATCAACACCTTTTTAGAAAAATTGTATTTATTCCGACATTTCTCTTTTTTTAAACATTCATTTCAAAATACAGGACTAAATATATCAGGTGCCTTCCCCACTAATATGGAGTATTCTGATTCCTTTTACTTATAAAAAATAGCTATTTCTTCCTGATTATAATTTGTAATCGTTAACTGGCAAATTTTGTCTTGCTATTATGTAAAATTTAGTATTTTATTTTATATAAATACGGAAGATTCACAAAAAGGAGATTAGCATGAATAAGAAGTTCGTATATCCATTTTTAGCTGTATCTTTAAGCGTTTCATTAGCAGCCTGCTCGGAAAAAACGAATGCTACAACTGAAACTAATGAAAGTAAAGAAAAAGAAGACCACACTGTTCATTGGTCCTACAAAGGTGAAACGGGACCTAAATATTGGGGAGAATTAGATCAAGCAAACTCAGCATGTGTTAACGGAAGTGAGCAATCTCCAATTAATATTGAATTCTCAAAGATAGTAACGGAAAAAAAATCAGAAAATACTCGGATTCAATATGAACCTACAGCTTTTACTCTTGTCAATAACGGTCATACCGTGCAGGCTAATGCTACAACAGAAAGCAACAGCATCTCAGTTGAAGGTAAAGAGTATAAGCTTGCGCAATTTCATTTCCATACTCCGAGTGAACACCAATTTAATGGCCAAAATTATGATATGGAGCTGCACCTCGTACATAAAGACAGCAATGGAAAGATTGCCGTCCTTGGAGTCATGATACAAGAAGGAAAGGAAAATGAAAAATTTGCATCTATTTGGGATGTATTACCGAAGGATGAAACATCGAAAGAAATGACTGTAAAAGAACCAATTGATTTATTGGGAGTACTCCCTAAAGATCAAACATCAATTCATTATAATGGATCATTAACAACGCCTCCTTGTACGGAAGAGGTGAAATGGATCATATTTGAGCAGCCAATTGAAATGTCGAAAGAACAAATTCAGACATTCCAGCAAATTTTCCCTGATAATCATCGTTCAGTTCAATCTTTAAACGGTCGTGAATTATATAAAATCAATTAAAGGATGATTTTATTTAAAGTGATGACCATTCAAGAGCGATTGAATGGTCATTTTTCCTTTTTTATTGTTGGCTCTGGATTGAAAATTATCTTGCACCGCTCCCTCTTAAGCGATCCAATAAAACGGCTGCTACAATCACGCCTCCTTTTACAACCAGCTGCCAATAATAATTCACATCCATTAATGTTAACCCATTACTAATAACACCCATAATTAAAACCCCTATGATCGTTCCTTGTATTCTGCCCTTACCTCCAGTTAAGCTTGTTCCGCCTAAAATAACTGCAGCAATGGCATCCAATTCATACATTTGTCCTGCAGTTGGCTGTCCAGAATACAATCTTCCAGCTAAAACGACGCCACCTAAACCAGCTAATAAGCCGCTAATGGAATAAACATTTATTAATGTCTTTTCAACCCTGATTCCTGTTAAGCGGGCTGCTTCTTCGTTCCCGCCGATTGCATAAATATGGCGGCCAAACATTGTATACTTAAGGACAAAAAACATCACACCATATACCAAAAGCATGATATAAATCGGGGTAGGTACTCCAAAAATAGCTCCGCCGCCAATGAATTTAAAGGTTTCATTTTGCAAAACGATTGGATAACCGCCGCTTATGACATAAGCAAGACCGCGAACATACGTAAAGCTTCCTAATGTCACGATAAATGATGGCAATTTCGTTTTCGCTGTAAAAAAACCATTAATAAGTCCTACAGCATAACCAACTGCTGCACCTGATAACATCGCAATAATAGGATGAACTCCTGCAGCAGAAACCATAACTGAAATAACACCTGATAAAGCAACTGTGGAACCAACTGATAAATCAATTCCGCCTGTTAAAATAACGATTGTCATCCCAGCTGCCAATACCGCAATAATAGAAACCTGCTTTAATACATTCAACATATTGGCAGTATCTAAAAAGTTTGGTGCTGTGAACGAAAGGACAACACATAATAATAATAGAATCATAATCATTCCTAAACGATTCCATAAATCATGAAGAATAATTCCTACCTGCAGGCTTTGCGATGGTGAAACTGATTGAATATTTTCCTTCATTTTCTTCTACTCCCCTTTCGTAGCTAGGTGCATAATTTTTTCCTGCGTAGCTTCTTTTCTCGAAAGTTCCCCAGTTACTCTTCCTTCACACATGACAAGGATTCGATCACTGAGCCCTAAAACTTCTGGAAGCTCAGATGAAATAACCAATACGGCTAAACCTTGATCCGCAAGCTTTGAGACAATTTTGTGTATTTCAGTCTTTGCCCCGATATCGACGCCCCGAGTAGGTTCATCAAGCAGTAAAACCTTAGGTGTAATGGACAGCCATTTAGCGATGACTACCTTTTGTTGATTACCGCCGCTAAGGTTTGAAACCTGCTGTTCAGGTGAGGCGATTTTTATATTAAGGTCTTTTATAAACTGATCGGCACTCGCATTAACTTGTTTCCAACGAATAATCCCTGACTTTGAATGCTTCTTTAATTCGGCCATTAAAAGATTTTCTTTTACTGACATTGATAAAAATAAACCTTGTTCTTTCCTGCTTTCAGGCACATGAGCAATTCCATTTGCCATTGCATCGATTGGTGATTTTATGTTCACAGACTTGCCATCTACGTATATATCCCCGCTTTTCAGCTCAGATGCACCAAATAGAGCCCTAACAAGCTCTGTTCGACCTGCCCCTACCAGTCCTGCTAAACCTACAATTTCACCAGGGAAAATTTTAAATGATACATCTTTTACAATGGTATTGTCAGAAATATTTTTCAGTTCTAGAACAGGGGCAGCTCCATATGAGCGTGTTGGCTCAGATCCTTTCGTTCGATTAAATAAATCTTTTAAATCGCGACCTACCATTAGCTTTACAAGGTGCTCCGGATTCGTCTCTTCAATCGGCCCGCTAGCAACCCATTCACCGTCACGCAATACAGTGAATCGATTCGAAATCTTAAAGATTTCGTCCATTCTGTGAGAAATATAAACAATAGCAACTCCTTGTTCTTTTAAATCTTCTATCATTTGAAATAGCTTCTTAATTTCTTTATCAGTTAAAGAGGCTGTAGGTTCATCCATGATGAGAACCTCTGCCTTAAAAGATAATGATCTAGCAATCTCGACCATTTGTTGTTGTGCTACACTCAAGGTTGAAACAAGTGCACGTGGATTTAGATTAGCTCCCATTGAATCTAACACCTTTTGTGCACGTTCGTGGACCTCGTCCCATTTGACCATTCCTAATCGATTTCTTGGAAAAGGTGAACCCATTAAAATATTTTCACTGATTGTTAGATTAGGAGAGAGATTTAACTCCTGGTGGATCACACTTATTCCTCTGTTCCTTGCCTCAACAGGATCTCTCCATGATATAGATTGACCTTTAAAATAGATGGTCCCTCCATCCTGATCGGGTGAATGGATCCCTGCAAGGATTTTCATAAAGGTTGATTTCCCTGCACCATTTTCTCCCATTAACGCATGTACTTCACCTGGAAAGAGCTCAATTCTCACATGGTTTAACACCTTTACACCTGAGAATGTTTTACTTATCCCTTCCATATTCAGTACCGGCATTTTCATTATGTGTTGTTTTTTTGTTACCAACTCTTTAACCGCCATACGCCAATCCCACCTTCATATAAAAAGGGTCTGACCCTTCGAATCATTTACCAGCCCTTGTAAGAATTTAATGTATCTTGAGTAACTAGCTCAACAGGTACTTTAATAAGCTCTTCGACTTCTTCACCCTTTTTCACCTTCATGCCAATTTCAACTGCTTTTTTCACCATTTCACTTGGTGATTGAGCAGAAGTAGCCATAATGGAGCTTCCTTCTTTCGCCATTGCCTCTGTCGCTTCGGGAGCACCATCAACACCTACAATGAAAAACTCATCTTTTCTTCCAGCTTGCTCTGAAGCAATTTCAACACCGATTGCTTCAGGGTCATTAATCGCAAATACAGCGTCAATAGCCCCCGATGGATTCGCTTGTAAAATACTTTCCATAACTGATAAAGCTTTTTCACGGTTTCCTTCACCATTTTGCTTTGCAACTACTTTAATTCCAGACTCTTTAATCACATCCTCAAACCCTTGAATGCGATCTGTAACAGCTGATACAGGAGGTCCATCAATAATAACAATGTTTCCTTTTCCATTTAATTGTTCAACCACATATTCACCAGCAAGCTTGCCTGCTTGGTAGTTATCTGAAGTAACAGTAGCATCAACTCCGCCCTCAGCATTTGTATCAACTGCAATGACTGGAATGCCAGCATCCTTTGCTTGTTGAACAGCTGCAGCAATCCCCTTTGTATCAACTGCATTCAATAAAATCACATCTACTTTTTTGGTAATAAAGTTTTCAATATGAGACGTTTGCTTTGCAAGATCATATTCAGCACTTTCTACAAGGACCTCCGCACCTAATTCCTTTCCAGCTTCTTCAACACCTTTCCCCATAGCAACGAAAAATGGATTTGCTAAAGTCCCTACGGTTAATCCGATTTTTAACTTAGCGTCACTGTTTTCTTGTCCAGAGCTACCGGTTGTAGTTTCACTTGCACTGCTGCATGCGGACATTAAAGCAATTACAGCTGATAAAATTAGTACGAATAAAGTTTTTACATTTTTTTTCATAGTTAAGCCCCCTAGGAATGAATAATTTAAAAACGATTTTCAAGGATAGTAACGATTGATGAAAGCTATTATAAACGCTTACAAAATGTAGCTGCATCACCTCCTTTAAGTGATTAAATTATGAGGCATTGTCTTAAAATGAAGTTCTTCTATGATGTTTGTGTAATGAAATGGGAATTTTAAAGAAGTACTTGTTAGCGTTTTTAATAAAAGTGGTAAATGAAGAAACAAATGATTTTTTACGAATGATCATTTTGTGTAAATTGATCGTATATGATTATTTTTGATTGCTTTTGATTATATTATGCTTCTTAACAACTGTCAATATTTTGGCAAAATTCAGTAAATTATATTAAAAATAGTAAATATTAACCATTTATCTTTTTTAAAACTATGCTTTTATATGAATTTCCCAGGGGCTTTGAATGATAATCCTTCCATTCATTTTGTTACACTCTAAACAAATAATTTCCAAGAATATTTATTTTTGTGAATCTCAATATAAAGGTAAAAAAAATTAATACATGTTGGTGAGGCTTGAAAAATAATCATGATAATAAAAAGCTCAAAATTATTGAATAAGTAAAAAGACGCACAACTAGAAAACTGTTGTCCGTCCTAATGTCTGTAAATTAAAATTGACTTTAAGAATGTTTACTTTATCACTCATTCCTGGTAACGCCACCTTAAACAGCAACGTTATTTTTTATCCACATTGTCCAATCTATACAACGGTGGACAAAGAAATAAACACACTTCTATGTAAAATAGATACATCTATAGTCAGCTCCAAATCATACACTTAAGAAAAAGCAGAACTGTAAATTTCTGTTTTTTTCTTATACTTCTCCAATATCATCGAATCATCTTCATTCGTAATGATTTTAGCTTGATGCAGTTCGGCAAATTTAGAAAACGAAACCTCTCCAAATTTCGTATGATCTGCAAGGACAAATTTTTCTCGAGAGAGAGAGAGAGCCTTTGCTTTTATTTGCGCTTCTTCTGGATCTGGAGTAGTAAAGCCTAATTCAAAGTGGATTGCATTTGTTCCGATAAAGCATTTATCAAATCGATAATTTTTCATGCTTTCGTAAGCATTACTACCAATCAGCGCTTTTGTTGCTTTTTTGACGTATCCTCCAATGATATAGGTATTTATATCCTTTGCATGTAATGCATCCAAATGGTCAACCCCATTTGTAACGACAACAATATTCTTTTGATCTAAATACTGGATCATTTGGTAGGTTGTTGTACCTGCATCAAGGTATACACAGTCACCATCTTCAATTATTTGCGCAGCATATTTTGCCAGAATCGCTTTTTCTTTCAGATTCTGAGTAGATTTTTCAATCATACTTAGTTCTTCACGTTTTTTTTGTAACAGTGTAGCACCGCCATGTACACGTTTTATGTAGTTTTGCTTTTCTAGTTGATCCAAATCGCGTCGCAATGTAGATTCTGAACTTTTTGTTAAGCCTACTAATTCATGAATGTTAACATTCTCTTTTTCCTTTAAATAATCTAATATCAAACGATGACGCTCAGATATAAGCAAACTATCTCCCCCTAACTACAATAGTTAAAATATAAAAAATGTTAGATAATCAATTCCTTTACTTTACCATCTTGTCTTCAACGTGTATAACATAACGTATCTTTTGTTGATTGACAATAAGGCTGATTTATTCGTTGGTCAATTGTTTCGTTCCATGTATTATACAACTTATTTATTCCTTTAAATCAGTACATTCATCCCATTTGCTCTGGACAGCAGACAGACAAAGAAAACAGTGAATTGAGAAATAAAAAAAGGATACCTTCGGCGACAACCGATAGGTAACCTTTTACACTTAACGATATTAAATTTACCCCTTCACCCGACCAATTGCGATTCCGTCTCCAATCGGCAGGATGATCGATTCCAGATTTGGATCTTTTGCCAGTCGATCATTGAAAGCACGTATGTAATCTGTTTGTGCATCACCATACGAGGTATCACAGACCCTTCCTCCTCGTAACACATTATCACCGACTATCAGTGCACCGGGATTGGCAAGTTTTAATGACCGTTCCAGGTAATTTGGATAATTTTCCTTATCCGCATCAATAAAAATAAAATCAAACCTTTTTTGTTCCTTTTCGAGCTGGTCCAAGCTCTTTAAAGCCTCGCCAGTATAATAGGTTACTTGGTCACCAAAACCAGCTTTTTTTAGATTGGTATGTGCCAATTGGGCAAATTCTTCTTTCAACTCCAGTGAGGTTAAATGGCCCTCTTCCCGAAGACCGCGTACAAGACAGATACCACTGTACCCTCCAAGAGCTCCAATTTCCAATATCTCTTTGGCACCTGAAATTTTTACTAATAGGGTCAACAGCTTTCCGATTTCCGGCGGTACGGATATATTTCGCATACCGTTAGCACGAATGCTTGCTAAGACTTGATCTAATATAGCATCATCTTTCGTAAACAGAGAATGGATATACGCTTCAATTTTCATCCTTTTCCTCCTGAATGTAAAGTGGTATTGCTTTCGACAAACAATATCTTTAAAAGATGATCTATCCTTTTTTATGATAAGTATGTTATTTTTTCTTGAATAGCCGTTCTCTCTTTTGGCTCATTTATTTCTTCAGGATATCCTACACCAAATACCCCTACCACATCATAACCATCAGGAACACCAAGAATTTCACGGTTTCTCGGAGAGCTCCCAAACGATGACCAGAATGTGCCAACTCCTTCTTCCCATGCAGCTAAATTAAAATTCTGTACAAAGCATGCTGTAGCAATGAGATTTTCTTCTGTTTCAATTTCAGTTGCACCATGCTTGGATAAAATCGCAAGGACAGCGGGTGCATGAAAGAAATTTGTTTTGTGGTTTAACTTTTCTCTTGTCTCAGGACCAACTACATACACTTCCCATGGTTGAGTCATTTTATGATTAGGCGCCATTGCAGCCGCTTGCAGCCATTTGCTGATTTGCTCCATCTCAACCGGATCTACTTTGAATTTTTTTATTGTACGTCGTGAATTAATAATATCAATGATACTCATGAAAGATTCCTCCTTTAGAATGTTTGGAATTTTTTCTACCTATTTTTTGACATTGTGTTTATGAGGTAAATAAATTCTTTTAAAGAGCTCGTGAGCTTAAAGGTATCGTCAAATTTGGACCAGCAATTATTTTATGTAGCGACCCTAAATATTAAATCGACTATAAAATGTTATTTCCGTCTAAATCCTTGTGGTTTTAACTGGCTTGTCATTTTCATCATAATCTCAACAAGTGCAGTTTGTTCCTCTGATGTTAGCTGATTAAACGGGCCAGAAAGCAGCTCCACTTGGGCATTTTTCATTTTCGTGATGGTTTCTTTACCAGCCTCTGTTAATTTGACAATTCGTGTTCTCGCATCGTTCTTATCTGATTCACGATATACCATTCCAGCAAGCTCTAAACGATCAATCATTTGTGACATTGAACTTGAACGAACCTCCAGCCGTTCAGCAAGCTGTCCGATCGTACTGCCATCGTGTTTCCACAAAAAGCGCAAAATCAGCCATTGGGTTTTTGTTATCTCAGTCGCATTTTGGTTACTCCGCTGATTTCGCTTCATAAACCGGCCAATCGCTTGAAAACAGTCTACAAATTGTTCCAGCTGTTTATCACGTGTTTCCATCTAACATTCACCTCACAAAATAAATTATATAGCGATCCTAAATAAATTGTCAATACATGGTTATCCTTATTATTGCGAGTATACCTCTATAAAGGCATGGGAACCGATGCCTTTATAGAGGTATACTTTTTACAAAAATCCCCTCAATCTATTATGATTTCTAATGATCAATAATTAAAATAGGAACTCCCATATAAATATCTATTATTCTTTGTAAAAATTATTTGTTTAGACTCTCTATGTTTATTAAAAACTTGCTTCCTATTACTTTTTTTGGTATTATAACTGACGAACGTTCGTAAAATTTCGAGGTGATGACTATTGAAAATCAATGAAATTAAAGATGCAGCCCTAAAATATTTCACTATTCATGGGTATGAAGGTGCATCCCTCTCTCAAATAGCAGAAGAAGTCGGCATGAAAAAGCAATCAATCTACGCCTATTTTAAAGGGAAGGATGATCTCTTTCTGCAAGTTTTACATGATGCGAAAGAGGCTGAGCTGTCTTCAAAACTTCATTATTTCAGCAAAATCGGTGCACAAAATCCTGAACAAGACTTGTACGGGTTCTTGCAATTGGTGATTGATCTATTCCAAAAAAATGAACATTTAAAGTTTTGGCTGCGCATGTCCTTTTTTCCGCCACCCCATCTTGCAAAGGCTATTGAAAAGGAAGTTATCGATATTGAGAGTAAGGTGCAGGCGATCTTCGAAAATAAATTCCAGGATTGGATTGATGCGAAAGCAATAGTTGAAGACAAAGCAATAACACCTACGTTTGCGTTCTTAGGAGTAGTCGATTCCATCATGGTCGAGCTTGTATACGGCAATGATGAAAAACGACTAAAGGACAAATTAGATGCCTCTTGGAAAGTATATTGGAGAGGCATTTCACATTAAAGATTCACGACAGAAAGAGGTGTTGATCTATGAAGAAACCAATAAAAGAACAAAAAGGAGTACTTATTATCCTCCTGAGCAATCTATTTATTGCCTTTTTAGGTATTGGCCTTATCATTCCTGTTATGCCATCCTTTATGAATATCATGCATCTATCAGGAAAAACGATGGGCTATCTTGTTGCCGTTTTTGCGGTGGCACAACTAGTAATGTCACCATTTGCAGGACGTTGGGTTGACCGTTACGGCAGAAAAAACATTATCATAGCCGGTTTATTTCTTTTTGGTGTTTCTGAACTTATCTTTGGTTTAGGAAAGAATGTATCATTGCTTTATTTATCAAGGATTCTTGGGGGGATTAGTGCCGCATTTATTATGCCGGGTGTTACTGCCTATATGGCCGATATTACCTCTGTTCAAGAACGTCCAAAAGCGATGGGGTATATTTCAGCGGCCATAAGCACTGGCTTTATTATAGGGCCTGGAATTGGCGGATTTATTGCAGAATATGGAATAAGAATGCCTTTCTTTTTTGCAGCAGCCATTGCCTTTTTAGCATGCATTTCATCTATATTTCTTTTAAAGGAGCCGCTAACAAAGGAACAGCTTGCAGAAATGTCTGCTCATACAAAACAGTCAAGCTTTTTAAGCGATTTAAAACGTTCCCTTAATCCCCTATACTTTATTGCATTTATGATTGTATTTGTATTAGCGTTCGGTTTATCAGCATATGAAACAGTCTTTAGCCTATTTTCTGACCATAAATTTGGTTTTACTCCTAAGGACATTGCCTTAATTATTACGATAAGTTCACTCTTTGGCGTGATTGTTCAAGTATTTATGTTTGGAAAAATGGTCGACCTGCTCGGTGAAAAAAAGCTGATTCAAATTTGTTTATTAGCTGGTGCCATATTAGCTGTAGTATCAACCATGATTTCTAGTTTTTTGGCGGTGCTTACGGTAACTTGCTTTATCTTCCTCGCATTTGATCTGCTTCGCCCGGCATTGACAACATTTTTATCAAAAGCTGCCGAAAATGAGCAAGGTTTTGTTGCTGGAATGAACTCAACCTATACGAGCTTGGGGAATATCGCCGGACCGGCAATTGGCGGAATCCTGTTTGATGTAAACATCCACTATCCTTATCTTTTCTCATCGGCCATTATGATCATCGGCCTGAGCATTACCGTCATGTGGAAGGAAAAGCAATTGGCACAAAGCTTAGCTGAATAATTGAAATAAGAAATAAGAAATAAAAAAGAGAAACCGGTTTTCCAATAAAGCGGAACAACCGGTTCTTACCATTATTGAGTATTTGGTTTTACATACTTCATATATACAAGTTCATTAATTCCGCTACTTTTACTATATTTATGTTTAATTCGTTTAAATTCCTTGTAGCCGAGCTTTTCATAAAGGTTAACAGCATTCGTATTTGTATCGGCCACTTCCAATATGTATTAATGATAATGAGGCAAATGAAATAAATGATCCATTATAGCTGTTGCAACGCCCTTGCCTCGATAGCTGGAAGCTGTGGCAACAAATTCAACCGATGCTATTTTGTCTCCAGTCTCAATTGGAGGTTTTTCAAATTCCCGTTTTAAAAATATCGATGCTAATGTGCCTTTATAAAACCCTAAATGCCTTCTAAGCTCTTTATTATTTAGGTAAACGGAAGAAGCTTTTCCATTCGTGCATGCTGTGATACCGGCCATTTCCCCATCGATCACCGCACAATAAAACACATCCGCATTAAACATATGCTCAAAAGCCTGAACTAATATTTCTTTATCTTTTGAGAGAATGGCAAGATGTTTGCCAAAAGCCATCTACAAAAATCTCACTTATTTTCTTTTTGCCATCTTCCCCTAATTCGCTTGCATGTACGATCTCAATTGTCATCATCCTCTTTCCCTTCTAAATTGTATGATGTACTCCTTAATATTTCATTTTTAAATTACTACGTCACAATGTATGCGAAATATTTATCATTTACTTCTCTATCAAGTAAATTTTGCTTTTCCCAAGCAATTAAGTTTCTAACTTTTCGAGATAAAATGTTAACCTTTATACAATTTATGTTAACATATATTTAACAATCCATTTGAACTGGAGGTGCATTATGTATAAACTGCGCGGCCATCA
The DNA here is from genome assembly GCF_000981385.1 of Bacillus sp. SA1-12. Classification (GTDB taxonomy): domain Bacteria; phylum Bacillota; class Bacilli; order Bacillales; family Bacillaceae; genus Metabacillus. The sequence continues at coordinate 35,517 of NZ_LATZ01000140.1, forward strand.
TCTTTTTTGTCTTTTGGGCTATCGGGGAATGGGCTATTCTCCAGAATATGTGGCAAATATGACCCGATTGCATCAAACCTTGAGAAACAATCCCAAAACACGGATTAACCTTGTAAAAGGACCTGATCAACTGTGTGAAAAGTACCCTAACTCAGGAGAATACCACTGCCAAAATGAAAATATCTACAAGAGAGATGAGGCGATCTTAAACATAATGGGACTTGAAATCGGACAAATTTTGAGTTGGGAGGACATTGAAACCCGTATCCAAAAACATGTGAGCACCTCCGATCTCCAAAACGTCTGTAAAAACTGTTCTTGGCGTTCCTATGGGTTTTGTGAAGAAGGTATTAGAGAGATTCTTGAAGGGAAGGGTTTAAGGGAAGTGACATAAGACCTTCCTATTCTATTACTTTAACGTTCAGTATCCTGTTTCGTCACAACCATATCCTCGGTCAAAACGTCTAACTTTAGACAAGGCTGTTGTAAAGAAATTCATACAAATCGAGTAGGAGGGGGTGACTAACCCCCGACCTCTCACACCACCGTACGTACCGTTCGGTATACGGCGGTTCAATTAAGTTTGACGTAGAAATTCATATCTTTGATATAAACTTTTAAGCCCA
>NZ_LATZ01000141.1 GCF_000981385.1 Bacillus sp. SA1-12
TTCCTGCAATACAAGGCTGCACTTTAAATCCAAAATCATCCGCAAATTGAGCGAAACGTTTATTGACTATTCCTTTGGTATAATTTGTTCTTGCTTCATCCATTACCGTTTTCATATTGTCAGTCAACCATATCAAAGTCACAAAGTGTGCTATTGTCATTTTTGACTCTTGTTAATTCGCATTTTTAAATTCTCCATCAGTATTTTTAATTTTGGTAAGTCTGTAAGACTATTAATCTTAAAATCTGTTTGGATATCTAACGCTATGTACATACTAATCACCCCAAGATTAGTATGTAGAAATGAGTCGAAACTGTACATCTTTAATTAATCAAATTTTTACATATTTAAATTAGCATTTGTAGTCTGAGGAACACGAACTTCATATAAGGCTAGGTATCATTGGATGAGTTTGCTTAACAAAACAAAGTCCTTTCTGTCGAAGGTGATACAGAGTAAATGAAAGCAGATAGGTGGAGGGAAAGATTGCACTCTTACCTGGGGAGGTCTGATTGGAACGCCAAGTACATTTGGTAACCTATCTAGCGATAGATAGCTGAACAATCAGAAGTCAGCAGAAGTCATAGTACCCTATTTTCTCGAGAATTAGGGGAAGGGCTGAACAATTAGGAAGAACTAAGAACTAGGCGTAAACTTCTTATGTTGAAACAGATAATCTGAAAAGAGCTACCTAAAGGAGGATATGGTGAATTCCATGGGGGACTTTGGGGGTGTGGAGTAAGAATAACACAATTAGATTTCTACGTTCACGTCGAAAGGAAATATCAAATGTTGATAGATATGATTTTGTCACGGGAAAACTTAATTGAAGCACTTAAGCGTGTGGAAAGGAACAAAGGAAGTCATGGCATAGATGGAATGTCCGTAAAATCCCTACGAAGACACCTCTATGAAAACTGGGATTCCCTTTGTCACTCTTTGAGAACTGGTACCTATGAACCGAACCCAGTACGTCGAATCGAAATCCCGAAACCGAACGGTGGAGTAAGATTACTAGGAATACCTACTGTGAC